>JAVRBO020000039.1:0-320451 GCA_034531195.2 Nostoc sp. ChiSLP01
TTTAGGTCATTTTCAAAAATACAGCATTTACGAGCGCACCTGCGGAATCTAGGTTCAAATTCAGCAGTGCCGAAAAATTAATACAGAAGCGGAGCTGAAGAAGCCCCGCTAGATGTCATTTTGCAGCTTAAATGTTTGAATTGCTGCTTTTAATTCCTACCAAACACACTAGTAAGGGCACGCGCCATATTTTGAGGTTGCATCGCATCCATCGCGGCGGTGGGTTCGTAGCCGCAGTGAACCATGCAATCGCTACATTTGGGATTACCACTCTTACGGCCGTATTTACTCCAGTCAGTTTCTTGGAGTAATTCTTGGAAGGTAGAGTAATAACCTTCGTTAAGCAGATAGCAAGGTTTTTGCCAACCAAGAACGCTGTAACTTGGGCTACCCCAAGGCGTACATTCGTAGTCTTTCTCACCGATGAGAAAATCTAGGAACAAGGGATTGTGATTGAAGTTCCAGTTTTTTGCACCGGTTTTGTATGGAGCGAGAATTTCTCGGAAAAGGGCGCGTGTTTGTTCTCGTTGGAGAAAATGATCTCGATCTGGTGCCCACTCGTAACTGTAGCCAGGAGAAATCATCATCCCATCAGTATTAAGTGTTTCCAAGAAATCAAAGAACTCTTGCATCTCTTTGGGGCCAGTACCCTCAAAGATAGTGGTATTGGTGGTGACACGAAAGCCTTTAGCTTTAGCGGCGCGAATGGCTTGGACTGCAATATCAAAGACACCTTTGCGATCGACACAGCGATCGTGCAATTCCCGCATCCCATCTAAATGGACGCTGAAAGTCAGATAAGGGGAAGGTTGAAACTTATCCAGGCTCTTTTCTAACAGCAAACCATTTGTACACAAGTAAATATACTTTTTGCGCTCGACTAATCCCCGGACAATCTCATCAATTTGGGGATGTAGTAGAGGTTCTCCCCCAGGAATCGAGACAACTGGTGCGCCACACTCTTCCACTGCGGCGAAGCACTGTTCTGGGGTGAGGTTTTGCTTTAATATTTCCTTTGGATGTTGGATCTTACCACAACCGTTACACGCTAGATTACACCGAAAAAGAGGTTCCAACATTAATACCAAAGGAAAGCGTTTGCGCCCCAACAAACGTTGAGTCACGAGATACTTGCCGATATCTATAGCTTGTTGTAGGTTAACAGCCATTATTTCGATCGCTCCTCTTTAAGATATAGAAACACCACTGTAGGGATGCGCCCCTATTTGTACTCATTAACGTAACCCTGAGCAACAAACCAATCCACAGCATCCTGGAGTGCCGCCTTCAGTGAAGACTGAGGTAAACCTAGCTCTCGCACTGCCTTGGTGGCGTTGTAATACATAGGTTGTTTGGCCATGCGAACGCCATCTATGGGCACCGAAGGCGATTTCCCCAGTGGTGCGAGAATTTTCTCATCAACCCAAGCAACACTCAAGGGTAACCAAGCTGGTAAACTTCGTTGGGGCGCTGGCAAACCTGTAATTTCGGCGAGTTGTTCGAGTAGTTGCTTGAGACTGAGGTTTTGATGACCCAAGATATAGCGATCGCCAGATTTACCCTTGTGTAAGGCCAGTAAATGCCCCCATGCCACATCCTGCACATCGATAAAATTCAAACCAGTATCCAAGTAAAAAGGCATTTGCCTCCGCAAAAACCGCAGTATTATATCACCTGTTGGGGTAGGTTTGATATCCAACGGCCCAATGGGGCTGCTGGGATTGACTATCACCACTTCCTGACCTTTGGCAGCAGCTTGTATAGCTTCTTGTTCGCCCAGATATTTAGACTTTTTGTAGTTACCCACCAAGTTTTCTAAGGGACTCTGATGTGTCTCATCAACGACTTCACCAGACGAACCCACCCCAATAGCTGCCACCGAACTGGTATAAACGGTGCGCTCAATCCCTGCTTTCTCGGCGGCTGCCAAGACATTACGAGTACCTAAAACATTGTGACGGTGGAGTAACTCCCTATCTGCTTGCCACAGAGAATAATGGGCTGCCACATGAAACAGGTATTGACAATCGCTCATCTGTTGCCAGAGATTTGCATCGTTTAAATCGCCTTTGACAATTTCCGCCTCTAGACCATTTAGATTTTGGAGATTGCTGCTAGGGCGTACCAGTGCTTTAACTGTGTATCCTTCTTGCAGCAGCAATCGCACCAAGTGGGCGCCAATAAAACCCGTACCGCCTGTGACAAAAACCTTTCTGGATTTTGGATTTTCGATTTTAGATTTTGGATCGATCAACTTGGAATTCCCCTCGGCTTGAATTTTTGGATACAGAAGTTATTCCCATTCAAAAATCTCAAATCTTAAATTTCTTGCGGGGAAACCAATCATCCAAAATTGTGTAGACCACAGGCACAACAATCAAGCTGAGGATAGTCGAAGTTACCAATCCACCTGCGATCGCGACAGCCATTGGCGATCGCAATTCGGAACCAGCACCAAGACCTAAGGCGATCGGTAGCATTCCTAAAAGCGTAGAAGCGGTGGTCATCATAATTGGTCTGAGGCGCACTAGTCCAGTATTGAGGATTGCTTCGGTGCGGTCTATGCCAGCAGAGCGTAGCTGATTGATGTAATCTACCAATAAAATGGCATTTTTGTTTGCTAGTCCCAACAAAAACACGAAGCCAATCAGTGAAATCATGCCAAAGTCACTTTTGGTAATCAGTAGCGCCAACATCGCCCCCACCAGTGCCAAAGGCAAAGAGACACCAATCACCAGAGGATCTACCCAGCTTTTGAACAGCAAAATCAGTACCACAACAATACACAGAGCAGATAAAGCTAGAGTACTGCCAAAACTGCCAAAAACTTCATTCAATTTGGCAGAGTCTCCTCCCAAATCTAAGGAAACATCAGAAGGTAACACGGCTTTGGCTTCAGATACTACTTTATCAGTAGCATCACCCAAGGACAGATCTTTGCCAAGATTAGCACTGATATAAGCTACCCGCTGATTATTCAGACGCTCAATTTGCAACACCGTGCCTTGTGAATTGCTTTCACCTGTAACTGTCACATCCACAAATCCCGGTATTTTTTCAATCCTCTCTTTAATTGCTTTAACACCTTTACTTAGAGATTGGAGATTGTCACCTCTTAGTGCTACCTCTAGAGGTTTTTGACCGCCGCTATCGACAAATTTAATGTCTTCAACACTGGTACTGACGCCGGGAAGAATCGGTAATGAGGAGCGCAGTTGGTCTTGTAATTGGGCAGTTGTGATTTTCCGGTCTTCTTTGAGCCTCACGTATAGCGTGCCTTTGTTCGGCTCGCCCTCACGAGAACCTACGGTAGTAAATACCGTTTCCACTGCCGGGTCTTTTCTCACCACCGCTTCGAGTTTCTTTGCAACCTCAAGGGAATCCTTTAAGGGGTTGGGGATTGGGGACTGGGGACTGGGGACTGGGGACTGAGATGAGGCAGAATTTAGTCCTGCTACTTCCCCTGCTCCCCCTGCTCCCCCTGCTCTCCCTGCTCCCCCTGCTTTCCCTACTCCCCCTAGTTGTGCTAAATCGGGGATTTTTGGCAAAGGAGCCGTATAAGCAATATTAAATTCGCCGCGATCTAATTTGGGGATAAATCCTTTGGGAATTAGTGGAATTAGCGCTATACCTGCAATGAAGCTGAGTACAGCTAATCCGATAACTATTTTGCGGTGATTTAAAGACCAACCTAGCAAGTTTCTATAAGATTGAGCAAACCTCACCCAGGTTTTTGCTTCAGAGCGAGGAGAAGTAGATGGTTTTGGTTTTAGCCAGTAGATTGCCAGAACTGGAGATAAAGTCCGGGCTACTAGCATAGAAGCGAGCATTGCGGCTGAAACAGTGATACCGAAGGGCTTGAAGAACTGACCGATTACCCCACCCATTAAACCTATGGGCAGAAAAACTGCTACTGCCGTTAATGTAGCTGCTGTAACTGTCAATCCAATTTCATTTGTTGCTAAAAGCGCTGCTTGACGAGGATTTTCTCCATCATCAACGTGTCGCATGATGTTTTCTACATCAACGATCGCATCATCAACGATACTGCCTATCACCAAAGCTAAAGCTAGCAGTGTAATTGTCTCTAAATTAAAGCCATATATCGCCATGACGATAAATGTCGCCAAAATCGACGCCGGAATCGCCAATGCAGAAATTAAGGTGGCTCGCCAGTTCCATAAAAATGGAAAGATGACGACAATGGACAGCAAGATTGCTTCTAGTAGAGCATCGATTGTAGATTGTGTGGCTTGGCGGATATATTCTGCTTGAGTGGCAGCTAAGGTGAGGTTGACATCTTTGAGTGTAGAGCGCAGCCTTTGGACTTCTTTTTCAACTAAACTTACTACTTCTAAGGTGTTAGCATTGCCGCGTTTGATTACCTGAAATGCGAGTGCATCTTGGCCGTTAAACCGGACTAACGTAGATCCTTGTTGGGTAAGAGCTGCTGCACTGAGCTTCGATGGATCTAAAGGAGTTGCGCTAGCATCCCCCAGCAGTGAAACTTTGAGGACTCCTGGTAGTTTAGCGATCGCCGGTACAATTTCGTCTTTCGCCAACTTAGTCAAATCTTTAAGATTCCGCGTCGGACTCTCAATGGCATAGCTAATGGCGGCTGACTCATTCAAGTTTAAGGGAATAATTTTAGAAGTCGCTCCCTGAGGGAGAGTCACCTGCTTGAGGGCGGTTTCAACTTCTTTGGTTGATGTTTCTAGATTCGTACCAACAGCAAAAGACAGGGCAACAGCTGTTTGGCCGGGGTACGTGGATGAGCGGATATTCTCCAATCCTTCCAAGGGACGCAAGCGTTCTTCTAAAGGCTTGGTGAGCTTGGTCTCTGTATCTAACGCAGTTGTCAGGGGGGCTGTAGCATTTACAACCACAACTGGGAAGGTAATATCCGGAAACAATGCATACTTCAGGGAACTGAAAGCAAGAATACCAGCTACCGTGACGGCAATCCAAAAACTCACGGTCAGCCACGAAAATTTAATCGCTACTTTGGAGATATTGAAGAATTCTCGTGCGGATTTTGAGCTAGAAAGCTTTACCATCTTGGAAAATTATCGTGCGGGTGACACAATTATTTAGTCATGCTACAGCAATCGCCTTCGGTTTGCGAGTTTTGGTCACCACCAAATGGCAATATTACTTATTGTCACTTAAATTATGACAAAGTTTCTAACAAGAAAGAATTCAGGAGTCAGTGGCTTCCCAAGCAACTGCCTGGATTTTCCTTAAATCCCCCGACTGATTGCATTCTGAATTCTGAATTCTGAATTATCTTTTCTTTGAACACAGCATGGAACTGTAACAATGAAACTTGGTTCTGTCGAGCATAAGGAATTATTTTGTCGCAGCTTTACCGAAAGCTACAGGGAATACGCTCCTGAGTATCTTCCTTGGCCAGATTTGGACGATGCAGCTTTGAGTTTTTTACGCAGTATTCCCTTTTGGGAGAAAGCCCTAGATGCAGAGCGACAAGCCGGAGCAATAGTTAGTGGTTACGCGCAAACGGTAAGCGATCCCATTTTACAAGCTACGATCGCTCTCCAAGGCCAAGAAGAATTACGCCACGCTCGTTTGTTGAAAGCTTTAATTGACCGTTATGGCATCGAAATTCCAGAACGTCCCCCCGTCGAGATTCCCCAAAATATCGAGCCAGTATTTATGCGCTTTGGCTTTGAAGAATGTCTGGATACTTTCTTTGCCTATGGGCTATTTGCGATCGCCCGTGAATCTAATGTCTTTCCAGAATCAATTTTCACAATCTTCGATCCCATCATAGATGAAAAAACACGCCATATCGTGTTTTTTGTCAACTGGTTCACCTATACACAAATTCAACGCGGCCAGGGATTTATCCCACTGCGGAGCGCCAAAACCCTCTGGCACTATGGTAAAGCACTCAGCAATCTGATTGCCGTCTTTGGCAAGGATGACCCCAGTAGGACTGGTTTTGCTGCCACTGGCACCAACATCTTTACTAAAGACCTGACACTAGAAAAATTTCTACAGATTTGCTTGCTAGAAAATCAGCGGCGGATGAGCAAATACGATCCCCGATTGCTACAACCCCAATTATTGCCGAGACTTGCCAATTTCGCCCTGAGCATCCTCCAGTTAATACCCAAACGCAAACTCCAGAATATCGAGAGCGCTAGTGCCTAACTTTTTACCCCAGGACACAATTCTTGTGCCTCAAGGCGCAGAATATCAAGCCGTGTGTCGTGGATTACGCAATCTTACTGGTTCCATCCCAACGGTATTACCCATACCTGTTGGGATGAAGCCTTTACTTCAATACCTGCAACAATCCGCACAAAGTAGACAAATTCTGGCTGCAAAATCCAGAGTGCTGATTGTAGGTTTATGTGGCAGTTTGAGCGACCGCTATACTGTTGGTGATGTTGTGCTGTATCAAAATTGTCTTTATCAAGGAAAACGACAAGAATGCGATCGCTCTTTCACAGCAGAGTTACACTCAGCACTCCCCACTGCCCACTTCCCAATCAAATCATTAACGAGCGTTCGCGTGATTTCCTCTGCGGCTGAAAAACGGCATCTGGGTGAGACTTTGGCGGTTGATGTTGTTGATATGGAAGGATTTACTGCCTTAGAGTTTTTGAATGCAGCTGGGGTAGCGGTGGCAATGTTGCGAGTTGTCAGCGACGATTCTCAGCACGATATCCCAGACCTTACAGGAGCGATCAACGCTGATGGTTCTCTGGCGCCTTTGCCTTTAGCTATGGGAATGCTCCGACAACCTTTTGCTGCTACTCGCCTAATTCGAGGTTCATTAATAGGACTAAAAGTGTTAAAGCAGGTTACAAGTCAGCTCTTTTCTGACTAATATCAAATTTACTCTTGATTATTTGCGATATAGCCTAGAGGCAAAAGTTTTATGCCACAATCCTTATAAAATAGGTATGATACTGCTACCGCTATTATTGAGTGCTACAATCTTCATCAAGTAATTTCTCAGCAGCTGCATTATAGCCTTTGCTAGCGTCACTTTCAGTCTTGAGAATGTAATATCCTCCCCGTCTTCTTCCCACTACAGCAATACTTTGGTCAGCCATCTTTTGTGATGATCCCAACGAGCTATTTACAAGGTAGAAAGGGTTATTATTATTTGTAAGTGAATCGTTATCTAACTTGATTATATTATATTGATTATTCTCAAGTGTCAAAATAAAATTGTTAAAATTTCTATTGGGAATTGTATTGTCATTTGTCTCAAGCTGGATACTCACACTTTGCTTAATACAAGACAAATGAATGTGTAATTGATCCTGATTACGAGCTTGTTTAGAATTAATTGCTAATCCATATTGATTTCGGTATTGCACCTGCGGTTTTTTTGAGGGTACATACTTTCGAGCTTCTTCCCATGCATACTGCCAATAAGGTATTGAGTTTGATTGCGATATATTAGGGTCTTCTATACCTTCAATTTTATCAGTTGGCAGTAATAAGTATTCAACTGGGTTACTTCCATTTGCCACAACATACCTATTGTTAAGATCCACATACAGGCATGGGTCTGGTTTGGGAGGCTGACCCTGCTGATTTGCAACACATTGTTGAACTTTTTGCCAAAGGAAATTTCTATCATTTTGATCTAATGTTTGTGAGGTTGCAATATTAATGAAGCTCAGTTCAGTTATAGAAGTTAACAATATAGCAAACAAGTACCTAATTCTGGAAATTCTCTTATTTAACATCAGCTTATTACTCGAAAAAATTAGTTGCAAAAATAAAAAATTTTTCATCATAATTTATCTCTAATGATTCACTAATTTTTGATAGTGAGATAGAATAAATTTAAATTAGATGTTAAATCGCTTTTTATCAAAATAATCAGTATTAATTAACAACTTTTTGTATTATCCAACTATTTATTTTATTTTTTTGCTCAAATTTATTTTGTACTAGTAAAGTTTAAAAGTCAAGTATTTAAAACTAAATATTTAGACATAAATATGGCTTGTTTAACATAATAATTGACTTTGTATCAATTTTTAATATCTTCTAAAACTGCACTGTATAATTGACATATATTTCAACTTCTTTCCCTGCTGGTAAAAACCAAACGTTAGTTTTTTGTAGCATTTGGGTGATTGCTTGTTGATTGCGTTGTGCAATTTGAGGAACCACATAATTTAAACCACCTTCTACAATTCCCGCCGCAATGTTGCGCTTGTTGTCGTTAGTAAATATCTGAGGATTATTATTGTTATTAATATCACGATACTGATATGTGATATTACCACGATTAAGTAACTCTGCGGCTTTATGAACACCTGCTATCACGAACAATCCTGTATCCATCGATGCTATGGATGAAGCGGAATTGGAATATTTACTTGCTATCAGAGGTTTACCTTCAATACTATGAATAATAATTGCGTTATTAGGTAAGCTTGTTTCTATTAATTTGCCATTATTATTGGAGATAAATTTTATTACATTCAACTGCAACAATCCGTGTTCAGAAATCGAATCAATTTTCGTCAATAATTCAATATCTTTAGGTAAAGCTATTGTGCCATCTGTAGCTTTTAATGGTTCTTTCAAACGCACAATAAATATATTTTTATTTTCTTGTTTTTGATTAGTCTCGCCAAATATAATTGTTGTTATCACAGCTTTAGCAGTACTCCCTACTTTAACAAATTTTAGATTTTGCAATTCTTGTGTTGGGTTAGGGTTACTATTAGAATTAATTGACTGTGACGCTACATTGGTGTTTTCAGGCTGAGAACTAATAGGATTAACACCAAATTGAGCAGTAACATAAACTTCACCGTAGCTACCTAACTTTGCTAAATTAGCCCATTCCTGGAGAGGATCGGGTGGGGATGGTTTAGCATTTGTGTTGATGACTGATGGTGGGGGCGCTGGTGTAAAAGTAGCTATATTTTGTGAACGAGTCACTTTTTGAGAGTTGGGGTTTTGAATTCGAGGTGCAATTATGACTGTTCGCACAGGTGTTGATATTCTGGCTTTAGAAGTAGTTAAATGTTTACTTGATTGAACTTTAACCCTAGAAATAGGTGTTACTGCAATTCTGAGGTTTTGTTGAGCTTTTGCTACGGTTTGTGCTTGTTCTGTAAGAGCTAATTTAGTTTTAAGAATCTCTATTTCGTTTTCTAAAATTTGTTCGCGAGATTGAGTTGGTTGTGATTGGACTGTAAAATTAACTATCTTACTTTTTGGTTTTTGATTTTTATAACTTATCAAATGTGTTAAAAATGCGCCAACTAACACAACTATAAATAAATTTATACCACCTACTAAGGCTAACTTAGCAAGGGGATTAGATGAGAATGATTCATCAGTTACAACTTTTTCTAATTCAGGAGATTCTAATTCCAAAAAAACTGATTTTTCTGCAATTCTTCCACTATCAACACTTTTTTCTTCTTCAAGTCCAACTAATCTTGCCATCTTAGATTCAAATTCCGAAGAATCTTCTGAAGAAGATGAATTAAAGTCCATAGGATAATGGCATTAATATAAACGGCGGAGTGTATCTTAAAAGAAGTTTAAAGTTACTTTGGGAAGTAAGATTTTAATTACATATAAAAAATATATTCTGAACAAATGTAGGCTGTTATTAAAAATAATACATTTAAAATTTAGTTTTGCCATGCATATTTTTAGACATAAAACTATTAATTATGTCTGAAATATGCATTTAATTTTTGAATAGCTAATACTAATTCTATGTAAGCGTGCATATAATACAATTCAGTTAAGTAGGTCGGCGTAAATAATTATTGTTGGGATAAGGCAGGGGGCTTTCTAGCAGGGGGAGAAAGAGTTTGAGCCTTGTTTTGTGAATGCCTAGTACTCAATGCCCAATACTTTGGTGTCTACTACAAGTGCCCCATTCCCAATAACCGCACCTTTACGGACGGACACCACTACTGCTGCAAAGATTAAAACGCCTTAACATTTCGTTACACTAAAGACATCGAGAGCAAAGCAAACCTCTCGCAGTTGAAATCAAAGGTGAACGACATGAATGGCACAATTCGCGTTGGTAATCTCTTTGGGATTCCCTTTTACATCCATCCGTCGTGGTTTTTAGTTCTGGGCTTGGTAACTTGGAGTTATAGCAGCGGACTGGCGGCGCAATTTCCCCAATTATCTGCGGGATTAGCTTTAATATTGGGATTGATGACAGCGTTGATGTTGTTTGCTTCTGTCGTCGCCCACGAATTAGGACACAGTTTTGTTGCTATCCGTCAGGGAATTGATGTCAAATCCATCACACTGTTTATATTTGGTGGTTTGGCAAGCTTAGAAAAAGAATCGAAAACTCCTGGTGAAGCGTTTTGGGTAGCGATCGCTGGCCCCCTAGTTAGCTTACTACTGTTTGGCATTGTTACAGCAATTGGTGTTACTACCTCTGTATCCGGCCCCCTAGCTGCAATTCTCGGTGTTTTGGCTGCTGTTAACTTGGCATTAGCACTATTCAACCTGATTCCTGGCTTGCCTTTAGATGGCGGAAATATACTTAAAGCCATTGTTTGGAAAATTACAGGCAATCCTTATAAAGGTGTAACTTTTGCCAGTGCAGTTGGGCAAATCTTTGGTTGGGTAGCAGTGCTTTCAGGTATACTTCCGCTAATATTATTTGGCAGTTTGGGTAACTTCTGGAACTTGTTAGTTGGCTTCTTCTTGTTACGAAATGCTGGTAACGCGGCTCAATTTGCCAGAGTTCAAGAAAAACTTACGGGTTTAACGGCTGAAGATGCTGTAACTGCTAATAGCCCAATTGTATCTGCCAATCTGACCCTGAGAGAGTTTGCTGACGAACAAGTTGTAAGCGGACAAAATTGGCATCGCTATTTAGTGACTGATGATGATGGACAATTAGTAGGTGCGATCGCAACTGATAACTTACGAACTATTCCTACAGCACTGTGGTCTGAAACTCAAGTCAAACAAGTTATGCGACCAATTACAGAATCAACCACAGTTCAATCACATCAACCTTTAATAGAAGTTATCCAACTACTGGAACAACAAAAGATATCTGTGCTTCCTGTAATTCGTGACAACGGTGTGCTGGTAGGAATCTTAGAAAAATCTGCAATTCTCCGACTGTTGCAAAGCCAAACCCAACCTAACCCTGCATAGTCTTCTCAAAAAACAATATTCTCTCTTCAACTTTCCTCAGAATCTGAGGGATTTTTTTTATGAATGCATCCGAATTATGACTTTGGGAATTTACCAAATCTGCTGTATACAGGACTATGATTTGATTTTTGAAAAAACTCTATACAGATGAAAAAGCCTCATTCTCTAATCCCTACTCACTGTCTAAATAGATAATTTCAAAAATCAAATATGATTCCTACAGTTAATTTTTTTGCAAGGATTTTTTCCGAGATATCAAGTATATTCCTAGCAAAGATAGACCCGCTATTGTTGTAGGTTCTGGTATTGTTTTAAGTCTGGCATAAACAGATGTTGTAGTTGTGCCTCCTTCAAGAGCTTCAATACTAAACTCAGGAACAGTTGGATTAAAGCCTGTTAGCTCAAGTGTGTATTTATTGCCTGCAAACGTGAAAGTTTTGTCGCTCAACTTGGTGTCTAGTAATACAAAATCTGCATTTCCTTGTGGCGGATTTGTTGGAGTATTCGCTGTATTTATCAAACGGAAGTCGAAGTCAAAAGCTTGGTTGATTCCAACGGGAGAATTGAGGGATAAATTGAGATTTAAAGGTGCAAATTCCACGCTTGTGCCTTTAAGTACTGTTTCGTTAAAGTACCTCAATTCACCTATTTTAAATACAGAGTCGGTGTTTCCTGAAAAGGAACTTCCATTAAAAATCAGTTTATTTGGAAGTGTTGATGGTGGAGAAGGTTGACCCCAAGTAAATGTGTTGGTTCCCACACCTGTAAATTTGGGGTTGGTATCAAGGCTTCCTGGAGTCGGTATTCCCCATGTACCGCTGGAGATACCAGAAAAAGAAAAAGCTTGTGCTTGACCAGAGAAGCTAAATGCTGTGGTCGTAGTCACAAAAAAACTAGATACGGCAGTTGCAACAACTAAACTTTGCTTCATAAACTTAGGTTTCGATTTTCACCCTGGAGCTTCTCTTTAGTAAGTCTCCAGTCTACCGTAGTAAATTTACGCAAAATGCGCCAACATCTTTTTGTAGTTTTCATAAAGTATTTATATATATTTTTTTAAATCTTATTGAGTAATTTATATTTATTAAACCTATTTTATGAAATTTGCAAATATTTCTTAATTTTGTAATTTTATTACAAACTTTATAACCAGCAAACAAATTCACTATCTTAGCACTTGTCAATTTAATATCAAGTTACTATTGGAAAAAATAATAGCAGAGAATTCATAATTCAAAATTATGAATCCTCTGCTCCTAATCTTGGAATTGTGAATTGTGAATTCACTTAGGGTGCAAGGGCATTACCACGAAGTAAGCTGGCAATGGTTTTGGCAGTAATTTTTAATTGAGTGATGGGATTAGCTGGAACAACGGTCTTATACAGATAGCTATCGAATGTTAGCCGCTGTACATCGAGGTCGTCGCACATTTCCACAAAGGCTTCGCGGGTGGCGTCGGAACGATAGAAGACGGTTTGCAGAATGTCTAGGACTTTGTAAGTGAGTCCGTATTTTTTATCCCAACGCTTCAAGTAAACCTTGAGGTCATCTTCTGTGGGAATGCGGTTTCCATTGTTAGATGCTTCGACAATGGTTTCGGCACACATCCGCCCAGATTTGGCGGCAAAATAAATACCCTCGCCAGAAGACTTAGTAACGTAACCAGCAGCATCTCCCACCAAAGCGATGCGACCGACAACACGACGGGGACGGGGATGTTCGGGAATGGGGTGCGCTTCTACTTTGATGATTTTACCGCCTGCTAGTTTCTCGGATGCGCGGGCGCGAATACCAGCTTGTAACTGTTTGATGCTGGCTTTGTTAATGTGCATTGTGCCAGTACCGACAGCTACGTGGTCGTATTTGGGGAAAACCCAGGCGTAGAAGTCTGTAGAAACATCATTACCGACATACATTTCCGCGAGGTCGTTGTAGTATGCCATTTTGTCTTCGGGTAAGCGAATCCGCTCTTGGAAAGCGATCGCATAATTATAATCCCCGGCATCCATTTCTTTGGCAACCCTGGAATTGGCACCATCAGCCCCAATGATGGCATCCACTTTCAGGGTTTTGGCAACACCTTCTGCACCAGTTTCTGTATGGTCAACGTAATGGATGGTGTAGGGATCGGTATTGTTTGCTGGTATATCGAGTTTATGAACAGTGGCATTAATTAAATTTGCGCCCAGTTTTGCCGCACGATTCCGCAAAAAGCCATCTAGGACTTCCCGGCGGCACATTCCTATATATTCTTCTTCATTTACCAAATTGATATCAACCTCGCGGTTGGAAGGCGAAATCATTTTCATCTTCCGCACTCGGCGATCGATAATTTCTGGTGGTAAGTCAAATTCACCCACCATACACAGGGGAATAGCACCCCCACAAGGCTTTGCATTGTCTAGCTTCCGCTCAAACAGGTAGGTTTCAATCCCAGCTTTTGCTAGTGTTTCAGCGGCAGAGGAACCAGCAGGGCCTGACCCAATAACAGCAACCCGTAGTGTCAAAGGTCTTTCTCCCAATCTTCACATTTACCGAGAGCATACTACCACGGTCTTTTGGCTGATTTGGCGCTTTACCTCCAGGTTTTGACTTAAATGCAATATTCCTTAACTTTTTGATACAAAAAGCGAAATTGCTAACGGCAAATTTTGGTTGCCGGAGAATTTACTAGTATAATTTGTTGTAACACAAATGAAATATTACTCTCAATCGTTAATACATTATTTTTCACAAAGGTTTTTTATGCCTGAAAGTCTTGAAAACCGTTTTCTCGAAGAAGTTCGTAAACTGAAGCAGAAAAAGAGAAAACGCATAGTTCGGAAAGTTGGGGCGCTTTTGCTGTTTGTGGGTATCTTGAGTGCGTTTATATATTTGTTTTATCAAGGCGATTTTTTCTGGAAACTAGGTAATTCAGCTATCAGTAATCCAACAGTTTTCTTTAGCATTGCCGCAGTCATTTTAATTTGCACTTTAGTTGTTTTTTGTAATAAAAAAACTATGGTTAGTGATGAATCTCAGGAAAATTATTTCTTTTCATGGCTAAATAATAATTTGAAACGTATTAAACCTAAATATTTGTTAGGTTATACATTATTAATAATAGCATTAATTTATCAAACCAATCCGTATCTATTTAGCAATACAATTGATGATTTGGTTAATAATATAGTATATAAACCTACACCTCCTATATTAAATTCCCCTTGGCCGTGGCAAGATAATGCAGCGATCGCTCCAATTATTGCCAACATGCCATCTAATGTAGAAACAAGTATTGAATCGGTTGCAAAATATATTGCTCAACAGCAATCAGACCCATACTTACGAATTAAAGCGATACATGACTATGTTATTAGTCGGGTTACCTATGATTTAGATGTGCTGAAAACCGGGATACGACCTGCTCAAGATGCTAAAACTGTTTTTTTAACTCACAAAGGAGTTTGTGAGGGGTATGCTAATTTATTCATGGCATTGGGACGAGCTATAGGTGCAGATGTTGTTTATATCAGAGGGAAAATTCGTCGAGATTTAGCGCCTGTGGAGTTAATTCCTAAGGTGGTTAGACTGGTAAATTCCGATTATGATTGGACAAATCATGCTTGGAATGCAGTCAAAATTTTAGATAATTGGCAATTAGTTGATACAACCTGGGACGATCGCGATTCTAGCGAAATTGGATTTTCGTCGTATAGTGCAGAGTATCTCACGCTTCCTCCACAAGTAATGAGTATTAGTCATTTTCCTGACCAATTAGATTGGCAACTCTTACCTCGCCGTGAAGATTACAATACTTTTGAAAATAAACCACTTCTAACGCCTAAATTTTTCATCGAAGACCTAACGCTAATTTCACCAACTGAATATAAAACAAATGTTGAAAAAGTCGCTGCAATTAAAATTACTAGTTCTTTAAATTACCGCAAAAAAGTTGTTGCGCTCTATACTAGAGTACAAAAATCAGAGTCTTCATTTTGGGAGTTGCCAGGATCTGTAAATTTGCTAGGAGACGATGGAGATACCCAACGAAAACTAGAAAATATCAAAAGATGCGAGAGTCGATGGAATGGAAGCACAGAAACTGAAATCTCTTGCAAGTTTGCACAATCGGGAGATTATGAAGTTTATGTGTTAAGTCTTGGGCAAAAAGTTAGCCTCCTGGGTCAACTAAAATTTCATGCTTTACTGCGCTAAAACTCAGAATTACCTAAATCTTATTCATCCAAAAATAATTATGTATGGTATATGTAAGACACAGTATTCCTAGCAAGGAACTGTAGATTTAGTTGCAGAGGTACAGCGGCAGTGGGCATTGTAGTTGAGAACGTCTCCAAACAATTCGGGAATTTCAAGGCAGTAGATCGAGTCAGCTTGGAAATTAAGAGTGGTTCGCTAGTTGCGTTGCTTGGGCCATCGGGATCTGGTAAATCTACTCTGCTGCGGTTAATAGCAGGTTTAGAAATGCCGGATAGTGGCAAAATATTGCTGACTGGCAAGGATGCGACATATCAAACTGTGCAAGAGCGAAATATTGGATTTGTGTTTCAGCACTATGCTTTATTCAAGCATTTAACTGTCAGGCAGAATATTGCTTTTGGCTTAGAAATTCGCAAGGCAAATGCAAAGAAGATTAAAGGGCGTGTAGAACAGTTGCTAGAATTGGTGCAATTGAGTGGATTAGGCGATCGCTATCCATCACAACTTTCTGGCGGTCAAAGACAACGGGTAGCCTTAGCTAGGTCACTGGCGGTAGAACCGGAAGTTTTATTGTTAGATGAACCCTTCGGCGCACTTGACGCTAAAGTCCGCAAAGATTTACGGGCATGGTTACGCAACCTCCATGACGAAGTACACGTGACCACGGTTTTCGTCACCCACGACCAAGAGGAAGCAATGGAAGTCTCCGATGAAGTTGTGGTGATGAATAAAGGGCGAGTGGAACAGGTAGGAACGCCAGCGGAAATTTATGATAATCCTGCCACTGCATTTGTGATGAGTTTTATCGGCCCGGTGAACGTATTGCCTAGCAGTTCGAGAATTTTTCAAAGTAGTGGATTTGATACACCTCATCCGCAAGTATTTTTGCGTCCCCAAGACGTGATTTTAGAAACTAGTGCCAACGGTGCCACTACACCTGCTATAGTCAGTCGCTTGATACATTTGGGTTGGGAAATTCAAGTAGAATTAACTTGCGATGACGGGCAAGTAGTGACGGCGCATTTAACACGCGATCGCTATAATCAATTAGAGTTAGAACCGAAACAGCGGGTATATGTAAAGCCAAAGGATGCCAAGTCCTTCCCAGTGTCTTATTCAATTTAGAATTTTGCCAGTTTCTTAACCCTCAAAACCCCAGACTAATAGCTGAATTCCACAGTTATTAGTCCGGGGTTTAGTTATTCACTTATCCAGCTATAGGGGGTAACATTTCCAAAACTGCAATGCTTAAATCAGGAAATTTTAAAGGTGAAATAGTTGCATTTTCTACTAAAATCACTTCACTTTGATAGCCATCTTCAGTTGGTTCTCGAAAAACGTGCAATTGACGGCTAACCACATCTAGCACCCAATAATCTGTAATTCCGGCTTGAGAATATGCTTTAGCTTTGGTTTCACAGTCTAGTTTCAGGCTGCTATCTGCCACTTCAATAATCAGATAAACTTCTGTTGGGGTGGGATGATGGTCTGCGTAGTCTAGCGGATCTACTTTCACCACAGCAATATCTGGTTCTGGTTCAGATCGTTCATTTAACTTTACTGGGTCTTGAATATACACGCAAGCGCGATCGCCTAATCTATTTTTGAGTAAGTAATCTGTTCTACCCACTGCTGAACGATGAGCTGTACCTTTAGCAATCATCCAAATTATCTTTCCTTCCAGAAGTTCCACCCGTTCATCTGCACCAAAAATCCCAGCCTCAGCCATCCGGTGGTATTCTTCAACTGTCCACAGGCGAAGTTTTAAGGTCGGTTCTGTGTTTTGCATAGCTTGTTTTGCAGCTGTGAAGAGTAATTAGTATCCTAGCATTTTTAACTTGACAAAATAATATTAGTGTGCTCTATCAACAGAAATCAGAATACAAAATACTTCATCCATAAGAGTTTGAAAAGTTTTTTTCGTAAATTCTACCGTCATTAACTTGGCTATAAAAAGCTTCTGAATTCTGAATTCTTACTCTTCTAAAATCTCAATTTCATCAAGTTGATTAATCACCACATCTGCACCTTTAACATTATCCAAATTACCCACCCAAGTGATTCCAATACAACCTGCGGCTTTAGCATCACGCGCCATTTGCATATCACCAACGGAATCACCCACCATTAAGGTAGCGCTGGGTTCAACTCCCAAGGCTTGGCAAGCTTGCAAAAATAGCACTGGGTCTGGTTTACCCGGCCCCTCATCGACTCCCATTTCTAGCTGGATATAATCACTTAATTGGTGATGGGCTACAAATTGTTGTACTTCATCATTTGTGGCGGCTGAGAGTATACCGAGTTTTATACCAGCTTCGTGTAGATATTTCAATATCTCCAAACTGCCCACAAACAGCGGTGAAGGAGTTAGTCCAATATATTTTTCCGCTTCATCCAAAGCTTGACGAGCTATTTTCAAGCATTCAAACCATCCTCTTCCAGTTTCAGCAATGTAAGCCGCAGCAGCAATTTCTGTTTCGCGACGACTCGCTACCGATACTATGCCTGCTGGGTCGAGGATATTGCCATTGACACCAAATGCCATTAATAGCGGTTCCCCAACGCCGGGAACTTGAGCATCTATTAACCTCGCTGCTTTTTGTGCGAGCGATCGCAAGAACGTTTCTGAGTCTTCTAGAGTACCATTCTTGTCGAACAAAATTGCTTGAACATTATAAAAAGTGACGTTCCTACATTTAATAGCTACCAAAATATTTCACCCCACTTATTGAGTTATTTGTCCTTTGATCATTGGTTATTAGTACAGACGCGATTAATCGCGTCTGTACTAATAACCAATGAAAAAATACATAAAAAAAGAGGGTTTTTCCCTCTTTCAACAATGCTTTAATACTCTTGACTAAAGACAGTAAAACTATAAATGTATTACTCTTCAATAGCTGCGGGAATCTCGTCCTCGGTTTCTGTCGCGGCGGGAATCTCGTCTTCAATAGCTGCGGGAATTTCATCTTCAAGTTCCACTGCTGGTGGAATTTCTTCATCTGCTACAACTTCCGCAGCTCCACCAGGCGCAGCAGTAATACCTTGCTGTTTAGCTAGCAGCTGTTCGCGATACTTAGCAGCCATTTCTTCTGCTTTATCATAAACCAAATCCCGGTTTTTAATCATATCACCAGGTTCTGGTTCTAATTGCTTGGTAGATAGAGAAATCCGACCTCTTTCTGCGTCCAAATCAATGATCATAACTTTCACTTCATCATTGACATTGAACACGCTATGAGGTGTATCAATATGTTCGTGAGAAATCTCGGAAATGTGTAGTAGACCGCTGACGCCGCCGATATCAATGAAAGCACCGTAGGGTTTGATACCACGAACTGTACCAATTACTACTTCGCCAACTTCTAGGCGGTTCATCTTGCGCTCAACTAATGCGCGACGGTGAGATAGAACTAAGCGGTTGCGTTCTTCGTCCACCTCTAGGAATTTCAGCGGTAGTTCTTCGCCTACCAATTCTTCTTTCGGCTTGCGGGTGCTGATGTGGGAACCGGGGATAAAACCACGTAATCCCTCAATTCTTACCAATGCACCACCACGATTGGTAGCAAATACGCCAGAACGAACGGTAGCGTCTTCTGCTTGCAGTTGTCGCACGCGTTCCCAAGCCCGCATATATTCAATACGGCGAATGGAAAGAGTTAACTGACCATCTTCATTTTCATCGGTGAGGATGAAAAATTCGCGTGTTTCGTTTGACTGTAAGACTTCTTCCGGGGCATCGACCCGGTTAATAGACATTTCCTGTATGGGTATGTATGCTGCTGTTTTAGCACCAATGTCAATCAGAGCGCCGCGCGGCTCTATACTGAAAACGGTTCCTGGTACAATATCTCCAGGGCTAAAATGGTAGTCGTATTTGTCAAGTAGAGCAGCGAAATCTTCGTGAGTGAATCCAATTTCTGTAGCGGTTAAATTCTGATTGACCATGCTGATTTAGTTCCTGGTTCTAGTCTCCGTAAAGGTTGTGCGACAAACGCGATGTACGTGCAACTGTATTTAATGCAGTGGGCACTTAACATTCTTTTTCATCCTAGCGCAGAAAAGCTAGTGTTAACACATATCAACTCCCAAGATTGGAAATTATATCACAATATTAAAAGGATTGGGGAAAAGGGAAAAGGGCAAGGGGAAAGGGAAGATTCATCCTTTTACCTTATTAAAGGATTGGGGAAAAGGGAAAAGGGCAAGGTGGAAAGGGAAGATCCCTCGTTTTACCTTTAATTTTTCCCCTTTTCCCTACTCGAAGAGTTTTGACTAATGACAAACACAATAATAAATATCCGTTACTACGATACTTGGTAGCAACGGATACTAAAATCAATGCGTTTAAAGTTGTGGTGATAGCGACCTACTTCTCTTTTTTCTCAAAGCGGGGGGGTTCGCGAAATGCGATCGCAAAAAAGAGAACACCTATACACAGGGTAAAAATTAAGATGTATGCAACGCTTTCCATTTTATGAGTTCCTGCCTATCCAGCTAGTAATGAGGGATTAGGGATTGGGTATTGGGGATTAGGGATTGGGTATTAAGTAATCCCAGTCCCCATTCCCCAGTTCCTTAGAGGGCTTCCTTCCGGCGGGTTGATTTGTCACCCACTTTCTGGAATAGACCCCATTCAACTTGTTCTTCTAGATCCGCTTCAACACCGGCAAATACGTCTCTGTAGATTGTACGAGCGCCATGCCACAGGTGACCGAAGAAGAACAGCAGAGCAAACACAGCGTGTCCGAAGGTAAACCAACCTCTAGGACTGGTGCGGAATACCCCATCAGAGTTCAAGGTTTCCCGGTCAAATTCAAAGATTTCACCGCCTTGAGCCTTACGAGCATATTTCTTCACGTCCGCTGGTTCTGTAAAGGTCTGACCATTAAGGTCACCACCGTAGAAACTAACGGTGACACCAGATTGCTCGAAGCTATACTTAGATTCTGCCCGACGGAAGGGAATGTCAGCGCGGACAATTCCATCTGCATCGGTCAAGATTACTGGGAAGGTTTCAAAGAAGTTGGGGAGACGACGCACGTTCAATTCCCGTCCTTCAGAATCTTTGAATACAGCGTGACCTTGCCAAGATTGAGCAATGCCATCGCCTTTCACCATTGGTCCTGTACGGAATAGACCGCCTTTAGCAGGGCTATTGCCGACATAATCGTAGAAAGCTAGTTTTTCTGGAATCGCCGACCAAGCTTGCTCAAGGGTTGCACCTTGACCGACACTATTTTGGACGCGACGCTGAATTTCTTGACGGAAGTAGCTTTGATCCCATTGGTAACGGGTAGGGCCAAACAGTTCAATGGGGGTGGTAGCGTTACCGTACCACATAGTACCTGCTACCACAAAAGCAGCGAAAAATACCGCTGCGATACTGCTAGAAAGTACTGTTTCAATGTTCCCCATCCGTAGAGCTTTGTAGAGCCTTTCGGGGGGTCGGACTGTCAGGTGGAATAAGCCTGCAATAATACCAACAACACCAGCAGCGATGTGGTGAGCCACAACGCCGCCAGGGTTGTATGGGTTAAAACCATCTGGGCCCCATTCTGGTGCTACTGGCTGGATGCTGCCAGTTATACCGTAAGCGTCAGAAACCCACATCCCCGGCCCAAATAATCCGGTGAGGTGGAAAGCACCAAAGCCAAAGCAAAGTAGACCAGATAAAAACAGGTGAATGCCAAACATTTTTGGCAAGTCTAAAGCGGGTTCACCTGTGCGGGGATCTCTAAAGAGTTCCAAATCCCAATAAACCCAGTGCCAAACGGCGGCTAGGAATAATAGACCGGAAAGAACGATATGAGCCGCAGCAACGCCTTCAAATGACCAAAAGCCAGGATCGCCTGTTGAAGCACTGGTAACACTCCAACCACCCCAAGATTGGGTAACGCCCAAACGTGCCATGAAGGGCAGCACGAACATTCCTTGACGCCACATCGGGTTGAGAACCGGATCGCTTGGGTCAAAAGTAGCCAGTTCATATAGTGCCATTGAACCAGCCCAGCCTGCTACTAAGGCAGTGTGCATCAGGTGTACAGAAATCAGCCGCCCTGGATCGTTCAGAACGACTGTATGTACTCGGTACCAGGGTAGTCCCATCGACTACGCTCCTCCTCGATGAGTTAGTTTACAAAGCAATTTTCTTACCGAGGTTCTGAGAAACGAAAGCCGCCACTCAGAAAACTCTCTTTTGTTTTTTGTTATTGCCAGAGCCAGAGTCATACCACAGCTTAGTCTTATAAAATCAGACAGCGTGGGTGTTTGGCAATGCTTACTTGCTCCCTTGAGATTTACCCCGTAGGGTAGCCATCGCCAAGCAAAAATGAGAATGTTTTAAAAAGTGTAACTATTGATGGAACTGTTTGCAAGCGTGTAAATTAATGCGATCGCGTAGCATGTCCAAGTTTTTTCGCTACCAATCCTGTCAGGGATTAAATTTGCTTATCTTTTCTTTACGAGGAATGGCGACTGGGGAGTGGGGGTGTGGGAGGTGTGGGAGGTGTGGGAGGGGTGGGAAGAGACAGGGGCATAAATTCTCTTTCTCCCCACACTCCCCACACTCCCCATCTCCCTGATTGCCCTATGCCCAATTTTTACTGAACCACCAGCTGAATGTTTTGCAGGTGACACTTGGTTTGGGCGCTACCGAGGCGTTCGATTACTTGTTCGGCGCTCATCAAACGCTTGAGTACTACTTGACCAATGGCCTGACTGGTGGTTGCTGGGGTTGTTGGCTTCACTTCTACGGTTAAAATGGCTTCTTCAACTCGATAAAGCCATAGCAATTCGTTTTCTTCCACTAAACAAATATTCATTCGCTGAATATCTGGTTGGCGTCGCCATGCGGTGATTTGCCAGAGTCCGTCAGATGCCCATACTCTAGCAACTGTCCATCCCTCAGATAGAAAGAAATACTTCACGGTATTAGTCTCGCTATTAGACTTTAAATCTGCTGTTGGTGATATCGCGATCGCTTTTTTCGCTGATGCATAAATACTAGATTTGTCAGCAAAACCATGCAGCTGTTCTCTATAATAAACGGCTCCACGGTATATTTAACCAAGCAGCAACAGGCTAAGTTTTTATGTACGCTACTTGAGTTACTGTCAGAGCTTAACAAACTTATTTCCCTGCTAACTGTGAATGTACGACAAATTTAGTCAATGTTTAAAATCTTAATTAAATAAAAACTTTTCCTCATTTAAGTAATTGTCCTTTGTCATTAGTGGTTAGCATTTGTATTTACAAAGGACGAAGGAATAATGACGGTGTTCGCTGAAAATAAGCCAATATATAAGCTTATTTGTACGTATATACTTAGCTACAACCATCGCCGAAATTATTTGTAAAAATTAAGGCACAATACCCGCAAATGTAGTAAGATGTCTGACCGCTGATATCTAAAATTTTATTGCTATGACATGGTTTTCCTTATCCGTGAAATGCTGGAGTCGGATTATACAATTCCTATCTTTGTTCTGTGTATGTTTATTTTTAGTTGTGAGTTGCACTCCTCGTCCGCAGCCAACTAACCCACCATCCGGTTCTGTAAATAGTCCCACAGGTGATGGTCGCATTACTATAGGTACAACAGCCAAGCCGAGAACCCTCGATCCGGCTGATGCTTATGAGTTAGCAGCCCTGGGTTTAGTGTTTAATATGAGCGATCGCCTTTACAATTACGAACCAGGAAGCACAGAAATTAAACCCCAGCTCGCCACAGCATTACCAAAAGTCAGTCAAGATGGCTTAACTTATACCATCCCTCTACGCCAGGGAGTAGTTTTTCACGATGGGACTCCCTTCAACGCCCAAGCAATGGCCTTTACCATCCAGCGCTTTATTGAAAATAAAGGAAAACCCTCTTTCTTACTAGGCGATATAGTAGATTCGGTGAAAACCACAGGGGAGTATGAGTTAAGTATTAAGTTGAAAAAGCCCTTTGCAGCCTTTCCATCACTGCTGGCGTTTCCTGGGGTGTGTGCAGTTTCGCCCAAAGCTTACGAAGTCGGTGCGGGTAAATTCAAGCCGAATATTTTTGTGGGTACTGGCCCTTACAAGTTAGCCCAGTATGGCACTGATTCGCTGCGATTTGATGCGTTTGATAAGTATTGGGGCGAAAAACCAGCTAATAAGGGTGTTAACGTTCAAATTCAAACTAGTCCAGTTAACTTGTTTAATGCTTTTCGCACAGGAGCAGTTGATGTAGCTTATTTATCCCTACAACCAGACCAAACTCGGAGTTTGGAAGAAGGTGGTAAAAAAGGGGATTGGCAAGCGATCGCTGCTCAGGGTAGTGTAGTCAGTTATATGGTGTTAAACCGGAATCAAAAGCCTTTAGATAAAGCAGAAGTAAGAGCTGCGATCGCTTCTATAGTTGACCGTCCGCTAATCAACGAACGAGTCTTACTCGGTCAAGCAAATCCGCTCTATAGCATGATTCCCACTACATTTAATGTATCTGTGCCATTATTTAAAGATAAATATGGCGATGCTAATTTTGATCGAGCCAAACAATTATTAACTACCGCTGGTTTTTCCAAAGAAAATCCTGCAAAAGTTCAACTTTGGTATCCTTCTAGTTCGCCTACTCGAAGTTTGGCAGCACAGACACTTAAATCGCTTGTCGATGCCAAAATGGATGGAATCCTGCAATTTGAAGTGGCCATTGCCGAAGGCCCTGCTTTCTTTAAAGACATTTCTAGAGGATTGTATCCAGCAGCTTTACTTGATTGGTATCCAGACTTTTTAGATCCAGATAATTACGTCCAGCCATTTTTATATTGTGAAAAAGGTTCAGCGGCTAAAGGATGTGAAGATGGAGGCAGTCAAACTCAGGGTTCATTTTACTATAACGAAACCGTTAATAAGTTAATAGATCGGCAACGTCAAGAACAAAACCCCGAAGCGCGGCAGAAAATTTTTACCGAAATTCAAAATCAAGTAATTACAGATGTACCTTACGTTCCCCTATGGCAAAACAAAGACTATGTATTTGCCCGAAATGGGGTTAATAACGTAAAACTTAATCCAACCCAAATTTTGGTATACCAGACAATTAAAAAGTAAATGAAGTGAAAAGTTAGGAGTTGGGAGTTGTGAGTAATGAAGTGAAAAGTTAGGAGTTAGGAATTAGGAGTTAGGAGTTGGAAATTTTGAATTAAGGTTGTAGCGAAATTTACAAAATGATGAATTTAATTTTTAGCTTTGCCAAAAATTTTCCACTTCAATCAGCATCAAAATTAAAGTATTGTTGACAAATTGTCTATTAATTAAACTGTCATCAATCTCAACTCCTAACTCCTAATTCCTAACTCCTAACTCCCAACTGCCAACTCCCAACTCCTAACTCCTAACTCCTAACTCCTAACTAAATTTATGTCTCGTTCTAAAGCTTTACAATATTACATTGTTTCCCGGTTGCTGTTAGCGCCACTCCAGCTATTAACTATCATCACTATTGTATTTCTCTTACTCAGAGCGACGCCAGGAGATCCCGCAGATGCGATTCTTGGTGGACGTGCGCCAGAAGCAGCTAAAGAAGAATTGCGAAAACAACTCGGTTTAGATTTGCCTTTGTGGCTACAGTATCTAAATTACTTAGGAAATGTGTTGCGCTTTGATTTAGGAACTTCTTTGTTGAGTCGGGGAGAAAATGTTTGGAATATCATTGCACAATATTTCCCGGCGACGGTGGAGTTAGCTGTATGTAGTATGGCTGTTGCACTCATCGTAGGGATTTTAGTCGGTACTCTTTCGGCTTCCCGCCCTGGAACATCTTTTGACTTGGGTGGGCGGTTGTTTGGTATCGTTACCTACGCACTCCCTATGTTTTGGGCGGGAATGATTTTCCAATTAATTTTTTCAGTACAACTCGGTTGGTTTCCCAACTCTAACCGTTTTCCCCCCAACCTTCCCGCCCCCACACCCATCACAGGATTGTATACAATTGATAGCTTACTAGCTGGAAACTTTACTCAGTTTTTTACATCTTTGCATCATCTTGCCTTACCGAGTTTGACTTTGGGGCTTTTACTGAGTGGGATTTTTGAGAGAATTGTGCGAGTTAATTTAAAGCAAACCTTACAAGCAGATTATGTAGAAGCAGCTAGAGCCAGGGGAATTGCGGAAAATAAGATTTTAGTCTCCCATGCGTTGAAAAATGCCTTAATTCCGGTGATTACAGTTTTGGGATTAACCTTTGCGTCTTTGTTGGGTGGAGCGATTTTGACAGAGGTAACATTTTCTTGGCCTGGGTTAGCCAATCGGCTGTATCAAGCCATTAGCGATCGCGATTATCCCACAGTCCAGGGAGTATTAGTATTTTTTGGAGCGATCGTTGTTAGTGCCAGCATTTTAATTGACATTTTAAATGCTTATGTAGACCCACGAATTCGGTATTAACTAAAATATTCTGAATTCTTAATCTTCTTGAAAAATACCACTGGCTAAAATCCCAAGAATTTTATTCACATCTTTGAGATAATATTCACTTAAATCAATGCTCAATGTTTGTTCTTCTAATTTGAGGAATTGCCAAATACTACCGGTTGTTACTGCGCCGT
The DNA here is from genome assembly GCA_034531195.2 of Nostoc sp. ChiSLP01. GTDB lineage: Bacteria > Cyanobacteriota > Cyanobacteriia > Cyanobacteriales > Nostocaceae > Nostoc. The sequence goes on from JAVRBO020000039.1 coordinate 25,933, forward strand.
AAATTGTTTTAATCTCAGTTGCAGCTTGCTGGTTAAAAATTTGGGCTGCTACCATTTCCGCAGCACACTGACCAAAACCAGCATTAATATTTTCTTTTTTAGCTTCTACGACTGTAATTACTGGCGCTGTCAAAATTAGAATTTCTGGAGATTTGGTAATAATAAAATCGCAAGTGCCATTTAATCCTTTGGTATTATCAACAGTAAAATCTACTCCAGAGAATAAACTAACTCGCTCCTGCAATTGTCTCCGTAAATCAACTAAAATTGGAGCAATAATTAACTCAGAACGAGCTTTTTCACTATTACTACCTAAAGCGATCGCCAGGTTATAATTAAGTGTTTCTACAAGTAAATTACTGGGTGGTAATTCAGGAACAACAGCGAAAATATCGCGTTTTTCTAATGTGGTTAAACTAAACTCTTGTTTTGCTTTAGTTAAACTAAAGTCGCTGTAAGCCATAAAACTACTACCTTGTTTTAGTTTATGGTTGGAGAATACACACTCAATTTTTGCACAAAACTTTGATTGAGAGCATTATTCTCAATACCTGCTGTATGGAGAAGCAAGCTACGCAATTAACAAACTTAGATACAGCTAGATTTTCATAAATTAATCTGCGCCTCTGTTGGAAACTCACGTGCAGTTAACGCAACAGCAGCAGTAATTAGATGATTTAATTCTGTCAAAAGAATAGACGATCGATCTATCGTTGTAGGAGAACTAAATCCGGAACTCGAAACAAGGATTGATAAGCTAGCACTGCTCCACCAAGTAATACAACAAATTGTAGCTGTAAAATTATGACTAAAATTCCGAAGCAAATAATCACACAAGAAGCTGAAATGAGCCTCAAGTGGTTAGAATGGGGACAAAAATTACAAGCGATCGCTCAAAATGGGTTGACGTACAATGAAAACCCATTTGACAAAGAACGTTATCAGCAAGTGCGTCAAATTGCTGCTGAAATTATATCAATACACTCTAATATTGAAGCCAGTTCTCTCCTTAATTTATTCAATTCCGAAGTAGGTTATGCCACACCAAAAGTGGATGTCAGGGCTGCTGTGTTTGATTCAGATAAAATTCTTTTAGTAAGAGAAAAAGAAGATGGTTGCTGGACATTACCAGGAGGTTGGGCAGATATAGGCGAATCGCCGAGTGATGGAGTTGTACGAGAAGTATATGAAGAATCTGGATATCAAACCAGAGTTGTTAAGCTGCTTGCTGTCTACGATAGAAATCATAGCCGTCATGGGCATCCACCATTGGCATACCATATTTATAAACTATTTTTTCAGTGCGAATTAATAGGTGGGACTCCAAAAGCAAGTTTTGAAACCGAGGAAGTTGGGTTTTTTAGAGAAACAGAAATTCCAAACTTGTCCCTAACTCGTGTTGTCCCATCTCAAATTACTCGATTATTTGAATATTACCGCGATCCAAATAAGCCAACAGATTTCGATTAACAACACATCCTTGGGTTAAGACGCGATGAACCCTTGTCTCTACAAATGGTCTGTTTGTTGCGTTCTTTTTTCCAATTTGTATAATTTATATCTGTTGCCCAATTTTGGAGAATTGGTATTAACTCTCAACAGCCATTATTGCCAATTTCCGACTAACACATAAGGTGCCCAATAATAAGGATGAGGTGGTAAATTTTGCAACTCCTCAAAAGGTGGATTTAGCTTCAAAGATTCTAACAGCGATAGTTGAGCTTTCCTCAAAGCATCTGCTTGTTTTGCCCCTGGCTTTTTCAAGTCTTGGTAAAATTGACCCATAAATTGGGCGGTAGAAGCATCTCCCACAGGCCAGAGAGTGGCAAGGGTACTGCGTGCCCCTGAACGAACAGCCATTCCTGCCAAACCTAAGACAGCTCGTTCATCGCCAGTAGCAGTTTCACAGGCACTCAGCACCAATAATTCTATGGTTGTACCTGGTTCTTTTAGCAAAGCACTCAACTCATTAATACTGATAGTTTGACCATCTCCTGTAATCACAAAATTCTTTTGGGGATTAGAACTAAATAGCCCATGAGTCGCTAAGTGAATAACAGGAAAATTTGATTTCAACTGTTTTTGAATAGTTTTGACAGTAAACTCTTGATTGAGCAGTTTTTCGGAGGCAGGAAAAGTTTGTTTAATTTGGTCTAATTCCTTGGGAACATTAACCAGTGCGGCAAAAAATTCTCCTTGTATTTTAATTTGTTCGCTAACTCCAGCAGCTAAAACCTTAAGTTGTTTTTTTTCCAATTTTTGAGGAGCTAGCAGTTGTAGGCTAGGAACCAAGGCAATACTATATTTTTCAATCAGGTAGTTTTGGCCATCGTAGAGTGCAGCTATTGGGACTCTTTGCAATCTCCCATTTAGTACAAATACTAAGTTTTTGATTTGCTTGGGATCTAGCTCTGTTTCAAAAGGTTTAATTAGCCAATTATAAACTTGTCCAAAAATTGGTAAAAGTGTTTGCAGATTTTCCTTTAATTCTTGGGGATTTGGGTTAGAAGTAGAGACAATATTTCGTGCAGAGTTATTGATACTAAAGTTGTCTAAATTATCGTAAAGCCGATCTAGAGTTTCATTAACTTCCTGTTCGCTAATAGGAACTACTACTTGCTGCAAAGGTTTTCCCGGCACGGAAAGGATAATTTCTATGCGTTCTGGTAAAACAATCGGATAGATTACAGCTGCATTGGCATCAATATTATCAATTTTCAACGCCACATTTGCTGTTTCAGAACAGGGGTCTTGAAAAAAGTTATCTAGTTCTGCTAATTGCAGAGATTCTATCACTTGGCGGGCTAATTCTAGACGCTTTTGATAATTTTTGGTTTCTGACTTTTCCCGATTAATGGTAGAACTAGTAGTCTGCCAACCCAAAAATGCTGGGTGAGGGCTGGGGAAAGGGGAAAGGGAAAAGGGTAAGGGATTTAAACCCTTTCCCCCTTCCACCTTCCCCTTTAAAGAGCCAAGTTCGCTTGGCGAACTACTAGAAACTATTAACGAATTTAATTCCTTGTCAGTCAAATTTGATTTCAACAGCAAATCTGCTAATTCTAGATAGACTGGTTTAACTTCTTGAAGAAAGTCAAATTGAACATCTTGATTGTTAGCATTTAAATCGCTGCGTAGGGATTGCAGAATATTAAATGCGGCGGTGTAAGCTGCGATCGCTCCTTTTGGATCTCCCTGTTTTCGTAGTAAACTTCCTAATTGAGATTGCCAAAGATAAGTAATTTCCCTAGCATCGCCACTAATATCTTGTTCTTGAGCTAACATCAGTGCTTGTTGCGTCAGCTTGGTTGCCCGATTTAACTGCCCTTGTTTGTCGTAAAGTCTGCCCAGATACCCTAGAACATAGGTTTGGGTTCGTCTATCCTGTAGAGTCTGTGACTGTTGGAGTGCATTCTCTAATAAAGGTTCAACCCGATCTATTTGTCCGCTTTGCATCAAAGAATCAGCAAAGTTAATCTGGGCATAGATGGCAGCACGACTGGGAGTAAGAGTAGCTAAGTTAGGTAGAATTTGATTTTGCAATGCTTGAGCATCTTGGCTCAACTGCAACTCCAACCCAGAGAGGAAATCTTTCCCCCGTTGAATTAATTTAGATTCAGAAAATCTCGTCCAAGAAGCAATCCGGCGTTGCGTTTGTTCGCTCCACCATCTTTTCATTTCCAGTAATAGCTGGAATTGATTGAGTTGTGCCTGAATTTTAGGCATTGGTGGCGCTGATGCGACCTTTGTTGCTTCGATATAGTAATTAACAGCTTGATTGTAGGGCGCTAGAGCATCCAGGACAGATTTGCGATCGATAATTTCTGTAATAGCATCATAGTCCCAGCGATCGCGAATTTGGTTGCCTAAGATCCGTTCGGTGTTGCCTAAACTCACTAGCACGGCGCTTTTTTCAGCCGATTCGCCAATTGAAGAAAGACTTAACTGCAAGATTTCTTGCGACTTTTGTAATAACCCTTGTCTGCGTAGGACATCACCGAGACTGTGCAAACCAATCGCTTGAGTTAAACTTAGAGAATCGCCCTTTTGAGCTAGGTTTTTTTGCAGTTGCTCTATTTGGCTTTGGCTACAGTTGGGGTTTTGAATCGCAAAAGCTTGGAGTAAACTATTGCAAGCTTTGGGATACAATCCTAAATCTTGCAAAGCCTGAGATTTGTTAATCAGACTCTTAGTCATTCCATCGCGATCGCCAATTTTTTCATAAGCCTCAGCCGCCGCTTCCCATAACCTTGCTGCTGCTTCTAATTCTCCGCCATTGTACCGTTGTTCCCCTTCCCTTGCTAATTCTAAAGGACTAGCAGCATTAGCATGTAAGTTGGAAAAATTTGACCAAGCCGGCATAGTCAAACTAGATAACAGTCCCAATAATCCTGAAAGGATAAATATTAATAGACGACGGTAATTTTTATAAATCATTTTTATCAGCTGCTCAGTTGTAATTAAAGACTTTTAAATACAAATAGTAGAAAACGCATGAACTCAACGCAACAGTTTTTAACTCAATAAAATTGCCCTGCCTCCCCTGCCCCCCCTGCCCCCCTGCCTCCCCTGCCTCCCCTGCCTCCCCTGCCTCCTGCCCCCTGCTCCCTGCCTCCTACTTAAAACGCTCTATACTCCATTTGAAAATACACGCCGTTTTCTTGCCATGTGCGCTTGCTATTATCAATATCTATTAAAGGAATACCCCAATCTAAACGGGCTGTGAATTTATCTCCCATTTGCCAAAGTAGTCCTAATCCTGTGCCTAGTAGGGTGTTAGGGTCGGGATTTTCTCTGTCTGTGTTCCACACAGTACCAAAATCGATAAATGGTGCAACCTGTAAAGTTCCTTGCAGTTGGGGAAAACGGGCGATAGGTAATCGCAATTCTGCGGAAGCAAAAATGCCATTATCATTGAGTAAAACATCTTGACGATAACCCCGCACTGTTCCTTGACCTCCTAAACTAAACTGCTCGATGGAAAGTAGAGAGCTAGTAGTCAATTGGATATTAGAGCGCAACAACAAAGTCGGAGCTGCTGTTTGTGGTTTTGGCTGACCGAGGAGACGCAAATAAATCATTTGTCCCCGCCAAAGGAAATATCGGCTATCTGGTTCGCTGTCATTAATCGTGGCGCCAAAAGCTCCAATCCCCAAATTAAACTCGGAACGAGCGGCTAAGACTTCTTTGCGACTCCGGTGTAGCCATTCTTGGGCGAAACTCAATTCAGATATCCGCGTTTCTCCTTGAGGATCGGCTCCAGCAAACAAGGGAAAATCCACTCCTAGAATCGAAGAATTACTTTCCCGCCTAGCTGCGGTTAAACTCAGGGTGAGTTCTTGGTTAATTTCTGGGGTGGCTCTTTGCAGAACTGGTTGGCGAAAAGATAATTCAAATTCACGGGAATTGACTTCGATATCCAAATTTTTAAAATCAGGTTCAATAATTTGGTTGTCGGTAATCCGATAGTTGAAGCCAACAGTGCCATTCCGGGGATTCACTGGCAAGGTATAACCACCTTCATAACTATTGCTACCATCGGTATTTCTGTAGACAAAACTCAAGCGATCGCCAATTCCCAAAAGATTGTCTTCCGAGAAGCCGATGCCGCGCTCAAAAGTTCCAATGCTGGGGTTGCGGTTATTATTAATACTGAGTTGCGTATTAAAAGTTCTCGCTCCCTTGACTATCACGGCTAAGGAATTTACACCCGGTCTAGTACCGGCGGTGAGTTCGGCATCTAAGCTTTCAATTATGGGATTGAGTTGCAGCAGTTGTAAAGCTTCTTTGAGGCGGTTGATATTCAGCGGTTTGGTAGTAGCGATCGCAATGCGACTGCGGACATAATCTGGGTTCAAGCGTCCTTTAATGACATTGACTTGAATATCTTCTAAGCTGCCTTCCACTACCTGAATTTTGATGATACCCGAACGAAATTCTTGACTGGGAATGTAGGCACCAGAGGTAATGTAACCTTTTTGAACATACAGTTCCGTAATTTGATTGGCAGCTTTGAGGAGTTCGGCAAAGGTAATTGGTTGGCGTGTAAAATTGGCGATCGCAGAGTTTAATTCTTCTTGGCTGAAGGCGGTATTACCAACAAACTCGAACTTTTGCACAATGATACTGCCCGGAATATCTACGGCTTGTTCCGGCGTTGGCGGTACTGTCGGGGGTATTTGGATGGGTACGTTTGTTGGTGGTAGGGGATTAGTTGAGGGTTGTTCCGGCGGCTTCGGCGTTACAGGATTAATCGGCTGGGCGCAAGCAGAATTTGTATGATACACCAGCAGTATAAAGGCAACACAAGGAGATAAAAAAAATCTCCACGGCCAAACACTTAATACCATTTTGGATTTTGGATAAGTCATTAGTCATTGGTCATTAGTCATTAGTCATTGGTTATGAATTATTCTCCTTGTCTCCCTTGTCTCCCTTGTCCCCCTTGTCTCCCCAGTCTCCCCAATCCCCAATCCCCAGTTCATTGACAATTAGATGAAGTTAACCAAGAAGCATAGGGAGTAGGATTAGGCACTTGGCTGGCGAGAACTAGGACACCTTGGGCGTTAACATACCAACCTCTGGCTGGAGGTGGCAGTTGGGAAGCATTATTCACCTTTGTAGCAGCACTGGCATCACCAGGCTGAAAACTAATTAAAGCTCCACTACTTAGCTGTTCGCTCGGTCGAGGTGGCAATCCTCCGCGTCCGGTGATGGTAAATTCGCTTCTATTTTGATTTGTTGTTGCTCGACAAGCCTGAGCTACCACTTCTTCTGGTTTTGCCACTTCCTGCGGTACATCGATAATTTCAAAATTACTTTGGGCTTCTGGTGTAATAACACTGATTTGTCCGGCAACTCCCAGCTCGGAACTAGCAGTAATTTGACAAGTCGGACAGACAAAGAATCCTCTGGTATTGATACTGATATTTCCTCCCATACCCTCAAAAGCATCGGCGGTAATCTTACTGCCTTCTAACAGCGTCACAAAGTTGGCCGGATTAAAGCCAGCAATACTAATATTGCCTCCGTCACCACTTCCGCCAGCAGTTGCAGATATCTGACTGTTACGACGCATCAATAAAGCATTTGTTTGCAGAGATATGTTACCACCTTCGCCTGATGTGGTGGCAGCAGATAATAATGAGCGATCGAGTGTCAACTGACTAGCTTCAATTCTCAATCTTCCACCTGCTCCCATCCCAAAATTGTCGCTAGATATCTGACTATTACCAAGCACCTGTAAGGAATTTTGGACTCGTAAATCAATGTTGCCACCTTGACCCCCTTTGGTAGCTGCCGTGATTCCACCTTGACTTTCTACCGAAATAGAGCCAGCATTCACCCGCAGCGTCCCTGCATCCCCAGTGCCATCATTCCTCGCTGTCACCTGTGCGCCATCTTTGACAACTAATTGTCCAGTATTAATTGTCACATCTCCAGAAGCACCACTGGGTATAGGAGGTACTCTTAATAGTTGTTGCAAGAGCGGATCGACTATATTACCTGAGGAGATAATCAAACTAGGATTTACCGACCCTGGAACTTTGCCACTTACCTCTACACTTTCTTGAGCGTTAATAGTAACGCTACCAGCAGGGCCGCTGGCTAAGGTGGAAGCATCAACTCTACCACCGTCTTTGATTGCCAAGCTTTGAGTATTAATTACCACACTACCAGCTTTTCCGGAGCCGCCAGTACCAGCAGTTATTTGGCTAGGAGTGAAAACAAATGGTGTAACACCGAGCAATTCCACTGACTTCGAGGCATTTACAGTAACGTTTCCACCAGAGCCACTACCAGCAGTTACAGAGGCAATATTCCCTCCTAAAAGCGCAGTTAATTGCTGGGTTGTGATTGTCAGAGTTCCCGCATTCCCAGGCCCAAAGCTCCCTGCCGTAATATTACTGAAACGAGTGGGATTAAATGGTGAAAATCCTGACACTAACAAGGAATCATCAGCTTTAATATCAACATTCCCACCAGTAGCAGGGCTGTAAGTAGCCGCAGCTATGGCTGCTCCATCTTGAAGAACTAAGCGGGGTGTATTAACGCTAATATCTCCACTTTTGCCACCGCCGATAGTTTCTGTAAATAAGGTGCTGGAAATCCGCCCGTCTGCTGTAGTACCCACTAAGGATAAGGATTCAGAAGCATTGGCGTTAATTCCTCCTGCTGATTCCGTTCCTTGGGTTTGAATCAAAACCATTGAGCCATCGCGGATGGAAATGTTTCGCCCCTGCAACTGAATCGAGCCACTACCAAGGCCGCTGGTGTCTGCTAATGCTTTTTGAGATAAAGCAATATCTTGAAAGTTTGTCGCCCCTTGATAGCCTAAATTCCAACCTTGAGGGCTGGGATTGAGACTTACCAAACCTCCTGCCACGCTACCTAAATCAATGCGGCCGCCCTCGGCTGTCAGCGTTCCCCCCTCTGAAATAATTCCTCCTCCTACTAAAGCTAGGGTATTACCTGGCTGCACCTTTAGTCCGGCGGTTTCTCCCCTTGTGAAGGGCGAGAAGAGCGGGCTTTCTAGACTGATGTTATGCCCTTGACCTTGGACGCGAATTGCTTGCGGATTCTGCCCAAATTGCAAGCCTACTGGCACACTAATAGTTAGGCGGGGGGAAGTAGAATCGGTAGCACTAAATTCTGCACCATCAGCAAATTTCAGGCTATCTGCTGTAGTCGCCAAAAACGAGCCGCCAATATTAAGTTGAGCTTTGGTACCGAAGTTAATACCACTCGGATTTATGAGAATGAAATTCGCACCGTAGTTTTCTCTAATTAAGCCATCAATATTGGAAACTGAACCACCTGTAACTCTGCTAATGATGTTAGTAATGTTACTAAAAGGTGCGGTGTTATTGAAAAAAGCCTCGCCATTAGTGGGAACAGAAAATTCTCGAAAGCTATGAAAGAGATTGTTACCGACTTGTGTTCCGCCTGTAATTACAAAATCCAGCCCTGGCGTCGTCCCTGGTGAAACTACAGTTTGTCCATCACCAAGTGTATTATCTGAAGAAATTTGTGCTAAAACAGGAAAGCCGGTAATTAGATAACAGATATAAGCACTACTGGTAATTAAAATTTTGCAAAAAAATTGTTTCATTTTACACGGGGTAAATCACCAAAAACGAAAAATTACTTAAATGTTTTTTAGGTGAATTTAAGTACATTTAACTAAAAATGATATTATTGAGTTTATATTCGAGCCTAAATTTTGGTCAAGAAAGGTGTTTAAGTAATATGAACAACTTGCAGTCTTGGGCAACTATGGCAACAGCCCCAATATTAGCTCTGGGTGCTATATTAGCAGTCTCTGTGCCCAGTAGAGCTAATAGCGTAGAAGTAACCTGCAAGACTAACGCCACTACACCAAAAGTGATTTTGAGTTTAGAAAAAGACGGAAGTGTTAAAGATTACATCATGTTAAATTTCCTTCCGAAATATTTTTCTGCGGTGAATGGCGTGGAAAATTGCCAGAACGCGGCTAAAAGTTTACAGAGTATTTATGATATGGGCGGTTCTGAATATTTAACCGCCGATCGCCTCAACGAGCAATCTGTTGTGTGTGCAGTAGAACGCAGAGGTATTGGTTGCAATCATTACAGCGCTAAAGTTTTATTTATTCTCAAACCAGTTGATAACCCTTCTCAAGCTTTATACGAAATGTTGGGTAGCGATTTTAAGCAAGGAAACCCTTCCGATACCCGGACTCTTAGCCGTACTTACACTAACACCAAACCTTTTTGGTGGCCATTTTAATTAGGAGGCAGGAGGCAGCACTTCTCTACGAGACGCTCTTGCTAGCTTGCTTCACGAAGTGGTACGACTTCGCGGAAATCGAGCGAAGTCGAGATTCAGTGACTAGGCAGGAGGCAGAAGGCAGTCCCGATGAAAAAGTATTTAACCTAGCAGAAAACTGGCTGTATAAGTGTTGGTTAGATGATAGCGATCGCCAAAAGTTAGCGACTTAAGAAATTTATTTAGCTAAATTTTATCAAGGTTTTTAGGCTTGATATCCACTGCCGTGGCGAGTCTCTTGAATTTTGGAGATCGACTCTGTTTAGTAAATAAATGATACAAAACTTAAATCAATCATATTCAATTTTTATTAAAACTATCAATTAAAACTATAACTATTGCCAGACTTGACTTAGAGAGTAAAGTTACTGTTAATTATTATTATAAAAATTAGGTAAATTAAGTATATATTTATATCATGGTAAGTCCTAATATAAAATACTAACACAACTAATCATCTAAGTAAGTCGGTGAAAATAAACAGAACTACACTTGAAACCTTGACCAATGGCAAAGGACAAAGCGCAAAGTCTCTTGCGTTGGCTCAGCGATCGCAAGAGAAATTTTAAAGCATCAGACGGTGCTGAAAGAGCCGCCAAAACTTAGTCGAGCAGTGGCTCAAGTTTATCTTTTCTAAGAAACTTGAGCCTTCAACAGTTAGATTTGTTTATTTGCACCCGCTTACTTAAAGATATTTATGCAACAAGGTAAGAATTGTTACATGAATAAGAAAATTGACTTTTGATAACTCAAAAAAATAATTTGTTTTGTTACCTTCATAACTAAATATAATATTTTTTTGATTATGAAGCCACTTGGTAAAGTTTTACAACAGGCTGACCTGATTTCATCTGAGCAGATAGAAATTGCTCTCAAAGAGCAGACTAAAGTTACTGGGTTGAAGCTTGGTGAAATCTTAGTTATGCATGGATGGCTTAAACAAGAAACGGCTGATTTTTTCTCTGACAAATGGCCAGTGTTACTGGAGCAAAAACCAAAACAGCCTTTGGGCAAATATTTAAAAGAAGCTGGACTATTAAATGAACAGCAAATCAGAACTATTCTTGCCGAACAACCATACAAAAAACTTCGTTTTGGGGAATTAGCAGTACTTAAAGGTTGGTTGAAACCGACTACAGTTAATTTTTTTCTAGAGCATTTGGCTTTAGAATCCCAACTTCAGCAAAAAGAAGTTTCAAATAATCAAAATTCAACCCAAATAAAACAATTACATTTGAAAATACTAGTGCCACACCAGAACAATTTCAAAATCTCGAACCTCATTGAAAATTCAGCTTTTGCTTTCAATTCGGCAGAGCAGGAATCAGCAACATTAACACTGTTTAGTCCTAGTACTCTAGAATTATTCAAAAAATTAGAAGAAAAAGCTAGTTGTCTGGAAGCTTTGCTGGCAGAAGTCAAAATCTGGACAGATGGACAACCGAATTTGACTGAACAAATTTGTCAATTGCTTGTGGAATGGCCAGATAATATTGCGGCAGGAGCAGAAGCAGTAATAGTCCAACAAGTAGTACATAAAAACTTCATTAACAATTGGAAAACTCAAATCACTGCTGAGTATTTGCAAGGCATACGTGAAAGTATAATCTACAATCAGCAATGCGATACCTTATCTTTGTTGAAACTGTACCGAGAAATTTGGCAAGAGGGCGAATTACCAATCAACAATAGTCTAGAACAGGCAGAACTGTTGCATATAGGATTGATAGTTCAACAAGAAGACAAGCTAAAAGTTGCAAACCGCATTTACCAAGCAGTTTTTAATTGCAATTGGGTAAACCTGGAGTTAGAGAAAATACTTTCTGCATCATCAGCAAAAACAACTATTTCACCAGATAATAATTGGAATGTCAGCAATCCTATTACTGCACCTAAATCTAGTTTAAATAAACGATTTTTGGCATTGCTAGGAATAGCTGGTTTAATGGTCTGTGGTTCTGGCTTGATTATTTTTGGGTTGAGTGTATTTAGATGGTTACAAGTCGAAACGATTTTCAAACAAGGTAATGGTTTGTTACAGCAAGGACAATATCAACAAGCGATCGCCAAATACAACAACCTTTTAAAATTTGATAGCAACTACTATCAATCTTGGACTAACCGAGGCTATGCGCTAGCTGGACTCAAAGACTACAACCAGATGCTAGAATCATGCACCACAGCAACTATCATTAATCCAGAAGCTGTTTATGCTTGGAATTGCAAAGGAGAAGCGCTATTTAACCTCAAACAATATAATCAGGCAATCTCCGCTTTTGATAAAGCCATTAAACTCAATTCCAAAGATCCTGTATTCTGGATTAATCAAACTGAAGCACTACTAGCACTCAACAAACCTGATGCAGCACTTACTAGTATTAATCAAGCAATTGAGCTTTTAAAAGAAATTTCAAAAGTTGAACAAAAAAATACAAATGCTAAAGAATTAGCCATTGCTTTTAGCTATCAAGGTAAGGTATTATTCCGAAAACAAGAATACGAAGGTTCTCTAAAAGCCTATGAACAGGCATTAAAATACAATCCTCAATACTTTGTGGCTTTACGGGGTAAAGGGATGGCGCTACAAGCGCTAAAGCAAGACGATCGAGCGATCGCGCAATTTTATTTCATCCTAGATCATCACAAACTAAGCGATGCTCAAAAAGCTGAAGTCTGGTATTATTTAGGGTTGAGCCTCTGTAAATTCCAGCAAAACGAAAAAGCGATCGCTGCCTTCGATGAAGCTTTGAAGCTCAAACCCAATTACCAACTCCCAAAACAAGCCAAAGAAAGTTGTCCAAACAAAATAAATGACTAAATTGGTAATTAAATCGAAGCTATAAGGGGGAAGATAAATACTAATTAATCATAAATTCACTTAAATGAGCGCCCATATTTTTTGCAATTTCGGTAAATATATTAAGCGCATTTATGTTTAGATAATTTTGTTTTTTCGTGCCCACCTACTTAATTTTTCTTATCCTTCAAAATGAGGCAAGCAACATTTATATATTCATAAAATAACTTTGCAAAATTTCTAAACTATTTAGTAAAAAAAACTAATGATAATCAGCATGAAAAAACAAGTTTTAGCCGCAGGATTTATATTCTCTTCTTCTTTTGTATTTTCACTAAAAGCATCGGCCGCCAGTTTTAGTCAAATTTACGCTTTTGGTGACAGCCTGGTTGATACTGGCAATACTTACAATTTCATCAAAGCGGCTACAGGAGATGAATTTCCTCCCAGTCCACCCTATTTTGAAGGACGCTTTACCAATGGCCCAGTTTGGGTAGAAGGTTTATCTTCTGGTTTGGGAATAACACTAACTAACTTTGCCTTTGGTGGTGCTACTACAGGTACTTTGAACAGCGTTAATCCAAATTTACCAGGATTAGCTCAGCAGATAACAAACTTTACCACAGCTAATCCTCAAGCTGACGACAAGGCGCTATACGTAATCTGGGCTGGTGCAAATGATTACCGTAATGGGGTAACAAACCCTGTTGAGCCAGTCAATAATTTAATAACAGCGGTAAAATCACTTGCTAGTGTTGGTGCCGAAAATTTTCTGGTAGTAAATTTACCTAATTTAGGCGCGCTTCCTAGCGTCAATAAAAATCCAACGGTTTCTGCTGGACTAACTGCTTTAACTAACGCCCATAACTCCGGCTTGGCTGTCGGTGTCAATACTTTGAACCAGCAAGAAGATCTTCATGTAACCCTTTTTGATGTTAATTCCTTATTTAATAGAGGTCTTGCATCTCCTGAAGAATTTGGTTATACAAATGTCACTGATGCTTGCTTGACAATAACCAGCCCAACGAGTTTTACTACCTGTCCTGACCCCAATCAATATTTATTCTGGGATCAGCTGCATCCGACAGCATACACTCACAGCATTTTAGCAGGAGCCGCATTAGTAGCAGTTCCAGAATCTTCGCCAGCTTTAGGAATGTTGGCATTGGGGGCTTTAGGTACAGTAGGAGTGCTGAAGCGTCAACGCACGCATAGGGGAACTTGAAGAAATAAATGATCTCCCTTGAAGTTGATGATTGATGAATGATGAGTGAGGAGTGCAGAGGAATTTTATCCTCTGCCTCCAACAAAGTTGCTACGGCAATTGAAATTACTGTCCAACATCCAAGTCAAAGTAGAAACTGCTGTCAACAATTCTATTGCTGCCAACATATTTAATGATGGGTATGCTGACTCGATGCTGTCCTGGTTCAAGTGTCCAGGTTTTTTGGAAGTTACCAATATTATGACAAGCAGCATTAATTGGAAAGGTACTAGGAGTTAAAAAACTATTTTTATAACTCTCAATTCCATTTTTAAATAGATGCCCTTTTACTTCTATTTTGTTGACTGGAGCATTTGATGGTATGCAATAATTGAGGGTTGAGAATCTGAGGGTATTTCCAGATTTTAGAAGTAGGCGATCGCCATTTTTCACTTGCTGAAGTTCGTTACTATTAACCTGCACAGTGAGATTATCAATGCATACTTTTGTCGGAGTCACTTTGTCACATGTAGAAGTGGTGAAAGTAGGCTTTGGTTCTGAAGAAGATTTTTTATCGCCCTCAATTAACGCAGGTGCTACCGTAGCTACTATAGCGCCAGTAGCAGCGATGAGAGCAAGTATAACCTGTTGTTTAAAAGTTGCCATTTTTCCAACTCCTCTACTTTTTTGCTGTAACACCATCATCACTTGAGACACAGTTTCTATAGGTAGGCGTTAGTAGGGAGTTTGAGCGATCAAATTGTTGTAAAGGAAAGTAGGCAAATGTAGGTTTGTAGGGTAAAGTATTACACTACTGACTGATTTTAACTTTGCTCTGCCAATTCAACTACACCTAATGGACTCACAAGAAGCATTAAAATTCATTAATAGGTTGCTTGCTGAAAAGAATAAGGAAGTATTAAATGAATTGGAAGCAAGCCTTTTGTTAGAGATATGGGAAGGTAAAGCTTATAATCAGATGATTATTCATTTTGATGGTAAGCAACAAGTTTATACTTCACAATATTTGAGAGAAACTGCCTCAAAATTATTCACAAAAATAGAAGAAATTTCAAATATCAATAGAGAAGTTAAAAAGGGAAATTTTAAACAATCAATAGAATTACTATATACAATCTATCCAGCCATAGTTTCTCCTTCACAACAATTAATTAGAGAATCAATCAATACAGCACAACAGAATGAATCAGAACTAGCTTCTTCATCACAACAAAATCGCAACCCTTTTATTCCCCAACGCGGCAGAATAGAAGATCCACAACAGTTTTTTGGCAGGCAACGCGAAATATTGCGGGTATTTGAAGTACTTAACAGTAATAGTAGTGTTGCCCTCATAGGAGAAGAAGGAATCGGCAAATCATCTTTGTTATGGGTGATTTGCCAACAAGCACGAAATTATTTGTATTTACCACGTGAGCCAGTTTTTTTAGATTTAAATAATGGAGTTCATAATGAAGATGAATTCTACATTGCTTTGTGCGATAAAATTGGTATTCCCGAAAGTAAAGGCTATAAACTCACTCGCAATTTGCAAAATAAAAAAGTGCTATTAGCTATAGATAATTTAGGGAAGTTAATCGAAAACGGCTTTACTCGCCAAGTTCGGGATCAATTGCGGGGTTTAGCTGAAGGTCGTGATGCTTCTTTGCGATTGATTTTAGCTGCTAGCGAACCTCTGGAAAAGCTATTTAACGATAGTCAGGATAATCGCAAGACATCTCCACTAGCAGGTATTTGCCAAGAGGAACACATTTATCCTTGGGATGAAGTTACTATGGGTGCTTTTATTACCAGCCGTTTGGCTAACACTTCTGTGAGTTTTACTAAAGAAGAAATTATCGAACTCATCCAAGAAAGTGGCGGACATCCTCGCAAATTAATGCAATTGTGTTATCGAACTTATTCGCAGTATGTGGAAAGTTTGCAATGATGGAGACAGAATAATGACCCCTGTACCCCGCTTAGACTTAAAACCCAAGTTAAAGCGTTCCCTTTCAATGTCGAACCCTTTGCATTATCTACGTCTTTTGTACTGGGTGTTTTTCTTTCCCCAAGCTTTACGGTGGTATGTTGATGAATTTGGCGGTGGGTACATCCTTGAAGAGGAAATGAATTGGCGAAAAGGATGGGAGTTATTGCGTCAAAATCCTATCCAACGCCAGTTAATTTTCCAAGGATTAGTTTTAATAGTAGTTACACCTCTTACTTTAGGTCTAATTTTTCAGACTATAACTGTTGACTCGTTGATAAGTTGGGCTATAGCCATAGCTATATGCATGGCGATAGGCGTTGCAGTAGGTATGGTAGGAGGCGTAGCGGGAGGCGTAGCAGGAGGTGTAGCAGGAGGTGTGGCGATATGCATACCAGTAAGTTCCCTGATAGGCGTACCGTTCGGCGTGATGAGATCTGTGGCCAGAGGTGTGGCCGGAGGTGTGGCGGAAGGCGTAGCGGAAGGCGTGGCGGGAGGTGTGGCATTCGGCATAGTGTTTGGCATATTGTTCGGCGTCCTAGCAGGCATGGCAGAAGGTGTGTTAGCAGGCATGGCAGTAAGCATGGTGGTAGGTATGTGCGGAGGCCTGGCATTCAGTGTGGGGGTACTGCGTCCAGAAATCTGGCTTATTGGCTTACCTTTAAACTTGCGAACTATTCAAAATAGTAGTTGGCTACTCTCCCGCATCACTCCGCTTCCCCTTCCTAATCTTGTTTACCACTTGGAAAACTGGTTGCAAAATGATTTGGAAGCAGGTTTACATAATACTAATGAACTGCTGGCATATACCCTACAATTCATTCCTGTTGTCAAAGCAGTCAACAGAGTACTTGCCAAAATTCCCTCAGAGCAACTTATTTGGACTATCTCTCGACTGGCGGCAAATCCTTTTGATTGGAATATAGTACGTTTTACTTCAGCTTCTCTAGAAGAAACCCTAAAATCAAGGTTTATCAAAGGTTTCTTCTCCTTTCCGTTATTCTTTTTCTTGCCTCGTTCTTGGGAAGAAAGTTTACAGGCTCGTTTTAACACAGACACTCGCTTAGATACTTCTGCCCATGCTGCTGCGGCTGGTTTTTGGCATCTTCATCAAAAAGAACCAGTGAAAGCAGTAAAGGCTTTTACGGTAGTGCGTTCTCTACTTTATGGCGAGGAAATGTTTATCCTTGCCCAAACTCTAGCGCTGTTTCACGAAGCTAAAAAACCAGCCTCTATTGCTACTATTCAAGTTCCTCTTTTTCCACAGGAACCGCTTTTACGTTCAGTTACCTGGAAAATCCTTGCTAATATGCGACGAATTATCAAGGATGTTCAGTTTATTGAACGCAGCGTCTCACGTTCAGCCAGATCTTTTGCTCTTAATCGAGCATTAGGGGAACTGACAAAGATCCTAAATCAAGCTGACATATTGCCGCAAGCAGAGCAAGAGTTAATCATAGATATCGCTCAAGCTTGGCAAAAAAGCCTTTTAAAAATCGCTGGCGAAGTGGGAGAGATTTCCATCACCAAGCCTGTGATTAATCCCTATGTTGCAGGTGACCCCGTTGAAGGTCATCTGTTCCTTGGGCGGAAAGATGTTATCAGACAGTTAGAAGAACTCTGGGTGATGGGTAATCAGCTCCAGTCTATAGTTCTCTACGGTCACAGGCGTATGGGCAAAACTTCTATTCTGCTTAACGCTACTAACTGTCTAGGCTCACAAATACAGCTAGCCTATGTTAACTTGCTACGTTTGGGAGATAGCTCCCAAGGAGTTGGTGAGGTGCTGATGGCAATTTGTGATGAAATTTCTCGAACTGTCAAACTTCCACCCCCAAATGATGCTGATTTACTAAATCTTCCCTACCGGACTTTTGAACGCTACTTAAAAGAGGTGGAAGCAAAGCTAGATGGTGGGTTAATTATTGCCTTAGACGAGTTCGAGAAAATTGAAGATT
The DNA here is from genome assembly GCA_034531195.2 of Nostoc sp. ChiSLP01. Classification (GTDB taxonomy): domain Bacteria; phylum Cyanobacteriota; class Cyanobacteriia; order Cyanobacteriales; family Nostocaceae; genus Nostoc. The sequence continues at coordinate 43,686 of JAVRBO020000039.1, forward strand.
TGATAGAAGCGAAAAAAATACCTATCGACTTTATGGGTTATCTGCGAGGGTTAGTGCAAATGACTTCTAAAATTGCCTTTGCCTTTGCTGGTTTGCACACTTTAGAAGAGATGACAGGAGATTATTTTCAACCATTTTTTGCCAGCCTCATTCCTATTCATGTAGGTTTTCAGGAACATGCAGCTACTTGCCAAATTCTCGCTAACCCACGTAATAAAGACTTTGACCTCGACTACATCTCAGAAGCTTTCGATGAAATTTATGTGTTAACACATGGTCAACCATATTTAGTGCAACTCCTGGGTTTTCAGCTAGTGCGCCGCTACAATGACTTTGTTTTTGAGCAAGGACGATCGCGTGACCCAGTTTTCACTGTAGAAGACGTGGAAGCAGTTATTAATAGCCCTGAATTTTTCAAGCAGGGAAGCGGCTACTTTGATGGGGTTTGGGGCCAAGCGGCGCGGGGTGCTGGCGGTCAACAAACAATTGTACGATTACTTGCACCCTATCCAGAGGGGCTAAGTCTGGATGCCTTAGCTCAGTCTACAGGGATGAACGAAGCTAATTTACAGGAAGCGCTGAATACTTTGAAGCGTCATGATGTAGTTGAGGAAATTCAGGGAAGCTGGCGGATTATGGTAGAACTGTTTCGCCGCTGGGTTTTACAGCAGTAGAGTAGAGCAACAGCATTTGCTATTTCGGCGATCGCATTTTCTATTTCAGCGACTACAAAAGCTATTTTAGCGATCGCATTTACTATATCGGCGATCGCAAAAACTATTTCAGCGGTCACAAAAACTATTTTGGTGTCGCAAAAACTATTTCAGCGTTCGCAAAAACTATTTTGGTGTCGCAAAAACTATTTTGGCGGTCACAAAAACTATTTTGGTGTCGCAAAAACTATTTTGGCGGTCACAAAAACTATTTTGGTGTCGCAAAAACTATTTCAGCGTTCGCAAAAACTATTTTGGTGTCGCAAAAACTATTTTGGCGACAGCATTTGCTATTTTTACAACTTATCTCCTTAAACTCCGTGGGTCTAATGCATCTCGCAAACCATCACCGAGTAAATTAAATGCCAGCACTGTCAGAATAATCAACACAGCCGGCGGCCAAATTAACCAAGGTTGCAAAACCATAATTGAAGCATTACTAGCCAGAGAAAGCATATTGCCCCAAGAGGGGTCTGGTTGTTGAATACCCAAACCAATCAGACTCAATATCGCTTCTGCACCAATAAAACTGGGAACTGCAAGAGTAGCAGAGATAATTACATAGGTAGCCGTTTGCGGCAAAACATGGCGGACAATAATATAAAGTGGGTTACCGCCCATTGCTCGTGAAGCTTGAACAAATTCTCGCTCTTTAATTGATAATACCTGTCCGCGAATTACCCGTGCTAAACCAGCCCAGCCAATAACCGAAGTAATCACCACAATTAACAAAAACCGCTGGGTACTGCTTAAACCAGGTGGCAAAACTGCCCCCAAGGTGACCAAAAGATAAATACTAGGGAAAGTCATTAACACTTCTGCCAAGCGCATGATGATGCTATCTGTCCAACCTCCGAAGTAGCCGGAAATTCCACCTATCAGCAAACCGAGAGGAAAGGAAATAGCAACACCAAAAATTCCGATAAACATACTGATGCGGCCGCCATACAACAAGCGACTGAGTTGGTCGCGGCCTTGGTCATCAGTACCCAGAAGGTTAAATTTTACGCCATTTGTTGTGCCAAACAAATGCCAATTCAAGGGAATGCCGGGGAAAATTGTAACTTCATCCCACTTGGGGGGTAGTGGCAAAGTTAGCTGCAACAATCGGTATTCTGCACCAGAGACAAATAGACGCAAGGGTGAGGGTTTTTTAAAGTCTACAATCAGTTCGCGATCGCCTGTTTCTAAATTCGTTTCTCCCTGAGTCGTCGGATAAACATGAGGCCCAATAAACTGCCCCGATTGAGAAACCCAATAGACTTTAGTTGGTGGCAGCAATGAACCATTAGGCTGTGAGGCGTATGGGTCATAAGGGGCAATGAAGTCGGCTGCAATTACCGCTATGTAGAAAATTAACAGCAAAATTGCCCCAAATCGTGCCAAAGGATTTTTCTTCAGTCGTCGCCACCAATCCATAGTAGTTAGAAGTTATGAGTTATGAGTTAGGAGTTCTGAGTTCTGATTTATCAAACTTTCATGTTTATCATAATTCATGGTTAATAAATCTTAACTCTTGTACAGACGCGACGCCAGTCGCTACAACGGGGGGAACCCCCGCAACGCGCTGGCTCATTAATCGCGTCTCTACTCCTAACTCTTAACTCTTAACTCCTCTAAATACCGTTGTTGTTCTTCTTGTTGTCTTTCGTGTTCTACAACAAACACATTCGAGTAGAGATTAGCCAGAATTTGTTTTCCTTGTTGTGTCAGCGACAGATAATGCAGTCCTTCCTGGATATAGGGATATACCCCATTCCAGTAAAACTTCGCGTAGTTCTTACGTAAATCGGCAGGAGTTTTATAGCTCAAGACTTTATTCATGCCAGTTTCTTCAAACTCGTAGAATAAAGAATTAATTTTCTTTAAGTAACGTGGGTCGCTTAATTGCCCAATCAAATCAGCAGCACGTACTAATCCTGCAAAGCACTTTGTATCTTGCTGATCCTCCGCCGCAGGCACTGGAAATCGAGTTAATTCAATATTGCTTTTAATTGCATCCGCATCTATTAACTTGTGACCCCCAAAACGCTCATCAATAAATAGCTTTGCTCTATCGACATGATATGGCGTGAGGCTGGCATCAGAAGCCCCAGGAGCCAAAGAAATCATTCTGCCATTTTTACCTGTGGCATATAAGCCTGCTGTTTCTCGGTCTTGTCGGCAAACCCCTTTAACGTAGCCAATATCATGGCTGACTAGGGAGATGATGAAATGCAGCCAATCTTCACTGGAAACACCACCTTCTCTGATGTGTTTGCCACGCAAAATTTCTTGCCCTACCAGGGTAACTAAGACAGTGTGTTCAACATTATGGTAAAGGGCGTCGCTATTGGCAATGTTTTCCAAAGCCATGCTACCAGCCCAGGCAATAATGTCCTGATAGTCATTTTTGAAGCAGCCATAGGTGCGACGGTAGCCTTCTCGAATTTGATTTACAAAGGCATCAATTAAAATTTCAGTGGCATTGAACATATCTGTTTGCTTTGGTATGTAATTTTTTATTCAGGAAGTAAGAGGCAGGAGGCAGGAGGCAGAAGGCAGCTATGCTGGAGGAAATCACCCTTAAAAAGTGGGATTGGACAATAACTTTTTATACGTTACTTCAGGCGGCCTCAGTATAATTATCACTTTAAACTGATGCTCTAAACCCAGCAAATGCAAGTTTGAATTGATACTTTTAACCTCCTGCCTCCTAACTCCTGCCTTTCTTGGTAATTTCGGACAGTGCAGTTTGCTCTTTTTTAACTCAGGTCTAGATGTAGACGCTACCTTGACCTCTACTGCATTGCAGGATAAGCTTTGAATTTTTAGCAATACAATACGTTTCAGAGGGATTATGGATTGGGTAGTAAAATAACTAGCTGGTATAGGAAAATACATTAACGTTTTTAATTTTAATTAGATAAATCTAGATTAGATTTATCTATTAATTTTTCATTTTTAACTCGCGATCGGCAGTGATCTAAATACATCTCTTCTGTGACGTAATGCTCGACCAAGTGAAAAGCAATAGGTTAAGACTTACACAAAGATGTGGAGATAAGGAGACAAGAGAGAATTTTCAACTTTGGAAATTTGTCTTGCCAGAATACTACAGTTAATAGATGAAATGACATCATCTTATATTTTAATTTACATTAATTTTTTATGTACTTTCTTAGTAATTACTCTGATGAAGACTTATGTTTCGTTATGTTATATACCCATGCATGGAAAACACATTGACTGAAAAATGTGCCGTTTTTGATATAAAGTAAATAAATTTCAAGTTTTCTTAAGAAAGTACTAACACTGGTAAACATACGCAAGAAGTGGAGGTGGCACTGTGAGCGATGAAAGTCTTTCAGAAGTTGAGGTGGAAAAACCTGTAACGTCTGAAGATGCTACCTTGCCAAACAAATCGGAGCACAAACAAACCAGAACGTGGTTGAAGCCATTATTCTTGGGTACAGGTTTAGGGATAGCGATCGCCTTTGGTGGTATGGCTGTATTCAGTCGTGTGCCATCTCGCCAACAAGGTGCGATCGGCGATCGAGAAGTTAACCCAGCAATGACAGTCACCATTGCCACAGTGGAAAACGCCCGCGTTATCCGTACCCTGAAAACAACTGGTACTGTAACAGCCCGCGATCTAATTCCGGTGCTACCCCAGACAAACGGACTACAAATTAAAAGCATCCCTGAAAATATCAAAGAAGGAGCTTTTGTCAAAAATGGTCAAGTGTTAGCCATATTGGATGATTCCGTACTCCAAAACCAAATTAGCCAAGCAAAAGCAGATGTGGAATCAAAACAAGCAGATGTCAAATCTCGACAAGCAGATCTGGCATCCAAACAGGCAGATTTGGCATCAAGTCAGGCAATAGTCCAGCAAAAACAAGCAGATTTAGCCCAAGCCCAGGCAAAGTTAGAGGAAGCAGGCAAGAATTATCAGCGATATCAACAACTTGCCGACTCTGGAACCATTAGCAAACAAGAACTCGACACTCGTTCCTATGCTGTAAAAACTGCCGTAGAAGTTGTGAATCTCGGCCAAGAAAATGTCCGTAGTGCCCAAGCCAGTGTAAAAAGTGCCCAGTCGAACATCGCCAACGCCCAAGCTAGCATCAACAAAGCCAAAGCCGATGTCAAAAGTAGTGCTGCTAGGTTGCAACAACTCCAAACTCAATTGGGGCAAACTGTAGTGCGTGCGCCGGTTTCTGGAGTCATCGCCGAGAAACTTGCTAGGGTTGGTGATGTTACTGGAGTGCCACCACAAACCCAAGTGGGAACTGTAGTTGGTGGTACACAAAAGCTATTTTCGATTATTCGGGATGAAAAACTAGAACTGCAAGCGAAAGTGCCTGAAACTCAACTCACGCAGGTAAAAGTTGGTACGTCGGTGCAAATTACTTCTGATGTCGATCGCCGCGTGCGATCGCAAGGACGAGTCAGGGAAATACAACCACTAGTGAACGATCAAAGACGTGAGGCTATAGTAAAAATTGACTTGCCACCAACAACTCCCCTTAAACCAGGAATGTTTGCCCGTGCTGCAATTACTACCAGTTCAGCCATCAGCATGGTAGTACCGCAAAAAGCAGTGCAGTCCCAAGCAGACTCAAGTGTAATCGTATTTACCCTATCGGCTGAGGATACAGTCCGTAGCCAAAAAGTAGAGTTAGGAGATCCTGCTAACGGTGACAAAGTAGAAATCAAAAGTGGCTTGCAATTAGGCGAACGTGTAATAGTTGATGGTGCACCATATCTCAAAGATGGCGACAAAGTGCGAATTGTAAATTAGGGACTGGGGAGATGGGGAGACGCGGGGACGCGGAGAAAAACTAATGACAAATGACTAATGACTAATAACTAATCTAAAATTTGCTGATGTCTTTTAATATCTCTGCTTGGTCGATCAAAAAACCTGTTCCGACGATAGTTTTATTTTTAATTTTGACGATATTGGGTTGGTTTTCCTTCATGTCCTTGGGGATTGATACGAACCCAAATATTGATGTGCCAGCAGTTGTCATAAAAGTCACCCAACCGGGTGCAGGGCCGACAGAACTAGAATCGCAAGTAACGAAAAAAATTGAAGATGCTGTTGCTGGCTTGGGCAATATCGATAATATGATTTCCAAGGTCAGCGATGGCAGTTCTCAGACGACAATCAATTTTGTTTTAGGTACAGATAGCGATCGCGCCACTAATGATGTCCGCAATGCGATCGCTCAAATTCGCCAAGATTTACCCCAAGATATCAACGACCCAATTGTCGAACGTCTGGAATTTTCCGGCGGCCCCATCGTTACCTACGCCGTAAAATCTGATCGCCGTTCCGTAGAAGAATTAAGCAACCTCGTAGACCAAACCATTAGCCGCGCCTTATTGGGAGTTCCTGGTGTCGCACAAATTCAGCGTATCGGTGGAGTTGACCGAGAAATTCGCGTTAACCTCTATCCAGACCGCTTACAATCTCTAGGTATTACCGCCACCCAGGTAAACGACCAAATCCGCGCTTTAAATATTAACTTACCTGGCGGACGTGCCGAAGTCGGTGGTAGCGAACAAAGTATTCGCACCCTTGGAAGTGCCGCCAATGTCGATATTCTAAAAACCTACGAAATCATCTTACCAGCAGGTGGTTCCGTACCCCTATCCAGCTTGGGAACCGTAGAAGATAAGTTTGGGGATATTCGCCAAGCCGCCTATTTAAACAGTCAACCCGTAGTAGCTTTTCAGGTGTTGCGTAGTACTGGCAGCGTCCTGGTGACCGTGGAACAAGGAGTAAAAGCAGCAGTTAAAGAACTGGAAAAAACACTCCTTCCAGATGTGAAAGTGGATTTAATTTTTACAAGAGCCGATGTTGTCCGTCAATCTTACCAAAGCACCATTGATGAATTAATTCAAGCTTCGGTGCTGGCTGTCATCGTTATTTTAGTATTTTTACGTAGTTGGAAAGCCACATTAATTACTGCTGTCGCTTTGCCATTGTCAATCATTCCCACCTTTGCAGTGCAGCAGGCCCTTGGTTACACCCTCAATAACATGACTTTGTTGGCATTAGCCTTGGCAGTGGGCAATTTAGTTGATGATGCCGTGGTGGAAATTGAAAACATGGAACGACACATGGCAATGGGTAAATCAGCTTGGGAAGCTGCTTTTGACTCTTCTGATGAAGTCGGATTGGCGGTAATCGCAAGTTCAGCGACGATTATTGCTGTGTTTTTGCCCGTTGCTTTTATGGGTGGGATTCCGGGGCAATTTTTCCAACCATTTGGGGTTACCGTTGCCGTTTCCACAATTTTCTCAACCCTTGTAGCGCGGATGATTACGCCGATGATGGGGGCGTATTTGTTGAAAGAGAACAAGGAAACTAAGGAGCAGGGAGTAGGGAGTAGGAGAGTAATAAAATTCTTTAATTTTAAATTTACACTTCCAGGTAGCGGTAACGGTAACAGAAAAGTCACAACAGTAAAAACTCGGTCTTTTCAACCTTATAGATCGCTGCTCCAGTGGGCGTTACGGCATAGATTGACAACAATGGCCATCGCCTTAGCTTTTTTCATTGCCAGTGTGATGCTAGTTCCTTTGATTCCCAAGGGTTTCGTTGATGATGGTGACTTTGGAATTTCCAACGTCACTATAGAACTACCTCCTGGTTCCACTTTGGCAGATGTTAACAAAGTAGCAACACAAGCCACTGACCTCATCCGCCAAAACCCAGTAGTTGAAGGCGTACTAGTAACAGAAGAAATAAATTCTGCAACCTTGACCATTAATCTCAAACCCAGAGAACAAAGGGATATTTCCCAAAAACAGTTTGAGGAACAAGTACGCCCTAAATTTTTGCAAATACCAGGAGCAAGAATTAGTTTTCAAAGCCAGTCACCTGGTGACAGCCGCAAAGGTTTATCAATTGTCCTCAGAAGTGAAAATCCCCAAGCATTAAATCAAGCTGCTGATGCTTTAGAAAAACAGATGCGAAGCATACCGGGATTGGTGGAAGTTTCCTCAACTGCAAGTTTGGTGAAACCAGAGATTTTAGTAATTCCAAACCCGCAACGGGCCGCAGATTTAGGAGTGACAGTGCAAGCGATCGCCCGGACTGCTTCCCTTGGTACCATTGGCGACAACGATGCCAATTTAGCAAAATTTAATTTGAGCGATCGGCAAATCCCCATTCGCGTGCAAATCGACCCTGAAGCACGAGCTGACATCAATACAATTACAAATCTCCAAGTCCCCACCCAAAATGGTAAACTAGTTCCCCTCGTAGCAGTAGCAGATATTCGTTTTGGTAGCGGCCCTGCTACCATCAACCGCTACGATCGCTCCCGCCAAGTAGCTGTAGAAGCCAACCTCCAAGGTATTTCTTTAGGACAAGCAGTAGAAACAATCAACAAACTACCTGCAATGCAAAACTTACCCCCAGGAGTAGTACAGCAACCTTCAGGTAGCGCCAAAATTATGCAAGACATTTTCAGTCGTTTTGGCAGCGCATTGGGGCTGGCATTAATGTCTATCTATGCAATTCTGGTGCTGCTGTATAACAACTTTCTCCATCCATTATCGATTATGGCAGCTTTGCCATTTTGTTTAGGCGGCACATTGGTAGCGTTAATGGTTGGTCAAAAACCTTTAGGAATATATGCCTTAATTGGTGTTGTGTTGCTGTTAGGAATTGTCACTAAAAACTCGATTTTGTTAGTAGACTACACCATCATCAACATGCAGGAAGGCAAAAACCAACGTCAAGCGCTAGTAGAAGCTGGCGTGTCACGCCTGCGCCCGATAATCATGACTTCTTTGGCAACCATCGCAGGTACTCTGCCCTTAGCATTGGGAATTGGCACGGGTTCTGAAGTCCGCCAACCAATGGGAATTGCCATTATGGGCGGTTTCACAACTTCCACCCTATTGACACTGGTGGTAGTGCCAGTGATATTTAGCTACATTGACAACTTCCAAACTTGGATTATGGATACACTGCGCTATGGATTTGGCAAGAAACCACCGCAGCAATAAGGAGTGTTGACCAAATAATTATTAATTCATAATTCATAATTAAAATGAATTAGTTTGACTGTTGACAGAGGACTGTTTGTTGAGTGAGGAGTTATTATTCTCCCTCATCTCCAATGCCCCATGCCCAAATTTGTGCGATCGCACATCATCGCTACGATCTAATAAACTTTCGGAGCTAGCTGCAATGTTAAATAGTTAGGAGTTAATCTGACAAATGCCTAACCCACTATACGATCGCGATTTACAATTATGGATTGAGCAAACCATTCAACAGTTACAAAATCATGATTTTGAGGCGTTGGATATTGAGCATTTGATTGAGGAGCTGGTTGATTTGGGCAAAGCAGAGAAAAATGCCCTCAAAAGTAATCTGACAATTTTGTTGGCGCATTTACTCAAGTTACGGGTTCAGTATGATGTACCTGATAGCATGAAAGGCAGCTGGTATAGCTCAATACTTGAACATCGGCAGCGAGTTCTCAATAATTTGGCAGATACTCCTTCTTTAAAAAGTTTTTTAGTAGAAGCGTTGGAAAAAGCCTACCCAGATGCTCGCAAGCTAGCCATTAAGGAAGGTAAGCTAGCTAAATTTGGAGTTCGGATACCCCAAGAAAGTGAATATCCCACAGTTTGCCCTTTTTCCATCGACCAAATTCTAGATGAAGATTTTTACGGACTGTAGGTTTACGTCTAAAGGATGGACAGGTTGACCGAAAAGTTCTACAATCTGAACTGATTGCGGTAATTTTACCTATTGCCCGATCGATATATGCATAGTAAAGATTTTCTAGTGATTCCATTTGATTGTGGAAGCACTAAATTAATATAGGAAAGTCTTGAATAAAGGACAGCAAACAAATGGATGTCAAGCTGATTCTAGCTGGTTTAACAGTTATATTTACGGTTTCGTGTCTATTTTTTGGCACGAAAAACGGATTCTATGACTCAGATAACTATCACGGCAATGGTTCGGCGCATTAAGAGAAATTTGTAGACGCTGGGGCAACTTTCCGTAGGGTAAGTTGGCTAAGAGCGCTCATAACTTTCACAGGGAAAACAGGCAAGAGGCAAGGCTCCTTGAGCTAGTAGTTTGATAGCTCTCTCGTTATCCAACTTTTCCGAACTCGTGCGGGTTCGGTAGAGGCGTCCTCCCCAATCAAAAATCCGTATTCTCAGGGTGTAGGGGCGCATTGTAAAACTTACCCCTAAGTCACAAAACCGAAATTTGTGCAATTTTTGGGTTTTGGGATATGTCCATGACGATGAGGTTTGAGGGGAGGAGAGCATGAGGGATAATCTGTCGGCATCCTCTCGCGTAGATGCTGGGGAAGCGGGTAGTGAATTGGAATGTTTGCCCTATAGCGTTCAGCATCACGATGAGGGCGTGTGTTTATTGGTGAAGATGGGGCCACACCGCATCCTGTTGGACTGTGGTTTGGAGGACATCTCATCGCTGGGGAGGGGGCTGAACAAGTCGGTACGTGGAGAGAGTCCGCCCCTACCAGCAGATTTAGTTTTAGTTAGTCACGCCCACCCAGATCACGCCAGAGGCTTACTGGCACTGCACAAAGCTTTTCCTAAGTTACCTATTTATGGCAGCGAAGTAACCAGCAAGTTACTGCCACTGAATTGGCAAGACCAAGACCCCGAAAAAATCTCTCAATTTTGTCACGCTCTGCCGTTGCGATCGCCTGTGGAATTCCAAGACGGTCTAGTGGCAGAATTATTTCCCGCAGGGCATCTACCTGGGGCGGTGGCAATTCTCCTCACCTACACCACCCAACACCGTAGTTACAAGCTACTGTATACAGGGGACTTTTTCTTATCCAACTCCCGGCTGGTAGAAGGTTTGCGTTTAGAGGAACTACGGGGCTTAGACTTGGATGTGCTAATTATTGAAGGCACTTATGGCACATCCCGCCATCCCCATCGCCGTAACCAAGAAAATCAATTAGCAGAGCGAATTAATCGAGCGATCGCGGAGCGCTGTTCTGTAATTCTCCCCACCCCCGCTTTAGGGCTGGGCCAAGAACTATTGATGCTTTTGCGCTCTCATCACCACTTCACAGGAAGAGATTTAGATATCTGGGTCGATGGCGCCGTCGCCACTGGCTGCGACGCCTACCTAGAACTACTGCCCCACCTCCCCTCATCAGTACAGAACTTTGCCCGCCATCAACCTTTATTTTGGGACGAACGGGTGCGTCCGCGGGTGCGTCGTTTATACCCAGAAGAACGTGCCACTGTTGGCAAATCACCTTGTATTGTCCTGACTGACTCGACAGCTGATTTGCGCGAACACTGCCAACCCAACACCGGCCCTTGGCTGATTCTCGTGCCGGAAAAAATTGATATAAAACTTAACAAAAAATATTTAGCACCCACCACTGTCGAAAGCTACCTGCTAGCTCAGCATAGTGATGGCCCTGGTACTACGCAACTAATTCATAATTTGCGACCCCAGCACGTGATTTTTGTCCACGGTTCTCCTGCCTACTTAGCCGACCTCACAAGCTTAGAGGAGTTACAAAACCGCTATCACATACATTCTCCAGCGGCTGAGACTTTGGTGGAATTGCCCATTGGCGATACGTTCTTGCAACCCGCAGCTCCAGAGACGAATTACGAAGGCGAACTGACGGAGTTAGGAACAGTAGTTACAATCACCCTCCCCGATGCCATCACAGCCGATCCTCGTTGGCAACATTTTGCCGATACTGGCTTAATCGAAGCTCGTTGGCAAGGGGAGGAACTAGTATTACGGGGATTGTCTCAGCGAGAACTGCTCAATCAAAATAGCGATCGCTATACATGGACTGATGTAGACTGTTGTGGTACTTGCCGACACCAAAGGGGGCAGCGGTGTTGGAATCCAGCTTCCCCATTGTATAACTTTAAGGTAACTTTAGAAGGTTACTGTCCTGCTTTCGAGCGGTTAAATGATAGTCAATAGTTATTTATTAGTAAATGACTATTGACCAATGGTTAATAACCGTTTATTCAGGATTGGAGTCAGTGTAACGATTGCGGATGCGTTCGGCTTCGGGACAATCCTCTGTCAGGAGAGGTTCCACATTTCCGCGTGGCACTGAAGCCAACTTTTGTGTTACAGCACCGATGCTCTCAAGACGAACCATTTCTTCCCAAGAACAAATTTCGTCCTCTTCGTCTGTTTCATAGCGCAGGGTTACTAAATCTCCCTCTATGTCTATGATGCGGGCACGCTCAATCCAGCGTTGCTGATCCCGCAAGAAAACACATACCTCCCGCCCGTCGCAACACAGTTGATAAATCTTGCGGTGTAGCATGTACTGCTTCTGCCTTTTTAAACAACGTAGTTAAACCTGTCAAAATCTGGGTTTGACCCCATTAGATTACACCCTTAAGAGGTTAATTTCACGGTTGAGAACAAGTACGCCTCATAACCCTATCTCAAGATTTGCTTGTAGTTGTCAAAATCTAGGATATTTTGGGCCATCAACCAATGGTTGCCTTACCAGTGAACTCAATCTCTTTCGGGTTTTTAGGGAATGTTTGGTTCATAGAAGTCGAACAAGTCGGGATTTATCCTCACAAAGTTAATATTTGCTGGTGAGTCCTGTCTACCATTATGTAATAAAAAATACTGAGAAACAAGCGTTGATTCCGGTTGTTTAATTTGCCTACTTGTAGTCATTGGCATTACTAAGAACTCCGGGGACTTGGCTTTACTTTTACCCCTGTGTATTTGATCTTAACTCATTCTCTTGCTGACCTTGATGATTTTCAAAAACAACACACAAAGAGTTTTGAGTTTTCAGGTTTTTGCTTGCACAAGAGTTGGGGGAAGATGGAAAAGAGGACACGGGGGCACAGAGGGGAACACGGGGAACAAGAGGATGGGGAAGTGAGGGCACACAGACAAAAACAGAAGCCTTCGGTCGGCTTGGGGCGAACAAAACCTGGTAGGAAAGACTTGTTGCGATTTTTCCCTTTTCCTGGTTCGCGCAGCGTCTCCAACAGGAGAAGTTTGGATGCTTGCGGCAAGCGGCAAAGCTTTTCTTGTTGAAAGGCTTGGCTCCAACTTCTATTTTTGTCTCCTTGTCCCTGTGTGCCTTACTGGTCTTGTATTAGTATCAAAAAGATTTATTCGGTAGAGGTAATTCCATTAGCACATTGGACGAGGATGCTTCTCGTTTAATTTGACCTGTGCGAACTGCATCGTATAGGGCTGCGAGGGCTGACAAATCCTCTGAGTTGTAGCATTTAGTAGCCAGCACTTGATGGAGTAAACCTTCAGATTCAACACTAAGATATCCAGTTTGAAAAGCAGATTCAACGATTGTGCGAATCATCTTGATTAGGCCAGAGTGAGCGATTTATAACGTCCAGTGTGGAATATTTCCCTCTGCTCCTAATTGATATGGAACATGAATAATATGTGATTATCATTACACGTGTTTAGTGATTTATATCACAATAATGATTGATATATAAGTTTTTTGCGCATTTAGTATGTACTATACGCGCATAGATGAATACAAATATTTTCAGTACGTTTGCTGTTTATATCAAGCAATCGTTGGTGATTTAAGAATATTAAAATATAGTAAAACTTTTAGGCAAGCATTCAAAATAATAGTTAAACAAAGGTAATCAAGCAAAAAATTGCCGGAAATCCTCATCTTTTTGACTCAATTGCACCCAGTCGAGGTTCAAGGACTGGAATTTTTGCACCAAGCGATCGCAAGCAGGACGTTCGGTAGCATAATGTCCGGCGTCGATTAAAATGAGATTGCGATCGCGGCTTTCTTGAAACTGATGAAATTTGCAGTCAGAAGTTAGGTAGACTTGGGCATCAGTTTTGGTAACTGCTGAAATGAAACTAGCTCCCGAACCACCCAAAACGGCAACTCGTGAAATTCTTTGCTGTAAATTAGCTGTTGGTGAAAAAATTAAATTCGGGGGAGCAAGTCTGGTTTGAATGGCTTGGAGTAATTCCTGTAGCGTCATCGATGGCTCTAGCAAACCAACACGACCATATCCTAATCCAGGCTGTGTGGGTACTATGGGAGTAATTTGTTGAAGTTGCAAAATTTGAGCCAAGACATCAGCAGTACCATCCTCTACTTGGTCAAAATTCGTGTGGGCGCTGTAAATACCAATATTGTGGGTAAAGGCCAAGCGTGCCATTTCTGCGATCGCCGAACCTTTGCATAAGGACTTGGGAGGTGTAAAAATCAGAGGATGATGGGCAAAAATTAGATTAGCATTTAAGGCGATCGCTTCGTCCATCACTGCCAAAGTTGGTGTCAAACATACCAATACTCGTACTCTTTCCTGCAACACTCCTGGCTCAATCTGCCAGCCACAATTATCCCAGCTTTCACACCAAGCGGGATTTGCCCATGCTTCAAACCAAGTAATTAAATCAGCAATTTTCATCATTAATTTTTAAGTTGTAACTTCTGGTTGCTAATCAGTGTTTCTGTGGTTGAATATCTAATTTTAATGCTATTTGCTGACGTATTTCTTGGAAAGGTTTATTCCATACAGGGCTAGCATTCCAGTTCCATACTGCTACCGGAATCAGTTCTTCCTGGGCAAGATAAGTTAACAAACGATATTCATCTTCTGGTTCGCGAGAAAAGGAGAATGGATTGCGGTAGCCTGTGTCACACAGTTTATAAGAAGTAATTTGACCGTGGCTAATACGTTGTATCAGTTCCTTACCTTTAGTGAGTAAATAATCAAAAAAAACTAAGCTAAAAGGTTCTATATGTGCGCGATTTTGCGGATCTTTTTGTACCCATCTTGCCCAATCAAATCCATATAGAAAGTCGTGGACATAGCGAAAGCGAATTTCTGTGTTAATTCCGAACATCTCTGTCAGAGAAACCATCTTTTCACAAAAAATCTTTAAAAAAGAAACAGCACCTTCGTCTGCGACTAAAGCCTGTCTCAGCATACTACTTACCAGAAAATCAAAATCCCAGAATATATTTTCTGGAAAATTTTGCAACTGGCTATCAACTATACATTCCAAAGTTTCCTGAAGAGTTGTGATGATTTTGATGTCGGTATTTTCTTCAGTAATCAAATTCCCCAATTCCGCAAAACTGGTAATTATTTTTTTTTCGGGATTCAGTGACAAAAGATTAACAGAGTGCTGGGCAAGTATTCGATCGATAAGTTGAAAAGTATGAGTCGGTGTTAGTTCTTGCTTCATAGTAATTGAAATAGCCCGCCCAACTGACATTAGGTATTAGTTTATCTTTAAATAAACAAATTATTAAAAAAATATAAATAAACTTAATTTTTTATTTACAAACTGATACATACAAATTGTTTAGTATCTATATGGTTTATTTCTGTGAAGGTTTTTCGCCAAAAAGGCATTACAGCAAGGTTTATAAAGAAAAATTCAGCATGAATTGAAGTTCGCCTGGGTGATAAATATTGGTTTAAAACCTTGCTTTTTGTGGGCAAAACAAGATTAAAATATTTTTCAAAATTTAATACTCCATCCAGGAAGGGATGGAGTACTAAATTTTGAATTCTGACTCATTTTTATAATATTCTATCCCAAGGCTAGGCACTAACAACAGAGTATTTAAACTCTATAAAGCTACGCTTTAAATAAATTAAATTTGAGAAATTGCTATCCAGAAATGTGGACAACTAATTCTCTTGAATGACTGCGCTGGCGGTGTTCCCAAATATAAATTCCCTGCCAAGTTCCCAGTACCAAATGGCCTCGATTAATGGGGATATGTTCAGAAGTGTGGGTGAGGGCTGTACGGATATGTGCTGGCATGTCATCAGCGCCTTCTGCATCATGAATATATTTAGCTGATTCTGGCACTAGTTTTGCCATAAAATTAGCTAGATCGACAAGAACATCTGGATCGGCGTTTTCTTGGATAACTAAGCTGGCTGAAGTGTGGCGTAAAAATAAAGTACAAAGACCAGTTTCAACACCAGACTCTGCAACGATCGCTTCAATTTTATTAGTGATATTGTAAAAAGATTTACCAGTAGTGGTAATTCTTAATAACTTTTGGTAGTGACTCATTTGAAACAATAATATTGATGACAATAAAAGCTAATTAACAGTTCAATCTGCTTGATTTGGTTGTTGTTTAGTTTCAGTTTTATCATTTGATTGAGTATACCTTCCTCTAAAGAATCTTAAAACTGCATTTACAGATTGTTTTAAAGCATCTGGGATAATAGGTGTGCTAGGCAGATTGTGAGACAAAACTGTAATGTTGGTTAGATCTGGCTCTGGCAGTTGGAAACTTTTTTTAGAGGATGTTGTATCATTGTGGTTTGTATTCATAGTTTTTGCAATTCAGGAATGAAATAAACTATTACCTGATGTAGTAAGGCAACAATAGCGATTCCAGCAGTTACAAAAGTAGCATACGTCAAGGATTGGGAAATATCCTCTACTTGCTTCTGGTTTTTATTATAAGTCTCTCTCAAGTTCGCTAACATCTGTAAATGATATTCTTGAGGTGAAAACTCCAAATATCTATTTTGAAAATCTTCAGTTTCTAGGTTGGGACTGACAAAAAATTTACGTGGTAATAAAGCCCAGATTAGTAGCAGAAAGTTGAAAAGCAGTAACAATGTTTCTACTACACTGAAAGAGCTATATTTGGTAATTAGTCTAGATATTGTTAGAAAACTTAATAATGCTGTGTTTGTGACAAACAAGATGTTCATCTGAGTGATTAACACTTGGCGTTCTTCCTTTTGTCTATCAAGCACTCGACGTACATCTTGAGCAGCTAATTCTAAAGTCTCTTTGTCTATTGTTGAACTTTCCATTATTGATTTTAATTTGATTGGCAATAATTAATTACAGCCTGAGCGATCGCTTCATTACCATCCTTAGCAATTGGTTGGGATTGCTTTGGTGGTTGGGGTAACTCACGCAGAAAATCCCAAGTTCCTTCAAAAAAGTCAGCAGAGGTAACAATTTGATGTTGGTTGTAGTTAGTTATGCCTTCTACTAGAAAACTGGCTTCAGCAAAGTCTTCACGGAGAAGAGTAACAATAGGTAACTGTAATTTTGTGGCTTCCGCAAAAGTACTATAACCAGGTTTGGAAACGACTCGCCCACAAATGGGCATAAAATCTACAGGACGGTATTTATGGTCGTTAATTTTGACTAAATTTGGTAGATCGGGGGCAGAGCGATCGAAGATAATGAATTGCCAATCTGGAAATTGTTGCAGGTTATTATAGGGAATTTGCTGTAAACCCAAGCCACCAAAAGTTAATAAAATAGTTTTTTCGACTGGTGTAGTTATTCCCCAAAGAGAGCGTAAATCATTAAGGGGATAACGAGGAGAACCGCCTGTTAAGCCAATATCTGTGATATTGTTAAAAGCTGCCATTGGTTCGTGAAAAGGGAGACGAAACAGGCGATCGCACTTTGAATACCAATCACTAATCCAGTCTGCAACTGCTAAAAATTCACCTCCCCAATCTCGGTAAATCAAGTCCCAACCAAAGTTACTAATCATCCAGCAGGGAATGTTTGCAGCATTCGCAAATCCAGAAGCAAGAAAGGGAATATCTGCCAAGATGAGATTCACGCGATTTTGACGAATAAAATTAACTTCTGAAGCAATTAACGAATTTTGATGCTTTTTAATATCCAGTAACTTTTCTAAAGTCGCTGCTTTATCCATTGTCAAACTGTCTGCTTGCACCACACCCAAATCAAATGCACGGGGACGATAGATAAAATCGCCTTCTATGTAGCACTCTAACAACCAACGCGGTGCAGTGGTCACCATAATTAACAGAACTTCTGGACAGAACTTTTGAATTGTTGCAGCTACAGAAGCCATGCGGGTAGCATGACCAAATCCGTGGTTAGTGATGGCTAAATATAAAATTGGGCGTTTCATTTGAAAGTTAGGAGTTGGGAGTTAGGAGTTAGGAGTTAGGAGTTAAAAGTTGGAGTTGGGAGTTAGGAGTTGAGAGTTAGGAACTGGTAATTCATAACTGATAACTCATAACTCATAACTTCTAAGTTTTAAGTCTTAGTTATTTTTGCAAAAACTTTTAATTGCCTCAATTAATTGGTCGATTTCCGATTCTAAAGTAAAGTAATGGACGGTGAGGCGGATACAACTAGGGTTGGCAATTGTACGAGTTAATATTTTTTGTGAGTCTAAAAATTCCACTAATTTAAGATGAGCTTGAGCCTGATTATTTGTCAGTTCAAAAGAGACTATGCCGCTTTCTGGTGGAGAAGTTCGCAGACATTTAATATCAGTTAACGCTGCTAACTTTCGCCAGAGGTACTCACTGTTGTGACAAATTTGTTCGTAACGTTCTTGTGAAGTTCCCCATTGCTGATGGATAGCGATCGCCTCCCGTAAACCGACATACAAAGGATAAGCTACTGTAGAGACTTCATATCGTCGCCCATCGGGAAGCCAATCCACAGGCTGAGATTGACTATCGACAACAATGCCATTCAAGCCAATAAATGTAGGTTTGAGGCTTTCTCGCGCTTCTGGTCGCACATACAAACCTCCTGCACCAGCAGGGCCACATAACCATTTGTGACCAGTGAAAGCATAAAAATCTACCCCCAATTCAGTCAAGTTTAAAGGCAACAAACCAGCAGATTGGGCAGCATCTATTAACAGCGCAGAATGATTATTTCTGCATAGTTCGGCAATTTTATCGAGGGGTAAAACTTGACCTGTATTCCAGAAAACATGACTCAATATTACTAGGCGGGTATTGGGGCGTAAATGTTGGCTAATGACTTTTACGGGGTCGCCTTCATTTAAAGTTGCCTTTAGGGGACAGGTAGTAACTTCTACAGAGAATCGCCTGCTGATTTCTTGGGCTGTGGCAATCACGCCTGGGTGTTCGCAATCTGAGATTAGTATATGGTCGCCAGCGTGCCATTCTATACCCCACATGGCGATATTACAGCCAATAGTGACATTCTGAGTCAGGCTTATTGTATCAGTTGGGATCTGGAACTCGGAAGCGATCGCAACTCTAGCAGCTTGCACTTGCAGTTTTATCCAGCCATATGCCTCATTACCAAAAGGGCCTATATGCTGAATATGAGCTTGAGTTTGAGCGATCGCATCCATCGCCCCAAGAGGCATCGGCCCTTGTCCTCCATAATTAAAATAAGTCTTATTAGCTAAAGCGGGAAATTGCTCTCGATGGCGATGCAATCTGGTTTGTGTAACAGAACTAGTGGCCATATTAATTTTGGATTTTAGATTTTGGATTAGTCATTGGTCATTTGTTAACAGCCAACAGTCAACAAGAGCCAGTGCGTTGGATAGGTTAAGAGGCTTGTACTGCTAAAGCAAAACCCGCTCTGGTAGCAACTGGCTCTCAACACTCAACTCCCATTTCATTATTAATTGTCTGAGTTACTCCCAGAGAGTGCTAATTGTTGTTAACTTAAAGAAATGCTGATTAATGCTGAACTCCTACTGCAATACCAACGCTGTAAACGCCGATCTTTTTTAGATATTCACGGTGACAAAGGTCTGCGCGATGCTCCCAATGAGCTGCTGGGGAAACTCCAACAGGACAAAATTGCTCATCAACTGAGTAATTTGGCACAGTTGACTTATCAGCAGCCTGATTATCCATCTGGAAGTTGGAAAGCGGGAGAAAAGGCAACTTTAGAATTAATGCAACAAGGGGTTGAGTACATCTATAAAGGAGTGTTGTCAGCAACTTATTCTGAAGCATACACCTTACTGAGTCGTCCAGATTTACTCGTGAAACAGCCAGGACAATCCCATTTTGGAGATTGGATGTATGTGCCGGCTAGTATTGAACTCGGTAAGCGTCCTAAACAAGAATATCAAGTTGTGGCCGCGTTTCATGCCCAAGTGTTGGCAACAGTCCAAGGAGTTGTACCCGAAACAGCTTTGTTGATTTTGCGAACTAAAAATACTAGTTATGCGGTGGATTTGTTTAAATGGACGCCACAAATGCAGCAAATTCTGGAGGAATTTATTCAAGTTTTAGAGTTACCAAATCCGCCAGAGGTGTTTATTTCTCGACAAAAGTGTAATCTTTGCCATTGGTATAGTCAATGTTATGCGATCGCTCAAACTCAGCAACATTTGTCACTGTTACCAGGCGTAACACCCATTCGCTACACTCAACTCCAAGCCTTAGATATAACTACACTAGAATCTCTCGCCAACACTAGTCCAGCCATTCTCGAAAACCTGGTTAGTTTTGACACCCAAGTAGCGGCGAAGTTGGTAGTGCAAGCTCAATCTGTACTCCAAAAACGACCTTTAATCTTACCGTATCCGCTACCAAAGGAAAATATTACATTCACGGCGCCTATAGAGCTTTACTTTGATATTGAGGCACAACCAGACTTGGATTTAAATTATCTTTTGGGTGTTTTGGTGGTAGATAGAGTTGCCAACACAGAACAATTTTATTCTTTTTTAGCAGATAAACCAGAAGACGAAGAATTAGTTTGGCAGCAATTTTTGAATTTAGTTTGGCAATATCCCCAAGCACCAATTTATCATTTTTGTGTGTATGAATTTGATACAGTCCAACGACTGGCAAAGCTTTACAATACTCCGTACTCCTCCGTGCGTCCCGTACTGAATCGATTTGTCGATATATACGAACAATTAACCCAAAGCGTAGCATTGCCTGTAGAAAGCTATGCCCTCAAAGCGATCGCTCGTTGGTTGGGATTTGAGTGGCGTAATAAAGAAGCCAGCGGAGCTAAGTGCATTTACTGGTACGAGCAATGGTTAAAAACAGGCGATCGTACTTTATTAGAAAGTATCCAAAGCTACAACGAAGATGACTGCCGCGCCACCCACCTAGTTAAAGACTGGCTGGTTCAGTTTTTCGAGGATGAATATGCTTGGCAACTTGCTTAATTAGTGCTAAATCCTCATGAGGAGTGGGGAGTGGGGAAAGAATTTCTAATAGCAATTCCCATGACATTTAGAGAATTTTGAATGTGTTGCCGGATTTTAGAGAATTGGTATAATTACCCAGTCCCCAATTCCTAATCCCCAGTTACTTTTTAGTAATAGCTTTCCATGCGGTTAATTAAAAAAATCTTCGTATTCCCACGAATTATTTACTTTTTCATACCGATTCTAATTATCAGCCTCTTATTCACAAACTTCCCGTCAAGAGCTAGTGAAATCAGTAGCATAAAATTTATCGGAGAAGTTACTTTACCGAAAAATTTAACCTTCCAAAAAACCGAAGTTGGAGGTTTATCTGGAATTACCTATGATGCCAAGAATAACCTTTATTACGCGATTTCTGACGACCGCGGACAAAAAGGTAATACCCGTTTCTATACTTTGAAAATCGATTTAAGCAAGGGTTCTCTACAAAAAAATGGAGTTACCGTTGTTAATGTTACCACCTTATTAAATGAAAGCGGCGAAAAATTTCCTCCTAGCCAAACTGATACAGAAGGCATTGCTTTAACTAATAAAGGTACTGTATTTATTTCTTCAGAAGGCGATGTTGGCAGATTAATTAATCCTTTTATTAAAGAATTTTCACTATCTTCTGGTAAAGAAATTACAACACTTCCCATACCAAATAAGTTTTTGCCAGATAAAAAAGGTAAACAAGGTATCCGTAACAATTTAGCTTTTGAAAGCCTGACCATTACACCTGATGAAAAATATCTATTTACAGCTACAGAAAATGCTTTAATTCAAGATGGTTCAGCAGCGCAACCCAAAATCGGCAGTCCTTGTCGGATTTTGCAATTTAACTTGCTCACCAACCAGCCAGAACAGGAATTTCTTTACCCAACTCAACCAGTAGCACCGTTTTTGAATTTGACGGGTAAGTTCGCTAGTGGATTACCCGATATATTTGCTCTCGACGATGGAGGGCACTTTTTAAGTGTAGAACGGTCTTTTACAGGTTTAGGATTTGCTGTTTCTCTATTTCAAGTTTCTTTAGAAAGAGCGGATGATATCCACAATATTGATAGCCTTTTAGCAGTTGATTCAAAGAATATTAAACCTGTTCAGAAAAAACTGTTGTTAGATTTAAGAACTCTAGATGTAGTCTTAGACAACATTGAAGGTCTAACTCTTGGCCCTAAGTTACCTGATGGACAGCGCTCATTAATTCTCATCAGCGACAACAATTTTAACTCTCTGCAACGCACCAAAATCCTAGCTTTTAAAATCAAAATTGAAACACCGCTAATGAGATTACTACGCCGTTTACTGCCGAATCTCAATCGTTAACGATACACAGTTTGAAAAGTTAGATCCCCGACTTCTTAAAGAAGTCGGGGATCTGAATATGTAAATTTTCACAAATTAAATAAGATTACTATATTTACTTTTTGCTGATTGTTACTGTGTATTCACGGAACCTAGAAGCTAAATTTATCTAGTCTAATCGGACTTTCAGTGGAATTTCTCAACCGTATTCCTTAATAAATATGTTACATAATGTATAAGAGCTTTTGCAGAGAGGCGATCGATGTTTAAGAAAATAAATTTTTCTTAGAGTAATTTTTAAAATTATATCGTTCAAATACTGTAAAAAGCCAGAATTTGTTTTTGAAGAATAAGAACTAATAATTGACTAAACTTATTCAAGTATTTTGCCAACAATATTTTTCATAATTGATTTTTATGGCACAAAACAAAATTGAGAATATGGTAGGGCAAAAAGTAGAATTAGACAATTATATTGGACAACTTTTAAATAATCGGTATTTAATCAGAGATTTGATTGGTAAAGGAGGGATGGGTAGAGTTTACCTAGCAGAAGATACTGCTAAAGGTGGGATGGCGATCGCCATCAAAATTCTATCACTTAGTCTATCCAACCAGCACATGTCTCAACGGTTTGCCAGAGAGATTTTTATTGGCGCTCAATTAGGTCGTAAAAGTAAACATATTGTTCGGATTTTAAGTTACGGCGTCACTGAGGATAAAATTCCCTTTTATGTAATGGAATATCTCCAAGGTAAAAATCTCAAACAAATTCTCAAAGTTAAGCCTTTAACAATATCGCAGTTTTTAGATCTCTCTTCTGAAATTTGTTTGGGTTTACAATGTGCCCACCAAGGTATTAGTCTTAAAGGAGAAATTTATCCCATTGTTCACAGAGATATCAAACCAGAAAATATATTTCTGAGTCAAGATACTAAATACGGAGAAATTGTCAAAATTCTCGATTTTGGTATTGCCAAGTTTTTAACAGAGCGGAGTGGGATGACCCTGACGGATTCTTTTATTGGCAGTTTGCCTTATTGTTCTCCAGAACACATGGAAGGACGCAAACTGTTGGATGTACGCTCTGACATTTACAGTTTGGGAGTATTAATGTTTGAAATGTTGACAGGTAAACATCCATTTCAGACAAAAAGTAACTCCTTTGGTAGTTGGTATCAAGCACATCGTTTTCAAATGCCGCCTACAGTTGAAGAAGTAAATCCCCAAGTAAAAATACCCCAGGGATTACAAAAAATATTAATGAGTTGTTTAGCAAAAGAAGTAAGCGATCGCCCCCAAAATATCAACCAAATTTTAGACGAATTAGCAAAGGTAAATAGTCAGCTTGAAGAGCCTAGTTCTAATCCGAAAAATAATGTTGAAATCTCATCAAATATGCAACTAGTTCCCGCAACATTATTATCAGAGAAAGAGTGTTTGCAGAAAAATTGGCCTAAAAATAAACCAGTTGCACCAATTGGATTTCCGCATTTATTACATACTTCTCAAAGACCAATACCAACCTTTTGGGCAATGTTGCCAAGACAAGAGATTGTAAAATTTTTGGATAAAGTACATAGCACAGAATTTATTACTAAAATGAATGAATACCCAATGTTATTATGGGTAACAGTGCTGTACGATGCCGAACCTTCTCTTACAAAATGGTTACCTTATTTTTTAGATTTGAAAGATAATAAAGGACAGAATATAGCACGTAGTTTAGCCGAAGTAGGTTATTATCATCTACTATTTTTTCCTTTAGAAGATCCCAATCGTTGCTCCCATGTAACAACCTTAAGTCTCACAGCTAACCAACGTCAGCAACTTATGGATTCGTTAAGTACGAATCAGGAATTCAACGAATCAATCTTACCTCAAGAAGCAAAAAATATTTTAAAGATAGAATATGAAAAGCTAAAATTAGATATTTTACGCAAATTAGTTGCAGAACAAAAAACTGAAAAAGAAAATTTAAAAAATAGATTAGCGAAATTTTGGGAGATTATTTTTAAATTTTTATCCATTCGTTAAAATTTCACTATCAAAATCAAAAATGTTCTCACCATTAGCTAACAATATTTATATTTTGGTATTACGAACTTTAAATATACTAAGGAGCAGAGGTTATTAAAGTGAATCAAAGCCCATTTGCATCTACAAGTAGTACGGGCTTGCTTGCCAATCGTTATCAACTCAAGCAATTAATTGGCAGCGGTGGCATGGGGGAAGTTTTTTTAGCAAATGATATTTTGCTAGGGGGAACACCAGTTGCCATCAAGTTTTTGACTCAGACTGTTGTCGATAGCAAAATGCAACAAGACTTTGCTCGTGAAGCTTTAATGAGTGCAGCTTTGAGTCAAAAAAGCGTACATATCGTGCGGGCGTATGATTATGGCGTTAGTGAAAAAGGAAAACCATACTACGTCATGGAATATCTGTTTGGGAAGAGCTTAAAAGATTTAATTCCCCTATCCCTACCGATGTTTTTAACTATCTCCCGACAAATTTGTTTGGGTTTACAGTGTGCCCATCAAGGTATTAATATTGACGGCAAAATTTGTCCGTTAGTTCATAGAGATATCAAACCTGCAAATATATTAGTTATTCCCGATCCAATATTGGGTCATTTAGTTAAGATTTTAGACTTTGGTATTGCTAAATTTTTAAATTATGCATCAACAGCTAGTACAAGTACAGGTTTTAATGGAACTTTGCCCTATTGTTCTCCAGAACAACTAGATGGGGAAAAATTAGATGGTCGCTCAGATATTTATAGCCTGGGTGTAATGATGTTTGAGATGCTCACAGGCAAAAAACCTTGGGAACCAGAAACTGATTTTTTTGGTGCTTGGTATAAAGCACATCACTTTGAAGCCCCAAAGGCGATCGCAGATGTAAAACCCAATTTAAAATTACCTCAAAAACTCAATAACTTGATCGTGGCTTGCCTTGCTAAAAAAGCAAGCGATCGCCCACAAAATATTGCTCAAATTTTGCAAGTTCTCAACAGCATAGAACAATCTAATTGTCCTACTTTACCTACAACTTTAGCTTCTAGATCTATCCTTAGCCGTCCCTTAGATTCTGGCTTAACAATCCCATTAGAACAAACCTGTCGCCAGCTTTCGTGGCCTGAGAACAAACCAATTCAAGAAATTGTTTTTTCCCAGCTTGTAGATACCGGACAAAAATATGTAGCAGCACTTTGGTTAATGTTGCCTCAACAAGAAATCAAAAAATATGCTCTTTCTACGCGATACAATCAATTTGTTTTCATCACATCTCCCCACCCAATGCTGTTATGGGTGACTGTACTTTATCATCGGGAACTAGCGCCTAAGTGGCTACCTTGCTACCTAGATATGCAAAATCCCCAAAATCTTAACCTGGTGAGTTTCCTGGCTAAAAATGAACGCTACCCATTGATTTTTTTTACTCTGGAAGCACCACACTCCTGTGCTAATGTTCTCAGCAGTCGCATTGACCCAACTCAGCGCCAAATGTTAAAAAATTGGGTGGAACAAAGTCAGAACCTACCGCCCACTTCTCAATCCCACCTGAGTAAACAGCTATTAAAGCAGCAGTATAAACAAATGCAATCACGAATATTGCAGCACTTAGAATCAAAGCCCCAGGTTGTATTATCAGGCTCTATCTAAACGAGTTGGAGCTAGTGGGGAGATGGGGAGACAAATCAATTCAAAATTCTTGCATTAAAGAACTTCTGCCTCCTGCCTCCTGCCTCTAATGCCTCTAATGCCCAATGCCCACAAAAAATTTTTAATTCCAACCCGAAAACACTTGACAAATAGAAAAAAAATAGTGACAATAGAAAAGTTGAAAATTAAGGGACTGTAGTTCAATTGGTTAGAGCACCGCCCTGTCACGGCGGAAGTTGCGGGTTCGAGCCCCGTCAGTCCCGTTCTAAAATCATAAATAGTGAGTGTTGAGTTCTGAAGTATCGGAACAATGTAACTCAGTTACGTGGTACTCCTAGACTCAGTACAGACCTAAGAAATCGTATCTTTATGGACTCAGGGCTTAGAGTTTAAATATAAGGTACATTTATCAAAAAAGGCAGGAGGCTCCAGGGCAGGAGGCAGGAGGAAAACAGCCCTCTGGAGTTTCCTGCTGTGACCAAAGGGAACAAGGGTTTAAGACCCCCACCAAATTTCAAGAAAGGTGACTCTTTTTCAGGAGGGGTTTGAATCCCATAAGTGAAAAAAACCTTCTGCCTTCTGCCTTCTGCCTCCTGCCTCCTTAAATCATGCTTTGTAAAAGAGAGAATTAACTGTGACTGTCAGAGTACGTCTTGCGCCCAGTCCCACTGGAAGTTTACATATTGGTACAGCGAGAACGGGTGTATTTAACTGGTTATTTGCCCGTCACCACGGCGGGAAGTTCATTCTAAGAATAGAAGACACAGACCTAGAGCGATCGCGTCCCGAATACACTGAAAATATCCTTCAAGGACTGCGTTGGCTGGGGCTGAACTGGGATGAAGGGCCATTTTTTCAATCCCAACGCTTGGATCTTTATAAACAAGCAGTACAACAACTGCTAGATCGGGGGTTAGCCTATCGCTGCTACACCACCCCCGAAGAACTAGAGGCTTTACGAGAAGCCCAAAAAGCCAGAGGCGAAGCTCCCCGCTATGACAACCGTCACCGCAACCTCACCCCAGAACAACGCGCCGCTTTTGAAGCGAATGGTCGTTCTTTTGTGATTCGCTTCAAAATCGAAGACGATCGCGAAATTGTCTGGAACGATTTAGTCAGGGGAAAAATGTCTTGGCGAGGTAGCGATTTAGGTGGCGATATGGTCATCGCTCGCGCTTCAGAAGAGGGTAGCGGTCAGCCTTTATACAACTTTGTAGTTGTAGTGGATGACATCGATATGCAAATCACCCACGTCATTCGGGGAGAAGACCACATCGCCAACACTGCTAAACAAATTCTGCTGTATGAAGCTTTTGGGGCAAAAATTCCAGAGTTTGCCCACGCACCGCTGATTTTAAACAAGGAAGGGCGTAAGCTTTCCAAGCGCGATGGAGTAACTTCTATTTCTGACTTTCAGAAAATGGGCTTTACCGCTGAAGGCTTGGTGAATTACATGACATTACTTGGTTGGTCGCCCCCAGACTCAACTCAAGAAATATTTACCTTAGAAGCAGCAGCCAAGGAATTTGGCTTTGAGCGAGTCAATAAAGCAGGTGCAAAATTTGACTGGGACAAGCTCGATTGGCTAAACAGTCAGTATATCCACAATATGCCTGTAGATAAACTCACAGATTTACTCATACCCTATTGGGAAGCAGCTGGGTATAAATTTGACGGTGGACGCGACCGCCCCTGGTTAGAACAGCTAGTAACTTTAATTAGCCAAAGCTTGACTCGGCTGGTAGATGCTGTAGCTATGAGTCAAGTGTTTTTCAGCGACACAGTTGAATTTAGCGACGAAGGGAATGCACAACTCAAGCAAGAAGGTTCTGCTGCTGTTTTAGAGGGGATTGTCACAGCTTTGCAAAATCAGCCACAACTCTTGGAAGAATCTGCCCAGGACATTATTAAACAAGTGGTCAAAGAGCAAAAAGTCAAAAAAGGCTTAGTAATGCGATCGCTCAGAGCAGCTTTAACTGGAGACGTTCACGGCCCCGACCTCATCCAATCTTGGTTACTCCTCAATCAGATTGGTTTAGATCGACCGCGCTTAACTAGAGCAATAACTGAGAGTAAGGAGTAGGGAAATGGGGAGATGGGGAGATGGGGGAGACAAATCAATTCAAAATTCTTGCATTAAAGAACTTCTGCCTCCTGCCTCCTGCCTCCTGCCTCCTGCCCAATGCCCCATTCCCCTTTGTAGTCAATTCTCCTCATATTGGGAACTTGGTATGTAAAAATCATGTCTTCAAAAGCACTTAGAAGCAAACCTAATTACAATGCCGACAAAAGCGCTCAATAGAGGGATGAGATTATCGTTAATGATAGTTACGCTCTTCATCACTTCAGCTAATGTCATAGCTGATGCCCAAGAAGCGCCAACGATATTTGGAGATCTCACCATTGGGCCACAGTTTTCCCCAGACCCATTGACAGTTCGCGGGATGAGTGGTGGCTCAATATCTGGAAATCAAATAGCTGGTAGAACTGAAACAGCCACTGGCCCTTGTACTGGATTTGTTGATGAAACACCAGACCACACATTAGTATTAACAAGTAAATTTGATTACCTAAAGCTACGAGTCCAAAGTCCTGAGGACACTACCATGATTGTGAAGGGGCCCGGTGGTAGTTGGTGCAATGATGATTTTGATGGTAAAAATGCCGGCATTGTAGGTGAATGGCTGGCTGGAACTTACCAAATTTGGGTTGGTTCCTACGACAAAGGCAAATATCTTCCTTACACTCTACAAATTACAGAAGTTAAGTAGGGCATTGGGTATGGAGAATGGGAAAGGGGTAAGGGGGAAAGGTTAAATTTATCCCTTTTCCCTTTACTCTTTAACCTTTTCCCATACCTGCCATATCTCGCCATGCCCAATGCCCATTCTGTTTCTTTTCTAGTGCAATATTGTATTAAAATTAAGTTAACTTTAATTAAGATTCTTGTTGGCATAGTCATAATGGTCTAAGGCTTGTATGGCTGTGCATGTAAGAAATCAAATTAAACAAAATGGATTTATGAACATCCGTTTAACGGCTCAAAGTGACAGAGTGATAGACCATTCGGTTGCTAAGGCTAATGAATTGTATAGGCAACTAGAGGCAAATTAACATGAAATTCTCCTGGAAAGTCCTGGTTCTCTGGACGTTGCCAGCTTTGGTAATTGGCTTTTTCTTCTGGCAAGGAGCCTTCGCAGGTGCGCCTGCGGATATGAGTAAAAATGCAGCCAATACCCGCATGACCTATGGTCGCTTCCTAGAATATTTGGATGCCGATCGCGTCACCAGTGTCGATCTGTACGAAGGCGGTAGAACGGCAATTTTAGAAGCCCGCGATCCAGATCTGGAAAATCACATCCAAAGGTGGCGGGTGGATCTGCCTGTTAACGCCCCTGAGTTAATAACCAAGCTTAAAGAAAAAGGAATTAGTTTTGATGCTCACCCCATGCGTAATGATGGCGCAATTTGGGGATTATTGGGCAATCTGGTGTTTCCAGTTTTATTGATTACTGGATTATTCTTTTTGTTCCGGCGTTCTAGCAACCTTCCTGGCGGCCCAGGTCAAGCAATGAACTTCGGCAAATCCCGCGCCCGCTTCCAAATGGAGGCAAAAACCGGAGTTAAATTTGACGATGTAGCCGGGATTGAAGAAGCTAAGGAAGAATTGCAAGAAGTTGTCACCTTCCTTAAACAGCCAGAAAGATTTACTGCTGTGGGCGCACGGATTCCTAAGGGAGTGCTGTTAGTCGGGCCTCCTGGAACTGGTAAAACTTTACTAGCAAAAGCGATCGCTGGGGAAGCAGGCGTACCTTTTTTTAGCATTTCTGGTTCGGAATTTGTGGAAATGTTCGTTGGTGTGGGTGCATCCCGCGTCCGCGATTTGTTTAAGAAAGCTAAAGACAATGCCCCCTGTATCATCTTCATCGATGAAATCGACGCCGTAGGCAGACAACGGGGCGCTGGTATCGGTGGCGGTAACGACGAGAGAGAGCAAACTCTCAACCAACTGCTTACCGAAATGGATGGGTTTGAAGGTAACACAGGCATCATTATTATTGCTGCCACCAACCGTCCTGACGTATTAGACTCAGCATTATTGCGTCCCGGACGGTTTGACCGCCAAGTCACAGTAGATGCACCCGACATCAAAGGGCGTTTGGAAATCTTACAAGTCCACGCGCGGAACAAGAAACTAGACCCTAGCGTATCCTTAGAAGCGATCGCTCGTCGCACTCCTGGGTTCACTGGTGCCGATCTAGCCAACTTGCTTAATGAAGCAGCAATTCTCACCGCCAGAAGACGCAAAGAAGCTATCACCCTCCGCGAAATTGATGATGCAGTCGATCGGGTAGTTGCTGGTATGGAAGGTACTCCATTGGTAGATAGCAAGAGCAAGCGCTTAATTGCCTACCATGAAATTGGACATGCTTTGGTTGGGACTTTGTTAAAAGACCACGACCCAGTGCAGAAAGTTACCTTGATTCCACGCGGACAAGCACAAGGTTTAACTTGGTTTACTCCCAACGAAGAACAAGGATTGATTTCTCGTTCTCAGTTGAAAGCTAGGATTACTGGTGCTTTGGGTGGCCGCGCTGCTGAAGAAGTAATTTTTGGCGCTGCCGAAGTAACTACTGGTGCTGGTGGAGATTTGCAACAGTTGTCAGGAATGGCACGGCAAATGGTAACCCGGTTCGGGATGTCCGATTTAGGCCCATTGTCCTTGGAAAGCCAACAGGGAGAAGTTTTCTTGGGCCGTGACTGGACAACCAGATCGGAGTATTCTGAATCCATCGCCTCTCGCATTGATGGACAAGTGAGAGCGATCGTTGAAGATTGCTATGAAACTGCTAAGAAAATTATCCGCGACCATCGCACAGTCACCGATCGCTTAGTAGATTTGCTCATCGAAAAGGAAACCATTGACGGCGAAGAATTTCGTCAGATTGTGGCTGAATACGCTGAAGTGCCAGAGAAACAACAGTACGTACCACAACTTTAAATAATTGATTTCTGGGCTAATGCCTGGAAATGAAAAAAGAACAAAAAATAAAATGGGGATGGTGTTAGCTATCCTCATTTTTTATTGCCAGATTATTATTGAAACTACAAACAAAACTACTGTCTCAACTTTTGAAGTGCCGACTGGTTGAAAAACTACAGTACCTTCTGATTGAATTGCGATCGCACGCGTTTCTTACCGATATCTACTACCAAAAATATCGATCTTCTAGTACCGTTGTTTGACGGTTAGCGGAGTCGTATTTGAGGAGGTATTCGCGGGCGATCGCTTCATTTTTTCTTAATGTTTCCACTTCTTTTTTACCGATTTCGGTATCAGTAGATAAGAGAATTACTTGATGGCTGGCGGCGGGGAAGTATTTTTCTACTAAGTTGTTGCGGTGGGAGGAGTCGAGCCTACCGAGGGGTGTGTCGATGGCTACAGGTAAACGCAGGCCAGAGACTTTGGCTAATCCCCAGAGAAAGGCGATCGCTAGTAGTTGTTTTTCACCAGCCGAAAGGCGATGTTTGGGAACTGGTTTCCCATCAAAATCGAACAAAGATAAGGCAAAGGTTTTAGTATCAATAGCAATGCGAAATACTAAGTCAGATTTATGCAGTAGGTAGAGGAAACAATTCTTCACTTCTTCCTCTAATTTATTGAGTTTTCGCAGTGTTAATTTTTCTCGAAAAACCTTAAGCGTTTCTTGAACTTTAGAGGCTGAGGTAATAATATGTTCTCTATTTTTATGGTCTATATTTTTGTCAGTATAATCTTTTAATTCTTTTTTTGTGATTTCAATTGCATCTATTAATGCTACTAATCTTTGGCGAGTAGTTTCGTAATTTGCTTTAGCTTGGATAACTTCATTTTGTGCTGCGTCCACAGCATCGCGCAGCTTTTGATAAGCTTCTGGTTCTGCTGCTGTCTGGACTTGTCTTTCTAACGTAATAATTTCTTCTTCTAGATTATTGAGATTACTTAACTTCTGTTTTGCTAAATTACGAGCATTTTGTAAATGATATCTCACATTATCTAGTTGACTCAAACTTTCCTCGTCAGCTAATAACCAAGGTGCTTCAGCTTGGAGCGAACTGGCATATAAATTATCTATATCTTCGGTTAAAAATGATTGAATTTTATCAATTTTTGTTGAGGCGATCGCTAACTGACTTAGCCATTCAAGTAAGCGTTTATCTCGCTCAAGCAAAATATCTCTAGCAAGTTGTACCTGCTGATTGCGAAATTCATTTGCTCCCTGTGCTTCTACCTGACTTAATACATTAGGAATTAACGCTAAAGGCAAAATATCAGCAGCTAATTCACACAACGACTGCCGAATTGTTTTTAATGCAGTAGTTTTTTCTTTTTGTTTTTCTTCTAACTGACTGCGTTCTGCGGCGATTTTACCACCCTCAGATACGAATTTATCTAAGGCTTCTCGCTGTATAACTTCTAATTCTTCAATTTTATTTTTGAAACTAGCTAATTGTTGTTCTGCTACTTGATAATCTTCTTGCTGTTGTAATAATCTCTTTTCAATTTCTTCTAGATTGGCTAAATCTTTAGTATCAGCCATTTCTCTACGTTTTCGGTTGACTAAAACATCCAAATCAATTGTTAATTTGTCTGCCAATTCTAGCCCTAATAGTCCGCGAATAGCTTCAATAACAATTGGTGGTGGTGTTTCTTGTTCTGCCAGTTCTTTAACTTGTTCGCCATCAAATAAGAATAAATTAGAAATCCCTAAAGGCAGTAAATTTTCTATATAGTCGTCCCAAATATTTACCAAATAATCAACTGGCCAAGTGTCATCATCACCTAAAATTCCTAGAGCATCTTTACCATCTTTAGGATTTTTTTCCCAAGTTCTAACAATACGATACTTTATTGGCTTATCGTCTTCAATGTGTTCAAATAGTAACTCAACTCGCGTCTTTTCAGTAGGGTTAGCTTTGCTATTAACACATTGATTTAAAAAATCACTGTAGCTCAAATTACCACGAGTTGAACACTGGGCGCGTTGTCCATATAGGGCAAGACGAATAGCATCCATGAGAGTAGTTTTCCCGCCGCCATTCATACCGCCTAATAGGATAATTGGACGAGGATTTTCCTCAATTCTTGGGTCAAGATTGATTACTTGTCGGCCAGAGTAAGGGCCAAAATTTTGTAATACGAGTTCCAAAAATATCATTTGTCTTTATAGATAAAATATAGGTCGAGATGAGCTACGAGATCCCCGACTTCTTGAAGAAGTCGGGGATCTGACCACTCCCACTTTTTAAAATTAATGCGATGAACCACTAATTAGTTTGTCAGAATGTGCCTAGTTAAAATACTCATAACTTCACCAGGGTTGGAACTAGGTAATAAAGGACTCCACTCGTTAACTTGGGCGAAACCAAGTTTATATAAAGTCAGAATTGTGTTGTTAACATCTCTTTTAGAACCATAAATTACTACTTTTACAGACTCTCTATCTGGTGTTGTTTCTGTAGAATCATTGGTGGAAACAAGCGGCGTGGTGGTTTGAAAAGTCTCTGCTACAAAGCTTGTAGTCATTGAAATTTACCTGTTTGTTGATAAACTGCACTGTTACATAAACGTAACAAGATTATCTTACACTGTTTGTTACATATATAGAACATTTACTAGGTTATAAGCCTTTGACAAAATCAAAGGCATGGGAAAAGCAGGAAAAGCGCTGAAACAGGTGTTGGAAATTTACGGCATCAGCCAAAACAAGTTAGCAGTGACAATGGGAACAGGACGGCCAAACGTTCACCGATGGGTTAATGAGATGACAGACCCGGTGGCTGATGCGGTGTTAGAAATTCGTAATGCACTCAAGAAAATTAATCCCGCCGCCGCAGAAGATTTTATCAGGCTGTACTTGGGAGATGCTGACGATGATAATGAGCAAGCTTAAGGCTTTGTCTGTTTATTTTTAAATTTCACATTTGCCCAAGTCTTAACATTGTCAGCAGATTTTGTAGTATTTGTTGTGTCAATTTGTCTATCGGGTGTAATTGTTTGTTCCTTTGGTGTAACAAAATCTGCTAAAGTTAACTGCTTGACTTTTTCAATATCACCTTGTTCTACTGCTGTTTTCAAATCTCGTTTTAGATGAGCATTTTTGACTGCTTCATCTTTAGAGCGAGAACTTGTAGTAAAGCATTTTTCTAAACTTTCATAAATTCCTATACGACGCGACATTTTCCGAAATTGGCGTTCTGTGTCTAAAAGTTTCGCCATTAGTTCTAAATGCATCTCATCATCTGCACACACTTCTTCTAACACAGCCCATTCATCGCTACCTAATAAGCTAAGGTCTGCACCTGGACGCGGGTCTTTAAATTCTTCTCCTGTAATTTCTTGATAAATGCGGGGTAAGCTGTCGTCAAACTCGTGTTTTTCTTCTAACCAAATACGGCGAATTTCGCTCAATTCTTCCAGAGAAATAAGGTTAATATCACGCATATTTTCCGGTGCTGTTTGACGAATTTTTGTTTGTGCTTCTAAGAGTCGTCTTAATAAATGTTCCCGCCAAGATTTAACGTAAGGACCTGGTATTGGTTCAATAGAAATTTCTCCATCCAAGTTACGCTCAAACAGTTGGACTTCTCCCCAAATGCGTCGGAAGTCTCGTTTCTTACGGTCATTATCAATATCTAATTCCTCTAAGCGAATATCAATTAAAGGTTGTAACCATTCTTTTTCCTCATCGTTTTGAATCATCGCTTGCAGCGACCTATCACTATTAACTAATGTGCAGACCCAGCATCCAAAACGAGAGCTACCACAGCTAGGGGTAGAAGTATCAACAACTAAAGGGCATTCATTATCGGCTGTTGCACCTCGATACATCGCAAATAAATCTTTGTTGCTATATCCCCAAGGATTATCCCATTGCATTAAATACAGCCAAACTTCATCAGTTCGCCAATCTTCTATGGGAGTATATAGCAATGAGTTAACAAGGCTGGGATGAGGACTAAGGCGTTCGCGTACTCTACCAATTTCACGTTTTGACATGATAGCAGCACGATTGACACTTTCAGTTTTGCGAGTTCCTAATAAAACAATTGTTTCGCCGCTAGCTCTAATAACATTACGGATGAAAAGGTTAGATGGGTCAATTTTCAACCGTCCAGTACACCAACGGAATTTATGACGCGGTGCTGGGTAGCCTTTGCCAATTAAACCTACCCAGTATGTTTGTTTAATTTCTGGTTGTAATAAATGCGGTTCTACTGGCATCTTTTGGTCTTGAGCTGCTATTTTCATTTGCTCTAGTGAGTTGCGTACCCAAGCAGCTACATAGGGATTTTCTACACCTGTATCAGTTGTAATGACATGAATTGGCTTAGTTCGCTTTTCTGACGGGAGTCCCAGTATCGCATTCCAAACAAGCTGTAAAGTTGCCGTGCTGTCCTTGCCGCCCGAATATCCAACAACCCAAGGTATCGCATCTAAACAATACAATTCTTGAATTTCAGTGGTAAGAACTTGGATATACTCTACCAACTCTGCTACAGTACGTGTCTGCTGACCTTTATTTTCTGGTTGTTGTGCTTCAGTCATTGCTTCCTACCTCTGGACATTTGGGCGTTACCGCTTTTTTTACCTCAGCGTATGGAATGCGCGGGTTCCCAAAAAGTTTTTAAAAACTAAAGTATTAGTATCTAACTTTTTGGACAATATAGCTACCTTACAAGACTAAGTTTTTAAAAATTAATATGAGAGACATTGCATCTGACTTAACTACTGATATTGCTAGAGACTACCTAGAGAGAGAAAACAAGGAAAAAGAGGTACTAGCTTTACTTTTAGAGAAATTTTTAGAAAAGAAAGACCAAATTCTCGTTCAAAAAACTGAGATGGGTGGCAGTGAAGCTTATGTTGGTTCCGTCACCTTAGAATGGTTTGCAGGTCGAGTTCATTTTGCTTCTGGTTTACCTCTGCTACAAAAAAAGTACAATCCAGAAACAGATAATATCGAAATTGATGCCGATAGTATCGATGAAATTCAACAACGTCCCGTTGACTGGTCGCGTCAAGCACCCCTAGTTCAGTATTTGGCTGCTAGAAAAAATCATAAGTTTCCAGCAGTGCTAGTAGTAATTAATCAACCTTGGGTGGATAACCCTAAAGCATCTGAGTGGGACAGTGAAGAACGCGCCACAAAATCTACTACAGATTTTACACCTCTAGATAAAGATGGTAAGGTCGGCTTACTCAATGTTTCTGAAGAAAACGTAACCATTTATGCACTAGATGGTCAACATCGGCTGATGGGAGTTCAGGGTTTGATGGAGTTAATTAAAACTGGCAAACTCCAGCGATATAAAAAGGATAAAACTGCTGATGATAGTTTTATTACGGTGTCAGATTTGATAAATCAGTATCAAGTAGATCCTGCTTATTTACAAAGCTTACCGAAAGAAAAAATTGGTATTGAGTTTATTTGTGCAGTTAACGCTGGGGAGACTCGCAACCAAGCTAGAAGAAGGGTGAGGTCGATTTTTGTTCATGTCAACCTGATGGCTGCACCTTTAACTAAAGGTCAGTTAGCACAGTTAAATGAAGATGATGGTTTTTCTATTGTGGCTAGAAAAATTGCAGTAACTCATCCACTTTTAGAACAACGTTCAAATCGTAACCCGCGTGTTAATTGGAATAGTGCAACTGTAGCAGCAAACTCTACAGTTTTGACGACACTGCAAGCACTACAAGATATGTCTGAGCGATATTTAGGTCAAAAATTCCCACACTGGAAACCAGTGGAAAAAGGTTTAATTCCCATGCGTCCAGAAAATGAAGAAATTGAGGAAGGAATTGAGGAATTTAAAAAGCTTTTTGATAATTTGGCTAATTTGCCTAGTTATAAAATTTTAGAACATGAAGATACGCCTGTTTTGCGAAGATTTAGCTTTGAAAAGGGTGGTGGCGAAGCAAATATACTTTTCCGTCCTGTAGCGCAAGTTGCTTTAGCACAAGCTTTAGGATTTTTAGTATTTAAAAAAGGTTTTTCTATAACCAGTATTTTTAAGAAGTTGCGAAAGTTTGACCAGCAAGGCGGTTTTGCTGGTATGGAATATCCTCAGTCTCTTTGGTATGGGGTTTTGTATGACGCTAATAAAAAACGAGTGCAGGTTTCAGGAAAAGAATTAGCAACAAAGTTATTAATTTACATCCTTGGCGGAATTGAAGATTCAATGGAACGTGCTGAACTGCGTAAGGCTTTGGCTAATGCTAGGACTGTGGAAAATAAAACAATTGGTTTTGATGGTGAATTTGTGGAACTAAAAGAAGTAGGACTTCCACCTGTGTTATAATTACCCTTGAAATATATTTTGCCGATGCCATTGCAGGGCTTCTAGTTGTGGAAAGTATTGCTCTTGATTTGGTAGCAGTAGCTTTTCACCATGAAAGATTTTCATGGGTTTAGTGTGAGGAGATATTTCTTCTAATTCTTTACTAACAATGATTTTATACTGTTCATCAGCAGTAAACCAACCACGGTCAAAAGCCCAATGGTGATTTTTACAAAGAGCAATACCATTATGGATTCTGCTGTCATAAAATTGTGCAAATGGCTTGATGTGTGCGCCATCTACAATATTTTGATTTACGGCTTTAGTTACTCTAATACCGCAGAAAGCACATTTGCAATCATATACACGAACAATAATTTTTCGGAAAAAAGCATTTCTAATTACTGCCTTTCTAATACCCCATCTTGGATTATTATCTAAGTTGGTTGAGGCAGCTAATTTTTCTGTAGCTAAATCATCTTCTTGAAAAAATTGGTTAATTAACAAAATATCTTCAAATTTGTCTTGCTGCTCTTGAAAAAAAGTTGTTACTAGTGAATCAATTAATTCTTGCCTTAAAAATTCATCTTGTAAAAAATTAAATAGTTCATTATCTAGATAAGCATATTCAACAGCCTCTTTTAGCTTGTTAGTTGTTTTTGGCTGTAGTCCCTTAAACTCAGGCTTAAATACTAAGTGCCAAAATCCCTCACTTTGTAAATGAAAGAATGGATAGTGTAAACCACCTTTATAAGATTTAGAACCTAAAATACTCCAGTATCGCTCAAATGTTTGAATTAATTCTTCTGAAACTGGAATTTGGTTATCATTAATAACTCCTCTTGTAATCAAATCAATGACAGTTAAAACCAATATTGGTTTATAGTGAGCATTACCACGCTTACTGCTACTACTTACATTTAATTGAGAAAAAGATTTATAGTAATAATCTAATGTTTTCATAATTATTTAAATGAGTCTTAAAAATTAACTTAAAAATCTGCTAAGGTCAAATTCCTCATCTATCGATTCTTTATTATCTTTTTCTGCAATTAAGAATAAAAGAATACGTTCTGAATAATCTACGGCTCCACGTAATTCAATTTGTAAAATTTCTAGCCCGCCATTGGCATATTGTTCAAAAATTTGGGTGCGTTTATCTTCATATTCTTCTTCTTGAGAAGAAAGAATTTCTATATCTTGTGTTTCATTAATTCCCAATAATTTAATTATTAATTCATGCCCCAAAGAGACAAAGTTTTCTTGGGGAATGGGAGAAGGTTCTCTTTTGGTAGTCTCGCCTAAAGGTATACGCTTTTTATATCTAACGCCTAAAGCAGCAGCAAATACCATTACTTCTACATAAGTTTGAAAAGGCCCTGTTGTGTCTTTTGATGCAACTAAGGATTTGACTAACTCAGCCTTATCTTTAGCAACCTTGATTCTATTCGCAGCCATTGATTTCAATATTTACTGTGTTGCCATAATAACCGAAAGCTAAGAGCCATTCCTATGTTTGTAACTTTTTGTACCAGTAAAAGAGCGATCGCTCCCACAAACAAAACCTTCTGTATTCTGAATCTGATTCTCTACCTAGCTCAAACTAATACCAAAGAGAGCAGAAAGCACCAAATTCAAATTGCTAGGAACGGCGTATGTATTAATATCTTTGTCAATTATTTTTTCTTAGCGGTGAAAAATTCCAAATTTCCAGGTATAGCTAGAATATCGGCACTATCGTAGGCTAATTCGGCATATTTAATGAAGGTATAACTCTCGGATGGATCGAGAATTTTGGCTCTGCTCATGATGATGGCAATCGCCTATACAAAGTGATAAATTATGTTAAATATAATTGTACTTGTGTTGAGCGTTTGTTACTGGGCAATTAATTTATACTTCATTTCTCCAAAACTTAAATTTCAAACTCAACATCTTCGTAAACTAAAGATATAGGAAAGCGGAAATCAACGCTAGTTAAATGAACTTCATTCCCCTCTTCATAGGGATGTAACTCCCAAATTCCTCTATCATTTAGCCGGAAGCAATCTAAACTCATCTTTTCAGCATCAATCAGTACATATTCTTGTAAAGTTTGGATGCGGCGATATTGAATAAATTTTTTGCCTCTGTCGTAAGCTTCTGTACTGGGAGAGAGGACTTCGACAATTAGACAAGGATACTGAATGAATTTAATTGCTCGTTTGTCTCTTTCATCACAACTCACTACAACATCCGGGTAGTGAAACGGCCCATTCTCAGTTATTGCTACTTTTGCATCTGCTATATTGACACGACACCCACCCCCCCGAAGGCGGCTTTTTAATGCTGAAGCTAAATTGAAAGCTATATCATTATGAGGAATTGTACCGCCAGTTATGGCGAAGACTTCACCATTGATATATTCGTATTTAATATCTTGATGTTCTTCCCATTCCAGATATTCCTCAGGAGTTATATACTTTTTGTCTGGACTTGCAACCATAACTTCATCCTTTAAAAATTACGCTCAA
Source organism: Nostoc sp. ChiSLP01 (assembly GCA_034531195.2). Lineage (GTDB taxonomy): Bacteria > Cyanobacteriota > Cyanobacteriia > Cyanobacteriales > Nostocaceae > Nostoc. The sequence continues at coordinate 83,150 of JAVRBO020000039.1, forward strand.
CCACCATAATTTCAGTATATTCAAATTCGTTAGGGCTTTGTTTCACTAAAGGATATCTTTCGCCACCCAATTCAATATAATCTTGTTCGCAATCTGGTTTAGAAGAATAATAAGTCAGCACATATTCTCTACCGATTCTGTCTGCAATTTCCTCTTCAACTTCACCCCGCCATTGAGTCTTGGTGACTAACACTATTAATTGATTCGCTAATTTCGGAATTGTCTTAGCAATGTGTCGCCGTGAGATTTCATCCAGACTTCCAAATGGCGAATCCATGACAATTGGAAAGGTACTGCTATCGGGAAGCATCATCATTTTTCGCTTCTCGCTCCACTCCCGTACTCTATCGATGATACTGGCAATAAAAGATAAACTAAGAATTTGATTTTCGCCGGTGGAAGCTGCAACTGGCGCTTCGATACCTGCTGTATTTTCTATCAGCGTCAATTCATATTTATCGCTAATTTTCGGAATATATGGTGCAACGGAAATCTCCGTGAATATCTCTTGCACTCGCTTTTCGAGTTGCAAACGAAATTGTTTTTCTTGACGATTTTTGACTTCCGTTAACCTTTCGATGGCATCTTGGGTAGCATTGATGCGTCGCTGTGCTAAAACTTGCTTAGCTTCATTCAATTTTTGCTTCGCAATTTGTTTAACCAAAGCATCAATTTCTGTTTTTAAATGAGCAATTCGCTGCTGATTTGCACCTTGTTCTCGATTTAATTCATCAATTTTAGTTTCAATTTCGTCTAGGCGTTTTTGTAAACTGCTAATTTCTTCGTTAGCATCTTTGCGTAATCGTTCTTGAATGCTATCTAATTCGCTTTCAATTTGAGATATCGTCTGCCTTAACTGTTCGATTCTCAGTTGTTCTCTATCAACTTCTTCCCAAAATGCTATTGCTTGCTTATCAATTTCATCTACTTGAGCGCTCATACGAATTGCAGTTTCTTCTACTGTCGATGAACCTGCTCTTTCTAGCCAGACTTGCACATTGTTATGATTATGGCTACCTGCGTTTAAATCTGCACCACAAATACAACGTTTAGATTTCAGTAATTCATTGATAAATTCCCGTGAAATTCCCGAAGTTAATTCACCGCGCTGCTTAAAATCATCAAAAATTTTACGAAATTGGCTTGTAGTATCTGATAGCAAGACTGTATAACCCCGCGCTGAAATCACTTTTTTTAGCGCGTCTCTAGTTTTTCTGAGTTCTTCTCGGTTTGCTTCTTTCTGCGATTCTAAACTCTGCCGTCTTTCTTGCAGTTCTTTAGCAGCACTAAGTTCTCGTAAACGGTTGCTTGTTTCTTTTTTGAAGGTTTGTTGATATTCTAATTCTTGCTGAATTTCGCTTTGGCGTTTGGTGATACTATCAATTTCACGTTCGATTTTTTCTTGCTGTCGTAAAAGTTGTTTAGTTTCCGCATCACCAATAGCTGTTAACTCGGTTTCTAAACTTTTTTTAGCTCCTTTCAAATGTGTAATTGAACGTTCAATTATTTCCACGCCTAAAAAAATCTTTGTCGCTTCAGCGATTTCGGCTTTTTTATCAGAACGGACTATCTCTTCGATTCGTTCGCCATCAAAGAAAAAATATTGATGTAAACTAGCGGGTAAAATCTGATTAATAATATCTTCTGGTGGTTGGGTTGGTAAATTCCATTTGCCATCGTCGCCACTCACCCACATTGTTAATTGAGTTTTACCTGCTTCTAGTTCGCTGCCATTTTTGTAAACTCGACAAGAACGTTTAACTCGGTAGCGGGTAACATCATGTTCCCAACCAACTTCTACCCAACATTCTACAGCTTGTCCTCTTTCAGCTTCGGCGATCGCTCTTTTATTTACTAACTGTTCTGTTGATGCAAACGCCGCACTAAATTTCTCATATAACACCCACGTAAATGCATTCAACAGACTTGTTTTACCAGCACCATTATTACCATGAATAATCGTCGTGTTGTGAATATCCCCTCCGGCAAGATTCATCTCTGGCGTTGTACCATAAAACGAGCGAAAATTGCACAGCTTAATTGAAGTCAGCTTCATTGCACTGCTTCCTTGATAATATCTAGAATATCATCGTTAATATGCCCTTTGCTTTTCCGATCTAGCCTACTTTTTTCCAGCTTCCACACTCGCTCAATAATTTGCCGTACTTCCGGTGGAGCGTTGGTTATTGGCTCCTGCACATCATCGATATTCGCCTCTTGTGGCATCTTGGATTCTAAAATAATTTTTTCTATATTTTAACCTTCTCTAAGAGAGCATTTGCCACCGTAAAGCTACGGTTAGCGTTATCTTTAAATTTTGAGAAGCTATAATATTTAAATCTGAATTTTTTTGAAAAAACGCTTTATTATTTAATAATTTTCTGATAAAATTAGTTTTAATTAAACCATATTATAATGGGATGTAAGCTGCTTTAAAAATTTTGCTTACATCCCATTATAATCTAATTCATATTTTAATTATTTCATACTTAATGCTTGTTTCTACAAAGTCAGGAAAATTTTTACAAAAAAATACAAATACAATTTAGAGACGTAGCATTGCTACGTCTCTAAATTCATTTTTACCAGATATCTATTATCAAATATCTAATAAACCATATCGCTTTTGTAAATCCAGCAATTTCATTCTGGCTTCACCAGCGTTATCAGCCAAATCAGCAAACTCTACAAAGCGGCGTAACTCCTTTTTTAATAGATTCCGTTCAACTTCTATTGTTTCTCTATCTAAATCTGGCGGCAAAACAATCATGTCAAATATAGTTGCACGTTCTTTAGCTGGATGAGGGCGTAAAACTCGCCCCCGTCGCTGGATAAACTGACGGGGATTACCAGAACTTGATAAAATCACCGCAGTTTTAATTGCTGGAATATCGACGCCTTCATCTAAACACCGAATTGCCACTAATCCTTGCAATTCGCCACTTTCAAATTGACGACGTAATACTTCCCTTTCTTCTAAAGAAGTTTGAGCCGTATAGGTGCTTACCTTGTAACCTAGTTCTACTCCGAGAATTTTGGCCACAGCTTTGAGTTGACGTAGGGATGAACGTTGCCCATTTTCCGGCGAACCATCACTACAATAAAAAAGAGTGTGAGTAGTTTCGCGGCGAGTTGCCATTAAATCGCGCAAAGCATTTAATTTATTTTCGGCTGCACCAATTAACCTTGCCCTTTGCATCAATAAAGGCTTTAAATCTTCATTGTCTTCAAAATATCCTGCTTGTCCATTTTCTCATTCTCTATATAGTAGCGATCGCCCAATTTTTTTAGTTAACTTTAAATAGGCAATACTTTCTGCTTCTGTTAACTCCACCAGCACAGGATAATACAGATAATGTACCAAAGCACCGCAGGCGATCGCATCCCTCAAAGTGAACTCTGGCTGGAGAACCGGGCCAAAATAATCGAACAGAGATTGCGTACCCAAATCATCAAAATACCTTTCTGGCGTAGCAGATAAAGCTAATCTCAACCCAACACGGCGCGGCAAACTTTCTTCTAACTTGGGTGCGCCTAAATTATGCGCTTCATCCCCAATTATTAAAGTTTTGGCGGGAAAATATTTGAGTTGAGATTGAAACCCATCTCCAATTAAAGTGGAGTTTGTAGTTATAACCGTGACAAACTGTTGAGAACCAGAACGCAGATTATAAATTTGCCCTGAAAGTTGACTTTGCCAAGTGCGTAAATTCTCAAAGGCTAAAATCGGTTGCAAATTAAATTTTTCACATTCTCTTGCCCATTGGGTGACAAGGTGGCGATAGGGACAAACCACCAACAGTACTTGTAAATTAATCTGCTGATATAATTCACAAGCGATCGCCAATGCTGTAATAGTTTTACCACTACCAGTAGCCATTTTAAGCGTCCCTCTACCATTATTAGCAAACCAGCTGGCGATCGCTTCTCGCTGATATTGCCGCAATTGCAAAGATGCAGGCTTTCTCGGACATCCTGGTAATGGTTGCGATGTTTGATAACTGCCCTTACTTTCCCTCGCAAATGGTGGTTTTAAACGGAAAGTGGGCAGTTGTCGCACTGGATTTGCCGTCAGGTACATATATTAAGCACAAACTAAGAGTTGAGAGTTAGGAGTTAGGAGTTGAGAGTTAGGAGTTGAGGGTTGGAAGTTAGGAGTTAGTAATTTAAAACTCATCACTCATCACTCATAACTCATCACTTTCTTATTCCTCAGTTGTAACCCCGCCAAACACCAATGAGAGAACCTTGCACCTGCACTTGCATGGCGCTGACTTCAATGGGATTGTACTTAGAATTTGCTGGTTTGAGAGTAACGCGATCGCCTTGACGATAAAAACGTTTTAATGTTGTACCGAATCCATCAACTCTCGCGGCGACGATGGTACCATTTTTCAAATGATTTGGTTCTGCTACTGGACGCAAGAATACCACATCGCCATCAGCAATTAAATCCTCAATCATACTATCGCCAGCTACCCGCAAAGCGTAGGTTTGGGGAGGTAACGATAAATTAGAAAAGTCTAAATGATCTACAGCATCAGTAAATGGTTCTATTAAACCACCAGCAGCGATCGTGCCCAAAATTGGTATGCCTTGTTTAACAGAACGCAAAATTCTAATCGTTCTTGCTTGACCTCCAGTCCATTCTATATATCCTTTAGTACGTAAATGTTCCAAACGACTTTGAATTGGTGCTGGCGACTTCAAATTCATCGCTTGCATCATTTGGCGAATTGAAGGCGAATGCTGATGCGTTCGGATATATTCTACCAACCATTCGTAAAGTTCTTGTTGAGCTTCCGTTAGACGTTCCATAAATTTTCGGGAAGTAATTATAAATGTCTCTAGAACATTAGTACTACAAAAAACTCCCCATAGGCAATAGAAAAGTAAAAATATTAGAGGCAAAAGTAAGAATATTTTTTCTTTTCTTTCACCTATTTATTCTTAATTTTTTACTGATAACTCGTCAAGAGTCAGCCGCACGTCATTATTCTGACTCCTAACTCCTAACTCCTAACTTTTGGAGAGACTTGGGTTAACCCAAGTCTCTACTCCTAACTCCTCACTCCTAACTTCCTTCATTCTGCTCCCAAGATACTAGCAAGTAAAGCCTTTTGGGCGTGGAGGCGATTTTCTGCCTGTTCCCAAACTCGTGATTGAGAACCTTCAATTACTGCTTCAGTAATTTCTTCACCGCGATGGGCTGGTAAGCAGTGTAAAACAATTGCTTCTGGGCCAGCAAGGCTCAATAACTGCTCAGAAATTTGGTAAGGTTGGAAAATTGGCAGACGGTTGTCTGCTTCTGCTTCTTGTCCCATACTTGCCCAAACATCAGTATAAAGTACAGCACTTCCTTTGGCGGCTAATTCTGGGTCATGAGTGAGTAGGACTTCAGTTTTATTATTAGCGATCGCTCTTGCTTGCTCTACAATTTGAGAATCTGGCTCAAATCCAGTAGGAGTGGCAATTCTGACATTCATTCCCACTAAAGCACAGCCCAACATTAAAGAATTAGCTACATTATTTCCATCACCCACATAGGTTAAAGTTAACCCAGAAAGGTTGCCGAAAGCTTCTTGAATTGTCAATAAATCAGCTAATACTTGACAGGGATGTTCTGCATCAGTTAGGGCATTAATGACTGGAATCTTGGCATAGTTAGCAAAAGTTTCCAACTCCTGCTGTGCAAAAGTGCGAATTGCCAAAATATCCAGATATCTATCTAAGACTCGCGCCGTATCTTGCACGGGTTCCCCGCGACTAACTTGAGTGACATTGGGGTTGAGATCGATTACCTGTCCGCCAAGTTGATACATCGCCACAGTAAAACTTACCCGCGTGCGAGTCGAAGCTTTAGAGAACAACAACCCTAACACTTTATTACACTGTAACTTCAGCTGTTTGGTTTTAAGTTGAGTTGCCAATTGCAGAAGTTCTTGGATTTCTGTTGGACTGATGTCCGCCAGACTTAATAAATCTCGTCCGTTCAACGCTGCCATGCTTGTGATGTGTAAAGAACAATTTATAAATTCTGTTTCTTTACCCAGCCGTGTCAAAAAAGTACAATTTTGCAAATGTACCAGATATTTTGCCGTCCAGCCCAGGATTTGAGTTAGCTTTTGCTATGAATATTAATTTACCAACATTATTCGCGATCGCAATAATTGATTTTTAGGAAAGTTGCATTTTGAAGCCCCATTCAAGCATCCATACTTGAAAAAGTAACGAACTTGCCAAAATCTCAGATTTTCTAGATTAATTTAGTATCAAAGTAGTCATTCACCACTCTCTATTTTCCAGACAAATATTTTTTAGCGATCGCCCTAGACAAATACTTTAATTATGGTACAATTAGAAATTGTGGTTGCTACTTGAGAGTAAAACCTACAAAAAACTCGCCAGCATAGCACAGTGGTAGTGCATCCGACTTGTAATCGGAAGGTCGTCGGTTCAAATCCGACTGCTGGCTTTCAGAAAATAACGTCGCAAAACCCCTATTTTCAAGCGTCTTTGTCCGATCTTCGTAAATCTTCATCGGCTGTTTGTTAGCATTTTGCTGCTTGCAAAGACTCACTGCGGTTGTGCCATATTTGGACTCCTTATATTAAGAATGCGGCATGTAATTTGTGAAGTCATTGAATAACACACTTTCTCACTAAAAAAAATAAAAAACACTTAAAATGTGAAACTTTTACTTTTCCGACCTCAATTTACCAAATGGAAAAAAATCTTTAGTCACTTTCTAAAACATACTTTTCCTACTAAAACTTACTTTTATTACTAAAACATACTTTTTCTAATTTAGCGGCGTAAAATCAATTAGATATTGGATAGCAAGAAAAGTAGCAGTGGCTCAAAGCGCCGTTGGTGCAGCCTCTCGTAAAGAAGAAAGCTAACAGTACTGTTTCCTTGAAGAACAAAGTGTTAATTTCTTCCTAGCAGGTGATACGCTACAAGTGTGTCTGGTTATAACAAAAATTTTTTCAAGTTTTCTTAAAGTATTTATTCGGTAATATGATATTGGTAAATAAAATGTAGTACATTTACATAATAAATTTAAAATTCTTAATACCCGTGGAAGATCTTCTGGAAGCTGTAGAAAAAATTCTGCAAAACAAGCCTCTTGCTTCCATTCAATCGTTTGTGCTCTATCAATCTTGGTTGGGCAAAACTTACGATGAAATGTCAAAGACATCAGGCTACGGCAACCACTACATTAAGGAAATTGGCTCTCAGCTATGGCAAGACCTTTCTGTAGCCCTTGGAAAAAGAGTAACAAAAAAAAATCTGCATGTGGTCTTAAGGAAACATCTACAAGAGAGTCCCTCATCGGGAAAACCTGCAACCAACAATGAAAAAAGTTTCCTTTTCCACTCCGAACAAACACGATTAATCACCTCAGTACCCACACCCGACACCCTTTTGCAAGCTAAGACTAGTCATCAGGGAAATCAAATAGAACAAAACTTAAAAAGACAATGTAGCTTAATGGTTTTTTCCGACGCGTTTTCAGCTAACGAAATAGATTATCCTAGCGGCCCCGTACCACTTGATTCTCCTTTGTACATCCATCGCCCTCCATTAGAAGAGCTTATTTGTAAGGAGATATTACACGCTGGTTGCTTAATCAGAATTAAAGCACCCAGTAAGACGGGTAAAAGTTCCTTACTCAACCGAATGATTGCTTATGCTAAAGAGCAGGATTATCAAATTGTCTACTTGGACTTTCAAGAAGCTGACGAAGAAGTTTTTTCTTCCTTAGATAAATTTTTACGTTGGTTCTGTATCTATGTCAGCAGGCAGTTAAACTTGCTTCCCTGTTTAGATGATTTTTGGGATACAGACATGGGCAGCAAAGTCAGCTGCAAAATTTATTTTGAAGCATATCTATTACAATATATTCCTGAAAGTGCTGTGGTTTTAGCTTTGAATGAAGTTCAACGAGTTTTTGAACATTCAAAGATAGCCCAAGACTTTTTGCCAATGCTGCGATTTTGGCACGAACAAGCAAAGCAAGACCAGATATGGCAAAAACTACGAATGGTAGTAGTTCACACCACAGAAATTTATGTTCCCCTGAAGCTCAACCAATCGCCTTTTAATGTAGGAATTACGGTTACTCTGCCACCATTTACCCTCAACCAGGTGCAGGATTTAGCATTGCGTTATGGGCTAGAATGGGCGGCAGATTCCCAAGGGTCACAACGGCTCGAACCTCTACAAGCAATGGTGGGGGGACATCCTTATTTGGTAAACCTTGCTTTATATCATTTATCTGGGGAAAAAATGACCTTAGAAATGTTATTAGAAACAGCATCGACACCAATAGGAATTTACACTCAGCATTTGCGAGAACTGTTAAACTTGCTACAAAAAGAACCAGAATTAATGTCTGCGATGCAGCTGGTAATAACCAGCAATGAGAAGGTAGAATTAGATGCGATCGCTGCTTACAAACTAGAAAGTATGGGTTTAGTGCAACTCAACGGCAATCAAGCTTGTGTCATGTGTGAATTATATCGTCTTTATTTTAGTCAACAGCTTGCAAAGCACTCATAATGTTAATACTTATGACAAAACCTTGGGAGGTAAATAATTAAAATATTTATTATTTTTAGAGAACTTCTTTGATTAAGAAAAAAACATATTTAAAGTTTAAAATCAAATGAGCAATTATCGATACCAAGTTGGTGGTACTCTCACCAGTGATTCTCCTAGCTATGTTGAGCGCAAGGCAGATATAGAACTCTACGATGCTTTGAAACAGGGTGAATTTTGCTATATTCTCAGCTGTAGGCAAATGGGAAAATCCTCATTAATGGTCAAAACAAAACATCGCTTACAACAAGAAGGCTTTCGATGTGCCACAGTTGATATGACTAATATTGGCTGTGACAATATCACTCCCGAACAGTGGTACAAAGGAGTAGCAGGCGATTTATGGTTAGGTTTTCAGTTGTTAGGAAAAGTTAATTTAAAAAGCTGGTGGCAAGAAAAAAAAGATATTTCTTTGCTTCAAAAACTCAGTCATTTTATTTCGGAAGTCCTGTTAACTCAGTTTCCTAACGAAAGATTGTTTATTTTTATTGATGAAATTGATAGTATTCTGAACTTAGATTTTCAAGTTGATGACTTTTTTAGCTTGATTAGGTTTTGCTACAACCAACGAGCAATCAATCCAGAATATAATCGGATTACCTTCGCAATTTTCGGCGTTGCTACACCTTCAGACCTAATTTTATATCGAAATCATACTACCCCATTTAATATTGGCAAAGCTATAGAAGTAAATGGTTTCACATTTGAAGAAGCTCAACCATTAGCTTTGGGGCTGGATATTCAAGGCAATCATGCCCAAAAAGTCTTACAAGAAATCTTGTCGTGGACACAAGGGCAACCATTTTTGACCCAAAAGCTTTGTCGGCTGCTTGTAAATTTATCTCAAGATGACCTGGGTAGAAAACTCAAAATTCCTCCAGGAACAGAAGAATTTTGGATAGAAAATGTAGTGCGATCGCATATTATTGAAAAATGGGAATCCCAAGATGAACCAGAGCATCTGAGGACAATTCGCGATCGCATTCTGAGAAACGAACAATTCGCTGCAAGATTGCTGGGAATCTATCAGCAAATCCTCCAAGGAATTAAAGTACCCGTTGACGATAGCCGAGAACAAGTAGAACTTTTGCTGTCTGGTTTGGTCGTTAAAAAGCAAGGTTTTCTGCAAATCAAAAACCGCATTTATGAAGAAGTTTTCAATCTAGAGTGGGTTGGAAAAAAATTAGCTAACTTACGCCCTTACTACGAAAATTTCAATGCATGGGTAGCCTCAAAGCAACAAGATGAATCTCGCCTCTTGCGCGGTCAAGCCTTAATTGATGCCCAAACTTGGACAAATGGCAAAAGCTTGAGCAACTTAGATTATCGATTTTTAGCTGCTAGTGAAGAATTAGACAGGCGAGAAGTGCAGCAAGGACTGGAGGCTGAACGTGCCAAAGAAGTGGAAGCGCGACTTGCAGAAGAACAAAAAAGGCTTGCTCAACAAAGAAGATCTTCCCGAATCGTAGCACTTTTACTTCTGGGTATGACCATCAAGTTAGCGATTTCGCTCCTCTGGGGAATATCGCTTTTACAAAAGATTGATGCCTTGCAATCACGGCTAAGATGTAACCAGATAGAGCATCAAGGCTCAGTCAAAACAATTTGTAATTAGCCAAACATTAACAATTCAAAATTCTTGCATTAAAGACACTTTAGCGCTCTTTAATCACTCTCTCCAGAGAAAAAAATAATAATCCTTGCTACACAAGAGTTTCAGGCAAAAACCATGATTCTAGCCATAATGTTAGAAAATAAAGCTCCAAATCCAGTTTCTGTCTCTTGTTTAAAACTTAGCTGAGATTTTTCTTCGTCCAGAGTGATGGAAGAGCGTTAGGGACTTCCAGATAAAAAAATATACAATTATTTCTTGTGGGGTGGACATCCTGTCCGCCCTTGATGACGGGCGGGCAAGATGCCCACCCCACAAGTAGTAGTAATTTATTTCTTGGAAATCCCTTATTGATTTTATCTATGAAAAAGTTATAGAGACGTTGAAATACAACGTCTCTACATCGGGATTGATAGTGTAATTCAGCAACTTTGAACTCTAGTGTATTTTCACTATTAACCACCAGCGACAGCGGGGACAATACTGACTTCATCACCATCATTGAGGCGTGTATCTGCACCTTTTAAAAAGCGAATATCTTCATCATTGAGGTAAAAATTCACAAACCGACGTAGCTTTCCTTCTTCATCACATAATCGTGATTTGAAGCCAGGAAAACTTTGTTCTAATGAATCCACAAGTTCAGCAATGGTGTTGCCACTGGATTCTACGGTAGCTTGGTTATTAGTAAATTGTTGAAGAGCTGTAGGAACTAAGACTGTTACGGCCATAGAAGTAGAAAGTTAGAAGTGAAAAGTTAGAAGTGAAAAGTTAGGAGTGAAAAGTTAGGAGTGAAAAGTTAGGAATAAAAAAACTCATAACTCATAACTTATAACTCCTAACTCCTAACTCATAATTAAACGAGGACTTGTTGCCATTCCAAGCGATCGAGAGTACGCGATCGCTCTAGGGCACGTTCAAAACTATCGAGTTTGGCATCAATAGTCAAGGGTTCGCCAATGTAGCCTTGTACTGCTTCTTGGGTTTTCAAACCATTGCCAGTGATGTAAACCACGGTAGTTTCATCTGGATCGATCTTGCCAGCTTCCACCAATTTTTTCAGCACAGCTACGGTTGTACCACCCGCTGTTTCTGTGAAGATGCCTTCGGTTTCTGCCAGCAACTTGATGCCGTCAATAATTTCTGCATCATTGACTGATTCAATGTTACCATCAGTCTTCTGAGCTATATCTACAGCATAAATGCCGTCTGCTGGGTTACCGATGGCAATTGATTTAGCAATTGTATTCGGTTTAACTGGTTTAATAAAGTCCTGTCCATCTTTAAATGCTTGGGCGATGGGAGAACAGCCTTCAGCTTGAGCGCCGCTGAAACGGACTTTCTTACCTTCTACCAAACCAACTTCTACAAATTCTTGGAAACCCTTATAAATTTTGGTAAACAGAGAACCAGAAGCTAAAGGAGCAACAATATGGTCGGGTAATTGCCAACCCAATTGTTCTGCAACTTCAAAGCCTAGCGTTTTGGAACCTTCAGAGTAGTAAGGACGCAAATTAATATTGACAAATCCCCAACCATGTGTATTAGCAACTTCCGAACACAGGCGATTGACTTGATCGTAGTTGCCTTTTACAGCCATGAGGGTGGGGCTATAAATCAGACTGCCGAGAATTTTACCAGCTTCCAAATCTGCGGGGATGAACACGCAGCAATCTAAACCGGCATGAGCGGCGATCGCGGCTGTAGAATTTGCCAAGTTACCAGTGCTGGCACAGGAAACAGTGGAAAAGCCCAACTCTCTTGCTCTGGTGAGGGCAACTGACACCACCCGATCCTTAAAGCTAAGGGTGGGCATATTCACGGCATCATTTTTAATATAAAGCTTGTTTAGACCCAGGCGGCGGGCAAGACGGTGGGAACGAACCAAGGGAGTCATACCCGTTCCCACGTCTATAACATTATCAGTTGCGACAGGTAAAAACGGACGGTAACGCCAAATTGAATTAGGGCCAGCTTTAATTGTTTCACGAGTGACGGTCTGACGCAGGGCGCTGTAGTCGTACTTGACTTCCAAAGGCCCAAAGCATAACTCACAAACATTGCGGGCTTTGGGTTCATATTCCGCACCACATTCCTTACATTTCAAGGCTTTGAAAAATGCGGCATTACTGACTTGGGATTGGGTTGTGATTGCCTGAGTCATAAACTAGCTTTCCCTGTCTGTCCATCAACTGTCGCCTGATAGTAACACGAGTAAAAATACCAGTCAAACATACCCGACTGTTTTTGTCGGGTATCGTTAGTAGTGAGAGTAATAATTTTTGTAAAATTTTAAAGGCAATGAATTCTTGTATTTAGTATTTACACTTACTTATTTCTAGTTACAAATTAAGATCTGAGTTTGAGATATTCAGTCTTAATACTGTTGGTAGTTATGATTAAATTGCATTTTAGATATGATTAATATGCATGTATCGGAATGATTATGACCTTAATTTGCTTACTAAAATTATTCAAATAGCTTTCTAGACTAAAGAAAATACATAAGAGCAAAGAACCCAAAGTATTTTCAGGTATAGACTTTGGTATTTTTATCTTGGATTGAAGATTTAACTTGCTATTGATATTACAAAAATAAAGTTGAATTTTAATCTTTGATACACTCATTCCCCGCTAGAGAAGTTACTTATTTCTACGGTGGACTTTTTTTGCAGCAAAAGTTACATTTCTACTTGCATAAACAATTCAGCAGTACGCAACAGTAAGTTCCCCATACTTGTGATTATTGGCCTTGATTATCAAAGGCGATCGCAAATTCAGACCGGCGAATTATTTGAAGGTATTGCTTCGACATACTTGGTGAGGAGTGTCAATAACTGACAGAATTCAAGAAGCTTTAAATACACAAACTAGGTCTTTAAACCAGGTGTTAAGCGTGTTTTATTCTCCGAAGTTTCGATCCGAGGCTTCCTCGGATCGAACTTTTCTCTGAATTCTGATTCGGAGAATTCAGCAATTTTGCTCTAACTCCTCAAGTCTGCATTCTCAAAACATGAACGTTTTAGGCAAATATCATCGGTAATTTTTAAAAAATTGCCGAACTTTATCCTCTTTAAAATTCAGGACACAAGTTCAGCAAACAAACAAACAAAACCTATGGTAAAACAAAATAAATTTGTAAACAAGCAGCGTTACTGCTATCAATCGTTACTAGCAACAGCATTATTAACTGGTAGCCTTTTCCAATTTCTGGCACCTGTATTAGCTGACGGAACAACAGCGGGTACATCTATCAGTAATACAGCCACAGCCACCTACGAAGATCCCAACAGTCCAGGGACAACAATCAACGCCACTTCCAACACTGTGGTTGTCACCGTAGCTGAAGTTGCTGGTATTACGGTCAGTGCGTCTGGCGTCACAGATGCCACCTCTAGTCCTACCAATACAACAGTCCAGGTTGGTGACTTACTTATCTATACCTACACCCTGACTAACGTAGGTAATGACCCCACCCAATTCCGGATTCCTAACTTAGCTACAACAACCGGGCCGGGTACAGTTTCTGGAACATTACCAAATGGTGGTACACCTAATAACTTGCAATACAGTATTGACGGCGGTCAAACCTGGCAAAATATCACTAGCACTGAGGTATTCACGCCCTCAGTTGCGCCTGGTGGTACGGTATTGGTGCGCGTACCAGTTACCGTACAGGCTGGCGCTCAAACTAATGACGTAATTACCGTTACCCTTGGTAACACTCCTGGTGGCGCTCAAAATCAACTGCGTAATCCTGATGGTGGCGACGTTTATACCGCAGATAATCCCGATGGCACTCTTAATGAGGTACCTGGCGTACCAGTTAACGGTACGCGGGAAGCCAGCGCCACCCAGCAAATTCAGGTTGGTTTAACAGTGAAGACCTACACTTTAGCCACCGTTCTGAAGATTCGCAGCGGCTATAACAATGCTGGCACAACTGCAATTACAGATGACAAGCTGACTTACGATTTGAGTTTGCGAGTCGAGTCCAACGATCCCACAGGGCAGGGAATTACACCAGCACCTTTGACGGGTACAAGCATCAATGTTAATGGTGTTGCTGGTACTTATATCTTGGTTTCTGATGCGATTCCTGCGGGTACAGATTTGGCAGCAGCGCCAACTCCGCCACCTGGTTGGCAAACTGTTTATAGCATTACCCCAATTACAACTGATGCGAATGCAGCTAGTTGGACTACCACAGCGCCACCCTTAGCCTCAGTGACTCGCGTTGGTTTTATCAATATTCCCGCTACTATTAGTTCCATTGCTCCTGGTGCAACGGTGAGTGGCTTCTCGATTCAGTTAGCCATTGAATCAACAGCAACTTCACCCTTAACCGTCGCTAACATTGCCCAATTATTTGGTCAAACACCTGGCAGCAATCTCCCAGTATACGACGAATCCGGCGACCAAAATCCCAGCAACTACAATGGCCCACCAGGCAATATGACACCTCCTGCGGGTACAGATAGCAATGGCGATGGCGTTCCTGATACGCTACCAAACACCAGCGTTGATGATGGCTATATTGATAACCCAACATCTCCCGAAACTGGAACTGACGCAGGGAACAATAACACTGGTGATGGTACACCAGGAGGTGAGGCGAACGTCTTCACACTGCAAGCACCTGTGACCTCAGCGATACTCAACGGGCCGCAGAATGCGCCTGATGCGACTGGGCCATCAGGTGGAACCAACGATGACTTTACGAATAAATCTTCTCTCGTTCCTGCCGGTACAGTACCTGGTAGTACACTCGATCCTCAGTCAGTTGGCTTCACCAACACAGTTAAGAACAGTGGTACCGACCCAGGCGTTTTGAAGATAGAGCCAACGCCACCGACAGTTCCAGGAGATTTACCGAATAATACTAAGGTAACTATTACCTATAATAGTCAGTCTGCTGTTTATACTTACAATAACGGAGCATTTACACTAGCTGGTACACCGATAACAATTCCTAACTTTGCTCCTAATGCAACTATTAATTATGGTGTAGAAGTTGATTTACCCGCAGGTACACAGCTATCCACTGATATTAATAAAGGTTTTCCAGTACCCATCATTGCTTCTATTGACAACTACACAACGGATAGTAACGGTGATGGAATCAAGGATACTGGCAACGATAATACCGTTGATTCAACCAACATCACTATCGATCGCGTCTACACTGGCTACTTGAAACTGCTGAAAATGTCACGAGTTCTCCAAGGAAGCGGGCCTGTAGTCCAAGGAAATGATGGCACATTCAGTACTGACCCGAAAAAGCCTGCACCAGGAAATATTATTGAGTACCAAATTCAGTACACCAATATTTCCGATCCTCAATCTGGAACTGGTAACGTGATTTTGAATGCTAACAAAGTTGTGATTATTGAAGATGGTACGCAAAGCCCCAACAACTGGGCGAAAGACAACGATGCTAGCGGTCAAATTGATACCAGCAATATTGTTGGTTCAGCTAAAGATTCTGGCAGTGCAACCATTCAATTCTTCAGCGGTAATCCAGCTACTAGCTCTGGCATCGACCAAACTGGAAGTACGGTAAATACTGACGTAACTAAGTATGTGGATACTGTAACTGGCACGATCGCACCGGGTGTTCAAAGAACATTTACTTTCCAACGCAGGGTTAACTAATTCGTTGGCAGTGGGGACAAGGGGGACAAGGTAGTTATATTTCTCCCTTGTCTTCCCCCTGTGCCAATGTCCCATGCCCAAAGATTAACCAAACAGGGGGGTGACTATTTATTAGCAAAAGCAGGGAAATATAAGTCAACAATCAACGATTCTAGAACTTATTTATGATTAAAGGTGCTTCTATTGCAGGTTTGGGCGCGTTCGCGCTAATAGCTATATCTCCATTTTTGGCTCAATTTCCAGGAGTTCCAAATATTTGGCATTCAGGAAGTGCCTACGCTCAAAATATCAAAACTCAAGCGCAAATTCAATTGCGTTTAGAAGCTGAAAAGCTAGTGGTAGCCCAAGATCGGCAGGGTAAACAAAGCCAGAAATGGGAACCTTTGAAAGGTCAAGCTGTGGTGCGACCAGGTGATGTATTGAGGTATACCTTGAGTGGCGAAAATCAGAGCGATCGCCCAGTCAAGAATTTAACTTTGAATCAACCCATTCCCAGAGGAATGATGTACGTACCTAAATCTGCAAATGTAACTAATAATGGAAAAATCACTTATAGCATTGATGGTGGGCGTAGCTTCGTCGAAAATCCCACCGTTAAAGTTACTGTTCCTAACGGCAAAGTGGAAACTAAACCAGCGCCAGCCATTGCTTACACCCACATCCGTTTACAGATTTCGTCAGTTCCAGCAAAGACGACAGTCAAGGCGACTTATCAAACCCAAGTGCGTTAATTGAAACAAGAATGCAGAATTCAGAATCAACTGCACTGGGAGTTTAGATCCGCTAATGATTCAAAACCACCAAATTTTCAATTTGATGCAGTTATAAACCGCGATCGCTGTGCTATCTGACAGTCGAATTCATTCTCAATTCTGATTCCTGAATTCTGAGTTCTGAATTTTGTTTTGATAATTTTTTTATTAACAATAAGCTTGCCATCGAGAGGAGATGCGTTCAGTGAGCCGTCCTCAAAAACAAAAACAAATTAATTTTAGTAGTAACTGGTGGCAAAGATTAACAGCAAGTCTTCTGCTGGGAAACTTTTTATATACTAGTTTACCTTTATCAGCGACAGCCCAAAATAATAATCAAGTTGCATCTTCCCCAATCACAAATCAAGCTACTTATACTTATACAGACCCAGCTAGTAATTATCAATATCAAGGAAGTTCTAGTCAGCTTAACGTTACACCTAGCCCATTAGTTGACCCACTAGGAAGGATTTTAGGTTGTGCTGGTACACTTTTACCGGACTATACAGGTTTTTCAGTTGGGGTATATGAACTTAACCCTAGCGACCCTACGGGCACAGAATTGGGCAGTTTAACTGCTTTGACTCGCACAGAGTTACCGGATATTCCTAATAACAATGTGCCTGGGGGAAAATCGCCAAATATTGAAAATAGTAACCCATATTTCATTACAAATAATCCTGCTGGTGTCTACAATTTTTTACTAGATCCAAACAAAGGTCAAACCGAGCCGGGTAGAAGTTACATTTTTGTAGTCAATCCACCATCAAATTCCATCTACAGACAACGGCGCGTCAAGATTGAAATTATTGCCAAAGATAGTAATGATGTTGTGCAATATGTCGCTACTTCTTTGGATGGGCAACCAATCAGTCTGACAGGTGAAACCAGAGTAGAGCAAACAGTTGTTTTAGTTCCCAATGCAGAAACAGTGGGATTGGATTTATTAGCCTTTGAATTTACTACCAATTTGTGTCAAGCTAATCAGTTACAGATTATTAAAACAGGCGATCGCGCTACTGCTGAACCTGGAGATACGGTAATCTACCGCCTCTCAGTAAAAAATCTGGCTGATGTTGGTTTAAACAATGTAGTTATTACGGATAACCTCCCTTTAGGATTCCAGTTCTTGCCGAAATCTGTGCAGGGAGAGATGGATGGTACACCCATCGCTATCACTTCGGAACGGAATGGAAACACGGTAATATTCCGAACAGACATGACGATTCCTACAGGGAAAGTCTTGAATATTGCCTACGCTGCTCAATTAACAGCCGATGCTATGCGTGGTAGTGGTCGCAACAGTGCGATCGTTAATGCTCAACGAATTGATAACCGTTTTAGCACTAAGGATGGCCCAGCAACACACCAACTGAAAATTCGTCCTGGAATCGTTTCTGATTGTGGCACCATTATCGGTCGGGTGTTTATTGATAAAAACTTTGATGGCGAACAACAGCGTGGTGAGCCTGGAATACCCAATGCAGTGGTTTTTCTAGAAGATGGTAACCGCATCACTACAGATCCGAATGGTTTGTTCTCCCTAGCTAATGTCTTACCTGGATACCACACAGGTGTTCTAGACCTCAGTAGTGTACCTGGTTATGCCTTAGCTCCTAATAAAAAATTCCGCGAGCGCAATAGCCAATCTCGCCTAGTGCATTTAGAACCAGGTGGGTTGGTACGTATGAACTTCGGTGTCACCCCCACATTTCAGGAAACAGTCAAAAAATGAAAACTAGACTGCACTGTGCAACTATTTTCAACTTGAGGTTGATGGGGGCAATGCCGGTAGCTCTCAGCCTCGTTTTATATCCTGCCATAGTCCAAGCAAAACTCACCAATGAAAACCTGTTTTTGCAAGCACACAAGGGTGTCGAAGATCGAGCGGTTGAAAATAAAGTGGTTGAAAAAAGTATGGATGTGAATTCTGGGGTTGGTGATTCGGGATCTCAAAAGGTCGCGCAAAGACTCAGCGAAAAGCCTGTAGAGGCTTCTGCGATTTCCCATAGGTTGCGCTGGCTGGCGGCGAACAGAACTTTTCAAGGCAAAGGCGCAAAGGTTAGGAGAATAATTCGCCAAGGCTTAAATTCTTCTGATTTGTTGGGAAGTTCTAGAAAAGAGTTTCGAGTTGTTGAATTCCCCTCCACTTCTTTAGCATCGGCTACTATTACTCCGACTTCAGATATCCAGCCAAATGAAACGGAAATAAAAGCATTCCAACCAGCAACTTCTGTAGAATTGCCCAAAGGATTACGCAAAATTGCAGGAATAGAAAATAAGAAAGACCAATCTTCAAGGGAAATACAACCATTTCAACCAGCGATTTCTGTAGATTTACCTAGAGGGTTACGCAAAATTGCTAATGGGGACGTAAAGATAGAAGGACAAGGGGACAAGGGGACAGGGGGACAAGGGGACAAGGGGACAGGAGGACAAGGGGACAAGGGGACAGGGGGACAAGGGGACAAGGGGACAGGGGGACAAGGGGAGAATGAAAATATGCCTGTGTCTTCACCTACACCGATTTCTACAGGAATCAAAATCTTGACTCCGACGGCTGACAGTATTGTAGATGTACAAGCTACTACGGTAATTTTGCAGTTTCCTGCTGGTAGTCAGGTGGAATTGCGGGTAAATGGGGTATTGGTAGATCCTTCCTTAGTGGGGCGGACGGAAACTGATGCGAGTACTAACTTAGTAAAGCAGACATGGTATGGTGTTTCGCTACAAGAAGGTCAAAATACTATATCTGCACAGGTAGTCGGGGGAACAGAAGCGCCTGCAACGGTGCAGGTTGCAGTCCGAGGAGCGCCGCAGCAATTAACTTTGGAAAGTGTTGAGTCTCGTATCCCAGCAGATGGACGTTCTACGGCTACAATCCGAGGTCAACTACTGGATGCAAGCGGCAATCGCTCTAATTATGATGCTGTTGTCACTTTGATACCTACTGCTGGGGATTTTGTGGAGAAAGATTTCAAACCCGATGAACCTGGATTTCAAGTAGAAGCTAAAGGGGGACAATTTACAGCAACGTTACGATCGCAACTAAAAGCGGAAACTGTCACAATTAGAGCGATCGTTAATAATTTAGAAGCTTTTACCCAGTTGCAATTTGAAACGGCTCTGCGTCCGAGTTTGCTGACTGGGGTTATAGATTTACGTTTGGGGGCTAGAGGTACAAATTATTATGGCAGTTTACGTGATTTCATCCCTCCCGACAAAGACAATCGAACGCAATTAGATTTCCATTCAGCGATATTTGCCACGGGTACCATCGGAGAGTGGTTGTTTACAGGCGCATATAACAGTTCTCGTAACTTGAATGAAGATTGTAACTGCGATAATCGCCTGTTTAGAACTTACCAATTTAGCGAGCAAAACTATCCTGTGTATGGCGATAGCTCGAAAGTTGATGTGGTGGCTCCCTCCATTGACAGCGTGTTTCTGCGTTTCGAGCGTTCCACCGGTATACCTGGATCTTCTCCTGATTTTGCCATGTGGGGTGACTATAACACAGAAGAATTTGCACGGCGATCGCAGCAATTTACTTCTATCACTCGCCAACTCCACGGCTTTAAAGCTAACTACAATTTAGGAAATTTACAAATCACAGGTTTCTACGGCAATAACCTAGAAGGATTCCAACGAGATACCATTGCTCCCGATGGTACTAGTGGTTATTATTTCCTCTCTCGCAGACTCCTACAACCAGGTAGCGAAAATGTTTTTATCGAGTTAGAAGAACTCAATCGTCCTGGGACTGTATTGGAACGCAAACAGCTAAACCGAGGCCCAGACTACGAAATCGACTACGATCGCGGTACTTTATTATTCCGCGAACCGATTCTTCGCACCGATATAGATGAAACCGGACAAGTCTTGGTACGTCGGATTGTTGTTAGCTATCAATATGAAAGCGAAGACTCTGATAGCAATATCTTTGCCGGTCGTTTGCAATATAATCTTTCCCGCGAACTTAACCGTGAAAGCTGGATTGGAGCAACTTATGTCCAAGAAAATCAGGGTGTGCGTGATTTTCAACTCTACGGCGCAGATGCGCTGATTGCTTTGGGTGACAAGGGTAAGCTAATTGCAGAATACGCCCATTCGAGTAATGATTCTGATGTTCTGGGTAAGGTTCGCGGTGATGCCTATCGCTTGGAAGCTGAGGGACAAATTGCTAATGGCATTCAAGGACGCGCTTATTATCGGTTTGCCGATACAGGTTTTGCCAATAATGCCACCATCAGCTTTGTACCGGGACAAACTCGTTATGGGGCGCAGGTTATAGCTAAACTGAGTCCAACTACTAATGCCAGGGTGCAATACGACCACGAAGACAATTTTGGGATTGCTCCCCAACCGCTAGACACTTTTGAAGAATTATTTGCACCCCGTAATGATGCCATACCAGGGAGTAAAGTTGATAATTCCCTGACGACAATTACCGCTGGGATTCAACAACGCTTGGGTAGTGCCATTTTCGATCTAGATTGGATTCATCGCGATCGCCAAGACCGCATCTCACCTAATGCTTTGAGTAGTAATTCCGATCAATTGCGATCGCGTTTCACAGTTCCCATCGCTAAAAACCTGACTTTCCAAGCTCAAAACGAACTCAGCTTATCTTCTCAAAAAGATAGTGTTTATCCAGACCGTACTATATTTGGGTTGAATTGGGCGGTAATTCCTGGTGTGAATGTCAGTCTGGCCCAACAGTTTTACAGTAGCGGTCAATTGTCTGGTAACTCCATCACCAGCTTGAATGTCAACGGCGAACACAAACTTGGAAGGGATACCACCATAACTGGTCGTTACTCAATTTTGGGTGGTGCCAATGAACTGACTACCCAAGGTGCGATCGGTTTAAATAACCGTTGGACTATTGCTCGTGGATTGCGGTTGAATTTAGCTTACGAACACGTATTTGGTAACTTCTTCAACCGGACTGCGGCAGGTCAACAATATCCCCAACCCTACGCCTATGGTCAAGCTGCATCGGCCATCGGATTTGATGGTGGCGATAGTTACAGCGTTGGTTTGGAATACAGCGATAATCCGCAGTTTCAAGCCAGCGCCCGCTACGAGCATCGCTCTTCTTCTAGCGGTACTAATACAGTAATTACCGCAGGTGCAGTAGGTAAAATTTCTCCGTCTCTGACGGCTTTAGTACGCTATCAACAAGCAAACTCTTCCAATCAAAGACTTTCAGGATTGGCAGATACCGCTAATCTGAAGGTGGGTTTAGCTTACCGCGACCCCCACAGTGATAAATTTAATGCTTTGTTGCGTTATGAATATCGCCAAAATCCAGCGATTATTCCTGAAACTATTCTCTTAGGTAGCGGTACAGGTTCCCAAGACCATACTTTTGCTTTAGAAGCTATCTACGCCCCTAACTGGCAATGGGAATTCTACGGTAAGTATGCTTTACGTAACAGTACTTCTTATTTGGCTAACGATTTAGTTGGTACGAGTACCGTTAATTTGGGACAATTACGAGCTACTTATCGTTTGGGATATAGCTGGGATTTAGTTGGTGAAGCTCGTTGGATTGGTCAATCTAATTACAGTGAGACGGGCTTTGTTCTGGAAACAGGTTACTACCTAACTCCGAATTTGCGACTTTCTGCTGGATATGTTTTTGGTGAAGTTGATGACAGAGATTTTTCTGGAACGCGATCGGCTGGTGGCGCATATTTAGGATTAACTGTCAAGCTAGATGACTTGTTTGATGGTTTTGGACAGCAAAAGCCGGTGCTACGTCAGCAAGAAGAATCTACGGTGCAAAGCCTGGTGAACAAATTGCGACAATCAAATTGAGGATATAAATTTGTTTCACGCAGAGGCGCAGAGGCGCAGAGAGAATCACAATGGTGTCCTCTGTGTAAGTTATAGAAATCTCCAAACTCTCTTACTCTCCGCGTTTCTGCGCCTCTGCGTGATAAAAATCATCTCGCAAAGGTAGCAACGCCAAATATTTAGATAAACAAGGCTTGCTTAGCTTCAACTGGTTCGCCTGTCAAGCTAAAAGCCCGAACTTCAGTAATTTTTACCTTTACTAATTGACCTTTCAATTCCTTAATGTCCCCAGTGAAGAAGGTTAAACGATTACCGCCCGTGCGTCCCATAACTTGAGTTTTATCTTTGGGGTTTTGGTCTTCTACTAGAACTTCTTCAATGCGTCCGAAGTAACGTTGCGATCGCTCGCTTGCTTTGATACTTACTAAATGATTCAATCTTTGTAGGCGATCGCTTTTAACTTCTTCACTAAGTTGATTGTCCCACAAAGCAGCGGGTGTTCCTGGACGTGGCGAATATGCGGCTGTATTCAACATATCAAAGCCTATATCTTCCACCAGTTTCAGAGTATTTCCAAATTGTTGTTCTGTTTCCCCAGGAAATCCTACAATTGCATCGGCGCTAATTGAAGCATCTGGCATATATCGCCGAATCGTATCAATAATTCGGCGGTATTTTTCATGTGTATAACCCCGCGACATCGCCTTTAAAACTTCATTATCCCCAGATTGAAAGGGAATGTGGAAGTGTTCGCAAACTTTGGGTAATTCAGCACAAGCCCGAATTAGCCTTTCAGTAAAATAACGTGGATGGCTGGTAGCAAATCTTATTCTTTCAATTCCCGGCACATCATGGACGTAATACAGTAAATCTGTGAAGTTGTGCAGATGCCGTCCTTCTGGTGTAGCTCCTGGCAAATCTCTGCCGTAAGCATCAATATTTTGACCGAGTAAAGTAACTTCTTTGTAACCTTGTCGTCCTAATTCTGCCATTTCTTCCCGAATAGCTTCTGGGGTGCGAGATTGTTCGACACCGCGCACATTGGGAACTACACAGTAGGTGCAGCGTTCGTTACAACCGTAAATCACATTCACCCAAGCAGTGACTTTACTATCTCGTCGTGGCTGGGTGATATCCTCCATAATGTGAACCGGTTCGGTTGCCACAACTTGGTTACCCTCAAACACTGATTCCAACAAATCTTTGAGGCGGTTGGCGTGTTGCGGCCCCATTACCAAGTCTAATTCCGGCACCCGCCGCAACAGTGCTTCGCCTTCTTGTTGGGCAACGCAACCAGCAACAATCAGGGTTAAATCTGGTTGCTCGTGCTTGCGCTTGGCTTGCCTGCCAAGGTAGGAATAAACCTTTTGCTCGGCATTATCTCGAATTGTGCAGGTATTGTAGAGAATCACATCTGCATTATTTGGATCTTCTGACCATTCAAAGCCCATGTCTTCCATTACGCCAGCCATGCGCTCTGAGTCAGCTTTATTCATCTGACAACCGAAAGTAGTGATGTGATAGTGGCGTTTAGAAGTGGTCATGGGAAATTATGCTTAATTAGCCTAATGTATATAAACTTTATTTCTATTTTATAACGCTCTTAACCAACGTTAGGTAATGCTGCTAGATAAAACCTAGACAACCCCACTACTTTACATTGCTAGAGGAGCCAATACTCAATTCCTAAAAATGTGTATACAATTAAACATTAGATTTGGGAATAATCTCTCATAAAGCAGCGATCGCAATTATTGTACTACTGAGTAAATATCAACAAATTATTAAATATGCCCAAAATTACTGTTTGTATTCCTACTTTTAATCGTATCTCTCTTTTGCCTTATGCGATCGCCAGCGTATTGAATCAATCAGAGCAAGACTTTGAACTAATTGTTTGTGATGACGGTTCTAGCGATGGAACACCTGAGTTAATGTCAAAGTACACAGACCATCGGATAAAATACATTCGTCATCCAGAAAATATTGGAAAAAGCAATAATATGCGCTCTGGTTTTGATGCTGCCAGCGGTGAATATTTTATGAAATTTGATGATGATGACCGACTAACACCTGAATTCCTCGCAAATACTGCAGCTATTCTTGACCAAGACTCTAGTATTGATTTTGTTGGCACAGACCATTGGATAATTGATATTAACAATATTCAAGATGAGGCAAAAACTCAGGAAAATTCTCATCGTTGGGGGAGAAAGAATTTACCCGCAGGTATTGTAGATAATTTGCTGGAAGTTGTTTTTGTTCGTCAAAGTTTTCAAATTGGAGCAACATTATTTCGGCGGCAAACGTTGGTAGAATTAGGATTTATGTTACCCAATATGCAAAATTGTGAGGATAATGATTTATTTGTGCGGCTGGCTTTGGCTGGTAAAAAGGGTTATTATTTACCAGAATTACTGATGGAATATCGTTGCCATGCAGAACAGCAAGGTATTAATAGAGCTATTCCTTATTTATTTGATAAGGTTCAGTATTTAGAAAGTTATAAGTTTGAATCTGAAAAACTAGAAAAAATTAGGAAAAATCGTTTAATGGAAACGCAGTTATTATTAGGCTTACGTTTAATTGAAAAGGGAGAAACGCAAAAAGGCAGAGAATTAGTTTTGGCAGGACAATCTTTTTCGATTGGTAAAGCTTGGACTGGTTTAGGGTTATCGCTGTTACCAGTTGGGTTACGAGGTAAGGCGTTTGATGCTGTGCGACAGATGCGGGGTTAGGAAATAGCTTAATGTTTCACGCAGAGGCGCAGAGGCGCAGAGGAGACCGCAAAGGGGTTGTTGAATTTACTTATTTTAATGTAGGCAAAACTTGATACTTGCTAGTTTATAGCACGGGTTTTATTATGGTCGCTGATAAAAATCACTTACAAAAATGTAAATTTTAATTAAAAAGATAGTATATTTACTGTATTTAAAATTAACAATCTCAGGCAGTATTTCTCTATTGCCGTGGTAAATGGCTAAAATCAAAGTGTTTATTTAACGTATTTATCCTAAAGGTTTTGGTTACTGTATCTTGTCCCCGCTGCCATCAACTCATTGAGAGTCAAGCTATTAGTTGTCCTTATTGCCGGATAACACTCAAAGCTTACGGCCATCCCGGTATTCCCTTGCACCGTGCTACTGGGGACGGGTATCTTTGTGACACTTGCACCTATCATGCTGATGATAGTTGCAATTTTCCCCAGCGTCCTTATGCCAAAGATTGTACCCTCTACCAAAATATTGAAGAGACAAAGTTAGATTTAGAACAGCAGCGTTACTCCAAGAGTTTCGCGGTAACTGTGAAAACTTGGCTAAAACGTAATCAGGCTTTGCTGTTGCTATTAGCTTTATTGTTACTGTGTTTGCTGTTCGTTATATCAACATCTTGAATTTGTGTTTTTTGAGGAATGGGGAATGGGGACTGGGGAGGTGGGGAGACGCTCTTACGCGGAGAATATATTGATGACTAATGCCCCATGCCCCATACCCCATACTTCGACTTCGCTCAGTACAAGTGCCCAATACTTCAGGCTGTTGTCATTTTGGGGGTTTCAGTATTAGGCTCAACTAGTACAGGTGTTGCTTCTTCCTCAAATACGGCTAAGTCGAACCAAAAAGTAGTGCCAACGCCAACTTCACTCACCAAATGGACTTTACTACGATGTCTGTCGATGATGTTTCTGACAATCGATAAGCCTAAACCAGTGCCTTCTAGGGTGTGAACTCGGTTTTCTACGCGAAAGAAGCGTTCAAATATTGAGTGTTGGTCTTCTGTGGCGATGCCAATTCCAGTATCGGAAATTTCAATTCGCACTGGAGGAGATTGGCTGTGGTTAGGCTTGGAATTTAGTTGGTAGGCGCGGATTGCAACTTTACCGCCGGCTTTTGTGAATTTTAGGGCATTACCAATCAAATTACCAAATACTTGTACCAGCAAATCATAATTACCAACTACCAAGGGCAAATTAGGCGCAACTTCTTGAATGAGTTCGACACATTTATCTTTAGCATTGAGTTGGTAAGTACGCAGTGTTTGTTCGATCGCTTGGCTTACATCGACTCCATCGAAGCTATAATTACGACCAGATTCGAGTTTTGACAAATCTAAAACATCGTTAACTAAGCGAGTCAGGCGATCGGTTTCATGGTTCACTGTTTGCAGAAACTCTTGCCGTTCTTTTACACCTAAGTCTTCGCCGTAGTCATGCAAGGTTTCAATATAGGTTTTGATGTTGAATAGAGGCGTTCGCAGTTCGTGAGAAACGTTGCTGATAAATTGGCTTTTGGCTTCGTTTAATTCCACTTCGCGGGTGATATCTTGGATGGTAATCGCAATGCCTTTGATACTTTCTCGTTGCTGGTTGAGTACTGTAGTCAACAGAATGCGGATTGTCCGCTGGATGGGCTGGTTGAGAAAAATCCGGAATTCGGCGCTTTCACATTCGCCTGCGGCCATTTCGTACAAAGGGCGAGTGATTTCCATCTGTACCGCCGGAGGTAAGTGATGCAGCACATTGCGGCCTACCACTTCAGCGGCTTCCCAACTAAAAATTCGCTGGGCTGTGGGGTTGACTAAAATCACCTGCATGTTGTTATCTATCAACACAGCACCATCAGCAATGGTGGAAACTAAGGTTTCTAACTTGGCTTTTTCGGCGGTGAGTTCTTCGATATTTTGTTCTTCATAGCGCTCTAATCGCTCTGCCATTTCATTAAAGCTGAAAATTAACTCTCCCAGTTCGCCCCCTAAAGGTAAATCAATCCGCTGCTTAAAATTCCCCGCAGCAATTTGTTTTACTCCCACCAGCAGTTCTTTAATCGGCTTGGTGATGGTCAAAGCGTTAATCACTCCTGCCAAAATTACCATTACCCAAATGGTAATAAATACTGCAATGGTGACATCGCGGGTAAAATTGGTAGAAATGACAGCAGTTTGATTGGGATTGATACCGATCGCCAATACACCTAAGTATTTTTTATCAACGATCAAGGGAATAAAGACATCAGTGACCGTCCCTGATGGAGTTGTATGTTGTCGCACCATCGGCTTTTCCCCATCACCAGGATACTCTTCTGGCAGTTGTATTCGCCGTTCAATGGTGAGGGAGTTTTCTACCTCCGGTTCCCAAAAAGGAATGCCAAAAAAGATTTTCCCAGTTTCATCGGCATACAGCATATAACGCACACTAGAGGTGCTGCTGTAGAAGCGTTGAGAAAATTGGGCAACTTCAGTCAGATTATTATCAGCCACTAGGGGGGCAACGTTGGCAGCAAGCAGCAGTCCCAAATCGCGCCCGAATCGGGTGTCATTCATCCTTGCATCCTGCTGAATGGTGTTTACAGCCCAGAAGGTCAAACCACTCATCACCAGGGAGACTACCATTGTCGCCACAGCCAACAGTTTGGTCTGGAGGGTGAACTCAGACCACCAACTAGCGATCGCATCTCGAATTGTTTTTAACAGAGCTAGCATTTTAAATAAAGTTGTTAGTAGTCCTTGTTATAAACCCCAACAACTAAAAAATTAACAGTTAATTTGACAAATATGTTAGGGATGAGGGGGAATGGGGAAAGTAAAACGGACTAGAGATTGGGGAGTGCTATATAAAACAGAAAATCAACGCTAACGTCCAGCAGTCCTTTATCAGTGAGTTTTTTACCGCGTTATGGATAATTTCTAAGTTGGGCATAGCTTAAGTATAAGTCAGCCTCGCTGGCTAATGAAAATCAAGGCTGGCTTAAAGCTTATGGAGTTTGCTCCTTTTGCTTCCTAGTCACCACTCTATGCCCAATATCTCTTCGGTAATATATGCCCTCAAATTGAATATATTTGATTCCTGCGTAAGCTTGGGCGATCGCTTTTTCAAAATCTTCGCCAATACCAGTGACATTTAATACCCGCCCGCCATCTGTCACCACTTGTTGCTGCTGGTTTAATTTCGTACCTGCGTGAAATACCGTTACTCCAGCTTTTTCTGCTGACTCAATGCCAGTTATCACCTTGTTTTTTGCATATTCACCTGGATAACCGCCGGATGCAGCAACGACTGTGGCTGATGCTCCTGGTTTCCAAGCAATGGGCGGCAATTCGCCTAAACGCTGCTGTATGCAGGCTAAAAGCAACTCTTCTAAGGGTGTGTCTAACAGTGGTAAAATTACTTGGGTTTCCGGATCGCCAAAGCGGCAGTTAAATTCCAAAACTTTGAAGTTGCCATCGGGTGCAACCATTAATCCAGCATACAGTACGCCACGGTAATCTATGCCTTTGGATCTTAAGGAGGCGATCGCTTTTTCTAAAACTTCGGTTTGAACCCGTGCCATTAGTTCTGGTGTCGCAATCGGTGTGGGCGCATAGGCTCCCATACCACCAGTATTTTCCCCCGTATCGCCCTCACCAATCCGCTTATGATCTTGAGCTGGCAGCAAAGGTCTAATTGTTAAGCCATCAGTTAATGCTAAAACCGATACCTCTTGCCCAATTAAACATTCTTCAATGACCGCAAATTCACCAGCACTGCCAAACTGCCCTTGAAAAATCGCATCAATGGCACTCTGGGCTTGTTCAATTGTTTCTGCCACCGTTACGCCTTTACCAGCCGCCAAGCCATCAGCTTTGACAACAATTGGCACTCCCTGAGATTTGACGTAAGATTTTGCTGCTGCTGCCTCAGTAAATACCGCAGCCCGCGCTGTCGGAATCCCGGCTTCCTGCATCAAGGCTTTTGCCCAAGCTTTGCTGGCTTCAATTTGCGCTCCTGCTCTGACTGGGCCAAATACCATCAGTCCTTTGTCTTGGAGATAGTCTGTAATACCCTTGGCTAAGGGCACTTCTGGGCCGACTACCACCAGATTAATGCCATTTTCTAAAGCATATCGGCTTATACCCTCAAAATCATCTACTGCCAGGGGCAAGTTCTGGCAACGTTCCATAATTGCTGTGCCCCCGTTCCCTGGTACGCAAACAACTTGTTCAATTTGGTTAGATTGCAGCAGTTTCCATGCCAGAGCGTGTTCGCGTCCCCCATTCCCTACAACTAAAACTTTCACTGATTTCCTCGTGCGTTTCTTGCGAAACGAGAATGCCCGATTCGGCTCTCGCGGATCAATTTTTCCATTAATTCTCGCACTTGTGCAAGCCCCCCTTATGAGTGTTGCATTCAATGGGAAGATGGGGAGGGGGGGCAGAGGGGCAGGGGGGCAGGGGGGCAGAGAGGCAGAGGGGGCAGGGGAGGCAGGGGGAGCAGGGGGAGACAACGGGGACAATGGAGACAAGGAGAATAATTCTTAGCTTCTCAGTCAACAGTCAACACACTCAAGGTTATTAATGGTAAAAACTAAATAAATATACTGAAACATTTTAAATAGAATTATTCTTTAAGTATTTTTAATGAGTTTTGTCCATTGAAATCATTAGTAAAAAAATCCTTTCTTAGGTAATGACGATTATTGCTTACAAGTATTAACCTGTGAATGTAGAGATTAATTAAAACATCAAAAAATAGGCAAATGGGTAAAATTATTGTCACTGGAGTTGCTGGTTTTATTGGTTCTCATCTAACAGAAACATTGCTGCAACAAGGAGAAGAAGTCATTGGAATTGATGAATTCAATGATTACTACGATCCGATGTTAAAGTATAAAAATATTGCACATTTGAATGGAGCGCCAGGCTTTACATTAATTGAAGCAGATATTCAGTTTTTAGATTGGCATAAACTCCTCGAAGATGTTGATGTAGTTTATCACCAAGCGGCACAAGCAGGGGTGAGGGCGAGTTGGGGTAAAGGTTTTGCAAGTTACACACAACGAAATATTAATGCTACACAAATCTTGCTAGAAGCTGCCAAAGATGCTAAAAGCCTCAAAAGGCTAGTGTTTGCCTCTTCTTCGAGTGTATATGGTGATGCGGAAACGTTACCTACCCACGAGGAAATTTGTCCCCAACCTGTTTCTCCATACGGGATTACGAAGCTAGCGGGTGAGTTTTTGTGTAAGCTATATCACAAAAACTTTGGCGTGCCATCTGTGTCATTGCGCTATTTTACAGTCTATGGCCCCAGACAGCGACCAGATATGGCATTTCATAAATTTTTTAAATCGATTTTGGAGGATGAAGCAATTCCGATTTACGGTGACGGACAGCAAACGCGGGAATTTACGTTTGTTAGTGATATTATCGCCGCTAATTTAGCGGCAGCAATCGCACCTGAAGCTGTGGGAGAAATCTTTAATATCGGCGGCGGCAGTCGAGTAGTTTTAGCAGAAGTTCTGGATACAATTGAAGAAATTGTCGGCAAACCAATCAAAAGAAATTACATAGAAAAAGCGATGGGAGATGCCCGTCACACTGCTGCTGATATATCTAAAGCCCAGAAACTTCTCGGATATCAGCCGCAAGTCTCCCTAACAGAGGGTTTGACACATGAATGGCAATGGATTAAATCTTTGTATTCCTAGTTACCCTACATCCTTGTAGAGACGTAGCATTGCTACGTCTCTACTGTATTGGTTCATAACGCAATCTACACTATTGCCACGATCGCAATTCATCAATGGTGTTCCGAATTAACGAAGTTATTTGGGCGCGGCGGGTTTCAAAGTTGGCGGCGATATAAATCAGTAGAATACCGACTAGCAAGCCAACAACCCATTTTAAAAATGAGTACTGCAAGCTGAAGATTACTGATTGATAGATAGTAGTAATTACAAAAGTAGCTGTACCAATGTAAAGAAAAGCCCGCACTCGCAAAGCTAATCCGGCAAAAATGGCGATGAGGCTAAAAATTCCCGGAATCCAAGGCGTGTCTTGATGAAATAAAATTGCCCAGCCACAAATTAAACCGCTACCTAGCAACCGCAGGCTATGACGAACTATTTTAGATTCTGGTAGTTTCAAGTGCGTATCCACTTGAGCAATATAAAGTAGTGATAACCCAAATGGTGTTACATACCACAAAGCTTCGCGCAGATAGAAGCTATATAACCAACGGTAAAGCGCCCAATCAACCAACGCTACACTAATATAGGTAAAACGGATGTTTTCACCGATTTTTGCTAAAAAGACGTAATATCCAGCGGTGAGTAGCAAAGCGATCGGGTAAACTTGCAGTGCAGTTTGCCATAAAACTATTAGTGGTAAAACGTATGCAGCTTGTTGCCAAGGTCTTTTAGACCAACCCCAACTTTCCCAAGGTAGAATATACAGAAAGTAGGCGGCTACAGAGGCGATCGCACCATTCCAAGGAAGTAATTGTGTAGCAAATAGACGCGCTATTGGGGTTTCCTGCAATAAAATACTGAAGAACCCCGCCTCTAACAAACCCAGGAAAACCCAAACTTCATCTATTGTTATCCGCCATGTTGAAGACACGGAGGATTGGGGCGGCCGCTTTCCCTGAAAAATCGCATACCTAACCAAAAATACCCCAGTTCCCAATCCCACCAAACGGTTAACTCCAATGGGAAGGGCAATGGCAAACATTAATAAGCAGCTACTCCAAGCCCAGTGAATATCCGCTATGCCTTTGAGTTCTTGGGGAGTTAAGCGTAAGTAGCTTATCAGCCAACGGGAGAGAATGCGATAGGCATACATGATAGTAGTGCCAAGGGCAGACATGGCAATCAATCCATCGCCTAATTCTCCTCCTGAAACTTGTAACATTTGATAAAACAAAAGTTCGTAGGCAGAAATTGATACGCCAACGATTCCTAAATACACCAAGGGTTTAAAGTCTTCTCGGCGTCGCCCCACGCCAATGATAATTAAAGCTACGCCCAAGGAACACAAACCCGTCCAATCGGTGAAGGTGTTTACACGGAGAAATACGCTGAATACACCATAAATTATCGGTAGAATGTGAAAGCTGCTAGGCAAGCTTTGTAATTGATGTCGTCGTTTCCACCACTCTCCCACAAGCTGAGTAAATAAACCCAAAGCGATATTGGCGATCGCTATTCTAATAATCGATGGCTCTCCAAACCCTAAGGCCTGGGCTGTCAACAATTCCAAACACCAACCAATGCCATAAAATGCCCAATTTGTTGGTTGTCGCCAACTGCGATAGACAATGCCTGCCAAAATGATACCAGTGGCAATTAAGTACAAAAATCCGGAATTAGCCACCCCTCGGTAAATCAGAACTGAGTGCAGCGTCAAAGCCAACAATTCATAACCACACAAAGCCATCGCCCATTTATCGCTAGCGGCTGCATAAATAAGTGCTAATTCGTTACCGCGTTGTCTAAGTGGCGTGCGGATTAACCATAAACTTAAAATTGCGATCGCTCGCGCAACAAACCAACCAGCCACCGCCAGACGAGGCAAACCAGGTACACCCGTCCACAGCAGCATTCCGATAAAACTTAAAACAAATCCTTCGGTAATTACTGCACTTACTTGGTTTCGCAAGTGACGCGTATTTACGAACATTAACCCCGCACCCACCGCCAAACCGATTAACCTGGTTCCTGGGAGCTGTAAAGTAAGTAACTGGGCAATTCCCACAGCCAAAATACTTAAGTAACGGTTAATAGTCCGATTCTCTATATTTGTGCGATTGGCAACACCCGTGAGAGCTATGGGCGTAACTAGCCAAATAACTCCCCAATTAGCTCTACTATCAGCCATACCGTACCAAGATGATTCTGCATTCATCCACAACAGCAAAAAACTAACGGCGGCTAGTCCCAAACCCATGTCCCATGCACTACGTCGCCATATTCCATTTCCCAGGCTAAATATCCATTCTGCAACCATCACAGCCAATAAAATGCTTGCCCAAATTTCTCTACTGAGTGTTGTAAATAACCAATTGATAAAAGAGCAGAACGTCAATACGCCGATGATATGAGTTAGGTATACCAGGGGAGGAGATAAGTCAGGGCGGCGTTTGGTGACGATGGCAAGGGTGATGGTGGAAAATAGCAGATTTAGCGATCGCAACGTAGGATTGACTAAAACGATGCTTGTGAGAAACGTTCCAAATAATAGAGTAAGTACTTCGCCAAATTTAGCCAATTCTCGTTTTTGGACGCGATACAAATTATCTGTCAGCGCCACCATCAAAATTACGTAGGGAAATAAAACTACACCCAGCAACGCCCAAGGTTCATTTTGAGAATTTGTCAGCCCGGTAGCAATAGCGATGGCCAAATCCTGTAAGCGTTGGGGTACTAACCGCCAAAAGAGCCAAATTGTCTGTAAGCCAATAACGAAAATCGCTGCTAAGTCAACTTTTAAACTGTAGCGCTGCAAGCGATTTCCCACAAACCACAAACCCAAACCACTCACAGCGATCGCTTGCCAGGGATAATTAATTACTGAAACCAACCAACCCAAGAAAAGTAAAATCGCACCGAGTTTTTCCCAGAGTAGGGAAGACGCGGAGAGTGGGAGACGCGGGGACGCGGGGAAAGAATTCCCCATATCGCCGCGTCGCCGCGTCGCCGTGTCCTCTACATTCCCCGTGTCGCCGCGTCCCCGTGTCGCTGCGTCCTCTTCCCTTCCCTGCTGTGCTAACCAAGTCACCAACCAGCCGCAAATGCCAATAGCTAAACCTAGTTGCGTGACATTTACCCAAGCAATAAAAATAGCCCGCACTAGCAGGACGATTAAAGCATAAATAATTACAGTAGCGCGTAAACTAATACCTAAATTATGGCGATCGCCTGTATTTTCCACATGTGGGTGGCGATTATCGAGGACGGTAATGATAGTTGTGGCTATGATTCCCAGATAAACGGCAATTAACGGAAATCCTTTGAATTGCCAACCCCAATGCAGATAACTCAGCCCAAGAATATTTACTATAGGTAATTTGGCGGTATGTAAATTGGGAAAAATAGTGCGATTTTTGGAGATTAAAACAGTAATAGCAGTTAGGGTAGGGCAGGCGATCGCAACTACAATCCAATTCAAAGGATTTTGCCATAATCCAAAGCTATCCATAGCCCAAAAGTTCACTGGCACTAACAAAAGAGTAGCAATCAGTAATGTCTGAGCTGTCAATCTCAAATTGTTTTGCCTAGTCGCCCAAAAACTTAACCCCCAGAAACTCAAAGTATAAGCAAATAAAACTCCATACTGTCCAGAAGCAGGAAATTTTTCCCATTGACTAGCAGCCAGTACCCCAGAGGACACCACTACCAAAAATACTCCTAGAAAAAGCAGCCAGCGGACGCTCAATTCTGCCCCTAGTGACTGCAACATTGTGCTGATAAAGCTGGGTTGAACTGGTTTTTCTGGCGGTTGTCTAGGGCTACTAGCTTGTAAAGCAGCTATAGGCAACTGTTCCACAGGATCTGAAGTTGCAAATTTTACCTTAGTTCCGACTTTAGTCTGGGGTTGCAACACCACCGTACAGGTGAGAAATTCTCGGCATAGCTGCCTGACTTGGGAATCGGATATTAAACCCAAGCGTAGCCATATCTCAAGTCCTTCTAATAAGTGAGGATGGGAAGATGGAAGTCTGATTTCAATTTTGAGCGGGCGTTCGAGGGGCGGGCCTGAATTTGTCATATAAAACGCTGCAAAACAAGGATTTACGCTTTGGCTTGGGCGATTTAAGATATTTTGAATACCCCAGAATATCCTAAAATATCCTAGATTGTCCCAATTAATTAGGGCAGATTTAGGTGAAGAAAGGGTATTCGCTGCAAGAAATAAACGAACGGCTCAAAGCAAGCAAAAGGGGTGTAGCTCTGAGGCAACGGGGGGACACGTTAAGCCTAAGGGCAACTCTGCCACCACGCCCAAATAGCAATAAAACTCAACCACATCAACAAGATGTGGCCTTGGGGATGTACGCTAATCCCGCTGGACTCAAAGCAGCAGAGGATAAAGCGATAGAATTAGCAGCTGCTATTGTGCGGTGGAAGTCGGGCCAAAATTTCTTTTGGGAGAATTGGAGCGAAGGAGGCTTAAAGCCTGGAAATACCTGTGAATATTGGATAGAGGCTTTCAAGGAAGAATTCTTAGTAAAGCGACAAGATTTTAGCCTTGCCACTTGGAAGAAGCATTACTTATTGAAATTTAATAGGCTCCCAGCAAAAGACGAATTAACCGGAGAATTGCTACTAAAAACCATATCAACCTTGCCGATTAATACTTGGACTAGGCACCGCACCACTCAAACTTACATGAAGCTGGCTAAGTTTGCAGGGATTGATGTTGATTTGGGGCTTTACAAAGGTAAATATAGTGCTACTAGTACGATTAAAGAATTGCCAACCGATGAAGCGATCGCGCAATTCAGGGAGCAAATTACTAGTCGTCGGTGGCAGTGGGTTTATGGAGTGCTGGCGACTTACGGTTTAAGACCGCATGAAGTGTTTTTTGCTAAGGTCGATCCCTTCCCTCCCTACAAATGTCATGTTGCGGAGGGCAAGACAGGCGATCGCGTTGTCTTGCCCTTTTATCCCCAGTGGGCAGAACGCTGGAAACTCTGGGAGCAAGAAAAACTTAACAGCAAAAAATCAGAGTACCAAGAATTGGGAAGGCTGGTTTACCAATCTTTGAAATATCACTTCAAAAAAATAGGAGCCAAATTAGCTCCTTATGATTTGCGTCATTGTTATGCGATTAGAGTTAGCGTAGTTTTTGAGTTGCCTGTGACCACTTCAGCCAAGCTGATGGGACACTCGATTACAGAACATCTTAGAACTTATCAAAGGCACATTGACGAGAAAACCAATTCTAGGGCAGTGGAGAGGGCAGTTGCGCGGTTCGATGGTGAAGTGCCGTAGTCTTACCAAGGTATATCATCTGAATCATCGTCCTTGCTTTTCAAGGGTTTTCCGTCTTTCATCAAGTAAAAGTGGGGAAACTTGATGTCGAGCCTAAAAGCCCGACGAAAGCCTGTTTGAAAGGGTCTTTCATCTTTTCGGCATAATTCTAGCCACCCTACTTTCTCCCACTTACAAGCTACTTGGATGGGCGGAAATTGCTTGTAGAGTGTTTCTGGTAGTTTGTACTCGCGTTTACCCATTCTGTGCAGCAATCGGTACACAGCTTGGCAGTCTGATAAGGCGCGGTGTTCCCCACCACCAGGAAGTTTTTGCCATTTGTAGTTGCCGTAGTAATCGTTCCATTCGCCGTAGTACTGCGCGTACCACAGCATCGCGCACTCGCTATAGAATTTGATGGGTTTTAAATTGTGGAGTTGGCAGCAGTAGCGGATGATATTGCAGTCAAATGCTTCGTTGTAGATAATGACTTTTTTGCCTTCGATTAGCTGTTTGAGCCTGGGATAAATTTCGGGGAGGGTCGGGGCATCGGCTACCATTTCATCGGTTATGTTGTGGATGTAGGTTGCACCCGATGGGATTGGGATTGTGGGTTTTACTAAAGTGTTTAAAAGCGGTTGTCCCCACTGCGTCATCACACAAATATCGACAATTTCAGCATCACCAAGTCCGGTGGTTTCTGTGTCTAAGATGAAGAATTTTTCTTCACCGTGGATGAGGTTGTATGCCCAATCTTTGGCTTCTTGTAATTCTTTTTTGTCAACGTGTTCTATCATATTGATGGTGGTTGTAAACTTATAGTTCTGCATTCAGTATTAGCTGAAGCCCAAGCACGTACAGGTGGAGCGTGTATGGTGGTACGCTCCTATAGCAGCGGGGGAAGCGGACAGACCCCCAACACCGAAAGCCGCTATCAGCCACCACCTTTTTTATCAAATCAACAATCAACTTGGCCGCAAAACCTTCGTCCCCATCCATGCGGTCAAAATGACAAACTTCTTTAACAATAACTGTGATTTGCGCATTTTCTTTTGAAAATTGAATTTGCTCTCCCGCACATGGAACTCTTGTTAAAACCACGCTTGCATCGAAATCTTTACCCAATAATTTGACAAGAATTTTATCCATATTTTCCTGACTTTTAAATCAATTATTTTGCGATGGGGTCGCCCAAAGCTTTTAATCCGTTTTGGTTGATCGCATCGTACACAGTTTGCCCAGAAGGAAGAATGGCGTAAGGGAGAAATACTTCTGGCAACGTAGCTAATCCTGCTTCAATCACTGCCATTTGAGCTTCTACCCAATCTTTAAGCAATATGTTTCCACCTCTTTCTTTTAACAATGAGTCGAATGTATTCAACATGAACACCGTACTTATCGGCAAGAATTTGTAATCGACATCCATTGCTAGCTTGGTTGCGAATATATTTAATATCCCATTCAGTGAATTTTGCAAAGTGATGCTTTTCTCCTTTGCGATCGTCGAGTCCAATAGCAACAGCATGATCTCTATTCTCTTGAGGTGTCACCCATTCAAGATTTAATGGGTGATTGTTCAACTTATTGCCATCTTTATGGTTGATGTGCAGGTACACCTCCCATTGCTTATTCCTTTGCAATGGGCAACCAACAAAAGCTAGAGCCACGAGAAGATGAACAGTAATCCATTTTCTAGGTATATTGGGTTTTCTCAGCCCAACTACGTGATAACCTCCATTGTTAATCTGCATTTTGAGGATATGACCTGCCAAATATCGGCCAGAAGCTATTTCGCGTCGAACTCGTCCCTGATTAGAAATACTGTAAATATGCTCAAATCCTTCCACCGAAATAGGCAGCCAAATTTCTGCATCATTGTTCATCTGTCCTGCCTCCAGTCAATAGCGGCAATTTCTTCTGTTCTACAAGCTGATAAAGTGTTTGACCATTGCGAGTAATAGCGTATGGAAGAAACACCTCTGGCAACGTTGCCAATCTTGCTTCAACTATTGCGAGTTGCGCTTCAACCCAATTTTTTGTGATGCGCCATGCTACTCGTCGAGCTTGTTCTTGGGTTTTGTAGCGGGCAGGAACCTGCTCATCTTTTTGCAGGGCTTGATAAACACCTTCAGCGTTGCTGGGTAGCTTGAAATTTAGAAAATCACCATTAAAATCTATAGCGAAATTAACGCCAATTGGAATGCTATTTGCAAATTCTGTTGAGACGCTGCAAGCCCCATGTTTGGCTAGTATCCCTTGAATTTCGCCAATGGTTTTGATTGGGTCGATTTTGGTTGTGTAGTTGAGAATTGCCATTACCGACCTTCCAAAAATCTCGATTGTTCTGGTGTGACTTCATGGGTGAATATTCTACTAGGACGAAAGCGTAGTTTACCGCCGCAGGCATCGCGCCAGACATGGGCAGGGCAGAAATTAATTCCGACATTGATGGCACATTGTTCGTCTTCGGGGCGATCGCCTACCATCCAAGAATTTTCTAGCGACAACTCCAAATCGTGAACGGCTTTTTGAAGCATCCCAGCGCCCGGTTTACGAAATGATTGAT
The DNA here is from genome assembly GCA_034531195.2 of Nostoc sp. ChiSLP01. Taxonomy (GTDB): domain Bacteria; phylum Cyanobacteriota; class Cyanobacteriia; order Cyanobacteriales; family Nostocaceae; genus Nostoc. The sequence goes on from JAVRBO020000039.1 coordinate 121,871, forward strand.
AAAAAGGTTTATCTGTGGTTGGGTCTAAATAGAGATGTCTTTCAGAAACAGTGTATCCTTGGCAAAAAACTCGATAAATCAGATTTCCATCAAAGTCGGGACAAAAATAAATGCAGTTGATTTTAGGGAATAATTGCAAGGTGAATTGCATTTCAGCAATAGTATCTTCAATTGTTTTACGAGGCTTTCCCGTTTCTGGGTCGATCGCCGCACATCCACCTTGGTTAGAAATCCCTACAATCGCCCATCCTTGGCTAGCAAAATGCGCTATTGCCTTATCAGCACCCTCAATGATTTTTACATCAGTTGGTGATTGCTTGAAATCATTGCCGCTGATTGTTTCTGTTAAAGTTCCGTCGATATCACAGAATAAGATTTTGGCGTTCATTTTAGTATTCCTCACTTCAATTCTTCAATTAGTCTTAATTTGCGGGAAACTCTCTAATTTGTAAATCTTCTGGAAATTCTTGAATTTTTCCACCTTTGTTGCCGCTTATTTTGTAGCGATACTTGTGCTTAGGTTCGCGTTCAATATATTGGATGTGCAATGGTTTGCTTCCTAATTGTTTTACAAAAACGGGGATTGATGCATCTTGACACTGGCGGACAAGCGATCGCACCCAAACAATATGGCAAGAACGCGCATTTTTACCAGACTCACCGCCAAGTACAACCCAATCGACTAAGTTGTTTTCATTTGGCACATAGATGGATCGCGTAGTGTCGTCATCAACGTCAACATCCCATGAGCCAAATTTAAGATCGATATTTTCCAGTATTGGCTCAACACTCAGCCATTTCACTGCTGCGGGTGTTTCTAATAGCAATGGAATGCGTTTATCAGCCATCGCTTGATTTTCGCAAGTTATACCAAACCAGACATTTTTTAAGGGTAGTTCGGGCTTGCAAACTAGATCGCTTGCATCCTTAATTGATTGAGCTAAATTATGTCGCTGGAAGTAAGCGATCGCCCTTTCGGGTCTTTTTGTTAGCACATGAAATGTGTGCCAGTGGGCAGATGCCATATACCCAAAAACTTTATCAATCCATTCATTCTCGACCCACTCACCAAACAGATCGGTCATGGAGCAAACAAAAATCTTTTTGGGCTTACGCCAACTCAACCACTTCTTACAAACCTCTTCATCAAATATCAGATTATCAGGAGCATCCCCAACATATTCTAAATGCGATGCGAATGAGAAAAACCCGTTATTATTTTGCGCTTCGCTATAACAATTTGCACATCCTGGTGAAACTTTTTTGCACCAATGTCCGCCGTGCGATCCGTCAGGTTTGACTAAGTGAATTGGATTTGATGTCACATCAGTCCATTGAATATTTGTCATACTGCTGCTCTAATGGATAAATAATCTCTAAAACTTACTAACTGTTCATCTGTTAGTTGAGATCGCCCCTTCACACCATACAATTCGATCAGCAGTTCGCTACCTCGGTCTGGCGTGATATTTTTGCGCTTACACAAAGAGTCAATTTCTCGTATCAACAAATCGCGGTCTGGTTGGGAGTGCATTGATGGGGGTTTAGGCTCTCTTACAAAGTTTGGATCGGAGGTTTCCTCCGCTCCAACTTTGCGCTTTGTTGTTGGAGCTTGAGTCTTAGGTATTGGTGATACGCTAACACTAGAATTTACTGGGGGTAAATCGCCTTTGGTTCTGAGGTAAGCAATAAGCGATCGCAATTTACTTTTTACTTCTTCAGTCAACTCTGATGAATGTTTGTTTAAGTAGTTGGCTACAAATGCTTGATCGTCTAAATAAAGTCCAACGCCCCAAAATTCACAAGCATTCTTCAAAGATTCCGCCGCAACTCTATCAGCAGCACTACCTCTACTTACGTCTTTGCCGTCTTTATTGGTTGCAGCAATCAAAGGAACGCTACCTATCGCTTCTTTGCGGATTCCTAAAATAGTAATTCCGCACCTGCAAACTACATCATTCTCCAGTCTTTCAACAGGTGAAAAATCGGCTTGCCATTCTGGTACGACTTCATCAAGTCTTTGACGGATGACTTGATGAGAGACAAACGCCCAATATCCTTTTCCTGGCAACTCACGAATTTGATGAACGCTAGGCAAAAAAGGCTCTTTAAGTTTTGCTTGAATTAGTTTTAACTCTGCACGAAGTTCTGAATTAAACATTTAAACTCCACAAGCCAGCAGTAAAAATTTACGTCCAGTAAGCAAGGGGCAAAAATGCCCCTAAATAATTCAATTATTAACGAGTGCCTGAATCAGGGCCGCCATAATTAAATGAAATATAGGTCTGGGGTGATGTGTCATCTTTTCGATCTGTACTACCTCTATGAGTAGGTGTATTAGTTTCAGCAGCCCAAGATTTAGGAGATTCAAAAATTTGACATGTTGCTACACAGCTGCTGGCGAAAACTACAACAGCAAACAAATTTGAGATAGACTTCATGGTATTCATCAATAGGGTGAAATTAGCGATCGCTTTACGTTGTCCAGACAGGGGCGATCGCTTTTAAATTGAGGTGGTCAACCGCATAGAGCGGAAATCTAAAACTTTATAATTAGGTGCAAGGATTTCTCACCAACGCTACTTTTTTCCATTCGTCAATATTGATATCGTTAAAGTCAATTTCGACTTCGCTTTTGGGTCTAATTGCTGCCATGCCATATATAGGACGCGGTGGTAGACTAGCTTCTTTAACTTGTTCCCAGAAAGCGCGAAACCACCAAGTGTTTGTTTTAATCCATTGCACAACAACCGATTGCTCATACGCGAAAAAATTTGCAATCACAAAAGCAAGTTCGTTGATAACCGTATCCTCATCTACGGCATCATAAACTTTCCAGATCCTATTTTCAGGAGAATAGTTAGCAATAGTTGGTGCGTGAGAATTTATTATGTTGCAAAATTCTTTTTCCTCAACCCAAATACCAGGATTATCTAAATAACAATAATGCTTGCTATTAAGAAAAATGCGTTGAGGTAATCCCGATTCTGGACACTTCCAGCAAACGTTGCACTCTTTTCCGTAATCGTATATTTCGTATTGAGGAATATTCATGGATGAGGATTGTTTATATTCTTGAAGTGAACTGTACAAATCCGCGATCGCCTCTTGAGGTGTTGAAAACAACTCAAACGTCAACGTGTGATGCCAAAAACAGTGATAATCCATTTTGATTTCGCCTAGCAATCCATTACTGTAGACATTCCACACGGTGGCGTAATCACCCGCTACTTGAATGCAACGCAGTACAAAACCGCTTGTTGAGTAGGTATCGCCGACTTTAGGCAGTTTAATAGTAGGTTGAATATCTTCATGGAATAAATAATCATCCGTTGCGGGCGCTGCTAACGTACCGTTTTTGTGATGCCAGCGCACGTAGTTATAACATTGCGCCCATGTGCCGTTACGATGGACTTCTACGCCATCAATTTTGACTACCCAAGGTTGAGTCAGGTGTGACTCGTCAATAGTGATAGACGCGATCGCTTGCCCGTTGACCGTAACATCATCGCCATCAACTTCGTAATTCGTAATTCGTAATTCGTAATTCGTAATTTCAGACTGAGAGGACTGGTGAGCGATAATTGCTTTAGCCCAAGCACTTTTAGAGCGTTTGTCAGCTACCTTAACGCTTGCACCAAGTTGAGAGTAAATGGCTTTGAGTTCGGCTAAAGACTTGGGTTGCAGTTGTTGAAGAGTGTAAATCTGATGTGTCATGATTCAAATCTCCTTGTGGGGTTTGCAAAAGGCGATCGCTTTACTTTGGACGGTGGGGCGATCGCCTTTTTGGTTATTTCCTTAGTATAGGCAAAATGTTTTCCTGGGTCAAGGTTTTGTGCAGGCTGAGGTACAGGCTAAGATGATAGATGCTTTATTTGCTAGGCAAAGACTAGGCTTGCGGGTAGAATTGGGTATAGGCTAAAAGCCATCAAGCAAGCTGAGGTGAATAGGTATGCCAAGAAATCTTGCGGAAGGCGAGACTCAGATGAACTTCCGCATCCCAGAAGAAAAGAAGAAAGCATTCATTGACAAAGCAAAAGCAGAAGGTACATCTGCTAGTCGCCTTTTGCTTGAGTTCATCGATAACTATTTGGGGCTGGCTTCAAATAGTGACGAAGAAATTGAAGCTATCAAAAGGAAAGTTGCCGACCTTGAAGAGTTTAAAAAACGCACTGAAGCAATACTGGGGGAATTGTCCGCCTGAGAAGCGCATCGGAGCAACTCAGGCTATCGCGCGAGCGCATCCGCCAGTTTTTAAAATCAAAAGAAACGACCCCTGAGCCTTAGCTTTAGGGGTCTTGTAGTTTTAGTGTTGTGGTCATAGGCTAGCTAGCAGCTAGCCTATAAAAATTATAGGCTTTATGTTGACCCTGGGAAATCATTAGTATAGGCTATGTAAATAAGCGATCGCCATTCTCGTGCAGTGGCGATCGCTCTAAAAACAAAACCTGTGGTGTTTACCACAGGTTAATTTCTGCTGAACCTTGAAAATTAAATAAGATCGCGTCAAATACTTTTACGATTTGGGCATCGATCTAACTGAGCATTAACAAGCGCAGTTATTTCATCGCCAATCTTGGTTAATTCACCACCCTGCTTTTGAAGTCGATCCAACAATTCAGGATCGCCTACTTTTTGATTTAACTTGTCAACCGTTTTTCCAAGCTCTCTGGCAGCGTCCGCATTTTTTTCATTAAGAAGCGCCAGTTGCTCTGCGGAATTTTTTATTCCTGCATCTCTAAATTTAGCTTCCCGGAGGTAACGTGCATTCAGTTCAAAATTATCCGCTGTTTTATTAAAACTTTTTGAGTCAGTCCCAAAAATATTTGGCTCTATTGAACTGTTACCAAAGCTCGCAAGTTTTGTACACTCATCCAGTTTTTCTTTAGCACTCAGTTGCGGCGTACATCCAACAACAATTAAAAGGATTGTCAAAGCTATCCACCGCAGTCGAACAAAAAAGTCCATAATTCATACTCTTCTAAACCACCTAGTATATGTTTCCCAGCGGAGGTAACTAATTTGATAACGAACGCAATCAAACTACCTAGTACTTGGATACCACCAAAATATCATCCTGGAAAACAAGTAAAACAAGGCGAAATTATTGGTATGGAATACCACCCACCAGGAACAAAAAGAGCGCGTGAACTGGGTAAAGGCTGGTTTTATACCGTGATGATTGACGAGTTGGAGGATGACGTAGAGATTATCAAGGAATCAGCTATCGAATTGCCGTCAGGTGAGGACTTGCTTTCTGAGATTGATTCTCTGGATAGTTTAGCTCAAACTTGTCACAGCAAAATTGCTTCTCTTGAGGAGCAGTTGAAGGAGATAAAACAACTCACTGCAAACGCAAGTTAATCAGTAAGCATGAAATAGCGATCGCTGTAAATTTCTTAGACGTAACAAATATCTTACCAACCACGAGCGCCAATCAAGTGGCAGTAATAGGTCATTGCTTGGCTTGCGGGGCTGTCTGTTCTAACAGGCACTTCTTGGCGTACCTTATCTTCAGTCAACTTAACACCTTGGCTGTAGGTTCTAAATCCGACAATTGACAATTTCTCGTCCCCGCAAGCTGCGTGAACCAAAAATTCACTCATCAGTCCACCTTTAAGTTGATAAACCCTAAGAACGCTACCAAAGCCGCGCTCTCTTTTTCCCATTGTGGTGGTGTCTAATAAAAATGGTTCGCCGTCGCTGTCATAACCAACATTGACAAATTTTTCCCGCTCGGCAGATGCGACACTGCTGAAACTTAGAGTTGAAATTACTGTAACAGACAACACCCCGATTAATCTTTTAACGTTCATGCTGGTTACTAGGTGGTTAATTCCTATTTTGTAACTTTTCCTCGGTAAAGATTGTTGCAGTAAGCACACTGAAAAGCGTTTAAAGATTGCGTAAACACCATGAACAACAATTACCCCCAGCCAGACCCGACTTGGATTTATTACCCCGTCTGGCAACAAGTAACGGCCGCCCATGCTGCCTTGGAAGAACTCATCAAATACATGAGTACCGAAGAATGCGAACAAGGATCGAGAGTTGCTGACGAGTCGATAGACCAAACCTTAAGCAAAGCCCATATAGCCATCATTGAAGCTGAGGACATATTGCGGCCTCGCACTGACCCAGAACCAAAAGCATCACAAAATTAACTCTGGAAAATCATTCTTTTTTGGCTTTTTTGACAGCGATCGCGGATTTAAAATGATTGCCATTACAATTTATTCCCAACAATGCACAACAGCTTCCGAGCAATCTTGAAACAACTTCGGATTAAAGCCCTCACAGAACTTATTTCCATTCTCATACCAGATTTAGAAGCCGAGGGTTTTAGCTTTCCCGATTTACTTCTTGCCCTTGCGGAGTGGTCGGAAAATAGTCCTACATGGCGCAATGCGGCTTACTACTTGGAGCAGGCCGCTAATCCTCCAGATCGATCCCAGACAGAAGGGCAATCTGACTGAGCAAAAGCTGAGCGAGCCTAAACTGCTCTTTTTTGTCTAATTTGGAAGCGATCGCCATTACATCTTCTGCTTTTTTAGGTTCCGGTAATGTTTCTAACTCAACTTCCGTTATCTCAGCTATCAACTGAAGTAGGTTTTTGCCAGTCGCACGCGCGATCGCTTTCAAGTTATCTAGGTCTGGTTCGCTATTGCCCAACTCCCAATTCCTGACCGTACCAGGATTTAAACCACCCAAATCCCTGGCAAATCTTCCCTGGCTCCTGTCTCCCCTAGCTTCACGAATTATTTGAGCCAGTTTTTGTCTATCCATTGAAAAGCGCAAATTCTACTTGTAAAGATTTTGCACTTTATTGCTATTCTATACTACGTTGGATACACCTAATATTAGACTAATAATGTTTAGTCATTAAACTAATGAGAACACCAAAAAGCCTTAGATTACCACCAGACGTTGACGAAAGATTGCGTGAAGAATCAGCGAGGACGGGCATTCCTCAAACAGGAATCATTGTTGCCGCTCTCAAAAAATGGTTCGAGTACGAGAATATCACGTATTCAGTGAAGCTTCCCAATGGAACGACCATTGCAACGGTAACAGCAAATGAAGATCCTGATATCAAACGGACAGCTTAATGAGATGGAATGCCCAGAGTCATACAAAACCACCGAAAGACTAATTCCCGAAAGCCAGCTAAGGGAAGTCGTTGAGGATATGGTCAGACAGATTTTATCTAAAATGCTGGGTATCGGAACAGTACAACCCCAACGCGAATGGTATGACACGCAATCGGCTTGCACGCTGCTGGGTTTGGATTCGCCCAAGCAGCTGCGAAAGATGATTGCTGATGGCATTTTGAGGGTAGGTAAAGAACACGAGGTGCGAGACTTGCGATCGCCTTCTTCCCAAAAGCCTCGCTATCAATTCCACATTGAACGCTGTAAAACTCGTTTATCTTTACCGCCTGAAAAGCGCAAAGGTAAGGCGGCATGAAACATGCAGAATCAGCGGTGCGCTACCAGCAAGCTATTAACGATTTACTTAAGTTTTGGCACGTAAATGGGCAGTGTAAATATTGCCCAATGCGTACAGATATCAAGCAAATAATTGACCAACAAATAGTAATAAAGGAGGTAGGAGCTTTCGTAAAAAAATAGATTGCGAACGCCAATTCGCAATCTATTTAGATATTTTTCAATTGCTTTAAAAACAACTAAATAACAAACAAGTCTTGCTTAGTAGTTACTAAGTGAAAGTTTTTGCCATTAGCTGCATATTAAGTTTACATTATGACACAAAAATTCAGGCTTTAACAACAATCGGGCTTTTGGTTGATTTTGATTTCTTATCAAAATCAATGCGATTACGTATATACCTACATTGGAGAAAAATAATTTATGCCAGTGTCGAATATTACGACTTTAAATTCTTCTGAATTAGATAAAAAGCACCAGCTAGAGCAATCAATAATAGAGGGAATAGAAGCAGGGAAACGCGGGTTTCAACAAGCTGCTCAAGCTTTATTAAGGATTGATGAACTCGGACTTTGGAGAGATGAGGCAGTTTCATTTGATGCCTACCGGGAAAAGTTTAAGGCAGTATTAGAAGACTTGAATATTACAGACAGACATCTAAACCGCTTGATTGCAGCTGAGAAATGTGTACAAATGTTAAGACCAATTGGTCTTAACATTTCGCAATACAAAGAAAGCCACATCCGGCCGCTAACCCAACTCAAGGAGCCAAAACAAATCCAGCAGGCTTACAAGCGATCGCTGGAGATTGCCGAGTCTGAGGGATGCGACCTCAAAGCCGAACACGTGCAACAAGCTGTGGAGGAAATCAAGCCGCCCAAAGTGAGGCTTCCCAAACCGCCGCGCATCCCGATTGGAACTACAGTGCAGATACTCCCACATTACGGCGATGAAGAGTTTCACGGCGCTGAGGGTGTGATTACACAGCATCCGAACCACGATAGATGCGTTGTTAGGTTTGATGACCAAACCAGCAAACTGATACCTGACAATTTTCTGGTGCGGGTGGAGGAGATTAGGGATTTTAGCTTGGTTAGTCAGGAGAACAAAGAAGTAGCGCGATCGCTGGGATTGAAAACCGGACTCCAAGCGATACCAGACGCTAAGGAGCCAGACCAAGAAAAATGGCAGCAAGAGACGGAGATAGCGATCGCGGCATTCTTGCGGATGCTGCCAAAACTGTCTTATTCGCAAAAGGGATTGATTTATGAGCAGTTGTTGAAGAGTGGGTTTATGCCTGGGAAGGTGGCAGCGTGAAGACTGAGCAATTCTGGAAGCTGGATATAGACACCCTCAAATGGTTGCACGAGAGAAATCTTATAACTGCCACAGCATATCTGCTTGGGATTATTCGTGCCACTAAAAAGCAGGGGTGGAAATGGACTTTTAAAGTCCCAGAGTTTTGTCAGGAATGGGGCTTGAGCGAACGAAGTTTTTACAGGGCTGTTTCTTTTTTAAAAAATCACAATCTCGTTGATTGGAAAGTAAAGGGCGAAATTACGGTCTGGTGGAATGAAAACAGTCCTAGTTTTGATGGGGTAAGCGTTTTGCCATCTGTGGCAGAAACACTGCCATCCGTGGCAGAAACACTGCCATCCGTGGCAGAAACACTGCCATCCGTGGCAGAAACACTGCCATCCGTGGCAGAAAAAACGCTCGAAAGTCAAGATGGGCAAGACTTTGAGGGATTCTCCAGATTATATTCAGATATATTCTATAGTTCAGATTCTCTCAACTCTTTATCAGATGTCGCCCTCGCTGACGCGACCCCGACACCCCACCCCAAAAAAGAGGGAGAGAAAAATTTTGGATTTGAAATACCAAAAGAGGTAGCACCTCAATCTCTAGCTACGTTGTCACAAGAGTCAAAGATTAATCAACTAGCGACTCAATCTTTGGTGAAGGCAGATATTCCGCTGGGGCGTCCCGATCCGTTTTTTAACAAACGAGTAGATCCGAGCGAGTGCATTTGGAACTGGTTGCCCGATGGGCCTTGGAAAACCCAGGACGGTAAGCTCGATTCTGAATTTCAATTAGCGATCGCCAAGCGTTGGGTCAAGGAATATGGTGGCGATCTGCACGTCAAAAAAGGTGATGTTCTAAAGCATTTCAAAAAAGACCCTGCGAACCTAGCGATTGAGTGGGAGTGGTATCAGGAAACTTTCTTGCATCGCGTGGCGAACATTGAAGTACGCAAACTTGGGGGCATGGACACAACTGCTGACGAGCAAAGCATTATCAAGCAAGCCCGTGCTGTTCTGCCGTTGCCAGAAAGCATGAGGGTAACCGAGAGTAAAAACCCATTACAAGTAATTGAGCAAGCGGCTGATTACGCAATGCCGACTATCGCGGAAAGTTTGAGCGATGGCGATCGCCGATTAAACTGTTTCAAGGCAGAGGAATCAACGCAACCTAAGCAGCTAGAAGCAGGTTCGGCAGTTTCAAATGATATTTGGGATACCGTTGCTTTGAGCGTGAAGGAACAAGAGCAATCGTGGCAAGAGCTTGCGCCAGAAGGTTCAGAAAATGCTCTTATGTATACTACAACGCCCGTTAAGCAAGAACAAACTGATTATTTCCGCCAACTAGCAGAAAAACAACGTTTAAGCGCCAAGCCCATCAATGTGGAGCCGATAAGTAGCGTTCAAGAAGCTAGAGCAAGAATCAATGTTTTGACTAGTTCCAAAAGTATGCCCGCTGTCATTGACGAAGATCGGCAGCGATTTAAAGAACAAGAAAAACTTGGGCGCAAGCTGACTTATTGGAATTCACTACTGCAATCTGGCATACCTTCTGCGATTGCAGATGTGGAGCGTCAAGCTAGAGCGCAAGGCTACGTGGTGATTGATGGTCAAGTCAGCGAGGTGGACTTTTAATGGCAATTGATTACGGCAAGTACAAAGCAAAACCCATTATCGTTGATGGCGTTCTATTCCGCTCCAGACTCGAAGCTACGTGGGCATTATTTTTCAACTACATGAGTTGGAAATGGGAATACGAACCAGCAATAGCAAGTGAGATTTTCAAAGGTTGGCTTCCCGATTTTGCCCTTTACACCTCTCAATCTCCCGCACCAATTTATTGCGAAGTAAAACCAGTTTCCCAGTCTGATGACGTTAGCGAGTTCGTCACTAAAATCGCAGATTCTTGCCTTGAGTTGAATAACGTGCGTGCAGCAATTCTTGGTGATTCCCTGTTTTCTGGTCGCACAGCTAGAGGTTACGGGTTAGGAATGGGGTGGACTTCAGTTATCAAAAATGGGGAATGGATGCAGTGGCAAATGTTAATGATTGAATGCATTTGCGATCGTGGTTACTTGGAATTTGACCCCATTCTTCTCGAAAAAACTTTTCAAGGCAAATGGAGCGCTGCTGAAAAGAAAGCAAAAGAGGCTTACAACTGGACTTCAAGTAACGATTCAATGACGTTTTGGTTGCTGGACACTGCTTTTGACGTTCGGGAAAAGCAACAAATAGTTATTAACTTTAATCGGTGAGGAGCAGCAATGATAATCACTGGCAACCAATTCACCACACTCAGCGATCGCCAACTCGATATGGCCTTTTCAATCGCCCAATACGACGTAAAAGCAGCTTACCGATACTGCCTCATCATTGATTCCAAAAACCAGATGAAATGCCCATTTTGCGGTAAAGAATTTGTAAATTCTTATGACCAGCAAGATGGAAGCATGGCTTTTGTTTGCTTGACATGCACTCCAAGAAAAAATCAAGTGCTTAAACTCAGCAAACAAAGTTTGTTTGAGAAACGCGTGAATGCAGCTAACAACTGCCTAGAAATTAAATTAAACCCAGCCGATTATTACAGCGTTTGCAACGGTAAATCAATTCGGATTGATGCCAACATCGCTTCTTCGCAAGCCAAGAAATTCAAGGTAATTAACAAAGCTACGGGTTCCCATGTGATGCGAACTCTAGTTGTATTGGGGTCGGGAAATAGGGGGTATTGGATTTAATGCACAGTGTTATCAATCGCGAAACAATTCATCCCGATATCCCTCGTCGGATTTTATGCGATCGCGATGCCGAAATAGTCGCTAGTACGGTCAATGAGTGGAAGTGCGGCCCAATTGCGATCGTCTACTACTCATCTTTTGGAATGGTTTACGAGATTGAAGAATTTCGCACCTTAATCAAACCAGCAGCCGAAGCCATAGTTCACGACGCTTTGATGGCTGGACGCCAAGTATTTCTAGTAAACCTGATGGGTGACTGGCCTGCTTACCCCGAATTGGAGCAAGTAGATCCTCCCAAGGGTTACTCCTGGATGCGGATTCTTTACGATCGCTCCACACTGCAAATTTCCTTATTGGTGAAGAGGGGTCAACTCTGGAGGAAGAATTTTGATGCAAGCAATTAGCCTATTCACCGGCATTGGCGGATTTGAAATTGCCCTCAATCAAGTATTTGGCAGTGAAGGCGAGGTAGTTCAAATGGTCGAAGTCGATCCAGATGCCCAAAGCGTACTGCGATCGCACTTTCCCCACACCCCAATTTACCCAGATATTTGCGCTTATTACCCCAACATTAATTGGAATTACACAGATGGACTCGTGTTTGGTGGATTCCCTTGTACCAATACCTCATGCGCCGGCGATCGCACCGGACTCCAAGGAGCCAAATCAAGTTTATGGTTTGAAATGCTCAGAGTCATTGCCATTGCCCGCCCCCGATTTGTCCTTGTGGAAAACCCTACAGGACTTATCCATAGAGGACTTCGAGCAATGCTTGGAGGATTCAGTTTGGCAGGATATTCAACAGAAGTTGAAATTATCTCGGCGGAGCAACTCGGCGCACCTCACGAAAGAGAACGGCTGTTCGTTGTTGCCTACCCCAACTACCTATGCCAAGGGCAAGACAGGATGCCGCCCCGCTGGGACGAACAGATTAGAGCAGAAATTGAGGCCATTCATAGCCAAGGGAGACAAGCTCAACCCATCGGTGTCGGGGTGGATGATGGGATTCCCCAGTGGTTGGGTGGAATCAGTCTTGCTGGAAAGTGGCGAGACACAGCACATACAACTCCCGTTTACGCCGGAGTACGCCGACACATGGCAAAAAGAAGAAACTGTGTTGACCTCTACGGACGCTCAGTTGTCCCCGCTTGTGCAGCCGTCGCCTTCCGTAGAATCAAGTTCCTTGAGGAGTGGTGGCGAGATGTTTAAGGTAGGCGATCGCGTCCGCATCCTTAACAAAAACTTTGGCGAGTACGGACAAGAATGCAATGTGATTAAACTGCAAACCAATGGCTGGGTAGTTGTTGATACTCCTAAAGGCACTTATCACTCAAGCAATCTGGAGTTAATCGAGATTAAGGACTCAAATCAATTCAAGGTTGGCGATCGCGTCCGCGACACTTTCCCTCGTAGCAAATCGAGGACTGGTGCGATCGCCGACACTTTTGAAAAATGGGCGCTCATTCACTGGGATGGTGTCGATCTTGAAATTTCTCCCAACGGGCAGCAGTGGAGTTACGAGTATTTGGAAAAAGACGATTCTCGGAACCCTACCCACATAAAAGCCGATAATTTCAGACCTGCTATCAATACACGTTGCGAAATTTTAAAGGGCAAATATGCAGCCGAATCAGGCTACGTCTGTGGTTATCACACCGATGATAGTCCTGAATTTTGGGTCAAGCTGGATAACCACGATTGGCAAATTAGAGTTTTTTCTAACGAAGTTAAATTTTTGGATGAAGAGGATAAAACTATGACATTCCAATTTTCCGAAACCCAAACGATTATGAATCAAATTGCTCAATTACAAAAGCAATTGAATAAACTCACCAATTCTTTGAAGCCCTATAAAGAATTTGAGCAAAAAGCTGAGGAGTTGCTGCAACAGGTAGCCGCACATGGCACTTTGATGAAAGAAAATGGCATTTCTCGAAACGGGCTTTTAGACTGGGCTACCAGTTTATACAAAGGCGCTAGTGGGGAAGAATTGAATTTCTTGGGCGACACTGCTACAATTGCCGCCCAAAACGAGGAGATTGCCAAGTTAAAATCTGAATTGGCAGTTGCACATTCATCAGCATCCGATCGCTTGGAGCTTCAAGAGGAATTGAGAAAAATCAGTCTTTCTTCAGTAGAAGTGGCTGCAAAACTAAAGTTGTGCGAAGAGGAGCGCAACCAAGCGGTCTCCAAAATAACAGATATGACCGCAGCTAGTACGCGTGTAGCTGAGAAATTGAAATCTGTTACTCAAGAACGCGATTTATTGAAACAGCAATTAGAGAATTCATCTTCACAAACAGCTGTTGAACTATTACAAAAAGAAAATGCTTCTTTGATTGCAAAGGTTAATCAGTTAGAAGCATTAACCGATGATATGAACGCGCAGTTAGCAGAACAACAACTGATGCCTGACGTTGAGGCACTCAAACAAGAAATCGAAAGCTTGAAGGTTTCTAATAAAGAATGGCGATCGCGTTGCGAACAATTAGAAAAGAAAGTTGAAATTTACGCTCAAGATACCAAAGAAATAGACAGTTATGTCGCTCAAATCAAGCAACTAGAAAAAGAAAATCATACCTATCAAGAAATGTACGAAGGGCAGAAGGCTCAAAAAGAGCAATGGGAGAATGATTTTTATAAGATACGCAATGAACGAAATCAACTCGAAAAACAGTTAAAGCTCGTGACTCCAAAGGTTGAGCCTGAGCAAAGCCAAACTGCTGAAGTATTGGAGGTAGAGGTTGACGAATCGGAAAATAAAGATACAGAAACCGCATTATTTAAAGGAGCGATCGTGCAACGTAAGGATGGGCAAGTAGGAACGGTAGGTTACATTCCCAGCCCATTCAAAGGGATTGTTTCTGTCAAATTTTTAGACGGGAATTTTAACTATCATGCTGAGAATTTGAAAATCATTTCTCACAGTTCGGCTACGCTCACTGTAAAAGGTAGCGTCCAAGAAGCAGTAAGCTTCATCGAAGGCGATCGCGTTTGTGTAACTGAAGACGGTGAATTAAAGCACTTGCTTGATAGACAAGGCACGGTGGTTGGAATAAAAGGCGAATCTGTTGCCGCGCTTTTTGATGCAACGGACTCAGAAGGACAGTGCGAAGTAATTACCTGTAGCAGCAATTTAGTGTTATCAAGCAAAGCTAGTCCTGATAGTCACGCACACATCAAAGCTTCTAATTTTATAGCTGGTATCCGCACCAAAGCCGGAATGAACAACATCACTTGGCAAAATATCAGCGAACTGTGTCAAGGCAATTATCTTATTTTGAAAGAACTATTTTTGGCAGCTACTACAAAACATCAAAAAGATTTAATTCAAAAGCTACCAAGCTTATTGAGTGACTATATCAGCGAAACTGGCGATATCACGGATATGCAATGGCTGGGCGATAAATTTAAATCTGAAGTTGAGGCATTGCTGGAAGCAAAAAAGTCTTTGATGTATCGCCCTGGTGACTGGGTAAGAATAGTTGATAAAAATTCTCCAGATGCGGGTACAACTTGGGAAGTTTGTAATTTTGATGGCGAGTGGTTGTCTGTCAAACAAAGTAATAGGATCGCTTCACTGCATAAATCAGAAGTCGAGCCAATTCAGCAACAAGCTGCTTGATGAGGTCAACAGTTAACAGCTATCACCTGAAAGATAGCTGTTGGCTAATTGAGGGCAAATTTATCTATTAGCTTCATGAACAACATTTTACTTTTACCACAACTCAAACCGATTCCTTATTGCTCAGAGAAAGCAATAGTTATTCATTTGAACCGCAGCGATTATCTAAAAGATGTAGCGGGTATGCTCATCAAAATTGACCCGCAAATGACACTAGGAGCAAGATACAAATTAGTTTGCGGTGATAACCACGGGTACTATTACCTTTATTCTGCGATCTGCGATCGCGGGTATTTTACCAAAAGCTTGTAGTTTTATGGTTTATTATACAATTCGAGAATTAAGTGAGGCATTGGGAATAAAAACATCGAGTATTAATAGATGGATTGCTAGTAAATCTCTCAAGGCTTATTTTTACAAAGGGATTTATTGGATAGATTTAGAAGATTTGAAAAACTTTATCGTTCATCCTCCCAGTTCAAAGGCTAGGGGGATATTAGCTTTAATAGAACGCGATAAATTAAAAGCTTTGATGGGGGAAGTACCGATAAATGCCCAAAATCATCGCCGCCACCGGACACCGCCTAGACAAATTAGGAGGACGCAACCAAGAAGTATTTTCGCGCCTACTTTCTTTAGCTACAGTCTCTATCCAAAAATTAGAACCGACTGAAATTATTTCCGGCATGGCGTTAGGGTGGGATACAGCCGTTGCTCTTGCTGCAATTAAATTATCTATTCCCCTGGTTGCTGCCGTTCCTTTTGCTCAGCAAGATGCTAAATGGAAGCAAGAGGATCGGGAAAGGTGGGAATCGATTTTATTCCAAACAAAGCAGATTATCTATATTGATCGCCTGCCAGAGTATGCAGCAAAAGGGGTAGAAAGAGATATTTATCACCCAGCAAAACTGCAAAAACGAAATGAATGGATGGTTGATAATTGCGTTCAAATTCTTGCTCTTTATGATGGGTCTAGTAGTGGTGGGACGTTTAACTGCTTGGAGTATGCCAAGCAGTTAAACAAGCCAGTGTTTAATGTGTGGAATTCGTGGGTAAAATATTCAAAGGTTGTATAACCAACATGGGTGAAGCAAAAAGAAGAAAAGAATTGTTGGGCGATCGCTACGGCATCCCTGATATTAATGCCCAGGTCAAAGACGCATGGGAAACTATTAATATCTGCGTGGAGAGATCTAAACGTGATGGCAATGATTGTGTGATTTGCCAATGCTGTCGCAACCACGAAGGTTATTCTTATGACGCGATCGCCAAGATACAACAAGAACTTAAAAACTGGAATTGCCCGTTAAATGTTCCGATGCTCATTCAAATGCTTCCAGAAGGTTTTAAAACATCAGAGACGAAACTGTTTGATGGGTTTGTTACTGTTTGGACTAATGACCCGAATTCTGAAGTCTGGAAACACTTGCTCGAACAAAACCTAAATGATTAAGATATGCGATACGCATCAAGTTTATTGTATGGGGGAATGCTTGTAGATGCTCAAGGTGCGACGTATCAAGATTATTCGCGCCTACTTTTGCAATGCCCATTTTGCAAAGAGCCTGTATTTTTATCTGCGGCTGCAAAGCGTCCAGAACATCAACGTTTGACGCCTAAATCAAAAAAGATTGTCACGATTAAAGAATGCGAAATACCCTGCCATTTTGTTCATTTTTCTAAAGTTGCAGAAAAATGTGAATTAAAGTCAAAGCAAATTAAGCAGGCAGATATTAATAAAAGTATTACCAAAGGGAAAAACCAGCGGCTAAGATTTTTTCAGCAAAGATTTTGGCAAATTATTAGCGAAAGTAACGAAAAGTCATTGTCTCTTAAAGATTGCATCAAAAAAGCCAACGAATCTTTACCAGAAGAGACAACAAATGATATGTGTACGGAATTAACTGAAGATATTGTTAGTGAATTTAAACGCCTTGCGGGATTTACTAAAGAACACGCAAGAGAATTATTAACGAGAGCCATTGCCGATCCAAAAGTAGTGCTTTCTCAGACACAAGAAGAAGCAACCCTCGCCGCTTCTTGGTTATCAACTTTAGAATTAGATCTGCATTTGCAAATTGTTAATGAAGCAGCAGATTTTTTAAGAACTAAATCCGCCGACAAAATACTACATGATTTTGTAGATGTTGCTAACGCTTACGCGCTTTTTGTAATGGGTGAAGATAAAATTTTGAAATTAATGAGTGCTGCTAAACCTTATCGCAAATTAAAGCAAGATTACAAAACTTTAATAGGGAACACTATTTGCAGCATGATTGCGATACTTGCTGGTACGCAATGGGCGATCGCTATGCAGGAATATGACAGTTAGCGATCGCCTCTAGTAACAGATTGCATGACTGGTTAAACTGGTTGCATTCCACAATGCACCAATGGCAGATACTACCACTACCCTAAGATTAAAAGCAGTTGACGATGGGGCGATCGCTACCATCGCCAAGATTGACAACGCTTTTACGGGACTAACCATTGGTACAACTGCCCTAGCCGTTGGTTTTTCTGGACTATCAAAAGCGGCTGATAGCTCGTTTGGCAAGTTTGTCTTAGGTTCGCAGAACGCCGATAAAGTATCTTCGGCAATTGGTAGGTTAGCGGATGTAAATTCTAAGGCGCTAAAAACCTTTTCGGCTCTCAGTGATATTAGTTTCTTTGGTGGACAAGCATTAACTTTTGCCAAGGGCGTACAGGATGCAGCGGCGGTATATGCGCGTATTCCACAGACTCTAGACTTATTCCGCTCAACTGGGGTCAGTACCCGCTCGATTGAAGACTTTTACACTCTCACCGACGCGGTTAAAGGTAGCGAAGCCTCTTTAGAGCAGTTTGCCGTCAATGCCGTAGAACAGCTGGGTAGGTTCGAGCAAGCGGCGGCGAGAGTTGGAACAATCCTTAGAAGCAGTACTAATTTTGATATTGCGGGTAACGCACTCCGGGCTAATCAGCAAGAGCAAGTGCAAAACGCTTTCCAGGTTCAAGATATTGTCAACAGCCAAGTAAAAAATGCTGTAACTTCTACTGAAGCTTTAGCAGGTCAGTATGAGGTTCTTTCGTCTGGTTTTACCAAAGCTGCCGACTCCCAACAGGTACTCTCTTCAGGATTGAAGCTAATTGGTATTGCCCAAGCCGGTGGTGCTGCTGCATCGTCTACCGACACTTTGCAGCTGCTAGTTAAAACCCTCAACGCCTACGAACTAGGAAGCGCCGAAGCTGCGAAAACTTCAGCGATACTCAACGCCACAGTTGACGCAGGTATCACAACGATTCAGGAATTGTCTTTGAATTTCGGTCAAACCGCTAAAACCGCAAAAGCTGCTAACGTCCAGCTGACAGACTTAGCCAGCGGTACAGCGGTATTAACTTCTCAAGGTATCAACTCAGCCAACGCCCTCACTGGGCTGCAAAGAGTATTTAGTTCAATTATTTCTAAAACCCCAGAATCAGAAAAAGCACTAGCTAAACTCTCACTCAACGGTCAAAAAATTAGGTTTGATTTAGCAGAGGTTCAAGCCAAAGGCTTTACTCAGGCACTTTTAGATCTAAATAAAGCAGCTGGCGGGAATGCTCAGGTGCTGCAAGACATATTCCCTGAAGAAATTGCTTTCCGTACAGTATTGGGCTTACTGGCCCAAGATGGTCAAAAACTAGCTTCTACCACCGCTAGCATTGGTAGCGTTACCGCTTCGAGTTTAGATGAAGTTTTCAAAATTGCAACAGGCGATCGCGTCAATCGATTCCAACAAATAGCTAACCGCTTTCAAGAACTGATTATTAAAGTCGCTCAATCTGTTGCACCAGTTTTTGAGCCTGGGTTAGCAGTACTTGAAAGGATTGCTTCATTCTTTAGTAACTTACCCGAACCAGTCAAGCAATCAATTGGGGCGTTTATTGCGTTTCAAATTACTAGTCGTGCAACGACAAGTGCTGTTGGGATTTTATTTCAAACTATGCTTACCCTAGCGGGGAGTTACTTGCAAGTCAGACTAATATCTTTGGCACTATCTGGACAACTTGGTAAAGAACTGGCAGTAATCAAAGACCTCATCACCCAACGCAAAGGTTTGGTAGCGGTAGCTTTACAGCTATTTGGTATCGACCAACGTTTTAGGCTTGGGGTTGAAGCGACAACCGCAGCACTTCAAAAACAAAACGTTGTCACCAAAGCGGTCACTGCGGTTCGTAACAAAGCGGGCGAGGTATTTAATAAAAACATTGCTGGCTTCACGGGGCTAGATTTAACCAGTGCAGCAGAGCAGGGGAAAAGAGCAGTTGGGGGAGTCGTTCAAACTGCCAAAAATGTAGGACTTGGTGTAGCTGAGGCGGTAGGCGTGGTATCCGCACCTCAGATATTAGGGCCGGATGGTAAACCCATTGTTTCTGGATTGAGCAGAGTCAAGGCAGAGGCAGACAAGGTAGGACAAGCGATCGCGGTAGGGCTTAGTAATGTTAAATCAATAGATGCAAGTGCAGCTCTTAGCACTGCCTATAACAACGTATCGCAGGGAGCGCAAAAAGCAGCAGGGGCGATCGCCTCTACGACAGGAGCGATCGCGGCTTCGACTACAGCGACAGCAACGCACACGGTCGTATTGACTGCCGATGAATTAGCAGAAAAAGGGCTTGCCCAAACGCGGATATTTGGGCGGAATGTACTGTTTGCCACAGCTGGGCCGTTGGGGGCGATTAATACTCTGCTGGCTACTGAAATTAGCTTGAAAACTGTTGGTGCTGGCGTAACTCGCACTTTTGCTACTGCCCAAGGGTTGTTGTCCGGCAGTTCTGGTTTGTTAGCCAACGTCCTTAAAGGTGGATTAATTGGTAGTCTCAATTTGCTCAAGGGTGGTTTTGGTGTTGCTGCTAATGCCGTCATGGGACTGCTTGGTACGCTGGGGCCCTTGGGGCCGCTGTTAGCAGTTGGTGGGGTTGCTCTTGCCATATTCCGTGAAGATTTATTTGGTTTGAGAAAAGCCGCAAATGAAGCGGCGGCGGGGTTGGGCGAGGTATTAAAGCAAGATTCAGAGTTATCAAAGAAGTTTGGCACCGAGCAGCGCCTACTGCAATTTAAAGCCGAGATTAAACCTGATGCCTCAGCTACCCGGGTAGAAACTCGCCTTGAGCAACTTCGACTTTCTGGCGATTTGACCACTGGACAATTCAATCAACTCCGTGAAACTTTAGCTAGGGTGGGTGACCAAGGACAACTTACCAGCAAGGGGTTAGAGGAATTCAAGTCTCAGCTTGAAGCAATTCGCCAAGGTGCAGCAGGTACGCCCGAAAAAGGATTTGGCGACAGAGTTGGGGAATTTTTTGGTGGCATACCTGGGACGATTGGAAGTTCCATTGATTTTGGAGCAAATTCGCTTGCAGCTTTCACCACAAATCCAACTGCCCTTACAGACCCGATAGGAGCAGTTTCCAAAACTGCCCAAAACAGGGAATCTGATAGGCTAGTTCAAAGCTTTAGCCAAATTGGCATAGCACTTGATGTTGTTGGAGAGCAGTCTAATCTTACTTCTGAAAAAATTAATCAGTACCGCAAAGCGCTAGGACTAACTTCAGAAACCAATGAGAAGTTAAGGAAGGGGACAAAGTTAACTGCTGATGATTTAGAGCGAGAAAATCAGATATTTAACGCTCAAAAATCCAGAAACGAAAATTTGATTTCTGGAATCGAAAAAAATATTGCCGAACAAAAGAAAGTCTCGGAGAGTATTAAAGACCCCGAACTCAGAGCGACTTTTGACGACCGCATTCAACTATTAGAAACTGAGCGTAAAACTCTAGAAAACCGCAATGAAGCTTTAAAATCAGGGCGAGAAGAGTTTACCAAATACTATACTGAAACGCTTCCCGGATTAAAAAGGGCAATTACTGAATCTTCTAATTTGGGGCAAGCTTTGGGTAATGCTCAGGCGAATTTTGGGCAACAGTTTAAACTTGACGCCCAAGGCAACGCTACGCCTTTTTTAAAGGATATTACCACCCTTAAAAATGAGGCGAGTCAACTACAATCCCAGGTATTAGAAGCTTACCAAGGCGGGTTATTCGAGCAGTTGGCAGGCCCTACCCGTGATGGTAAACCGTTGTTTGCGCCTACGGGTGCAGCAGAAGCAGAGGTGATAAAGCGGTTAAGGGCGGTTCGAGATAATAAAATCAAGCTTCCTGACGGTACGGAAGGATTTAGATTATCAGTGAGTGATCGCCTTGCAGCTACACAGCAAATTTCAGAAATCGGTCAAACTTCATCAAAGCAAATTGCAGAGTCTTTAAAACTGGATGCCGAACGCTCTAAGCTTCTCGGTCAGCAACGTAAAATCAGCGAGGAAGCCGTACAACGAGAAATTGCTCAAATTCAAATTCAAGGCATCAAAGAAACCCTCGTCCAAAAAGAAATTGAGATTAAGGAGTATGCCCAATTCCCTGTACGTAAAGCACAGTTGGAAAGGGAAGCAGCAGCAATTAGGGTACAGATTGAGCAGGCTGTTACCGCTGAAGATAACCGCCAATTAGAACGACGGCGGGGATTGCGCCAAGAGGCTTTCAACGTTGAAATTGAGCAACTCAGGGCACAGCAATCCGAGCGCCAAATCACAGAACAGCAAGCCCAAGCAACTATCGCTCAGATTCAGATTAAAGCTTCCCGCGATCGCCTTAACAATTTACTCGAAGACTTTAAAAAATCAGGCAGTACAAGCGTAGAACTGAGTAACAAAATTGCGATCGCTAGGGCACAACTAAGGCAACAGGAAGCGGCGGAAGTTGAGAGGTTGTTTAATTTAGAACAACAGCGTCAAAAACAGATTATCGCTAATACCGCCCAACTGCAAACTCTTACTCTCCAACGTCAAAGCAGTGGGATTGATTCTCGAACTAAGGATATAGAAGGGCGATCGCAGTTACTTTCATCCACTGCTCAATTACAAGGCGTACTCAACCAAGCAACTGAAGCAGGGTTACAAAACCAACTTAAATTTACTGGGGATTTAGAAAAACGTGCTGCCATTGAAACCCAGATTGCTGAGAATAAAGTTAAAAATCTTGCGGTTACCCAACAACAAGAGCAAGTGTCACTTGCAGTGCAAGCTCAAATTAACAAGTTGAGTTTAGAACGAGAATCAATTCAACTGCGGATTCAGGAAATTGAAAACCAGCGTCAATTAGCTGAACTCAATTTAGAACTTGTTAGAGCTAATAGAGATAAGCGGACACCTGAAGAAATCCAAGCTATTGAATTACAGATACAGGGGGCGCAACAGCAGTCAGATTTATTGAACGAACAAGGCGATCGCTTGGAGCGGTCTAAAGTTCAACAAGCTCAAATTGCCGAGAATTCCCGTAAAGAACTGGAGATTAAGCAGGCGATTGCTAGGGCTGACGCCGAAATTGAACTAACGCTTACTCGTCGCCGCGAAGTGCAAGCGGGTATTGAAAAGCAAGTTAAGAATATTGAACTTGCATCCCAACAAATCAACCTAGCAGGACAAATCCAAATTCAGCAAAGTGAAGCGATATCTAAAACTTACGATCAACAAAAAAGCGTGCTTCAGGCTTCACAAAATTTTGTTAAGGGGCGGGTGGATTTTGTCACTGGGGAATTACAAATTGCCTCTGAGTTGAGCAATAAAGAGCGTCAGAAAAAAGACATTGCTCAGTTAATAGCAGCTATTAAGCTCCAGTCCTTGGAAACCCAGTTATCAATGGAGGAGAAGGTATTAACCCTCAACCTTGCTCAACAAGCCGCACAACTAGAACAAGAGAAAATCCGCAACCGCGTATCCCAAGCTCAAGCAGGTGCGGGAGTTGCCCAGGCGCAAGCGGATTTATCAAAAACTCAAGCTGATCCTAATGCCACACCTGAAGCTATCAAGGCGGCTCAACTTAATTTACAAGCCAAGGTAGAAGAAGCGATTAGTTTGCAGTTTGCTGGTAGTTTACTCAATCAGCAAGGACAAATTCAATCAACCTTGGGGAATTTAGAAAAGCAAAGTTTTCAGGAGCGATCGCTCTTACAGCGCGACCAAGCTCAAGTAGAATTTGCTCAAACGCTTAACCCAAGGGAAGGAAGGAGGTTGCTAAGGGATATCCGCGATCGCTCCTTATCTCGTGCTTTGGGTGTAGGTAGGGATGAGGTAGGCAGTACCAGTACTGGTGAAGCTTTTGTTAGGGCTACCAAATCTCAATTTTTTGGAGATGGGGCACTCTTGCCATTGGAAGCGTTTCGCGCTAACCAAGTATTCAATCGCCTCAATCCTCAAACTCCATCCCTACAATTGGACTTCCCCGATTTTGAGCAGTTCCGTCAAAACCAATTAGCCAGATTTCAAGAGTTTGGGTATAACCTCCCACTGGCTAAAACTTCACCACAAGAGCTTAATGCCCAAGCAAACACTACGATTATGAATGCAGTCAGTAAGTTAACTGAATTGGTAAATCAAAAACTAAGCACTCCTAACTCAGTCAACCTAGAAATACCAATTACCAACAATTTTTCAACTCAAGATGCAGCTACTCAAAAAGCTGCGACCACAACCACACAACAAATTAGACAGCAACTTCATGATTTAGGAGAATTATTGAAACGCTCATGACAACGCGAGAATCAATTATTAACGCTCAAATAAATTGCATGGGACAGATAGGTAGACAGCCGTTATTGGTGCTGACTCCCATAGCAGTGATTGAGAATTTAGAGATTGATTCAAAGTGGTTTTATTTGTTTGACCCCACACATTACCAAGATACGGACACAGATAATTATGTTTATTTAAGGCTATTCCCAGATTACTCTCCCGAAACCAATAGGTTAGGAGACTCCCCAGGATTAAAACCAACTTTTAACGGTACTGGATACTCAGCTAGTACAGTGCGGCGAGGGTTTAAAGTAACAATTATTCAAAAAGAAAGAGTGATACTGGAGGTTTTGCAGCAGTTAATATTGATAGCGGAATCAAGTAAATATAATCGATTTAGTCCGATTAAGGTAATTGATTTTTGCAATTTAGAATTAGGCGATCGCTTAAGCCATAACAATCAATTAGCAACGGTTAGGCATGGAGAAATAATTATAGATGAACTGCCACCTCTTAGCTACAACCAGGATTATGTAAATAGCAATTGGACGATTACTTTCGCTGAAGTAAATTTAAGGCTTAAATAATATTTATATTGAGTGAAGTCGAAATATGGGATTTGAAAGCGGCAACGATTCTACAGGGACTATTTACACCTACCTAATTGGTGGGGTAGATAGTAATGGAAAGGTAAGAGCGATCGCCGTAAACCCAGATGGAAGTTTAAAGATATCTTCTACACCCACAGGAGACAGTGCAACGGGAAGAAAAATAATTTTCAATAAAGTCTTTTCTGACTACACGCTCACAGAGAATGATGACTTTTTAGCGGTTGATTGTAGCGACGGAGCAGTAAATATTACATTACCTTCTGCTACTTTGGAAGATGTGGTATATCCGATATTTTCGCGAATTTACGAAATAAAGAAAGTTGACAATACACCCAATATTGTGACTGTCACGGCAATAAATTCCGAAACCATTGATAATGCCAGTAGTATTACTCTGGAAAATCCCCACGAAGCGATTAATCTAATTAGTGATGGTTATAACTGGATGATATATTAATATGGCTTACAATCCATCTCAAGGGTACGTTGCAATCAATAAAGCTGGGGACACATTTACTGGCCCCATAACGACTACTGGGAAAAAAGCAGCTTATAGAAGTGTTTCGGCAAACACTTCTATTGCTGCTACTGACGAACATATAGAGATTACAGGAACATCGGCAGTTACAGTTACTTTGCCTGATGCAGCAGCAAACAATAAAGCTGTTTTCAATATCAAAAATAGTTCTACTGCCACAGCTACGATTGCAACCACAAGTTCGCAAATTATTGATGGAGCGACAACTTTTTCCCTTGGCATCCAGTATCAAGCAATAACAGTAATTTCTAATGGCAGTGGTTGGAGTATTTTCTAATTAATGTCTTACCTACCTCTACAGGCTCTTGCAACAGGTTTTAACTACGATTCCATGTCTGTACCAGTTTCCCCAAGTATCGGGCAGACATGGAGGGAAAGAGACAGCAATAATTTAGTTGTCGAGCAATGGTTTTGGAATGGTGCGAACTGGTTGAGCTTAAATACTATCCCCCGCGATACCTTATTGATATCTGGGCAAAGTATTACCTTGACTAATATTCTTGTCGGTCTAGTTACATCAACGACTGATGAAATTCCTTTTTCAATCAACTCAACTTACGGCATTTACATCACTAAAATGTATGCAGCGCTGCGTATCCCGTCAGGTAATTTAAGTGCTACAAACTATTGGAAATTATTATTGAAAAATGGTTCGACAACGTTGCAAACGATAGACGTAACTGCTGGGGATGATGGAGCGACTACAGGAGATGTAAGGAAAAGTGTAAGCGTGGGTGCGTCTTATCCAAAAACGGGGAAGTACAGTTTATCTTTAGTTCAGCAAGGAGCGCCGCCGGGAGCGCGAAGTCCTAGTGCTTTGATTGAATGCAGGTTGGTAAGGTAATGGGATTTGAGAATGGAAACGATAGTACGGGGACGATTCCAACTTACTTAATAGGTGGGGTTGATTCATCAGGGAAAGTTAAAGCGTTTGGTATTGAAGACGATGGGGGAATTAAAATATCTAGTGGGAGCGATCGCCCATCAATCACTACTATTTCTGGAACAATCAGCAGTAGTGGAGACAACACAATCATCGCTGCCCCAGGAAGTGGATTATCAATAAATCTTTGCTATTTAAAAATTCAACTCGAAGGGACTACGGCAACTACCGTATTACTCAAATCAGGGGGTACAACCAAAGAAAGAATTTTATGCCAAAACCAAGGCGATGGACTGGCTATTAATTATCCTCAAAATCGAGAATTAAGATTAGATGTAAATACAGCGTTGATTCTTAATTTATCGGGTGCAAATTCAGTAAACTACGCGTTCCATTACTTCGTAACATGACTAAAATAACAATTCTTAGAACCGAATTAGAGTTACCAGAATACGGGCAATTAGTGGCAGCACAAAACTATTCAGCGATCGCTAACTTATTAAACAATAAACCGCTAATTGCTAATCCTGTGCCACAGGAAGAAATACCCAAGCAGCTTACATTGGTAAATCTTTTTCAAGCAATCACACCACAAGAAGCCGTGGAGACTTTCAAAATTCCCGGACTACTAGATAGAGTCGAATCCGTCGTGAATGCAAACGATCGGGTAAATATTTCAATCTTATTTGAGATAGTTAAGACCTATATATCACAAGATAGTAAAGATAATTTGACAAACCTACTCTCGCTTACAGAACCAGATCCAAATTGGCAATCTCAAGTTGTAGGGCTATCTAGAGCCGAACAATTAGGCATTTATCCAATCACTAATTCAGAAGTGCAGGAGGCACTAAATTAAGTGCCAATTCTTGGTTCAAAATTAAAGACATCTAAAGTTGATGGGGATGTCCTAGATTATAAAAATAGAATTATTGCGGCTAGTGGCAGTATTTCTGCGAACTCACTTCAAGCCATCAGTAATTTTGTTAAGACCTTGAAAGGTAATGGACTTTGGAATAAATGCTTAGAAATCGCCCCTTATGCTGGTAATAACTTTGCCGATGCATTAATAAAGCTAAAATATCCTTCTGGCATTCAGTCTACGCTCACAAACGTAGGATTTACTTCTGCTGATTACTCTGAAAATACTGGGCTATCGGCAGACACCTCAGACACTAAAAATCTGAGAACTGGGTTTGCGCCAAGCGTGCATTTAAGTACCTCTTTGGATACACATTTAAGCATTTATGCACGAAATCAAGCTGCTCTAACGAGTAATGGAAATTCCCCTTACGCTTATCTAGGTAGCTCAGGAACTAGCAACGGATCTAATTTTTTAATTCAGCGATCGCCAACAAATGTCCGAAGCTTAATTGGGTCTGGTACAGAAATGTTGGTCAGCACGACTACACTGAATCTTCCTGGTCTTTTGATTGCTTCCACCATAGGCGCAAATTTAGGATATTTATTTTACAATGGCACTGCAATATCAACAGACACCGCTTTCACAACTAATCTTTTAAGCGACTCAGATGTGGGTATTTTTTGTACCTTACAAGGTACGAGTACAGCTTCGCGCAGATCGAATTTAATCTGCGGTTTTCATAGTATTGGATATGGGCTAAGCCCAACTGACGCTTCTATTTTTTACAATGCTGTTCAAACTCTGCAAACAAGTTTAGGAAGACAAGTATAATGGCTGCAACCTTGCTCTCCACAAATCCCAATGTGCTGTGAGATAGCGGGTTCAATATCTAACGCCTAAACAATAATGTTGATTTCTCAATACGCCGGAGTAGGCGAATTTTGCCCACAATTTGAAGTAGAAACTGCTAGCGGCGGCAGTCTTAGTGCTGGTAATTTTTATTTTTCATTCCAACTGCAAAACCGCGCTGGATTTAATCGTCCTTCAGTTAGCGGGCAAGTTACGTACACCGCTAATCAAAAGATCGTCATTATCATTCCCGAAATGCCGGATGGATGGGACGTACACTATTTTGTAATATCGGCAGGCACAACAAATAACGCCGCAACTCACGTTCAGATAGCGCGTATACCTGCATATCAATACGGTATAGGGATTGAACCGCAGTCGGTAAAAACTCTGTTGCCAGCAGTGTTAGAATTAACGCGAAATATTCACATTGCTTTGGCTCCCTCTGTTCCGGACTTGGGGAGCCTTCCCACAGGTGCGGATAGACTAGATGGACAAGTGCGGTGGGTGACGAGTGAGGCAAAATGGTATGAGGATCGCGCTGATTCTACCCTTGCCCCCATACCTGGAAATACAGATATTTATAATCCCGATTCTTTGCCTTACGGTAGGTGGGTACGCATTGGTGGCGCGTCTACTTACGTTAGCGATACTCGTCAAGGGGTGGGGAGCGATCGCGCGATCGCTTCTGTCAATCCTATAACCAGAGTCCCAAACCCTCGTTACCCAGGTGAGACGCTAAGCAAGTATCTCCCAGCGTGGGAAGCAAAATACTGGATTTATAATGATAACGCGATCGCTTTGCCTGCTGGGACAGAATTTGGGGTTGAATTGGAGTATAATAACCAACGCTCTCCCGACCTGCTTTCGGGTTTGGTCTATGTTAAATTTATTGGGTTTGTTGATGGTGATGGCAACATCAGAACCCAAGATGGCGAGGGTAGAGAGTTTCCAAATTGTGGGGCTTATTTTCTCTGGACGCCCAAACTAGTAACGCCTTTCGTCACCATTGACGACCTGCAACCAGGGGAGGCGATCGCTCTTGCGATTAAACCTTTTTTCTCAGCTGCTGAGTTCAATATCAAAGATGTAATTGGTGTATTCCCCGTTACCCGCTCTCAGTCAGGCGATTACAATCCGTTGGGTTTGCTTTTGTCATCAACGCAAGCGGTTGGCGGGGTGGTTTTGGATATTGGCTCACGCTATCGTGTCGTTCCCAATCTAGGATTGAGTTTTGATGTACTTTCGGGGATACCTTTAGTCGGCAGTTACAATCCTCCCGAACAACCTAGGCGCACTTTTGGGAATTTGCAGCCCAGTACAGCAGGGCAAAAAATTGTCATCAATGGTAACGGCGCCGTTTATGCGGAGAGTCCCAGTTATGTCAGAACAGCCAGTGAAGGAATTCGGGCAATTGTCGGTACTCAGGCGGGGGAAAGTGTAGCGGCAAGTTGGAATAGTTACACGGCGATCGCTTCTGGGCAATCAATACAGATGACTCTCGCTTATCCTTGTGATGCTAATGGTTATGGCACAGTCAGGAGCGATTACCCAGATGTCTTGGCTGGCAACAACAAAGGATTTTTTAACCCCTATTCAGTAAACATCTATCTTCAAAGACAAGACACCTTAGAGATTCGCCGCTTCTCAGGTAATTTGGTAGTTGCTGGTACTTCCCAGATAATCACCCTAACTTCTTGGGCGTCGGGTGTGGTAGATACTTTACCAACTGCGGATAATGATTTTAGTTTGTTTGCCCCAGGTAATGTGGCGATCGCTACTTCTATTGGTGGTAGCTTCCCGGTTACTGGTTACCGCGCTACCTACAGCTTCGTTTATGACGGCAACCAAATCACCAAAATCTCTCACGCTTCGCCCCCATGTGTTTATGAGTGGGAAGGTGATTTTCAGCCGCCTACAATATCAATCGGGACTGTTACTGCGCTAGAAACTGGGGAAAACCCAACTGTAGTAAATTCTGGAACCAGCAATCAAGCAATATTTGATTTTGGCATTCCCAAGGGGGATGCAGGAGATCCGCCAACAATTCTGGCAGGACAGATAACATCCGTTCCTCCTTTTGCGCCTCCATCTTTTAGTTTTACTCCTACGGGATTTCCGGGTGAATATTTAATTAACCTAGAAATTCCTCGCGGGATACAAGGATTGCGCGGATTCCAGGGAGAGCAAGGAGAGCAAGGGATTCCGGGTAGCCCGCCAATTTTACTTTCAGGGCAAATATCCTCACTTCCACCCTTTGAAAAACCAGCGGTCAGTTTTACTCCTACGGGAACTTTAGGAGAATACTACGTCAATTTTGCCCTTCCTCGCGGACTGCAAGGGCCGCCAGGATATCAAGGGGAGCAAGGAGAGCGAGGCATCCAAGGGATAGCAGGGAATGTAACTTCTGCTGCGGGGGCGTTGATTCTTGACGATTCGTCAGCAACTACAGTTACTTTGACTTCAGATCAAGCCGCTATTCGTAATATAAATGGGGAACTTATATTACAAAATTACCCAGACGTGCGATCTGAGGTGGGCGATCGCACAGTTCCCGCTAAATTATTCTTACTATCAATTCTTAGATAATGGCTAAACAAACCACTCTTTACCTAACCCAAGGCTACAACCACGCGGCGCAAACCTTTGCTAATGCCGACGACACGACTACTAAATTATTAATCGCGGCAGACGCTGACGATTCTAAAATTACTTCAATTTCAATTACCTCTAGTGCCACTACGGCTTTGGATATTTTATTTTATCTCTACAACGGCACAACCGATTATTTGATCGGGCACATTGATATCCCCGCCAACTCTGGCTTTGATGGCACAGTGTATGCCACCAACGGTTTAAACCGTACCAATCTTCCTTGGTTGGAATTGGACGGTGTAGGAAATCCCTACATCAAACTGAAGGGCGGTTGGTCGCTACGTGCTGCCATGAAAACCACAATATCAAGCGGCACTGTAACCGTACTCGTTACAACAGAGGACTTCTAAATGCTGTCTGGGCTAAAAGGAGGGTTGATATCCCCCACTGCTTTATCGACGCCTATCTATAGGCGATCGCCTGCTTCTGGCTTAAAAAGCGGGATGGTTTCTTCTGGCGATTTATCATCAAAGAAAAAAGAACCAGAACAGCAAGACCCTTATTTCAACGACGTTATCCTGCTTTTGAAGGGTATTGGCGATAACAATAGTACGGCAATTCTTGATAGTTCTAATACCAACAAATCCCCAAATGCTGTTTTAGGTTCTCCTGTCATTAGCACGGCTCGAAGCAAATTTGATAGCAGCTCTATTTATTTTAATAATGGTTCGGCCTTAGATTATGTATCGCCAGACTTTAATTTTCTTGGCGACTTTACTATTGATTTTTGGTTTTTGTCGAACAACGCATCTCAAATAATTAATGGCGATACGCTTTTTGATTGTCGCCCAGATGGCGCTAACGGCAATTATCCATTAGTTAGTATTTTTACTAATAGATTAACGCTCTATCAAAATGGCGGCACGCAAATTCAAAGCAGTCCTATTTTAGTCAACGATGTTTTTTACTACGCAGGATTAAAGCGCGTGGAAAATATCACAGAACTCTGGCTGAGTGGTTCTTTGATCGGTAGTTACACAGCCGGAATTTATTCGTTTTCGTCACGAATCTTAATAGGCGGAAACGCTTTTAGAGGCGTTGCCACAGACACTTATTTTGATGGGTATTTTTCTGGTTTTAGAGTAACCAATAATAATCGAGATTTGTCTATAGTTCCTGCTCAAGCTTTTCCTGCAAATTAATGTACTCAGATCGCCAACTCCAAAAACTTTTCACTATCACCAACATGATTGCTGTTAGTGTCCCCAAAGGCAATGCTAGGCAAACCAGAAAGTTGAAAATTAATGGTGTAGATGTTGAGGTCACTTATTTAATAGACCTGAAAGCAGGGGAAGCGATCGCTCTCCTCACCGATAAAGGTAATTGGTATTTAGTAGGTGAGGCACAATCGATTAATCAATTTTCAAGAAAAATTATTGAATATAGAAAAACCCAGCCAGTAACTAAAGAACAAGTAAATATAAAAATACTATTTAGTTTGATCAACAATGAAGCGATAACTATTGATTATTATGTAGGAGGCGATCGCGCCGTTCCTTTATTGTTATTTTCACGAGATTTTAGAGACGGTTCTTTTGAATTTCCCGAACGAGTTGACGCTTACATTACCAATCTAGGTAGGAATAAAAATCAATTCGCTGTTTCTTATTTCCCAAGTCAAAGACACGAAGGGGTATTCGATCGCGATCCTTACAACCGATTCGTCTTTAATTATTACTCTGGGGAAACTAATTACTTTTATACATCTAATGTCGAGCCAGACCCAAATCAAGGCGGACAATTCCCAAGTCAGATTATTTATCGTGGCGACAGTTTAATCATCAATACTCCCAACACATTGCTCTATGGAGCAGATTTTGAAGTAACCCGTGATTATCCGGTAAATGCAATTCACTTAAATAACAAAACTGAAAATACTTCACAATATACACAATCTGTTTTTAGTAATGGCGCTATTAGATTAAGTGCGGTAAATCACAGCTACAATTTCATAGACAATGATTTTACTTATAATACCGATGCGTCGATTGAATCTAGAAATCCAGCATTGACTAGCAGCTATCAAATTGTATACGAGCAAAATATAAGTATCAGTAACAACGATGTCTTTTATAAAGGCATATCTTCTATAATCACAGAAGATATAAACATAAATGTTTATCGCAAACGAGAGTTAAAAATAGGTGGCGCAAAACAAACATCTGTGGTAACTGACAATACTATTTATAAACTAAACAATTCAATCATTTTAAATCGCAAACCTTTTATAATAACTGTTGGATTTATTACAGAAACTATAAATAAAAATACAAGCAATCTAACCTTTTTTTACGCACCTGATTTGATTTTACCTTTAACCGAAGAAGTTAAGGCTTCTTTGATAAACACTGAAATTTACTTAGGAGCAGTCAGTGAAGGAATAACTTATTTAGTAGAAGGAATTATAGAAGCTTTTACACTTGCATTCTATTTTGATGTTGAATATCCAGTAATTATTTTATCTGTTAATAAAATCACGGCTAAAAAAAGTCTATCTTTTGCAAACCTTGGCGGACTTGGAATTACTTTATTTAGCAAAAATTACAGTTTTTTAATTCCTTTCATATTAGGAGTTAGAAGAAGAAATTTTGATTATTTTACAGAATTACATTTGCAGTCATCTTATACAATAACTTCCGAATCTTTATCGCCACAAGGTTTTAACTTTCTTCCTCTTGTACACGCTTTTAATCCTGAATTATTAAGGCAGTTTATTGGTTCTCGCCGAGATGATTTTTTCTTTTATTGTTTTCAACAGACAATCAAAAATATTAGCTTGCTTGGCAATAAAATTTTTTATTCTTATAGTAAAACAATAAATGGGAAAACAAGAGTTTTTGTTGAGCAATGGGATATTAAAGACAATGGGGATGTAGTTTTCAGTGAAAAGATTAAAGAAGTCCCGATCAAGAAATTAAAAAGTGGGGCTTATATACATTCAATTCAATACTTACCTTAGTTCTAAATTTTTGGTGGAAGTGATTTGCGATCGCTTCTTAGGAATCTCGATAGCAAACGTCTGTCCCCTAAGAGTGAGTTCAATGTTGGTGGGGTTTTCTTTAATTTTGGGAAATAGTTTTGTCCAAGGTTCGGCAACTTTAGCAATGGTATAGGTCATTAGTTATTGGGTGTCAGGACTTGGGTTTGGGTTTCTTCTACTACGCACCCTTGTCCAGTCTAATACACCTCCAAGGGTTTGATTGACAACGTTGAAATTTGAGATTGAGGCAGTTGGCATTGGGATTTTGACATAATTAACGTTTGGCAACATCCAACGCCCTAGCGTGAGAGTAGTAATACCAGTAACTTTCGGTTGACCGTTTACTGTGCCCAAAATATTTAGTGGGGTCTGTGCGCTCAAGACTATCCTTTTTCGGTACTCCCCGTTGCACCAATAGTTGAAGCGATCGCCTTCTTTAATTTGAGAGTTTGCCGCTATTTGGAGATTTTCGCTAAACCCGTTACGCCAGTTTTCTATTGCTGCTTTGCATTTAGCTGCGGTTAGCGCTTCTTCTAGGGTTTCGGCAACAGAGAAATTTTCACTGCCGTTTACTGGATCGTCGATTGTGTATCCTGCGGTTTGTAAGTAATATTTGTAAGTTGGCTCGAAACCAGCATCAATACCGTTTTTGGCTTGTTCTTGTTCGTAAACTGCTGGCTTTCTTTGGGCAACGGGTGGATCGCCCGTTGAGCGTTCAATTGAAGTTTCTTCTAGCGCCTGGTTTATGGATGGCCCTTGGGCTTTGAACTGTTTGATGTAGTCAACAATTTGCTGCGCGGTGAGTTCTTGTCCCTGCTTGGAAGTTGGATACCCGTTATTACTTCCAGTGAGTATCTGTTGGTAAATGGCGGGGGTTATTTGGGTTTTCTTCTCAAAACGCGATTCTTCCCCAACTATTAAATCTGGTAAAAGTGGGTCATCAGCAGTCCCCACTACTCCTTCATTTTCAGGATTGGGGCGACTAGCGAATGCCACTGACTCTTGACGCTGTTCTTCTACATAATAGTCGGGGGCAAAATTGGGATTAATTACCGGGACGAGCGTGCTTGTCCCATCTCGGTTGCAAATTTTAGTAAGTTCAGATAATCCTTCTGTTGTGTAATTGGGGTCTAACCTTAGCTTGTTGCTATTACGCCCAACAACTGGAATGCGGATAAATTGGTAGAGTTCGTATTCCGAATCATCTGGGTCTAGTCCCAGTGTCTCTGGGCTTTCTGCTGACTCTTGGCGATAGCGTACCGTGTTGTAACCAGAAGTGTAGGTGTAAAGAAAATATCCAGTAGCCAAATCGTATGTGTAATCGGTGCGCGTTTGCTTCAAACATTGCCAATATTGATTAGGATCGCCGTTTAACCTATCTCTGCTATCGTCGTAGATTTCCCTAGCAATGTAGGCGAATCCCCAAATCTCATCAATTTCATAAATTGTCGCTCCATCTTCTTCGTACACAGTGGTTCGGGTTTTGGTTTGCCCACCAGCGTCAAAGCAAAGACTCATTACTTGAATTGATTCAACGCCCTCCAAAGGCACATGAGCTTCGGCATCCCCTTCAATGCGCGTGGTTTTAGTCGGCTCCTTCCGCACGTACCTTAGTTGACTTTGCCCTTGGGTGCGCTCAAACTGATCGCGCCTAGTTTCCTGGAATTTGCCAGATAGTTCTGAATTTGGGTACTCAAAGCCAAGAGCGGTCGGTAATTCATTCTTTAACGTCGGTATCGGTGCGGCCGTGACTGTGCTGGGAAAGTTAGTTAAATCTGGCAACGGTGGGTTGAGGTTAGGGATAGCGATCGCTTTTTTACTTGTCTTGGCGATCGCTTCGTAGCTCGTTGTCACTTCCCCCAAAATCTCATGCTCTTGATATTCCCACACTCTCAAACCACTGATTGGCACTGCCTCCACTGCGGCCGCACTGCTCCAGCGAATGAAGCTATTAGCTACGCGCACTCGCTCCTCCAACAACCCCACCGGATTTACTGCGGCATCGCGGCGCGTACCTTTATCGATATCCACAACGGCAAGGGTAGGGCCAGAATAGGGAATACCCGCTTTTTTGAGTAAAGCAGGTACGGTGGTTGTGGTGTAAAAAGTGTCAGCACTAGCGCCACTGGGAATCAAGCAATCAGCGTCTTGGAATGGCGTGTCGTTTGGGGTGTCATTCTTGCCATTGGAACGCAAGAAAACTGGTTCGTTGTAATTCTCCCATTTTCCCCCAAGAGAGACACTTAGTTGACAGCGGGCATCTGGATAAATAGCGCGTGGTAATTCTGTAATGCTGACACTATTTATCCGCAGTGGGATGCCATACAACTCCAACTCTCCCCCAGGCGTAAATATTGCTTGCAGTTGGCTTTTGGGTAGCGTCGATTCGAGTTCAAATTGGGCGCTGGGTTGTTGCTCAAAGGAGCGGCTAATTTGAATTGTGCCTTGTAAGGGGAGATTGGTAAATAATGCAGGGTAGGGAGGGGAAAGTAGGGGGGGTGAAAATTTGATTGAGCGAGTTAACCCGTAAATTTGCAGCGATCGCCCATAACTTCCATACACTCGCACCGTATTTGTGTAGGGATTACAAACAAATTCACCAGCTTGTGGCGATTCGGGGTTTTCTGCTGGTGTAAAGGTTTGACCGTTGGATGCGATCGCCCTTACACTCTCCCAATCTTCAGGTAGTGTAATTTCTTCGCCTGCATCAACAGCCAACACTTCGACTTCTCCAAAGTCAACCACCACCAAAGGTGCGTAGTTGTTTTCTGCTAACGCCACCTCTGTTAGGTGTGCAGCGGTGTAGTTACCTGCCGTCGTGGCTAAGTATGGAGAGTCAATTGTAATCATTGGCTAAAACTTTTGTAATAGCCTATTTTAAGCGTTATCAATCAAATCTCGCTTTACAGCTTCACTAATAATTCGTCGCAAATACTTCACTCTCTCTTCTTGTGGAAGTGCGTGCAACGCATCATGAATACTTTGTGGCAGTTTCACGCCCGTTACTTTCTTTGCTAACGACTCGGTTAGCTCCTCTGTATAGCCTTTAAACTGCTGCTCTTTAAAACCTTCTGATTGTACTGGGGTAGGATTACTCATTGCTGGTTAGCCGGGTTTTATCTCATGATAATCCCTTAAAAAATACCAGTCAAATTATTGACATTCCCGGTTAACCGGGAATATAATAGTAAGCATGAGGGACAAAATGTTACACCCCCTCATAAGGAAGGTAAATTGACAGATCCATCTCACGCAAGCAACGGAAAAGACGCGGCAGAAATGCCAGGTATCCGGGAGTTTCAATACGAAGACAACAGATGGGTAGAAACAAACCCACAAACCGGAGACAAAGATCCTATTGACAAAGAGGACATCGTAGATGACCCCGATGCCAAAGAGGACAAAAGCAACTAATCCGTAGCTTGTAGCCCCCAACTAGCCCTTGGGGGCTTTTCTAATTAGATTTTAACTCAAACAGGATATAGTTATGTCAGTAGTTCATCCCATCAGATTCCGCATAATTGAGCGCAAAATTACCCCTGAAAGGTCTTATTGGCACTTTCTCAAGGGTAAAGCTTTTTATAATCCTCAAAACCTGCCAAATCAAGGCGATGTTGAGTTTATGTTTGGCACAACAAAAGAAGATGTTGTGTTAGAACTACTCAAGATCAATGGTGGTAAAACTGGGTACTATTTGGTAGATCTCCGCAATAAAGAATACTATTATTGCGGAACTGAATTTGATAACGTGAAAACGAAGTTGCGATCGCTTGGCATTGGACGCGAAGACCCAATCGCTTAATCGCTGCTAGGCATCGCTCAACACAACTTCAATATTTTTAGTTTTTAATGCTGCCAAACATAAAGCT
The DNA here is from genome assembly GCA_034531195.2 of Nostoc sp. ChiSLP01. Classification (GTDB taxonomy): domain Bacteria; phylum Cyanobacteriota; class Cyanobacteriia; order Cyanobacteriales; family Nostocaceae; genus Nostoc. Next base: position 158,818 of record JAVRBO020000039.1, read on the forward strand.
ATTTCCACAGTTTTCGCTGTGGCAAGTCCATCAACATTTGCTTCCCCGTCTGTGGTAACCAAGTAAGCGGAATACTCAGTACCGTTAGATAATTTTGAAATGTTAGCAGAATAAAATTTTTCAGTAATTGACCACGCTGCTGCAACATCGGTTGAATATTTTGGTACTGGCGCTTCTTGCCTTTTAGCATCAACTCCTATAGCTTGCTCTTGCGGAGGGCAACCTTTCAAGTAATACCATCCGGTACTAGTGGCGCTACTTTCCCAAAAGTCGCACCAGCCAAATATTTTTTCGGCTACCAGTTTGTCAAGTTCTCGCAGGGATTTAATGTTAATCATGTGTTTTGGAAATGATGCCTCAAACTTAAAACCGAATATCTCAACTCCTCCAGGTTGAAACGCGAGAACAGCGATCGCTAATGCAGCCTGGTTAAATAGTTGTGCCGTCTCACCTAGTTTGGTGCTGCGAAACAGCAAGCGATCGCCGCAGTTTGCAATCAAGTCCCCTGTTTTTCGAGCTTCTTCATATAAATAATCGGGAATGTAACCCATCTGCCTAATTTCCATGATTCGCAACATTACGGCAGTTTCAAGGCACGGTATTAAAGCTTGACTCAATTATCAATTCCTCCTGAATGCCGATCAACTTCCAGTCATTGACGTAGGAATATCCTGTAATTGGCGTTTCATTTTATTCCCTTGAGGTTTTCTTCCTGCCAATCTTCTCTATTTACTGGACACGACAACCAGCAACACTCAGCAATACAACAAACCCCGAAATTGTGCGATCGCACAATTTCCTCCCATCTTTGGTAAGAAATCTGATAACTCATACGAATTATATTTCTTGATACTGGCATCAAAAAAGTAACAACATAGTTAGCGTCATAAGCAGAGTAATCAAAAGTTGTGTCGCAAAAATTGTTCACTGTAAGCTTCTTTTATCATCTCTTGCTCACCTTTTCGCTTAAGTGCTTTTAAGGTAATTAGCGACATCCTTTTTTCTGAAGTAATATCCACTGTTACCATTGAATATCCAAAAATAGCACTGTAGTAATCTGCTTTCTCAAGTGCCGTTTTTGGTTGATATCCGTTAGGCAGAAAGGATTTGTTTAAAAAATATCTACTCAATTCATTGATAGCATCTAGCGCAAATTCCTCTAGTTCTACTTTGTCTCTAATAATATGTTCAGCCTTGTTTTTGATAGTCGATAATATCCAGTTAAAACAAGCATTGTCTTGCCTTTGATAAAAACGTTGAATATTGGCAATCATTTTATCTTTCCAAAACTCACAAATATCTTTTTTTGGTGTAAAAGGAATGCCTTTTACTGTTTCTCTATGATTACGTCTAAAAGCCATAATCGTAACCTGGACTGCAATCCTGTTTGCAGTTGGCAATACTGACCTTTTAGAAAATCCATCAATTCGTTTCAAGTCTTGGTAAATTTCTATTAATATCCAGCCAGCGTGATAATTAAATTCATTGCGAATAGCAGACGGAACTATAAAAAGAGTGTATTCTAATCGCGCCCATTCCATCCCGTTGATTGTAGCTTCCCCGTGTTCCAAATTATATCTAATGCCTTGGCGAGTCATGTTAACGTCTTTTGCCGCTTCTTCACAATTTGAGTACACGGCAGGTTTGTCCAATCTGATAATAGCGTAATCGCGTTTTTTTGGTAGTTGGGTATTTGTTCTTTCAATGATTTTGTCAACCACAGCTTTGCTGTTGATTACTCTTCTCAAAAAAGAGGGGTTAATTCCATAAAACATTTCGGGACGCTTGTTTGCAAATTCCTCTAAATCAAATTTGGATATTGCAACAGAATTCCATTTTAATCCAACATTACCATTAAGTGTTTTTGCAGCCAAGCCGGCCCTAACCCAGCTACGCACTCTATCAACTTTAATATCTAATAATTTAGCTAAAGTTGTTTGTTTAAATTCATCTTTAGTACAGACACTAGTTAAATTATGTTTTCTACACAACTTAGTTATCTGGTCTTGAACTGCATTTTCTGTGCGTTGAATCCAGCCTTTTTTAGAAGCAAAATTATTCCAATTTTTAGCGATAATACGAACTGGTGTTCTATTAATTAATTTGAGAAGCCTACTATTTTCTTCTTCAGTCCAAACATTTGCATAAGCACCAATATTCGCACATTTTCTACTACAAAAAACGCGCCTGCTTCTTCCTGTATCCGTAAATTGACCATTGCAAACAGAGCAAATTTTAACTTCCAGTTTTACCCTAGATTGATTTGAACAAGACACAGAACAAAACTTGCGACAACTTTTAGCTGGTGTAAACAAATTTTTGCAATGAGCGCAACTAATCTGCATGGATGTGGCTAGCTAAACAATTTGTGCAACTCTTCCAACTCATTATTAGTTTCCGACTGTAACGCCGTCGCCGCATTCTGAGGTATTCCTCCCATCTCTATTGGGGAAGCCAAAGCAATAATCACCGCTTCCGAGTCTGGGCTTCTACCTAATCTGCTTTTGGTTTTCTCTTTTGGTTCGCAGAAGATTTCATCTTTAGTATTGGTACTGTAGCGTGTAGCAGTCAAATCTTGGAAGACATACTCCTCATTTTCTAGGGGTGCGATCGCTATTCTCCCCGCCATCAATATTTCTCGAAACTGCCAGTACAATTCTGCTTTGAGGTTAGTAAATTTCTGCTTTGGTTCCTCTTTCTGCTTCTTCTTTTTGTAGCTGGGAACATCCCCAAAACGGCAAGGGTAGGCGAGATAGCCAGTCTTTTTGAGTTTGGCTAAGGTTCCCGCGCCAACACCAGTGTTATCAACAGCGATTGAGTAACCAGTGCCGAGTAGTTTAATTTGGGCGGCTGCAATGTCGGCAGCGCGTTCGGTGTCGAGTAAGTCGCCTTTGGTGGGGTGAATTTGCACTTCGTAAAGTACGGGGCCGCGTAGCAGTGCTAATGCGTGAGGGTCACCACCGTCGCCAACGTCTAAGCCCAATCGCCAAGGGTAGCGTTTAGCTACAGCATCCCAATACTGTGGGTTTTTGTCATAGCGATCGCGTGCCTGTTTGAGCAGGGTAAGCAGGATAATGCCGTCTGCTGCATCTTCGGCATATTCACCCAATACCCGCCCTTTCCAGTATGCTGAGGTTTCAAACTTTTCTTTGCGGACTCGTTCTATCCAGTCAATTGAAATTGCGCCGGGGATGCGATCGCGCGGCAATTCCGACGGCCATTCTTGTTGCGGTTTAACTTCACCGTCTTCATTAATAATTTTTGCTGCTACTTCGCTCTTGAGTCTATAAATATCATCCAAACAAAGTTCATACGCCCAAGCTACGTTAGGGTGACTGAATGCAGAAATAGTTAAGCAACGCTTGTCAAGTTTGCAAGTTTTAGCAAATTGCGATTGCGGATCTACTGGGTTTCCTATTCTCAGTCCTCGGTTCTGTGAGCCAGTTAAACAAGCAATAAAACCATTGTCAATTTGCGGCGTTATGCCGTCTGCCTCATCTTCAATGAGTAATTGCTTGATATTATGCTTACCTTGGAAGGATGATTCTGAATAGTCCCTACTTGTGAAACCAAAAGCATAAACAGACTCACTAAATAGTAGTTGCATGATGTCGCATCTACCGCCTAATTTTGTTTTATGCTTGGCGTGGATTTTTCGCAATTCTGCCCACAGCACCCACTTCACTTGGTCTTCAGAGGGTGCAGTAGTTATTGCTATCCCCCCCACACAAAATAGGAAATAAATAACAAGTAAAGCAGCGATATAACTTTTGCCGACTCCATGTGCTGCTTTGACGTTGGTGATGGGGCGATCGCGCACCGACTCAGCTACTATTATTTGTTCGGCTGTTAATTCAATGCCTAGTTCATTTTTAAAAAATCCTACTGGGTCATCGGCATATTGAGGGTAGGGTATAGGACGCGAACCACCGTGGGCTAGGGCGACATATTTAGATGATGAGGTTTTAAGTTTGGCTAGTCCCATTTTGATAAAGTTGTTTTTACTGGCTCACCTAACTCTACCTTTTCAACAATCCGCGCATCTTTTCCATACAGATATTCAAGAGTCCAATCTAAAGAAGGCGTACCGACATTGCCTTGGGCGTGATAAGCGTCAATGACAAATTGCGAAGAAGAGAAGAATTCTATTGTTTGTTTACTAAAACTTAATGTCATAAAATTTAGACATCATTAGGTTAAGATGCATGAATATTGGCGGTGTTTTGACAATTATAGTTTTGTTTATATTGGCTGGGATATCATCATGCGCTTGTATTTTTATTGGCATATTTCAAGAATGGTTAGAAGAGTTTTAGTATAGGCATAGAAAGTAGGCGATCGCGTGAAAATAAATCTTAACCAGAAAGTTAAAGTCAGGATAACTCCTGTAGGTAAAAAACATTTAATCCAGAGACACAAGGATTTGTTTGGAGATAGTAAAGACGCTCCAAAATTCCGACCCCCACAGGAAGACGATGAGGGGTACTCAGTATGGCAATTTTGGGATTTGATAGGGCATTTCGGCGAGACAATGCAGTTCCCAACATCCAGCCCAGCAATTGAGATGGAAGTAGAGTTAATTGAAGAGTAGGTGCGTTGGCTAGCAAATACCGCTCTCCTCGCTCCTCAATCTTACTCTGCTTTACTAATCGCCCTCAATTCTTCTTCAATCCTTCCTATACCCTCACCAATCACCCGTGCTTGTTCTGGTGTAGCTACCCCTTCAGCCAACAACAATTGCACCGCATCAAGTACAGGGATATCTTTAGGATAAAGTCTTAGCCGCTTCATTAGTTTTTCTAGAGCTGACAACTTATCATGCATCGTTACCGTTGTAGTGGTTGTTACTCCCTCTCTATTCAAAGTCTTAACCACTGTGATGCTTTTAACTGAAGCCTTGGCGCGATCGCTCCACTCGCTAGACTTCTTGATATTTATGGCTTCACCATCGTATTCTAGGATATCGGTGATTTTTGATAAGGCGATCGCCGCTACCTCAGCAATAATTTTTACATCTGATAAGCCCGCAATTTCACCAAGATAGGCTTGTATCTTATCATTTTTCAACAGTCTAGACGCTGCTGTTGCTGCTGAGGCTTCATTCGCTGATTTGTAACCCGATCTCAAATATGCACGAGTAGCATTGAGGTCTTTGACGTACTCATGGCAAAACCTAAGTTGCAAATCTGTTAATTGAGGGGCGTTAGCGTAGCTCGCCACAGGCATCGCATCTGGCATCAATAATAAATTTTTGGCAAGTACTCTAACTTTAGCCTGAGATATTGCATCGTTATATGAGTAAACACCCCGATTGAAATAATCTAAGGTTAGCGTTCCGTCAGGTTGGCGCAGCCATCGCTATCAGTAACAAACAATGCAAGCAACAAAATTACAAAGATTCCTGCTTGGTGTAGAACTTATTAGGCATTACGAAATAGACGCGGACATGGAGGTTAATCACGGGTTTATTAACGTTGGCTCTCGTGAAGTTGGCTATAGTAAAATGCTGGAACACGAGCGTGCTTCAATGGAGCGATGGGGATGGGTTGAAGGCTGCCAAGGTTGGTCATTTTATCCTGTAGATTAAAGGCGATCGCTCTTTCTTTTCTCGCTAACACAAATCATGCTGGGTCATTCCTGGCGTTCCCCGCTGCGGTCAAGAAACCATCTATGTGAACTACGTTTTCCTTCTTAGCTACAGATAGAGACGGCGTGGTTCCACCTGCTGAGTAAGTAGCGGCTGACCCAGCGAAACTGTAAATTAGTGAACTAAGAGTAATAGTATTATCGGTATCAGATTCTAGGATTGAGTAAGGTAAAACCACACGAAATAACACCTTATTAGCAGTTCCGCCGCCATCTAAGGCAACTGGGGTATAGATATCAACAATAAAACTGTCATCTGCACCATCAGCGATCGCGGCTGTTAGGTTAAAGGCGATCGCTTCTTTGGGCGCGTTTGTTAGTCGGTTAATCGTTTCACTCTTCGTCATCGTCGTCACCTATAAAATCTTTGATATTCACCGTCTTTTCGTCACCGATGGCTGACTTAAATACAAAGGTTTGATTTTTATTCTCAGCTAACCATTTTTGGGCTTGCTCCCTTTCCCATTCCTCTTGACGCTCCTTAGGATCGCGCCGTAGTTCTACGGTTTGTTCGAGTAAATCGTTGAGGAATTGGGCGGGGAAGGTTTCAACCAAGTAGGGGACTAAGCCACCCTTGCCGTATGCCTCTATCAGCAACGCGAACAAATCTACTTCGAGATTGCCAGAACTTCTGATTCCTGGTTCAGTTGGTCTAGAGTTTGTTCGAGCTTTGCCATTTGCGTTTTGCGTTGCGCCTCTTCCCTCTCCCGCATGAAACGAGACAGGGTTGGCCAAAAATTTATGTCGTGAATCCTAGAGATGGCACTAGCGGTTGTCACAAGATTGCCATCAGCGTCTTTTTCTCGTTCTAAGTTATCTTTGATGCCTTCAGAGAAAAATATTCTACCGAGTTGAGCCAGGTCTGATGAGTTAGCGATCGCCTCTATATCAAATCCTGGTTCGGGAATGCCGACCACTGGGAGAATAGCAGCAAGACTTGTCATAGCTTCCCATGTGGATTTGTTGCACAACAAGCTAGCTAGCCGCCCGTCGTGTTCTACAAAATCTCGCAGTAGCTTTTCTTGGAGTTTGATAACGTCAGCAAGTCCGCCCTTTTTACCTCTAAATGGGGCGGGGCGGATGATTAAAGTCTTAATCGGGCTGTCATCTTCACCCCAGTAAACGACTTCAAATGTTGGGTATTCGCGTTTGGCATTAGTCATTGGTCATTGGTCGTTAGTTATCGCAATAGACTGTACTTGCTAATTCGTAAATTCTATAAGGTTCGCAAACTGCCAGCCCTGATAAGTCAAACTTGATTTCAATGTTCTCAGCTTTGGGATCGAACCGCGATCCTGAAGGGTCAATTTGTGCCGATGGGACTTCAACTAAAGTTACAGTATCGTTGGTTGACTTGACCAGCATATTTATGCTTTGTGGCCCCAAAGTATCCTCTGAAATTGTTCGAGCGCTGATACTCGGTAGTGGTACTTTGATATGCACCAAGCTTTGTGCTGTTACTAAATCGGTGGAAAATTTTCGGGCAAAGTTATCACCAACTGCAAATGAGTTGGGAGTTCCAGCGTTGAAGGTGTCGTAAGGTTGTTGAGTTAGAGCAAGGATATCTAAATCGGTTTCAATAATAGATGCCTTGGTTGCGACATCCTTCACGATGCCATAGCCAACCTTGCCCGCCGCCGCACCTGCGTAACTGGCTTTTTTTATCTTCATTTCTTTGGGTAATACCAAAGTATCAAAGCTAGCGCGGGTGACTTTCCGTCCGCGCTGTAAGGCATAAAGGTCGATGTTCGCACCAGAATAAGTAAGGGTAAGGACTGGCTTGAATGCTCTTTCGTTGTTGCCTACGTTGGTTTCTCGTCCTAGTGAGTCAGTACCTGTAATTTTTTCAATATCGGCGTTGTCTTCGATGATGGCATTACTAGGCAATCTCCCAGCACGGACAACACCCGTCTCATCATCGGTGATCGTAAGTCCAAGTACGCCCGCCCACTTCCTTATATAATCGCGTTCGCTACTCATAGCAGCTAGCATCCTCTGTTATTTCAAAGTTAAAAAGTAAAAATGTGTACACTGGTTCGCCGTTTAACGACATTACCCTGTATTCGGCGCGAAACTTAGCTTCAGGGTCTATAGATGGGCAGCATCCCCGATGATTTATTCCCCATTCCCTAAGCAGCAAATCAATATTAACTGCTACCCAACGAAGTATCCCCGGTATTTTTGCCTCATCTGGGAAACTTAAGCAGTAGGCTATGGTGGCTTGTGTGGTATTTTGCCCAGGTAAAAAATCATCTGTATTCCTATATACTTTGAGCAAGGGAAAACTAGATAAATCAGCGGGCAAGGAATTGTAATTAATCGCATGACTGACAGCTATAATTCCCGGTTTTAGTTGAAATATGCGATCGTTTAACCCATCCTTCAGGTAATAGGCAAGAGCCTCCATAGAGGGGTCGATTGTGGGGAGGGCAGTTTCAGGAAATGTGTAAGTTGACCAAACCATTATCCAAACACCACCGTCTTTGCATCGTCGGGATGCGGTAAATATTTCATTGCTTGCACTGCTTCCCAAAACCACCAAGGAGTAGGATTGAATTTATACACAACAGGAAACCCGCTCTCTGTCTCTGCTTTTTCTCTTAGTGCCAATACATAGCAGCGATCGTCAACATAAATTTGAGCCATATTGCCATCTGGGTGAGAATCACTACCAAGATGCTCTAGTGTCACAACTGCTTGAGTTTTGTTCTCATTTTCACCAACATGAAATAATTCGGGCGCAACTTGTCTCCACGTCATGTTTTATTCTCCTAGTTCTAATTTCCGATCAAAATCAATTGGGTTGGTATAATTAACCACCTATGTAGTTAGCGATATAATCTGCAACTTTTTCCAACAGTGCTGGATGCCAAAACAAGAAGGGGCGATCGCGCTGCAACCGCGAAGCTTTAGCCAGTGCTGTGCCAAATACAAGTTCGTTTTCAGTCACCTCGAACACTTCATAGGGATTGCCCGCAGCCGTCATACTCTGCAATAATTCCCCGGTGTCGCGCAGTATTTGACCATTGCGACGAATGGGACGCATCAGCAAGTACTCTGGACTAATCGCTTCCCAGTATTCACCCCCAAACACCTCACCGCCTGATTCTGTGGCGGGGGATGACTGAAAGCGTAAATCCACATCTTCTTGTAGAAGTAGGCGCATAGCGGGGCCGGCTTCTCTAATATCCTGCGATCTGAGTTTGATACCTTGCAATCTCGTAGATGCTTTTTGTAAATCACTCGTGTTAATTTCCAGCGTTAAGCCCATTTGCGATCGCCTCCCTTATGGTTTTTGCAATATCCTATGAACTTGTAGCCGCTTTCCATCGGTAATAATCTATGGGCGTAAACCCAGTTAAGGCAGATAAAGCTAGTCCAGCACCGCCAATCAAGCGTTTGCGAGATTTGATATTATCTTTGCTACGCCTCCCTTTTCGCACAACAACAGTCTTGCCCTTCTTGGTGCGGCGAGTGTAAGTGCTATTAAATTTTGCTTGACAGCAACAAATTTTTTTACGACTCTTAAGCCTACGTTTTAACCTTCTGCCTTCTGCAAAATCACCGCGACCAAATTCAGATTGGACAGGCGATCGCGGCTTGCGTTTTGTCCGTGGGGCTAGCTTGAGATCGCCAGTATCAAGTTGTTTTTGAATTCTGTCAGCTAAATCGTTGGCAATCCTAGCATGATAACTGCTCTTGGAAGCTAATTGCTCAAACTTTCTTTTACTAATACCATCCTCAGATGTATCGTCGAATATTCCAATATATTCATGGGATGCCCATTTATTTTTAGCTGCGTCTGACATTTTGTTTTTATAAACATTTTCTGCCAATTCTAAGGTAGTCTTATTAAATTTATTAACTTTCTCTATATCTTTTAAATTAAAATTTTGTGCAGTTGCGTAAGCTTTGTCTGCGGCAACCCTTTTTTGTTCATCATCCTTATATCTTAGTTTTGTTATAGCTTCTGATACAGTATTAATTTGGTAATTTGGATCGTTTTTCCATTGAGCGCTATCCGTGTCAGCCCGTAAAAGCTGTGCTGCTCTATCCGTTGCACCTCCGACATTAACTGCATACAGTGTTTGTGTAGTGCCACCAGCCTTGCTCATTGCAAGCACATCATCTAGTGCAGATGATAGTTCTTTTTTTAAATCAACTTGTTTTTGCTTTGGTAAATTTTTGATGCTAGGCGATCGCTTTTTTTGCTGTGATAAAGCGTTAGCTTTGTCAATTCTTTCTGGCGTAATTTGTTTTGATTGAGTATTTTTACTATTGGTATCAGTACTTTCTTTTAAGATTAATCCATTCCAATCAATAGCGTTACCCCTGAAAGTCTTGTCTAATTTCAAAGGTACGCCAACATCTCTTAGTATTGATTTTTGTAAAGCGTTTAGATCGCTAGATAGCTTACTTTTGGAATTGTATTCTATGTGGTCAATATATCCTTCTGGGGTTGAATAATATTTCTTTAAATGCCTTTCGGTTTCGGGGTTTCCTTTGCCATCATAAGTTCTTGCAATAGAAGCATCTATTTTCTTCTTAAGGGTTGGGTAGTTGGGGTGAGATTCAATTTTAGCTAAGTATTTGTCTTGTACGGGTTGTAATATTTTCTTATATTTCTCTCTTTCAAAAGCATCAAGCTTTTGAAGCTCGTCCCTTGTAAATACTGGGATCGAATTACCCTGTGATTGCTGCGGTGTTTTACTGCGATCGGGTTTCTTATTATCAACAAATCTAGGATTAGCGATGGTATAATATTTAGCTACTTTTGGATTATATAAATCGTCAATATATTTTTCCAGATTCTCTTGAGTCATCAAAGGCGATGACGAGGGATTTTCGTTGTCTCCCTTGTAAATTTTCAAATAATTTACATCTTTGCCCTTAATGTATTTCAACCGATTTGTTCCATTGTCGGTATCAATAATTAATTCTTCGCCACTTAATATTTTCTTAAGTGTGTCTTTAGACTGCTGTTTCCAATCCGCTTCTTTCCCTTTCCACCCAGGCACCGCAGCACGACGGCGATCGCGTATCGCTTGTTCTCTATCTTTATATAGTTTCTGCGCGGCTTTACCTTTAGATCCTGTGATTTTTTGATAAGTTTGGTAATTGATGGGAACCTTCAACCGCCTGCCTGTTTTGGGGTCAGTCCAACACTTAGCACGGTTGGGGATAAACGTACCACCACAAGGCCAACCGAAGCTAGCTTCTGCGTGACTTGCCATTCTAAACAGTACTTTTCCCATAACTCAAATCCCCCAATCAATTGAACTAGCAGCAGTTGGATTGCGCTGCTCAACTAGGCTATAAGAGCGACTTACTACGTCGGGTATCTCTCCTTTTTTGGGTACTCTAGGCAATACCAAAGCCTCAACTCTGTTAAATGGTGTTGATGCTTGGGGAGTAATCCCAGGCAATGTAATGCCAATCGCTTGACACTCTTCTTTAGCTTGCTTAAATAACACCGAACCATAGCCCTGATCGCCTCCCTCACCTTGAGTTTGCTGGTAATGGACGCTCAAGATTTCAGCGACTACAAACTTTTCAACGATGGAAGCGAGAATTTTTAAAGCTTCGGTCGCATCATTAGGGACTGGTAATTCATAAAGCATCGACAAAGCCATATTTAGCTTTGCCTCTGCTTGTTCGCCTAGCTGCTCGTACAAGCTGTAATCAACTTGTTTTGCCCCTAAACTTTGGGTTTGTCCTAGTGTCGGCGGCCCGTCCTTAAGTTCGAGGCGGTTTTTTAGGCGGCGGGCGATCGCTTCTGAGGTAGTGTACTTGAGCATTTAAAATTCCCACACATGATTCGGATTGTCTAGCTTGCTCTGCACATCCCCTAAAGATTCTTTAGCCTTACTTATGTAAGTATCTGCATCTACTTTAATGTTTGCTACTTTCGGCAAATTATCTAATTTATTGGCAGCAGAACGGATAGATTTAATAGCTTTACCTCTAGTCGCTAACAATGCAGCAGCACCAAGCAAAACACCGCCACCAACAGTAGCAATAATGGCGTTGCGTTGCAACTGCTTTAGATTATTCCTGCTACCTTTCCTAGCGATCGCCATCTTCCCTGTTTTAGTACGGCGAGTATAGGTGTCGCTTGAGTTGAACTGCGAAAAGTTGGGATTGTACCCTGTGTAACCTCTCGCTTTAATTTGATACCTGCCAAGATTGCCTTGTGCGGTTATACCAATACCGCGATCGCTTATGCTTGGGCGAAATCTTCTTTGGATGTTACGGCGATCGCTCCTCACCGAACCCACGCCCAAACCGTAGACTTCACCTTTGTTGACGGGAACAGATACCCTAGCCGAGATTCGTCCCCGCTCAACTTTGAGACGGTTTTGAGATTTGCGAACAATTTGCCGCTTGCCATTGCGAGTACGAGTATAAGTAGAAGAGAATCTAGCTTGACTAAATAGTGCCACCAGAGGGTAATTCATCTGGGTTTTGCTCCCCTACTGGTTGGTCAAATAGCAATTTATCTGAGAATGATTCCCACTTCAAATTTTTGGCAAGGGGGACGCGAGTTTTTAGATCCTCCAAACTGGTGAAAAAGGTTTTTACCCGTTCTTCTACCACCTTTTTGGCAACACTCAAACTGATGCCATCAAGAGCCGCGATCGCTTCTATGGTGGCGTCGTTAATTTGAATGCGAGTTGGGACTACTACTGTAGTGGTTCCGTAAGTTGTTTGTTCGTTGTTGGGAGTTTCCGCGCCAATAATCACCTTAGTTTCCTCGAAACTGCCAGCAAAGGGGCTAAACGTTGGAATTTCGGGAGAACCTTGAGTAACATATTCTTCTGTAAGCAAAGCTAGCGGCAATTCTCCTGGCTTATATTCGCGGGGGTGATAAAAGTTACCACTATATATAGCGTGTTTTTTGAGGGTTACTGGTTGATTTGGGTCTATCATTACTTCACCTTCCTTGCTGCCAGTTGCTTTGGTTGGGCAACCCAAGGAATCATTCTACCTACTGCGTAAGAACGTTCTTCTGGTGGTGAAGATTTGAGTACTTCTTCGGTTTTGACAAAAATACCTGGCTTGCCTTTGGCTTCAAGGGTAGGGCCAAATAAACGTTTGCTCATGCCTTTGGTCAAGAAGACATAGGTATCATTAGGGAGGTAACGCCCTCTGATATTTTGCCCCGGCGCAATTTCAATCTCGTATTGAGCGTCAGTTACCCGGATTTTGGGAATTTTCAGTTCACTCGTAATTTTGTCAAGGATTGTTTGACCAATCATTGCTTGCACAGCACCAGGAACGTTATTGATAATTCCGAGTCCCAATGCATAGTTACGAGTCGATTGCTGCCGCAAAATATTGTCCAACAAATCTTGCGACATCGCGGTTTCATCAGGATAGTACCCGTTGATGTCGTAGAATGCGCGAGCGTGAGATTGCAAATTGTCTATGGCATTAGCGTTGGTATAGTCAGTCCACACAGATGTACCAACGGCATTACCGGTCAAGGGGGCAGGAAATAAGGTTGGCTCAGTATTATATTGCAAACGAAAGCGACTACCGCTTCGTGGATCGGTAAAGTCAGAGATTCCTGAGTAGGCAGTCTGCCACCACAACACGTTAGCGGTTTTCACTACGCGGGGTTGCAAGCTATCTACTGTACCGATGAGCAGATCCACAAAATACCGTGGCATATTTTGCATCTGCATCAATTCCATCATCCGGATCTGATCTTCTTCGTTGTAGATGTGGCTGATGGCAATCTTGCCGAATGAAGATCCTTCGATTTTGGTTAGCCGACCTGCACGGGTTTGGGGAATTTCTTGGCCTGTGGCGATAATGGAGGCGATCGCCATGTTGCGCTCAATCATGTATTCGAGTACGCGGAAATCATCAGTCATCTCCATTGGTGCGTACTCGTCGGGTATTGCATATTGGTCAAGCAGTTTGGGGTCTGCCTGCTTACCTTCTTGTTTTAAGCGGGCTTCTTTATTGGGGTCAACCAAAAATGCGCTTGTGTTATCTATCAGGGCGTCAATCTTGGTTTTAATTCGGGCTGTATTAAGAAATTTTGCAATGGACATTTTGGTAATTCGTAGTTCGTAATTCGTAATTAAGACAGAGTTTTTGTAATTCGTAATACCTCGGCAAAGCTCAGTACAAGTTCGTAATTTGTAATTAACCCTTCAATTACGAATTACGAATTAGTAATTACGAATTATTTAGCCTCCTGTGTAAATTGGCGTAAAACTGAGTCTGGGCAAAGATGCAACTATATGTCCATCGATGTAGGGTAGAGCGAGTAAATTAATCGCCGCCATATTGTAGACCGCGATCGCCTTTCCCATGTCTTGCCCGTCATCGTCGGTTAAGTAGTGTTCGTGAGTGACAACGCCCAACGGAATATCGGTAATCGTGCCGATTTTTGTACCGATAATTTGGTTGCCGTTGGTAGCAGAAGCGGTAATAATTAAAGCGCCTACGGGTGTTGCAACTGCTACTACTGCCGTACCCGTACTGCCTCCAGTACCTTGAGCCACACTACTAGAAACAGTAAAAACTGCTCTGGATTGACGATGGGTGAAGGTAAGCACAGCGCCATTCACCGTGGCATCGACATCTGCCCAAGTTGAGCTTTGAGATTTTTGGGCGTCAAATGCAGATTTTAGTCCGGTGGCAACATCGGTAGGAGCTGTTGTAGCGGCAGTAAAGCTAAAAGAAATACCATCCACTGTAAGAGTGAAGATGTTGCCAACTGCGGGGGAGGCGATCGTTACTGTCGTAACTTGCGGCCCGTCTGTGGCTGATATTGCGGTTACCGTTCCAAATGCTGCGGCGCTGGCATTAACAACAGCAGCATTTTCAGCAGCAGGTGTTGACGAGGGTGTGCCAATTACTTTGAGTACGTCACCCACTTTAAAAGCTGACGGGTTGTTTACAATTACCGTAGTGGCATCGCTAGCGTAAGGGCTGATGATTTTAGCCCGTGGTAAAACCCGGTTGGCAGCAGTTAAAAAAGTACCAGGAATAATCCGGCGATGTCCGCCGATTTTGGCAATATCGGTTGGGTTGATATAGCGCCCATACAGCCGTTCGGTATTAACGTTGTTGTAAAGTACAGGGCGTTCTATTTTGTAAGAATAGCGAGTCAACATAATAAGGCAGAAGTTGTAGGGCAGAAGGCAGAAGGTTGGGTTATTTGTTTGAAAACACATTTTCGACGATTGAGGACAAAGACATTTTCCCTTCTGCCTTCTGCCTTCTGCCCTCTGCCTTTTTTACTGATAGCCGTGGCGCGAACGGTAGTCGCTCACAAATTCCTTGCTTTCTTCTTTTTCATGAGCAGTGGTATCAATCTCTTCCACCACCTCTTGATTAAAGAACGCACTGTAATTGGAAGGGCCTGCTTGAGCTTTCCAATTGAGACAGAATTCAACGTTGTCTAAATAGGTGTTGGGGTTGATGCCAGAGTTTGTACAGAAGTTGCAAAACACTGCAACACTATCCACATCCTGGCTGAAGTTGGCAGAACGCAATAAAGAGTTACGTTCGGCAGGGGTAAGAATGTGTCTATCTTGAAGCCCGTCAGCAATTTTCTCCAACTGCCGCAATCTAAAACCTACTTCGCGCTCGGTTGTAATTGAGTTGAATTCAGCCCGTAAGTTTGATAAGTCGGCGCTCATTTCAACTGGTTCATCGTCGTCGGGCATTGCTTCTCTATAAGCTTCTTGCGCTAAAAGCATGAATTGTTGATATGCCATTTCATCGTCGGAGAGGAAATGGTCGGCTATAGCTTCTGTTACTTCGGGAACGGGTGCGGCTTGCCCCATCAAGTAGGCTTGCACTTCTTCGGGGGTGATGTTTGCAACCTCAGAAACTACAGCAATACCTTCTGCTGGGTCATCAAAGTGGTCATCAATGATGCTTGAAAGCATATCGCCAAATTCAGCACCAGCGGCGCTCGTCATTTCTGGGTCGAATTCAACTTGAACTTCTATATCAAAGATGTCGAGTTGGTTTTGGACGTGGTCTTCAATGGCTTGTCCGATGGTGGCGTCTACATCGTCAGAGTCTACTTGTCCCCCTGCTTCTGCTTCTAATGCTTGATGCACCGTGGTAACGAAATCCAGATAATTTTCGTTAAGCTGCTGGATTTCTTCGTAGTCGGAAAGCTCTTGTAATTGTTCTAATACATTCATAAGTATTGTTGAGTTAAGAGTTAGGAGTTAGGAGTTATTCTCCCCATCTTTTACCTACGGCTAAAATAAATCGAAGTGGGGCGGCGCGAGTATTCTTGCTGTTTTGGGCGAGTCAACAAGTAGCCAGCGCCACCTAATGCAGCACCAGCCAAAGCATACTTACCTTTATTGGCTCCAAGGTGACCGAGTACACCGCGTCCAGCGCGGCGAGACGCAACGGCGACATCACCAGCGATCTGCCTTGTACCTGTGGAGATATTTGCCGCACCGGCTCTTACGCCAGCAGAAGTGACTTTTTTGATTGCTCTTTTAGCCTGCCTCAAACCTTTCTTGACGATCGCCACGCCACCGCGTTTGGTTTTTCTTAAATAGGTGGGAGCATCTTTGGCAGCTTGTTTTATTTGCTGGGTAACGCTTTGCTTGGGTGCAGTGGCAAAAGGATCGGCTACAGCCGCGCTATTCGGTCTATATTTGCTTGGCTTGGGCGCGGGTGCGGATGCAAAAGGATCGACCGCGGCCGCAACTTGAGAAGTTCCTCTGGTACGACGCCGACCGGCTCCTATTTCAGCAAAATTCGCGTACCGCTCCTCAACATCGCGCATGGTAAATAAAACTACCGCCATTAATTACGTCTCCTTTTTTTTAAAGTGCCATTAGTAGCAAACTCTACCTTTGTCTCTTGGTTTTGGGAATACTGTTGCTCGTACTCTTGGGGCATGGGTGCGTAGGGGTCGAGGGCAACGGGTTCGGGGTTTTCGACTACCACCTCTTGCTCGGTTTGGTTTAACCCCAAAATTTCTAATAAGTCTACATAAAAATCGTCAGCGGCTTTTAGCTTCAATGCTTCTGGGGTGATGCCAATCATTTCATTGGGATTGGCTGAATCAATATCAGTAAAGACCCGAAACATAATATCAAAAGCTTCTTGGGCTTTGTCTTTGACCTTGCGAGTCAGTCCGTACTGTTCCTTTGCTTCGGCATAGCTAATGCTAAAATAGGCGCGACTGCTTCCGTCTTCAGCACGGAACAAAGCAGGCCCGTGGATAGCTGGGAACGCCACAGCAGAAGCTTCGGCTAGGCGTTCTGAATCTAAATCGATACCCGGAGATAAGGGTTTGATTAAACCTTTGCGTACCTCATCAACGTAATGGTTAATATAAAACTTGCCAAACATCCCATACTTGCCAATCAAATCTCGCATTTTGGGATTGGGCAAATCGCGCTCTTGAATGATGCGTCCTTCTACACGAGAATGGAGTTTGCCAAGTTTGTTGAAGCCCCCATTGGGGTTAATTAAAGTTTTGGCATGATCGATCATCAAGGGAATTTCTACACCAGATTCAAAAGCCGCATTAGTGTTATCTGCAAGTCTTTGAACCCTGTGGGCAGGAAATTCATGAATCCTTCCTTTGTTGTCTTTTTGTGTTCCTGCAACTAACAGCAAAGCGTTTTTGATTACAAAGTCGCCTTGCTCTGTCGAGCCAAAAGCAACCAAGCCGCCTGCTGAATCAAAATAAGTTGTACTCATACAGCATTCAGCATTTTCTGAATGGTATTAGTATCTTAAAAAACATGACGGGATGCCATAATATATGACAAGTTGCCATATTTTTAATAAATTGAGACAAGCTAGGATAAAAGCAGGATTGACACAGCAAGACGTAGGCAAATTAATTCACTGCACCCAATCTGCTTTATCTAAAAAGGAAAAAGGCGCGAGGCCTTTGTATGCTTGGGAGTTATTGGAACTTTGTCGAGTTTATGGCGTGTCGCCAGAGGAATTAAGGTAATGGATGAATTTGAAATACGCAACCAAATGCTAGTGACTCAGCAACAATTGGAACTAGCTTCATTAGATTACGAAATATTAAATACAAGAAAAGGTATATTGGCGGCGTCCAGTGGTATTGAGATTTCTTGTTTGGAAAAACAACTTTCAATATTAGAGCAAAGCAAGCAAAGTCTAGAATTTAAGCATCAAGTAGAAATTAACGCCTTAGAAACCCAAAGACAATACGCTATGCTTTCCAAGTCCACACTTGGGGGCGGACAGACTATTGAAATGCTCAAGGGTGAAATTAAAGAAATCATCAAAACTAAATCTATTTCCGGGGAAGAAGTGCCCGCGTATGTTGGGTTAAAGGTTGAAGGGGCGGATGAATTACAATATGTAAAAGTTGATTTAAAAAGTTTTTAAGCGATCGCCGTTTTTACGCTTCGGAATTATTGCAGCTTTGTCAGCTGTATGGACTTTCGTTTGAAGAGTTTAAATAATGAAACGCAAAAAAAATAAACTGACTATATCCAGTCAATGGCAATCTTATGAAACGCAAGTTTTACCAAAAGGTTGTTCGGCAATTCAATTGCAGGAAACCAGACGAGCTTTTTATGCTGGGGTCGCATCAGTTCTAGCATTCATGGCTCAAATAAGTAATGAGGATATCAGCGAAGATGAAGGGGCTGATATTATTGAAGCATTAATGCAGGAGAGTAGAGATTTTACTGCTCGAATTGGGCGCGATCGTTAAAGCGATCGCGCCTCAGGTTGTAGTTATAATCATTGTTGATAAAATGCAGTCACCATTCACAATCTTACACATTAGAGGCTATATTCTTGAATTTAGGGCAGACAACCATAAAGAAGAGTCTCAAGCTTTTCTTGGCAATCTTTGTAGAGCATTATTAGAAATTGAAAATTTTCAGCATCCAACAGAGTTAATGGTTGATGAGCAAATACTAGTTAGTTTTAAGCCAAGATTAATGTTTACTTTTGAGGATAAAGCAAGAGGTATTAATCTTAAAATAGATAGTTTTGAGGTTGCAGCATGGAGAGAAGAAGTAGAACGCTATATAAATTAACTAGGATTCCTGAGCAATTGCATCTCACCCTGTAAACTCTGCACTTGCTTATAATTATCACCAATCTGCTTCACCAAACCTATCCTTGTAGCTCGCAATCTATCAATCTCATCAGATAGATTTCTAGCGCGTTGCGACAATCCCCCACCTAATATTTGTTGCTGCTCTTGTAGTTTAGACAATTGCTGATTAACAGCAGCAAGCTGAGACTGACTTGACGCGATCGCACCTCTTAACTCTTCAACGCTAGCTTTAAATTGTTGGATTTTTTGGTAGGTTTCATCACCTAGTTTTAAATCCTTAATATCCTCACCCAACGCTTTCATCTGCTGTCTTGTTTCTTCAAATGATTGGCGTTTTTGAGTTAACAATTTCTCAATCTTTGCAGTGCCTTTACCTTGTTGCTTGAGCGCGTCAATTTCTTGGGTTAAGTCGTTGATTTCTTTGAAAGCTGTGCGAGAGGTAGAGTCTAAAGTATCTAGCTGTTGTTGTGCTTTAACTACTTTGGGATTAGTACTTAATGCTGGATTTGTAAATTGTTTGCTGTTAACAAGTCCTTTGAGTCGCTCTTGGGTTGCTTGCAATTGGTTGAGTAATTCCGAGGCACTGGTAGCCTTACCGTTGATATCAAATGTAGGGACGCGGTTGGCATCGTAGCGCAGGCGCTCGTAGATATCCTTAGCATCCTGGTAGGCTTGCTCAATGGTTTGAGATTGCCTCACGCGGGAGTTACCCAATTGCTGTAAAAATAATTCGTTAGCTTGCTGGTACTGGTCGTAAAGTTTTGTGATGGGTTGGGTGGTAATTGTGCCTGGTTTGGCAGTAGCAGCAATTACATCTTGATAGCGTTTACTCCATTCCTCCATATCGAGCAAAGTTTTTCTGGCATATCCGTAGGCATCATCAGGGGAGATTTGGCGGTAAAGTTCAGTAAGCTTGGCATTATCTTTTTTATCCGCAGCTTTTTGAATTTCTCGCCATAGTTCGGTTAGGCGGTTATTAGTTGAGCCAATATTGCTGGGGTTGAGTGCGGCGTTACGCTGTTGTTGCCAGTAGGTTAGGTTATCTTCAGCATTTTTGAGCAGCTGGTCAAAGCTTTGGAGTTTGCGATCGCTGGTGACAAACTTAAACTCGGTATTGCGTTTGACAACTTCGATATTGGCTTCAATCTGTTTGGTTTTCTGCCAAAGGTCAGATGACATTTTGCGGATTTGGGCTAAGGCTTTGGAAGAGGTGGGAGCGCTAGGGAGAACTAGGGATAGCTCACGAGGGATGTTGCTGGTATCCCAACCGTTGAAACCGAGTAGCCAAGCGACCATACCTTGGGGCATTGCTTCGAGTTCTTGCATATCGGCTTGAATTTGAGCGAGTCGGCGCTCAATGACTGGAGTGACACTGCTTTCAAAGCGTTGATATTGGTCATCGTAGCGGTTATAAAAGTTTTCTTGGTTGGTGGCGCGGTTATTGAGGTTACGCGTAGCGGCTTCTTCAGCACGGCGATATTGGCGGACGCTGCCTTGCATCCGACGTTGTACGGTGCGGAGGTCTTTTACAGTGTCGTATTGGGTTTTAAGGTCTGGATCGAGTTGGTTTTTGGTAACTGGTAACTGTTCTAGTCGTTGTTGTAATTGTTTTAACTTTTCGGCAGTAGAGGCGATCGCGCTGTTGGTATCATCAATTGTGTTGAGCGTGCCTCTGGCTGTGTCAACCACTGGGTTAACGTAATCGTCTAGTTGGTCAGACACAGTTTTGATTTGGTCAAAAGCGTCAGACTGTTGCCGCTTGAGGCGTTGCAGTTCTAACCAAGCTTGCGATCGCTCTTTACCAGGGGGAAGTTGAGATACTTGGGACTCTAGATTTTGGATTTTGGTATTAAATTCTTCTAAATTGGCGCGGAGATTGTTGGCAGTTTTCTGTGAAGTGACGACGGCGCGTTGAGTATTGAGCTTATTTACTCGTTGTTCAATCGCATCAACTTTCTCCTTAATTTTGGCGGCGTACTTATTGTTATTTTCAACCGCTCCATCAATAGTTTTGGTTGCTTTTTGGAGTTGAGCGCGGATTTGAGCTAGAGCTTGGGGTGCTTGTTCAAAATAATTTGGCTTGGTGGGGTCAAGTAGGTTTGCAAAGTTATCTTCAACACTGCCCAACCGTCTGTCCCATTCGGCTAACTGGTCTTCTACGGTAGAAACCTGGTGATTAAAACTACGGAACCCGTCAACAGTGCTTTGGGTGTCGCTTACTTGCTGTTTGAGGGATTTGCCAAATAATTCTTTACTATTCAATTGCTGGTTTGCGATACCTTGAGACGATCGATTAAAGTCGTCGAGGTTGTTAGCGATCGCTTTATACTCTTGCTTTAACGGGTCAACAGTAAATGCAGGTTTTTGGGGTGGTGTAATTCGCTCTGGTGGTAATCCAGGTGTTGAGTAGGGTGCAGGAGTTCTCGGAGTTGGAGTTGAACTAGTGTCAATGCTCTCCTCTGCCCCCCTACCCCCCTGCCCCCCTACCTCCCTAACAGGCACAGTTTCCTTAGCGGGTGCTAACTGTCGTTGAATCACTACAGCACGCTGCTGCATATTTTCAATGGTTTTGTCGCCTATGCCCTTGCCCTTGAGTCGAGCTTTCAAATCCTCAATATCTTTGAATGAGCCTTTTTGCAGTTCATTGAAAATAGTTTCGGCTTGAGACTTGGTTAAACCTAAGTTAGCGGCCCATAACTGTGTAGGGGTGCGGATACTCCGAGGGTCAAGCAATGGGATTATTTGATATCCCTCCGACAACTGTTTGAGGCGTTCAAAAGTTTTCTTCCCAATCTCAGGGACATTTTTTAGGTCATCAATTTTGGTTATTGCTGACTGTTCGCGGCGCTTGAGAATTGCGTTTACTTGGCGAACGGTGAGGTTGCGTCCTGGCAGTAACTTTTGCAATTCCTCACGAGTCGCGGTATTGAGGTCAACTTGACCCAATTTAACTTGAGGGACTGTTGACTGTTGACTGTCAACTGTTGATTGTGTAGCAACTTCTTGAACCTCTCGCCCTTCCGTGGTTGGTTCAACTATCGGGGACTTCTCGCCTATGTCAGAGCGGATTTGTTGAATAGCCTCAGCTAAAGTTATACCACCAACCGTTTCTACTGTTTGTCCTATCGCTTTGGTGACGCCCTTGGTTTTCCCACCTAATAGTACAGCAGCTAAGATGCCAGCCGCCGCCCACAAAACTGGGCGCGGGACTAGTTCGCGGTTTTGCACACTGCGATCGCGGTCTTTTAATTCTGGTGCTTGCTTGAGTACTGGGCTTAACACGCAGCGGCAACGGGGGTGCAAACTTGGGGTATTTTGTGCGATCGCTTGCCAGTCATTAAGAGGTATTACTAGCCCGTGACGAGAAGCGCAAACACTACATCGTCTTTCGTCAATTATTGTATAAAAGCAAACAGCAGACACTAATCTAGATTCTCTGTAAGTCTCTAGCCGTCCGGCATTGTAAGCAAAGGTTAGCTCAGTACGAGCAATAGTTTCGGCGCGTTTTGCATACCTGCCAGATTTAGTACCTAGCGTTTCCTCAATGCGTTTGAGTAGTTCGCTTCTAGATATTGGTTGTTTGGTGTCGGGTTGTGGGGTTACTGCTGCAAGTAAGTCTTGTTGAATCCGTTTATACTCTGAATTAGTTACATCTTGAGCTAGCTGGTTAATTCGTCCCCTAATTGCATTTTCGGCGGGAATGTTGCGAATTGAGCGAATCTCTACGCCTTTACGTTGGGTTCCATCATCAAATTGAATTACATTGGAGTACTGGGAGAAATTTACCCTTTTGCTCTGCTTCTTTATTTCCGCTTCGGCATGATTCCCGCCCACGTTCCAGCCGGCTAACCAGATAGAATAAAGCGATCGCTTAAGCTGTTGCAAGATATATTGTTTGGCTTCGTTTGGATCTTCTCTAAATTTCTTGGCAGCATCCAGTGGAATTTTTGCTATTAATGAAGCGCCTTTAGTCTCTAAATTATCTAAATCAGATAAAACTTTCTTTTCCCCTAAAATCAATTTATCGTTGGGGAATTGAGTAAAAGAACCAAAGACAGAATCATACATATGTCTATTGTTGAAAATTCAAGCAAATTAATTCCTTTGTATGCTACAGAATTAGCACCGTGGCTTGATGAACTCGATACTAATTTTGTCAGAGAACTGCCAGAAACGGGGGAGACTTACACCCTAGAAGATTTAATTAAAATGGTTAGGATTTGTGCGGTGAATCGCGCCGCAATAAATCTTAAAACAATGAGAGCCGCGGCCGCGCTAGGTTCTTATTTTCACAACGATCCTACACCTTACCCCACCGCAGCAGGGCCAAAAACAATTCAAGAATGGATGCGGGGAAACTTTGATAGTATGCGCGGGAGTCTCACGGGTGTGGTGAGGAAAATGATTAAACAAGCCTACAGCTTGGGGACTTCCTGTGGTGAAATTAGGTGGTATAACCGCAAAACTCAGCTTGGTTCTGAATGGCGGTTAAAGTCAATTCCAGTGTTAAACCCACTGCGGTATTCGTTTGCTGGAGTAAAAGGCAGGGTAGACCGGATTATTTATAGACCAATATTTGACTCTCCCAAAGCTATACCCTACGCCAAGCTGCTTCATGTTTACTCGCCTTCACTTGATGAACCAGAAGATCCGCGCGGCGATCCGGCCGCCGCTTGTGCCTTGCCTTTTTATAAAAGCAGGCAGATTTTCTACAAGCAATGGACGCAAGCGGGACAACGGCAAGCGACTGGGTTTACAGTCATCAAGGCGCCATCTGAAAAAACAGTGGCGATTTTGGGGCCAAATGGTAAACAACTGATGAATGATGACGGAGCAGTGAAGACTCAACCAGCACTATACGCAGCCGTGCAGTCTGCCAAAAATATTGAAAATGGATCGGTATTTGGCACCGATAAGGAAAATGACGTAATTAATTATCCTGGCAACGGTGGAGAAGGATTTTTTAATATTTCCTTGACTCACTATGAAAAAATGATTTTTTATGCCTATGGCGTGCCAAGTACTATTT
This sequence comes from Nostoc sp. ChiSLP01, assembly GCA_034531195.2. Lineage (GTDB taxonomy): Bacteria > Cyanobacteriota > Cyanobacteriia > Cyanobacteriales > Nostocaceae > Nostoc. Next base: position 182,553 of record JAVRBO020000039.1, read on the forward strand.
TCAACGATACGGCATCAGGGATTGGTAACAGTGGCATTAATGCGGGGCATCGGCTAATACTTGATACCCAAATTGAAGATATTGTTAATGACCTGCGTGATGAACTATTAGAAAAAATTGTGCGGCCGCTTTTAATGGCTAACTTTGGCCCGCGATTTGAGGATAACTTGGGCGAATTCAAATCTGATAAATTCTTAGATCCGTCATTGGCAGCAACTAGGGTTAGTAATTTAACTGTTGCAATGTCATCCGGGACAATTGACGCGAACGACTTGGAAGCAAATAACAGGTTGCGTGAAGATTTGGGATTGTCGCCGTTTACTAAAGAGCAGTTTGACCAACAGCAATTAGCCAAGCTATTGGCACAACAAGAGCAAGGACAGCAGTATGGAGGTGAAGGATATTGATATACTACCGACAAGTGTTTGTCGGAGGTGTCGGTAGTTGACGGAATTAAATAAGGCTGAGGCTCAAGCCTATCTCAAAGTCTCAGAACGCACCCTAGAAAGGTACGTGAAAAAGCACAAGGTTGCTGTCAGGTATGAGAACACAGAACACGGCAGACAACCGTTTTTCCCGGTTCAAGAATTGGAGAGGGTTAAACAAGAGCGATCGCCTACTTATAATCCTGCGATCGCTGCAAGTCAATTAAAAGCAATAGTAACTCAAGAAGCCAGCGCCCTTAAAAGTATTGAGGTTTTAGCCCAAGCTGTACTGCACGTTTCTTCTTATTACCAATTGGCAATAATTCAAACCAAAAAATTGCTGACTATTAGAGAAGCAGCGGCTATTTCTGGGTTATCTGTAAATTTCTTAAAACATCACTTGAGGTATGGCAATCTACCAGGAAAAAAATTAGGACAACGCTGGATGATTCGCCATCAAGATTTTGATAATTTTGTAAATAGATTATTTAAGTAAGGCGATGAAAAATATAGCGTTAAAGATTGAGAAAATCATCACTATAATCGCCCAATCATTTGAATTGAAAAAAGTGTTTGTCGCAAAAATATCAGATAAGCTTTGGTGTTTTAATTTCTATTGGCAGGTTGCAAACCAGATACTTGATTTTCAATATATGATTTATGAAATAACTTTGTGTGATTCTCGCACCGAATCAATAGCTGATGTTATTTGTTACGAAATTCGAGAGCTAATTTACTGCATACCCATAGGCGATTCTTCCTGCAAATTCAACGCGCAATCGCCCAAACTGCGGTGTGCTATTAATCCCAGCGGCCCGTGCGAAGATTGCGATTATTACGAGAATTAGGCACGGTTACTTTAGATGCTTCAAAATTAAACATCATTCACCAAACCATCTTCCATCGCGCTTGACAATAACTTTGGCTGGCATACAACAACCGCGACGGCTACGAATAGATACGTAACTTACGTAATAATCTCCATGAGTTCCAACTCCGCATGGAGCAAATCGTTTTACCATATACGAATTGGAAATTTTACTATATCCAAGAATCGCTATTCTAAGACATCGCGTTCCATAAGTTAAGCTGTGCCAACGATTTAATCTTTTAAGGGAGAATTTGAATTTGATTAACCAATGACATCCATACGTTCTTGGGTACATTTTTACTTTCATGTTTGCTTGAGCGCGGTTACTCTTGTTCAATTCCAAATTCTTCTACGCTTTCCCAAGAAAACCGATAAGTTTTACCATCAATCTCAATTAAATCTGATTCTCCATCACAGTAAAGAATTTCTTGTCCTTCCCCATCTTCATCTATGTAGTCATCAATATTTATCTCTTCATACTTGTCTACCGGAATCAGTATGACTTTACCGATATTCTTGCCGTGACCGGAACCATAACATTGCCGCGATCGCTATCAAAACATTGATTAATTCGTAAGTCATTTATTACTTAAAAACTCCCTTTTGACCGATAATCTTGCCGTGAGTAGTTTTTGGAATCAAAAGCTTGCCAAGGGATAGTCACTATCCTCTGGACAACTTCGGGCTTTGATAGCCCGAAGTTAAACATAACTTCCCGACCTCAATTCGGGAAGTTGAACTATAAACTTGCCATTCCGGCGAACTTATCGGTAAAGTCACAATCAGCGTTGTTGAAGTTATACCGAATTCTGAAAATAGGACTCTCACCTCAGGTGGTTTTAATCCGTGGGAATGAGCGATGCCTACGGCGGGCTACGCCTACGCCCACAACCTGCTGGCCTGTGCTTGGTTTATTGTTCGGGTATTCATGGGGTAATACTCCAGTGCTAAACTATACTGATTAAAAATAGATAAAGCGGTGGGGCTGAGGGCAGGGAATAACATCGAGAGATGCCCTGACAGACGGAGAAGCCAAGCTGGTGGGCGAGGGATGGCAGCCAGAAAATATTTAATTGCGAAATCAGCCTTAACATATCCGCGCCCAAACTAAGACAAGTTATGTATGAAAGACCCGTGGGTCTTAACACTTCTTAATCAGAGTATTCTAACAGGTTTTCAGCATATTGCCACGATTTCCCATTATCCAGTTTGTAAGTCCAATGTTCAGCAATAGTCGTGGGGCTTGTGCTGGTTGTGCCGTCTGCGTGAACTTTGATTGCGTGAGTTGCAACAGGTTTGTTATGCACGCGGTCTGATATCGTGTAGATTTTGCCAGTGCGTTTGTGTAGGACGCGATCGCCTACTTGAAATTTTGGTTTCACTTGGTTGTGCTGTATAAATAACCGTAGTTTACCATGTCCATTCATTCTTATCCAATGCAATTGCATGTTAATTGCATTGGATGTGCTATGCTTTGTTCTAGAAAAAATTTCTAAACTATGAGTGCATGGAGATGCAAATGCATGGATAATGTGATGGAATCGCATGGCTTAGACCTAATGGCAGACAAAGACAAAGACAGATTTCAGGTATCCATCACCCTCTCGGAGAAGGCGTACGAAGAATTTCAAGCTGTGGCTGAGTGGAAGAAAATCCCAATGGCTACACTGCTTAGGCAAATTTTGGAAAGAGAACACGAATCACCTGCATTCGCCAATCTACACAAAAGAACAAAACAGGATGGTTAAATGCCAATGCAACGCGATCGCTCCAATTTGAAGGCTTTGTGTTCAGTGTGCCACTGCCGAATGGATTTAAAAGCGATGCCACACAAAAAAATGCTCAAACGCGAAAGAGAAGGGCAACTTAATTTATTCAACTATGGACAACATTCAGAAATTGGAAGCTCAATTTAGCACCACACCTACTCGTAGCAAAGACGAACTCATCGCTACAATCGAATCCCAAAAAGCGATCGCTAACAAACTCATTGATGCTATTCAAGAAGCAAATAGCATTCTGCTCAATGCCGCTGTTAGCTCCCAAGAACCCGACAAAATACTTGCCGCATCCAAGGTATTGGTAGAAAGCCTAGCCGAGGTAGCGAAAGCATGAGTCGTTCCCCTCAATATTATGCCTACATCAATTCGGATGAATGGCGAGAGAAATGCAAAAAATGTCATGCCCTGACAAAACAGCACTGCATCGTGTTTCCGTGGTTGAAAAGTCGAAACATACATCACATGACGTACCGTAACTTCCAAAGCGAAATGCCATTTCGGGATACAGTTCCGTTATCCAAGGTGGCCCACTGGATTATTCACTGGTGGATATTTTGGAAGACACCGCTACGTCCTTGGATTAATTTTCTGTTGTGATCGCTATTGATAGTTTGGGCAATTATTTGGTTTTGTGTACCTTCAAAACGTAAGCGTGTGAAGCGCAAAAAGTATGCGTGAAAAGTTAAATAACTTTATTCCCATCTCACTCGGATCATTGGGATTAACCGTAACTGGTTTAGGTGCTGGGGTTTTAATACTAGGGTTATCCGGCAAAATAGTTACTCGGCTGGCTGATGCTCTAAAACCTCATGAATTAACTATTGAAAAGATGGTGGTTTACGGAGGTAATGCTGGAATTGTTGGTTTATGCACAATCAGCATAGCAGCAATTTATCAAGCAGTGTCAGATAAGGTAGCAGAAGTAAAAGTAGAGCAAATGATTGCTGAATTAGAAACAAAACAGCACTGCATCGGGTGTATTTATTACTCTGCTAACAATTATTTATCTTGTGCAGTTAATCCCGATTTACCTAAAAATTGCTCACACTTTACCAGTAACTAGCGTTGCATTATTTGCTCCAAATCTATCATTGCACTATCTGTCTGCACGGCGTGTAAAATGTCTGCACTATTGATTCTCTCGTTAAGGCAGTTGCACTAAACGGTCACTAAAACGTGCATTTAACAGCGCACTGCAACAAAAATTGCATTAAATGTCAACTCATTCCCCACCAATCTTGCACGTTGCCTACGGCACAAGAAGTTGCACTAAATGTTGAATGCAACGGCGTTTTGAAAAAGGTGTAAAAAGGTATGCCTCAAAAAAAGGAGACAACAAGAATAGTTTATGAAACCTGTCTGGGCAAGCCTATCCGGGCCCACCAATGGCAGGAATTAAAAAATCAGTTATTAGCTGCAAAACTACCAATAACTGCTGACAATTTACGCTTTGTAGCTAAGTGCAAAAAAGTTGCTCCCAGAAAAGCGATCGCATCTCATGTATTGCACCTAATCGTAGAGTCCGCTACAGATTTGAAAGGTGAGATTAAGGGTGCGTTGCTGAAGGATTACATCTATAAAAAATATCCTTCTATTTCCAAACATAAATTTTACCGTGCTTTTAAAAGTGTAGGAATTAGTTACAGAAACGGTGGGACTTATTTAGTGTCCGAACTTGGGGAAGTTTTGTACAAATTATTTGCGTAGGAAGCCATGAAAATATTTCGATTTTTGGAATGGCTTAAACCCACTCTCAAGCAACAAAAAGAGGAGGTGAGTAATGAGGTAGAAATGTGGCGATCGCTTGTCCTTCAAAATATCTGCCCTGAATGCGGGGCAGAGGGAGAACTTTATCACATCGCTAGTGGGGGAGCGGCTGAAAACTGGCAGTGTGGGGAGTGTAAAACAAAATACTGGCTGTGTCCCATTCCTGATATTGGCGAAGTTATGGGATGCAAAATTATTGAAAAAGGAAATCCATGAACCAAAACCAAGTCAAAGTAATTCAATCTCGTTTAAAAACCAGAGGCAAGAAATTCACCCTGGAACAACTCAGAAACAACATCCTCATTGACTACCATGACGACGAGCTTACAGAAGAACAGATGTCAGCAATCGTTGAAAAAATGTCTGGATCGTCAGAATTAGTTCAGACAGATGCAAGCGAATTAACCCACAACCAAAAAGAGAGTTTAATCCAAGAAGTAGCCTCTGAGTTAAAGGTCGATTTATCTGTCGAACAGGTAAAGCGACTCAGCCAAGAAATGGATTGGGCGTTGCGCGATCGCGCAACGCTTAGAAAGAAAATCTGTGCAGCTATCATTGCTTGGACTAACCACAAATTCGAGCAAGATGCATTGTCTACTGACGAAATGATGGACGAAGTAGAACAGCATTTTGTAAGGCGTCTAAAACAAAATAATCAACATTTCAATAAGAGAGTGAACGAGTTTTCTGGGGAAGTAAACCAAGCCATAGAAAAATTTCGTACCGCAGAGGCAGAGATTCTCGACCTCTTCAAAATCCCTGGCTAGTCAAATAGCTGAGTATCGGGAACAGCACCAATTCAATCTACTGCTGTTGGTTTTCATGCTCCCAATTATGTTGTTTGCCATCCACTCTATCTTCTATGAAACACATCAAAACCCGTATCAATACCAGAACCAGAGCGAGTAAAGCTGCACAGCGAGTAGCTGGTGTAACTGTGGCGGAATTGCAAAGGGCACTGACAGGCGACCATACCGTACTGCAAAAACTTGGTTCAATGCACCAAGAAGGCAAAATGGCCGCAACCTTGATGCCTGCCATTATCCAAACTATCAAGACCAAGATTAACAACGAACAAGAATGGAACAAATTCTTGGGGGAATTTGTAACAGATGGTAGCAAAGCTGAAGTGGAGATTCAAAAAGCAAAGCGTCAAGCCAGTTTTGCTAATGTTAAATATTGGGACGATATGCAAGAGTTGTCCGAGCAGTCTAAAGCCCAGATGGAAATTGAAAACGAGCGGCATAAATGGGCGATTGATTATGGTAGGGCCAAGTTTCTCGCCGACATGATTATCCAAGATGTCGAAAGTAAGGTTCGTTTACTCGAACAGCGATCGCGTATTGAATTGAAACAAATTCAAGAGGATCGGGCTTATGAACTAAAGACCACCCAGCACCTATTAGAAAACGGCCAACAGTCTAACCTATCGCTGATCCACAAACGTGATTACGTAGCAGAAGCCAGAAGCCCTGTAGGGGTGATACAGCGGTTCCGTAATGTCTTAGGTATCTAAAAGAAAAACAATCAAAATAAAGCCCACTACAGCTAGTGGGCAACTTCTTATCGTAAAAACCATGTTACCCGATATCAACGAAATCACTCAATTAGACCAGCAAGAAGAACAACCAGCTAGTCAATTACCTCGTGAATATCAAGATTATTTGAATCGCTTAGAACAAGATTATTTATCAGCTTGTTCGACCTTTACGATAATCCGAAATTTTCTACTTACACTAACTGCCAACTCCGCCAATATTTCTCTGTGTTTCCTAACTATTGATTTTGGCTTAGGGGCGATGAGCGCGGGATTGCTAGGGTTTGCGCTAGGGTCTATTCCCGCCATGATTGATATTGGTGAAGCCGGCATTGATTTAAGTAGCGAGTGCAAAGTAAGGGATATTTCACGAATGGTATTTGGCTGCACTAAGTTGATCGCTTCTGCTGGTATTTCATGGAATGCCACTAAGGAATATAGACTTATTATGCAGTATGCAAATGAATCAATCCAGGCTTTTGAGGTTGAAGTAAAATCCTACGAAATTAAAGTACAGCCTACTGATGGCTTGACTATTAATTTTCAATTACAACTCGTGATAGGAACTTCACTAGCACTAACCCTTTTGCCAATTATATTTAGCAGACTTTTTAGGAGATATTAATGGATTGGTTGAGGTTGTTTAAACAACAAAATCAATTCAGTTTAGGGCTGGCGATCGCATTGTCCACAACTGGTTTAGGATTGTCAGTCTATTCCTTGTCTGGGACTAAATACAATGTCATTGAATTTTGTTTTAAACCCAAGGTAATAAATAGTTCTGATGCTCAATATTGCACTCAAGATAAGCAATATATAGTTCCTGAAGGATACTGGAGACAAGAGGACTACGTAGCAGCTAATCCTCGTTTTCAACCCAAAGGAACTTTTGTCCTTTCCGAAAAAGCAACTCGACTGCGGACGATTCCGGCTACTAATCCGCAGGCAAAAAATTGGTCTTTGGGTAGCTTGATTTTGTTGTCACTCAGCACTCTATTAACGTCGAAGCGTTTGCAGCGATACAAAAGGGAATTTGCAGCGTATTTTGAACAACTAAAAACTGATTTAAACCAAGAGATCCTAGTTAACGAACAGCAGCGTCAAATCACCACACACAAAATCGCTGTTGAAACTGAATACATCAAAGACAGAATTACTCACAACGACCAAGTTGCACGCGCCTTGGATAAAACCGAAAACGAACTTGAATTTGAACGGGAGCAAGCTATGAAACACAACGAAGTAATCGAACTGCAAAGGCAAGCGCAAATCGCCAAACTTAAAGCCGAAATAGCTAAACTCGCAGCCGATACAGCAAAATATCAGTCTGAAGCGAATAGACATTTATCCACCATCAAGGAACCCACTGTAGAGCTAGCCCAAGAGATAGATTACGAAGCGTTATGTCCTGGGAAAATTGGCGATCTGGAATTTTACGATTGGCGAGATTTAGCTGACGATGCAGTTGGCATAATTATTGCTGGTAATTCCGGCAGTGGTAAAACTTCAGTGGCGGTTTGGGTGGCTGGATGGTTAACTAAAGATGAACCGGCCCAGGTATTAGCGCTCGATCCTCATGCCAACGTCAATGTGTTATGGCAAGAGCTAGAAATTCATACTATTTCTGAATTTGGCTTGATTGAACAACAGTTGGGATTGCTGTTGGAACTGCTTGATTATCGTCGCAGCCTTGATAAGTCAAGCTTGGACTTGGAGCCACAAATCATAGTTTTTGCAGACGAAATTAATGCGTGTCTGGAAAACTTTGAGGATAAAGAGAATATGGCGATCGCTATCAAACGACTAGGCAGCGAAGCTAGAAAATACAAAATTGCCCTCATCGCTCTCAACCAATCCTCTAACGTGGAAGACCTGGGGATATCAGCACAAATGCGAAATAACTATATGCTAATTGCCCTCAATGCTTCCGCTAGGCAACTAGCTAAACAATGGAAAAAAGACGATCCTCGGCGCAAGCATGTCGAAGAACTAGCCTACAGCTGCGTTGTTACTGGTGCAGTGCCAGAATCCTTGGCGATTCATCCAACCCACTACACCTATAAACAATTCAAGAAAAAAGGCAACAAACCCGTAGGACTATTGCCGATTAACCAACTTCCTTTGACCATTCCTTTAGCACAAGAAATTCCCCTAGAAAAAGACTGGTATGAAAATATTGAGTCGTGGGCGCAGAAATTAGGCAGAACACCAACACCTGATGAAATCAAGGTAAAATGGCAAGAACTCATGGGGCAGCCACCAAGCGGCAAACAGGTAGAACTCATTCACGAACATCTACTAAACCGCAATTAGATTACTCAGTGCGGTATGGTAACAACTATAGTAAAGAGTGTGCGATCGCACACTCAAAATTAGAAAAATATGGCTCGCTGTGCTGTTGCTGCCTAAAACAAAAATTTGATGAGCTGCACCATGCCAAGTACGGTGGCAACAATTTGGGAGACAACTGGTTTCCAGTCTGCGAAAGATGTCACACTGAGGTTTGCCACAATCTTAAAAACTGGATAAAAGACAAGCAAAATCCAATTTGGGGTAATCAAAATACTGAAGAATTTACTAAGCGGTTGCGCTTAGGATACCAACTTTTGTATTCAACAAATTAGAAAATAAAATGCCGAGAAGCTTATGACTAGCTGGATGGTTTTACCGCCAAGCAATAATAAATGCCAATTTGTGCAGTAGAGCATGACGTTGACCAACCCCACGATGCTACTAGTTTTTACTATCGGTTTTTATTTAAAAATCAATACGGACGCGATGTCACTTGGAGCGATGCAATGCTGCATTGCCCAGAAGAAATCAGACAACTTTGGACAGAAAATTTAACCAAAGTAGGCATTGATGTAAATTCTCTAGAAGTGTTTGGAGATATCACGAGTCAGGAAGATTTACAGCAACGACTATTCTAATGTCAACTGCTTGATTTGTTCCTCCAGCTTCTTAAATTCAGAGCGCATATTATCAACAGCCAGTATAATTTCACCCTGCTTACTCAATACAGCTAGCGTTGCACCATGCTCCGCTAGCTTGTCTTTATTCTCAAAAATATGGTCTTGCAGCCGCCCTATATCGACTCTGTGGAATTCCACCTCGCGCTGCATGGAACTCAATTGTTGTTGAATCTGGCTTAGCTGCTGGTCGTGGAGAGAGTCACGCCGATCGCTATCTGCTTCCACTTTAGCGATCGCCTCTTCTAAATCTTTCCCTACGCTCGCGATCGCCCCTTCAATTTTCGATTCCCTCGTATCTTGAACTTGCCAAACAGTAAGCGCAAGGGCAGCGATCGCCACGTAGTTGCCCATATCACTGCTCTTGAATGAAGGAAGAACGCGAAATATAAAAACTACTACAAACCCAACAATTAATATTAATAAAAATTTATTCCGATTCAGTATAGTAAGAATTAGTCCCATCTTCTTTAATTTCTGTAATTTCGCTTATAAATACAGCTTTAGGATATTGATGCGGGCCAAAAGTAATTATGTCTTGGTGGTTGAGTTTAGCGGCTTTGATCCTATTTCCGTTTACCCAGGTACCATTTGTACTTTTGCTTTCTTGTACCATCAACAACCCGTCAACTAATAAATAGTAAGGTACGGAAGTTTTTTTATCTGGCGGCATCAGCACCAGCGTGCAGTGATGGCGGGAAACGAATTTTTCTAATATAAATATGTCGCAATCAGAGTGCTTGCCAAGAACGTAATTGGCACGATTTAAATCGTAAGTAATTGGGGGACAAGCATCGTCCAAATAAATCAATAATTGGTAATTCATACAATAATTCGTAATGTGCTACGAATTATTTTGACTAATCTTCAGATTTTCTGGTTGATTGGGCAAGCCCACTAGCTCCAGCTATAGCCGTACCAGCCAAGCCAAATCCAGCGGCCGCCTTGGCATCGCTAAGTCTTGGAGACACCATAACAAAAATGCCAATAATGCCGCCAACTAGCCCCAGTATTAAAGGCGTTGCGGCTTGAATTAATTCTGGTTTCAAAACAACTTTAAGGGTATCGACGCTCAATCATGGTACTTAATCTAGAGCGTAAACTGCCTGAGCAATACCACAGATTGTACAAAACTGGGTTATTCCTAATTTAAGTACTTTACGCCAATTGATATTAAAATACGTATATTTCCTGTAGCACAAAGGTTTGCGTTAAATTTATCAGTATAATTACTGCTAAATCTATGGATAGATTGCTAAGCGACGATCGCCTAAGAATTCTCACAGAAAAATATTGCTTTTTAGATGGCAGCGAAATTCCTTTTTTAATCAAGGCGCTGCACTCTGCGCGGAACCTCCAATTAGACTTGCGATCGATTGAGAACGAAAAAGTCAAGCCTTTGCTGGAAGATGTAGAAAAATTGGATAACGCGATCGCGGTTGAAATCTTGTCTAATTTAGGGCAGATTCAGGGTAAGGTTAATTCTTGATGTTTAAAATCACGTTAAACGTGGGATTTTAGCGATATATATTTCTGTTCGAGGGGCGATGACATAAGCCGCAACAATAGAGATATATACTTAAATCATGGATTAATTCAAGTATATTTTTGCTCTAATTTTCCTAATTCTGAGCTAATTGATATTAATTTTTAATGTGAGTTCGATAGCTCATATCTTCAATACTTCTTGAAAAGTTCAGATACCTGCGGTAGTACCGTTTCACTTTAAAACTGAATTTTAGTTTTAAGTAGAACGCAGGAGGCAGGATAGAGCAGCGATTCGCCATGTCCGCGAGCGTCGGCACAAAGTAAAAGCCAGTTTTTATCACTTTATTAACTATAGCGATACTAAATTGTTTGCGAACACTATCTTTGTTATCTTTCTTTGTGTAGTTAGCGACGGCAGTCGCTCATGGGGAGCCAGTGCGTTGGGCGGCTCTGCCGACTTGTTCGCGCAGCGTCTCCGACAGGAGAAGCAACTGGCGTGGAGACCCCCTACGTACCCGTCGCTGCCTCTACTTTGCGGTTCGTTATCATAATTTTTGTTCGCGACGTATCTGGGATGGCTGTAGATTTAATGACTTTCCAGAGAAATTTGTCTATCTGCTGTAACTTTAAGTTATAAATTTTCTCAATTCCAGCTTTTAAAGAATCAGAAGGCTGGAACAAAAAGATATCAGTAAAACCACTAGGAATTTCTGGTAATTTATTTGAACTAACAATTTGAATTTGCACCTTTGGAACAAGTAAGTGAGCGAGTATTTGTATTTCTGGAACTATTCTGCCGTCGCTAATTAAAAGTGCTTTATCATATTGAGAAACTATGTTCGCTATTTTGGGATATTGTTCGTATTTTTCAGGAAATTTGTTCCACCATATCTGAGATTGAGAACTGATTCCGCAAGATACGATCCCACTGATGATTATCAACACGCTTGCAACAGACCAAAGCTTTTTTTGGAAAATTTTAGTATTATTAAACCTGATTTTATTTGCTAATAAGTAAGCAACAGCTAACTGTATGCCTAAAATGGAGGGAAGTGTATATCGACTAGTACCGTATCGCTTTTGAAACACAAAATCCAAGATTACCAGGGGAAGCCCCACAGACCCAATTAATGTTAAAATAAATAACCATACTCTTTTAGGGCTTCTTCGACAAAGAACATAAATTGAATAAATGATTAGAGTTAAAATAATTCCAATAAAAGGAATTAAGGCAAATTTAAGTTCCTTGGAATCACTAGGGCTAATACCTAAATCAAGAAACACACGACTAATAATTCCAGCCCATCTTATAGCTGAATCAAATAAGCTTTGTTTTGCATTTGCCCAAGATACTGCACCTGAGTGAGGAGTAGTCGCAATAATCCAAATCCAAGGTACAAAAGTCATAAACCCTACAAGCGATGCAAGCAAGTAAGAAATTGAGGTTTTACTCAATCGAAAGCGTTCAATTATAGCTACGTAAATTGCCTGTGCAAAAGCAATAAAGCCAAAAAATATATGGCTATAAAATCCTAGTGATAATGTTGCTGTATAAATGCACCAACTAGCTTTCGTTTTCAACCGCATAGCTCGCAGCAGTGCTGCACTGGATATTAAGATAGCTATTATCCATAAACTATAAGCTCGTGCTTCTTGTGCATATATGACATGAGCAGGTGAAACGGCTACCAATGCCATCGCTATCCATCCTGTTAGCGAAGACCTAAATAATTCTTTACATAACCAATAAATACAAGGAAAAGTTAACAAACTAATAAATGCCGAAAAACTTCTCGTCACTGCTATAGAATTACCAAATAACTTCACCCAAAACCTAGCCAGCAAGACGTGTAGCGGCAAAATTTGTGAGTCTTCTAAGACGATGCCTTTCATGACATCAATGGTAGTTTTCTCAGGATTAGGATACTGGTATTTATCTAATTCTTCTGCACTGATTAAATTTCCATTACGTAAATTGGCTTCCATTTCCGACTGCGTATATCCAGATATGCGTAATGATGATACAACTTCATCACTCCAATAAATTTTTTTGTCAATATTGACGAAGCGAAAAAAGACACCTATTACTAATAATATGATAATTAAAAAATGGATCGAATATTTAGAAAAAAGCCAGCTTTGTGACAATTGTTTTTTCATGTGTTTTTCAATCCTATTAAAGTTTTGATCGAGAAAAATAACATTTTATTTTCTTTTAAAAAATGATTTACATATATGTTAAATGGCTCGATCGTAGATTATTTTAATACTATTTCATACCACATCTAAAATTCAGTTTCAAATGAATTAAGAAATAAAAAGTAAAAATATAATTTCCATAAATAAATTTAAAGCTGGCGTCACAGAGGTAAAAACCACCAATCTGAGGGCAGTTCCATTAACCGAGGTAACTCCACTAACAAACTGACTCAACTTTTTAATATAGGGGCTTGTTTCATTTTTCTTTATGAGTGCCTTTTAAATTTTTAATTTTGTATTGCTCGGTCATAATTTACAAATTGTGAATATTTTTAATTTTAGTGGGAAAAGTAATTATTCAACTAAAAATTAGAATGTATTAAATTATATCTAAATCTAAATTCGGGAGGAAATTATTGTATTTTGTCGGGATAAATTTTAATAAAGTTGCCGTTCGATCGGATATATTTGCAAGCTGAATATAATCTTTCTGTAATATTTTAGATTACAGACAGCACAAAATGTAAAATCCTTCTATTAAAGATAAAAAGATTTGATAAAGTTTTGATTAAAAAACTATAAATACGCTTCATACAGCTTTAAAACTAAAGGTAAATTGAGGTTTATTGAAATCTAAGAGAATGCTATTTTTCAAGGGTTTTAGCTGAAGTTAACATTAATAGTAATTAAACGTTGCATATGTGATGTATATGAGTATCCTATCTGATAGTCATCTGATACTATTTATTTACATAGCAACCTATTGCATCCACATCAAGTTACCAAGTGTTTGCATTAGTTCTGTTATTTTTGCCCCCTTAGCTAACCATATCTGCCAAAAGCTCTCTGATAGCACAGAGGGCTTTTATTTGCTTTCAACTAGGGACTTATAGCATTTGCTGTTCTAGTGAGGTACAAGGTAGGGGGCAGGGGCAGGAGGCAGGAGGCAGGGGGCAGGAGGCAGGAAGGAAAAGACTTTTGGGATTTTTGCACAGATTCGGTAATCATAAGTGATTAGCCGGATATGATATTACAAATGAAAAAATATGCAATTAGCTTTTGTGGGGTGGGGTTTTTAAACATCCTCTAAAACTACTGCCAGACAAATACCTTGGCTGTATAGCTTGGTAAGTCAGTGACTAAACTATCTTCTTGAGTTTCCACTTCACAGTTACCGAACCAATCTCGCCAATACTCAGCACTGGGAAAGTTTGGAATTTCGTACTTAGTTAGATTTACGGCAGAAAAGTTTACCACGACGACGACCTGAGAATCCTGTTTATCCCAGCGGGTGTAAGCCAGTACTTTATTGTTTGTGTCTTCGTGAAAAAATTCGATGTTGTCGCTTTGCAGGGCTAGGTTTTGGCGGCGTAAAGCAATCAGTTTTTGATAATACTTAAATAAATTATGGTTCTGGTCGCTGGTCAACAATGACCAAGTAATCTTTTGTGGTTGAGTCACACTCTCGCTTTTTTGCTGGTATTCGCCAAATTCTTCTCCCATCCACAGCATTGGTATACCCATTGCTGTCATTAACAGGACTGCTGCTAACTTTGCTCGCTTAAATGCTTCTGCGTCAAAGATACCGGCATCGCCTAATTCTCGCAATAGACGTTGGCGGTCGTGTGTTGCCAAATAATTAATCGCATTGGTGGCAGTTGCGTAACCCTGCTTTTTAGGGTCTAAAATTTGCTTTAATTCTTCTAATTCAGGGGATTTACCACAAATATATGGAACTACAAAGTAGCGAAAACTTTCATGCCAACAACCATCTAATGGGCCATCTGGTTTGACTACAGCGTTTGTATCAGGAATGTGTTCGGCAATATTATAAAAATGCTTGGATGCGGCATGTTTTTTTGTTTGCTTAGCCAGCCAGTCGAGAAATTCAAAATTACCCAATTGGCGTACCGCATCAAAACGAATTCCATCAATGTGGTATTCTTCAATCCAAAATTTCACTACATCACCGATGTATTTCCATGCAGGCTTAACATTTAATTTTTCATCGTAATTATCATAGTTAAATTCTGGCCCCCAGTAATTATCTGGGTCTTCTGGATAATGCTTGTGTTCGTAGTACCAATAATTCCGGTCAATGAGCAGTAATGGACATTCTTCGTCTGTATGATTGTAAATTGCATCCATAAAAACACGAATGCCTCTAGCATGACATTCGTCTATTAATTGCTTTAAATCTTCTGTGGAACCGTAACTAGATTCTGTAGCAAAGTAGTGGCGGACTTTATAGCCCCAACTATAGTTACCTGGGTATTCGTTAACTGGCATTAATTCAATTGCATTTATTCCCAATTCACACAGATAATCTAACTTGGCAATTACCCCTAAATATTTACCTCGTTTATCGGGGTCAACCTCATCACCAGTAAAATCAGCAACGTGCATTTCATATATGACTAATTCCCGATTATCAGGCAACGGCATTTCATCGTGTTGCCAAACATAAGTATCAACAATACGTTGACCGTCTTTAATTCGCACTATGGCATGTTTCTTTGTTTCATTAACATCTGTTGCCTTCGGGTCAATAACATCTATCCATTCATTAAGTGCAAAATTGGGACTTTTGGTTTGAATGCGAAATTTATATTGATAAACCCCGTCTTTTAGTTGTATTTGAGTGCGAAAATAACCATCTTCGCTTTTTTGCATTGGGATTTCTTGCCAATCAGAAAATGACCCAATTAAAACCGCCCCTTGGTTACGAGGAGCGAACAAGGTAAATTCAATTAAATTTCCCATTTCCATATTTATATAAATTTATATAAATGCAATCAATAAAATGATTTTCTATGACTAAATAATTTGTAGCTTCTTTCTCAAGTAATAAATTTTTCGGTCTTTTTTATTTCACTTTTGACTGACATTCAGTGAAATTAATAACTCTAGCGCTCAAAGACTTGGCGAAAACCAAAATAGGCGATCGCATCCTTCATATTCGAGACGAAACGTTTTAACATACTCATACGGGTGTCGGTGACATACTCCAAAGTCAAAACGATTCGCTGTTCATTCTCGCCTAAAGGAGTAACTCTATGGTAAAGTTTGTCACCGTTAAATAATACTAGGGTACCAGGGGTTAAGGAAAGCGATCGCATTTGTGTTTCTCGTTCGGGAATATCTTTGTAAAGTTGATATTCCAACTTGCTTGAGGAACGGTCAACTAAACCGAGTAACACTGTGTAGCGTTTGCCGCGATAGTAAGATGTATCGTAGTGATATTGAATACGATCTCCAGGCTCAGTGTAGTAGTATAGCGCATAAGTATGGGGATCGAGATCGGGACAGGGAAGCAGTTTTTCACCCGTAATTTCGTTGAAAAAATCGAAAAGGGCATTTAATTGATAAAATTCTCCAAAAATCGGCGCTAGCTTATCTAAGCTATAGCGGCTAATACTACCGCCTTTTTTATGATTGGGAATATAGTTACGATTGATAGCAGGTTCCAGCGATGGTAACAAACTCAAAAACTCATTGAGAATCGAATTAGGAAGAAAGTTTTCAAGCACCAAAAATTCATTCTGTGCTTGAAACTCAGCTTTCAGTTTTTGATAATCAACAGCTGCTATGGCTTGAGAAATTTCAGTTGGAAGCTTCATTAATTAGTAAATTAAAACTTAAAATTATCAATGCCCCATCTTAGGGACTGGGGACAATTTGCAATAAATCTTTCCCCGCGTCCCCCCGTCTTTGTGTCTCCGTGTCCTCTTCCCCATTCCCTAATTTTCTTGAGACTTTAGGAGTGCAAAAAATTGCCAAATTACCCATATAGCAAATGTTGGCGCACCAATACTAGCTGCAATTAGTAAAGGTTGTAGTCCGTTGAGTAAGGTAACTATGGGAAACAAATACAGCAGATCTTCAATGTCAAAGCCGGCAAAATTCGGTTGACGGGTGGCGTCTTTACCTAAACGCTGTTCCATTTGGTTTCGCAAATGAAAAATGCAAGCAACAGATATGCCGGATATTATCCCCATAAGCAACGCCCACGAACCAAGTTCACTTTCTCTAAGACCATAGCCAATGCCTATAAATAAGAGAATGTGGATAATGGCATCACTAAAAAGGTCGTACTGATGTCCCAATTTGCTGCTTTTTCCACTTAAACGGGCTAATTCACCATCAGTGTGATCTAAAAAATTGGATAAAGCAAACAGCATTGTGCCAATGTTAGCCCAAATACTATCGCCAACCGCCAATGCAACAGCCGCCGCCAGTCCTGTTACTAGTCGGACTGTGGTGAGATGATTGGGGTTTACCCAACTGTCTTTTAGAGGTCGAACTAGCCAGTAAGCAAGTTGAGCATCCCAAGTCTTTGTCGTCATAAATGAACTTGAATTTGATGTGGTCTTTGAGTATCTAGACTGATAATTGCCACATCTGTCTAGAGATATAGATTATTATTTTACATAAATTTTCTAGGAATTAAATCATACATTAGAGCAAGAACGCTGTATGTCCTATAGAAGAATTCAGAATTCAGGAGTTACCCAAAATCGTTGTAGAGACGTAGCACTGCTACGTCTCTACATTGTTTTTCACTAATGAAAGGCGGGCGATGCAATAACGATGCAAGCGATCGTTAGACAAACATGCTTAGGGCATCTCGGCTAAAATACTTACTAGCTACGAACCTTAGTCAGGATTTTTTGGGAATAAAACGAAGCTGATTCTTCGTTTTTGGCACAATCTTGGGCAAATTTAATCAGATGATGCCCCACAAGCCCAACGTGTATCAGGCTTTCAATATCACCTGCTTTTAGTGCTGGTTTCGCCATTTTCCAAAAAGTTTGGCGATAGTTACTAAATATACCTATCCGCAGCAAAATATTGATTAAATAAGTTAAACCTTTGCGAATATTAGCCCCAGAAGTACGAGCTGGGCTGTTGGGAACTTTGATGCGGTTTGGGTAGGTGTGTTCCATGTTGTAGGCGAACCGCTGATATAAAAATTCTGGCTCGTAAGCTGTGGTGATGCAGCGCCGCCACATTTCGACAACTTGCTCGTAAGGCATTAAAAACTCTACATTTGATTCGCGGTTTTCATCAAATACAAGTCGCCCCTCTGCTTCTAATCTCCGCCATAAAGGAGTTCTCGGCAATGCATGGAGTAGGTTAATTGTCAACATGGGAATTTGGGACGCCCGAATAAATTCGAGAATGCGATCGCCTGTTTGTGGTGTATCTGTATCTAAGCCGATGATGATCCCCGAAACTACTTCCATGCCATAGCTATTTAAAACCTGAATCGCTTTTAAAATCGGCATACTCAGATTTTGGTCTTTAGAAATCGCATGGAGGGCTTCTGGTTCTGGCGTTTCAATGCCGCAAAAGATGGTGCAAAAATAGGCTTCGCGCATCATCTCCAGCAGTTTGGGGCTTTGAGCGAGGTTGAGGGTTGCTTCACAGGCAAATTGGATGGGATAGCCATTGCGTTTTTGCCAGTCAATTAGGTGAGGAAGCAACTTTATGGCAGCGCGACGATCGCCAACAAAGTTATCATCGACAAAATATACTGCTCCCAAATTGCCCGATTGCCGCATTGCATCTAACTCTGCGACAACTTGCTCTGGGGTTTTCATCCGCGGGTTGCGTCCATAGAGTTCTGGAATATCACAAAACTCGCAACGATAAGGGCAACCGCTAGAAAACTGGACGTTTGCTAGGAAATAATCATTGATATTTAATAAATGATAAGCTGGGGTGGGGAACTCAGTCAGAGGCAAACGTTCTTGAGTTTCAAAGCGAATTTGCCCTTGCGGACGTTCGGAGTTTTGGTCTAGATACTCGATCAGGCGATCGGTTGCATCTCCCAATTCACCCAAATGTAAAATATCAAATTCTGGATAATATTCTGGGCACCCAGATACAGAAGGGCCGCCGATAACTGTGATTTTGCCGGCTCGATGGGCAAGTTCATTAATTTGATTAATCTGTGGTTTTTGAATGTGCATTCCACTAACAATTACCACATCAGCCCATTGGTAATCAGCTTTAGTTGCCGATTTGACATTCTCATCAATAAACCGGACTTCCCATTCTTGAGGTAAGTAAGCAGCCACAATTAAAATACCTTGGGGTGGCATAAAAGCTCGGACATTACCCGTGAGTGGGTAGGCGTAATGAAATGTGCCAAATGAGCGGCTGTACTTGGGAAAGATACAAAGAATACGCCGATGATGTAAGGGAATGTAGCGGTTTTTTTCAGTATTAGCAGCGGTTTTGGAATCGGCCGCGAGAGCAATTGGGTTTTCTAAAGACTTCAGGTTTACAGTCATTACAAATTTCACCCCGGAAAACTGAGCAGCTAATTTAACAATCTACTGACGCAATCAGCTTGAATTCCAACTAGCTTACCGCGATCTTTCAGAAGTTTTTAATTGTAAGATAGAAAACTTACATGAAAATAGGTATGGGGAAGAGGACACGGGGACACGGGGACACGGGGACACGGGGAAACAAGAGGATGGAGGGACAAGGAGAAAGACTTATTGCAAGTTGTCCCCAGTCCCCAGTCCCCATCTTCCTCATCTCCCCGCGTCCCCGCGTCTTTGTGTCCCCGCAGGCATCTATTATGAATTTGATTTACTTTATTTTACGTTCTGCTTGGGGTATGGTAGCGATCGCGATCGTTACTGGATTTTTGAGTGGCGGTAGTAGTGCTGGCTTGATTGCTTTGATTAGCCGTGCTGCTAGTAGCGGTAGTCCTGAGCGTTTTACATCTATAGCTTGGGGTTTTGCGGGACTAGCCATAGTTGCGCTGATTACTAGTATCATTTCCCAAGTGATGCTGATTCGCCTTTCTCAAAATGCAGTTTTAAAGTTGCGAATGCATTTGAGTAGGCGAATTCTTGGTTCTGAGTTGAGTCATTTAGAAGATTTGGGGAATGCGCGATTATTGGCAACTTTGACTGAGGATATTCAAGCAGTTGCTAATGCTGTTTATCAGATGCCTTTTTTGTTTATTAATTTAGCGATCGTTGTGGGTTGCATAGCATATATCACTTGGCTTTCTTGGTTGGTATTGGTGATGGTTTGTGCTATTTCCATAGTAGCGATCGCTAGTTGCCAGTGGCTATTAACTGAAGGCAGGAAATTTCTATCCCTGGCTCGTGATGATGAAGACCGACTATTTAAGCATTTTCGCACTATTACCGAAGGAGTGAAAGAACTCAAGCTTAATTATCAGCGGCGTCAAGTTTTTTTAGAAGAAAAGCTGCAAGCAACTGCTAATGAATTTCGCCATCATAATGTTAAAGGTTTAACTCTTTTTGCCACAACTTCTAGCTGGGGTCAACTCGTTTTCTTTTTCGCCATCGGTTTTGTCTTGTTTGCGCTGCCTAATTTACTAACTCTTGATGCCACAACTCTCTCTGGGTACATTTTGACTTTCACTTACTTGGTGTTACCAATGGATAACATCATCAGCAAACTTCCTCTATTAAGCAAAGCCGGCATTGCTTTACAAAAGATAGATTCATTGGGTTTATCTTTAGCGACTCGCTCTGAAGTATCAACTATTCCACCTGCTATGAAAACTTCGTGGCAGAGTTTAAAATTCGACAATATCGCACATACTTACTACACAAATCAAGAAGACAATAGCTTTATCTTCGGGCCGATTGACCTAACATTGTATCCTCAGGAATTAGTTTTCATTGTCGGCGGTAATGGTAGCGGTAAGTCTACTTTAGCTAAACTAATTACTGGGCTTTATATTCCAGCTAGCGGCGAAATTTTGTTTGATAACGAGTTAATCGATCGAGAAAACCGCGAATGGTATCGGCAGCATTTTTCTGTGGTGTTTTCCGACTTTTATTTATTTGACGAACTTTTAGGATTAAAAAATTCCAATTTGGATGATCAAGCTACAAAATATATTAAACAACTGCAATTAGACCATAAAGTAAAAGTTGAAAACGGACAACTTTCTACCACTGCTCTTTCTCAAGGACAACGCAAACGCCTAGCTTTACTCACAGCATACTTGGAAGATAGACCAATTTATCTATTCGATGAATGGGCAGCGGATCAAGATCCAATATTCAAAGAAATATTTTATACTCAACTTTTACCAGAACTGCGATCGCGTGGGAAAACAGTCTTAGTAATTAGCCATGATGACCGCTATTTTCATTTAGCAGACCGAATTATCAAACTTGATTATGGACAAATAGAATATGACAAAACTTAACACTTTGCTGCTTTAGTGAATTGGTAGTCAAAAATAGTGTTGGCATCAGCTAAGGCAGCACTCTTAAAGCACTTTTGGCAACCTGTATAAGGATGAATTTATAATCTACCTTCAAAGAGATTTTTAAAATTAACAACAGCAAATATTCTGGTAATGGAAAATAAAGTTGCTACCTATTGCTTTTCAAAGCTATAAGACTAAATACTTCTTTAATTATGAGTCTTGCAAGCTTAGGAAAATCGCTCAAAAGTAACCTTGTAATTAAAGGTTTTGATAATGACTAATTTGATTCCCGAACGCAAAACATCTGAAGAAGAACGTTTTGAAGATGACTATTATTCTTACTTTCAAGCACCGGAAAATTTCACACGCTATACACCTACATCTAGTTTTCTAGATAAAACTTTTCAAGACAAGCCCTTCTCTTTATTGGATTTAGGTTGCGGGAATGCCGCTTTAAGCAAATATTTACCTGCTCGATGCGACTATTTAGGAGTCGATCACAGTGAATTAGCTATTACAGAATGTGTAAAGCTTTACCCAAATAGAAAGTTTGTTAGGAAAGATTTATCGCTTTTCTTATCTGAAACAGTTGAAAAAAATCAAAAATTTGATGCTGTCGTCTTAGCAGGTTTGCTATTTCATAGCGTTAACAAGGAAACCGAAGAAAAAAAAGACGATGTAGAAATTATTCAATTCTGCTTAGATAAAATAATAAACGACAAAGGATATTTGGCGATCGTTGTACCTTTTGCTTATGGAAACCATCCATCTCACACCTTATTTGTTCGAGCAGAATGGCTGCAAAATTCAGTAGAAAAAATGCTAGGAATTGCCAAAGGAAAAATTGTTCACGAAAATATCTCCTTACAAATCGGCTTAGATGAAAGAGTTCGACAGCAGAAGGTAACTCCTGATTGGTTTATTTCTGACAGCAATGCTGATTATTCGAGTGTATTTGATGGGACATATATGGCAACTTGGACATTTATTGCTTCCCCCAGTAGGCAAGCTACGGAAGAAAAAAAGCACTATAACGTTTAAACTTGTTCGAGGAACATTTACACATTTGCCAAATAAAATTAATGTCTGAGCAAAAATCCCTCAATCCCTGGAACTACAAACCTTGGTGGTGTCAACCCTGGTCTATACTGCTCACAGGTGTGACGCTGATTGCTGGTAGCTGGTTATTATTTAAAACTATCTGGTTAACAGTTCTCGTTTCCATTCCTGTAGCCACTTGGATGGGGTTTTTTGTATTAATTTGGCCGCAACTAATTATTCGCAGTGGAATTTTAGATTCCTATAAGAATTCTGAACTTTAAAAAGAAGAATTCAGAATGAAAAATCAATTAGTAAATCTTAAGTAGGGTGCGTTAGGCACTCAAAGTGAATTAAATTTTTACCAAAAAAATTGGTATTTTGCCAGCCGAAACCCAAACTTTTTTCAGGGTCTAGGCAAGTTTCTAGTATTAAAAATATCAAGCCTTGACGAAGAACTCTTACAAATTCATAAGTTTTGATAATTTTTAGCTGATATCGATCGTTTTCAACCTGGCTTTGGGCACAAGACCTTGTAAGCATTTACATACCCAGGGACTTTGCATACTCAAAGCTAGAGTGAAATGAACAACAGAGCAGACCGAAGGCATGAAGAACATAATAATGCAATAGAATATCTCTGTACAACATTCAACCGAATTTTAATTTCCGTTGCAGAGATGTTTTTATCGCGCGGGTTCGACCTTCGAGAGAGAATCCTGCGATTATTGCAAAACTTCCAGCCTAGCGGACTTTGTTGCCTAAAGTTGAGACACTCATCTGTGAAAACCCGACCTGCTCTTTTACCTGAAAATGAAGCAGAAAGGCTCAAAGCATTAGAGGATTACAACATTCTCGATACCCTGCCGGAACAAGGATTTGATGACCTGACTGCTCTTGCTGCTTACATTTGTAAGACTCCAATTGCTTTAATTAGCTTAATTGATAGCGATCGCCAATGGATTAAATCTAAAGTGGGACTACAAGTGAGAGAAATACCCAGAGACTGGGCTTTTTGCTCCCATACGATTCTGCAACCCCAGAAGATATTAGTAGTTAATAACGCCATCAAAGACCATCGCTTTGCAAATAATCCCTTAGTTAAAAATAATCCTAAAATTCGTTTTTATGCTGGTGTACCGCTAGTTACGCCCAATGGATTTGCCGTCGGGACATTGTGTGTCATCGATATGATTCCGCGTCAATTAAATGACCAGCAATTAGACGCGCTGCATCGCCTCAGCCGTCAAGCGATCGCCCAGATGGAACTCATCCAGGAAATTCACAACCGCAAGCAAGCAGAGATCGAAGGAAGACAGTTATCACTAACAGATGAACTAACAGGCTTGCATAATCGGCGTGGCTTCTTCCTACTAGCTGAACAACAACTGAAAATCGCTCACCGAATGAAACTCCTATGCTGGGTAATTTTCATTGATTTAGATGGACTAAAACAGATTAACGACACCCTTGGTCACGATGTCGGAGATGCCTTGATTGTTGATGCTGGTCGATTACTCAAGCAAAGTTTTCGCAAGTCAGATATTGTTGCTCGTTTGGGTGGAGATGAGTTCATTGTTTTCATTTCCAGCTATTTCAAAGATGCAGAAAACATCCAAACACATTTACAAACAAACATTGCCAACTTCAATCAACAGCAAAACCGTAGCTATGAAATTTCCATGAGTATGGGAATACAGCGTTATTCACCAGAAACCAATATGTCACTAGAACAACTCGTCGCCAGATCTGACGAATTAATGTATGCTCACAAACGTCTTAAGCGGCAATCTGTTTTGTAAAAGGCATTGGGCATGGGACATTGGGCAAGGGGCAAAGGGGAAAGGCTTCGCCCTACACCATTGGTATCAACTTAAGTTCAAAGGCTTATTCCACAGGCACTTTACCCCACCCCTCAATCCCCTCCCCTTGTTAAGGGGAGGGGAAGTTTTGGCTTTAGACAAAACTGGGGTGGGGTGACGCGGATCGTGATGGGAAACGAGAAATTTAAACACTCCCCACACTTCCCTAGTACCCAGTCCCTTTTCATATCTTTGACAATTGGTCTAACTTTTCAAGCTTAGTTTCGATAATCTCAACCTTCCACGCTGAGGAATAATCAGCCACCCTATAGCCACCACTCTTAACATGAGCCAACATTAATTCATCTCGTTGATGCCAAACTGCAAATATTTTTTCCCTGCCATCATTTAGCGTTGCTGAATCGATTTGATAAATTTCATTTACTCGCTTCAGCTTCAAACCTAATAAATTTAACAATCGGCTGAGTATTTTGATTCCCCGAAGTTGTTCTTTATCTCCAAGCAAATTAATACCCAGGACTCTTTTAATGTGCTTGCTATGCTGAGAAGCAACATTTTTCAGCAACATTAAATTATCGTCATTTTCCGTAAATTCTCGTCCTTCTTCCAAGAATTGCAGCATTCCTAACGCTCTCATTGCCTCAACTTTGAGAGTGTAAGTCTTTAAATCTGGGAGAAAAACTTTCCCCTCGCCCCAAGATAATTGCTGATGCCATTCTTGCTGGTCTTTGATGTGAAAATACTCGCTTTCATGAGTCAGATAATAGTGAATTAATAATTGACTATAATATCCGCGATCGTCCTGCAATTTTAGAGTGGGAGTAACTTCTATTCCATATTTTTGTTTGAGAACATATTTGTTCAGTTGATTGCGTTCTTCATCAGTCAAAGAATGTTTAACTAATAGTTGTTGGTATTCTACATAATCGATATTTTTAGCATTAGCTACAGATGTTGCTGCTGCTAATTGATTTTGTTGTTTAATTTCTTTGATTTTGCGTTTAATGTCTTTAGCTTTTTGACGACTTTGTGCCCAATCTTTTTGGACTTTTACGATTTCTAAAATTAACCTTTTGCGGGTTTCTAAATCATTGCGATCGCTCGCCAAAAAAGCAAGGCGTAAATCTCGAATAATATTATTGTGAACAGCGTTACTCCGCAGCTGAATTACATGCCCATCAGCAATTAAACCATCTTGCATCGATTGGCGATATAGTCGAATTGATGCATTTACCCTTGCAGATAATTTTGCCCAAGTTCGCAGATGAATCGGGTCATGAACTAAAGGTAAATCCACATCTATTTTATGTAATGGACTGAGTAAAGCTAAATTTTCTTTTTGATTTTCCTGATACCAATCAGATAGCAAGCGATAATTTGTACTACCGCTACCAATTAAACCAATACCTCGTTTAGCGCACCAGACAACCCGCGGTACATCATCCCGCACCCTTGCTAATGCTTGTCGCGCTTCTGAGTCAGGAATTACTCCTTGAAAAATGCCATAAACTCGGTCGAAATGTTGAACATCAATACTAATTCCCGTACCAAGGCTAGGGGTAACAAAAACACCATCATATTCAGATATTTTTTGATTAATAGCTGCAATAAAATCAACTGCTGCGTGGCCGGGTGTGTTTGTAGTGTGGCTACTAACTACTAAAGTTTGAGGAAACTGTCGTCTTAATTTTTGTAATCGCTCTTTCAAATAACGTTCAATGGTTTCACAACTATAACGCCCAGCACGACTATCGGTAGTAACATAGCATTTACGTCCGGCAAGTAAATCTAATTCTAGTTGATGAATTAAGGGTGTTGGATTTGGTGAATCATAAAATGTCACGTCCCAACCTTGCTGGGGTTTCCATTCGTTAATAACTACCCAAGGTGTTAATTTAATCCCTGATAATCCTTGTAAATATTCAAGTGAAACATCTGATAAATCAGCGTCTTGGGCAATTACTAAACCTCCAGTTTTTAAAACTGTAGCAATTAGTTCTTGGAAGATTTTTAATATTTTTACACGTTTATGCTTACAAGTATTACTGTTTAGTAAATGCCACAAAGATTGTTCCACTTCATCCAAAATTACTATCGCCCCATGCCAATCTTCAGGGTTCAATTTCCAAATCGAATCAATGCATAAACCGAAAGATTTGGGCATTGGGCATGGGGCATTGGGCAAGCAGGAAGTGTAGGAGGTGTGGGAGGTGTGGGAGGTGTGGGAGGTGTGGGAGGTGTGGGAGGATGGGGAAGAAATCTTTCCCCCCACACTCCCCACACTCCCCACACTCCCCACACTCCCTATCTCTCCATTCCCCACTCCCCATTGAATCCCAATTTTTTCACACAAAAATCGTCCTAATAAAATTCTATGAGTAATTAATAAAACAGGTTTATTTATCTTTTTGGCTTGCCGAACAACGCTATGCAATGCTGTGGTTTTACCCGTTCCTTTTGCTGATTTGACTCCTACTAATCCAGATGTAGGAAAAGGGATTTCACCTATATAAGGACGGTTAAAAGTTAGTGCAGCAGGAATGTTTAACTCGGTGTGGGGTTTGGTTTGGGCAAGATAAATTTCTAAATCAAGACTTTGGCGATAAAGCTTATCGAAGTTAGTTGCACCTTTGGCAACAATAAAATCATCAACACCTTTTTCTTTTCCTGGAAGTTCAATGACTTTAACAGGACAATTTTTTTGCTGGAATAAACAACCAAGTTGAGAAATGGCATTATTAATAGCAGCAATTTTCTTAGGTTGAGTTTCAAAATCAAAGCAAATATAAAACCGACGCTTTGTCGTCGCAAACATCGCTAAGTCGGGTATCAATTGACGACGGGTAACTTTACCAAACTCATCTTTGACGACGCGATAACCACTGGTAATTCCAGGAACGCCAATAGCTACATATCCTTGTGTCAACAGCGTCGCTGCTTTCTTCACACCCTCGCAGATGATGAGAGAAATATTCTTTTCCATCACCCATTGCCAAAAACCCTTAGCTTCGCCATCAGGGTTAATGGTGATATCATCGGGCATGGCTAAATTGTAACGCCCTGCAACTTGCTGCCAGATTTGCAATGTTACCCGCAAACAAAACACCCGCGTTGGCGTGCTGGGGGGATGTTCGTATTTGATGGATTTGCCTTTGTTATTTTGTCGCGGTTGGTTTGGCTTAAAGCACCCCCATTCCATCATTTGCCAATTATTCAAGGGGTCTAGTCCAGAACACCACCAACCACCTTCGGTGATATGAGCATAACGCTGCAACCAAGTACTTTTTACCATTCCAGTATTGGTGCGCGGAAGTAACTCGGAAATCAACAAATACTCATAAGCAGCTACACCTTGGAGCGACTGAAAATTAAGTTGCACTAAGTGTAAGTCTATACCACTACTCTTGACTAATTCTTCAAGGTGTTGGGGATGTAAATAGTGCAGATGCATATCAAAAGGCGCTAAGGCAAGACGATGAGATTAAAACATTAACATGCATCTCTTAGTTTCTTGTAAGCAACATTGCGAAGATTTAATGATGCTTTTTTGACTACGTTTTGGGAGACACATCGGTTAAGACTATAATGGGTTATTCAGCCTAGTAGATCCCCAAAGTAATAATTTTGTATTGTGATATTTATTTGCTAAAAATTTTCATTTATCAGTATATTTTTCCGTTAAGGAATACGATCGCCATCAGCCACAAGTTATAGTAGGGAACAGGGAATAGGCAATAGGCAATAGGCAAAGAAACTGGCTTGGTGTTGGGGTTTTAATATCGGTTTATATCCTAGCCCAACTGGCAACTGCTATAAAATATTGCTTTGGCACCATTACTACGCGCATAAATAAATGTTAAGAATTAAGAATATCTTCGGAAAATTAATGTTGGGAAAGTTTATTTTCTATTCATGAGTTGGATTGTATTAAGTAGAAGGCAGGAGGCAGGAGCCAGGAGGTAGTTCGCGTAAGCGTTGCCGCAGGCTAGGCAGAAGGGAAAAGCCAGTTTTTATCGAGGTTTTAAACTTTTGTGTTTTAGATTTAATTATGTCTACCTACTTAATAAAAAAGAGATCTGTTAAAACAAGGTCAAAATCAAAATTCAAAATTCAAATGAAGAAATACTGAATACTACAAGCTTTGAACGTATGGTAAATGCTTAGTTTATTTTTGCTGTGACCTATTAGTTAGCTTGGTTTTTGAGTCTCCATTTGTTGGGGAACAGTTAGTTGACAAAAAAACAGTGGTTTATTTTTGTCTGACGTAAAATCCGAAAAAACCCAGAAAAAGACAACATATTTATAAACTGTAAGATTATGTGGAAATCAAAGTTAATATTGAAACTGGTACTGTCGGTTGCAGCGATCGCAACTAGCGTCCAGCTAAGTTACAGAAATGACTATGCCATTGCTGAAAGTGCATCTTCTAATGTAACCGTCGAATTTGAACAACAAAATGATACTTTGGAAATTCCAAAGTTAGCTCTTACAGGCATTAGTATAGGAGTCATATCAGGCTTAATACTTTCTGCTTTTTGGTATCAAAAATATCGTCAGCGTCAACTCTACTCAACTACAAAAATAGACCGCTTTCGGGAAGAATTTGCTTGCGGTTCTTTAGCAGATTATCACTTATCTAAATTTAAAAATTATCCCAAAAACTTAGGAACACCAAATCAAGAAGAAATACCAAGTTTTCCTACTTATAAGGAAAGTTTAGTAAATCCTAACTCTAGTTCTGAAACAGATAATATAGTAGCAGAACCTACCCCAGATGCAGTACCTAATTTCTTATCTCACAGCTATCAGAAATTAATAGAAGAAATTGTTAGTACCGCGCTTACAGGTCAAATCCGCTCTCAAGAATATATACATCGTCAATTAATAGAAAATGTTGGCGCTGGTAATGGTGAAATCTTTGAACGCTGTTTGAGCGATCGCTTAAATTCTACCCAATCTGAACTCAATAAAGTGAGAATTTCTCCAGACTTGTTTCAAAGAGAAACTCCTGAGTTGAAAAAAGCTCGTTTAAATCGTACCCTGAAAGCATTACAAAGTATTGAAAGCGAATGGGAACGAGTCCAAAAACAAAAACGCGATCGAGCCGCAGTTAGCGCAGCTGTGCAACAAATTCTCACAGCCTCAAAAGCTTCTCGCTTTTCAGTTTTGTTACAAATCATCGATCCCAACCAAAACCAAATCTTCAGCCAAAGTCAATTACAACAACTAGCCCAAGAATTAAAAAAAGCGGTAGCCGCTGATGAAGATCTTCAGCTAAAACAAGAAATAGAACAACTAGCGATCGCCATCACTAGCGGTGTAGAATCCTATCAGCAATTAGAAGCTTCTCTTGTGAGTTGGATTTACGAACCAACAAAAACTCCATTAGAATTAACACAGTCCCAAGCAAAACAAGAACCTTGGGCTTCGTGGGCACAAAAAGTCAGCAGTCCATTAACACAAATATTATTTTCTGCATTAGCTGATGGCATATCTGCAACAGAAGTAGTTGTCTGCCAGCCTGATATCAACATGAAAGACTGGGTGGAGTTAACAATAATTGTCCAAAGAATGCAGCAAAGTTTGGTGACTTGGTTTGAAAAACAACCACTAGATTCCAAATCGGGTACATCTGCGTCCATTGCCACTTTTCTCAGTTTTGCTGTAGTTTGGTGTGAGTTATCTCATGGTTTTCGTGTCGCTACCAATATCGATCGCACTAAAAGCGAAGAATTAGCCAAAGCCTGTTTTCAAATTGTTTTACAAATTCTCAGAACTTTTGCCCATCGCCAATACTTTCCCCTTTACGGTGGAGTATTTGCCTTTTTTGGGAGAGATGCGTTGCAGGATGCCATCGATTACTTAGATACACCACTCCAAGAAGTGGAAGGTACTCAAGAAAAAGCCCGGATACTAACGCTGTTGGGTTATTCTCTATTTATTTTGGGTAAATATCGACAAGCCAACTCATTCCACCAACAAGCTTTAGAAATTGCCCGCCAAGCCGGGGATTGGCCTTGTGAAATTGCCAATCTCAACCACAGTAGCCGTATTTGCGTTGCTCAAAAAGATTATTCTCAGGCAATTAATTATAGCCAGAGAGCATTAATTTTAGCTCGTCAAGCAGGCGATCGCTTTGGAGAAGCCCACGCCTTGGCAACTTTGGGTTATAGCGAAGTGTTTGCGGCGCAGCAGACAGAACGCATAGAAGCAGATATTTACGAACAACCAATAGAATACTTGCGCCAGGGTTTGGAATTGTCAGAAAAATTGCGTAATTCACCATTTGGTATTAACTTGGCTGCACGCCAAACTCAAGCCCTTTGTTATGTAAGTCTTGGTATTGCCCACGTCGCCTTAGAAAAATCCCAAGCTGCCATAGAATACTTAGAAAAAGGTACTGAGGCGGTACAATTTTCTGGTGACAAATATCTTCAAGGGTTAAACTTTTTGTATTTAGCGGAAAGTCATTACAACTTGAATCATTTAGAAACAGCAGTATACAATAGCTACCTGGGGATGTATTTATTAGAACAAATTACTGCGGTGCAATGGCGACAAGCGGCTGGTTTACTGACAATTTTACAAAGTAAATTAGGAAATGAAGTTGTAGAAGAAGTAATAGCGAATTCTCAAACTAATATCATTAAATTCATTGGTGTGGATGGCTACGATAGCTTGCCAAAATTGCTCGAAGAATACAAGCGATCGCACTAATATAATTTTTGTTTTGAGATTTTCGATTGTTTTTAAAGGTATAGCGATCGGAGGAGGATTTATACTGAAATGTTACTAATAATTTTATCTAAGATGTTCAAATTATAGACCACGATCGCTTGTTTAAAGAACTTATTTCTAATTTTTTTCCGGAGTTTATTGACCTATTTTTTCCTGATATTAGTGCCGAGTGGCAACGTGACTCGGTAAAATTTTTACCATTGGAAGTCATTACCGATGTCACTGAGGGAGAAAAGAAAATCCTCGATATTGTTGTGCAAGCGTCATTGAAAAACCAAGATACTTTATTTATCATTCACATCGAACATCAATCCTATTCTCAGGCAGGCTTTAACCGACGAATATTTACCTATTTTGCTCGGTTGCACGAAAAATATGCACTTCCCATTTATCCGATTGTCATTTATTCCCACGATAGCCCCAAAACACCCGAACCAAATTCTTACAGGGTGGAGTTAGCAAATAAAATCATATTAGAGTTTAATTATGATGTTATCCAGCTAAATCAATTGCATTGGCAAGATTTTGTCAATCAGCCAAATCCTGTAGCTAGTGCTTTGATGGCAAAAATGCGGATGAATGCAAATGAACGTCCCCAAGTCAAACTAACATCATTACAGTTGTTAACAAGCCTTCAACTTAACCCCGCACAAATACAGTTAATTTCCGGCTTTATTGATACATACTTGGAATTGAATTCCCAAGAAGAAGTCGTCTTTCAAGAACAACTTGCTACCATTGAACCAAAAGAGCAGGAAAAAGTTATGCAAATAGTTACCAGTTGGATGCGACAAGGACTTGAACAAGGACTTGAACAAGGACTTGAACAAGGAGTTGAACAAGGGGAAAAACAAGGGGAATTAAAATTGCTGATGCGCCTACTTAACCGTCGCTTCGGAGAAATTAGTCCACAAATGAAGGGCAAAATTGAAAATTTATCAACCCCTGAGCTAGAAAATCTAGGTGAGGCGTTGCTGGATTTTTCTTCTGTTGCAGATTTGGAAGCTTGGTTTGAAAATCTCAGCTAGTGGCCTCACTGGCTCCCCAATGCTCGTTTATTGCAGTAATTCCTGAAACCGCTTTTGACTACGCACTTTGCTAAAGTCAGGGTCAGTTTTAGCTAATTTTTTGTACTTTCCAGGAACAAATTGAATCGCTCGATCTAGGTTTTCGATTGCTAGTTCTACATTGCCTTGTAAAGCATAAGCACAAGCTTTGTTGTAATATGCTTGATGCAAATCTTTTTTGATGCCGATCGCCTTATTATAAGATGCAATTGCTTCTTGATAGCGTTGCAATTTTGTTAAGGCAATGCCTCGGTTAGTTAAAGCTTCATATTTGTTCGGCTTGATGGCGATCGCTCGATCGTAAGATACAAGAGCGTCTTTGTAGCGTTGCAGGGATATTAAGGCTATGCCACGATTATACCAGGCTTCATCCTTGTCAGAGTTGATGGCGATCGCTCGATCGTAAGATGTAATTGCTTCTTGATAGCGATGCAGTGATGTTAAAGCTATGCCGCGATTTATCCAAGCTTCAGCAATCTCAGCTTTCATGGCGATCGCTTTGTCGTATACTTTAATTGCATCTTCGTAACGCTGTCTATCTAATAAATTATTCCCTTGAGCAAATAAGACTTCTGCTTTTTGGCTAGCCTTTGCTTCTACAAAAAGCTGGTTTACATTAGTTTCTTGAACAACTTGTGTGGTATTTTCTGTCCATGAATTTGCCCCATTACTACAGCCAAATCCAATGAAAATTATTAAGCTAGATGCAACCAATCCGTACCTATAAACCATGCTTTATCTACAGAACTTATAATTCTGTTATTCCAATTTTGTTATTTTTTGAATATTATCAAATATTTACTACTTTTTGCTCCTTAGTTCCATTATTTTTTTAAAAAACCTTTGCTGAAATTTTAAAATTGCTTTTTTGATATTAAATTGATCCCATAATAACATATTCAATACACATCAAGCAATTGCTTAATCTAGAGCTTCTGTAGCTAAAAAGCGGTAATTAGTGTTGCTATGTCAGCAGCGATCGCACTTGGAATGCTAATTTTGGTTTTGATGAATCAGGGTGCGATCGTGCTAGTTTTTCATCCAATCTTAATTTAAGAGGCTGCGGTTAAAAGTAGAATGCTGCCAAAGTTTTATCAGTTAGATGCAAGGAACAAACTAGGCAGTATGCCAAATACAAAGTAGAGAAAAGGGATAATAAAAAACCCTTTACATTTAACATGCCTCTCTTTCCCCCAAGAGTGCAGAACTATTTTTCCAAGAGACTTCATGAGTGCAACTCACAAGGAACAATGAAAATGTCTTTTCCTCCTGCCTCCTGCCTTATTTTCAAGGCAGGTCTAATGAATACAATAGCGATCGCGCCCCTGTTGTTTAGCTTTATACAGTGCTTTATCGGCTGAAGCGATGAGCGTATCTGGATTAATTTCATCAGTGGGTATAACAGAACTAATACCCAAACTAACTGTAACGATATCCTTGATATCAGACTGTGCATGGGGAATAGCCCGATCTTGAATTCCTTGCTGAATATTTTGTGCTACTACGATCGCTCCTGCTAAGTCAGTATTGGGGAGGAGTACCGAAAATTCTTCTCCACCGTAGCGCGCTACTAGATCGGCAGGACGATGAACTGTTTGTTGCACTGTTTGTGCTATTGTAATTAGGCAATTATCGCCTCCAAGATGACCGTAGTAGTCGTTGTAAGATTTGAATTTATCAACATCGAATAAGATCAGTGACAGGGGTTTTTGTTCTCGTGCAAGGCGTTTCCATTCTGCTTCCAGCCGTCCATCGAAGCAGCGACGGTTCGCCACCTGAGTCAAACCATCTAGATTTACCAGTTTTTCTAATTTCTGATTCGCGTCTTCTGCTTTTTCTTTAGCAATTACTAACTCTGCTGTTCTCTGGTGTACCCGTTGTTCCAAAGTTTCCAAAGATGTTTGTAACTGAAATGCCATGTCGTTAAACGATTTTGCCAGTTGACCTATTTCGTCTTTTGAGTTAATTTTGGCGCGGATATCTAAGTTACCTGCGGTAAACTGAAAAACTATATTGGTAAGGTAAATTATTGGCTTTGTTAGCAATTGCCCAATAGTAAAAGCGATGATTGTCACTACTGAAGCGATAATTGCAAATAGAAACATTGCATCACGAATTTGCTTTTCTACAGGTGCTAGGGTAACAGCAAGGGGCTGTGCGAACAACACAGACCAAGGTTTATATTTTAAACGAGCGATCGCAATCATATTAACTTGATTACCTGTTGCTTCTAAAGATGCTATTAAATATGGCTGTTTATTATCTAATGCTTGCTTAATTTTTGACTCATTAGTTGCCAATTCTTCCACAGGATAATTAGGCAAATTTCCTTCCCGTTGCAGTTTAGTTATAACATGCAAAGGCAGAGGCACAATTGATTTAAAAAGCAAATTTGGTGCAGCGCTATGTGCTAAATAAATATTATTTTCATCTAAAAGAATAGCAAAGGATTTTGCCCCAGCCCGTTCAGTTTGTCGAGTTACAAACTGCTGGACAACAGTAGCATTGTATGAAACACGCAATACACCCAATATATCTCCCTTAGCATTGCGAACCGGACTGCTAAAAAAGATGGTAACAAGGTCAGGAATTTTCGACGATCGCTTCATGCTAGAAACAAAGGATAACCCTGTTTGCAGTGGTTGTTGAAAATAATCTTGAACTGATTCATCTTTGCCAATGTTCGGTGTATACGTATCCAATACATTTTTACCATTTAAGTCGAGCAAAGCATAGGAGAGAATATTAATGGTATCTTTGCGACTGAGACTGATTAATGTTTTGATCGCCAATTGCATTTCGGGGCTGTCATCTCGCTGTTTTGGAGTTAGGCTGAGGTAGCGTGCCGAACCTGGTAAAATCGCCTCTACACGCACGGCATTGAGATTTCCATCAATAAAGGCATCTATTCTGTTAGCGGTTTCGTTAGCCGCCGCAGATAGGGCTTGTCGGGCGTTTTCAGTTAGTGCTTTTTGAGTTGTCTGTTTGTTGATAAATGCCAATAACAGCAAGGGAATCAAAGCAACAACGAGAAACGAGGCGATCAACTTTCTACGGATGCCACACAAAACATGATGCTGCATGGCTTTAAACTATGAGGGAGGGTTCAAGAAGGAAGAATTAAACAAACTTTTTAGCTCAGGAATGCGCGTTATGTTTCCAGAGCGAATAAAAAAGTCTGCATATATCTTGGCAGTTTTGTAGATAGAGTTAGGGTTGCTAGATTGAAATAATTTTTGATTTTCACCTAAATCAGTTAGGTTTAATCCCTCGATAGAGATTGTATTGCTAGGAATTTTTAAGACTTTGCTGACGATCGCGTTTCCTTCTCGAACATTTGCTTTCCAGTAGGTTACGGCTTGCAGCCATCCTCGCACGAATGCACGAACATCTTCAGGGCGATCGCGGATTATCTCACCGCGAAAAGCAATTATATCTAAAATCAAGCCAGGGGTTTGTTTGCTGGTAAATAGGATATGTCCCCCTAATTTAATAGCTTCAGAAAGATAGGGTTCCCAAGTGTGTCCAGTTTGAATAACATTATTTTTCAGACGTTGAGGAATTTCTGAAGGCTCTGATTTAATTAAGTTCACATCATCGCTGGTTAAGTTAGCTTTTTTCAACATCTCAGTCACAAAAACTTCGCTAAAACCGCCTAGATTTGCACCCAGCTTTTTCCCTTTCAAGTCAGCAACGGTTTTAATTTGTGATTGGGCGACTACTACATCTGCTCCTGTTGATTCATCTACAACCATCACGCCTTGTATATCTGGATTTGTAGCGCTCAAGATGATAAAACTTCCCAAAGAAGATATACCACCATCATATTTACCCGCATTTACATTTCCTTGTGCCAATTGGGTGTATCGGTTATAAATTAGTTCCACATCTACCCCTTGGGCTTTGAAGAATCCTTTTTCTTGAGCAATGATGGTTGGATACTCCCCAACAAAATATCCAAATGATATTTTCAAGGGAGGGCGTTTGAATTCAGTCGGTGATGAAGCATAACAAGCAAATAGTAAACAGGCGGTAATGATAAAAATACTAACGTATCTGAGTAGTTGAAACATAAAAGATTTGATAGTATTTAATTACTGACAATGAAATATTCAATTAAATCAACTATGTATTAAAATTTATTTTTACCGTTAAACTTTATTGAAAATTAATTAAAATTTCTCTTTTTTAGTAATTTTTATAATTAATTATATGACAACACAAGTATTTACTTCTTACCTAGCCTCACAAATTAGATTAATCCCTTATTGAAACATACAAATTAGATTATCAGAAGTCCTACCATTTCAGGTTAATAAAGATACAAATACATGTTTAGGGGTTTAGCACTGCTAAACCCTTACGAAAATGTATGTACAGCAAGATTTTCGTGAAATGGTATTAGAGTTTTGTAGGGTGCGTTACGCTGGCGCCGTAACGCACCCTATCAAACTCAAATTTATTGTGGATAAGGTTTTTTAGACTTGTGTGTACGCCGTAGCTTTTTAAGTGCCATAACTGAGCAGTATTGAAGCAGAAGCAGAAAATAAAATTCCCCCAGATCCTAAAAAATCTGAGGGAAAGTAACTGTAAGGAACATTAAAATTTAAATAATCCCAAATACTGACTCGACAGTAGACTTAATCGAATCGCGTGCATCCTTCAAAGTTTGGCTGATGGGATGCTTTGCCTGCAAAAATACGCGGGCACAATTGCGTCCTGGCATTCCGGAAATGGAACCGCCTGGATGAGTTCCTGCACCTGTCAGAAATAAGTTGTCAATTGGGGTTTTGTAATTCGCTATTTCTGGCAAAGGACGGAAAAATACCATTTGATCTAAAGTCATATCAATATGGTAATAATTCCCTTTGTATGCGCCTAATCTTTCTCCTAGTTCTGCCGGACTTTCTACACGACGAGCGATAGTTGCATTTTTCACATTCGGCGCATAGTTCGCTAATTTATCAACCACCCTGTCTGCAACTTTGTTTTTCAATTCATCTGTCCAACCAGTGCCTTTCAAACCTGTCCCCTCTGCACCAGCAATTTGATAAGGGGCGAAAAACTCAATCCACACTGTATGCTTGCCTGCTGGTGCTAATGTGGGGTCTAAGTAGCTAGGCATCACCACGTACATTGATGGGTCAGCATCGGGGATCTCTCCCAAGGTACATTTACTATGAGCCTGTTCTACATGAGCTACGGAATCTGCAATTAAGATAGACCCAACAAGATATTCGTCTTTGTGTTCGTGGTAGGGAAAGTGCAGTGGTTCGTTCAAAGCCAAATCGATCTTGAGGATAGTTTCGTTGTTGTTAACGATGCGGCGTTCTAATCTTTCGTATAACTCAGGATCGGCTCCATCAACTTCGCTTTTATCAGTCATTTGTAAGAACAACCGCCTAGCATCAATATTAGAAATTACCCCATGTTTGGCGCGATATTCTTTACCACCAGCAACTCGCACGCCGACAGCTTTGCCATTATCAATTAAAACTTTTTCTACATGCTGATCTGTGAGAATGACGCCACCTTTACTTTTGACTAAATTCACCAAAGCTTGCACGAGTGCGCCAGTCCCGCCGCGGGGTCTAGCCATCCCTGGATTATGACGCATTGCCATCATGATTGCACCAATGGCAAGGGTTTTTTGTGATGGTGGCGCACCAAGTTCTGCTGCTAGCCTTGCTAGCGGTGCTTTGAGAAATTCTGAATCAAACCACTCGTTAAGTAAATCTTCACCGCTGGTTAACATAGTGCGAATAAAGTCCAGCGTTTTGTTTGGCGAACCAATGACAGAAAATAAATCTTTCAGTTTTGTAATGTCGTAGTTACCAAGGATGTCTATAATTGACTTCGGCGGTGCATTAAACATGGGAATCATTGCACCCAACGCCCTTTGCCAATAATCGACAAATTCTGCGTATTTTTTAGCATCGCGCTCGCTATAACGAGCGATTTCTGCACAAGTCTTTTCTACCGACTTATGTCCTAAGAAATATTTGCCATCAGGATGGGGACAGAACACAACCGGATCGCACTCTAAATAATGCAAACCGTATTTTTCTAGTTCTAATTCTTCAACCACTGGCCCTAAGTGAATAAACTCATGGTCAATAGCGCATAAGTTAAATTTAAATCCAGGAGCTTCTTGTGGTAAACACTCTTCAGTTGTTGCTGCACCGCCTGGAACGGAACGCTTTTCTAGTAACAGGACACTATAACCGGCTTTCAATAAGTAAGCGGCACAAACTAGCCCGTTATGTCCAGCACCAATCAGCACAACATCATACTCTTGCATAGTTGTTACTTTGAAATTAATTAGCTTTATAAAGCTTAAAAAACTTTTGGGAAATTTAAATCACCCATCAGTAACAAAAATTATCTTTGAAGAGTGTCAATACTACTAAAGAGGTACTACGTCTGATGAGGGTATTTGTTTTACTTTAGCTTCTATCATAAGTATTAAATTACCAATTTCTACTTCTACATCTTTGATATTAAATATAATATCCTCCCATTTAAAATATGGTATACTCATTAATTCTTTAGCTTTGTGCATTAATGCTGTAACTAATTCTATTGAAACACCCTCTCCCTCAGTGCAGTTAAAGCTCTCTAACATTGCGGGTTGCGAACGTTTACGCGGACGAGCGATCGCAGTAAAAGCTAAAGGCCGAGTATTTCCTTTTTCCTTTAACAACATCTTTCCTCTGAATTCTATTTTGCCAGCACTAGGTAAAAATATCTGAATTTGTTGCGGCTCAAAACTCACAATTTCGCCATCTACATCCAAGTCGATGTTTTGCATCTGCTTGCCAATAAACTCTGACGACAAAGCGCGGTTCATATCTGCTTCTGTCAGTGTCATCTTAACGACAGCATTTACTGGGCGATCGAGTTTAATTTCGCCGAAAATAGCACTTAAAGGATTGATGGCAATACCATCTGTTTGCAGTTTTATTTCCTGTACGCGAATGTCTTTTTGGATAACTAATCCTTCACCTGCAACCGAAACTCCATCGACTTGTCCCTGAACTGCTTTCAACAAATCTGTTTGTACGTCGATTTCTATTTCTTCTACTTCATCCAAATTTTCGGATATTCTTCTTTCAGCTTCCTGGGATAATAATTTTTCTTCCAATCTATGTTCATTAGACATGAATTACTAATCTCCTAAATATCCTCTTATTTTTTACTGTAAAGGCTAGATACTCAAGAGCGAATCTATAGTCAGGTATATACAACTTGGATGAGTGAGTAATTAAAAAATAAGCTATTGCTGATTTAGAAAATATTTTACATTCCACAACTTATACCAATTTGAAAAAAGAATGCGACAGATGGGTAGGGGCACAACAATGTTGTGCCCTTACGGATAATTGATGTGTCGCAAACATTATTTGAATTGGTATTAGCAACCAATAAATAAAGTACTATTACTCGTGGCGCGGGAGTCTCGCCTGCTTATAAGCAAGGGCGGACAGAATGTCCACCCTACAAAAAAAGTTGAATGTTTTTTATTTGGAAATCCTTTAATTTTTACCATTCGGCCGCTGAATAATTGTCTCTAAAACCCGCCGTTTGGCTTTTGGATCGATCGCTACTAAGCGTATATATTCACCGCTATATTCTGCCAGAGATGATTCCAAATTTGATATTGCATCCGATTCGGCATCAATGTGGCTGTTAACACAACTTTGCCAAGAACCTGTACGGAAGCGACGCTCATCTACGTGTTCGATACTAATCTTGTAACCTTGAGCCAATATTTCCCGGATTTGTGCTTGTGTTTCCAAGCTCAAATGTGGACTTGATGCTTCTTTTTTCGGGAATCCATTTGTAGTTGCGCCATTAGTTGACGGTTGACTAGTTGGTGTTACAGGAGGAGGTGGTGCTGCTTGATAACTTCTACCTCGATTCAATCGGTTATACTCATCAACTAATTGGGAATTTTCCACTCGTTTTTGTTCGCCAACCATCAAATGGCCGGACTCGATTAAGTGAGACAGTCTGAAATCTGGTTTTTTAAATTCTGGCGGCCCTTCAGTGCTGTTAACCACACGTAAAGATACCCGTTCAAAACCGATTTGATGGATAAAGTTGCGGATTTGTTCGTCGTAAATGCGCGATCGCAACGCGCTAAAAAAGTCAATAGATTGATTGGCAAAAGTATCAACTAGCTGTTCAATTTCCCGCCGCGAAAGCCCATCCGGTTCAAAAATCCCACCGACAATTCCCACTTTATCGTCTCGGTCTGGTTCCCAATAAAATTTCTCCATCCGTCCATCCCGAATTAACGGTGCATAGAGGGTGGAAAAATCATTGCCTGTGACAATAATCGGTACGCGATGTAAAGGCGTAGAATCATAGCTTCCCGGTAACTGCACATCTGTGGGGTTATCGGCAATATTCATCAGTGTGGCATTGACCAACTGGGTGTTTACAGTATATTGAGTGCCTTCATCGAAGCGTCCAGCACCGGCATCTAAATCGTTAATCATCAGCACGCACATTTTACCGCGTACTTTGATCAGTTCTGCTGTTTCCCGGTAGCGCAGCCGAATCAACCGCGCTGGATCTCCTGCATCTGGACTCTCCAATTCGCCGCCAGAGATGTGAGTCACCTCGATACCCATTTTCTCGAAGACTAACTCGCATTGAAAAGACTTACCTTCACCTTTACGTCCATGAATACCCAAAATGATGGGTACTCTGACGCCAGGAAGCTTCAAGAAATTTTTGGTGATGTGGACAGCAAGTTTGTCCAAAAATCGCGGAGCAATGTAGTAACTCATGAACCTATCTGATAAATAGTCAGCCCTTCTAAAGTTAATGTTAAGTTTTTTTGGGTATGGCGATCGCTTTTTGCTGATTATTAATGGCGATCGGTTTTTTCACACAATTTGAAACACAGAGATAGATTTTCTCTCTGTAACCGCAAATTCTATTCCCTAATGATGATTTTAAATATAATTACAAACCCACAGAGGTAGATTTTGTCTGTCTAGCCATGAATTACATTCACCAGAGCTTCTATGCTAAACTTTGCACCAACTCTGCATGTTCTTCACTACTCAATCCTTGCTGCAACACCCTTAAAACCTTTGTCATTTCACCAGTACAGAGTGCCTGTACGTCCAACCATAAGCCAGGAAAAATACGACTTTTAATTACATTATTTATGTCTGGTTCTAGTAATATGTACTCATCATTTTCTAGACAGAACCAATCTAATTGATTTTCTAAAATTCGCCAAACAATATATTCTTTAACACCGTTCCGACGGTAAACTTTTTTCTTATCATGTAAATCATTAGCAGCGCTGCTAGCGGCTACTTCAGCGATTAATTCTGGTGCACCTTCAATATAATCATCATCGCTAATACGTGCTTGTCCCCCCAACTTTTCATCAATCAACAATACAACATCAGGTTGTGGTTCATTATCTAAATCTAGACGAACTGTAACGTTATCACCTAACTCAACTCCAGGAGTCGCAACTTTATAAGTGCCTAACCAGATGATTAAGTCTCCATGCGGTTTTCCATGACTATTAAAACGCAAAGGTGATGCCACGTACACGATTCCTTCTATTAATTCTGCTTTTTTGAGATTTGGCATTGCTGAGTATCGACGCTCAAATTCGTGGCGGGAAAGTCTGTCTCCACTTTCTAAAGGCGGAATGCGGATACTTTTGTCAAAGTTTTGTTCTACCGATGCTTTCATGAGCAGATTCCTCAAAGGGGTGTTGCTACATTTAGTATAGAAAATTCTTTGCTCGTAGCAGTTATCTCAATCGATTTAAGCAAGTATCTTTTAGCATCTATTAAATCAGGCAAATATTGAGATGCTTCAGCTAAATTTATTCGCTGTATAAATACCAACTTTGATAAAGAAATAATCAGATTTTTACACTATCTAAAGTTAATACTTATTAAGTAAGAGGAAACCAATTTAACCAAGCATCCCAATTTTCCACAATTTTGGCAAATTCTATATAACCTCCTGCTTTAGGATGAGCGCCGTCATTAGCTCTTGCTTCGTCTATCCAAATATTGGATTTTTCCAAAACTGGAAACACATCTAAATAAGGCACATCTAACTCTTGACAAATTAAAGCTAAATGTTGGGTTAAATCGCTATTTCTTTTTCTTCTTTCAAGGTCTGCTTGTTCTGCGTATGGTGCTAGCCCAATCATTAAAATAGGATATAACTGTTGCGCTTTCCTTAAAATTTCTTGGGTATTTTTTAGTGAATCTGCTAAATCTACACGAGTTTTACCATTTTCTACTGTTGTGTCATTTAATCCAAAAGAAAACACAACTCTGCCATCATATTCTTTTGGCAAACGCAGTGATACTTCTTGTAACCAACGCTTTGCTATATCGCTACTCGTATCGCGCCTAATTCCTAAATTATAGTAAGTGATGTCATAACCTTTTTTATTAGCATTAGCACATACTCTCCCCGTCCAACCCAAACATTCCGGGTCACCAGTACCGTTAACAAATGAGTCACCAACAAAACAAATTCTGACTTCACGTAACTGTGCTGAATTCATTGAATAAATACTTTTAGGATTTAAAGTTTTACGCACAATAAAATAAGAGAGATAAAATCAATTACCTCTCTTAATAAATTAACTTTAAAGGTACTAGGCTTTAGCTTTTACCTTTTAATTTTTAGTATCTGCTGGGTTTGTGAACGATAAAGCTGAGAATTTGGCACTGCTTGATGTTGTCAAAACCCACAACGCGGATGTAGTTGTTGGAATACTGAGAACGGCAAGATTGAACTTCGTTCAACACTTCTTGAGTAGATTTAGCGCCGAACAAAGGCAGCTTCCACAGTGTCCAGTATAATTCTGTTGGCTCAGAGGTTTCGTTGAATTCAACCGCTGGAATGTAACCTTGATTCAAGATGTACTGGATCTGCTTGGCAATTTGAGCATCAGACAGAGGAGGCAGATAAGAAAGGGTTTCGTAACGACGCTCTTTTGGTAGAGTTTGCATAGCTTTGGTATTAAAAGATTGCGGTTGACTTCAGTTGTCAGTTATCAGTCACCAGTTATCGCTGCTGACTATTCACTGTTCGTTATTTGGGTCTGAGGTTGTTTGCTGTTCTGGGTACAGACTGGGGTTTGATGTATCTATTTGT
Organism: Nostoc sp. ChiSLP01; assembly: GCA_034531195.2. Taxonomy (GTDB): domain Bacteria; phylum Cyanobacteriota; class Cyanobacteriia; order Cyanobacteriales; family Nostocaceae; genus Nostoc. Next base: position 225,634 of record JAVRBO020000039.1, read on the forward strand.
GTGATGCGCTCTAGATGCTGGCGACGTTGTTCCATATTGGCTTGCTGAATGCCAGTGCGAACCATTTCCGGTAAGAAATCAGTGACTTCCTCGGCAATATGTTCTCTGACAGTCATAATCCGCAATGCCAAATCTGGCTTTTCTCGAAACAGTTGTTTGATGTAAGTTTCTCCATCTTGAACTTTATCAGCAGAAAAGTTATGCAGCCACACTGCCAATGGAGGATTAGTTTCGCCCAGCTGCGCCAATACTGTCCTTAGCGCCTGATATGTCAGGTAACTTTGGAGAGTCTTGGCTGTGTCTTTCGCAATTTGCTTGAGATTCATGCTTGACCCCAGCCCTTAACAGTTATGAGTTATGAGTTATGAGTTATGAGTTATGAATTAATGTAACTCTTAACTCCTAACTTCTAACTCGTAACTTTGGATCAGACGGTATCCATAGCTTCAAACTCAAACTTGATTTCTTTCCAGAGTTCGCAAGCAACGGCTAATTCAGGAGACCACTTAGCGGCTTCGCGGATAATGTCATTACCTTCACGAGCCAAGTTGCGACCTTCGTTACGAGCTTGGACACAAGCTTCTAAAGCGACGCGGTTAGCTGTAGCACCAGGAGCGTTACCCCAAGGGTGACCGAGAGTACCACCACCGAATTGCAGTACGGAGTCATCACCAAAGATTTCTACGAGTGCAGGCATGTGCCAGATGTGAATACCACCAGAAGCAACTGCCATTACACCAGGTAGAGAAGCCCAGTCTTGAGTAAAGTAAATACCACGAGACTTGTCTTGCTCAACATAGTTTTCACGCAATAGGTCAACGAAGCCCATTGTGATACCGCGCTCACCTTCCAACTTACCAACTACGGTGCCAGTGTGGATGTGGTCACCACCAGACAAGCGTAGAGCTTTAGCTAATACACGGAAGTGGATACCGTGGTTCTTTTGACGGTCGATAACAGCGTGCATAGCGCGGTGGATGTGCAGCAACAGACCGTTGTCGCGACACCAACGAGCCAATGTGGTGTTAGCGGTGAAACCTGCTGTCAGGTAGTCGTGCATGATGATGGGCTGTTTGAGTTCTTTAGCGAACTCAGCCCGCTTGAGCATTTCTTCGCAGGTGGGAGCGGTAACGTTGAGGTAGTGACCTTTGATTTCGCCGGTTTCTGCTTGGGCTTTAGAAATAGCTTCAGATACGAACAAGAAGCGATCGCGCCATCTTTGGAATGGTGCTGAGTTGATGTTTTCGTCGTCTTTGGTGAAGTCCAAACCACCGCGCAAGCACTCATATACAGCGCGTCCGTAGTTCTTAGCTGACAAACCTAATTTTGGTTTGATGGTACAACCCAGCAAGGGACGACCGTATTTGTTTAATTTGTCACGCTCAACTTGGATACCGTGGGGAGGCCCTTGGAAGGTTTTGATGTAAGCTACTGGAAAGCGGATGTCTTCTAAACGTAGTGCCCGCAAAGCTTTAAAACCAAATACGTTACCTACAATCGAGGTCAACACATTGGTTACAGAACCTTCTTCAAACAGATCCAGAGGATAGGCAACATAGCAAATAAATTGGTTGTCTTCGCCGGGAACTGGTTCGATGTCATAGCAACGACCTTTGTAGCGATCGAGGTCGGTGAGCAAGTCTGTCCACACAGTTGTCCAAGTACCAGTGGAAGACTCAGCCGCTACAGCCGCGCCTGCTTCTTCTGGAGGAACTCCAGGCTGGGGCGTAACGCGGAATGCTGCTAGAAGGTCTGTATCTTTAGGTGTGTAATCGGGGGTGTAATAAGTTAGTCTGTAATCCTTAACCCCGGCTTGATACCCAGATTTGCTCTGAGTCTTCGTTTGAGCGTAAGACATATTTTATCCTTCCCAGAAGTCACTCTTTTTACTAATCAAATCACGTACTGTGCAACATTCCCACACCCCGCTCTTTCCCCCTTGAGCGGGGAGAAGATCGGGAAAAATTTTTGTTATGGGTTGCCTTCGGCAGAGTTTAGCACTTTTTTGCGGCCTAAACTTTGGTAGCGGTGGTAACCATCCTTACCAGTGTTCTCCCATTCTTGGGCATACGACCTCGCGCTTCTACTCTCTCCTCTGCCTACACATCAAAATTCATTTTTATCTGTTTCTCTTCTCGCACCCGACTAAACCTTCTCAATTCACCAAAACTTCCGCACTTTGCGGTCAGCATTTAGATAATTCTCCCATAAACTGGCATACTCAGGGGATTGGCTTGGCTAGCACACATTCCCGCCTCAATACTCCTTTTATCTTCTCCTTAGTTGGCTAAGATACCAGAAAAGAATTTACTTGACAGAGATTTAGCAGAGTGGTGAGCAAAAGATAAAAGAATTGCACACCACGAAATTTGTAGCTTGTTTCACAATATATCAAGAATTCGATAAGTTATTCTTTGAAAGTTTTTAACTTATTTATTTAAATTTGTTATTACATAAAGATTTAAACATTTTGTTAAGAATGGTTTACAAAATGTCATTAATGGTGTGGGACTGGCGACTGGGGGCTGGTGACTAGGCAGTAGAAAATAAATATTTAATACTTCTTCAGTGAGTACCCAATCACCAATCCCCAGTACCCAGTCCCCAATGTTTAAAAAATCCAAGCGAGGGGAACACTGAAGTTAACCAAAAGCCAGTTTAGACAACGGCTATGGGTAGTGTCTCCAAAGGAAATGTCATCGTGGTATTGTTTTGCAAGCGTACTAGCTTATTGATTTCTTCTATCTTGCTGGGGTTAATAATGCCGAGTATGGGATGGGCACAAAAAACCCCTGATATTAATTCATCCGATTTAGCTCCTGCTTATCCGTCTTCACCACCGCCTCCGCGAGTAGATCCTTTACCCGATGAGAGGGGAGTGCAAGAAAATTCGCCAGAAACAGATTATCGTGTTGCCAACTTACTGGCAGATGTTACAGGTAATCTTTGGATAGGTTCTTGGCGGGGACTATCGCGGATCGATCCGAAAACTGGGAAGATTGTTTCTCGTGTGAGCTTACCTAATGTTGCCATTGGTGCTTTAGCACAAGACAAAGTAGGGCGTTTGTGGGTAGGAAGTTATGGCGGACTGATGCGAGTAGATCCCCGCACGAGCGAAATTACCGCACAGAATTTATTTTTGCCTTCTAAACGGGTGTTGTCGCTGTTAGTTGACAAACGCGGCTATTTGTGGGCTGGAACTGACAATGGTTTAGCCCTAATTAGTCCCGACCAAGGCTTGATTATGACAACATTAAAAAATCTCCCTGGTGTCAGTGCCAACACATTGACTTTAGATGCTGAAGGTCACCTGTGGGTTGGTACTCTTGATGGAGTAGTGCGAGTTAATACTGCTACTGCTGCAATTATGAAGCGAATCGCAGATTTACCAGGAAGCACAGTCCAAGCCTTAGCTATCAGCCCAGAAGGTTTGATTTGGGCGGGAATGCCGAATAATTTGCTAGTTATTAATCCGAAAACCGGGGCAGTGTTGCGATCTGTAACGCGGTTGCGCGGGCGTAACGTTACGGCAGTGCGTTTTGCTAAAGATGGTAGTGTCTGGGTTGGTACTCACGATGGTTTGTTACGATTAAATCCAAATACCGGAGCTGTGTTAGACGCTGAAGTTGCTGGACTTCCTTCTAGTCGGATTCTTGCCCTTGCACCTGACATCGGCAATAAATTGTGGATCGGTACTAGTGAAGGTCTAGCTTGGTTAATGCCGAAAATGAACAGTGCAAAACCTCATCTTGCTTTCAGTCGTGCCGTGAAATAACAAGTTAGGAGATAAGAGTTAGGAGTTAGGAGTTAGAAGTTATGAATTAAATTAAACTTTCAACTATTAACTTCTAATTTCTATCTTTGTCCGTAGTTCTTCACTCTTAACTCCTAACTCCTAACTCAGCACTCAGCACTAAAAAAATATGGCAATCACTACCCAGCAATTAATTCAATGGAAACAACAGGGACGTTCAATTGTCGCGTTGACGGCCTGGGATTATGCGATCGCCCAACTCCTCGACGCAGCTGGTGTAGACTTAATCCTCGTGGGTGACTCGATGGCAGTAGTTTTAGGCCACCAAACAACTCTGCCAATAACTCTAGATGAGATGATTTACCACGCCAAAGCTGTACGTCGAGGAGTTAAACGCGCTTTTTTACTGGTTGATTTACCGTTTTTGAGCTACCAAGAAAGCATCCAACAAGCGATACATTCAGCGGGTAGGGTTTTGAAAGAAACCGGAGCGCAAGGTGTAAAGTTAGAGGGTGGTTATCCAGAAATGGTGGAAACTGTGGCTCGTTTGGTGCAAGCCGGAATTCCAGTTATGGGTCATGTGGGTTTGACGCCGCAATCAGTACATCAACTCGGTTTGCGACAACAGGGTAAAACCCAAGAAGCCAGTGAGAGAATTTTAAATGAAGCGATCGCTCTCGAACAAGCTGGTGCTTTTGCTATGTTGTTAGAGCATATACCCGCAGATTTGGCAATGCAAATTACACAAAAACTTTCCATTCCTACAATTGGTATTGGGGCAGGGCCTCACTGTGATGGTCAAGTTTTAGTTACTTCAGATGTACTCGGTCTTGCAGAAAAGAGTCCACCATTTGCCAAAGTTTATACAAATTTACGGGAGACAATTACTAAAGCTGTGCAAGACTATGCTTTAGAAGTGCGAGAACGGAAGTTTCCTTAAGCAATACTTCGCTAAATCGAAAAGCGCCTGAATTGGGATCGATTCTGACGCCTGAATTTTGTTTTGGTAAAAGTCAAAGCTTCTGCTCTGGTCAGCTATTCATTAATCAAATGTTTCTTAACAATTTTGAAAACATTGTTTGACAATTCCCAATAGTTGCCTAGTAATAAATTACTACGCTAATAGCCAAAGTCTACCGAACTAGACTAAAGATTCTTGGAGATATTTTAGTCATCTTCAGATAAATTTTTATATTGCCAAGGAACTGAAGTTACTTGCGGGGCTTCAGTTTAGAACTATAAGCAATGGGTTTTACCCCAGAATTTCCCTATATGTACCATCAAAAAAGTTGTGAGATTAATTTTGTCCGCCTACTTAATAAGTTTATAAACAAAGCTATAAAATTTACCTAAAATGTGAGTTTTCATTCTCATAAATGTTACGAAAAATTACGGAACCGATAGCTATAAGGAAAGAGATTTAAAGAGAGCTTTTCCAAATAAAAATGAAAAGTTAGATTCAATTTAAGTATTAAAGCGTAGACAACACGATCGATCTGCGGAAATTCCGCAATTGCCACCACGACAATTGTAGAAACCCAGTGTAGTCTTTAACTAGAAAAACAGTGTCAGGCGGTTACTAGACAAAAGGTCAACTATTCCCACTAAACTTTTTAATATTTATCATTCTTATGACTCCAAAAGACATCAAAATTAAATTTCCTCTTTGGCAATATCTGAACCAGCCCTTATTTAGTACTGATACTAAATTAGTATGGAATCCCCATCGTTTTGCATTAGCTTGGCGCCTTCAAATGCTAGAACGCTGCTGGACTAAAGAATGTGACGCGAAAGGGCCTCAACAGCATTAGCTATATTAAAAGCTATATTAAAAAAGGCAAACTAAACCTCGTCTAAAGTACGGGGTTTTTTGCCGTCTAGTAAAGTACTAACAGTCATGTCTCCCATAACATTAATTGCAGTGCGGCAACGATCCAAAAACCAGTCTACAGTCACTAGCAAAGCAATGTATTGGGTAGGTAAACCTACAGAAGTAAACACTAACGTCATTGTTACTAGTCCAGCATTGGGAATATTCGCTGCACCTACGGATGCAAAAATCGAAGTGAGGATGACAATTAACTGCTGTCCCAAGCTTAGGTGTTGCCCAATTAATTGGGAAATATACAATGCAGACATCGCTTCATAAAGGGCAGTACCATCATTGTTGAAATTTGCTCCTACTAATGCCCCCAAGGCAGCAGAGGATTCCCTTAAACCGACTTTTGTTTGCAAAACCTCGAAGGTTACGGGCATTGCGGCCGCAGAGGAAGAAGTCGAGAAAGCCGTTAAAAAGGCATCAGAACCACCAGCTAGAAATTTGAGGGGGCGTACCCAAGAACCGAATTTGACTCTGGTGAGGTAGTAACATGCTTGTAAGAACAGTGCTACCAGGACGGCGACGATGAATGCGCCTAAAGATTGAAAGGGGGCAAAACCTTCTTTGGCAACAGTTTTAGCCACAATCCCAAAGACTGCGAAGGGTACCAAGGCAATTACCCAATTGAGGATACGGACTACCGCTTCAAACAAAATGCCGATGACATCCTCAATGGGTTGATATGCGTTTTGTCCTTGGGCGATTTGTTCGGATTTTAATGCCCGCAGTACAATGCCAAAACTTAAGGCAATGACAATCAGTTGAATGACATTATTATCAACTAACGGTTTGAGGACTGCTTCTGGTACCGCATCTTTGACGAGTCCCCAAGGATCGAGGTTTTGAGTTGTGATTTGTGTATTTGTCGAGCTGACTACATTGCCCCAGGTTCCGGGACGCAGAACGTTTGCGACAAAAAGTCCCACTAAGATGGCTACGGTAGTGTTGGTTAAAAGTAGTACAAATAACCGCCGTCCGGCTGTACCAGGGATATTTGTAGTCATTAAAGTATGCAGCACTGCTACCAAAATCAGCGGTGTAGCTAAGGCACGGAGAGCCTTTAGCACCAACTCGGCCGGAATTGCTAAATTGTTAATCAGGGCGGCGTTGCTGGGGCTGGGATTTCCTGCACCAAGGGCAATTCCGACGCTAACGGCGGCTACTAGGGCGATTACAATTTGTAACGTCAGAGGAATACGCTGCCACCAAGGCCTAGCTTTGGTTTCAGGCGAAGTAGTAGTGTCTGGATGGCTCATTGGTTAGATGCGGATTAACTGCTGTAACTATTAAAACAACACTTGTGACAGTGGTAAATCCGGAAAAACAAAAGCTTTATTTCTGGGTAAAAACTGCTAATCTAAGATCCCATTGCTTTGCAAAATCCGGCTTGAAAGGGTCAGCCCTTGAGAGATATTTTTTGGCTTGTGCTTGGAGACGCTTATGTCCTTTGTGCCTTTGCATATTCACAGTGACTACAGTTTGCTTGATGGAGCAAGTCAGCTACCAGAGTTGGTGGAAAGAGCGATCGCATTGGGGATGAAAGCGATCGCCCTTACCGATCATGGTGTCATGTATGGCGCGGTTGAATTGATTAAAATTTGCCGCAGTCAAAATATTAAGCCGATTATCGGTAACGAAATGTATATAATTAACGGCGATATTGAGAAACAAGAACGCCGTCCGAAATATCATCAAGTTGTTTTAGCTAAAAATACAAAAGGTTACAAAAATTTAGTCAAATTAACTAGTATTTCTAATCTCAAAGGCGTTCAAGGCAAAGGAATTTTTTCTCGTCCTTGTATTAATAAAGATTTACTCAAACAATATCATGAAGGCTTGATTGTTACTAGTGCTTGTTTGGGCGGAGAAGTTCCCCAAGCAATTCTCAGTGGCAGACCAGATGCAGCCAGGAAAGTTGCTCAGTGGTATAAAGATGTATTTGGTGATGATTATTATTTAGAAATTCAAGACCACGGTTCCCAAGAAGACCGGATTGTCAATGTCGAAATAGTCAAAATTGCGCGGGAATTAGGTATTAAATTTGTTGCAACCAATGATTCCCATTTTATTTCTTGTTTTGACGTTGAAGCCCACGACGCCTTGCTGTGTATTCAAACTGGCAAGCTAATTATTGAAGATAATCGAATGCGTTATAGCGGCACCGAATATCTCAAATCTGCCCAAGAGATGAAGCTGCTATTTCGCGACCATTTACCAGATGATGTAATTGAAGAAGCTGTAACCACCACTGAAGAAGTCGCCGATAAAGTCGAGCCTTACCATATTATGGGTGAGCCTCAAATTCCTACTCCTCCTATTCCCTCTGGCCATACTGCTGACACTTACGCTGAAGAAGTTGCATGGATTGGACTTTTAGAAAGATTAAATCGCAAATCACGAAATGAAGTCGATTCCGTCTACAAAGAAAGATTGGAATACGAACTGAAAATGATTCAGCAGATGGGTTTTTCCAAATACTTCTTAGTTGTATGGGATTACATCAAATTTGCCAGAGATAATAATATTCCTGTTGGCCCTGGGCGCGGTTCGGCTGCTGGTTCGTTAGTCGCTTATGCAATGCGAATCACTAACATTGACCCCGTACATCATGGATTACTATTTGAGCGTTTCTTGAACCCAGAACGGAAATCTATGCCTGATATTGATACGGATTTCTGTATCGAACAACGCGATAAAGTTATTGATTACGTAACAGAGAAATATGGTGCAGATAGAGTTGCTCAAATTATTACCTTTAACCGCTTAACTTCTAAAGCCGTTTTGAAAGATGTCGCCAGAGTATTAAATATTCCTTATGGTGAAGCCGACAAAATGGCGAAATTAATTCCTGTGGTGCGGGGTAAACCAACTAAGCTTAAGGTGATGATTTCCGATGCAACTCCAGAACCAGAGTTTAAAGAAAAATACGATCAAGACCCAAGAGTTCGCCATTGGATTGATATGGCGATGCGAATTGAAGGAACTAACAAAACCTTTGGCGTTCATGCAGCGGGTGTGGTGATTTCAGACGAACCACTCGATGAAATTGTACCGCTACAAAAGAATAACGACGGTTCCGTGATTACTCAATATTTCATGGAAGATTTGGAATCAATGGGTTTGTTGAAAATGGACTTTTTGGGTTTGCGTAACCTGACCCTGATTCAAAAAACCCTCGATTTAATTGAAGAAACCAAAGGATATCGTGTCGATCCGGATGAAATTACCCAACAAGAAAGAAAAGCACAAAAGATATTAGCTAAAGGCGAACATAGCAACCTACCAAAAGATGTACAAAAAACTTATGAACTATTAGAAGCAGGTGAATTAGAAGGAATATTTCAATTAGAATCTTCTGGGATGCGTCAAATAGTCAGAGATTTGAAGCCTTCTAATATAGAAGATATTTCTTCAATTTTGGCGCTTTATCGACCTGGGCCATTAGATGCAGGACTGATTCCTAAATTTATTAACCGCAAACACGGTCGAGAAAAGATTGATTATGAACACAATATTTTAGAACCAATATTAGACGAAACTTATGGAATCATGGTCTATCAAGAGCAAATCATGAAAATTGCTCAAGATATGGCTGGATATTCCTTAGGTCAAGCTGACTTGCTGCGTCGGGCGATGGGGAAAAAGAAAGTTTCGGAAATGCAAAAGCAGCGTGAAAAATTTGTTGATGGTGCGGCAAAAAATGGCGTGAAAAAACAAGTAGCTGAAGAATTATTCGAGCAAATGTTGAAGTTTGCTGAGTATTGTTTAAGCTATGACACGGAAATTTTGACGGTAGAATATGGATTTTTGCCGATTGGAGAGATTGTAGAAAAAGAAATTGAATGTAGTGTATACAGCGTTGATAATAATGGAAATATTTATAGTCAACCTATTGCCCAGTGGCATAGTCGCGGACAGCAAGAAGTGTTTGAATATTCTTTAGAAGATGGTTCGGTGATTCGGGCAACAAAAGACCATAAATTTATGACTGTTGATGGTCAAATGTTGCCCATTGATGAAATATTTGAACGCGAATTAGATTTGATGCGTGTTGATGGTTTGCCAGAGTAGGGGATGAGGGAGATGGGGAGGTGGGAAGACACGGGGACATGGGGACACGGAGACGCGGGGAAAAACTAATGACAAATGACAAATGACTAATGACTAATGACTAATTATGACAAACAGCTTCTATGCGATATCCGTCAGGATCGATCGCAAAAGCGGCATAATAATTGGGGTGATAATTTGGGCGCAATCCTGGTTTACCATCGTCTTTAGCTCCTGATGCGATCGCTTGTTCGTAAAAAGCATCGACGGCGGCACGATTATTAGCCATAAATGCCAGATGAAAGCCCTTTGACACTTCATGGGTAAACTTTTGGCGACTCACAAGCCAAAACCTGGGGAAACTGTCAGCGCCATAACCAGCAATGTCAGTCAAATTAAACAGCCGCTTGATGCCTAACAGCGCAAGCACAGCATCATAGAAAGCTAGACTGCGTTCTAAATTACTGACGCCAAACGATAGATGGTCAAACACAAACTTTGATTTTTAGATAAAGTACTTAGAATATTTTTCAATAAAACGGCATCTCAAGAGCGATCGCTTTCTTTCTACCTGCCAAACTTCCGTTTGCCCCTAGTTCTGACTTCCTGATGGCAAAATTTTGATTGTTGCGGTATCGTCTATCCCAAAGGCAGTTATGGCAGCAGCGAATTTTTAGAAGATGGTAAAAAGTTATGTGTTAAAATTTTACAGCTGTTTATAACTTCAAAAAAATGGTAGAAAATACACTTTTAATCCAGAAAAATGGTTTAACTTTTAAAGTTGTTAAAAGCAAATATCAAGATTTTTGGGAAAAAGTTAACGACGAGCAATGGGAACCCCAAACTTTCAAAGTATTTGACCGCTTTATATCAAAAAATGTTACTTATATAGATGTAGGGACATGGATAGGGCCAACCTTGCTTTATGCAGCCCAACTAGCTAAAGAAGCGTTTGCTTTTGAACCCGATCCAGTAGCTTATCAGGAAATGTTAGCTAATGTTAAATTAAATCCAAATATTTCTACTAATATTAAAACTTATGAAGCGTTGATAGGAATTGAATCTGGTGAAGCTCGACTAGGAAGTAGAGAAGAAGGAGGAGATTCTATGAGTAGCATTTTGTTTTCAGATTTGAAAACAAGTTGGCTAGTTAAATCCATTAATCTCCAAGACTTTGTAAAGAAAGAAGGTTTGCAGCCACCTCTATTTATTAAAGTGGATATTGAGGGTGGAGAATATTCCCTAATCCCAACATTAGCTGGCTTTTTTAAAGACTATCAACCAATAGTACTTTATTTATCGCTTCACCCAGAATTTTTGGCAATGAGTACATCTTCTAGTAATACACTTTTAGGAAAAGCGAACAAATGGATTAAATTAATTACGGCTCATATACATTTAGCTAGGAGTCTCGGCAGCTTTAAATTTATATATGATATTCATGGCGATCGCACCAGTATATGGGCAGGACTATTGAAGACCCTAAGTAATAATAATTCAATAGCTGAAAACGCTATTATCGCAACGAACGAAGTCTGGTAAAAAGTTGGAAATGAGAATTCAAAATCCAGAATGCAATCAGTTAGAAATTGAAATCTTTACTAACTCAAGACTAAAAAATTTCAAACCGTCGATTGATTCTTGATTCGCTCAATATTAATTTGAATTATGGCGATTCAATGCTTTATTGTTTGTTGTTAAATTCACATTGAACAATCTATAAAAAACTGATGGTTAGTATTAATTTTACTCCAGTTCCAAAAATTTCAGTAATATTAAGTACATACAATCGCGAAAATTATTTAAATAATTGTATCGATAGTGTCATTAATCAAACGTTTAATGATTGGGAACTAATCGTAGTTGATGATGGCAGCCAAGATAACACTTTTACAGTCGTCAATCCTTATTTGCAAAAATTTAATAATATTCGTTATCTAAAACATCAAAATCGCAAGGCCGCTTATTCGAGAAATGCTGGTATTCAAGCATCCTTCGGAAACTACATCACCTTTATAGATAGCGATGACACATACAAAAAAAATCATCTAGAGTCGCGCTTGGAATATATGAAAGCTAATCCCGAAATTGATTTAATTGAAGGAGGATGGGAAATCGAAGAAGAGTTTTTCGTTGCCGATTTTTTTAAACCGGGTGAAAAAATTAGCATTCGAGAATGTGTTGTAGGTGGGACATTTTTTGGCAAAAGAAAAGTCTTCTGGGAGTTGAAAGGATTTAATAATATTCATTATGGAGAAGATGCCGATTTGTGGTCTCGCGCCGAAAAAATTTTTAAAACTCAAAAAATTAAACAGCCAGAAACCTATGTTTATAGTAGATCTGAAAGTAGTACTACCAAGATTTTTATGGATAAAATCTCCTAAAGTTAGTTAAATAGTTGGTATGAAAATCACCTTTTGCCTACCCAAAATACAAAATATATTTCAGCAGCATACTAGCTATAAATGGAGAAGTTTATTTTTAGGAATTATCCTAACATCTCTACTATTTTTATCTAGTTGTCAAAGTGCAACACCAAAAAACAACGGTGCAATTCATGTGACACTCTGGCACAGTATGAATCCACCAGGAAATCGGGAAATATTCAATAAACTAATAGATAAATTTAATCAGACTCATCCTGACGTTTATGTAGAATCTATCTATGTAGGAGTAGACGGAATATTACCGAAAATCTTGACAGCAGTGATTGGTAATGCATCTCCAGATATGTTGTCATTCTCTCCACAAATGACAGGTCAGTTTGTAGAATTAGAAGCAATTCGACCTCTGGAAGATTGGCTTGGAAAATTGCCACAAAAGCCGGAAATTTTTCCTAATTTATTTGAGGAATTAGAATTTGACGGTCACATTTGGTCAGTTCCTCTGACTACTGCTAATATGGGCATTTTTTACCGTCCTAAACTTTTCCAAGCAGCAGGAATTACACAAACGCCTAAAACTTGGGAAGAATTGAGAGAAGTTGCAAAAAAATTAACTATAGACCGCAATGGCGACAATCGACCCGAACAATATGGAATGTTATTGCCTTTAGGAAAAGGAGAATGGACTGTCTTTAGTTGGTTCGGTTTTTTATTAAGTGCTAAAGGAGAGATTGTCACCAATAATCGCCCAAATTTGATGAATCCAGGAGCGATCGCTGCGTTAAAATTTTGGCAAGATTTATTAAAAGATGGTTCAGCAACCCTTTCTCCTCCAGAGCGAGGTTATGAAGAAGACGCTTTTATTTCAGGCCGTGTGGCGATGCAAATCACAGGCCCTTGGACTTTCATTATGAAGTCCAATGTTGATTTTCAAGTATTTCCCATACCTGCAAATGTCCAGCAAGCCTCAGTCAAAGGCACTGGAAATTTATTTTTGATGAAAACTACACCCGAAAAAGAACAGGCTGCACTCAAATTTTTTGAATATATTTTGAGTGAAGAATTCCAAACAGAATGGAGTATTAAATCAGGTTTTTTACCAACAAACATGAAATCAGCCGAAAGTCAACCTTATCAAGAATTACTCAAGCAAAAACCTGTTTTGAAAACTTTTCTTGACCTAATGCCTGTATCAGGTTACAGACCAATTATTCCTGGCTATAGTCGTTTATCTGATGCTCTTGGTCGAGCGATTGAAGCCACCGTCCTTGGTGCATCTCCAGAAACAGAACTTGAAAAAGCCCAAGCCAACCTCGATTCAATTTGGGATTCCATACAACCTCAATGAAATCTAAAATCCTGCCAGCACCCCTCAAACCTGGTGACTTGCTGCGAGTCATTGCTCCTAGTGGTGCTTTACGAGAATTTGAGGCATTTGGACGAAGTATAGAAATTTGGCGATCGCGCGGCTATCAAGTTGAAATCTATCCTAATATAGATGACAAATGGGGATATTTAGCAGGCACAGATGAAAACCGCAGCAACCAGCTAGCAGCAGCATGGCAAGACCCAAATTGTCGCGGTATCCTCTGCGCCAGAGGTGGTTTCGGTAGCACCCGCATTTTAGAAAATTGGCATTGGCAACAAAATTCAGAACTTCCCAAGTGGTTGATTGGCTTTTCTGACATCACCGCACTCCTATGGAGTCTTTATAATGCGGGCATTTCCGGCGTTCACGGCCCTGTAATGACAACCCTTAGTGATGAGCCAGATTGGTCAATCGAGCGATTGTTTGATTGGGTGGAAGGTCGTTGTGTTGCTTCTATTAAAGGTTGTGGTTGGGGTGGTGGGATTGCAACTGGCGTTTTGTTACCAGGAAACTTGACAGTAGCAACTCATCTTTTAAGTACACCAATCCAGCCAAATTTTGATGGCGCGATCTTGGCACTGGAGGATGTCACAGAAGCGCCCTATCGGATCGACAGAATGCTTACGCAGTGGCGTTTAAGTGGTGCTTTAGCAAAAGTTCGCGGCATTGCTTTGGGCAGTTTTACTCGTTGTGAAGCGCCGCCAAACGTGCCTAGCTTTAGCGTCGAAGAAGTATTGCGCGATCGGTTGAGCGATTTGGGGATTCCTGTAGTCTCTGATTTGCCTTTTGGTCACGGTAGCCCCAATGCAGCCTTACCAGTGGGCGTAAAAGCAACTTTAGACGCAGATGTGGGTATATTGGCGATCGATGATTGTTAACGAAGGCACGAGGCAGGAGGCAGGAGGTAGAAGGGAAAAGCCGGTTTTTATCAGGCTTTTAAACTTTTGGATTTTACATTTAATTATGTCTGCCTAGTTAATTTGATAGATACTACATTAATTTTTTGGAGAAAAACAGAAGAAAGATCCGATTGGTATCTGTATTAATCCAATATTTAATGAATTATTCTGAATTATTCCAAAAAAAATCATCGGGAAACTTCAGTTTGGCGAGGAGCATTTATTTTCAAAGTACACAAGCCAATTGCTGGTATGGCTCCGAGAATTATTGCTGTAAATCCTTGTCCGCTCCAATATAAAATAAAATTACGGGTTGCTTCTGGAATTAAATTTTGCACAAGAAAAAGCAACCAAATCAAAATAGTAATTAACAAGAAAGAGATTGAAGGTATAAAATTCCACCACCAAGCACTTGCTGTATATTTTCTTAATACCAGCCATTGACAAATTCCCAGCCAAATACCAGAAATTACATAAGCGATCGCTCCTAGAAATCCCAAAAGAAAAGTCTGTTCGGGTGATAAAGCTTCATTGAACGATGAGGCAATGGATGAAATATAGTTAATCCAAGCTGTAGAAACGCCGTTGGCAATTAACCAACCAACACTAGTAGCAAATATCCATTGCCAACCAGACAAATATCTATAAATCACAAGGGCTTGATCGGCAGCAAAAATCAGCGCAAACACCACATTGCTCAGACATCTAACCAGAATGCTCCACATTTGCGAGTCTAGTGACACATTTTCCAGAATAAGCTTCTCTAAAGCGATACTGGCAACGCCACCGACAACCCATCCGATGAGGGTCATTAAGGTAAACTGAAAAAAGAATTTCTGTCGCTGCGATCGCGGAATCAAAAATTTTCCTGGGTTAGGCTCGTTATTAGCAGATGTAAAGCGATCGGGACTGTTGGAGTCAGATTGCATAAGAGGTTAGGGAGTAGGGAGTGGGGGATGAGGGAGATGAGTCAGGTAAGGGAAAAGGTTAAAGGGTAAAGGGTAAAGGGATAAATTTAACCTTTCCCCCTTTCCCTTTCCCCATTTCCCTTTCCCCCATGCCCAATGCCCAATTCCCAATTCAATATTGATTCCTGTTTTATCCTATTTCCCAGTCCCCAGTCCCTAGTCCCCAGCCCCCAGTCCTCTTTTATTCTGAAAAAGCGTAATCCCGGAATGATAAGCTAAACAGTGGCATAAAAAAGTGACTTAGGATGAAGTGATAAATGGGTGTTTCGTTAACAACTCCTCATCTCTTACGGGCTGCTCGTGGTGAAGTAGTAGATCGTCCCCCTGTATGGATGATGCGACAAGCGGGACGATATATGAAAGCATATCGAGACTTAAGAGATAAGTATCCTTCGTTTCGCGATCGCTCGGAAATTCCAGAAGTCGCAATTGAAGTTTCCTTGCAACCTTGGAGAGCTTTCCAGCCAGATGGAGTAATTTTATTTTCTGATATTGTCACCCCATTACCTGGTTTGGGCATTGACATGGATATTGCCGAAGGTAAAGGGCCAATCATTCACTCGCCTCTCCGCACTCAAGAACAAATTGATAACCTGCGTCCCCTAGAACCAGAAGCAGATCTACCATTCATCAAAACAATTTTGCAGGCGTTACGCTCGGAAGTAGGCGATAAATCAACAGTGTTGGGCTTTGTGGGTGCGCCGTGGACGTTAGCAGCTTACGCGGTGGAAGGAAAAGGTTCTAAAACCTATTCCATCATCAAAAACATGGCATTTTCCGACCCGACGATATTGCATCAATTGTTAACAAAATTAGCAGATGCGATCGCCATTTATGCCCGCTATCAAATTGACTCTGGCGCTCAAGTTGTGCAAATGTTCGATTCTTGGGCGGGTCAATTAAGCCCCCAAGATTATGACACCTTTGCTCTGCCTTATCAGCAAAGAGTTTTCCAGCAAATCAAGCAAACCCACCCCGATACACCGTTAATTTTGCTAGTTAGCGGTAGTGCAGGCGTGTTGGAAAGAATGGGCAAATCCGGCGCAGATATCGTCACTGTAGACTGGGCAGTGGATATGGCAGATGCACGGGCAAGATTGGGCAAACAAATCAAAGTCCAAGGAAATCTTGACCCAGGCGTGCTATTTGGCTCTAAAGAATTTATCCGCGATCGCATTTATGATACCGTTCGCAAAGCCGGCAATTGGGGTCACATTCTCAATCTCGGTCACGGTGTCTTACCAGAAACTCCAGAAGAAAATGTCGCTTTCTTCTTTGAAACTGCAAAGCAACTGAATTTAGCAGCAGTTACAGCTTAGGAGTTATGAGTTAGGAGTTAGGAGTTATAAGTTATAAGTTATAAACTATTAACTTATCAGTTGCGAGGTGTAAAGTTATTTTTTATTCTTAACTCCTCACTCTTCATTCCTAACTTTATTTTTAACTCCTAACTTCACTTTTTACTCTTGATTCGGAACTTTTAACTTTATTATTAAATCTTGATTTTTAACTCCTAACTTTTTATAAATTATTTATGAGCCAGAAACGGATTTTAGTGACTGGTGCCAGTGGTTGTGTAGGTCATTATTTAACAGAAGCCTTAATTCAAGAAACAGATTACGAACTATTTCTGCTAGTTAGAAACCCCGCTAAACTGCAAATTGACACTCAGGCACGTCCAGGAATAAATGTTTTGCAAGGCGATATGCAAAATATTAGCCAGTTTGCTGATTTATTATCAACAATTGATATAGCGGTACTCACAGCTACAGCTTGGGGTGGGGAGCAGACATTTGATATTAATGTCAACAAAACAATAGAGTTGATGAAGCTGCTAGATCCAAATAAATGCCAACAGGTAATTTATTTTTCCACAGCTAGCGTTTTGGATAGGCACAATCAACCATTAAAAGAAGCGGGAGAAATCGGTACAGATTATATCCGTTCTAAATATGAGTGCTTACATCAAAAAGAAAAATTAGAAATAGCACCCAAAATCACCACAGTTTTTCCGACTATAGTTTTGGGTGGTGATGCTAATAAACCCGATTCTGCTGTCACATCTGGTATTAGAGAAGTTACCAAATATATTAATTTGATTCGCTTTCTGAATGCAGATGGTAGTTTTCATTTTATCCACGGGCGAGACATTGCAACTGTAGTACTATATTTAATCGAACATCCTCCTGAAAAGGATGAACCACGTCAGTTTGTTTTAGGTCAAACAAAATTAACTGCTAACCAAGCAGTGGAAGAAGTTTGTGCTTATTTTGGCAAAAAGATTTACTTTCGCATTCCCGTATCTATAGCTTTAGCAAATTTGATTATTGTTTTGTTTCGCATTCGCATGGCTGCTTGGGATAGATTTTGCATGAATTATCGGCATTTTACTTATGAAAATGCGGTTAATCCTAGCAGTTTTGGGTTATCAAATTATTGTGCAACGATGAGAGATGTTTTGAAATTAAGTTGAGGCAAGGATAACAATCGTACAAAAACTTCAATTTGTTTGTGTGGGAACAGTCTCAGCCTATTTACCCATGTTCAGCGCTAGAGCGTGAAAAGTTGATAACATCAAGGTATAACTATAGTTATACCGACCTATGAAAACAGCGATTTCGATTCCTGACCCTCTTTTTGAGGCTGCTGAACAATTTGCAAAACGGATGGGTTTGTCTCGTAGTGAGCTTTACGCTGTAGCACTCCAAGAATATTTGCAAACGCATAAACGAGAGCAAGTCACTAAGCAGTTAGATGCTGTATACGCTGATGAAGATAGCAGTCTAGACCCGTTTTTTGTACAGTTACAAGCCGATACATTGTCAGAGGAAACTTGGTGATGCAGCGAGGTGAAATCTGGTGGGCAAATCTGCCAACACCTGTTGCTTCTGAGCCAGGATATCGTAGACCCGTTTTGATCGTTCAGTCCGATGAGTTTAATCGCAGTCGAATTAGGACTGTAATTGCTGTTGTACTAACGACTAATCTTCGGTTGGCTGATGCTCCAGGCAATATTTTGGTAACAACGGATGAAACTGGTTTACCCGAAAATTCTGTTGTGAATGTTTCCCAAGTTATTACTGTGGACAAGTCATTTTTAACCGAGCAGGTCAGTCAAGTAAGCGATCGCACGATCTTGCTTGTTGATGAAGGTCTTCGTCTAGTTCTCGGACTATAGATCTATCGTTTGCTCACTAATAAACAGAGATTATTTACGTGTTTCAAGAAGGATCTCACAAAGCAATTGTTGTGACATTATTTGAATTTTCATTAAATGGAAAAGTTGCCCTAGTAACGGGAGCAGGACGAGGGTTAGGACTGGAAATTGCCAAACTACTTGCCAAAGCTGGCGCGTGCGTCATCGTTAATGGGCGAAACCTCGATCGCCTCAATCAAGCAGTTGCAATTATTGAATCAATCGGTGGTTCAGTCTCTTCATTACCGTTTGATGTGACGGATGAAGTTGCAGCTCAAAATGCATTTGCTCAAATTCAAGAAAAGCATGGCTGTTTGGATATTCTCGTCAATAACGTTGGAATGCGCGATCGCCGCGGGTTTTTCGAGTTTGAAATGGATGCAGTGCGCCGGTTGATTAACGCCGATTTGATTGCGCCGTTCAATTTGTCACGGGAAGCCGCACGGTTGATGATGCCCAAGGGTGAGGGACGAATCATCAACATTACATCCATCGCGGGACAAATTGCAGATGCGGGAGATGCAGTCTATACCACAGCAAAAGGAGGACTCGAAGCTCTAACGCGCACTCTCGCCGCGGAACTTGGGGCATTTGGTATCACTGTTAATGCAGTTGCTCCAGGTTTCTTTGCGACGGAGAGTAATGCAGATGCAGTTACCAATCCAGAAGTTGCCCAATGGTTGAAAAACCGAACTTCTCTTGGTCGTTGGGGAAATCCACAAGAAATTGCGGGCGCAGTTGTGTTTTTCGCTTCTCCAGCTGCATCCTACATTACGGGTCAGGTTTTAGCAGTTGATGGTGGTTATCTTGCCCATTTTTGATGCTTTCGAGGTCTATCCTTTGGTAGGTTTGAGAGGAATTTTAGATAGCGATCGCTGACTTCAAAATATTACTATTAAGTGCAATGCTTTAGGCAGGTTACATCAGTAAACAGAGATTTTTATCTGCTTTCTACCGCAGTAAAAATTTTCAAAATACGATATTAATTCAAATTCAATTATTAAAAATATATTTATTTTTTAGCTCTATATATTCTTAATAATTCAATTTCATCAAATACTCATAATCTAAAGCAGTGTTTAAAAGTAAACTTTAAACGCAAATTAACGTCATATTCATCTATCGTTAAACTAGCTTTAACCACTAGAAATTTAGCTTATTTAAGGTTGTGATTACAGCAGTAAAATATTCCTTGAATCAGAGGTAATATGATTTTTTCGACCACCATCTTGAATCGTGTCGTTGCTACTTCATTGGTGACAACTTCTGTTGCACTCAGTCCAATGTTTGGCGCGATCGCACAAGCTCAAACTATCAACGGCGCAGGAGCAACTTTTCCGGCTCCACTTTACGAACGGTATGCTCGTGAAGTTAAGAAGAAATATCCAGACTTGAAAGTTAACTACCAAGCAATTGGTAGTGGTGGCGGTATTCGTCAAGTCACTGCTGGAACCGTTGACTTTGGTGGTAGCGATGCTGCTATGAAAGATGATGAAATCGCTAAAGTCAAGAACGGTGTAATCTTAGTACCCACAGCGGGGGGTGCAGTCTCTGTGGTTTATAACCTTCCTGGCGTTAACAATCTTAAATTGTCCCGCGCTACACTACCGGCTATTTTTGCAGGTCAAATTACCAATTGGAATGACGCAAAAATTAAAGCTGATAATCCTGGTGTAAATCTTCCAAATCAACCAATTAAATTTGTTGTTCGCGCCGATGGTAGCGGCACAACTTTCATTTTTACTAACCATCTGAGTACAATCAATGGTTATTTTAAAGGCAGAGTTGGAGCTAGTACTACACCAAAATGGACTCTACCAAACGTCCTCAAAGGCAAAGGTAATCCCGGTGTTGCAGCTTTGGTAGCTCGCACTCCTGGTTCTATTGGTTATGTTGAATATGCATACGCTCTCAAAAATAACCTGAAATCAGCACAAATTCAAAATAAGCAAGGAGAATTTGTTGCTCCTTCTTTGCAAGCTGCAAATGCAGCTTTAGCTACTGTGAATTTTCCTCAAAACTACCGCGTTTTTGTAGGAGATCCAGCCCAAGGTTATCCCATTGTTGGTCTAACTTGGATAATGGTTTATAAACAGTATGCTGATGCTAGCAAATCTGATGCAATCAAGAAATGGGTAAATTGGGTTTTGAAAGACGGTCAACAGTACAATGATGACCTCAACTACACCAAGATTCCATCTGATGTTGCAAATCGCGTACTTCAGACAGTGAATAATACTGTCAAGCCTTAATTGCTAATCTCTCCTATGAATTCAGAAGCCAGAATAGTTAAAAAATCAGGAGAAAATCGCTCGATGAATCTATTCATCATAATATACTCTTGATAAATAATGACTTCTAACTCTAGTGAATTTTGTTTGTAAATCTCGTTTCCAGGTTCTACCTGGAAATGCTTTTTATTATGACACTGCTGTTTGAATGAGAGTTTTATTAAAGCTTCATTTATCCTAGTACAAGATTACCAAAATCCATGAAAAAGATCACAAAAGTAGACTCATATTTTTAACTCTTATACCAATTTTTTATGAAGCTGCATAGAATTCGATCCCCCCTAGCCCCCTTATAAAGGGGGGAACCAGAAAAAAATATCAAAGTCCCCCTTAAAAAGGGGGATTTAGGGGGATCTAGATATGTGTAACTTCACATTAAATTGGTATTACCTTCTTGGCACTGGCATTAATCTAAAATTGACAACAATAACTCTTGTCTGCTCTACTCACATACAAAAATCTATTTTGTTTATTTGTCATGGCAAATTCATCAGAATCAGCCGACAAAAATTCATCATATGAATCTAATTTAGATGATGAAAATATCGATTTGACAGCTATCAGTGGTAAAAATTTCTGGTTCGATCGAGGATTTACACGGCTAGTATACTTTTTTGCAGTGGTTACTTTTGCTGTGTTATTTTTAATGAGTTGGGTAATTTACCAAGAAGCTCTACCAGCGATTAAACAGTTTGGAGTTGGGTTTTTATGGGGTCAAGATTGGGATACAGGTAATGGAATTTTTGGTGCATTACCTTATATTTATGGAACTTTAGTAAGTAGTGCGATCGCTATTTTATTAGCTGTACCAGTGGGAATAGCAGTCGCCTTAGTAACAAGTGAAAATTTCTTACCCACATCAGTGCGAACAACCTTAGCATTTGTTGTGGAATTAATCGCAGCAATTCCCAGTGTAATTATTGGTTTATGGGCTATTTTTAGCTTTATTCCAGTTTTAGAACCTTTTGAAAAATGGCTAAGTAGCACTTTGAAAGTGATACCGCTATTTAATACACAAGACCCTGTGGGGACAAATATGTTGACTGCTGGAATTATTCTAGCAATCATGATTTTGCCAACAATGGCAGCAATTACTCGTGATGTATTACTGGCTATACCTAAAGAATTACGCAGCGCATCTATGGCTTTAGGTGGAACTCGTTGGGAAACAATTTTTCGAGTTTTGTTACCAGCTGGATTTTCGGGAATAGTCAGTGCAGCAATGCTGGCCTTAGGACGTGCTTTGGGTGAAACAATGGCTGTCACTATGGTAATTGGTAATTCTGCTCAAATTAGTGCTTCTTTACTCGATCCAGCTTATACAATTCCCTCTGTATTAGCGAATGAATTTGCTGAAGCCGAGCCAGGATTACATATTGGTGCTTTAAGCTATTTAGGATTAATTTTATTTGGCTTAACTCTAGCCGTAAATATTGGCGCTGTATTATTAGTCAGGTGGTTTGCTAGAAAAAATAATTGAATTATGAATTCTGAATTAATTAGTTGTGATGCATGATTGGTAATTGCTATAAGGCAGGGATTTTGTTTATTGATTAAAAATTGGTAAAAATATGAGTGATTACACCGAAGCTGAAAATGATGAATCTATCACAGCAGAATTATGCAGTCCTCTACCAAAAGAGCGAGTCATATTTACTTATTTAATGAATGCGATCGCCTTTATTTTCACAGGTCTAGCACTCATTCCTTTATTATCAATCTTATGGGAAATTTTCATCCGGGGCATATCTGGAGTAAAATGGGAAGTTTTTGTTAAAGCAGTAATTGATAATGGGTTCGGCAATGCCATTTTTGGAACCATAATCATGGTAGGCATTGGTGCTTTTTTAAGCATTCCCACAGGCGTAATGACAGGAATTTTCTTAGCAGAATTTGGTCAAACTAATCCAATTGCTAATATCGTTCGTTTTATCGCTAATATTCTCACAGGTGTACCTTCAATTGTTGTAGGAATATTTGCTTACGGTATAATCGTTTTGACAACTAAAGGATTTAGTGCGATCGCAGGTGGTTTTGCCTTAGCTGTAATTATGCTACCAGTGATTATATTAACAACAGAAGAATCCTTAAAACTTATTCCTACATCTCAACGTCTCGCCTCTGCTGCTTTAGGCGGAACTCGTTTTCAAACTACCTTTCACATCGTTGTCACTGCGGCAATTCCTGGAATTACTACAGGCGTTTTATTAGCGGTAGCTCGTGCTGCTGGTGAAACAGCACCCTTAATTTTTACTGCATTATTTAGTCTAGATTGGTCAGAAGGTTTGTTAAGTCCAACAGCTTCCTTACCAGTATTAATTTTTAACCTCTACAACGACCCAGACCCAGAAAAAAGCCAGTTAGTATGGACTACTTCGATAATTTTATTAGGCTTAATTTTATGTGTCAGTATTATTTCTCGCGTGGTTATTAGCCAGAGAAGAATTAAATAAACAGAATTATATTTTGATAAATTTTTATTCCGCACGCGAACAATTTATGAATAAACTAATTCCAGCTATCAAAGTAAAAAATATCACTTTTTATTATGGCACAATCAAAGCGATCGAAAAGATATCAATAGATATTTATCGAAACCAAGTAACAGCAATTATTGGCCCTAGTGGTTGCGGCAAATCTACCTTCATCAAAGTTCTGAATCGCATTAGTGAATTAGAAGGCCCTGTAAAAGTTGAAGGCGAGGTGGAATTTTTTGGCCAAAATATTTATGCTCCTCGTGTCAACATCAATAGATTACGCCGCCAAATTGGTATGGTGTTCCAAAAACCGAATCCTTTTCCTATTAGCATTTATGAAAATGTTGCCTACGGAATGAGAATAGCAGGTAGGTATTCAAAAATAGAACTAGATGAAATTGTCGAGTCTGCACTTCACAGCGCTGCTCTTTGGGATGAAGTTAAAGATAAGTTAGATAAATCAGCTTTAGGGCTTTCTGGCGGTCAACAACAGAGATTATGTATTGCCCGTGCTTTAGCAGTCAAACCGAAAGTTCTGTTGATGGATGAGCCTTGTTCGGCTCTTGACCCCATCGCCACTATGAAAGTTGAAGAACTAATCCATAATTTGCGGTCTCAGTTGACGATCGCGATCGTTACCCATAACATGCAGCAAGCTGCTCGCGTCTCTGATTTTACCGCTTTCTTCAGCACCGATGAAAGCCGGATTGGTCAAATGATTGAATTTGGCGCCACAGAGCAAATCTTTAACAACCCACTCGATCCCCGCACCCGCGACTACATTTCAGGACGTTTTGGGTAAAAAGGCATTAGTCATTAATCATTTGTCATTAGTCATTGGTCATTGGTCATTAGTCATTAGTTATTGGGCATTGGGAGCAGAGGGGGAAGTATAAATTCTCTTTCCCCCCACACTCCCCACACTCCCCACACTCCCCACACTTCCCCATCTCCCCACCTCCCTAATTTTCTCAACAATGATTTTTGCGACATAATTTAATATAAACATTTACTAACGGTATATTTGCTATATATCTACCATATACTTACGTATTTTCCATGAAGTTCTCCTTTTAGGAGTAACATAGTGAAACAGCACTGCTGATTTGTAATACCTTACTTAGTCAAGTATTGTTTCATACGTTTTGGGAATATGAGTAAACTAATTCCAGCCATCAGAGTCAAAAACTTCACCTTCTATTACGAGACTCAAAAGATAGTTGAAGGCGTGTCAATGGATATTTACCAAAACCAAATCACGTCAATTATTGGTTCTAGTGGTTGTGGCAAGTCTACTTTTCTGAAATCGTTAAATCGCATGAATGAATTAGAAGCAGAAGTGAATGTTGAAGGAAGAGTAGAATTTTTTGGACAGAATATTTATGAGCGCCGTGTCAATTTAAGTAGATTACGCCGCCAAATTAGTATGGTTTTTCCCAAGCCAAATCTTTTTCCCATGAGCGTTTATGATAATGTTGCTTATGGTGTGAAATTAGTTGGATGGCATCCGAAAGTAGAATTAGATGGAATTGTTGAATCTGCCATTAAAGCTGCCGACCTTTGGGATGAACTAAAAAATAAGCTGCACAAATCTGCTTTAGAACTTTCTGGCGGACAACAACAAAGACTATGTATTGCCCGCGCTTTAGCAGTTAAACCAAAAGTTTTACTGATGGATGAACCTTGTTCGGGTCTCGATCCTATTGGTAGTATGCAAATTGAAAATCTGATTCATAACTTGCGCTCAGAATTGACAATTGTGATTGTTACTCATAATTTGCAGCAAGTTACCCGCCTATCTGATTTTACGGCTTTCTTTCACAGTAATGAAAATCGCATTACTCAAATGGTTGAATTTGCTACTACAAATAAAATTTTTACTAACCCCCTTGATTCTCGTACCCGCGATTACATTTTTGCCCGCGTCAGTTAAAATCTTACTTAAATTTTGGCTCTTGAGAAAGCTGCGAGTATGAATTATATCACTCAGTACAACTCAAAAAGTCTGACTCTCTACTCTCCAGCTAGGCAAATAAGTTAAAAATCAAAATAGATTAGTGTAATTTAATTTCCACAACTTTTGAGTTTTCTTGTGTTGAGCAATACGAATCTAAGTTGACACAATTTTTATATTATAAACTGAAGAAGAGTATCAGCTTTAGACCACCTCAATAAAAAATGAAATGTCCCCGGTGCGAGTCTACTTCATATCGTAAAAATGGTCGTCGGAATGGCAAGCAGAATTACCTGTGCAAAAACTGTGGTAAACAATTTCTTGAGCCGACATCTCCTTTGGTGGAAACTGACTTAATTGCCAATAGCAACGGCCACAGTAAACAAACTATGGCTGAAGCTACAGACATTGCTTTAGCAAAAAAACTACCAGTAGAAGAATTTACTGAAATAAGTCTAAGCTCTTTTAGTTCTATCCTAGCCGAAGAACTACAAAAAATTTTATTATCGCCTGATTGGCTAGAATCTGATACTTTCAATCAATTTATTCAAATATTTCAGCAAAAACAAGAAATTAAAAATCACTTAGAAACAAAAACTTCTCTTTTACTTTTAGATGCAGAAAATTTAAAATTAGATATTAATTGCGAATTATTTTTAGCAGGTATATGTGAATATCCTCTGCAAGTTAAATTAGCTTTTGCTAACTGGAGAAATCCCAGTACTGGGAAGCAGGATATTGAACTTTATAAGCGTGGCTATCAACTTATTCATGTACCCGGAGGTAAGGATAGTGCTGATGCCAAAATGATTGGATTTGGTGCTTGTGTATTACGGTCTTATCCAACAGTTAAAGAAATTTTTGTCTGTTCTGGCGATGGAATTTTAATCCACCTCTGCAACGAACTCCAAAATCAAGGATTGATTGTCTATTGGGTGCGTAGACAAGGACAAACTTTGCATGTGGAAAACAGAAATACTGGCAACTTAACTCATTATTCCATAACAATGGCCAGAGAAATTCCATCCTTGGAGCAAGTAGTTCAAGAAATTCAAGATTTAATTAAAAATGAACAAAATTCAATCAATACTAGGTTACAAAGTTTAGCGACTATTGCCACTTTATTTGAAGAAAGACGCAACCTTAATACCAATATTCATCAAAATCGCCCAGAAATCGAAGAAGTAGTTTCTCCTACAGATGAGTCATCTACACAATCGATTAATGTTAAACAGGAAGAAAAAGAAAACTTTATTCAAATTGGCGATCGCGCAACATTAGATAAATTTTTATTAAAAATAATTCGAGATTTTCAAATAAATTCTCCTCAAACTAAATTATCTGTATCTAAACTAGGTACAGAGATACAGAAAATAACCGGAGAATCTCCTACTTCAATTGTCAAAAAATTAAAGTTAGGTTCTACTTTGACGAAATATTTAGAATTATCTCCCACATTTATATTAAAACCAAGCGGCAAGGAATATGAGGTAATGCCGCGCTCGCTAGAGTAGATACTTTCAAAGCGAATAGATAACAGACTTAAAAGTCTTTTGCTGTCGGGGTTTGATCGTCGGTTTATGTCCTAACCTACCTGGTAACTGCCATACCTATGACTTAAGTCCATAATTCAGTATTATGTAAAAAGATGTGAAGAAATGTAAATATAAAAATGCAGGATAAAGTCGTTGTTATTGTCGGTGCTACTGGCGGTATTGGTTCAGCCTTAACACGTAAACTTGCGCCTACCGGAGCGAAGTTTGTATTGGTAGCCAGAGATGCGGTACGTTTAACCACACTGGCTGCTGAGTTACCAGGAGAAGTTTTGACCATTCCCACCGATATTACCGATCCTCAACAGGTAAAGACTTCGATCGAAAAAACTGTTGCTGAGTTTG
This sequence comes from Nostoc sp. ChiSLP01, assembly GCA_034531195.2. Taxonomy (GTDB): domain Bacteria; phylum Cyanobacteriota; class Cyanobacteriia; order Cyanobacteriales; family Nostocaceae; genus Nostoc. The sequence continues at coordinate 252,753 of JAVRBO020000039.1, forward strand.
GCCAACTCGATATTTTGGTTAATGCTGCTGGTGCTGGTATACTCAAGCCTTACAATAGCTTGGAACCCGATGATTTAGACAAGATGTTAGATGTCAACTTAAAAGGCAGCTTTTACACTACTCAGGCAGCTGCCGAAGAGATGCAAAAACGCAAGTCTGGTCACATTTGTAACGTGGTAGGAATTCTCGGCAAGCATTCGATGGGAATGGCGGCGGCTTATTCTGCTTCAAAGTTTGGTGTTGTCGGTTTCAGCAAGTGCATGGCAGAGGAACTCAAGCGCTTTGGTATCAAGTTCACGCTATTCTACTTTGGTGGGGTAGATTCTCCTTTTTGGGATAACGTCAACTTAAAAGTAGACCGGAAAAAAATGCTCAGTGCTGAAACTGCGGCCAATGCGATTTTCTTTGCTCTTTCTGCCGAACCGCAAGCTGTACCAATGGAAATTAACATTCAACCTGATAGCCATTTGTTTTTTTAAGTCTGGGGATGTTGTAGTTCGCCTACATAATTCTTGCTTGGGAAAGACGTGAAAATTTAGCAAAAAAAGCAAAATTTAGAGATATATAAGCTGTTATGCTGGATTTTCGGTAACTATGAAAATTGATAGCGTTCATTTCTATGTAGAAAACGCCAAAACGTGGCGGGATTGGTTTGTACACCATCTTGGTTTTCAAACAGTAGCCCATCACACTAGTTCATTTCATACTTGCACAGAAGTAGTCAAAAGTGGTAACGTCTGCTTTTTGCTATCTTCACCACTGTTACCTACAAGTCCGGTGGCTGAATTTCTGCGTCAATATCCCCCTGGTGTAGCTGATGTTGCCTTTGCTGTGGAAGATGTAGAAGCAGCGATCGCACATGCTAAAATGCACGGTGCCACAGTTCTACAACCCATTCAGCAACAGAATGTAGGCGCAACATCCATTAAGTGGAGCAAAATTGCCGCTTGGGGTGGACTGACTCATACGTTGATAGAAACAGAAGTCAGACGAGACACGGAGACGGGGAGACGCGGGGACGCGGTGAAAGAATTCTCCGCGTCCCCGCGTCCCCCTGTCCCCGCGTCCCCTATTCCCGCGTCTTTAATTACTGGCATAGATCACATCGTACTCAACGTAGAAATTGGCGATTTAGAACGCGCTGTTGCTTGGTACGAAAATATTCTTGATTTTCAACCCCAGCAGGTATTTAAAATTAAAACCGATCGCTCTGCTTTACACAGTCAAGTGATGGTTTCGCATAATGGCGACGTACAATTGCCAATTAACGAACCAGCTACCAGCAATTCTCAAATTCAAGAATTTTTAGATGTCAACCGGGGGCCGGGAATTCAGCATATTGCTTTGCGGACAACAAATCTTGTAAGTGCGATCGCTAAATTTCGTGCCAGTGGTTTATCGTTACTCTCAGTTCCTCAAACCTATTACACCCAACTAAAACAGCGTTCGGGATTTCCATTATCAGATTTAGAAATTGAAGCGATCGCCAAGCAAGAAATTCTCGTAGATTGGCAAGAATATACTCCTTTAGAAGGACGAAATACTGCACCCTTATTACTACAAATTTTTACTCAGCCAATATTTGAACAGCCGACATTTTTCTTTGAATTTATTGAACGCCGTTTCCAAGCTCAAGGTTTTGGCGAAGGTAACTTTCGCGCCTTATTTGAAGCTATTGAAAGCGAACAAATCAAACGCGGTACTTTGCAATAATACCTGACTACAAAATATCAATTGAAAGTCAGCCAGACCCAAAAGAAATACACCTAGCTAAATTCAACTGTGCAGATTGGCGATCGCAAAACAGCCACACAACTGCGATAATTTTAATAAAAATTAACATTTTGCAGCGATGCTAAGACTAATTACTGACTTCGACGGCCCGATTATTGATGTTTCCGAACGGTACTACCAAGTTTATAAATTTTGCCTGGAAAAAACCCGCCGTCCAGGTCAACCAGTAAAAGAACTTCCCAAACCAGAATTTTGGGAGTTCAAGCGTAAGCGCGTTCCCGAAAAACAAATCGCCTTGAATTCTGGCTTAGACGAAGCTCAAGCACAAGAGTTTGCACAGTTACGACGAAAAACAGTACATACAGAACCTTACTTTGAGTATGACACCCTCGCACCGGGCGCCGTGGATGCACTGTTAAAAATTCAAGAAGCTGGAATTGATTTAGCAGTTATGACCATGCGCCGAGTCCGGGAACTAGATTATGCCTTCCAAAAGCACGATTTAGGCAGATTTTTTCCCGAAAATCGTTGTTATTGTTTGAGTAACGACTACGTTAAAACTCGTGATATTGAAGATAAACCCTTATTGATGAAAAGGGCATTAGAAGAACTACCTCCCGCCGCCGATACCTGGATGGTGGGAGATACAGAAGCCGACATCACCGCTGCGAAAAATCACGGCGTAAAAGCGATCGCTGTCGAATGTGGCATTCGCGATCGTACTCAATTAGAACTTTACCATCCCGACTTAATCGTTAAAGACTTAAGCGCTGCTGTAGATTTAATCTTAGAGCCTCAACGTTGACAATTCAGAAAATGACTAATCCAAAACCTACTCGCACAGTCCATCGGGGAAGAATATTCCCTGAAATTCAATGGTCAGAAGAAAAAAAAGCTCAATGGAAAGCTCAACAAGAAGCATTTTACCAACGCGGTAAAGTTATTTTTGACCGAGTTCAACCAGAGTTGATCGAAACTCATTACAACTGGTATATAGCTGTTGAACCGGAGAGTGGAGACTATTTTATTGATAAGGATGAAGTAACTGCTATAAATAAGTCTCGTCAACAACATCCAAATGCTCCAGTATTCATATTTCGGATTAATGAGACAGGAATAGCTGGGACAATATGATCCAGGGAACTTTTGGTGATGAGGAGCAGCTATTTTTTGAAATAGAGTTAATTAGCGCTGATGGTTTAGAATTACCTATCGATGCCATGCTAGATACAGGATTTTCAGGCTAGTTAGCAATTGATAAGCAGGATTTAGAAGAATTTAATTGGTTGTATTTAGGCGAACGAAATATGCGGCTAGCAAAGGGGGAAGCAAAATTTGATATCTATGCAGGAGAAGCCAGAATAGATGGACAAAAATTTAACATCCCTGTTTATGCAGGTGATGGAGTTTCTGAAATTTTACTCGGTCGTGAATGGCTGAAAAATAGACGCTTAGTGGTGGATTTATCAGCTGGAGTATTAACACTGGAAAACAGTTGAGAAAAATAAATTGGTAAAAATAAATCATCTCATGCTGACTTGACTGTTACTGCAAGCTGTAATCCCAATGCATTGAGTAATTTATTCAGACAATAAAATTCAATTTCTCCTTGCTCAGATAAGATCGATTCAAGTTGCTCATAGTATTGCTTAATTGGCGCTGAAAATCTATCAATTCCACCTTGTACTTCAAACAAATTTCTAAGCGCTTTTCCTAACATTTTAGGGACACCTTCTTCTAGAACCACTTCGATATAAGATGCTGCTTCTAGTGGATCTTGCAGATGCTTAATTAATCCTTCGTGATAGCTTACACTTCTAGACATTATCTCTACTCCTTTCCATGATTATCTCGACAAGTCTATTTATAAATCATGAAATAATTCATAGTTTTACCGCCGCCAACCTTTGACTAGCTAACTCAGCCGCTAAATCTATCGCCGCCTTCATACTTGTCGCATCAGCAATTCCCTTACCCGCAATATCAAACGCCGTTCCATGATCTGGTGAAGTCCGCACAAAAGGCAGACCAATAGAAGTATTAACTGCTCGATCGAACGCCATTAATTTCACAGGAATTAAGCCTTGGTCGTGGTAAAGTGCCAAATAGCCATCAGCAGGATTTGAAAGGTGAGAATTTCCGTACCAAGCTTGACCGGGCTTAACCCACATCGTATCTGGCGGTATCGGCCCGTCTAATTGCAATTGCGGTCTATTTTGCCGTTCTTTCTCCAACCAGGGAATTAACCAATCTTGTTCTTCACGTCCTAATTGTCCCTGTTCGCCACTGTGGGGATTTAAACCTGCGATCGCAATTCTCGCTTTCTCTATCCCAAAGTCTTGCTTTAAACACTCCACCAACAAATCCAGTTTCTCTGTCAACAACTGCGGTGTCAATTTCTCAGACACTTGACACAGAGGAATATGTGTGGTTGCCAGTAAAGCTCGGAGTGTCCAATTAGTATGAGGCGATCGCGCTACAAATAACATCCCAAACCGCTTCACACCAGATTTTTCTGCCAGCAGTTCCGTTTGTCCTGGGTAATTATACCCTGCGGCTTTCCAAGCAGATTTAGCGATCGGCCCGGTGACTATCCCATCAAAATTACCAGCAAGTGTTTGGGCGATCGCATATTCCATATAAGCAAAACTAGCCGCACCAGTAGCCGCATTACCTATTCCTGGAATAATTTCACCTTTAATTTCCTCGTTTAACTGCACATCAATTACTGACAACAGATCTGGATTGACCAAAGGTACTAAATTTTGAGTTAGATTGATTTTTTCATAAGTCTGCGCTAGTAAATCTCGGTTACCCACCACAGTAATGTCATATTTTTGACTTATTGCCGGATCTGCTAAAGCTTTCAAAATCACCTCTGGCCCAATTCCCGCTGGATCTCCCATCGTCAGCGCCAAACGCGGGCGATTCAATTTCCCAAAATTTTGTAAACTACCTTGATTATTCTGATACATGAGACTTCTTGATAATTAATGTCAGATTCTCCCTCGTCTTCCATTCTGCGGCAAGCTAAAGCTAGATCCCCCTCATCCCCTCTCTATAGTAGAGATTGCCTCCAAAACCAGTAGGGATTACCTGCTAAACTAGTTTAGAATTATTTACACAGGTCTAATACCGCAGCAACTATCAAAAAGCTTCTGTTAGACCTACTTTTTTACACAGGCCAACTTATATTTAGGAGAATCACACCAATGGGCGCCGAAATTTTGAATGCAGCTCTATTGTCCTTCGGTTTAATCTTCGTCGGCTGGGGCTTAGGCGCGTTGCTACTAAAAATTCAAGGCGGAGAAGAATAGTTGAGTGTTGACTGTTGAGTGAGGAGTAGAGACGCGATTAATCCCTTCTGTACGAGAGTTAAGAATTATTCTCCTTCCCTTGTCCCCTTGTCCCCTTGTCCCTTCATCTCCCCCGCTCCCCACTTTCTTTTCCACCACTAACTGAGAAAAAGCTTGTCCGCTAACCGGACAGCTATTTTCTCATCAGCCTCTTTAATTTAATTGATTTTCTGAAAAAAATGTAAATTTTTGTTTACATTAGGTTATTCTGATAACATTCTTTTCATAAAACATTAAGATATATTACAACCCTCATGACATTATTAATCGTCGGTGCCACTGGCACCTTAGGAAGACAAGTGGCTCGTCGTGCTATCGATGAGGGATATAAAGTACGCTGTCTAGTCCGCAGCAGTAAAAAAGCAGCTTTTCTTAAAGAATGGGGTGCAGAACTTGTATCGGGAAGTTTGCGTTACCCGGACACCCTACCAGAAGCCTTAGAAGGTGTAACCCAAGTCATTGATGCCTCAACATCTCGCCCTACAGATTCACTAAGCATCAAACAAGTGGACTGGGACGGTAAAGTAGCATTAATTCAAGCTGCAAAGGCAGCAGGTGTAGAGCGTTTTATCTTCTTTTCGATTTTAGATGCCGATAAATACCCAGAAGTGCCGCTAATGGAAATTAAGCGGTGTACAGAACTCTTCTTGGCTGAATCTGGTTTGAATTACACCATCTTGCGGCTAGCTGGCTTTATGCAAGGGTTAATCGGTCAATACGGGATTCCCATTTTGGAAGGACAACCTGTTTGGGTAACTGGTGAATCTTCTCCCATCGCTTACATGGATACCCAGGACGTTGCCAAATTTGCTATCCGCGCATTGAGTGTGCCAGAAACAGAAAACCAAGCTTTTCCCGTAGTAGGTACTCGTGCATGGAGCGCAGAAGAAATCATTAGCCTGTGCGAACGCTTATCTGGAAAAGAAGCCAGGGTAACGCGGATGCCCATAAATTTACTGCGTGCTGTGCGCGGTTTTATGCGCTTCTTTCAGTGGGGATGGAACGTCGCAGACAGGCTGGCATTTACAGAAGTCTTGGCTAGTGGTAAACAGTTAAATGCTCCAATGGATGAAGTCTACAGAGTATTTGGCTTAGATAAAGAACAAACCACAACTCTAGAAAGTTATCTGCAAGAGTACTTCAGCAGAATTATGAAGAAGCTTAAAGAGTTAGACTACGAAAAAAATAAGACTAAAAAGCAGAAATCTAAAAAAACTCCTTTTAAACAATCTTCAAAAGCCAATAGCCAATAGCCATTAGGCTCCGGAATGTAGACATTTAACTGCGAACTATCCGGCGCTGACCGCTTGCGGTACGCAGGCTTTTCCCGGATTTAGCTAAATTAATGACTACATGGTCAAAAATGTGTAACGATTACATAATACAGAGCATTGCCTAAACTTGGATATTTGAGTGTGCCGAAAGCAGGCATTATCTACAACGACGTTAAACCGATAGCGGGTCGTGTCGCTATCGAGTTAAAAGACAAGCTAACCGCAGCCGGTTGGGATGTGTGTGTCACATCGAGTATCGGTGGTATATTGGGCTACTCTAACCCTGAGAGTCCTGTATGCCATACCCCCTTAGACGGTCTAACCCCGCCTGGTTTTGACTCAGATATGAAATTTGCGGTGGTGTTAGGAGGAGATGGCACTGTTTTAGCAGCATCTCGCCAAGTAGCGCCCTGTGGTATTCCACTGTTAACAGTGAATACCGGTCATATGGGATTTTTGACGGAAACTTTCCTCAATCAATTACCCCAAGCACTAGAGCAGGCGATGGCGGGTGAGTATGAAATTGAAGAACGAGCCATGCTTACCGTCAAAGTGTTTCGTGGAGATTCAGTACTGTGGGAAGCTCTCTGCTTGAATGAAATGGTGCTGCATCGGGAACCCTTGACCTCTATGTGCCATTTTGAAATTGCCATCGGGCGTCACGCGCCAGTAGATATTGCAGCCGATGGTGTGATTGTTTCTACACCCACAGGCTCTACAGCCTATTCGTTAAGTGCTGGCGGCCCAGTGGTGACTCCTGGCGTACCTGCTCTACAGTTAGTGCCCATTTGCCCGCATTCCCTGGCTTCTAGAGCATTGGTATTTCCAGACACAGAATCGGTCAATATTTATCCAGTCAATATTCCTCGGCTGGTGATGGTGGTGGACGGGAATGGGGGGTGCTACGTACTACCAGAAGATCGAGTATATATAGAGCGATCGCAATATAGTGTCCGATTTATTCGCCTCCAACCACCAGAGTTTTTCCGAATTTTGCGAGAAAAACTAGGTTGGGGTTTGCCACATATCGCCAAACCAACTTCTGTAGAATTACCATAATCATGGGACATAGGGCATAGGGCATAGGGCATAGGGCTTTCCAGGAAGTGTGGGAGGTGTGGGAGGATGGGGAAGAAATCTTTCCCCCCACACTCCCCACACTTCCCACGCTCCCCCATCTCCTCATCTCCCTTATCCCCGATGCCCCATGCCCCATGCCCATATCGTAAATTCTTATGACAGTTGCTCAAAGTCCGTGTGTTTTGGTGATTGAAACCGATGAGAACCTAGCAAATCAGCTGGCTTGCGATTTGCTAGAAGCAGGCTATGAATCAATTTTGGCTCATGATGCAACTAGTGGGTTGCAACACTGTCGCGATCGCCAGCCTGCTTTAATTGTTTTAGACCGGATGCTAGCAGGAGAATCAGGACTCTCATTGTGCAAAAATCTGAGAAGCATTGGTATGCGATCGCCTGTGTTGATTTTAATGGCAAGGGATACAGTTGACGATCGCGTAGCTTGTCTAGAAGCTGGAGCTGATGATTACATCCTTAAGCCTTACCGTTCAGAAGACTTTTTGAAGTTAATTCGCCTCTACTTAAAACCCGATGTGGATACCACGGAGCAATTACGCTTCGGGGATTTAATTTTAGACATAGCAACTCGCCGTGCCATACACAACGGACGGGCAATTGACTTGACAATGAAAGAATTTGAACTTTTAAAATTCTTAATGGAACATCCCCGCGAGGTATTAACCCGCGAACAAATTCTAGAAAATGTTTGGGGTTACGACTTTCTGGGTGAATCGAATGTAATTGAAGTCTACATTCGCTACTTGCGCCTAAAAATTGAAGATGAAGGTCAAAAGCGTCTCATACAAACGGTGCGAGGCGTCGGCTACGTTTTAAGAGAATCGTAGTACTTAGTTTTATTAGTGCTAATTCATGAGTCTGTACAGATATTTCATCAAAACTCTCTAAAATATGCCCTAATAAAATCCAAATTGCTGTAAATTCTGTAAAATTGAAATCTAAATTACAGAATCAAAAAACTATATGACTCGTTGGCTAAGCTTGCTCTCAATGTTGCTAGGGATTTTGCTGATGGGTTGTTCTGCGCCAACAACAGCTAAACCTTCTACCCCCACATCTAGTTCTCCAACTCCAGCACCAGAGAGTTTAGGTCAAAAACTACCAATTTCTGCTAAAGCCACTGTTCCCAATGGCACAACTATTCAGCTAGAGGTGGCAAAGACGCCACAACAGCAAGCGATGGGCTTGATGTATCGACCAGCTTTGCCAGATGACCGAGGAATGCTATTTCCCTTCGCTTCAGCACAACCAGTCAGCTTTTGGATGAAGAATGTACCCGTGTCATTGGATATGGTATTTTTACATAAGGGCGTAGTTAAATATATACAAAGTTCGGCCCCTCCTTGTGCTAGTGAGCCTTGCCCCACCTATGGCCCGAATACACTAATCGACAAAGTAATCGAACTTCGGTCTGGACGAGCTGCGGAATTAAATTTAAAAGTTGGCGATGTTATCAAAATTGAGTTTTGAGGCTCTGGTGCTTTCTTTTGAGCTACAACTATCAAAATCTATGTTTTTTTTGTAAAAAATGTCACTCTATATGGTAAAACAGTCAGTTGTGAGGCTAATATTTAAAAACTGTGGTAATAATGTGAAATCCTACCGTCTTTAAGCTGAAATCGCAGTTTTAAGGTTTGGTCGCAAAAATATTCCCTTAGGCGTAAGTGTAAATAGTCGTCAATAGGGGACTATAGGCTATGGAATCTTTGTTACTACATGTGTAATTAACTTAAAGCACACAGTAGACAAGATGGAGTCAATTTAACTAAGCAAAAATACTGCTTGAAATTCAAGCAGATAATTTGTAGAAAAATTTTTATTTTCCAGACCCTCTATGAGAAGCCTGTTTTGAGGTAGACCAAGAAAATTGGGTCTAGATGCATCGTAGATAGCGGCACAGTGACAGATCAAATATTGGCTACTAGTTAGCAAGTAATGGTGAACTCATATATGACAATACACTCTGCACAAGGAGGTGAGATACAAATGTCACCATCGAAATATTCTCGACTTATTCATTTTTTGCAAGAAGATTTGGCAATTTCTACAGCTTCACTAGCGGTGGCGCTTCGTCATCGGGAGCAAGACCCAGGCCCTTTGCCAATGATTCTTTGGCAATATGGGTTGATTACTCTAGAACAACTAGAGCAAATTTATGATTGGCTAGAGACTGCATAATGAGGAAATTTAAAATTCAAAAGGAGGAAAGGCGATCGTGTTAGCTTGCTGCTTATTAACTGGATGTCAATTAAAGTCAGGGTAGTTTATGAATAGCTTATTCAAAAGAATTGAGGCATATCATATCCACTCTAACTTATGCAAAGGTTGATATATGGAGAAATTGTCTCTAGCGGTTTTTACTCATTTGCATACAAATTAAAAGAGCGAGCTAATAATTCTACTCGCTCTTTTGATTTGTTATTAGTTATTAGTCATTAGTCATTAGTCATTAGTCATTTATTTAGACTGATGCCCAATATCTAATAATTATTCTGTAAACACTTTAGCTGCTGCTGCTACACCAGCTCCTGGGGTGAAGTCTTCGTAACCAAGTTCTCTTAAGGTAACTTCTAAGGATGCTATGCAGCTGAGGATATCGCGATCGCTCACAAAACCCAAGTGGCCAATACGGAAAATCTTATTGCTCAGATGGTCTTGACCGCCTGCTAAAGCAATATCAAAGCGCTTTTTCATAAATGAACGAATCTTATCCGATTCAATTCCCTGTGGCGCTACAGCTGTAATCGCCGGACTAGCGTAACTATCTGCTGCAAATAAGGGCAAGTTCAATCCTTTGATGGCAGCGCGGGTAGCATTTTTCAGCCGTTCGTGTCTACCAAATATTGACTCTAAACCTTCTTCTTTCATCATTCGCAACGTCGCGTGCAGCGCTACGATCATGTTTACGGGGGGAGTAAATGGGGTTGTATTTTTGGCTGCGGATTTGCGATATTTGCCTAAATCCAAATAATACTTCGGTAATTTCGCGGTTTTGTAAGCTTCCCAAGCTTTGGGACTGACAGAGACAAAACCCAATCCTGGTGGAATCATATAACCTTTTTGGGAACCAGAGGCGACGATATCCAAGCCCCAAGTATCTACAGGTAAATTGAACGCACCCAAGCTAGTTACAGCATCAACGATAATTAAAGCTTCACCGTGTTCTTTGACGTGGCGGTTAATGGTTTCTAGGTCATTCAACACACCCGTCGAAGTTTCGCTGTGGGTAATGATGACAGCCTTGATTTCCTTTTGAGTATCTGCTTGGAGTTTTTGGGCAAACACTTCTGGATCTAAAGGTTTTCCCCATTCAACCTTAACTTCTTCTACATTTAAACCGTAGGCTTGACCGATTTCTACCCAGCGTTCGCCAAATTTACCATTAGAACCAACTAAAATGCGATCGCCTGGAGAAAGAAAATTAATTATACCGGCTTCTACTGCACCCGTACCGCTGACATTCAGCATCAGTACATCGCTTTGAGTTTGGTGCAGCCACTTGAGGTTTTCCGTCACCTCTGCCAATATGTTGCTAAATTCACTTGTGCGGTGTCCAATCGGATGCTTGGCTAATGCAAGTAAGGCAGCTTCTGGCACCGGGGTGGGGCCAGGAATCATCAGCATCAGCTTATCGTTCATGTGTCTATCCTAAAGTCAAATAAAAGTCAAAATTGGGGGAAGTTGGTTAAGCCTGGTAGCAAATTCTAGATATTTCTCTACAAAATACACTCAGTTCGTCACCAGTCTCGTTGTGTATTTTTCAAGTCTATAGTCAAACTATCGTCGCAGTTAATCAAGGATCGGCTTAACCTTTGCAATTTCTTTGCAATTTATTTATACGAGACTTCAACTCAAATAATACCTCTGTTCCAGGAAATCAATCTTACCATATACTTAGAACGTCGATTCAGTATTCAAAAATTGTCTGTACTGGGTATTGGGATTGACTGTTGACTAAAAACTTAGGGTTATTCCTTTTATCCTTTTATCTCTCCACACTTTCCACACCCCCATCCTGAGTAATAATTTCCTACCGATGGTTTAAACTACATTTTTTCCATAAGTCGAGGTAGTTTATTTGCACTAGGACTGAGGCGATCGCCAATAGATTATCAGGTTCGATCGTATATTCATCAATTCCTTACATTATTAATCAGTATTTTTAGCTACTCTTCACAGTGAGTTGTTTTTAACTAGTGTCAGTTGAAAAACTGTCACTCATTAGAACCTTGTTGTGATTACAGAAGAGATATTCTTTATTAGTGCAAGGAGTGATACCATTTCACCACATGTTTGTCACAAGTTATCCCCGCAATCCTCCTTCCTAAGGGGGTATTGCAGATTACAGATGTTGCATCAAACTAGTGAGTTGGTACAAAGTTATACGGGGAAGCGCTTGGGCGAGGAAAACTCTCAAGTGCTTTTTCGTGTATAAATAAAACAGTATAATTAACCGTACAGTAATATAAAAGTTTTTAAGCGGCTATCTTTAAAAAAATAAGTTAATACTATAAGATTCTTGATTGCTTGAAAAAACTAGCCCCCAACTGGAAACTTAGTGGGGGCTTTTTACTAGAAAATTTATATTTGTTGATATTAGTAGCGATCGCAGCAGTCTAAATTCTATCTAGATTGAGATTTTGCTACCAAACGTTTTGCTTTTTAAGCTTACATGTTGTGCTTTTTGTTCTAAGCACCTAGCCTTTATTCTTACCATATTACTCAACTACTCCTGACTCTGGTTCTGGGACTACTAAATCTGGCAAAAATGGTTGTTGCTCATCTTTTGATGTCTGAATATTCTCTTCAGGAGCGGGTAACCAACTAATAAATGGTAGAGGTAACAGCCTACTGAGATTAGTAATTAGCACCAACAACCAAAGCAAATCGAAGTTTGTTGCTGTGATTCCCAGCCAATGAGTGATTAATGCCCCAGATGCCTGGGAAAAGCTGCCTCCTAAATTCAACACTGACATTATCAAGGCAAATAATGTTGCTTCTACTCCAAAAGGACAAAGCCTTGCTGCTAGCACCATCACTTGCATAAAGGCAATTTTTCCCATCACAGAGAGAATAAGACTATCACCCAAACTAAACCAGTGGTCATCTATACCCAACAGCCGATTAGTGTGAGTGACTAATAAAATCATTGTCATCCCCAAAATTGAGGAAAGGACAGCACTCCAAGCAAAAACTACACGAAAAGGTATGCTTTTGAGGAAACGTTGAAAAATCCAAACACCTGCCAAAGAAGCAAAACTTGTCACCAAATGCACCCGTCCCAAGAATTCTGGTTCAAAGTGTAGTTCGTTGGTGGTGAAGTAGAAAAAGGCTGAGTCAGCACTTGGGGTAGCTTGCCAGATGAAGATAAATGCTGTTGGTAGCCAAATGTTTTTTTGGCTGAGGACTTGCCGTAGCTGCCCCAGTTGCTCTTTGATTGTTAAGGAGTGAGTGCCATCGCTGTCTTTACCTTCTTTGTTAATAGGAGACTCAGCAATCAACCAAGCTGCTGCTGAGACAATCAGAGGAAATAAGGCAGTAATCCAAAAGAGAGTATGGGTACTAAAGTATTGCAGCAGCAGGCCGCTCAAGTATGCTGTTATCAAACCTCCGATGGCAGAACTACCCCAACACAGTGATTGTAGTGAACCTGCTTTAGCTTGCGATTCGCCTCTGGCTCGTTCCACAACCAATGAGTCAACTATGACATCACTCATGGCAACGGAGAGAGAACTAAGAGCGATCGCGATCGCCGCTGCCCAGCTAGTATGAACTATCGCTGCCATACTCACCCAGGAAACAGTCCCCAGTATCCCCGATAAAATCAAATAAGGACGCCTACGATAGCCAAATATCGGCAAGCCATCAGAGATAAAACCAAACACTGGCTTAATCATCCAAGGTAGGAAGGCAGCTCCCAATAAGGCCGACACTTGGACTGGACTTAATAGCAATTCATCTTTGAGGAAAAAGCTGACAGCTAAACGCGATAGCCCTAAAATTCCTTGGACAAAGTAAACTGCGAGAATTGCTATTAACTCGGCATTTGGTTGATTGCCCAAAAAGATTTTTTCTGTGACTGAATCTTTTACCTTGGACAAGCCAGATGATTGAATCAGCATTTGATAAATATTTTTTAAGTTTTATCTACTTTTCTATCATATCGACTTCTCCCCATGAAGCCGATCGCTTTTCCAGAAAAACCAGCAGATAACTAGCAAATAAAAGGTTGAAACCATCATGAAATACAGATAATATCTGAATGCGATGAACATTTCAGCTTTCTATTCTCTTGGAGATGCTATCACTGGCCTGAACACTAGTAACTCTTAACTGTTAAACTACCGTTCGTAATCTAAAACAGAATATTTGTCAATGCATCCGAATCAAAAAGCTGCTATACCGACTCGTGTTATTGGTTTAATTAGTGGCACATCTGTAGATGGCATAGACGCGGCCTTGGTAGAGATTTCCGGTCAAGAATTGGATCTCAAAATTGAGCTGCTAGCTGGAGAAACATACCCATATCCGGCTGAACTTAGAGAAAGAATACTAGCCCTTTGTGCAGGTGCAGCCATATCAATGGCAGAATTGGCACAAATAGATGATGCGATCGCCTTTACCTTTGCCCAAGCTGCCCAAAATATTCAAAATGGTCACCAGGCAGCTAATTTGATTGGCTCCCACGGTCAGACCGTTTACCATCGACCAGTTGAGAAATTAGGAATAGAAAAGAAAAATACTCTCCAATCTTCACTGGGCTACAGTCTCCAACTAGGGCGCGGTGCCTTAATTGCCTATCTTACAGGCATTACAACTGTGAGTAATTTCCGTGCTGCTGATATCGCTATTGGCGGTCATGGTGCGCCTCTAGTTCCTAGAGTGGATGCCTATTTACTCAGCCATCCCGAAGAAGGACGTTGTATTCAAAACATAGGTGGTATTGGTAATGTTGCTTATATTCCACCTCGGTATGGGGACTGGCTCTCAAAAATTCGCGGTTGGGATACTGGCCCTGGAAATAGTCTGTTGGATCTGGCGGTGCAGCATTTAAGCGCTGGTGCTAAAACTTACGACGAAAATGGCAATTGGGCAGCAAGTGGTACTCCTTGCTATCCATTGGTAGACCAATGGCTCAGGCAAGATTACTTTCATCTGCCACCGCCTAAATCCACTGGTCGAGAGTTATTCGGTGTGACATATTTAGAACAGTGTTTAAAAGATGCCCAAGCCTACCAACTCAATTCTGCTGACATATTGGCAACTCTCACAGAACTGACAGCTGCTTCAATTGCTCATAGTTACCAGACTTTTTTACCAGAAATGCCACAACGTGTATTATTATGCGGCGGCGGTAGTCGTAATCTTTATTTAAAGCAAAGATTACAGTTATTATTAGCATCAATACCAGTCTTAACTACAGATGAAGTCGGCTTGAGTGCAGATTTTAAAGAAGCGATCGCCTTTGCAGTTTTAGCCTACTGGCGACATTTGGGCATTCCTGGCAACCTACCTACTGCCACCGGAGCGCCTGGTGAAGTTCTTTTAGGGGAAATTCATCAATCGGGAGTGGGGAGTGGGGAGTAGGGAGTCTGGGGGATGTGGGAAGCGTGGGAGATGGGGAGACAAATCAATTCAAAATAACGCTCGCGGACACGGCGAATCGCTGCGCTAACAAAATTCAAAATTCTTGCATAAAAGAACTTCTGCCTCCTGCCTTCTGCCTCCTGCCTCCTGCTTCCTGCCTCCAATGCCCCACTCAGCACTGCTATAACTGTAGTCTTGGCAGCACTCGATCGAGACAGGAAATATAGAAGGTGGCTCATACTTTTTTATTGGAAGCAGGACGCTGGACAATACAAGGGAATTGGCTAGAACGAAATGGTATGCCAATCAGTGTCAAGGGTATGACCTTGGTAGCTTGGAATCGAGATAACTGGTTTACTATGGCCACAAAGCTGATATTCCCAGGCAGCGATCGCTCGGAAATTTCTCTACAATACAAAGGACGCTTGCACGAAGGAGAGCGTCAGTATACTTTTTTACTACAACATAATATTTTAGGGCAGGTTGAAGGCGAGGGTTGGATTGGTTTAGATACCATTGTGCAGCGTTACTGGGTGCTGGGCGATCGTCAGCGTCGTAGTGGCTTTGAAACCCTGTACAGGATTTCGCAAGATACATACTACCTAAGTAGCGGGATCTTGACTGGTCATTTTTTAACTAACACAATGGAAGCTAGCCTAGAACGCCAGGTAATTTAAGGTTAGGACTTACGCAAACAACCTCTCTAACTCTTATTCCTCTGTGTTCTCTGTCTTGAAAAGTTATGTTCGCCAAAAGCCGACGCTCATACTTTTCGCTGCGTCGCGCCAGTTGCTTCTCTACGAGACGCTTCGCGAACAAGTCTCTTAACCGCAAGGGCGCACTGGCTTCTCTGTGGTTCGATTTTCCGTTACCTGGGCGTAAGTCCTAAAGGTATTAAGAAGCTATTTATAGTATTTGAAACACATTTGTAGTACATCAACTGATTGTAAAAACGCAACAGGAAAAGACTTTCTTTGCTTGTTGCCTGCTATATAAAGTAAAAATAAAATTTCTGTAGGCTGTGTTAAGTGCATATTTTGATGTGATTTGTTACAAAAAATCTGATTAAAACGCTTAACACTCCTTCAGCACGATAGCTTGAGCCTAACCCAGTAGCAGTTTTGAGCGGCGGCTTTTGCAGCCGATCTTGTCTTCCTACTTAAGATTTACTTTATAAATGGTCTCTAAGTAACTAGTTACAAACAAAACAAATTATATTAAATAATGTAAACTGCTGATTTTCTACATGAGTCACTACAAATCTCTGAGGCTGACACTACCTGCTGCAACCAAGGGAGGCTACTTGTGAGTTAGCTATTCTCCTCTACAAAAGGAAATGATATGAATACTCAGTATAAAAACTGACTGCTTGACAACTCCCTTAGGTTTTCAAACTCGCTTACAGCTATGAAATGATAACAGTGTAGTAGCTAGAAATGTCCAAAATTCTAGGCTTGACCTGAAAAATTTACGTTTAATTTAATTAGCATGTTGTAACGTGCATAGTAAAAAAGAAATTATTTAGTTATCCTCAGGACTTTAGTATTTTTACGTAACAGTGTCGTTAGGAGATAAATATTCGTGAATCCCAGAGTATCTGTCATTATTCCTGCTTACAATACTGAGGCTTATATTGAGAAAGCAATAAAGTCAGCCTTAGAGCAAACACTCAATGATATTGAAGTGATTGTTGTCGATGATGCTTCAAGCGATAAAACTGTAGAAGTCGCTAAAAGTTTTGTTGACGAACGTCTCAAAGTGATAGTTAATCAACAAAACCTTGGGGCTGCTGCTGCGCGTAATCGTGCTCTCAGAGCAGCCCAAGGCGAATGGATTGCTGTGCTAGATTCAGATGATTGGTATGCTCTTGAAAGATTAGAAAAGCTTGTATCGTTGGCAAATGAAAAAAATGCAGATATGATTGCTGACGATATTTATTTTATCAACGATGATGAAACATCTCCTTGGAGTACGTTGATTCAAGAAAGTGGAGAAAGTATAGATAAAATTTTCCAAGTTGATATCGTTTATTTTGTGGAAACTGATATTTTTGGAGAGCCAGGTTTGCATCTTGGCTTAAGTAAGCCTTTATTTAAGCGAGAATTTCTACTTCAGCACGGTATCGAGTACGATGAAGATATCAGGATGGGTCAAGATTATTGGCTTGATATGAAATGCCTAATCAAAGGTGCTCGCTTTTTTCTTGAGCCAAAACCCTATTATTTTTACCGTTCACGCCCTGGCTCGCTTGTACATCAAAGCCGATTGCCACGTCTAAATCAAAGCTGCAAAGCTACTAATTCTTTCATGCAACAAGAAGCTGTGAAAAAAAATACAGCTTTAATGCGTGCTTTATCTCGTAATCTTGCAATCTATAAAAAAAATCTAGCTTACTTCCAAGTTGTAGAGCCTCTTAAGGAAGGTAAATGGTTAACAGCATTAACACAGATGGTCAAAAATCCTGATTTCTTTTCCCATTTTATTTCGCGAATTAATAATATAATTGGACGCCGAATTCAATATTATATGACCGGAGATAAATCGGTTTTTCACATGTCCTATAACATAGATAAAAAACGAAAAATTACTAATTAGTCCTTTAGTAAAACTAAATTAGTTTTGATAAAAATATCCCTGGCTTTTTAAATAAGTTGGGGATATATATTTTTAAATTTTGATAAATTCTACCATTTTAAATTTAAGATTTGAAATTTTGTGGAAAATCTCTAACCTACTTTCCCCAAGCTGCATTGGTTTCTTTTAATCAAAACTAGACGCAAAAGCAAGCAGCGCAAAAGGAGTTTCCCTTATGAGCCACTGCCCCCCACAGAAGATGGTGAAAGTAAGGACTTTTGCAAGAAATCTAATGAATAAAGCTGCCAGCCATCAGAATTAGGCAGAAGTTAAACGAGTGGTTAGGTAATCTAGTCTTTAGGTTTCCCCAGAAGTTTGAATATCTGTTAATTTACGGTTGCCATACTCCCGTTCTTTAAGCTTGCTAGATGCGTTTCCCCAGGAAAGAGAAGTTCTATCTTAGGAACCTAAAAGCTTCCATTTTTGCCATCACGGTTTTTCGCATATCTGATAGTTATTTATTTAGTCAAAATTGGGCAAACTAAAACTACATCATAATCAAAATCTGGAATAGTATAAAACGTCAGTATACATTTACCTTTTTTCCTTGTTTGGTCTAGCATGTTACGCCAGTTTTAATAACTGTCTTAGTTGCTAACTTCCAGAATATAGTTTCAGCGCTATTTGATAAGACTGAAAAAAGCTAGTCCACTGATGGACTTTAACTACTAGCCTAGAAAGTGATTTCTGGGCATAACAATCAGATACAGCAGTTTGTAACTGAGTCAGGTTGAGAATTTAGGTTTCACAGCCACAAATGAAGGCTGTTTGACTCCTGAATTCTCTGTTCTGAGTTCGGCAATTCTGCTGTAGAAGTTTGAACGCACTTTTTAATCCAAATACCTACAACTTGCTTTTAGAGTCGAATTTTCTATGTCAGACCCCAACATTGGTCGCTTACTCAGCAAACGCTACCAACTCCAAGAGTTAATCGGTACTGGAGCGATGGGTCGAGTTTATCGTGCTAAGGATATTTTGTTGGGTGGTGTACCTGTTGCTGTGAAGTTCCTCGCTTTATCAATCCAAAATGAAAAGATGCGGCTGCAAGATCGTTTTGAGCGAGAAGCGAAAACTTGTGCTTTACTAGGGCAAAAAAGCATCCATATAGTCCGAGTCATGGACTATGGCGTAGATGACAATAATACTCCGTTCTACGTCATGGAATACCTACAAGGACAAAGTTTAAACAATATTATTCGCAAGCAACGCCTCCCTTTGCCAAGATTTCTAAGCATGGCGCGTCAACTCAGCTTGGGTTTACAGTGCGCTCATGATGGTATCCCAGTTGAAGGTACAATTTGCCCAATTATCCATCGTGATGTCAAGCCAAGCAATATGCTGGTGATTCAAGATCCGAGTTTTGGAGAATTGGTCAAGGTTTTAGATTTTGGGATTGCTAAGTTATTACAATCAGACGGCGACCATACAAAATTTTATTTGGGAACATTGGCTTATTCTTCTCCCGAACAGATGGAGGGTAAGGAATTAGACAACCGTTCTGATATTTATAGTTTGGGCGTCATGATGTTTGAGATGCTTACAGGCAAAATGCCATTGGTAGCACCGACTCATTCTTTTGGAGCGTGGTATAAAACACATCACTATCAAAAACCGCGTTCTTTTACTGAGGTTTCGCCGGGGTTAGAACTACCAAAAGAAATAGAAGATTTGGTGATGAGTTGTCTAGCTAAAGTACCACGCGATCGCCCCCAAAGCATCAGCGAAATTTTGAAAGTTTTAGCATCAGTAGAACAGCCAGACCACACACGCAAAATTAAACAGAACAATTATGCGCTAGTTCCTGCTACATTGACGGTTAGCGCTGAGGTTGAGCAAAAAACGAAAGCCGATTTGCGGATATCCTCATCAAATGATGAAATTGCTAACACCATTTCCTGGCCTCAAAATAAACCGATTGCTGATATTGTCTTTCCCCAACCCGTACATACAAATGGAGAGGTTTTACCAGCGTTGTGGGTAATGCTACCCCAACTGGAAATTCAAAAGCGGTTGGTTTGTACGCGCTACAATCAATTTCTTTTCATCTCGGTTCCCCACCCGATGCTGTTGTGGATTACCGTCATTTACAACCGCAAACACGGTGCTAAATGGTTACATTACTACCTCGACCTCAAAACCAGTCTCGGTCAAGAAATTGCCCGCTTGCTACACCAAACAGGTTATTACCGTCTGTTATTTTTCGCACGAGAAACACCAAGTCGCTGTAATCATATCCTGCTTTCAAGTGTGGCCTCTGCCCAACGTCAACGACTGCAAGAGTGGGTCAAAATCAGCAATACGTTCGCGTCTTCTGCCGATCCGCAAATTAGTAAAAACTTACTCAAAAGCGAATACGAAAAGATTAAGCCCCAAATCCTGGTAAAACTCGAAAGTATTGATACAGACTCTCCATACGATCTTTCCAACTAGGAATAATTTATGAATGTTACATCTTTACTGTGTAACAAAGAGTATGCAATCAAAAATTGTAAATTTTTATAAACAAAATATATATAATGTTCTAACTTCTAGTTATATGTATAAATAGTGAAAGTACTAGCTGCAAAAGTTAGGCTGTTTGATTGGTCTGTAGGTATTCCTGTGTACATATGTAGTTTAGTATAAATTTACGCAGGTGTGATTCTCACACTATTAAGATACGAGAAGAAGTTTGGCTAAAGTACACACTAGATTTGAATCAAAATCTGAACTTAACTTTAGAGCCTAGCAACTCAGCCTTAAAAAAGTTTACTCGTTGATTGTTGATTAATTTACTGAGTTTGAATTTTGCTACAGCCTTGAAGAGTTTTTTATCGGAGTTGACGCCCCGGCATCCCCAGCTCTTTTCCTCCGTGGGAACCAAGCAAGAGAAGGAGGTCGCCCACTGCGACATCAGAACGACTCTATGCCATAGTGGAACCAGAATCTAAGCCCCACTGGTGCTTCAAAAGTTCTTGATAAGTTGCTTCGCGCACTACCATTTGTTCGTACAGCTTGACCAAAAAATCTTTGGCCTGTTCGTGGCTCATATGCTGCACCTGAGTGGCAAATGAGCAAATACTGAATTGCTGTTCTAAGGATAATTTCATTGGTTCGTTCATAAGTAACTCCGAAAAAACAACGCGTAAATGGTGATATCGTTTGCAGAAGTCCAAATGGGATAATACTTGGACTTGTATCTGTCCCGCATTTGTTCCTCCGTATTAAGAAAGATAACAAGTGTTTGACAGATTGCCCACATCCTAAGTGTAGAATTTTTCTGCTCTGATATCTTGCACCTAATCCCACTGATATACCACCCAAGTCGGCCGAGTCATATTCCAGAAAATATGCTCTGTTTTGTCCTAGAAAGGTACACTTACCTTCTTTACTCCTTTCTCGTTGGATAATCTAGGCTTTATGCCTAATCATCGATAGTTTTCCTACTTAAGAAAAACTTCAGATGGCTCTTCTTATGTATGGAAAAACTTTCCAAGCTGGGGAGTTGGAGGAGGTCGGGGAATAAATGGTAATAAGCGTGAATTATAGTCGCTTTACCTTATTACGTGCAAGATGTCAATTTACTAATTTATGGAAATTTAGCCTCCTTAGGTAACTTTGGAGGCTAAGAGTATTAGTATCAAATTGTTAAAAGCAAAAATGCTCAGGCTGAACAAATTGATGGGTATATCTACCGGATTTGCCATTGATTTTTGAGCATGGGGAGATGGCAACGCCTTGGGGAAAGGGCAAAGGGTAAAAGAAATATCTCTCCTTTTCCCTTTTCACTACTCGAAGGGTTTTGCCCAATACCCTATGCTCAATGCCCTATCTATCATTAAGGATTATTTTCTTCGAGTGAGACGATGACAACAGTAATGTTATCGTGCCCTCCTTGCTCCTTGGCAGCCTCAACTAGAGAGATGGCGGCTTTATCTAGCCAAGGAGTGTCTTGGAGGCAGCTAGCAATCTTTTGCTCGACAAGTTCTTCTGTGAGACCATCACTACATAGAAGTAAGCGATCGCCAACTCTAACATCAAGTGGTTGCACGTCAATCTGATGCAGGTCTTCCCGCCCCAAACAGCGGGATAATACATGACGAAAAGGATGCAATCGTGCTTCATCTGGGGTGATGTCACCGATTTTGATTGCTCGTGCTACCCAAGTGTGGTCTTCAGTGACTTGTTCTAATTGTGATTCTCGGAGGCGATATAGGCGGGAATCGCCAACATGAGCGCACCAAGGTGGCTCTGGAGAGCGAAAAATCACCGCTACAACCGTTGTACCCATATCGGCGCGTTCGGGATGATTTTGCTGATCCTGTAAGATTGCTTGATTGGCATCCCACAAAGCTTGCTCTAGCAATTCTTGAGAAGACTTTGGAGATTCCCAATTTGCTACTAAATACCCCTGAATTTCCGTAGTGGCAATGCGACTTGCTTCTTCTCCTCCTGCATGACCACCCATACCATCAGCAACTACAAAAAATCGTCCTTGTGGGTCGATATAGTAAGCATCCTGATTATTAGAACGAATAAGTCCCGGATCGCTAAGACCGGTGAAATTAATTTTCATAAATTTTTTCAACAATTAATACATACGGTCATAACGGTCGAGGCGCAGAAGTAGTCTGATCAAAATCACTGAAATTCCTGCTGCGATTAAAGTAGGCAGCAGTGCTAACCATACAAAATTCTTGACTACTAAAATAGTAGCTGAAAGCGTGAAACCACTGATTAACAGAGCATAGCTCATTGAAAGCTGAATATTACTCTGACGCCGCAGCAAACGTTCAGTTTCTATAGAACGAACGCGCAGGCGCATGTCTCCCCGTTCTAACTTTTCTAGGGTATCCTCTAACCTACGTGGTAGACCCAACGCAGTACTACTGACTTGAGCTGCTTGACGACTTAATTCGTTAAGAAAGCTATTCCCTTCAGAACCATTCATATCGGTCATAAGCTGCATTGCATAGGGTTTGGCAACTTCCATAAAGTTAAACTCTGGATCTAGACCCTTGCCTACCCCCTCTAGGGTAGAAAAGGCTCGCATCACAAAAGTGAAAGTTGCTGGAAATCTAAATGGTTGATTATAAGCTATTTCGTAAAGATCGTCGCTAATTGCGGCTACTGATTGGTTTTCAAAGGGCTTATCCATGAAATGATCCAGCATATATTGGACAGAACGCCGCACTGGCCCCATGTCATCTACTGGGGCGATCGCACCTAAATCGATCAGAGATTGTACTACGCGATCGCCGTCTTTTTGGGCAATGCCAAACAGGGTTTGCATCAGTCCTTCACGAATGTTGGACTTTATTTGCCCCATCATCCCAAAATCGTAGAATATCAAAGCACCATCAGGACTGATGGCAATATTGCCTGGGTGGGGGTCGGCGTGGAAAAAGCCACTATTGAGTAACTGTAGCAAATAGGCTTGAGCGCCTTGACGAGCGATGGTTTTTCGATCTAAACCGGCTGCTTCCAAAGCTTCGTATTGGCTAATTTTAATTCCAGGGACATATTCCAATGTCAGCACGCGAGAAGTAGTGAAGCGCCAGTAAACTTTTGGAACTTTTACCCAATCGTAGCCACGAAAATTACGGCGAAAAGTATCAGCGTTACGACCTTCATTGAGATAATCAATTTCTTCCCAAAGAATGCGACAACATTCTTCATAAATACCCAGCCAATCTCGTCCCTTTCCCCATTTGGGATGGTTTTGAAAGTAGCGGGTAATTCCTTTAAGAATTTGTAAATCTATTTCAAATAATTTTTTTAATCCCGGACGTTGCACCTTAACTACCACTGCTTCGCCACTGTGCAACACAGCTTTGTGTACTTGCCCCAAGCTAGCAGCAGCTAAAGGAATCGGTTCAAAATTTTGGAAAAGTTCAGGAATTTTCTTGCCTAGTTCTTGCTGAATAATCGATTCTACTTGTTCATAGCTAAATGCTGGTACTTTGTCTTGTAACTTTGCTAGTTCTTCTACATATTCAACAGGGAATATATCAGCACGGGTAGAAAACAATTGCCCAACTTTGATGAAGGTTGGGCCTAAGTCTAGCAGGGTATTACGAATCCAAACTGCTTGGGTTTTGCGTCTTGCAGTTTGCTTGACTTCAGTCACACCACCTGGATAACTCCAAGATTTGTTGTATAGCCAAAGTCTGAACAATAAGGTCAACACAAAAGACCAAATGTCCACAAAACGCCGTCTGCTGGAGTATTTTTCCCTATTCCAACGGTATGCCTTATCTGAATAACCTTGTTCCATATACTCCATTTACCGTTGGTTTCCAACCGAATTATCTGCAAGAAAAGACACTCTGATTCCTAAACTGTTTTTATATGTCCTTTGTCATTTGTGGTTTATATAAAACCAACGATCGATGCCCAATGCCCAAATTATGCAGAAGTTCTGCGATAATGTTGCAGTTCTGTTCGCAATAGGGCAATTTCGGCTCGCAATTCATCAATCTCTGCTTGCACGTCTACTGGCCCTGAACCGGGTTGCCTAGTGGTTGTGCTACCTTGACCGGTATTAGCGGCTTCGGCTGCTCGATTTGCTCGTTCTAGGACTTCTTCTGTAAACTGGCGCAACTGCTCTCTAGCTTCAGCATCAAATTTGCCCAGTTCGCTCAAAGCATCGGTCAAGGCGACCTCTAAACGCTCGTTCGCTACTTCAGCTACCGCTCTGCCTACAAAAAAGGCTTGTACAAGGGGGTTACTCATAAATTTTTGTTACGTTCATCCGCAAAAGAATTATAACTTGACTGTATGCTTTGCGGCTTCTGTTCGAGAGTTAGAGATTTGGCGAACAGGCGATCGCTAGAGTAGTTTGTTTAGATAGTGGTTGGAGTGCTGACAAGTTTCTGTCCCTTGATTCCAGAGGAAGATTGCCTTGTGAGTTTGGGAATTTGCCATCGAGCAACGTTAATTCTGTAGGCGCTGAATCGAGACTTGGCAATCAAAGGACTACAAGCGATCGCTTTATTTATCACACTCCAGTAACTCTTGATAATATTGCTCAGGTGTACTCGGTAAATAGGTTGTCATTTGTAAAACTTGTTCTTTCAATTTAAAACCTTGAGTAATATTAATTCGACTCAAGAAATCTAAATCGTGGGAAATTACCCAAATAGCTCCTTGATAGTCATTGATACCTACTACCATTTGTTCTACGGTTTCAATATCTAAGTTATTAGTTGGTTCGTCGAGAATCAGTAGGTCAATTTCAGAGATACTAATCATAGCGATCGCCAATCTTGCCAACTCGCCACCACTGAGTACAGATGCGCTTTTATTAGCCTCGTCGTATTTAAACAGAAAATGTCCGAGTTGTTGCCGTAAAAGCTGATAGTTGAGATTTGGATTTGCTGCTTGCATATTTTCCAAAATTGTGTATTGGCGATTGACCAATTCATAGGTTTGATCGAGATATATAGCTTTCATCGTTGGTGCAAGCAAAACCTCACCTGATTCCAAAACTACAACTTGGTTTTCAAGTCCCAAAATTGCCTTTACCAAACTTGATTTACCACAACCATTGGCGCCGACAATGGCAATGCGATCGCCAGAAGCAACATGCAACTGAATATTGTGTAAAAGTACCCGTTCTGATATCCTAAGATTTGCACCTTGAATATCAATTAAATTTTTACGCTTTTGGCTTTTTTCTTCTAGTTGGATACTTGTTACTTTCGTTGTTTTCACCTTCGTATCTGTAACTTTTTGATTAGCTTTAGCTACTGCTGCTTCATGTTTCTTTTTAGCAGTTCCGGCTGATATTTCGGCTTTTCTTTTCATCGCTCCGGCTGCCATTCTGTCGATGCTACCATTGAGAAACTTAGCACGACCATTGCGCTGAACTTGGGCTGCACGCTGTTGTTCTTGCATCGCCGCAGCTTGAGTGCGTTTGAGTTCCTTCCTGGCAACTTCGTGCGATCGCAATGCTGCTTCTAACTCAATTTCTTTTTGTTCTCGATATTGAGAAAAATTCCCTCCATACACTTTCAAACCAATAGGTGTAAGTTCCCAAGTAATATCTGTCACCTGGTCTAAGAAAAATGGCTTGTGGGAGACAATTACATAGGCGCCAGTAAAATTAAGAAGAAACTGTTTTAAATTTTCTAACGCTTGCAAATCCATGTGATTAGTTGGCTCGTCCAGCAATAATAAATTTGGTTCTTGAGCCAAACCAATTGCTAAAAATAATTTTGTCAGTTCTCCACCACTCAAGTTTGTAATTGGTAGACTAAGGTCAAGATTTGTATTGAACTGTGCTTGCAAAATTTCCTCAATCTTCCACCATTCATCAGAGATAGAAATCAAAAAATTTATTACTGAATCTGACTTGATTTCTTGCCTAATAGTACTGATTTGGGGCAAATAATAAACAACGCCATGATGCAAAACTGAACCTGCGCTGGGTGTAATTTGACCTGCAATAATCTTGAGTAGGGTTGATTTACCTACACCGTTGTTACCGACTAAAGCAATAGAATCGCCCGCTTCAATACTGACTTTAACTTGTTCAAACAAAGTTCTTTCTAAGCTGAGTTTATATGCTAAATTTTCAGCTAATAATATTGATTTTTTCTGCATTATTTTCAAACCTCAATTCGCAAACTTACACTTGCGTGTACTCTGTCAAACTAGTTGCATTTATTCTTCGTTGACATTGTTGCTTTGGCGCAACACGTGTTTGCTACTACTTCATTTGTGCTATTTCGTTCGAGTTGTGATGAGGTTTGATATTGACTACAGTGTAGCACAAAGGAATTTCGGAAAGTAGGGGAGGCGATGTCTGACACAAGCCCTCCGGGTTCGGCAGTTTCAACTCGACGGGAACCGCCAAAACTTGAACTGCTTCACCGCAAAGCGTCTACGCTTTTTGTATTTCCACACTCCTTAGTCTTGCTAGAAAGACTTACAGCAGTTTTATTCTCTCTTAAATATGGGTGGGCTGAAAAGCGGTGGAATGGTTTATAGATTTGGCTGAAGACTATGCGATCGCCTTTTTTTACAAAGGGTTAATTTAGCGCGATCGCTTTTACAAAATGATTACTATATATAAATAAATAATAAGTTTAATATATGTCTACCAAACAAATCACAGAGTATTTCAATTTCCTGTCTTCTGAAGACAATTGAAAGACAAGCTAATTTTATTTTTTACTTTTAGCCTCAAAGTTTTACCAAATGTTGACTAAAATAAAGACGATATAATTCACACATGACACAAGCTTGATTGCCGTTGAGTTGCACTAAACCCATACTTTCTAGTTTGTAAGCAGCGATCGCATCTAATTCTACCTTCTCATTGCTGGTTATTACCAGCTGCATCGCAGACATTAATTCTGGTTCTTTTTGTAGCAAGTTTAACAGTTCTCGCAAATGCTGAGTGTAAATTCCTATTGGTGTCGATGCTGTTTCTAATAACATTTCTAAGGTCATTTTTTCCCCAGATAAATGATATAAAGCAAGGCTTACCAAATAAGGATGTCCCCCCACCATTGCTTGTAGAGGTTCTAGGCGTTTTGAACCTTGGGAATTTGCCGCCCACTCTAGCCCATAACGCAATGCTAAATCCTGCACCTGGTTAAGGGTAAATGGTGGGAGAGTAACTGTAATTCCTACATTAAAAGGCGATTGGTTGAGCTTGAGAGGAACATAAATTTCTGTGGTGTGAACTACCACCATTCGTAGTTTTTGCCATGTTTGGTCTTGCTTTGCTTGTTCGTGCCAAAATCGCAGCATTGGCAAAAAGTCTTGGGCTATGTTTGGATGTTCAAAAACTCGTTGAACTTCATTCAAAGCTAAAACCACAGGATTTTCAGCAATGTATTGTAATAGATATGCTTCAAAATAAATTTTGCAGCTGACTTTGCTGCCCATATCTGTATCCCAAAAATCATCTAGACAGGGGAATAGATTTAACTGCCTGGTGACATAAATACAGAACCAACGTAAAAATTTATCCAAAGAAGAAAAAACTTCTTCGTCAGCTTCTTGAAAGTCCAAGTAGATAATTTGATAATCCTGCTCTTTAGCATAAGCAATCATCTGGTTGAGCAGCGAACTTTTTCCCATTTTCTTGGGTGCTTTAATTCTGATTAGGCAACCAGGCTGTATCAATTCGCTACAAATAAGTTCTTCTAATGGAGGACGGTTAATGTATAAAGGAGAACCTACTGGCAAAGGGCCACTAGGAAATTCTATCTTGCTGGCTGAAAATAAGTTTGGATAAAGCCTTGTGAATCTAAATTTTTTGTTGACCGGTTCTTCTTGTGGTTGATTTTGCTGTCTAGTCATCCCTTGCAAGTATTTACTCAACACTAGATGCAGATTTTTTTTTGTTATTCTCTCTCCAGATGCTTGGGACAAGTCTTGCCAAAGCTGAGAGCCAACTTGCTTTATGTAGTTGCTACCATAACCTGTTCCCTCTGCCATCTCATCGTAAGTTTTACCCAACCACGACTGATACAGCACAAACCACTGAATGGAATCGAGAGGCCTGTTTTGTAGAATTCTTTCTACAGTGTCTAGCAATTCTTCCACGGTTATTAAAAGTTAAACATTTAGTAAAATTAGAGATTTCCTTTGGCTTAGTAATAATATACAACTGAAAAAATACTTGGATAAAGAAAAATCTATGAGTTTCATTCTGTTCTGTGATTTAATCAGTAATTAAATGCCTAAAAGTATAATTTATGCACAAGTGTTTAAAATTATTTGGGCGATCGCTGTTTACTCTAATTATTTAGGATAGCTTCATCATTGCCAGTACTGCTTTGGATACAACAAGCAAGTATTATTACTTAAAAAACATGTAAAATAGCTTAGTTATCGAAAATGCCTTACTGTTTATGAATCCATTTTTCCAGCAAAACATAGCTTTTACATAGTAGACTGCGTAGCCTAACGCACTGTGAATAGTTAATAATTCAGTACTTTACGCAATCATTTAATCAAGAAAACCTTTGCGACATAGCAATTACAAATTACGAATTTATGTCAGACAACAAAGAAACTTTATCTGAAAAAAGTTCTTCCATTAAAAATATCTTGATTTTAGGTGCAACCGGCTATATTGGCGGAGCGCTGTGCCGTAAGTTTTCCCAGACACCAGATTTTGCCGTGTTTGCACTTGTGCGTCCCAGCAGTAATGTTGAGACTATAAAGCCTTTCTGTAAGGAAATAATCCGTTCTCAAGAGGTAAACGTTTCTAGCAACGATGTTAGCGAAGCAATTCGCAAACACAAGATTACAACAGTAATTAATGTAGCTTGGAACATGCCTCCAGAACCAACCCAAGAAGCTCAATTTGCTAAAGACCGTATCGCATTAGAAGCCGCTTTACACGGTGCTAAAGCAGTTTCACCGGATGTTCATGTAATTACAACCAGTGGAAATTTTTCTTTAATTACTGCCGATGGAGGGCGAATCACCGAAACACCTCCACCAAAAGGTTATACACGCCCTAAATATTTAGCATGTTTTGACTTACTGTCGGGCGTGAATGTGTTGAAAGATGTGCTGATAGAAGAATATATCAGCAATGGAGGTAATGCTTCCATTTTGTATCCTTCATCAGTGTATGGTAGCGCCCCAACTCGTGGCAGTTTCTGGGATTTTGCAATTCAACAGTTCATTACAGGTAAACCACACCAAGGCTATCAGCCATTTCCACCAGATTTTATGACGGCGTGGGTTCATGTCGATGATTTGGCAGACTGCTACATTGCCGCAGCTCGAAAAGGCACTAGAGGAGCACATTACCTAGCTGCGCCGGAAAATTTGAGTATTAGTCAGATGTCTACTTTGTTTGCTCAGGCTGCTGGGGTAGAATTCGTTGCACCAGTCTTTGAAAACAAAGACAAAGTTGTATTTGATGATTCTTATACACGAGAAGTACTTCAACTTCAATGGAAGTATAAAGTCGCTGATGAAGTCAAAGGTT
Source organism: Nostoc sp. ChiSLP01 (assembly GCA_034531195.2). Classification (GTDB taxonomy): domain Bacteria; phylum Cyanobacteriota; class Cyanobacteriia; order Cyanobacteriales; family Nostocaceae; genus Nostoc. The sequence goes on from JAVRBO020000039.1 coordinate 282,377, forward strand.
GGGTAGAGAGAATAAAAGAGTTGGGAACTTATTTTTTAGAGTAAATAAGCATTAGGCGCAAAAACTCAAGCAAAGACCAGCTGTAAAATTTCGTTGTGTCGGTGGAAGTGTCAAAATAAATATGTAAACTTTATTTACAAAATCAGTTATGCCGAAAGCAATTTGGAATGGTGCAGTTTTAGCTGAGAGCGATGATACCGTAGTTGTGGAAGGCAACCATTATTTTCCGGCTGACACAATAAACAAAGAGTACTTCACTGAAAGTAACACGCATACTACTTGCCCTTGGAAAGGTGTTGCCAGCTACTACAGTGTCGAAGTTGATGGACAAGTCAACAAAGATGCTGCTTGGTATTATCCCAGCGCCAAGGAGAAAGCTAAGAATATTGAGGGCTATGTCGCATTCTGGAAAGGCGTAAAAGTCGAGGCTTAATAAAAGTTCTTGGAAGTATTTTATTTCCAGAGAATTGATTGAGTATTTACGGCAATCATCAAACTAAATTTTGTGGAGGTTGGCTTGTGTTAACTTCCACAGTCTTTTAAACTATAGTCTTTAGGACTTACGCACTGTACAAATTAATCATAGTGTGAATTTACATACATAGGTCGTTTCAGGCTTTTATTAATGATTATTCCATCGTAAATAGACCCTCGGTGTAAGGGCACAGCACTGCTGTGCCCCTACGACAAATGTAGTTTTTAAATCACCCACAGGACTAACGCAACTGGCACAGCGCGATCGCTATTTAACAGTATTTATGTACTATAAAAAATTAGCGTACTCAGAAGGCATTGCGAAAATTAGTAACAGTAATCAACTGTGTTAAGTATTCTTCAAATCATGAGAAAATTAGTTGAGGATGCATAAAATAAATCCTGTAATTGATGATGTTTACCAAACTTAACTATTGCCAGTACTTGTTAAGTAGTCAGATTAATTATACTCTCACAAATTTGGCAGAGCATTTAGAACAGATTAGTCATGATAAAATTAATCAAAATCTAGACGATTATTACTGATATAACTCAGCCTTTTAACCCGCGCAGGCGGGTTTTGTCTGTATAGCCGCGACTTCTAGTCGCCAAGGTATTATAAGTCAAAACAAGCGGTGCGTTAGCCTTTGGCGTAACGCACCCTACGAAAATCTTTGAAATCTAATTATGAATTATCAATTTTTAATTAGACGCTGCCTTTTGTGCAACATTATGAATTATTTCTTCCAATGTTTGGAGTAATTCTTGTTCGTTGTACGGTTTAGAGAAGTAGGCTCTAGCACCTAATTGCATAGCCAATTGTCGATGTTTATTACTACTACGAGAAGTTAGCATCGCCACTGGAATATTTTTTGTATCAACGTCTGAATTTACTCGACCTAAAAATCCATAACCATCAAGACGAGGCATTTCAATATCACAAATGACTGCTTCAACTCTCAATCCATTTTGGAGTTTTTCTAAAGCGTCTTGACCGTCTTTGGCTTGTTCTACTTGATACCCTCCTTTTTCCAGGGTTAAAGCTAAGAAGCGGCGAACATTAATTGAGTCATCTACAATCAAAATTGTGCCTTTGAATTTGTTAGATGCTGCTGATATTTTCTCCTCGTCAAATATCAGAAACGGTGTCTTTAACCTTGCTGATGGTAATTGAGTGCCTCTTGGAGTCCGCTGATTACTAGCAATCCAATACAGCAATTCATTGATATTAACTAATGGTACTACTCGACCATCTCCAAGAATTGTACAGTTGGTAAAGCCTTGAGGTAGAGGTATATTTCCTTCGATTTGGCGAATAGCAACTTCTTGTTCGCCCCAACAACGGTCTATTTGTATTGCTACTGGTTGATTATTACCTTTAACTACTAACACGCTATTAACATTAATTGCTGCTGGAGTTTCTAATTCTGCGCTATCGTAACGGAGGCAATTAAATTGTAAGTAGCGGCTCAAGCGAATTAGTGGTAACATTGTTCCTTGCCAATTGAGGACTTCGCTACCCGCCATTTGGAAAACTCGCTCGTTTTGGAGTAGGGATATTTCGGAAATCACATCTGTGGGAAATGCCAATAGCATTTTGTTAATTTCTACTAGCAAGACTCGTCCTACAGAAAGTGTAAATGGTACTGAGAGGGTGAAGGTGGTACCAACTCCCGGTTCGGTATCAACTTTGATATCTCCTCGAACCAATTTAAGGTTGTTGCGAACTACATCCATACCAACACCGCGACCAGATAATGTTGTCACTTGGTCAGAAGTGCTAAAACCTGGTTCAAAAATTAGTGATAACAGTTCTTCATCACTAGCATTAGTAATAAGAGAAGCATCTAATCCCATAGCTAAGGCGCGGGTGCGAATTTTCTCTAGAGAAATGCCCCAACCATCATCGCGTATACTAATATGTGTGCGATTGCTATGGTGAGATGCTTTAATTTCAATTAATCCTTGTTCTGGTTTACCAAGGAGGCGACGAGTGGCAGCATCTTCGATACCATGATCGAAGGCATTTCTTAATAAGTGCATTAAAGGCTCATTCAATGCTTCTAAAATGCTGCGTTCAATTAAAGTATTACCGCCTTCAATTTTTAGGTGTACATTCTTTCCATACTCTACATTTAAGTCGCGCAAAGCTCTGGGAAAACGCTCAACTAAATCGGACAGCGGCCGCATCCGGATATGATTGAGTTTTGTTTGTAATTGTTTTGATGTTTTGTTGAGTTTGCGAGCAATTTGGTCTGTATCGTCTACACTTAATTGCACGTCAGTTGTGACTTCTTGCAGTTGAACAATGGTTTCCATAACTTCCTGCGATCGCAGGTTTAAATCGTTATGGCGATCGATTCCTAAATTGTCTGCCTCTGGTATATGGTTGTCGTTTTCCAGTGGCAATTGCCCACCACCAGCCACGGCGAATTGAGTTGAAACTTTCGCGTAAGCTGTACGTAATTCTTGGTTCTCTCTATCGAGAACTTGCACTCGCTGGTTGAGATTGCGGACGAGTTTGCGTAATCTTTCTATTTGGGCATTTAAACCATTCCGCTGAACAATCAGTTCCCCAAATAAATCATTGATTTGTTCGAGTTGTTTGCTGGGAACTCGAACGTTATTTTCTTGAATTTCCCGTTCTTTACCAATAGCTAATTTGCCATCTGGAGGGTGACTTTCTCTTGCAAATATTGTATTTTGCTCTGTAATATTTACAGCATTGACATCATCGGTAAATTCTGCATCTAAAAATGTAAAATTGGCAGCGACTGTTTCATCTTTATTCTCATTTTCTGTAGATATTGACACGATTTCCGTCTCTAAGATATCTGTGTCAGTTGCATCTTTGGCGATAAACTGTGGTATTACTTCTGTTTTTAATATTGGCTGGGATTGAGTAGAATTCCCAAATTGAATTTCTGTAGGTAAATTATCTAATTGATTTGTCAGTACCAAAGCTTGCGATCGCCGCCATGCTTGCAATGCTAACTGAGCAATTTCATAAATGCTATCGCTGCTTGCAGTGGCCAATTGCTGGGTTACTGACTCACAAAGTTTGCTAAAAGCTGGCAGTTGCAGCATTTCTCCCAAGCCGCCTAATTCTGCTGCCATCACAGCAAATTCTTCTTGTAAATTAGACCCCTCGCTATTTGCCAACGCAGATTCTAAGCGTTGCAAACATTCCTCCACTTCTGTTTCAAATAGCAAAGGAATAACATCTTGCCCGTCTTCTGGAGATAACATGGTTGTCGCATCTTCAGGGCTGGGGTCGCCCAAACGTTCGTGCAACTCATCAAAAATTGGGTAACAAAAAGTTGCTAACCACTGTTCTTCAACAAGATTTCCTTGTGCCAGCAAGTCAACAATTTGACGCAACCAATCAACGCCAGAAAGCAATAAACTTTGTAACTGAGTATCAATTTCTAAAGAATTTTTTCGAGTTTTTAAAACTTTAAAAGAATCTTCTAAACGATGAGATAGATCGCTGAGGGATTTAAATCCCATCATCCCCGCGCCGCCTTTAATAGAATGAGCAGCGCGGAGTGCAGCGTTAATTTTATCTAAATCGATGCGGTTACTAGTATCGATTTCCAGCAATACCCCTTCCAAGGTATTCAAGTAATCAGTTGCTTCTTCCAGAAACTGCATCTGGATTTCTAATTCTTTGTCATTTAGCATTATTTTTGTCCTTAGTCATTGGTCATTGGTCATTAGTCATTAGTTATTAGTCATTACTCATTGGTTATTGTTAATTACAAGGATTTTAAAGTAAATGAACCACATTATTGTTATCTCACGCATTCGCCTTTAGGCGTTCCCGTAGGGTAGGCGCAAAGGCAAGGCAGCGCGGTCTTGGGGGTTTCCCCCATGAGCGACTGCCGCGCAAAGGAAGAAAGGAAGAAATAAGATTGTGGACAAATGACAAATGACCAATGACTAATGACTAATCGCAAAACTTAACTAACTTTGAAAGTTCCGACAGTCTCTTGCAATTGCTGGGAAATCTCCACAGTTTCTTGCAGAGATTGGGAAATTTGCACCGAAGAATCGCTGGTGCGTTGTGATACAGCAGCGATGTCTTTCATCAATTGGCTGACACTTTGTGATGTTTCTACTTGAGATGCAGTTGCATTAGAAATTGACTGCACCAAGAAGTCAATTTGACGCGATACATCCAAAATCTGACTTAGACTTTCCTTGGCCTCCTCTACAATTCGAGTACCTTCCACCACTTGGGTAGTGCCGATTTCCATCGCTTGCACCACTTCGCTAGTTTCTCGTTGAATATTCCCCACAATTTCTTCAATTTCCTGGGTTGCAGCGGCACTCCGAATCGCTAGTTCGCCGACTTCTTCTGCAACTACAGCAAAACCCTGACCTTCTTCACCCGCGCGGGCTGCTTCAATACCAGCGTTAATGGCAAGCAAGTTAGTTTGAATGGCGATTTGATTAATTAACGAAACCACGCGAGAAATTTGTTGTGAAGATTCGCCCAGACGCTTAACTTTTTTGGCAGTTTCACCAACTGTTTCTCGCATAGACAAGATGTTTTGTACTGTCAAATCCATCGCGTGGCCGCTCTGAGTGGCGTTGTGAGCAGCATGATTGGCAATAAAAGCTGCTTTTTCGGCACTTTCGGCTACGGCTTGCATAGATTGGGTCATTTGGTCAACAGCATCGAGAGTGCAGCTAATTTGAGCAGCTTGGGTGAGTGCTTGCTCTGCTAATTGGCGGATGGCTCCGTCGTTAGAGCCGATGGCAGTATTTACTTGAGTAGCGGCTTGTTTGACTTGGGTAACAATATCACGCAGACTTTCCACAATGGAGTTGAAAAAGTCGGCAACAGTACCTATTTCTCCGGCAGTCACGTCTGCACGCACTGTCAAGTCGCCTGTGGCTGCACCTTCGATGTCATCGAGTAGTTCTAAAAGTTGTTGTTGCAGTACTTCTTTTTCGTGCCTGTCTTCATCAGAACCTTTGACTGCAACATTTTTGGCTTGTTCTATTTCCTCTAGTAACTTCGCTTCTTCTAATGCATAACCGATTTGAGTTGCTATGTGTTGAAACAAGTTAATTTCTGGCTGTTGCCAAACACGGGAAGTTTGACAATTATGAGCAATTAATAAGCCGAAAAGCTGTTGTTGGATAATAATCGGTGTAATCAGATAACCTTTGACGGCAAATTTGTCTAATAGTTGAATGTAACTATCGGCATTTTTCAAGTTTTGGTCTAGATAAATGTTGGCAACTGCTTGCACTCGGTTATCTTGATAATTTTCTATATGCTGTTCCCAAAAATAGCGATCGTCGATTCGCACTCCCATCGCTTCTGGCCAATTGCCAGTTAATGATTCAGCAACAACGACACCATCTTTAGTCTCTGGATTCAAACGATAAACAATTACCCTATCTGTTTCGATCGCTCGATGAACTTCTTTAACTGCTGCTTGATAAATATCTTCTGTTTTGAGAGTTCTGCGAATCTTTAAGGTAATATCTGCTAGTAATTTTGCCCCATCAACATCTAGTTCTTGTTCCTTAGACAAGACTTCTAATTGTTCGGCCATCTGGTTAATATTTGCGCTCAATACCCCTAATTCATCTTCTCTTCCAGTTTCCAAACGGGTATTTAATTTACCTTGATTGAGCTTTGTTAATGCCGCAGTTGCATTGAGAATTGGCTGTGCAGTGAGTTTCGCTAACCAAGATGCGATCGCTGCGACAATCAAAGCTGTCAGTCCAGTACCAATGCCTATAATCCATAACAATTGTCGTTGCGGTTCAAATACAATTGCTGTGTCTGTAGATAACAGTACTTGCCAATTTAAATCTGGCAGTCCATCTAACTTAGTCGATGGTACGTAACTAACTAATTGTTGTTTTTTATAATTTTTGGGAACTTCAATAAAACTATCTACTTTTTTTGCTGTTAGCAGTTTAGCTAAACTTCGATATTCTGCCTTTGCTTGTTCACCCAAGAATTTTTGTTGCGGACTTAAAAAAATTGTCCCCGCAGCATCGAGTAAATGATATTTTTGCCCATTGACTGCATAGTTTTTAATGACTTCATCTAAAGATTTGACAGGCATTCGCGCTCTAACTACGCCAATGGTTTGGCCTGTATATGTATTTTTAATCGGCGCAGCTATGTAAATATTCACTGCACCAGTATTTTTTAGTACTTCTGGATTACTAATAACAGGAGCATCTTTTTGCAGAACCTCTTGAAAATAGCTTTCGTCTTTTTGGTTTTCCAGAACTTCGCCTGTAGATTGAACAATTAAGTTACCAAGACGATCGAAAATAGCAACACTATCATAAGCTTGGTAAGCTTCTACAACACGATTTAATACTACTTGCTTTTCTTGACTACTTGTGTTGTTGCTAGCTTGAGAATTTGTCAAAAATGGCAAACTAGATATTACTTGGATATCTCCAAAGCGTCCCAACATGAAACGGTTGATTTTATCGCTTAAACCAGTGGCTTGGGTTTGTTGAGACTGGGTAATTTGCTTAGTAATGGATTTATTGGCAAAGCCAAAAGCGATCGCACCTATGGCCAATACTGGTAGCGTACCAATGGCGATCGCCAAAATTGTCGCTTTCGTAACTAAACTTAGCCTTGTCAAATAGCCAAAAGCTTGATTTCCAGAAGAATTTGTAGCAGTTTCAGTACTCAGCTTACTTGGCAGCATTACTACACTTCCAGTTACTTTTTGAGATGAAATTAACGATGCTCGATTTTGAGAACTACCATTGTTTGTGCCAGTTTTATTAAACATAGGATTATTTCTCCAATATGTGAATAAGTAAACTAAAAATCATTTTTTATAAAGAATTGTAACTCCTGACTCCTGAATTCTTTTTACCTAATCACTGCGGAGAATAGACGATTGCACAATAGCTTGAGAATCTAACACTAGTAATATTTCTTTTTCTTGCACTACACATCCACATAAATAAGGAACTAAACTCGATGCTACTTGTCCTATAGGAGAATGAATTTCATCAGCAACAAATCTAATAGTACCTTTGATTTCTTGTACAACTAAGCCTAACAAAAGTGATTCGACTCGGATGACGATCGCACTATACTGCCGCACTCGATAATCAAGAGATTCTAAATTAAGCATTCTTGGCAAATCAACTACCCAAATTATCCGACTGCGCCAATTCATTAACCCTAATATGCAAGGAGGCATATTAGGCATTGAAGTAACAGACTCAACAGGCACAAGAATTGCTTCTTGAGTATGCTTCATTGACAAAACTGCACCAGTCTGTTGATTTAGCTGAAATTTTAAATAACCGTCTGCTAAGTTATTTTCGCCTGGTTTTGGGGAAAGTGTAATGTTTGTACTAGTCATTGATTCAAATTACCACTGATTTAATAGTGCGTAAGAGAAGTTCGCGGGTGTAAGGTTTAGTTATATAAGCATCAGCACCTTGTCTCATCGCCCACAAACGGTCAATTTCTTGATTTTTAGAACTACAAATTATAATCGGTACTTTTGCAGTAATTGGATTTCTTCTCAGGGAACGGCACAACTCAAATCCACTCATTTCTGGCATCACAACATCAGTAACAATTACATCTAGTTTTTCTAACACAGCTTTTTCTAAAGCTTCTTTTGCACCAGTAGTTTTAATTACGTTGTAACCACTTTCTTTGAGATAATGGCTCATTAATTCCAATTCACTGGGAGAATCTTCTACAATTAGAATTGTGCCAAGTAAAGTCAGGCTCACTATAAATCTCCTAGAATAAATTAAGGCGATTAAATTTTACTAAATTAATCCAGATATTTAAAAACCATTTTTAGCAATTCTGACTGTGTAAAAGGCTTAGTCAAATATCCTGATGACCTCACCATTTTAGCCTTTGCCCTATCAATAAAACCTGTTCTGCCAGTCACCATAATGATAGGTATATTTTTAAAAGCTGAATGTTTTCTTAATAAAGAACATAGCTCATAGCCATCTAAAGAAGGCATTTCAACATCTAGCAAAATCAGATCGGGCTTACTCCGAAGAATTTGCATTAAAGCTTTGACCGGATCGTTAATCATTACCACTGAAAATGTGTTTTCATCCAAAAAATGCTTAATGGAATTCAACACTGTTTGACTATCATCAATGCAGGCAATTGTATATGTATTTTTGGCAACAGGTAACTGAGTCGTTAGATTATTATTCTCAGAAATATCAAAATTAATTTGTCTGGGGGATTTTTGCCCAAGTTTGATTTGCAAATTTGGCAAAACTTGAGAACTGGCTCCAGCAGGAATTGATGACTGGATATTTTGCCGATTTCTTAACTGCTTTTGACAATGTTCTACAAGTAATCGCAAATCCAAACGACAGAACTTTGGTAGCTCATCCAAAGAGTTCTCCGGACTAAATTCGTAGCTACCTTCTTTCAAGCACAGAAATGATTCCAGTACTTCTTTTGCTAATTCGTCTATCAAAGTTCCTGCTTGCACAGGAGTAATCAAATCTTGATTTACTAACCAGCAAATAGCTTGATAGTCTGCGTTTGGTATTGATTGATGTTCATTTTTCGTCTCAAACATCAGCCGCATCTGGATGCGAGTAGCGCTGTTGAGAGCAGGAATTTGCTGACTCAAGCGCCGCAAGTGACTATCAAGTCGCTCAAACAGTTTATCTGAATAGGAGGCATAAGTAAGTTTACCGTCCTCTAGATAAATTGACCAATAAACTATCCCAGTAAATACGCTTAAGCATCCTGTAGCACGCCGACCAGTTAATTGTGCCAACAGAGATAGCGGATGTAGTTTTTGGAACAACCTGTAGCTACCTATAGGAGTTGTGCTCATTTTGCTTTTACTCAGCTAAATTCAGTATGTGTAAGCTAAATTCGTGCAGAGTTCTTCCACAATTCAAATTAAGTAAAAGGCTGCAAAATTTTGTATTTTAAAGTACACAAATTTGTCCTCTAGGATTTGTGGTGAAACTCAACGAAAACGGCGTTATTCTCAAATGCTCAAATCTCAGTAAATTCGTAAATTTTGATGAATTTACTTCCTGTTACTGAGATATATAGACATTCTTGAAAACTAAGACATAGAAATGTCAAGACTAGATGAAGCCACTTTCCATTGAGTAACCCCATTCTGACCACAGGAATAATACTGATTTTCTTAAAACAATATCTTTGAACTCCTGTATTTACACTTAAGCAAAATCAAACTTTTAAATAAGTAAGTACTAAATAAAGCCACTTTTAATTAAGTAGTACCGTTGTGACCACAGAGATAATACTGATTTTTCTTAAAAAAATAAAACACAATTTAGAAGTTATAATACAGGAGTCAGAATAGCTAACATAAGTAAAATTTTATATTTAAAAAAAATTTACTGATTTGGAAGAGTTGGTTGTCCAAAAAATTTGTGCGATGGCACGGAGTAGCCGCCAACGGCGATCGCTAGTTTATTCCTACTGTGGATGCTTGCTGTGTGAGTACGATCCACCACATGGCAAACCCATGAAACCACAGTTTTAGAAACTATCCGCCAGATGGGATTAAAATTACAAGTCATTAGGATGCTTTTTATAGAAATGGCAAAGCAACAGAAGGGTTTATAAAAACACCAGAAAAAGGCATGAAATTAAACAAGTTTCTGGGTGAATTGTTCTGGTTGTCGAAAAGAGGCGATCGCACAGCTACTAATTACATAGTAATGACTTTGGGATGGCAAAGAGAAGAACGAGTTCATGGTTGTATTATCCATATTGAAATTATTAATGGAAAAGTTTGGATTCAGCGCGATGGAACTGAATATGGTATTGCCAATGAACTCGTAGCCGCAGGAAATCCCAAAGATAAAATTGTTTTAGCTTTTCATCCGGAAGATGTTAGACAATACACTGATTTTGCGATCGCTTGATTTTCAAAAAGATGCGATCGCCTATTTTTAGCAGTTCTCTCTATCCACAGATAAAAATCTTGCTCGTCAAGATGAATTAACTCATCAAGTTAGTGCATTAGCCAAAAAGCTCATACAGTTTTTGGCAATTTATTAAAAATGCGGATGAAAGGACTTGAACCTTCACTCCTTTCGGAACTAGAACCTAAATCTAGCGCGTCTGCCAATTCCGCCACATCCGCATAGGTTCCTATCTTACCATAAGAAATTATTTTTGGGAATAGGGAGATGGCTTCGCCAAGGGGAAAGGGCAAGGGGCAAAGGGGAAACGAAAGATCCTTCCTTTTCCCTTTCCCCTTTTCCCTACCCAAAGGGTTTTGCCCTATGCCCCATTCCCAATTACATAACCGCAACACGAGGCAGACGATGTTTGAAGCCGCAGAGAATTTCCCAAGAAATAGTATTTAATTGTTCTGCCCAATCGTGTGCGGAAATTTTTTCGTTTCCCTGTTCTCCAAGTAAGGTAACTACTTCTCCTTCTTGGATATCAGGTATGGCACTCACATCTAGCATTAACTGATCCATTGTAATTGTCCCGATTTGCGGCACTCGCTGACCGCGAATTAACACCTGAATTTTGTTGGAAAGATTACGAGGAACACCGTCAGCATAGCCAATTCCTACGACAGCTAGGCGAAGTTCGCGCGGGGCAATAAATTTATAGCCGTAGCTGACAGCGGTTCCTGGGGCGATTGTTTTGACTTGGGTAACTCGTGCCTTAAGTTGTAAAACGGGTTTGAGGTCGATCGCCTTTTGTAAATGCGGCGCTGGGTAAAGTCCGTAAACTGCTAAACCTACTCGCACAATATCGTAGTGTAATGCTCGATCTGTAAGTGCAGCTGCTGAGTTTGCCAAGTGCAAGCAAGGCGGTTTGATTCCCAATGCTTTGATTTGGGCGATCGCTTCCTCAAATCGTCTATGCTGTTCTGCCATAGCCGTAGTATCCGGACTATCTGCTGTTGCCAAATGAGAATAAATACTAGCAATCGAAAGATGTGGTAACCGCTGTACTAATTGCACAAATTCACCAGCTTGCTGCCAATTAGTTCCCAACCTAGACATTCCCGTGTCTAATTTGATGTGTACAGGTATGGGAGAACCATAGTTCATCGATTCCAGAGTATCAGAGAATACTAAAGCTTGTTTCGGGCTGCACAATGTCGGCTGGAGTTGCCATTGAGCGATCGCATGAATCTGCTCTGGTGTATGAGTTGCCCCTAAAATCAAAATCGGGGCTTGAATCCCGCCTTCTCGCAATTGAATTGCCTCTGGAACCGTAGCGACTCCCAGCCAACTAGCTCCCGATTGAATTGCAGTTTGAGCCACCGTTACCGCTCCATGTCCATAGGCATCAGCTTTCACCACCGCCATCAATTGAGTTCGGGGCGATACAAACTGCACTATTTGTTGTATATTATGCGACAACGCCTCTAAATCAATTTCTACCCAAGCTCGTTGCGAGAACCACGCGTAGGTATCGCACTCCTCATTTGGAACTACACCGGGAATTTCCTTGCGACTTAACATTTGTACTGACTCCTATCCACCGTAGCTCAACTTCCAGACTATCTATACACGCTCCTAAAAGCGATATCAGATTAAACACGAAGTTTAACTCTCACTTGGAATTGATACAAGATGCTGGTGCTGGAGTGAAGAGATGGCGAGCAGAGGGGCAAAGCGGCAGGAGGAGCAGGGGGAAAGGTTAAAGGTTAAAGGGAATAAATTTAATCTTTCCCCTTTTCCCATACCCTATGCCCCATGCCCCATACCCAATGACTAATGACTAATGACTAACTTAATTTCCGAATTATTTCGGAAAGTATAATTTCTTATCATCTCCCTAGAAGAGTATATTTGTGTTAATATATGTAAAACTAATACCCTAAACGCAGATCAATGGGGAAGGTTTTAGTATTAAACGCCTCTTACGAACCTCTCAATATAACGAGTTGGCGTCGCGCTGCGGTTCTGTTAATCAAGGGCAAGGCAGAACGCGTGGAACACAACGGTAAATTCCTTTATTCGGATTTCCCGCTGCCAACCGTAATCAGGTTGCGTCATTATGTCCGCGTTCCTTATAAGGAAATTCCTCTGACTCGCCGAAATATATTGCATCGTGATGGTCATGCCTGTCAATACTGTGGTTACACAGGAGACGAATTGACCTTAGACCATGTAATACCGCGATCGCGCGGCGGAGGGGATACCTGGGAGAACATTGTTACAGCTTGTGTCCGTTGCAATGTTAAAAAAGGCAGTCGCACTCCCCACGAAGCTCACATGCCTTTGCGCCATCTTCCTCGCCAACCTTATAGCAGCCTTTATTTTGAGGTCAGTAAACATCTCAAAAGTGGACTGCACGCAGAGTGGCAAAAATATGTTATAGGACTTTGATATGACATAGCCCAGTAGCCTGAAAACCATACAGCAATAGTCACAGGTTTGCCTTTGTACTCGGTTTTGAAATAAGGCTAAAGCCGACCTGCACGCATTTGCCTTTGACAAATTGTGTGTTGAATTAGTTATGTCCATTGATTGTGAGGGACATTGTTCGGCAGAAGCTAACATCAAACTTTGACCAAATCCAGGCAAAAAAGACAACAGCTTCTTACTATATCGCATAAAAGCTCAAATAGCTAGACTGTGTTGAAAAATATAGCAGGGAACAGGCAACAGGCTTAAAACCCCTTTAGTGTCTGAGTTTTAACGTCGGCTTGTGTCCTCAACTAGCTATCAACCGCTATATTGAAATTTTGAACTGACGGCATTGTCAAAGAATCCTTACTTGCCTGAGTTTTCTAGCATTCCTTGAGATTACTAGAGTAATTGCTATGGGTCAAAGAAGCAGTGTTAACTGCTGAGTTAGGAATTTTCCCTTCGCCCCTTTGCCCACTGCCTCTGATTCCCTAGTTTGGAATCCTTAGTCCCTTTTACACAAAAAACAAAACATGCTCTATTCCTTGAAGATATAATTATTAATTGCTCAATAGTCAAAATAATGAGACTATTGAACATAAGAGGATTTTAAATATCAATGACTAACTCTAAAGTATTAGGTGGAAAGTATACCCTAAGTAAGAAAAATTTTAAAGTTCGGTTATCAACCTTGAATAAAAATCCTTCCCGTTCAAATTACAGAGAAGGAGAAAGGCATAAAAGACGTTTATGCTCCAACATAAAGCCAGATATACAAAACTTACTTTTTTCCAGCATCTACATACGTTCTAATGAAATATAGTTAATTGCTGAGCGTTGTTACTGACAAAAAATATACTTAGGTATATAGTGCAATGTCTTGATATTTTTGCGAAGATCGAAATAATGTGCCTAAATTCAGAAAATTGCTGATTCTAGTGTTTCTGAATTAATGGAGCCTCACACTTTAAAAAAGTTCCCTATGTACTTAAATTCTCCCGTTAATGAGTTTGAGAGTTTGTCATTGACCGCAGAGCCAAACCCAGAGGAAGCTGAAATAGAGAAAGACACAGTGGAAGTTGCACTTAAAAGTCCATCATTACAACCATCGCTAAGTGACGGAGCTATCTATGTTGGCCAGCGTGGTAATTCCCTGACACAACAAAAGTCAGAAGAACTGCAAAAAACTTTGCTAGCGCACCGACACGATCGCCAACTAGTAATTTTACAAGATTTTCCCGATCCAGACGCTCTTTCTTGTGCCTGGACTTATCAATTAATTGCCCAGCAATACGATATTAAATGTGAAATAATTTATGCTGGCGCTCTGAGTCATCAAGAAAATATTGCCTTGGTTAGACTCACTAATTTACCTATCCAACGCTGGACGCAGCAAACCTTGAAAACTAAAGATTTGTCATGTTATCAAGGTTTCGTATTAATTGATAACCAAGGAACTACTTCACAGTTAATATCAGCGGTTCAGCAGGCAGGAATTCCCTTAGTTGCGCTGATTGACCATCACAGTTTACAAGGCGAACTCGAATCAGAGTTTGTAGATGTTCGTCCTTATGTACGAGCGACGGCAACAATTTTTACTCAATATCTGCAAGCGGGATTACTAGCATTAGATAGCAGCATCAATCAACACGTGAAATGTGCTACTGCTTTGATGCATGGCTTACGTTCGGATACAAATCGCCTGATGCAAGCCCAAGAAGAAGATTTCATGGCAGCTGCATATTTAAGCCGATTTTATGACGCGCAATTGCTGAACGCCATTTTACAGGCGAATCGTTCCAAGCGGGTGATGGATGTGATTGAGCGATCGCTAAAAAACCGCATCGTTCAAAATAACTTTTCCATTGCTGGTGTCGGTTACCTGCGCTATGACGACCGCGACGCCATCCCCCAAGCCGCTGATTTTCTCGTCACCGAAGAAAACGTCCATACCGCTGTAGTTTACGGCATTGTTCACGATGAAGACGAAGAGTTAGAAATAGTCATTGGTTCCTTGAGAACCACCAAACTTACCCTCGATCCTGATGAATTCATTAAAGAAGCCTTTGGGCAAGATAGCACGGGGCGCTTTTTTGGTGGTGGAAGAACAAGCGCAGGCGGCTTTGAAATCCCGATGGGTTTCTTATCCGGCAGTAACGAAAATTCCGCCTATGCGAAGATGAAATGGGAAGTATTCGACGCTCAAATTAAGCAAAAACTACTGAGGTTAGTTAACCCTAAAGATAACCCGATTCAGTCGGAGTAGAGGAAGGAGAAGGAGATGGGGAGAACTCCTAACTCATGTACTAACCAAAGTGCGTTTCGTTATATAACATCCCTTCCCGACTTTTTTTAAAAGTCGGGAATTTGACTTTTATGAAGTAATTAGTAATGTAGTTCGTGCTTAAGCCGTTTTTTAAATGATACCGAATGACTCAATACTACCTATCAAAAAGCGCAGCGAGAGGCAATGGTGGAAACTGGTTGTTTATTACTACGTGCTGACTTGCACACCTTATTTGACTTAAATCTCATTGCCATCGATCCAAAAACAATGAACGTACATATTTCTCCTATTCTCAAAAAAACTGAATATAAAACAATCGATAGTAAAGAATTACAAGTACCAAAAGATGAAATGTGCCGTCCCAACCAACAATTTTTGAAAACGAGATTTGAGCAGTGTGAATGGTGTCAAAATATTTAGCTTAAATAAATTCAGTTATTTTAGTTAGAAGTCCTTGTATATTGAAGTTAGAGAATGACAAGCTTGATTTACCTAGATTATGAGTACTTTAAAGGAAGTAGAACTCGCTATTAGTCAACTTTCACCAGACGATCTCGCCGCTTTTCGTGTCTGGTTTGCAGAATTCGATGCAGCAGCCTGGGATAAACAGATTGAAAAAGATGTGGCTGAAGGTCGGTTAGATGCATTGGCACAGAAAGCACTTAAACATCTGCGAGAAGGGCGTTGTAGTGACCTGTGAAACATCGAGCAACCCCTGATTTTTGGTATTACTATCGCCAGTTACCAATTGATATCCAATAGCTTGCTGACCAATGTTATGAGTTGCTTCGGGAAGATCCCAAGTATCCATCATTGCATTTCAAAAAAGTTGGTCATTGGTCAGTACCTATTGGTATACATTATCGGGCGCTTGCTGTAGAAGAAGATGGTAATTTCGCATGGTTTTGGATTGGGTCGCATCCAGAATATGACAAGTTGCTTAGTGGTGGATAGTGTTAGAACAGTAGTTATGCTTTAGGATAGGCATAAAATGACACAGCAAGAATTGTTAAATGAATTTTTATCCCTTTCTGCTGAAGCACAGCGTCAAGTCATCGACTTCATTGCTTTTTTACGGCAAAGACATGGAGTAGTTGAATCTGGTTCTCAATCGCCAGATTTTGAGTTGATTAATGATAACTTTATTGGGATGTGGAGCGTAGGCGTAGCCCGTCGTAGACATCGCCAAGATTTAGCTGATAGCACTGCTTGGGTACGTAGTGTTCGATAAAATGAGTGGTCAAAGTCACATAACTAACTCAATCATCGTTGATAAGGAATAGGTAATGATGATTAAAGTTAGGATAGATAAATAAACAATAAGCGTAACGAAATAACTCAGCACAGGGTACGCTAATAAAATTCAAAATATGGAACTGTATCTATTTCGTCATGGCATCGCCCAAGATAAAGATTTAGGCATAAAAGATGAGGAGCGCAGTCTTACTAAAGAAGGAAGGCAAAAAACTGAGAAAGTTGCCGAGAAACTTGTCAAATTGGATTTAAAGTTTGATTTGATTGTCACCAGCCCCTTAGTACGTGCCCGACAAACGGCTGAAATCCTGATAGAAACAGGATTAAGTTCCCAGCTAGAAGAATCTAGCCACTTGGCTCATGGAGGTGAAATTTCTAGTTGGCTGGTAGATTGGTTAGAGCCAAGAAATTATTCCCAAAATACCCAACTGGCCTTAGTTGGACATGAACCTGATTTAACCAATTGGGCAGAAATTCTGCTATGGGGAGAAATCAAAGGCAGCTTAGTCTTGAAAAAAGCAGGTATGATTGGGATAAAACTACCAGAAACTGGTTCTCCTCTGGGTCGTAGTCAGATGTTTTGGTTGACACCACCCAGGTACTTGTCATAACAGTTTTTCAACATTTCCGATTGTTGTTAGAACGACTACTGTTATGGCGACAATAAATTTCTGGTAAGTTAACTTGATCGGATATTTCAAAAAGTAAATGGTGTTGCCATGATGGTGTGCGAATACAAGCCTGGTCTAGAAGGCATTCCCGCCGCCCAATCGAGTATCAGTTATGTAGATGGGCAAAAGGGAATACTAGAATATCGTGGCATCCGGATTGAGGAACTAGCAGAAAAAAGTACATTCCTAGAAACTGCTTATCTCTTAATCTGGGGTGAACTGCCCAGTAAACAAGAACTCCAAGCATTTGAACATGAAGTTCGTCACCACAGGCGAATAAAATACCGCATTCGCGACATGATGAAATGCTTTCCAGAAAGCGGTCACCCAATGGATGCCCTGCAAGCCTCCGCTGCTGCTTTAGGGTTGTTTTATTCGCTCCGGGATTTACATAATCCCGCCTACATTCGAGATTCTGTGGTGCGCTTGATAGCAACCATTCCCACAATGGTTGCTGCGTTCCAACTGATGCGAAAAGGCAATGACCCCGTGCGTCCCCGCGATGACTTAGGCTACTCTGCCAATTTTCTATACATGCTCAATGAGCAAGAACCCGACCCTTTGATGTCGCGAATTTTTGATATCTGCTTGATACTTCAGGTCGAGCATACAATGAATGCTTCCACCTTTAGCGCCAGAGTGACAGCTTCCACCTTGACCGATCCTTACGCTGTAGTTGCCAGTGCTGTGGGAACCTTGGGAGGCCCCCTGCATGGTGGAGCCAATGAAGAAGTAATTCAGATGTTAGAAAAAATTGGCTCTGTGGAAAATGTACGTCCTTACATAGAGGATTGTCTGCAACGTAAATCTAAGATTATGGGCTTTGGACATCGTGTCTATAAAGTCAAAGATCCACGAGCCATAATTTTACAAAGCCTAGCAGAGCAACTGTTTGAGAAGTTTGGCTATGACAAGTTCTATGACATTGCTCAAGAAATGGAACGAGTGGTAGAGGAAAAACTCGGTAGTAGAGGGATTTATCCTAATATTGACTTTTATTCGGGTTTGGTGTATAGAAAAATGGGAATTCCCACAGACTTGTTTACACCAATATTTGCGATCGCCCGCGTTGCCGGTTGGCTAGCCCACTGGAAAGAACAGCTAGCAGAAAACCGCATTTTCCGTCCTACCCAGGTTTACAACGGTCACCACGAAGTTCCTTATATTCCCATCGACCAACGTTAACTGGTATTGGGCATGGGGCATGGGGCATGGGGTAAGGTTAAATTTATCCCTTTTCCCTTTTTTAACCTTTTCCCCTACCTCTTCATCTTCCTCATCCCCCTCATTTCCCCTACTCCCCTACTCCCATTCCCCACTTCCTACACTCAATAGCCAAAGTCAATGCCAACCATAAGTAGAAGTTCTTATCTCGCTTCAGGGTGGTAAAACCATCCAACGATATACTAAACATGGGAATTGGCAACAAATCTTCAATCAGACCTCATCTGGGCAAAACTTATCAAACAGTGAATTTACATGTATTACTAAAGTAATATTTGTAACTAACTTGGACTTATGTCTTAAAGAGCGGAAACATGAATTCAGGAATTGACCTCCAAGGAACTTTTATTGAATCCCTCACGGATTTAGGTGTACCAGCAGGAACAGCCAAAGCAATTTGGATGCCACTGCCAATGGTACTAATGCTGATTGGGGCAACAGTGGGTGTATTAGTCGCCACTTGGCTAGAACGAAAAATTTCCGCCGCCGCACAGCAACGAATTGGCCCAGAATACCAAGGGCCTTTTGGGTTACTGGTGCCTGTAGCGGATGGTCTGAAGCTGGTCTTTAAAGAAGATATCGTACCAGCCAAATCTGACCGCTGGCTGTTTACCCTCGGCCCAATTATTGTTGTGATTCCGGTGTTTCTGTCGTTCTTGATTGTGCCCTTTGGGCAGAACATCGTGATTAGCAATGTCGGCATGGGCGTATTTTTATGGATTGCCTTGTCAAGCATTCAGCCCATTGGCTTGTTGATGGCTGGCTACGCATCTAATAACAAATACTCTTTGTTAGGGGGTTTGCGGGCAGCGGCGCAATCTATTAGTTATGAAATTCCATTGGCGCTGGCAGTATTAGCGATCGCTATGATGTCTAATAGCCTCAGCACCATTGACATTGTGAATCAACAATCTGGTTACGGCATCCTGGGCTGGAACATTTGGCGTCAACCAGTCGGTTTCCTGATTTTTTGGATAGCCGCCCTAGCTGAGTGCGAAAGATTACCCTTTGACTTACCCGAAGCAGAAGAAGAACTAGTAGCAGGTTATCAAACTGAATACGCAGGCATGAAATTCGGTCTGTTTTACCTGGGTTCCTACGTCAACTTAATACTTTCTTCCCTACTAGTAGCAATTCTCTACCTGGGCGGTTGGGACTTTCCCATTCCCCTCAACCTCATAGCTGGTTGGCTGGGAATCAGTGAAGCCGATCCCGTATTGCAGATAGTAACTGCTGCTTTGGGTATCACTATGACCGTACTCAAAGCCTATCTACTAGTGTTTGTCGCCATTTTGTTGCGCTGGACAGTGCCACGGGTACGGATTGACCAATTGTTAGATTTAGGATGGAAGTTTTTGTTGCCAGTTGGTTTGGTTAACCTGCTATTAACCGCCGCCCTGAAACTAGCCTTTCCTTTCGCCTTTGGCGGTTAGTCATTAGTCATTAGTCATTAGTCATTAGTCATTAGTCATTGGTCATTAGTCATTTGCAAAAGACAAAGCGCAAACTCTGAGCGGAGGTTCTCCTCCATCGGAACTTTGTAAGAGAAGACGAATGACTAAGGACAAAGGACAAATGACTAAGGACAAAAGACAAATAACGCTGATAGCTTAAACAGAGAGAGTGAAACACAATGCTAAAGTTCCTGAAACAAGTTGGTGATTACGCCAAAGAAACAGTACAAGCTGCGCGTTACATTGGTCAGGGACTTTCTGTTACCTTCGACCATATGCGGCGGCGTCCGATTACCGTCCAGTACCCTTACGAAAAACTGATTCCCGGCGAACGGTTTCGCGGTAGAATTCACTTTGAGTTTGATAAGTGTATCGCCTGCGAAGTTTGTGTTCGCGTTTGTCCGATAAATCTGCCTGTAGTAGATTGGGAATTCGACAAAGCTAGCAAAAAGAAAAAACTCAAGCACTACAGTATTGATTTTGGAGTTTGTATCTTTTGCGGTAATTGTGTGGAATTTTGCCCCACTAACTGTCTATCTATGACAGAAGAGTATGAGCTTTCCACTTACGATCGCCATGAATTGAACTTTGACAACGTAGCGTTAGGTCGTCTGCCCTATAAGGTAACAAATGACCCAATGGTAACACCACTACGCGAACTAGTTTACCTACCCAAGGGCGTCCTCGAACCCCACGGACTGCCTGCGGATGCGCCGCCTGCGGGTGCGCGTCCAGAAGACCTTGTGGAACAAACCGAAAAATAAATGTCATTTGTCATTTGTCCTTTGTCCGTTGTCATTTGTCCTTTGTCCAAAGCAAATGACCAATGACCAATGACCAATGACCAATGACCAATGACCAATGAAAATTGACTGAGGACAAAAAACAGTGAATCTAGCGGAAGGAGTACAGATTGTATGCCTTGGCGTACTGGGTGTGATGATGATTGGGGCAGCCCTTGGCGTGGTGCTGTCGCCTAGCATCGTCTATTCTGCCTTTATGCTAGGGGGCGTGTTCATCAGCATAGCGGGAATCTACCTGTTGCTGAATGGTGATTTTGTTGCAGCCGCACAAGTGTTGATTTATGTTGGGGCGGTTAACGTGCTGATTTTGTTTGCCATTATGTTGGTGAACAAACGGCAGAATTTTGTCCCATTTCCCAACTCTTGGATACGAAAGGCACTAACAGGTATAGTTAGTCTCGGATTGTTTGGCCTTTTGAGTACGATGGTGCTGGCAACTCCTTGGGCTTACTCCACTACTCCAGCAAGTACTCAAGGTTCTATAGTTTTAATCGGCGAACATTTCTTCACTGACTTTTTACTACCCTTTGAACTAGCTTCGATTTTGCTGCTGATGGCGATGGTAGGAGCGATTATTTTGGCACGTCGCGAGTATTTGCCAGACCCGACACCATCTGAACTACCACAAACCGTTTTGACTCTCCCAGAACGCCCCAGAGAACTGGTATCAAGCAGCAGCGAAACAAGAGAGTAAAGAATTCAGAATTCAGAATAACTCTTGGAAGCACCAAATTTTGAATTTAATGGGCATCTTAAACACGGTTATTCATCTGGGAGTGGAACTCCAATTCCCAAGCTGAATTCTGAATTCTGACTCCTGAATTCTGTTTTCATAGAAAGTGGTGTTTTTTCAGAAGGAATACTCAGATTCATGCAACTCCAGTACTTTTTATTATTAGCAGCCGCTCTATTCTGCATCGGCATCTACGGTTTAATTACCAGCCGTAACGCTGTCCGGGTGCTGATGTCGATCGAGTTGCTGCTCAATGCTGTTAATCTCAATTTAATGGCATTTTCCAACTTCCTTGACTCAACATTAATTAAGGGTCAGGTTTTCACCGTGTTTGTGATTACCGTGGCCGCAGCCGAGGCGGCGGTGGGTTTAGCGATCGTGCTTGCCATTTATCGTAACCGCGATACCGTCGATATGGAGCAGTTTAATCTCCTGAAGTGGTAACTGTGCGTGCAACTCAAGCAGGTAATCATTGCTTATAAAGCGCGAGATGCCCGGAGTAAAGAATGGGCAGAAATGTGCGCTAAACAACTCGAAAATCGCCAGTGCCAGGTGTTGATGGGGCCTAGCGGGCCGAAAGACAACCCATATCCAGTCTTTTTGGCTTCAGCAGGTCAACCAATCGATCTCGCTTTGGTACTTGGCGGTGATGGCACTGTTTTGACTAGTGCTAGACATTTAGCCCCAGCTGGCATCCCAATTCTGGGAGTGAATGTGGGAGGTCATCTGGGGTTTTTAACCGAGTCAGTGGATGAGTTTCAGGATACGGAGAAAGTTTGGGATCGGCTGTTTGAGGATCGCTATGCTATCCAACGGCGGATGATGTTACAAGCTGCGGTGTATGAGGGTCATGGGTCTAATTTGGAGGCAGTCAGCGAACGTTACCTGGCTTTGAATGAATTTTGCGTCAAACCGGCTTCCGCTGACCGCATGATTACCTCGATTCTAGAAATGGAAATTGATGGTGAGGTAGTCGATCAATACGTTGGAGACGGGTTGATTATTTCCACTCCCACAGGTTCTACTGGTTACACCGTTTCTGCTAATGGCCCAATTATGCACGATGGTATGGAGGCGATTACCGTTACTCCGATTTGTGCAATGAGTCTTTCTAGTCGTCCCCTCGTTTTACCCCCTGGTTCTGTGGTCAGTATTTGGCCTTTGGGGGATTACGATTTGAGTACCAAATTGTGGACTGATGGAGTGTTGGGGACTTCGATTTGGCCTGGACACCGTGTTGATGTGCGGATAGCCGATTGTCGAGCGAAGTTTATTATTTTGCGCGAGAACAATTCTTACTATCAAACGCTGCGAGAGAAGTTGCTGTGGGCAGGTACAAGGGTTCGTTACAGCAATAATCACCGTAATTGATAAAAGTATTTGAGAGCGCTTTTGTTAGAAATGGCAATCGCTACGCCAAACTCCCGGCCTCTAGATTCATCTAGGGGCTTTTTGCCATAACCAATTTATCTGTTGCAAAGATTTTTGCAAATAGTATTACTTGCATTTATACCCTATATCAAAGGAAAATTTTGTATCTTATTGCCAGATTTTTCTGGCATTAATGTCCATAATAAAAACACTATATTACTAATCATAGAGATGAAGAAAGCTATCTAGGGAATTTTTTATCGAAAACTGTCTCAATGACACTTCTAGGCATTAATGCATAATGCTTAAATTCTAGTAGGATATTTTCGCAAAATCCAAAATGTTATCAGTAGGAAGACAGATGGAAATTCCTGGACGCAACATCAATTACCCACTGAATCCTCCTTCTCTTCAAGATTTTCCTGTCGTTCAGACTAAAAAATATATCCTACGGCTTGCCTCAACTGAAGAAGAATTAAAATCAATTTTTCGATTGCGTTTTGAAGTTTTTAATCTAGAACTAGGCTTGGGATTATCTACTTCTAGTTTTACTCAGAGGGATGAAGACCGGTTTGATGAGGTTTGCCATCATTTAATTCTTATCTGTAAACAGACAGGTAAAACCATTGGAACTTATCGGATGCAAACTTATAAAATGGCTTCTCAAAGACTAGGCTTTGATGCTGCCGATATATTTAATCTGAATGCAATTCCCGATTCTGTACTTCAAGCATCGGTAGAAGTTGGGCGTGCATGTATAGCTAAAGAATACCGCAGTGGTCAGACACTATTACTACTCTGGGAAGGCCTAGCAAATTATCTCATCTGGACTAAAAATCAGTATTTCTTTGGCTGTGCATCATTACTAACGCAATCTCCTTGGCAAGCTACTTGCGTTTATAATTATTTTCACCAGAATAACTTGATGCATCCAAGTATTTTAGTTTATCCAAATTCAGAATATTGTCTAGAATCACCTCAAAATTATTCGGATTTCTCTAATGTGGAAATTCCGAAAATTTTGCAGGCGTACTTGAATATTGGTGCCAAAATATGTAGCCTTCCAGCTATCGATCGCCAGTTTAAAACTATTGATTTTTTAACTATATCTAATAGCAAAGATTTTGTGAAATGGGGTTATCAAATTTTTTAAAATTATATTTTGTTTTGGCGATAGTTAGTCGTGGCTACGCCGACTAAAAAAATGAATGTTGACTGAAGCCAGTTTTGCAGGATTTGATACAACCTTACCCAATTATTTTCACAGTTAATAGAGGAGGATGTTTATTACCAATCTGGCAAATTAACCGATTCTCAATTAGGTAGACGATATCTGACGAGCAGTTACCCTTGAGAGCGAGTTTAATAAACCTCCTTGCCTTCAGCCTCCCCCTGCTAGTAGGATACTGCTCTTTATTCAGGCATGTTACCCCTCACACCACCATTGATTTTTTAGGGTTAAATCAAGCCGATCTCAAAGGTTATTTCATGAGAAAATGAGAGATATACCAAATGAGGGGTGTGACCCCCTACCCTATCGCTGTATCCTACCACGAGAGGATTTGAAGGCTCTCCCCTGGAAGAGGAGAGGTTTGAAGAAGGAAAAGTTTGAGCGGAGGTTTCATTCATGAGAGCTTTTTGAGAGAGGTCAAATCAACCTGCTCGAACTCATATCAGTTGATGTCTCGCTAATATCTGCGATGAGCTACCCTAAATACCTCATCGAGTCGAGTAAACTGGATTATTTTAGAAAACTTTTTGGGAAATGTAACTTATGCACCATCTCAAATTTGCGCCGAGTTGGTTGCGGATTTTGATTATTTTTTTGTTGACGATGAGTATATTGTTTCGCTTTTTTAACCTTGATGGCAAGGTTTATTCTCATGATGAAACTTATACCTCGTTGCGGATTTCTGGCTTTACCATAAATGAAGTCAAAAAGGAAGTTTTTAATAATCGTGTCATTGCTAAAGAAAGTTTGGCGAAATTTCAAGGTGCAAATCCTTCAAAAAGCTTAAATGACACAATTATGTCTTTAGCAAAAGAAGATTCTCAGCATCCACCGTTGTATTACATAATCGCTAGATTGTGGACGGAAATCTTTGGTAATTCAGTGACAGCAATCAGAAGTCTATCTGCGTTCATTAGCTTGCTAGTTTTTCCCTGTGTTTATCGGTTATGTCGAGAATTGTTTGATGTGCCATTACCGATTCCTGGTGTAGCGATCGCACTTATGACGATCTCTCCAATTCACTTAGTATATGCTCAAGAAGCCCAAGAATATATTCTCTGGTTGATCGCTATCTTGCTATCTAGCGCTTCACTGTTGCGAGCAGTGCATTTAGAATTACAAGATAAAGATGAACTAACAAAACAACCACCAGATCTTTTTAGTGCCTGGAGTGTTTATGCAATAACTTTGACCATTAGCCTTTATACATTTCTTTGGAGTGGATTTGTTGCACTTGCTCACGCAATTTATGTGATTGGCGTAGCCAGATTTCAGTTTACTGAAACTGTGAGAAATTATCTGATAGCATCACTGGTAAGTTTCTTAGCTTTTATGCCTTGGATGACAGTTGCGCTCGGTGAATTTTTTCAATTTATAATTTCAGGAGAAAAAGCAACATCACAGTCATATTTAATACATCCATTTCCATTTCTATTAATGCAGAGTAGTCGGATTTTTTTTGATATAAATTTAACATTAGACAATCCTCTAATGTATTTAATTACACCATTTTTTTTAATTTTTATAGTATATGCAATTTCTTTTCTTTGCGTTACCACCAGTTACAAAGTTTGGTTGTTTATTATTACATTAGTTGTAGTGCCAACACTGCCTTTAATACTACCAGCTTTGAGCGCTGGGGGGATACAATCTTTTACTGAACCATATTTAATCCCATTTTCTTTAGGAATTCAACTAACTGTTGCTTATCTAGTGGCTAGACAATTATATAATAGGAGCTTGCCACGTCGAACAATTTGGCACATAATCATGGGTTTGTTGATTATTTGCGGTCTAATTTCTTCTAGGGTCAATTCCCAAGCAGTAACTTGGTGGAATAAAGGCATCAATGATAGCAATTTGCAATCTGCCCAAATTATTAATCAGAGTACTAGCCCACTTTTAATTAGTAATTCTTTAGATAATAATTATGAAAATGTATTTTCTTTGAGTTATCTGTTAGAACCAAAAGTAAGATTTTTGTTAGTCAATAATCAAAAAATTCCCAAAATTACTAATGAGTTCACTGATATATTTTTACTCAATCCTTCAGACAGTTGGCGCAAATTAATAGAACAAAAGTATAAAGTTAAGACAAATATTATTTACAGTGATAATTATTATTCTGTTTGGAAATTAAATAAAACTCGTAATTCACGCCTACGTAATATGCCATTCAATAATCAATTATCTACTGGTTTGTAAGATGTTATTTAGCTCGCGCAGAGAGAAAGAGTAAGTCATTGGTTAAACATTATTGATTGTGAAATTTAGCTATGCGGCATCTCAAACTCGCTCAAAATAAGTTACGGTTTTTTATTGCCGTTTTGTTAATGGCGGGTATTTTTTTTCGTTTTTTTAACCTTGATGGTAAAGTCTATTGGCATGATGAAACTTTTACTTCATTGCGGATTTCTGGGTATACAGCAAATGAAGTAAAAGAGCAAATATTTAATGGTCGTTTAATTACTAAAGAAAGTTTTGTTAAATTCCAAAGTCTGAATGGGGAAAAAAGCTTAATTAATACAATTAAGTCTTTAGAAGTGGAAGACCCACAGCATCCTCCGCTATATTATATAATCACTCGGTTGTGGGTGGGAATTATTGGTAATTCGGTGACGGCGATTAGAAGTTTATCTGCATTGATTAGCTTGTTAATTTTTCCTAGTATTTATTGGCTATGCCGAGAATTATTTAGAACAGAATTATGGGTATCAGAGATTGCGATCGCAATTATGGCAATCTCTCCTATTCATCTAGTATACGCCCAAGAAGCACGAGAATATATTCTCTGGTTAGTGACAATTTTATTATGCAATGCGTCATTTTTACGAGCATTAAGATTGGAATCAACACCGCAAGCACCACGCATATTAAACTGGGGAATTTATGCAGTCACTTTAACAATTAGTCTTTATACATTTTTGTTAAGTGGATTTGTAGCATTAGCTCATGGAATTTATGTAATTATCGCTGCTAGATTTAGATTAACTCGAACAGTCAGAGCTTATTTGCTAGCATCTATAGCAGGATTTTTAGGCTTCACCCATTGGATATTAGTTGTAATAACTAACTTTTTGCAATTTAATAGTTCAACCGCATGGACAAAGATCCAATTTCCCCTAGAAACTTTAATTAAATCTTGGTTATTACAGTTGAGCCGGATTTTTATCGATTTAAACTTTGGTTTTGAAAACCCGCTTAGCTATCTAATTACAATAATTTTTTTCACCTTGATCGCATACTCAATTTATTTTATTTATCGGACAACTAACTACAAAGTTTGGTTGTTTATTGTAATGTTAACTCTAATTCCTGCACTACCTTTAATGCTACCAGATTTAATTTTTGGCGGTATACGTTCGCTTTCAGAACGTTATTTATTACCTTCTTATTTGGGAATTCAATTATCTATTACCTATTTATTAGCTATCCAGATAAGGAACAAGAGTTTTGTATCTCGAAGAATCTGGCAAACAATTTTGGGACTAGTAATTATTTGTGGACTAGTTTCTTATGCAGTGAGTTCTCAAGCGGAAACATGGTGGAGTAAGGTTATTAGCTATGGGAATCCACAAGTTGCTAGAATTATTAATCAGGCTAATCGCCCACTTTTGATTAGTGATGCTTCTGGAATAAATTATGGAAATGTCTTTTCCCTCAGCTATCTTTTAGATTCAAAAGTAAAGTTTCAATTACTAAAAGAGCAAACTATTCCGAATATCCCTGATATATTCACTGAGATTTTTTTACTAAATCCTTCAGATATCTGGCGTCAAAAAATAGAAACAACTTACAATTCTAAAACAGAAGTTGTATATAGCGACAATTATTATTCAGTTTGGAAATTACTCAAAATTCAAAAATAAAAATTAACATCGCGATCGATAAGTTTAGTTGCTGATATTAACTTATACTAATCACCGATCGTTAAAATGTCTCTGCGTCTTGGTGTCAGCCTATAATGATAAATCTTTAACCGGGCATGATATGAAACTCGCAATTCAATTACTTTGGTGGTAGTGTTACTGCTATCAGCCAAAAATCTTTTATCAACTGTAGAACTTGAATAAACTGGTAGACATCAATAGGTTTTGTCACATAGCAATTAGCACTAAGATTATAAGAACGTAGTATATCTTGCTCATCATTTGAAGTAGTAATGACAACCACAGGAATGGATTTAAGATTTGGGTCTGATTTGATTTCTGTTAACAGTTCGCGTCCATCCATTCCTGGAAGATTTAGGTCAAGAAGGATTATGTCTGGACGGATAGCATCAGCAAACTCTCCTTGGGAGAGCAAGTAGTTCATAGCACTTTCACCATCTTCAACCCAGTGCAAGTTGTTGGCGATTCTGGCATTTAAGAAGCCTTTGATGGTGAGGTTTGCATCGCTAGGAGAGTCTTCAACTAGCAAAATTTCAATAGGTGGGGATGCCCGCTCGTCAACCATGTAGTTACAAAAAAGCTATTAATTTTGGTATGGAGTATATGTATTATAAAGATACCTTAATTTGTATTAATGGTAAAATAAAATACAGTTCCCACACCTGGCACAGACTCAGCCCAAATGCAGCCTCCATGCCGCTCGACGATTTTTTTGCAGATAGCCAAACCAATGCCTGTGCCAGGAAATTCTCGACGAGTATGAAGGCGTCGGAAAACTTCAAAAATCCTCTCAAGATACTGAGACTTAATACCGATGCCATTATCCTGTACCCAAATGAGCCATTGAAAGTGAGAAATAGGGAGTGGGGAGTTAGGAGTGAGAAATTCTCCCCCTGCTTCGCCATCTCTTGTGAAGGCGCCAATATGAATCTTGGGTGGCTCTTTTCGGCAAAACTTGATGGCATTGCCGACTAGATTTTGGAATAGTTGCACAATTTGGGTTTTGTCTGCGAGTAACTTTGGCAAATAATCATGAGTGATGATGGCTTTACTTTCGGCGATCGCTACATGTAAATTACTCAGAGCTAGACTCAGTGCAACATTACAATCAACAAGCACAAATTCATGTCCGCGAGTTCCCACACGAGAATAAGCTAGCAAGTCTTGAATCAACTGCTGCATTCGCTTTGCCCCATCTACGATATAAACCAAGTATTCTTTGGCAAAATCATCTAGGGAGCTTTGATATTCGTTCTCTAATAATTGGGTATAACCCGTCACAGCTCGCAATGGTTCTTGTAAATCATGGGAAGCCACATAAGCGAACTGCTCTAACTCTTGATTAGAACGTTTTAGCTCTTCATTAAGCTTTTGTAATTCTGCTGTTCGTTCCTGAACTTTGATTTCTAGTTCTTCATTCATCTGTTGTAGTGCCTGTTGTGCTAGTTTGCGTTCTGTGATGTCCGTGTAAGTACCTATCCACTCTTGAATCTCGTTGTTGGCATCTAAGACAGGAACTCCACGGGCAGCAAAAAATCGATAGCTGCCATCCGCAAGCTGCACGCGATATTCACTAAAGTAAAGATTTTTGGTTTTTATTGCCTCAGTCCACAACAACTGTGTCAACTCTCGATCCTCAGGATGAATTGCATTGAGCCATCCCCTTTCCTTGATTTGGGCATCAGTTTGCCCAGTCAAAGCCATCCAAGATGAAAACTCTTTTGGCATCCCATTACTATCAGCTATCCAGACAGCTTGAGAAGTAGCAATCGCTAGTGAGCGATAGCGTCTTTCACTTTGTTCTAGAGCAATTTCCGCCAATTTGCGCCAAGTGACATCTTGGAAGAGAATTGATATTCCTTCTGGCGAGGGGTACATGGAATATTCAACCCAGCGGTCGAACGGTGCATAATATTCTTCCATATGGATGACTCGCTGTTCTGCCGCAGCCTGATGGTAAATTTGATAAAACTTATATTCGACAGTTTCAGGAAATACTTCCCAGATGTTTTTACCAATCAAATCTGCCGAGCAGCGATTGAATATTTGTTCGGCTCTGTGATTGATGTAGGTGTAGCATGAGTCGCGATCTAGGGCAACAAAAGCATCTGTAATAGTTTCTAAAATGTCTGCCAGTTTTGCTTTTGCAGCTTGCTGTTCCAAACGAATAGCTTCTTGTGATAAAGCCTTGTTCATCTGAATTTGCTTTTGCAGCAGTAAGTAAACTAAAATTAGCAAAACCACACTCAAAATATATCCCAGGCTTACTACAATAACGATTTCTTGAAAAAGATCTTCAGTGGCTGCTGTTCGTTCTTTTAATAAGGTTCTTTCGTCATTTTCCATTGCTTGGCTGGTTGCTTGAATTTGTTTACTTATCTCTAAGCTGCGACCAACAATAGCTATTTGAGTTGGCTTATCTAAATTTTTTTGCTCAAACAAGTCAATGGACTCCTCAAGCAGAGAAAATTTCTCTGCAATCAGAGGTTCGAGTGTATCAAGTCGCCTTTCTTGATTAGAGTTATCACTGCTTAGCCACCGGATCGCTTTAAGCTGTTGGTATACTTTTTGCTTTTGCTGTTTATAAGTTTCTCGGTAAACTGTATTTTCTGTGAAAATGTAGCTACTTTGTGCGCTCTCAGCATTACTGAGATGAATACATACACGATCTATCGATTCTATAACTTGTTGAGTATCAACTACCCATCGCTTTTCTGCTGTTAACCTTTGAATACTTAAATAGGAAGCCGTTACAACAGCAGACATTAGTAGTAATGCCAAGCTAAAACCACCACCAACAAATTTTTCTGATAGTTTGTTCATAGAATACTCGCACAACTATAGCTAATAACTAAACAAGTTTTAGCTCTCACGGTACGCCCTGATGACCATTGGATAAAATAATACTAGTATAATCAGCGAGATTTTTTGATAAAATTATACAAATTAAGTAGGGTGGCGCAAAAAAACAAAGTATGTAACGGAAAGTAAAGTTGCTCAAAAAGCTCTTCACTTCTGCCTCCTGCCTCCTGCCTTGTTATAACGACAATTTTGAACACTGACCTACTTAAGTTATTTATTTTAACTTTTGATAACCTTGTAGCTAACTAAAAGCGATCGCGTCCTATTAAGCTAAATTCTTGGAAATTTAGTTTTTTCTAGCTTTCTAGCGTTCATCTTAATCTAAAATTTTTCTACCATATTGAAATCTGCGTTAGCATTTCCACACCGT
This sequence comes from Nostoc sp. ChiSLP01, assembly GCA_034531195.2. Taxonomy (GTDB): domain Bacteria; phylum Cyanobacteriota; class Cyanobacteriia; order Cyanobacteriales; family Nostocaceae; genus Nostoc. The sequence continues at coordinate 313,373 of JAVRBO020000039.1, forward strand.
CTCGAAGAGAAGCTCACCATCGCTATATTCTAGATTGTAAATGCCGAACATAAAAAATGAGTGGATAATTGTGGGGATTACACCACATATCCACTCTCAAATTACTGGATTGAACTAATTAAAAACCGCCACAAAATAACTAAAACTTGGGAAGGTTTAAATTAATTAACGTGACTCAGTTCCTTGATTTGGGCTGCCTTGTACGGTATCGTTTTCTGGTGCTTCTGGAGTAGCAGAAGTTTTACCATCACTTTTTTCAGCATCGCCAGTTTGGCGGATAGCTTCATCAATGGGAGTTTGGTAGCCGCCAGAAGAGGTAGGTGTAGTATCTTGATTACTAGATTTTTGTTGTTCAGACATTATTAGATTCCTAATCATTTACTCTTAGGAGTATCTTAAGAAGATTACGTCTGTGTTTTCATCTATCTAGAATATAGTTATTGCTGATTTTCCCCTCTATCGAAAGTACTAATTATGAATAATTATCTATGGTTATGAAAAGTTATAAATATATAATTAGTAATTAATGAACCCAAAAAAGTAACCAGGTATTAAGGAAAAACTCAGAACAGATTTACTATCCAAAATACTTTTGAAATTGCTTGATTAATTGTTACCAAAAAATGCATAGTGATTTGAGGGCGACTGACTCAAGAATGTGGCGCGATAATTGTGATATAAGCTACCCAAGCATAATTAATGAACCAAAATAACGTATCCTTACCACCTGGATGTATGCTTCGCAAAGCAACCTCTGGGGATCGGTGGTCGATTCGATTCCTGGTGTTTTCAGCAAAACTCGACCCAACGCAATTAAATTGGCAGCAATTTTGGGTAATTGAATGCGAAGCCTACGGCGGGCAAAGCCTACGCCATCTGGTAGCCTGTGGACAGCTACGTAATTTTTCAGGGGCACAAGAACTTGGTAGTTTAGTAGTTGCACCACCTTGGAGAGGTCGTGGTTTGGGTACTTTACTGACCCAGCATTTGATTAACACAAGCCAGCAACCACTTTATCTTGAATGTTTGGGTCAGCGATTGGCAGAGTTTTACAGTCGCTTTGGTTTTGTGCCAATATCCTTTGCAGACCTGCCAGAACTCCCCAAGACAAAATTCTCGTCCACACTCAAGGATAAATTTAGATTCTCACAATTAGCTAAAAAACTCTTCAGAGTTCCTGTGGTGTTTATGGAGTATCGCCCCAACTCTTGATTAAGATATGCACAACAAAGTTTAATATTAGCTCTTTCCAATCCTCGTCTATTCCCCATTCCCCACTCTCCATTTTCAAATCCCAGGCTTAGCAAAAATCGTTAGCAACACAGGCCCTAATAAATAATGGTGACTCAAACACAATAGCCCAGCAGAAGAAGCCAAAACCTGGCGTTGATTAGGGCTGTAGAATCGAATTCCACGGGGAGAAATTGGCAATAGTTGAGGTTGTGCCTGTTTTTTAGAAGTAAAGTCAACCAAATAAAAGCATCCACCGGGAGAAAGTACCCGTGCTATTTCACTAACCACCTGTTGAGGTTCCAAATAATGCAAAAAGCTGATAGTGCTGAAAACAGCATCAAACTGACCATCAGCAAAAGGAAGAGACTCAGCTTTACCCTCAATAAAAATCAAGCGTGGATGGTGGCGGTTGGTCAGTCTTGCCATCCGCAACATATTACTAGATAAATCTAATCCCGTGCCCCGCAGATCTGGGAACTTAGTGGCAAGGCGTCCAAGTAAGCGTCCAGTACCGCACCCAATATCGAGTATATTAGCTCGATCTGGTAAATTGACGTACTCTAGCAAGCGTTTGTGGATGGCTCGATAAAACACCGAAGGAAACAGCCAATCGTAGCTTGGCGCCCAGCTATCGAAAAGGAACTTTTTGTTATTCACAAAGTCATAGGTCATTAGTTTCCGCAGTTTACCTGAAGCTCGATGCTTTTTGAGGGTAAGTAGCTGCGCCTCCTTTGAAGTTGGTTAACTAAAGCTTTGCAGCCCAGCAATATCTAGCCTAACCTTTGGCAAAATACTTATGCTCACCTCGGCAAATTATCTGGAATTTTGGCAGTTGAATGTGTAGTTAACAATGTTCCTAGAGAGTTTAGCTATCTCTATGGAAAACTAAAAAACGAGCGATCGCTGCATAAAACTATTAAACCTGACCGTATGTATTAATAGAGGTTCAAATAAAATAAACCCAATCTATTTTAAAAATATTAAGGAGAGTAATTATGTCAAGCTTTATTCAAATCCGGTTACACAAAGATCTATTGCACCCAGTCCGCGAGTGGTTGGAAACGTTAGAAATTCATAACTCTAAATTGGCTCATTTCCTCTGCAAAGCTATCCCCGCTCAGTGTCCATTTGAACGAGACATCACTGTGTTTGGTCGCAAGCTATTTCACATTCCACCAATGTGTAAATTAAATCCTCTGTACGAAGAAGTTGTGGGATTGCGTTTTAGAGCACTCTGTTATCTTGCCGATAAATGCGGTGAAGATGTCACAGCTTATTGTTAATGGTTAATGATATCGTTGTTCGATCTAGCAGCCATCGGTAATTGCAGATTTACGGTTGTTACTCACTCAGATTTATACTAAGCTAGCGTACACCTAATTAGATGTCTGGCTATTTAGTAGCTGGCACCTTAAAGACAGTGTTTCCAAACCGGATTGTTGCTTACCGTACCCTGCTGAAATCATTAACATCATCATGACGCACATCTTACTGATTGAAGATGAAGTCAAACTAGCACGATTTATTGAATCCGAGTTGAATTATGAAGGCTATCAAGTTAGCATCGCCTACGATGGATTAACTGGACTGACCGCAGCACGGGAGTTACATCTAGATTTAGTGATTTTAGATTTAACGCTGCCTGGTTTTTCAGGGTTAGAAATTTGCCGTCGTCTGCGAAGTATTAGTAATGAAGTGCCAATAATCTTACTAACCATCAAAGATGAAGTGACCGATCGCATTGCAGGCTACTTAGATGCTGGTGCTGATGATTACGTAGTTAAACCCTTCACCATTGATGAATTATTAGCCAGAGTCCGCACTCACTTGCGAAGAAGAGATCGAGCAGACACCGCAGATATTTTAGAATTTGAAGACCTGAGTTTAAATCGTCGCACGCGCCAAGTGTACCGATGTCAGCGGTTAATTGAATTAACGGCTAAGGAATTTGATTTACTGGAATATTTTCTTATCCATCCGCGACAAGTAATTACATGCGATCGCATTTTAGAAGAAGTTTGGGGCTACGACTTCATGGGCGGTACCAACGTCATCGACCCATATATTAGCTACCTGCGGCTGAAACTTGAAGCTAATAACGAAAAGTGCCTTATTCAAACCGTCACTGGTGTCGGCTACACATTATGTGGTTAGCAGGCATTGAACATTTCTCACCCATCTCCGCACTCCCAATCTTAAACAATTTAAAAACCCAAATTTTTCTATCCTAGGAGAATTTGGGCTTTTTGGCAATCTCAGCAACAACTCATGCAACTCGGAATTAATTATATTAGGATGCACAAAGCTGTCATCATTCAAAATCTCAAGTGGCATGACCTATTTAGAAACAGCAGCCCAATTTTACCGCGAAGTCGCCCAAACCCCAGAAGTCGGACTTTGTTGTGTGCAAAGTACACCCCTGCAACTACCAGGGTTGAAAATTCCTTTGCCAATGCAGCAAATGAATTATGGTTGTGGTACTACTGTTCACCCAACTGAACTAGGAAACCAGCCGACTGTGCTGTATGTTGGTGTTGGCGGTGGCTTAGAAGCTTTGCAGTTCGCTTATTTTTCCCGTTATGCAGGTGCTGTAATTGCCGTTGAACCAGTTGCAGCTATGCGACAAGCCGCAGCACGCAACTTAGAAATTGCTGTCCAAGAAAATCCTTGGTTTGACACCAGTTTTGTAGAAATCAGGGAAGGCGATGCTTTCAACTTACCTGTTGCTGATGCTACCGTGGATATCGTGGCACAAAATTGCCTTTTCAACATCTTTGAACCAGAAGATTTAACTCGTGCTTTAAAAGAAGCGCACCGGGTATTAAAACCAGGTGGACGCTTGCAAATGAGCGATCCGATTGCTACTCGTTCGATTCCAGTACATCTTCAACAAGACGAGCGACTTAGAGCTATGTGTTTATCAGGGGCACTCACCTATGAAGAGTATACTGAACGGATTATAAATGCTGGCTTTGGTCAAGTTGAAATTCGTGCGCGTCGTCCTTACCATTTACTAGATTCCCAGACTTATAATTTAGAAGAAAACCTACTTTTAGAAAGTCTGGATTCTATTTGTTTTAAAGTTGCGATTCCAGAAGATGGTGCTTGTATTTTCACAGGGAAAACAGCGATTTATGCTGGTTCGGAACCCTTCTTTGATGATTCAGCAGGTCATTTACTTCAACGAGGTATTCCCGCAGCAGTGTGCGATAAAACTGCTGCTAAATTAGCAACTATTAAGCCAGCAGAAATAATTGTTACTGATTCCACTTGGCATTATAGCGGTGGTGGTTGCTGTTAATTTTTTAATAATTTAGTTGTCAGGAGCAACTAGCGCTTGGTAAATAGGGGTCTCACGCCACTTGCTATACTTTGGCAACCCTCTCAGCGAACTAGCAGGGAAACCTGTCCGCGGATCCTCTAGAGAACTCCCGTTTAGAATTCAGAATAATTCTATGCGGCTGAGAAAATGAATGTAAAATTTTAATATTTGACACTAACATTATGGATTATAACTAATTTCTTATAAATATTAAAATGTTGTTAATTAGTTTATTTTTAGCTACGCTTTTTTTAGCATATTCTAATGGCACAAATGATAATTTTAAAGGTGTAGCAACGCTATTTAGTAGCAGAACATGTAGTTATCAAACAGCAATTTTGTGGTCAACTTTTACAACTTTTGCTGGTGCCGTAGCCGCAACTTTTTTAGCCAGTACATCAATTAAATTTTTTTCAGGAAAAGGACTAGTACCAAATGCGATCGCCAATGCACCAGAGTTTCATTTAGCAGTGGCGATCGCCGCTGGTTTAACTGTACTCATTGCGTCTTTCATAGGGTTTCCTATTTCCACAACTCACAGTTTAATCGGTGCTATTGTTGGTGCTGGATTAGTAGCGATCGGACTCAAAGTTAATTTTGCAGCTTTGGTAGCTTCTTTTGTTTTACCTTTATTATTCAGTCCAATTATTGCTATTTTGTTGGGGGCACTAATTTACAGTTTTTCAAGCTATATTAACTACAAATATAACCTAATAATTAACCAGAAAATTATTGATACTTGTCATTTTATCAGCGCTGGAATTATTTGTTTCGCTAGAGGATTTAATTATACTCCCAAGATTGTGTCACTGATTTTGATTATTGAGTATTTTTCAATTCAGGGAGCAATGATTACTATTGCGATCGCAATGGTACTCGGCGGCTTACTCAACTCGCAAAAAGTAGCAATAACAATGAGTGAAAAAATTACCTCAATCGATCGTACTCAAGGATTATCAGCAAACATAGTAATAGGAGTTTTATTTATTACAACTACTCATTTTGGACTTCCAGTTTCTATTACCCACCTTTCAGTTGCTTCTATTTTTGGAGTTGGATTGATTGGTAAAAAATCTAATATTCGTGTTTTTTATCAAATATTTTTATCGTGGATTTTAACTTTACCTACTGCCGCAGCTATTGGAGGAATAACCTACAGATTACTACAGGGCTAGAAACATTGAATAGATTTTAGTCATCTTTAAGGAGTAATAATGCAAACTCAATCAACAAATACAATAAATAAATCTGTAACGCAATTTAAGGACAAAATTAATTCTCCTTTAACAAAAAAAGGAATTACTGTTTTACAAATTAATCTTGGTAGGCGCTGTAACCTGGCTTGTACTCACTGTCACGTCGAAGCTAGCCCAAAACGTACAGAAGAACTTGCCCCAGAAATTTGTGCACAATTGATTTCACTAATTCATAGATTTCCAGAAATAAAAATTGTGGATTTGACTGGTGGCGCACCTGAAATGAATTATGGATTTAAACCACTGGTAAAAGCAGCAAAATTAACGGGTAAACAGGTAATTGTCCGGTCTAATTTAAGCATTTATTTTGAAAATGGTTTTGGTGATTTACCAGAATTCTTTGCTAAAAATCAATTAAAAGTTGTGGCTTCTCTTCCTTGCTACCTAGCAGATAATGTTGATAAAATGCGCGGCATCGGTGTCTTTGATAGTTCAATAAAAGCTTTGCAGTGGCTTAACAAACTAGGCTATGGTAAAGAGCCAAATTTAATTTTGGACTTAGTATTTAATCCGCAGTTACCTACAAGTGAAAAATTTTCTTTAGCTCCAGAACAGAGCAACCTAGAACAAGATTACAAAATTTTCTTACAAGAAAATTTTAACATTGTATTTAACAACCTCTTCACCATTACCAATCTGCCAGTTGGTAGAACTAAAATGCATTTAGAACGAAGAAAAATCTACAACAGTTATTTGAAATTTTTAGAATCGCATTTTAATCCCAGCACCATTGAACATTTAATGTGTCGCGATGAACTTTCAATTGATTATCTGGGTAATGTATATGATTGTGACTTTAACCAGATGATGAATTTGCCTGGTAAAACTCGTAATGGTGAAACATTAACAGTAGCCAAATTGCTAGAAGCTGGTAGTCTAGACCTAATTAGTGAAGTGCAAACTGCTGCTTATTGCTATGGTTGTACTGCTGGCTGCGGTTCCAGTTGTGGTGGTGCTTTGCTATAAAGCTATTCAAAATACCACGCCATTAGAAATTGAGGCTACTTCAAGTCATAAAAAGACAATTTTGTTACAAATTACGTTACGTATGTATCACTAATAGTGCAATAGACCTATGATGATAATTACTTAAGTCTCCTTACACCACACAAAAAAGCCGTGGAATTTTCTAAATTTACACGGCTTTTATTTTTTATTAGACCTTTTCCTAATTCAAAACTGGAACTGGAACATAACGTATCTATGCAAAATACTAAATACAGCATAAACAAAAACCCTCTTGCTCTCATCAATAGCAAAAGGGTTTG
>JAVRBO020000040.1:0-13750 GCA_034531195.2 Nostoc sp. ChiSLP01
CATTTAGGTCATTTTCAAAAATACAGCATTTACGAGCGCACCTGCGGAATCTAGGGTGAAGGTGTTTAATAGTGACTTCTAGCAGTGCGGCGTGACCTTCAGAACTTAACATCCTCGCTCTCATAAATTGAACAAACCTTCGATACCCCACGATTTATAGTGTTGACTTAACAGATACCCCAAAAAGCGGAAAGTTTGAGCGGAGGTTTCCTCCGTAGGCGCAGCCCGCCGTAGGCATCAAAACTTTACTAGACTTGGTTTGTTCAATTTATTTTTGCTTAACCCCTTAGCTGTGGGAACTCTGATACTGCGCTACTGATATAAGAGGTAAAATCGCTTTCACTGGGATTGAAGAATTCTTGCCCGATAACGAGTGAGCAAAGGTTATCTTAATGATGATTCAGTTTTGGTGATGTCAACCAGGAAGTTGCTCCCTCGATATCCGCAGTGTAAGATTGCAATTTTGAATGAGGTGTTGGTTGAGTGGGAGGGTTAGCGATTTTAGTTGCCAAATTAGTGCTGTTGTTAACAGTTTTCGCTTCTTCTAAAGCTTCTCGACCTGTAATCAATCTAGAGCGACGACTACGAGTGATATAATTCCATGCCCACTGAAATACTACTAGTAATTTAGTGTCGAACTCGATTAAGAAGTAGATATGAACGACCAACCAAAATATCCAAGCAAGGAAACCTTGGAGTTTGATGAAGCTTAAATCTACAACAGCTAAATTTTTGCCAATCATCGCCAAACTACCTACGTCATTGTAACGAAATTGTGGTAGCTTTTGACCGGATAAGCGTTTTTTAATGAGTGCCGCTACATACTCTCCTTGTTGTTTGGCTACGGGTGCAACACCAGGTAAGGGTTTTCCATCTTGATGAGAGAAGTTGCCTAAATCTCCGATGACAAAGATGTTTTTATAACCCTTAATCGTCAAGTCTGGTTCTACAATCACACGTCCAGAGCGATCGCACTCTACACCTGTACGGTTTGCTAAAACTTGCCCCATAGCGGAACCTTTCACACCTGCTGCCCATAATATAGTTTTTGAGGCAATTTGTTGAACTCGATCGCCTTGCTTGAAAGTAACGATATCGTTTTCAATATTCGTCACCCTAGTGTTTGTTTTCACTACCACACCCAACTTTTGCAAGGATACTTTTCCTACTTCTGATAACTTTGGTACCATGTGGGGTAGGATGCGATCGCCTCCTTGCAATAACAAAATATTAGTTTCTCTTGTGTCGATATTGCGGAAATCTTCTTTGAGAGTTTTATGTGCCAACTCTGCGATCGCACCGGCTAATTCTACACCTGTTGGGCCACCACCGACAATTATAAAGGTCAACCAAGCACGACGTAGTTCTCTATCGGTTTCTTTTTCTGCTGCTTCAAATGCCGAAAATATCCGACGACGCATTTCTACCGCATCTTCAACAGTTTTCAAGCCAGGAGCCAATGGTCTCCAGTTATCGTGACCATAATAGAAATGATTAGCACCTGTGGCAACAACTAATGTATCGTAGGGTATTGTTTGATCGCGCAGAATAACTTCTTGGGTTTCTGGATCGATATCATTTACTTCTCCCAAGAACACTTGAGTATTCTTGCTTTTCCTGAATACAGCTCTTAATGGTGAGGAGATATCAGCAGGTGATAGCGTACCTGTCGCAACTTGATATAAAAGCGGCTGAAATAAATGAAAGTTACGTTTATCGATGAGAGTAACATTTACATTCGCTTTTTTCAGAGTCTTTGCTGTATACAGTCCACCAAAGCCTCCACCAATGATTACAACCTGATGTGGTACATTCTTCTCAAGTGAAACTACCATAAGAAATATTTCCTTGTGTTAAGAGTTTTGTAATTTTTCTTAACAAGAATCTAGCAAAATTAAGATCTTCGTTGCTGTTTATTTAGAACAATTGAAAAATAATAAAAGTAGTCAAAGAGATACCAATTCACCGAAGTTCCCATCGCCGGAAGCCGGCGCTCAGACTTCTCTCTAAAATTTGGCAATAGATTCAAAATCTTTCTATCAAAAATTCTAACTTTTGGATTGGTATACATTGAGAATACGACGAATTGCTTGGGGATTGTAGTGATGCTTTAAAAGATATTTGTCACCGTTCAAAGTTAAATTAACTAAGGCTATGAGCAGGATGCAAAACTTTCAGTAATTCAGTAAGCGATAATGGTTGGTACTTCTTTGATAGGAGTACTTTTGCGATGACCGAATTACTAGAAAAAGTGATGCCTGACGGCAAGCCGCGTAGCGTTTCCAATTGAAAACTTTACCTGCTCAGAAGCTATTTACCAAACCGTTATTATTCCTGACGTTATTGCCAGTGAGCTAGCAGCCGTCCAATGAATTGTCAACAAAAAAGCAGATTGACTGTTGATGTAAACCTCTACAATAGGCGATGTTCCGACTGGAAACACCTATGATGAGCTTTGCTAATAAAACCATTGCGATCGCAGGTGCATCGGCAGGAATTGGCCGAAGACTGGCAATCTCGTTAGCCCAACAATAACGTAAGAATTCAGGAGCCATACTAATTCGCAATGACCTCCTTATCTGCGAGACGCTACGTGTAGCTTGCTTGGACGTAGGAATACGTCGAAGATCGCAGTGCGATTCTTAAATAATTGCGCTCATGCGCGAATTGCGAATTGGTTTGACCCCACGGCGGGGAAATAAACCAGCAGCTTTCCAATAAGTTGATTTGGTTAACCATAATGCACCTGGTGATTTGAAAGTAGACTGCACAGGTAATCAATCCGTTTCCAAGCGAGCGCCTGGCTTAGAGGTGTATTTAGTGGAGCCAAAACCTGAGCTTGACCAAAAGCAACTGTAAACTTTTATTGCCGATTGCATAAATACCTGATATCAGCACTGTTACCCGTACAGGTATTAGCCTGATAGCTAATTACTATTTCATGCTGAAGTATTGTTTTTGAGTAATAAATCTTACAATGACTCCAAGCCGAAGAAATAGACTGTCTCTGAAGTTAAGCCTATTAAACATTCTACTAATTACGGGAGTAACTGTATTCTGTGGAGATTGTGTCAATGCCCAAATCATCCCTGATAGAACATTAACATCTGAAAGTTCAACTGTTACAGTTAAAACGATAAATGGTAAACCGATAATCGAAATCGATAGTGGTGCAATCAGGGGTACAAACTTGTTCCATAGCTTTAAAGAGTTTTCTGTCTCCACTGGCAGCACAGCCTACTTTAATAATGCAGTAAATATTCAGAACATAATTAGTCGCGTAACGGGTAATAGTGTCTCTAATATTGATGGTATCCTGAAAGCTAACGGCACAGCTAATTTGTTTCTGATTAACCCTAATGGAATAATTTTTGGTTCTAATGCTTCTTTAAATATCGGTGGTTCATTCCTGGTGAGTACAGCAAGTCGTCTCAACTTTGCTGATGGTACTAAGTTTAGTGCAAAAGATCCTCAAACTACACCCCTGCTAACAGTAAGTGTTCCCATCGGCTTACAATTCGGCTTGACTGCGGCTCCTATCCGTAATCAATCTCAAGCAAATCCAAATGTCGCACGTAACCCTATTGGTTTACAAGTGCAGTCAAGCAAAACATTGGCATTTGTAGGTGGTGACATAACGCTAGAAGGAGGAAATTTAACAGCAGCGTCGGGACAAATTGAATTAGGAAGTGTTGCAGGCAATAGTTTGGTAAATCTAAACCCAACAAACCAAGGTTGGAATTTTGGATATGAAGGTGTTGAGAATTTTCAGAATATTCAAATAATCGCGCGTACTGGTAACAGTTCTAATTTTCTATCTTCTCAGGTAGATACTACTAATACAGATAGTATTCCAGGCAATATCCAACTCCAGGCTAACTCTGTGGAACTAATTGGTGGTGTACGCTTAACAAGTCAGAGTAGAGGCGTAGGAAGAGGTGGAAATTTAACAATTAACACTAGAAAATTAATCATCCGTGATGGGGCACAAGTTACGGCTGTTAATACAGGTATGGGTAAGGGAGGCACTTTGACCGTCAACGCCTCAGAGTCGGTAGAGTTAATTGGTAGTAGCGTTTTTAATAGACCAAGTGGATTGTTTAATTACACTACTTCTGTCGGAAATGGAGGTGATATAACAATCAATACTCGCAGGTTGCGTGTTGAAGATGGAGGGCAGATATCAACAGGCTCTACTGGGCAATTGTTTGTAGATTTACCATTTATAGCAGCTTCAGGTAATGGTGGGAACTTGAATGTGAACGCTTCCGAAGCTGTAGAATTGATTGGAAGATCGGCAACTTCTTCCAGTAGCTTATCTGCTTCGACTTTAGGTTCTGGAAATGCTGGACAGGTGAGAATCGCCACAAGGCAATTGATTATCCGGGATGGGGCTGAAGTAAGTGTAAGCAGTCAAATCTCACCAAATTTAAATTACTCACACAGCCCATTAAATCTAGGAGCTGCTGGTAATATCGATGTCAGCGCTGGTTCCATCCGGCTAGATAACCAAGGAAAACTCATAGCTGAATCACAATCAGGTCAAAACGGTAATATTAGATTACAGGTGCAAGACTTATTATTGATGCGTCGCAATAGTTTAATATCTGCTTATTCAGGTAACGCAGCTAATCCTGGAAATGATGGTAATGTTACTATCAATGCTACTAACGGCTTTATTTTCGCTGCTCCTTTAGAAAATAGCGATATCGTCACAAATAGCTTCTTTGGCTCTGGCGGTCAAATCCAAATTCTAGCTGCGGGTATCTATGGCTTTGTACTGCCCAGTCGAGCAGATTTAATAAGGCTGCTACAAAGCCAAGACCCAGAGCAATTAACTCCAAGTACACTGCCAAGCAGCGATATCATAGCGCTTTCTCAGCAAAACTCTTTATCTGGCAAAATAAGTAACGCTCCCGTTACAGAATTATTGGAACTGCCAAAAAATCTAGTTGATACTTCCCAAAAAATTACTTCTAACTGTGAGCCTGGAGGAAAATTTAGAAACAGTCCATTGAATGTCACAGGACGTGGGGGGATACCATCCAATCCTTTAGAACCATTAACATCTGATGCAGTGCTGGCAGACTGGATAACGTTAGAACCAAAGGACACTAATGATATTAATAATATTTATAATCGAGCAGCTATACACCACGATAGACACACGCAAGATCTTATAAAACGAGTTAATTCTGTTAATAGTTTTACTCAGATTGTAGAAGCTCAAGGATGGGTAGTGGATAGCAAGGGTAATGTAGTTCTGGTCGCCGAACCATCCACTGCCACATTACATGATACAGTTCTTAATCGAGCATCTTGCATTGTCTCTGATTCACAGAGATCTTAAATGCAGTTTGTCGCTTGCTCCCGGCTCTGCCACCAGAAGATATCAATGCAACATTAAACAACATTGGTACTCGTCTAGAAGAAATAGGCGATGATTTAGATTTGCTTCGTACCGTACAAAATGCCAACAGGCCCTCTTGCAACGGAAAATTCCCAAACAATTGCGCCCTTTGAACAAACTATCACAGAACTAGTTGACATTGCCTGTATCCATCAAAAAGCCGAAGCGTGTTGCCCAAAGAGATGCCCAACGCGATCGCGCTGTTTTCTAAGAGGAGATTCGACGTATTCGCATTTGAAAATACCCGCGTGACCAAAACAGAGACAGCAGTAGCCCTTGAAGCTAATTCACCTCGCCAAGTTCAAAAATTTTGAGGTCGATAAATCGCACAACATCGTCGCAGTGCCGAGCTTACCGTAAAGGCGATTTTTCTCAACAATTAACTCAATCGTTTGGTCGCTGGGGTCTTTTGTATACACAGCATCGCGGTAAAGCATAATCAACTGGTCGCACACCTCGAAGATTTCGCCAGAGTTGCGGAGTAAGTGACAATTCGGGCGTTTGTCAGCAGTTGTTTGGTTCCCTCGGTTGATTTGACAGCCTAAGAACACGGGGATTTTGTGTTCTTTAGCGATCGCTCGAATCTGCCGAGTAATCTTGCCGACCTCATGCGCCATATTTCCCCCCGACTCCAGAGGAATCTGCTGCAAATAATCGACAAACACAGCACCAATCGTCCCTCCAAACTCGGCAATAGAACGACGCACGGCAGAAGCAATCATCGTGGTAGTTGGGGTAGAATGCTCGAAAATCTGCCAGGTATTTCGGCAAGTAGCTCTACACCCTGAGCTATTTGTTGCCTTCCTCTTTATCAGTCTAATAAAGCACTAAATATATAAGTAGATATTAGCAAATTAAATGCTTGGTATTAACTATCTATTGGGAGATCTTGGCGTCAGTATATTTGCTTGCATACCTATCTTAATAATACACCTGATGATAGTGTCAAATTTACTTTTTAAAAGTGTAAATAAAAGTAAGTACTTCAAGAGATAACTAAGTATGGCAACCTTATCTAATCCCACAGTATCAATCGATCTGTTTACTAATTCAGAGGCTAGTGTCAGTATAACAGTCGATGTCAGACTCACTTCGTTTGAGACTTTTCTTATTGAGAATGAAGTTGGTTTCCAACTCAGAGCTAAGTTAGTTAGAAATGATGGCGGTTTAAACACAAAAGATAATGATTTGTTCTTGTTTCCAACTCAAAAAATCACTAGTGCAGGGACTTATACCTTTCAATCAACAGTTAGCTATAGCACACTGAATAAGGATAGTAGTTTATTTACTAAAGTTAATGAGATATTTGCCAATCTTAGCCTCACAACCACAGAAAAGATGTTTCCATTAAATGTATCGGTTAATAGTCCTACCATTAAGGGTAGGCTCGTTTCATTCTCTAAATCGTCTCACAAATCAAAGGTTCTAGCGATTAAAAATTGATTATTTTGTTAGCAGCGTGCCAAGAAAATGAACAATTTTATTTGTTAACACTTGTGAAAGAAGTGGTTGTGAGTGAGTTTTTGGTGAATGCTGAATTTCTTGGCAGCACAAATCATCAGATTACTTCGCTTTTGTTGCTTTTATTGCAGTTGCTCTAACCATGTTACTAAATCATCAACTGATGTAAAATCTAGAAACGCTTCTCCTAGTGCCTCCAGTTGCTCAGTAGATTCGGTTAACCATAATGCACCTCCTGATTTGAAAGTAGACTGCACAGGTAATCAATCCGTTTCCAAGCAACAGCAGCCTGTCGAGGAGAGCAACTCAACCCATAAGCCCGACGAGCATCGTAATTGCCCTTGATTCCCTTGGCTACTCCAACGGAAACCCCATGAGCCACCGTAAGAACTCCGGGTTGATAGCTTCGGTCTTCAACAGAGAGCCGTACTTGCGTAATCTGATTTCTAATTTGGTCTGCCCAGGGGGTCGGGATGATTTGGTAGAATAAGCCATTGGGGTAGGCAATAACGAAGACTCTTTTTCTGTTGTGTGGCAAGCCGACTGATGAAGCAGAGATACAATCCCACTCTGCATCGTACCCGATGGAGTCAAGGTCAAACAGGACTCGGTTAAGTCCGCGATGGAGCAGACCCGCAGGATTTTCGATGAGTATAAATAGCGGCTGACATTCCTTGATGATGCGGAACATTTCGCGCCACAGTCCAGACCTGGGATCGTTGAGTCCTTTTTTATCTCCAGCGTTACTGGTGCCGCTGCAAGGGAATCCCCCGCACAAAATGTCGAACTGTCGTCGGTGGCAACGGTAGTTGGTAATATCTGCGTGGATTGGAATTCTTGGTTGTTCATGGCGGAATGGCACTAAGAAAAGCCGAAACACTTGCGGGTTAAGCAGTTTGCAATTGTTTTCGTAATTCATGCCGAGGTTTCGTCATCAAGGGGTAAGCTTTTGGGCGACGTTTACGGACTCGTGGTTCACTTCTACCGGGGCGATCGCTCACAGCTTTGTGAGCAATAACTTTAAGTAAAGTGCGGTAAATTTGGAGACGTTTTGTTGAAGTTGCTGCTAATAATTCGGGAATGAAGTTATTTAAATGATGACGAGTACCTTGTAACGATAAGCGCAACGGAGGGGTAGTATAAGTAGTGCCTGCCGACCACATCAAACTACGAAGTAGATTGTAGGCAAGTAAATAAACGTAAATTTCTTTGCGTACCATTGAGGGGGTTTTACAGCGCAAAACCTCCATACCCAAAGTAGTTTTAAGATGTCTTAAATCTAATTCAACGTCCCAGCGCTGGCCGTAAAGCCCGACAATTTTCAGAGTAGAATAGGTTGTTGTATCTAATAGAGTAGTGATTAAACTAACTCGTTGGGTACGAAAACCAGGAATAAAAATGTAGTAGTAAATTTCGCGTACAGTTATGGAATTGGGTAAGGCTAAAAATTCATCCTTACTCAATCCTGCGGGGCATCTTTTAGGCTTATACCAAGTAATAAGTTTGTCACAATCTCCAATAATTTTGCCTTTTCGCATAGTAGTTGTACGAGATTGGTGTTTGCGGAATACGGCATCACAATCAAGTTGTTTAATAGCAAACATATCGGCATAAGCACAAAAAGCTCTATCCCCTAAAAGCACATCATTTGGTTTGAGAAAACTGTATAACCTCCGAGCTAATTTAATATCATGAGTGTTCATAACGTCTATGCACAAAGCAGTAGCGGCTCCCGTTACTAAACTGAATATCACACCAATTTTGGCAATTGGAAACCCACATCCTGGTTTTTGAGTGCTAGGTTGAGGGTATTCTTTCTGGTTCTCTATAGTGTCAGCCATAGATACTGTTGACCCATCTATTACCAACACATTCCGTCCACACTATAAATGTTGTTGGGTCACTATTTCTTCTAAATTCTGTGCAGAATAATTGAAAAGCTTCTCTAGTAATTTTTCTGGTAATCTTGCTCGTGCTTGGCAGTATGCACTTGTATCTGTTGACGGAATTTCTACTTCTTCACCAGCCAAATGTGCAATTATTTTACTCACAGCATTATGGCAAGTTTTGTCCGTATCTAAAACTTGAGATAAAAATGCCCACAACGTTATTAACGGGTCAAATAATCGCTTTTTATATTTAATCTTTAATTCAGAGATTGCAAGCCTTATTGTGGTTTATGGCAACAGTTCTTTAAAAGGCAGCCCCAAACTCTGGCTGAATTTATCCTTGAGAATTTGTACTCTTAGTGTCACAGTAGTGTTTATGATGTTGGCTTATTCGTCTCAGAAAAGTATTTCACGGACGAGTAAGCTTTTTCTACCTTCAAAAAGTTTTTGGGCAAACCTACATCATCTTACTCTCTGCGATCGCCACTTTTCATGCCATTAATGCTCAATTGGTATTAAAAGCTGTAACCCATATTCCACATAGTTTAGAGCTTTTCTTAGTGCCATTCTAATATAGAGTTACAAACTCAAGTTAGTGACACACTCGATACCCCCCTTTCATTGGATGAGGCTGTTGGAGGTTGGAACGGTCTAAAGCTGAAATTGCGGCAGGGGTTAGAAAGTGCTGGTTCCTTCTACCAAGAGCTAGTTTCCATCGTGGGCGAGGCTGTTGGGGTTGCTGATGGTGAGCCAATATGGAATGGGTATTTGGGCAAGTGGCAAGTGTGGGTGAGCTTTGCGGACGGTTGTCGGTCTGTGGGGTGCGATTGGTTGGTGATAGTGTAGGTCACTTATATATAAGCGTTCTTATATAGTTGTTAGTTTACTACACATAATTCAATGAATAATTCCGTATAATACCTGTATCGGTCACCGTATATCCATTGAAATGACAGAAAATTCAGACATTTTCTTTCAAGCGATCGGTGTTATTTCTGGTCAGCTAATGCTACACAAAAAACCATATACCTTAACAGTTTTAGATAAAAACTATCAGGTATTTTTTAAAAATCCTACCAAAGCGTTACCAGCGATTGCAAAAGAAATTAAAAAATCAGGTGAAACTTTAAGATTGTTAGTTTACCCTAATGTTATTTATTCTCCAGGCAAAGAAGATCCAAATATCCAATTCCAGATTGTTGCTTGGCCATCTACAGATGATGAGCCAATAAATCTGTTTAAAGAACTGAAAGATTTAGATTTTTTACTTTCTGGATTTTGGCAATTTATCCCAGGTCGTAAAATTCCATGTTTGACCATTTTCAAAAACTATTTTGAAGAACAGGAGGAATATTCAAAGAAACCAAATGTCTTTAAACGTCAAAAAAATTTGAAGGCAATACACGTACCTCTGCTATGGAATGATTCTCTTGGTTCGCCAAGCAATAATCCCATTACAACGCCTCAAGATATGACTAAGCCGCCTCACTTCAACATCAAAGCTAGGTTTTTACCAACGAAGGATTTATGGGAATTTGATAGTTTTAGGGTTTGTTGAAGAAGGCAGCTATGCTGAGGGCTTTTATGTTTTGTTCAGATCGGAGTAGCACCCCTCCCGAACAAGAGCCACCTTTCTTGACGGTTCGACTTCGCTCACCGTCAACCCTGAGCGCAGTCGAAGGGTTGAAATTTGGTGTTCTTGTCTTAAACCGCTTTTTTCGCCTCCGGTCACGGGCAGAGGCTCTGAATCAGAATTCTATCAAACAGTGCAATTACTGCCTGTTGTATGCTCACGATATAACAGCGATCGCATGATTTTGTACTGCTTCGATTAATACCAGTAAAGGTATCAGCAGTATTTTAAGATGCTACTTTTTCTTTAAATTGCTTCCCAGCAGAAAACGCAGGCAGTCTAGTTGCTGGAATCTTGATTTTCTCTTTAGTTTTTGGATTCAGCCCTTCACGTTCGGAACGTTCCCGTCGCTCGAATGAGCCAAAACCAATCAATGTTACCTTCTCACCGCTTGCCACAGCTTCGGTAACGACTTCTAAAAAAGCTGATATCACTTCCAATACTTCTTTTTTTGTGATGTTGGCCTTTGCTGCTACAGCATCTACTAATTCACCCTTGTTCATAAATTACCCTGAAGTGTTGCAAATATTGGAAATCTAGCATTACTAGCTTTTATTAGCAAAGGGGAGAAACAAATCAAAGAAGAAAATTATGTATTGCTCCCGCACGCAAGGCGATTGATTAGTGGTTACAGGGCAGTGTAACCACCATCTATCATGTGGAAGCTACCAGTGACGAAAGAGGCTTGCTCCGACAAGAGGAAGCTAACCATGTCCGCGACTTCCTCGGTTCGTGCAAGGCGACCTAAAGGGTGCAAGTCAGCCATCTGCTTTCGCGCTGACTCTGGCAACTGTTGCATCTGAGGTGTATCAACATAACCTGGCCCGATTGCAGTCACCCGGATGCCCTGGTTTGCATATTCCAATGCTGCTGCCTTTGTCAGACCGATAATGCCGTGCTTGGCACTGACATAGGGAGCAATACCCGCCACTCCGACCGCACCAGCGGCAGATGACATATTCACAATTGCTCCACCACCACTTTGGATAATTGCTGGAATTTCGTATTTCAGTCCAAAGAAAATGCCGTTAAGATTAGTCGCAATCACACGATGCCACCATTCAATCTCATAATCGGCGGTACTAATCCCATGCGGTCCTGTAAAGCCAGCATTATTGACTGCTAAGTTCAACCCGCCAAATCGCTCTACCGTTTGGGCTACCATTGCCTCTACAGCGCGATGGTCAGACACATCAGTTTCAATAACGTGCGTCCGCTTGCCAGATGAATCCAACCGTCTAGCTACTTCCTGCGCTCGTTCGGCATCGATGTCTGCCAGAACGACCCGCGCACCGTTTTCGTACAGGTTGACGGCAATGGCTTCGCCAAGACCTCTAGCTGCACCAGTGACAATAGCTATCTTGTTTGCGAACTCGGTCACTGGCTTATCCCCCAAAGCAAACGCATCTAAATTACTCTTGCTCGCGGCCAACCATAAAAACTAACGAAACAGCCAATATTTCTCGTTTGATTTATTTTTCAAGCCTTAAAGCAATGCCCACGGCGGGCTAGGCTAACGCCTAAGCTGCTATCAATAAATATAGCTTAATGCGATTATATTTGAGCTTATTAGCAAAAAAGCACCCCTATTGATATGATGCGACCACCCTACTTCAGAGTACTGCAAATCAACGCTGTACTCACTATCAGCCAGAGAGAGCAACTTACTACAATGGGGAATTGATTATACAGCCTCAGTAAGGCTGGATAAGGGAGCAACAATTAGAATTACTAGACTAGAATCCCACAAGTGCAATTAAGCTATTATTAATTGGTGGATTTGCAGTATTATAGCCGTCAATAAGGTTATAATACTGCAAAAGTTTTGCATAACCACAGTAAAATATGACATTAAAAAATACTTTTGGTGAATATAGTTTTGTGATTAAAGTAGACGTTACTAATCTCGAAGCTAGTGTTGAGTGGTATAAGTCTAAGCTCGGATTAGTTCCTGAATCAAAATATGACACACCTAGCTGGAGACAATTTAGTTTCCCTGAAATTCCAGGCTTTGCAATTGGATTGAACTTGAGTCACTCAGTTGAAAGAGGTAATACTGTTAGTACCTTTGTTGTAAACGATATAGTTTCTGCTCGTCAAAGCTTGATTGAAAAAGGAGTAGAAGTTGAGCCAATTACAGATGTTGGTCATGGAGTGCAATTATCTATCTTCAAAGATATTGACGGAAACTTGTTAGGGCTTCGACAAAATCCACAGTCTTAACTTGGGTTTGTGCAACAGCTTATCCAATTAAGTAGTAACATGAGTTAACAGCGATAGCTCAAAAGCTATGCCAGTTTTGTGCATCTGTGACTTCCTAAAAGTTCTATGTGTTTTTATCTGAATTTCTAGCTAATATTATTCTGAAAACTTATGACTTATAGCTTGCGAAAATACGTGAATAACTTTCAGATCGCACGTATCTCAAGTATCTAAAAATAATGGCTATCTGACACTAATAGCGAGAATAAAAATCCTAAGAAGCTACCTCTAATTCCTCATCTGTGGGTGGCTGTTGCTGCTCTCTTTGAGTACTCAGTTCCTGAATAAAAGCATCAATCGCCTTGGCTGCCGACTGCTTGCCTGTTTTCAATTTATCAAGAATGCTTGAACGTATTGCCTCATAGTCTGGTTGTGATTGCTGCAAACGCAAGAACAGTCTCTTGCGTTTGTAGAACAACTCCACCATTACGTTCATCTATTAAACCCTTTATTTGAGCGATCGCATCCGTTAGCTCCTGATGAATCACCTGTTTTATATCTCCAATATCAGACAGGGTAGACGCAGTTAAAGTACTTATTTCTTGCCTAACTATCTCTTTAATGTCATCACCATCAGATTCAGATAATGTCAGCCCAGCTTTCGACTGCCCCAGAATGCCCTTGAGTAATCTTTCTGCTGCTTTATTTAGTGATTCATTCTCAGAAATTTGCATTGCTGATAAAGCTTTGATTTCGGCATCACTTAGCTGAATTGAAATTGTCATCTTAGCCATACTTTTGATCCCTATAAATATTAATTTTGTGCATTCTTAGTTATGGATTCTATCGCCTGTAGATTAGTAGTAAATGGAGACTGCTATTTACCCCAGTCCGAGGTCACTATACCTTTTGCAAAAAGTGGTTTTCCACTTTTGTAAGAAAATAAATCCATATTCAAGGGTAAAGAAATATTCAATTCCTTTCCCTTTATCAAAACAATGCCAATAAGTCTATTGATTTGCCTGACTTTTCACGGCATCTGGAAAACTCTATTTTGAGCTTTTCTCAAACCCTGATTTTTAGATGAGCTATTCTCATTAATTTAACCTAGATTCCGCAGGTGCGCTCGTAAATGCTGTATTTTTGAAAATGACC
>JAVRBO020000041.1:0-189261 GCA_034531195.2 Nostoc sp. ChiSLP01
AGGCGGTTGTTGGTGCTGGTAATCCAGTTTGCAAACCGCTCCCATACGTTGGCGCTTGAGCGACGTTGAATGGTTGCTGTCATGGTTTTATAAGTGCGATTGAGTTTACGTATGAATCAGGCGGTTTTGTTTTTGCCTGTGAGTTTACTTTACACTGCTTTACAAAAGTTAATCAAGTGTTGGGACTTTTAGAAAACTAGTTTTAATCATTAGTTTTACTTATTTAAAGGTAAGCAACGAAGCTTAAAATATGCCGCAGCTACCTATATACATGGAAATTTCAGTTGATTTAAGTTTGATCGCCTACTTATCTGGGAATAATAACTTTGTAGATTACCGCTATTCCAAAAAATTAACCCTCAGCTTACCACTGGGGGCTTTTTTGTTTGGCAAAATGGCAGATGTGCCAATTAAAGGCTTGCTATGGTATTGAAGTAGGATACAATTCCATGCGAAAAGTACTGACTTGCATTACCCCTGGTTAACTACCCTACCGTGTATACACAAGTCGAGTTGGCAATCAAATCAACGAAAAACAACGGAAAATTTTTTTTAAAATCTTTGATTTTCCGTTAGGACTCTATCAATAAGCTGACACTATTGATAATCAGTTCGCTGAACTCAAAACCTTGCCTACCAAGGCTTGTATCTTACCAGGCAATGATTTTAGGACTTGTGTATACACCGTAGGGTTAACTACCAGGGGTTTTTATTGAAACTTGTTAACAATTCAGCACTCAATAGTGAAAAGTCAGAAATTAAAACAAGTTCACTATGATTTCTAGATGATAGTTAGCAAATGGCTAAGATGCCCAAAGCATTAACAATTCAAAATTCAAAATTCACGCATTCAAAATTTACGCATTAAAGATAGTTAGAGTTGGGGATTTAAACCCCAACTCTAACTGATACTACGTGTAATGTTTGGGGTCTTAAACCCTTGATGTTAGGATAATTAATTACATATCAGCAGAACATTACCAATTACGGTAGAGTTTTTCAGCATAGAACATAACTTCTTCATTTGGTAGTTTAATTTTTGGTTTTTGCCGGGGATACAAACTTTCAACTGCACTTGTATCCTGTTCTATGACTGTGGCCGCTGCTTGTAAAAGTGAGTTTTTAAAGAATAATTTCATCAAAGAATTCTTGACTTGAGCATACATTAGAATAAAGGTCTTGGTTCTTTTTTCTGTTTCTGGGTAGAGAATGTGAATTTGAGCAAAATTACCAATAGGTGTTTTTGCAAAAAAAGCTGTAGTGGAAGGAAAAGCATATTCAAGTGTATTACTTAAGGTTTGAGGGAAAATTCCCAAAACAGGATTTTTAATAATTTCTCCTAGTGTATTCTTGGCTCTTTTTAAATCCTGTTTAATTGTGGCATAATATCCTTTTTCTTCAAAAGAAGTTACACGACAATCTGTGATTTTAAATAGGTCTTTATGAGTACCATTTTGGTGATTGTAGTCGTAGTTAACCATTAGATTACTCAAAAAGTCTCCCTGAATACTTTTTTCGCCAGTTACTCCCAGGAATTCGTATTTATCTACAATTCTCTGATGCAAATCTGGGATAGGTAATCTTGGTTCAAATCCGCCATATGTCCAGATACAATCGTTACTAATAATTAGCTCTAATGGCTTGATAATTGGCTGAGTGTCTTTTTGATCTTCTTTATAAAGTCTGCCTTGTCTATCAAATTCCAGTGCATGAAAAGGGCAAGTAATAGTATCTCTTTCTTGACAAATCCACCCAGATGATAAGGGTGCTTGCATATGTGGACAGATATTATCAAGGGCAAATACTTCGCCTTTTTGGTTTTGCCAAATTACATAATCTTGCCCATTTAAAGTAATTTTATGAGGTTTATTTATTCCTAATGTAGATTTGTGCGCGATTAACCAAGGCGCACCAGGTAAAATTGGTTGCATTTTTCCTCCAAAATTTTGAAAAGTGATTTATCAACAAATAATTCAAGAGTCAGTCGTCAATCTTAAAAGTTAAAATTTGCCTACCATTGCTCTTTTGAATCCCAATTGGGATAATTAAGGCTTGGTTAGTAATGGACGAAGTAATACTACCGAGCATTGCTCGGCTAACTTCGACTACTGCACGTTTAGATTATGCAAAAGATGAATTAACTAAAAAATTAGTTAATAATCATTAATTTAATAAAGTTTACCTTCTGTGTCAACTACTAACTAATTTTTTAGTTAAGATGTTTTCGTTAAGCTGATGGAGTAATGTGGGTCGTTCAACACAATCAAAACTTTCATATAAAAAACCTCGCCAGGTGCGGGATGCAGAGGCGACGAAAAAGCAGATTCTCGATGCGGCGGAAGCAGAGTTTGCGAGAAATGGGCTGAGTGGGGCGCGGACAGAGGCGATCGCCAAAGGTGCAGGCGTCACCACAGCAATGATTTACTACTACTTCCAAAGCAAGGAAGGATTATATCAAGCTGTGTTGCAACGTCCAGCGGTGGAAATGCACGAAGTTCTTAAGCAGTTAAATCTGGATCGGTTTCCACCAGAGGAGGCTTTGAAGTTGCTTGTAAAAGAAGCGATCGCCTACGAAGCAGCCCACCCACACCGAGGGATGCTTTGGTTCCAAGAAGCCAACCAAAATCAGGGAAAGTATTTTAAACAGGGGAATTGGCAAGAAAATTTTGCCTATCTGATCGAGATTTTAGAACGGGGGATGGCAGAGGGTTGTTTTCGTCAACTCGATCCATTCCTCACCACCCTGCATATTATTGGCGTTTGTAATTTATACTTCAACGCTTACGAAAACATCAAGCATACCAGACCGGATTTGGAACTGCTAAGTCCACAAATGATTGAGCAGCATACGCAAGCGGCAGTTAATTTTATTTTGGCTGCTGTGCGGCGTAGTAAGGATTAATCTGAATTACGAATTCCGCGCAGTGCTACTAGCCTTCAACTTAGGATAAGCAATGCGCTTGTGATTAAATTGCTGCCAAACATCAACAAATATTTGGGCTATTTGTGACATTTCTTCTCGCGTTAGCCCTGAATCTATGAGTTGATTGTCTTGCCATCTGGCACGCAAAATGTTGTTCAGCATTGTTAAAGCTTGTTCGATAGAGACATCTTTGGGCGATCGCTCTTTTTCTCCCTCAACAGTCTTTGCGCCTACCTTGCTTCCCTTTAGGGGTACAGGACGTTTCCCCGATCCTTCGAGCGATCGCAGCGCGGCTTCGCAAGCATCCGCCAGCATTACAATTCCTGTTTCCCGTGACTGGGGAATCGGCCCGTCATAGCGAAAATCTGCTTCATTTACCGTTAAACTTGGATCTTCTTGAGCCATTTGCTGGGCTTGGTGATAAAAATAAGCAATCAGCATTGTTCCCTGATGTTCTGGAATGAAGGCTTGAATTGCTGTGGGCAAAAGGTGTTTCCGCGCCATCACCAACCCTTCACTGACGTGCTTTTTGATAATTTCCGCACTTTTCCAAGGGTCTTTAATTTCTGTATCGTGTTTATTCGGCCCTCCCATTTGATTTTCAATAAATCCCAGAGGGTCGTGCATTTTTCCAATATCATGGTACAGTGCACCAGCCCTAACTAATTCAACATTGCATCCTAATTGTTTGGCAGCAGCTTCAGCAAGGGTAGCCACAAACAGCGTATGTTGAAAAGTTCCAGGAGTTTCAGTCGCGAGTCTTTTCAATAAGGGGCGGTTCGGGTTCGCCAATTCTGCTAGGCGGATGGGAGTGACTAAATCAAAAAGCCTTTCTAGATAAGGACTCAAACCTAAAGCGATGACACTCCAAACAAAGCCCGATGAAGCAAATAACCCTGCTTCTCGGAGGACGATATACCAAGTTGAACCAAATGCTTGGCCAATTAAGACTTTTACAATCAGGTAAATACCGCCTTGAGTTAAAGCGATGGCCACACCCAATAGAGCCAATTCCTCACGCGATCGCAATCTCTGGGCGATGTAACTACCTAAGATTCCTCCGCCTACACCAGCTAAAAGCGCAGCTTTGCTCATATCGAAGCTGATGGCTAATATTGGCGATAGCAGTCCCATAACTGTCAACCCCAAAGTCGGGCCGTAAAAACTTCCCAACAATAAACCAAGGGCACTCCAGGTAGTGTAGGGCAATCCCATAACGATTACTCCTGGTATGCTCAGAGTGAGGAGTAACACCAATAAGCGATCGCGTTGTCGCAATTGGCAATTAATATGTCGTTCTACCCAGATAAAAATCCCAATGGCGACGGTAACGATGCATCCTAACTTCACCAATTCCATCCACTTAATCTGGCGGCGAATCAAGTGATAATGCTGCAATACCTCAAAATCCCAGGCACTAATCTGCTCTCCTTGTTTGACAATCGCTTCACCTTGCCGTAAATTCACCATCACAGGTGACACCCCAGCCGCAGCTTTTTGAGCTTTTTCTCTGGTTTTTTCTTCATCTTTTTGCAGATTTGGCTGAAGTACAGCTAATAAAACCTTGCTTGCTAAAGGCTCGGCGTCTTGTGGTACAAAGGTCTGGATTTGTAAACTGACCGCATCCTGTAAAATATTTTGTGGCAGTCCGTGGGGGATGCCTTGAGTGAGAATCCGCTCTGCACTCTGATGGATTCCCAATTGTGTATTTTCCCACTCCCCATCTGACAAATCTAAGAGCAGAGATTCCTCATATATTGTTTCAGGGCTAACACTCTCCAATTGTAAAAGTTTGGCAGTAGCTTGAGTGTATTTTTGGCGTGCTTGGGAAATTTGGGCAATCAGCGAGGAAAAGCTTTTGTCAGAATTTGTTAGCTGGTAAGCTTCTAGTTCTTTTATTGCTTGAGTAAAGTCAGTGTTTTGAGAAAAATCACCAAGTTTTGTCTCATCTGACCCGACTTCAGTATTCTGGAAATTATATTTGGGTGGTACTTGATTAGGTGCAGCTATGGATAATGGACGCAATGAGGCGGCGGTTCGTCCTGTTATTTTTTGCTGCTGGTTTCGATGATTTTTTAGAGCCACTATCACCGCTTGCCATTCCGGTTCAGAGCAAGAACGGAGGTAACGCTGGCTAGATCGAGACAAAACTGTAATATCAAAAAAAGGAAACACTCCTGCAATGGCACGAATTTCATTACCATCATCCAGAAGTTGTTGTAAATCTTCATCGATTTTTTGATTGATTTCTGCATCAATCATTAACACTGGTATAAAACCTTTACTGGCGGCTTTACGTTCAGCATCTGTTTTTTTCTTATCTTCAATGCTATCTGTATAAGGCGCTCTAATTGTCTGTGGTGCGGGATTGCCTATTTGTATTTGAGTTTGATTGTATAATCTATTACCTATTACGCTTGTAAGAGAGATTATAGCGATCGCTAAAATGACGAAGTAACGCTTTCCATGTATCCAGTTGCAAGCAAGTGTACAAATCCTACCTTGAGTTTTGGCTGAATTTGCCATTGGCTTTAGCGCTCTTTCTTGTTTTTGGCGTTCGCCTTTGTTATTGCTTTTTGAGACAAACAAGATTACATTTTTGAAGATAGCTGTTGTAAGTTCCCTTGTATAGCTTGTGTTTTTAAGTAGCTTTCTCTTACGGCGTAGTAATCTGTACCATCGTCGCCAGTAAGACAATTGCTGGGTCAATAACTGCAAAAATGGCTCAGTCGTTTTCATTATCTCTGCCTGCAATTGCTGACTTTGATAAGTTAGTGTTCATTGATTTTTCCAGGATGGTTAAAATCTCCCCTTGGGGACGCTACGCGAACAAAGGGGCTAGACGACTAGCATTTAACGTTGCAACTACGGTTGCAGAAGTTAGCTACAGAATTAAGTTGAGGGTTTGCCGAAAAATATTAGTATAGGATACTTTCAATATTGCAATTTTGGCATCCGCACTGTTGTTTGCTCAAAAGAGCATTAACGCAACCTAATAACACGAGGAGCTGCGTAAACTGAAAGCAAATCTACCCTAGAAACGGCGCATCCCTCCTCTGTTAAGTGCTTAGGATCTAGGCGAATGTTATTATACAATCCAGACCACACAGCCACAAGTGCATCAACCAATTCTAACATTTCGTCAAAGCTTGTTAGTTCGGATGCTGGAGAATTCTTCTTTAGAAGCAAGACTCGCCAATTTAGAGGAATTCCTGCTGTAGTGTTATATGCGCCTGATAAAGCAGCTGTAATTGCACCTGTATGCGCTATTGAATGGGTAGCATCTTGCAGTTTGGAATCACCGTTGTGAGTAGCCCGCAAAAGCGCAAGGCGAAAGTCTTCTAATGTACTTAGAAAACAGTAAAATGCGATCGCAATAGTGTTACTGAGCTTTTCTTTGCCAGCAAACTCGGCTTGTACCCTTTCTAATCCAGCCCCTTGTGCTAATAAATTCTGAATTCTTAATAATTTTTTTGGTATTGATGTCGGTGTTTCTTGAAGAAAGGAAATTGTTTGAGGAATCAGGGTTTGGGGGTCGAGTTTTTCATTCAAAGCTAGAGCGATCGCATACCCTACTGCTAATGTCCCATCCCTAACCACTGGGTCATCATCCCAGATTTTTAGGACACGCAGCAAGTTTTTTCTGAGCTTAATGGGATTTTCGTGAAAAAAAAGTGCCACTGGTAGTGTGGCAATAATTATATCTGTTGGAGCTAAATCAAGAGAAGCTTGTTGTTGACGCGCTATCCAATCGTCTAAATCTAATCTACCCAAGCTAATTAAACTCTGGATACCGAGAATTGCCATTCTGCCAAAATCAGGGTAATTCTGAGGCTGTATTCCACCGCCAGAGGTTAAACTTCCCCCCAAGAATGCTCCGAATAAAGTGCCTCTAAATCGACTTATAAGAGAGTAACGCATGAATTATAGAGTGAAAAGTGAAAAGTGAGGAGTGAGGAATTAATTATAAAAATTTCTAATTCCTGACTTTACTATTAATTCTTAACTCCTAACTCCTAACTCCTAACTCTTAAATAATTTACTAACGCCTGTAAGCCCAACAAATAACTTTGAGAGCCAAAACCACTGATTTGCCCGATGGCTAGTGGCGCGATATACGAATGATGGCGGAAATCTTCTCGACGGTAAATATTACTCAGATGTACTTCTACTGTAGGTAAATTAACAGCAGCGATCGCATCTCGCAATGCCACACTTGTGTGGGTATATGCCCCTGCATTAATTAAAATTCCTTGATGTTGCCCTAATGCTTCATGAATAGCATCCACTAAAATTCCTTCATGATTTGACTGCAAGGGAAAAACTTTCGCCTGTAATTTTAGTCCTTCCTCTTCCAACAGGCGGTTAATTTCTGCTAATGTCAACGAGCCATAAATTCCCGGTTCTCGCTGCCCTAGCAAATTTAAGTTCGGCCCGTGCAGTGCCAGAATACTTAAGGGTTCTAACGTCGAATTTAGCACTTTTGGGGCTACTAGCGACGGCGTGAGCGATCGTTCACAGGAATCGGAATCAGTTCCGGTTCCGGCTCAGCCTCTGGCCCTAAAAGGCTCTCAATTAGCTTGCGTGCTAATTCCTTAAGCTTTTCTAGCACCTTTTCTATATAGTCCATGAACTGATCGCTCCTGAGATACTACCTCAATTTTGATTAACAAGTACGCAGGGAATTGCGTATTTTTCCACCTCTAGCTTTTAACTGAGCCAATACAGAATCCCGTTTTTGGGACATTAGCCACTTCTAAAATTTGGGGTTGTGTTTTCCCATACTTTTTAGAGTATCACACTTGCAACCTATAGAAGCGCATCCTACCAAGGATGGGTATCTAGGGTTAAGAGTCAAGGGGATCTGGTAATTTATCTAGCTCAAATCTAGCGGGGAGACGCAAAAACGCAAGGCCAGGGAGAATTTTCAACTTTCCAAGGTTGCCTCGGTAGATTATCCAAAATCTAAAACCCAAAATTTAAAATCCAAAATTCTTAACCTTCTGCCGCTTTTTTCTTTGTCGCTGTGGTCGATGACTTCGCAGTTGACTTAGAGCCAGTTGACTTAGATTTGGAAGTTGTTGATTTAGTGGTTTTGCGAGTGGATTTTGCTGTGGAAGCTTTAGCTGCCAACAATTCCAAGGCCGTAGCCAGCGTTATATCTTCTACCGATTGACCCTCTGGAATACTGGCATTAGTTTTACCATGCTTGATGTAAGGGCCATAGGGCCCATCGTAGATATTTACTGGTTCGTCGTCTTCTGGATGCGTACCCAATTCGCGTAAAGCTGCCTTGGACTTGCTGTTGGTGGAACTGCGTCCCTTTTTTGGCTCTGACAACAATTCCAACGCACGTTCTAGGGTAATTGTCAATACATTATCAGCAGCTTTTAGGGAGCGATAGTCTTTTCCTTCCTTACCTTGGTCGTGAACGATATAAGGGCCAAAGCGTCCCAAACTTGCTTGGATTTTGCTGCCAGTGACTGGATGAGTTCCTAATGTCCGGGGTAGCGCCAACAGACCAACAGCCATTTCCAGGGTAACGTTTTCTGGGGTGACTCCTTTAGGTAGAGAGGCTTGTTTCGGTTTGGGGTTTTCCTCGGACTTGTCACCTAATTGGACGTAAGGCCCATAGGCGCCAATTTTCACATAGATTGGTTCGCCAGTTTCCGGATGCCGTCCTACTTGGTCGGGGCCTGTGGTTTTTTGTCGCAGTAATACTTCTACCTGCTTGGGGTCGAGGTCAGCTGGTGTCAAGTCTTTAGGAATTGAGGCAGTGACAACACCGTTACCATTTTCCACTTCAATGTAAGGGCCATATTTACCAATACGGACTTTGGCTTCCAAATTTTCCAGTTCTACAGTTCTGGCTTTGGTGGCATCAATTTGGCTTTCCTGTTCCTTGACTAGGGTTTCCAAACCTTTGTCTCCCAAATAGAATTGCTTGAGGTAAGGTAGCCATTTAGCTTCGCCTGTGGCTATGTCGTCGAGGGTTTGCTCCATTTTTGAGGTAAAGCTGGGATCGACGATATCGGGGAAATGTTTTTCCAGCAAGTCGGTGACGGCGAAAGCAGTGAAAGTGGGTATGAGGGCGTTACTCACCAATTGGGCGTAACCCTTGTCGATGATGGTGCCAATAATGCTGGCGTAGGTACTAGGACGACCGATACCTTCGCTTTCTAAGGTTTTGACTAAAGTCGCTTCGGTGTACCTAGCAGGGGGTTGGGTTTCGTGACCAATTGCTTCCAGTTCGGTACAATTGGGGCGATCGCCTACTTTGAGACTAGGTAAAATTACTTCTTGGTCTTCTAGGGCTGCTTCTGGGTCGTCTGAACCTTCAACGTAAGCGCGTAAATATCCCGGAAATTCAATGCGCTTGCCAGAAGAACGAAAACCAGCATCTTCGACTTGCAGTTGTACGGAAATTTGGGTTTGCCGAGAGTCAGCCATTTGGCAAGCCACGGTACGTTTCCAAATCAAATCGTAAACAGCGAGTTCCCGACCGCCCAAACCGGTTTCTTGGGGAGTGCGGAACGTGCTACCTGCTGGACGAATTGCTTCGTGTGCCTCTTGTGCGCCTTTGGATTTAGTAGTGTATTGCCGGGGCTGGGGACTGAGATATTGCTGACCGTAAAGTTTTTCTACACAACTTCTAGCAGCTGCGATCGCTTGATCTGACAAATGCACCGAATCTGTCCGCATATAGGTAATATACCCTTGTTCGTACAAATTCTGGGCAATTCGCATCGTATCGCGGGCTGAGAGGCGCAGTTTCCGGTTAGATTCTTGTTGCAACGTCGAAGTAGTGAACGGTGGTGCAGGTTTGCGCGTCACTGGACGTTCTTCGATGTCGGTGACATTCCAGGTTTTTCCAGTCAGGCGTTCCTTCAAAGCTAAGGCTTGTTCTTCGTTGAGTAACAAGACATTGCGACCTGCGACAATTTGTCCGGTTGCAGCGTCAAAATCGCCGCCATTAGCTATTTTGGTTCCTCCCAGCGCCACCAACTGGGCAGCAAAGGGTGTTTTGTCTTTTTCTAAACTAGCCTTTAAATCCCAGTACGTACCTTCATGGAAAGCGCGGCGTTGGCGTTCCTTGTTGACCAAAAGTCGCACCGCTACAGACTGCACCCGCCCAGCAGATAATCCCCAGGCGATTTTTTTCCATAGCAGCGGAGACAAAGTATAACCCACCAATCTATCTAAAATCCGCCGCGTTTCTTGGGCGCGAACCAACTGCTCATCGATATTGCGGCAGTTTTTCAGCGCTTTTTTAATGGCATCTTGGGTAATTTCGTGAAACACCATCCGCTTAGTTGGGACTTTCGGCTTCAGCAATTGGTATAAATGCCAACTAATGCTTTCACCTTCCCGGTCTTCGTCCGTTGCCAGAATGAGTTCATCTACATCCTTGAGCGCATCTTTGAGCTGGGTGACAATTTTCTTTTTGTCTTTCGGAACAACATATACCGGTTCAAAGTCGGCGTCCACATTTACCCCTAGCTGCGCCCATTTTTCTCCTTTGACGGCTGGGGGAATTTCAGTAGCCGACTGCGGTAAGTCACGCACATGACCCATAGACGCCTCTACCTTATAGCCTGATGGCAAGTAGTTGCGAATGGTACGAGCTTTGGTTGGAGATTCGACGATGACGAGAGTTGACATGGAAATTTCAAAAAAAAGAATAGCTGCTAAGCTAAACAGTCAAATTGAGGTAATTTTTACAAATTGTCAAGATAAAACGTAACGCTTAGGGCGGTGATTTAATCCTCACACAAACTGCCTGTTTGGGAGAAAATCCGTCCTAAGTTAGGGCGCAGTCTTTCCCAGAGTATAGAAGAACAAAAGGCTGGATGTGAATTTCCAGCTATTTCAATCTTTAACTTATCTAACGCATAATTGGCGAGTACAGTTTTTAAAATACTCCGCAAGGGGAATGAGGAGAGGGAGCAGGGGGAGACAAGGGGACAAGGTGAGAAATCACAATAAATTTTTCTCCTTGTCCCCTCATCCTCTTTCATGCCTTATGCCCAATCCTAAGAGCTTGTGCCAAAATTAAACCAAACTCAAGCAAAAAAGCGAAGTGGGATTTGTACCCATGTCAGGAAAGCAAAATCATGCAACCAATTCGTCAAGGTGATGTTATCTTACTGCCTGTAGAGCAGGTTGAAGAACAAAAACTGCCTCATTTAACTTTGGCAGAAGGCGAAGTTACGGGTCATAAACATCGAATTGCTGAAGGCAAGGCAGAATTATACGAGAAAGATAACACACTGTATTTACGAGTTTTTTCAGAGTCGGCATTGCTAGCTCATGAGGAGCATAAAGCTATTTCAATTCCCCAAGGTGACTGGATAGTGAAAATCCAGCGAGAATACGAGCCTCAAGGTTGGCGTTATGTCGCTGATTGAAAAGTTAACGCCTGAGCAAGAGGCTTTGATTCCAGTTTATCGGGAGAAGTGGCGAAAAATTGCACTTTCAACTGAGAGAATCGATCGTGAAAAAGCGGCGGAAGCTGTAAAAGCTGCCTATGTTGCAATTGACTTTGGCTATGAACAGCCTGAAATCTTTTTTCAGGATAGTCCTTACGCAGCTTGCAACTGGATGCTAAAACGATTGTCACCAGAATTTATAGACAGTTACCTTAATGAACCAAATAGTTTAGGGAGCTTATTTTCGGCTCATTTTTTTCAAGAAATTTCGAGTACACTCAATCAACAGTTTGGTAACCAAGTACGGAGGCAATTAGGCAATTGTTTTTATTATCTGGCAGACGATCCTTTAAATCATGTAATATTTAACGATTTAAATGAAAAATTTAGCACTCAATTAAACGAACAACCAGAGGATAGTTCGTGGTGGATTGAAATGCAACTTAATAACTGTTTTAAACCTGAAAGTCACGGTAATTGGATGACTGGGTTTGATTTCTGTATCTCGGTTTTGAACATTGTTCATCCTCAACAGGAATGGAAAGTATTTCAATCTTTAATTGAAGAATGTGGTTGGTTATTTGCGTATGATGATATTTGTATTATTTGCGATCGCCCCCTTCATCTGCGCTTCGATAATCAAAATCGCCTCCATGCTGAAGGTGAACCCGCAATAGAGTATGCTGATGGATTTAGCCTTTACTCCTACCACGGTGTAACCTTACCTGAACAATACGGCAAAATCCACCCGCAGCAATGGCAACCTCAATGGCTTTTAACAGAGGAAAACGCCGAACTACGACGAGTGTTAATTCAGGGTATTGGTTACGCTAGAATTTGCCAAGAATTACAAGCTATTGAATTAGATATTTAGGCTGAATACACACTATTAAAAATTGATGCCGAGGTTGATGAAGAACCAATTTATTTATTAAAAATGACTTGCCCAAGTACAGAATTTATTCATGTCTTACGAGTTCCGCCCAATATTAACTCAGCGCGTGAAGCGATTCGCTGGGTAAATTGGGGAGTAGGTGCAGACGAATTTGGCGTGCAAACATAAGTGTTTTAGGGAGTTTCTCCATTGAGAAATTGTTCATATAGGTTAAAAAATTTTTCAAATGCATCTCTTTCATCTACAGAATAAAAAAGAAAATCAATCCATGAAGCAATTTGCTTGATAATATTGGAATAAAACTAGAGGAATTTGCTCTACAAAACTGATTTGATAAATGAACAGTACGGTAAAAAATATAAATAGTAAGTATAGATAAAAATGATGCATTGTACCATAGATGAGGACAAATGCACGAATTCAGGGTTGTCCAAATCGAAAGTTATGGTAGGATAATTTTGGAGAAGTTAAGTTCGGCGATACGAATCTTGTTATTAGTAATAATTGCAAGCGGCTCTCCGGATGAACATCTCTGCATCAATGGATTCTGGAGAGTTTCATGTCAATCTACGTAGGGAACCTGTCCTACAGCGTCACGCAAGACGACCTTAGTAAGGTATTTTCCGAGTACGGCGCCGTTACACGCGTTCAATTACCCACAGACAGGGAAACAGGACGCGCACGGGGCTTTGGTTTTGTAGAAATGGAATCATCAGCCGCAGAAGACGCTGCTATTCAGGCTTTGGATGGTGCCGAATGGATGGGTCGTGTAATGAAAGTTAATAAAGCAAGACCACGAGAGGAGAAAGGTACTCGCTCTGGCGGTGGTGGTTGGCAAAAAAATAATAACAGTGGATACTCACGAGGGTATTAAGTTTTGAGACGATTCACAAAGGCAAAAGCTTTATTAGCGATCGCCAAATTAGCAGTTTAGTAGATAAATCTGCAAAATTTTGTATAAGCAGTTCAGGAAATAGCTGAGCTGCTTATTTATTTTAGAAAGGAGCTAATCCTGGACTTCAACATAATTTAATCTGATGGTAGGCATAGTGTTTTGGCGTAGTAACAAGCTGTTCTCTTTCTTGGAGCCACTTGTGCCTAAGAGGGAATTTTAGCTTAACAGAGAAATTTTAATGCAACTTTGGTAAAGAACAATAGATAGAATGAACAGAGTTAGCCTTAATGTCTAATCGCCAAAACCTATACATCTCATGGATTTTGCTAATCTTGCATCCCAGTTAAATGCTGGAACAATCTTACCAGAGGGAATTGTAATTCTCACCCTCTTGGGGGTTTTGATAGTTGATTTGATTTTGGGGCGTACATCCTCGCGCTGGGTTGGATATCTAGCGATCGCAGGTTTATTGGCTTCGATTGTCGCCCTGTATTTTCAATGGGATGCTCTCAATCCCATCTCTTTTAGCGGCGGTTTTAACAGTGACAACCTCAGTATCGTCTTTCGCGGTATCGTAGCGTTGTCTGCCGCTTTTACTATACTGATGTCAATTCGCTACATTGAGCAGAGTGGCACCGCTTTAGCAGAATTCATCGCTATTTTGCTGACTGCTACCCTTGGAGGCATGTTTTTATCCGGGGCTAATGAGTTGGTGATGATTTTCATCTCCCTAGAAACCCTGAGTATTTCCTCTTATTTACTGACAGGTTATACCAAGCGTGACCCCCGCTCCAATGAAGCGGCGCTGAAATACCTGTTAATAGGAGCTTCCAGTACAGCAGTATTTTTGTACGGAGTATCATTGCTGTATGGGTTATCAGGCGGACAAACTGAACTAAGTGCGATCGCCAATGGCATTGCCACAGCTAAAGCTGGTCAATCTTTAGGTTTAGTAATTGCCCTAGTTTTTGCGATCGCAGGTATTGGCTTTAAAATCTCCGCCGCACCTTTCCACCAGTGGACACCAGACGTTTACGAAGGCGCTCCCACCCCGGTAATCGCCTTTTTATCTGTAGGTTCCAAAGCAGCTGGGTTTGCTTTAGCTATCCGCTTGCTGACAACAGCCTTCCCACTGGTTGCTGAGGAGTGGAAGTTTGTCTTTACTGCTCTGGCCGTTCTCAGTATGATTTTGGGTAACGTAGTCGCCCTAGCCCAAACCAGCATGAAACGGATGCTGGCTTATTCATCCATTGCCCAAGCTGGGTTTGTGATGATTGGCTTAATTGCTAGCACACAGGCAGGTTACGCCAGCATGATATTTTACCTGCTGGTCTACCTATTCATGAACCTGTGCGGTTTTACCTGCATCATTCTGTTCTCCTTGCGGACGGGAACCGACCAGATTGCCGAATACTCTGGGCTATATCAAAAAGACCCACTCCTAACACTGGGTTTGAGTATCTCCCTGCTTTCCTTGGGCGGTATTCCACCATTAGCTGGGTTTTTTGGGAAGATCTACCTATTTTGGGCTGGTTGGCAAGCAGGTCTTTATGGGTTAGTCTTGCTGGGGTTAGTTACCACCGTCGTCTCCATCTATTACTACATTCGCGTAGTCAAAATGATGGTTGTCAAAGAACCCCATGAAATGTCCGAAGCAGTGAAAAATTATCCGCCAGTACGTTGGAATTTGCCTGGATTTAGACCTTTGCAAGTCGGCTTAGTGGTCACTTTAATCGCCACTTCCATCGCAGGGATTTTGTCAAATCCACTATTTACATTGGCTAACAATTCCATCTCAGGTACTGCAATTTTGCAAGCAACAATCAATAGGGCTGCACAAGCACAAAATCTACCAATTGTGCGAAAGTTAGATTCGGTAAGTCAGTCTGAATCCTCAGTTGATTCGACTGCTAAAATTTAACTATCTGAATCTCAATACAACTTTGTGCTATTGAAGAAGCGCCTGTTTGCTAATTAGCAAACAGGCGTTTTTCAAGTTCGATTCACTAAACTGAAACTCAGAACACTATTTCAATCGAAAATCTCAAATCCAAAATACTATGAGTCAACAGGTATCTTAATTAAAAATTCTGCACCTTTTCCCGCAGTAGAAAAACAGTTAAGCTGTCCTCTATGTTTCTCCACTATAATTTGATAGCTTATAAATAGACCTAGCCCAGTGCCTTTACCCACGGGTTTAGTAGTGAAAAATGGATCGAATAGCTTTGAGCTAACTTGTTCGTTAATTCCCAAACCATTATCAGCAATAGTAATCGCTATCCACTTTTTATCTATTAGTTCAGTGGTAATTTGAATTTGCGGATTGTCGGTTGTTTTTGAATTAACAGGTGACCACCGGCCGGTGAGTGCTGACCTTTCTAAAGCATCGATCGCATTAGCTAGGATATTCATAAATACTTGATTTAGTTGACCTGGGTAGCAAGTTACATCTGGTAGTTGACCATATTTTTTAATAACTTTTATTTTTGGGCATTCATCCTTACCTTGCAACCGATGATCCAAAATCATTAAAGTACTTTCAATTCCCTCATGGATATTAACTTGCTTAAGTTCGGCTTCATCAAGTCTCGAAAAATTTCGCAATGATTTAACAATTTCTTGGATGCGCTGTGTTCCCGCAGTCATTGACTCGAAGAGTTTAGTTATATCTTCAATCAAAAAATTTAAATCTATTTCTTCTATTTGCTTTTGAATCTCTAGAGGAGGATCTTGACAAATTTGCTGATAAATTTCTATTAATTTCAGTAAATCTTGAGTGTATTTATGGGCATGATGAAGGTTACCATAAATAAAACTTACGGGATTATTAACTTCATGGGCAATTCCAGCAACCATCTGACCTAAACTAGACATTTTCTCAGCTTGGATCAGCTGAGTTTGGGTAAGCTGGAGTTCATTTAATGTTTTTTGTAAAGCAGTTGTACGTTCTTCAACCCTAATTTCTAATTCTTCATTCGCTTTCTGGAGTTCTAACTCCGCTTGTTTACGTTTTTGAACTTCTTTTCCTAACTCATCAATTTTTTGGTTGAGAAGCACGAAATTATTGCTGGCTAAAGTTCTATTTTCTAAGCGCAAAAGAATTAAAGCTGAAGATTCAGGAGACCAAGGTTGAATAACTGCTCCTTGAGTGCGACATATTAATGTTTGCCCATCATTTCTACGTAAAGTTAAGGAACCTAAAATCATTGCTCTGCTAGTCGAACAAGCTTGTAGGTACTTAATAATATCACTGACAGGCTCAGTTACCAAATCAAAGAGGCTTTTCCCTTGCAGTTCCTGACGGCGTAATGTCAGCATATCTGCTACTGCTTGATTGGTAGCTAACACTTGACCTTCATTAGTCACTAAAAGTAAAGGTTCTGGTAAAACTATGGCAAGTTCAAGAAATTGTTCAGGAGTCATGAGGCTTGCAATTGAAACTTGGACTAAACTTTACCGATGTACACCAGAGCTAGCCCAAGAGTTTAGACAGATTCTAGCCCTCTAAAGTATTCTCTACCTTCTACATCTTCTGCCTCTGAAGTCAGTTTTAAATAAACAATAACTCTGCATCCAGAAGCGCCCTGTGCTATGGTATCTTGCAATTGTACTTTCGCATACCCTAGATTATTCGCTGCGATGGTTCCAAAAACATTTGAAGTCATCATACACATAGCAGGACGATTAACAACTTTGTCGCCAAACGGGCAAACTCGGTTGCCAAAAACAATTTTTTCATCATCTTGTTCAATAACGTAAAAATCCCCTTGAATTCGTTTTTTTAAATCAACTAAGACATCAGCTACTTGCTTTCGGGAAAGATGTGAAACTTCCAAGGCAGATTTGTAATCTTGGTTAAGCTGGCTACCCATCCTTTCACCAACTACGCTAATAAATCCAGAAGCCTCTTCTAAGCCAACTACATCCTGTAAGGTACCAGATAATTCTCTGATTAGTGTACGTAAAAATATATCCCGTTCTAAGGGGAGATCCAGGCTACTTATTGAATGATTAACGGAATTTGGCATAAACTTTCGGGACACAACTTAGGAACTACAGTTTTAGAGTTCCCAAAAATAGATCTCAAGTAACTGTTAATCGCAGTTTTAAGTTGTGTAAATTGCAGCAATTTTGTAAAAGTTGACGGTGGTGCGCCTGGGTACACACCCTAGCTTTTTAAGGGCACAGCCGGAATCAATGTCTCCCTTTTGAAGGGAGATTCAGAGTATCTAAAACTTTTGATATTAAGAAAAGGGCATAGCCTTGGTGTACTCTAGTTTTCGCTTTGGCTGTTACTGTGACCAACTACTGCTTTGAACATGCACTAATTGATATATAAACAATTATTTACGTACGCGATTATAATTCCGTAATTTTAGGTAAATTTAATAATTATGTTGAAATTTTATTTAAATTGGAAGCTTAATGATAAATTCCGAACCTTGACTTGGCGCTGAATTTACTTCCAGAGTTCCTCCATGTTTTTCAACAACAATTTGACGAGCAATAGATAATCCTAATCCTGTACCTTGGCCTACTGGTTTAGTGGTGAATAAATGGTCAAATATTTTTTGTTTAACTTCAGGCGACATACCTATACCATTATCTTTAATCCGAATAAAGGCATGATTTTTATCTTCTGTTAGGCTAGTTTGAATCCAAATTTGATTGGGATTAGATTCAATATCAACATAGCTGCGCCCTAAATTAAACTCTTCTAAAGCATCAATAGCATTAGCTAATATATTCATAAATACCTGATTTAATTGTCCGCTGAAGCATTCTAATTCTGGTAAATCACCGTAATTTTTGATTATCTCAATATTGGGACGTGATTCTGATGCTTTTAAGCGATGTTTGAGGATCATAATTGTACTGTCAATACCATCATGAATATTGCAATAAACTTTGCGATCGCTATCTGCTCTCGAAAAGTTTCGCAGGCTGGTACTGATGTTGCGAATTCTTTGAACGCCTTCTTTCATCGAAGAAATTAAGTTAGGTAAATCAGAAAGCATATACTGTAAATCCATCGCTGCAATTTCTTCTTGAATTTCTGCAACTGGATGAGGATAATGCTGTTGATATAGCTCAATTAGCTTAGCCATCGCTTGAAAATATACCGAAGCGTGGCCGAGATTACCATGAATGAAACCAACTGGATTATTAATTTCATGAGCAACCCCCGCAACTAATTGGCCAAGGGCAGACATTTTTTCTGTCTGTACAAGTT
Source organism: Nostoc sp. ChiSLP01 (assembly GCA_034531195.2). GTDB lineage: Bacteria > Cyanobacteriota > Cyanobacteriia > Cyanobacteriales > Nostocaceae > Nostoc. Next base: position 18,376 of record JAVRBO020000041.1, read on the forward strand.
GGATTTGAGATTCTTGTAAATCTTTTAATACTTTGGACAATGCTTCTGTTCTTTCTGCAACTCGATTTTCTAAAGTTTTTCTGAGATTCCTTAATTGCAGATGAGTTTTAATTCTAGCTAATAATTCTTCTTCATGAAAAGGTTTTGTGATATAGTCAACTGCACCAATATTTAGACCTTTAATTTTACTATCTGTATCTGAGTTTCCTGTCATGAAAATTACAGGAATATCACAAGTTTCAGAATTTTCTTTCAATTTTTTACATGTTTCAAATCCATCTATTTTCGGCATCATTACATCTAACAAAATCAAATCAGGTAACCTAGATTCAACTTGTTTTAGTGCCTTTTCTCCATTAACTTCTGTCGCTACTTCAAAGCCTGCGTTAGTTAATATTTCCAAGACTATCTCTAAATTGGTAGTAGTATCATCTACCACTAAAATTAAACTCTCTTCCGAGACATTAGGCATTTTTATATCTTGCTTATAATTCATATATTTAAATTAATTTAACTAAATTCGGTGGGTTGAAGTCCCCCGGTTCTATAACCGGTAAGTTTTGTGGTGGGGTCTAAATCCCCATTACAAAACTGTACTTCCGACTTCCGACTTCTTTAACTCCTTGTTACTTGTTTATCATTAGCTCTGGGATTGCAACTAAGCCACCTCATTTGCTTAACGGACTGACTGAGAAATTTACAGTGTGACAATTCTATAGTTCCCAAAAACTCTGATAACAGCAACATTATGACAGCAAATTGCCGTATGCGATCGCGTGGGCAATTGCCCCCAATAAATATTAATCACTAATCTTTCGTTTTCCCAAAATTTAATATGTTAATTTTTGAAATTAATTATTATTACCCTTGTTTTTTATAGAAATAGCGCTATTTAAAACAGTATTTTTATGTACTAAGTCAAGTTTTTTATGTTGTCAACAGTATTTATAATGAGCAGATACAACACTAAATGTAATCATTTGTAAACAAATAGTTACAAAGAATTACAGTTATGTTTACAATAGCAATGTAATTTTTGAAATATTCACATACCTATTACACATCACTATTAAGTGGCGTATGATATGCATACTCTAGAAAATGTGATGCTAGAGAGAATTTTTTCAAAAAAATCTGCCATAGAGCTTTGAAAAGACTATTGTCTTTTCTCTTCTGTAATTTATTTGCCTTCATAACTTCAACATCAGGTACTTTTTTTATGCAGCAATTACTTTGCTCTGGTTTGTACTGCCCATTTCCACTGCAAATCAATCGGTATGTTGATGTTTTACAAGAGTTCACTATTGAATGGGTACTTAGCTTCAACCTCTTAGCAAATGAATCAACTTATAAGCGGTTTTGTAAGTCTAATTTTTTTTTATTAGCTGCATCTGCCTATCCTGATAGCGATCTCGAAGAACTTAAGATTGCAAATGACTGGTTAAGTTGGGTTTTTCTTTGGGACGATCAATGCGATTTGTCAGATTTAGGAAAAAAACCTGAGGTTTTAAAGATTCATAATCAGAGATATTTAGAAATCTTAAATGGCGCAGAAGTTACAAACGGAGATACAGCTCTTGTTCTTGCCTTAAGTAACCTCAGAAAAAGGATTCTTGCAAGGCGGAGTATAACATGGTTCCGTCATTTCATCACTAGCTTTCAGGAATGGTTAGAGGCATGTACTGACGAAGCAACTATCCGCGTACAAGGAATCGTACCAGATGTGAATACCTATATCATGACGCGTAAATCAAGTATAGGTGTGGATGCTTTTTTAACATTGACTGAATTTTGCCATAACTTGACGATTCCCGATTATTTACGAAAACATGAAATAATTCTCAAATTGCAATTTCTTACAGGACATATCATTGCCTGTTGTAATGATATCTTTTCTGTATCTAGAGAAATGTTGAGTGGCGATGTTCACAATTTAGTATTGGTACTGCATTATAAAGAGCAGATTCCTATAAATCAGGCAATTTATCGTGTAGTAGAAATGCACAATAATGCAATACAAACAATGATAGATTTAGAAGCATCTCTTCCCACATTTGGAGAAGAAGTAGATGCTGAACTTGCAAAATACATATCAGGAATGCACGCCTGGATACGTAGTAACCATGATTGGTATTCCCACACAAGTCGCTATCAGAGTATAGAAAGGCTGGAGCTAAAACAAAATTATGACGTGGTGAATTCTTGAGCTACACTTAACCTGATAAAAAATTAAATGTCATTACCTAATCTTATTAAAACCCCTTCTCTGCTACAAAAGCTGCAATGGGTCATCGATCCTATCGGCTATATGGAAAAAGCAGCTCAGCAATATCCTGACATTTTCACTGGTAGGATAGTTGGCTTTGGCGATACTGCGGTATTCGTGAACCATCCCCAGGCAATTCAGGAAATTTTAACTAATGACAGAAAGAAGTTTGTTGCTGTTGGTGAAGCGAACAAAATTGTGGCACCTTTAGTAGGGGAATGTTCACTCTTCTTGAAGGAGGGTATTCCTCACAAACAAAAGCGACAACTCGTGATGCCTGCTTTTCATGGGGAGCGAATGCGAACCTATGGTCAACAAATTTGTAACTTATCTACAAAGGTTTTTAGTCAGTTACCACTAAATCAACACTTCTTGGCTCGTAACTTAACACAAGAGATAACCCTACAAGTAATTTTACAGGTTGTCTTGGGGTTAAATGAGGGAGAAAAATTTCAACAACTTAAATATTTATTACCCCAGTTGTTGGATTTTACTCGATCGCCAATAACCTCTAGTTTATTCTTTTTCTCATTCTTGCAAAAGGATTTAGGAGCTTGGAGTCCTTGGGGAAAATTTTTACGCGATCGCCAGCAAGTTGATAAATCGATCTATGCTGAAATGGCCGAACGCAGACAGGAACTCAATCCAGAACGCACAGATATCTTATCCATGCTGATGTTAGCCCAGGATGACACTGGTCAATCCATGACGGATGGAGAGTTGCGCGATCAGTTAATGACTCTAATGCTTGCTGGATATGAAACTACAGCATCAGCCATCGCTTGGGCATTGTATTGGATTCACCAAAAGCCCTTAGTTCGTGAAAAACTGCTCGAAGAACTGGACACTCTGGGTGACTCCCTAGATCCCATGAGTATCTACCGACTACCATATCTGACAGCTGTTTGTAATGAAACCTTGAGAATTCACCCCGTTGTCATGTTCTCCTTCCCTAGAGTAGTGCAAGAACCTATTGAACTCTTGGGACATCGTTTAGAACCTGGGACTGTAACGCTTCCGAATATTTATCTCACCCATCAGCGTGAAGATTTATACCCCAAACCACAGGAATTTCAACCAGAGCGCTTTTTAGAACGGCAATTTTCTCCCTATGAATTTCTGCCCTTTGGCGCTGGTGTGCGCCGTTGTATTGGCGAGGCTTTGGCTGTGTTTCAAATGAAGCTAGTATTAGCAACGGTGTTGTCAAACTATCAGCTGGCACTAGTCGATGGCCAAAGAGAGCGGCCTAAACGTAAAGGCTTTACCCTTGCGCCTTCCGGCGGAGTCAAGATGGTAATGACAGGACGGCGTGTGCGTCAAGAGTGTTTAGCTATCTCTGTATCTTAGAATACTATAGCGCTTCTTAGTGTAATTCATTTGAGACGGGGCGCGACTTGTTACCGGCCAAAAATTCATCCCTTATCTGGCTTCTAAGGCAGTATGGGATGATTTTTTATAATCTCCTCATACACCCAATACCCATACCTGACGCTTCATGCCTGTTGCATTGGTATCTCAATTACGAACTCAGCACCTTCTCCTAGTCTGGAATTACAGGTTAAACTACCCTTGTGTTTGTCCACAATAATTTGATAGCTAATCGACAACCCTAAGCCTGTACCACTTCCTACTGACTTAGTGGTAAAAAATGGATCGAAAGTTTTCTGCCGCACGGCTTCTGCCATACCAGAACCGTTATCGGCAATCTGAATCATTACTGTATTGGAATCTGTTAGTTGAGTAGATATGCGAATTTCTGGATGATGATTTTTCACTTCTTCTTGAACTTCTGATGCTCTAAAATTTCCACTGATATTTATCTGTTGCTTATTTACGGATAATTCTTCTAAAGCATCGATCGCATTACTTAAGATATTCATAAATACCTGATTTAGCTGACCCGCATAACAAGTCACTTCTGGAAGATTTCCGTATTCTTTAATGACTTCAATTTCCGGATAATCGTTCTTTTCCTTAAGTCGATGCTGCAAAATCATCAAGGTGTTATCTATCCCTTCATGAATATCTACAGGCTTCATCTCATATTCATCAAGGCGTGAAAAGTTGCGTAAGCCCAAAACAATAGTGCGGATACGGGAGCTGCCAACCTTCATGGAATCTAGAATTTTTGGCAAATCTTCTGCTAGAAAATCTATGTCGATTTCCTGAGATTTATCCTCAATAGCAGGTGAAGAATCAGGGTATTCTTGTTGATAAACAGTTACCAAATCCAGCAAATCGCGTACATATTCGCTAGCATGAGCAATATTCCCATGAATAAAGTTAATGGGATTATTAATTTCATGGGCAATTCCCGCTACCATTTGCCCTAACGAAGACATTTTTTCACTTTGAATTAATTGAATTTGAGCGCGTTTTACTTCCTGTATTGCCTGTTGTAATTTTTCATTTTTATTGTTTAATTCTTGGGTTCTTTCTTTGACTTTTTGCTCTAAAGTATGATTGTATTTCTCTAAACTTTCTTTAGCTTGCGCCAAATTATTGTATAGGATAGCATTCTTGAGCGATATTGCTGCTTGGGTGGTGAGTAGTTTCAGAACTTCTACGCGATCGCGTGTAAATGCTCCTGTCGTTAAATTATTTTCTAGATAAATAATCCCAATTAATTTTCCTTGATTGATAATTGGTATAGACAATAAACTCTTGGGTTCTTCACAAAGAATATAGCTATCTGCTGCTAAAAATGAAACAGCCATTGCATCATCGATAACCAAGATTTCTTTAGAACGCTTAACGTAGTTAATCAAAGTAATCGGAACATCGTAGCTTGATTCTAAAGAAATTGAGGGAAACTCTGTATAGCTATGTTCAAAATTGGAACTGGAACAAACTGCCGTGACAGTTAATGTTAAACTATCATCTTCACTCAAAATCAAAGCACATTTAGAAGCTCCTGCATTCTCAATGGCAACTTCCATTAAAGTAGAAAGCAGCCGCTCAAGCTCAATTTCCCCAGACAGTGCTTGAGATGCTTTAATAAATGTAGCTAAATCCAAAGAATCAGAAATACTTGTCTTTGAACCAATTACAGTTTGTTGGTTACTCAAACTAGATAGAGATGTGTTAGTGAAAGAAGCGGCTTCTTGGCTGGAATGGGTATTCAGTTTGAGTTTTTCTTGCTGGAATACAGGAGCGAGTAATAGCGGATAGCGTTTTACCAAATCGTCAACTTTTGCTACCGCTCCCCAGCGAATATAACTGTAGTAAGAATCTGTGAGGTAGCTTTGGGCAATCTTATGTTTGCCCCATTCTAGATAGAATTTAGCGGTGAGTTCTTGAGCGAGGGCTTCTTCATGGAGATACTCATTTTCTTTGGCCAGGGAAATAGCGCGATCGTAGAATTCAATTGCTTCGAGATATTGGCCACCAATCCGACAACGTTCCGCCTCTACAAGATAATATTTATGTAAATAATTCATAGGAGCATGATGTGTCCACTGGTGCATTTTCTCCTGATTCACTTGTACCTTATCGATAATAAAATTTTGTTCTAAAACGGATGCATTAGGATATAAAGCTAGTAGTGTTAGTGAATTATAAAAGTAGAGAAGAGGAGTAACTAATTGTGCTCTTCCACCATCTAAATAGTTTTCTGCTAGAGTAGCATTCTCCAAAGCTAAAGAGTATTTCTCAAATAGGTAACAAAGATGTACTTTGCTAACGTAAAAATAGAAAATACCCATTACATCATTGGCCTCAAAGTAAAGCTGTAGCATTTCCTCTTCGTTATAAGCTTCACCAATTAAACACCAGGGATTTTGTACATTTCCTAGCAAATTTAAAACACTTTGTCGATGGGTAGTAATCCAATTAAATACTATTTTTTGCTTGACTTGAGCGATAGCGTTACTGTAGGTTGCCATCTCCCGATCCAGTTCTGTCAGTTCCCGACCAATAAAATATGAAGAGTAAGAATAAGCATTAAGACAATAAGCTGCATATTCTAAATCTCCTGCTTCTATTCCAGTATAATAACCCTCCAATAAAGGTTTTAATATTTGCCTAGTATGTTCATTCCAATGCCTAATAGCTGTATTAAATCCAAGAATAATTTTAGCTTTAATTTCTTTAGCATTTAACTTATCTACTAAAGTTGTAGCCAGTTTACCAAATTGATAGGCAGACTCAATATCTCCCACTACTCCGGAGAGTATTAACCCATAATTGACATAAGCAAAAGCAGACAAGGAAGCATTGCCATATTTAAGGGATACGTTAATTTGTTTGAGAACAATCAGCAAAAACAATTCCGGCATTACTAAATAGCTAATAGCAGTGATAGTTGATAGAATACGCATAACCGCTATTTGCTGAGGATCTATCATTTCCGGCAGATTAACTAAATGCTGAATATGTCTGCCGTTAAGATTTGATGCTAATTCTGCCATTGCTAACTGAATATCAGGCTCACTTGGATGTTCAGTAAATTCCACTCCCAAAAGTTTTAAAAATCTAAGTGCCGTATTTACGGCCTCCAGTGCTTGGTTCTGCGCTCCATAAGCTTGAATTTTGACTTGATAAACTTTTATTTTTTCTAGCAGTGGTTTACGTATCAACACCACCTCTGCTAATTGCTCCATCTGTTCAAAGTTACCAGCTAAATATGCTGCTTCTGTTGCAGTTTCATATAAAGTCAGGGTGAGATCGTGTTTAGTTTCCCAACTATCAGCTGCTAGTAGTTGGATACCATTAGTTAAATATTTAACCGCAGCTGGATAAGCTGTTGATGCTAAAGCTTTACGTCCAGCAATTAAGTTCATTTGGGCGAGTTCATCTCGCTTAGCTTGATGGGAGATAAATTCCACTGCAATATTCAGCTGATTGACAAGCTCAAAAATTCTTTCTTCTTGTTCTGTAACTGGAATATTGCTTAATAACAGCAGTCCAATTTTTAAGTGAATTAGCTTTTTTTGTTCTTCCGGAATTAAAGAATATGCAGCTTGCTGTACCCGATCGTGTACGAATTTATATTTAGGTATTTGCAGATTCAAACTAGCAAATTGTGTAGATTCTATTCCCTGAATAATTAACTCTTGATTGGTATTATCTGCCGGAAAAATATTGTAAATTTCTGTCTGTAGTAAAATTAGTCCATCCAGTAATGCTTGCCACAAGTCTGAGGCTGTATCTACTACAGATTTTTCATGAACGATCGCTAAAGTTTTTAAGTCAAATTGGTTACCAATACAAGCAGCCAGTTTTAATACTTTTTGGGTATTTATAGGCAGTTTTTCTATCTGAATAGCGATAAATTCTACTACATCATCTGTAAGAGCTAATTCTTTAATTTTAGAAATATCATACTGCCAATAACCAAGCTCAAAGTTTAATACAATTAATCCTTCTTCATATAAAGACTTGAGGAATTGAATAGAAAAGAAGGGGTTCCCTTTAGTTTTGGCAAACACCATCTGAGTTAAAGGAACAGCAACTAATTCTGGACAATGAAGGGTATCAGCAATTAAATGATTTAAATCTCCTTGATTTAACGGTTCTAGGGTAATAGTACTAATTTTTGCTCCCGCTTGTTCAATTTCTTCAAGTGTAAAATAAAGCGGATGTGCTTTTGAAACTTCATTATTCCGATAAGAACCAATTAATAATAAACCTCTTTTAATTTCAGCTATTTTTTCTGTATTTTCTGAAATATCTGATAAGCTACTTTCACACATTAATAACTGAATTAATTTCAAAGAAGCTGTATCTGCCCATTGTAAATCATCAAGAAAGATAACAAGGGGATATTCTTTTGTTGTGAAGATTTGAATGAATTTTTGGAACAATAAGTTAAAACGATTTTGGGCGGCACTGCCAGAAAGCTCAGTAACTGGAGGTTGCTTACCAGTAATCTGTTCGAGTTCAGGAATTACATCAATAATTACCTGAGTTTGTGTGCCTAATTCCCGGAGAATCTTGATTTTCCATTGTTGAATTTGGACATCGTTTTCTGAGAGCAGTTGTCCGATTAAGTCTCGAAAAGCTTGCACCAACCCCGATAAAGGAATGTCACGTTGAAACTGGTCGAATTTTCCTTTGATGAAGTAACTCCGTTGGCGCAGGATGGGTTTGTGGACTTCATTGACTACAGCAGTTTTGCCAATGCCTGAGAAACCTGCGACTAATATCATTTCTACTCCCCTGATTCCTGTTTGACGGGGAGCCAACGGGTTGAGAAGCCACTGTGTTGAAAGGTTTTCCTGGCTCAAAGCTTCTGCTGACTTGTAATCCTTCCCTGTGGGAGATTGCCCTAACCCAGAACCCGTAGTACGGCATTTAGCGGGGGATTCAAAAGGGTTCGCAACTCGCTCAAAAGCAGCAAGTAGGGTTTCAACTTCATTTTGTCGGCCATAAAGTTTTTCAGGGATTACAAAACGGTCTGAAATGTCGCGGCTGCTTAGTTTAAAATTTGTAATATTTCCTGTCTGTTGCCATTGCTTTTGACACACTTCCAAATCATGCTTTAAGCCCAATACGCTTTGATAGCGTTCCTCGGCATTTTTGGCCATCAGCTTGCTGATAATATCAGACAAAATTGCTGGAATATTGGAGTTAATCCGGCTAGCTTTTAGCGGTTGTTTGGCAATATGAGAGTAAACTAACTCCATCGGATCTTTACTTGTGAAAGGTAACTGTCCGGTGAGCAGTTCAAAGAAGGTAACGCCAAGGGAATAAAAATCAGTGCGGTAGTCAATACCTCGGTTCATCCTACCCGTTTGTTCTGGGGAAATATAAGCGAGAGTGCCTTCTAAAACGTTGGGATTTATGAGAGATTGACTTTCTCTTGGTAAGAGTGTGGCAATACTAAAGTCGATGATTTTTATCTCACTTGTGATTGGGTTAATCAGAATATTGGCAGGTTTAATATCTTTATGAATAATGCGATTGCGGTGCAGCCCTTCAAGAATAAAAGCAATTTTAATAGCAATGTCAAAAAAATTATCTAAAGAAATTCGATTTTCTTTTTTATCTTCGTTATCCAGCTGCCATTTTTGCAGTGAAATCCCGTCAAAATCTTCCATCACTAGGATGTAAATATTGCGATAATTATCTAAGCTATAGGGTTTGACGATACCAGGAATATCCAGGTTTTTAGAGATGAGATACTGATTGCGAAACTGGGCAATTTCCGCGAATGTAGGATATTCATTCCGCATCAATTTGAGAACAACTGATTTTTGGTCTTGTTCTCTAATAGCTCGATAAACTAGGGTTTTACTGCTTGAGTAGATTTGCTCAGTTATTCGATAGCCAGGAAACGCATATAATGTATCTAGTACTATTGACATTGCAACTTATATTGATAATTTTTGTTTCTATGGCCTAGTATTCCCCCCTCCAGACTACCGTTATCAGTGAATAGTAAAATTTATTGTTTAATTAGTACTAAAAGTTTTAATTTTTTATAAAGTTTTTTATTGTTATGATTTTGCGAATATTTTTTTAAAAAATTATTAAACTATCAATTATATTTGAATTTTTTCTAGTTTATTTTTGCAGATTATCTATTAGGCTAAAACGTCTATTTTGTCTTGCCATCAATCAGCAAAAATAACAAAAAGCCTACCGTAATCTTGAACTCGAAAGTACACTACGGTAGGTTTAATGGGTCTAGGGATGGTTTGCTAGACTAGCAAATGAGGTTAATAATATCCTCTCACCCTGACCAAGTAATTAGTAATTATTAATTCGTAATTGAAGGTGCAGAGGATAATAGCGATCGCAAATTTTAAGCTAATTTCTTTCCAAGTTGCGTATTCTCTAGTTGAGGCCGTCATTTGTCTTTCGTACAAAGCAAATAATCAATGACTAATGACAGAGAACAGCCAAATGAAGTAGTTATGCAATTTAAATGTGTTTTAGCTTATTTGATTTTTTGTTTAATAAAAGTCACAACTTGAGTTAGCTGTTTCTTTAAGCCCTCTATTTCTGCTTGCATTTTGGTAATTTTATCGTTCAACGCCTCAATTTCCGCCTGGGAGACTCCTGGAGAACTAGAGGTTGGTATTGTAGCATTTGCGGCAGGTGGGGTTGTTATTAAGGTATTTTGCTCATTAGAAGTTGCTACCGTAGCACTTGTGACACTAGAGGTTGTAACAGTACCATTCTTAGCGGCACCTGCTCCCACTGCAACTAGCTCTGGGCGTGGCAGCTTCGCTTTTGTCATAGCTAACTTAATTGCGCCAATTAGTTGCTTTTGATCGAAAGGCTTGCCCAGAAATTCAAAATATTCAAAGGGTTCTGGAATTTTTTCGGTCACCTCTTCTTTGCGACCGGACATGATCACCAAAGGAATTTTTCTTAACTCCGGATGAGCTTGAACTTGCTGGAAAACTTCCCAACCACTCATTTTAGGCAGTAGAAAATCCAGCATAATCAAGCTGAGTTTTTCCTGAAGGATGAAATTTAGTCCTTCCACACCGTCTTTTGCTTCCAGTACTTCAAAATTGCCTGGAGGCAACATTTCTCGTACTTTTACCCTGACAACTGTAGTGTCATCGATAACTAAAATTTTATTGCTTGCCACGACTGTTTGCTCTAACAGAAACTTTAAGTGTAAATAGCGGTTTTGCCGATTGTCCTTGAGAATTCTCCCACTATATACAAAATATCTATGAATTGGGGGATAGTATATTTCGGTATAAATGACATTGCTAGACGTATTTTGCAAAACTTTTGCTTGTCTTCTTTTGAATTTGTGTCATTGTGATATTTAAAGCTTTAGCCCTAATCTAGAGCATCAAGGACAGGCGCACACAAAGAGTTCTTTTTTTGCGTCACCCTACCTTTGCATCTTACAAAGATACGCCGTTTTGATACTCCCGGAGATTTTTGGATGATTTCGTCACAACAAGCCGAACTCAAGTCTGAAATTATGGCAATGCCTAGCTGGCTACGTCGCCCTATTGGCAAAGCCAGCGAAATCTCTACCGTACAACGCATTATTAAACAGCGGCAAATTCACACGATTTGCGAAGAAGGGCGCTGTCCCAATCGAGGAGAGTGCTACGCCCAAAAAACCGCAACTTTTTTACTGATGGGGCCTACCTGCACGCGCTCTTGTGCTTTCTGTCAAGTAGATAAAGGTCATGCACCGATGCCTATTGATTTAGAGGAACCGCAAAAGGTAGCCCAAGCGGTGCAACTGTTAGGATTACATTATGTGGTGTTGACTTCTGTAGCCCGTGATGATTTGCCAGACCAGGGTGCTGGGCATTTTGTGAAGACGATCGCCGCTATTCGTCAATTGAACCCAGAAACTCAAATTGAAGTCCTAACGCCAGATTTTTGGGGTGGTGCAGGGAGGAGCCACTGCGATCTTGGGGTTTCCCCAAGTGGAGCAAGTGGCGTTGGGGAGTCGGGTCAACGCCAGCGCATAGCTACGATTGTCGAAGCCAAAGTGGCTTGTTTCAACCACAACATTGAGACAGTGCAACGCTTAACGGGGCCAGTGCGTCGGGGAGCCAAGTACGATCGCTCGCTGCGAGTGTTGGCTATAGTCAAAGAACTAGATTCGACAATTCCCACTAAATCAGGTTTGATGCTGGGACACGGAGAAACCACCGATGAAGTCGTCCAAGCAATGGCTGATTTAAGGGCTGTGGGGTGCGATCGCTTGACTATCGGCCAGTATATGCGCCCTTCTTTAGAGCATCTACCAGTTCAAAAATATTGGACTCCAGAGGAATTCGAGCAACTCGGCTCCACAGCACGAGAAATGGGATTTAGCCACGTTCGTTCCGGGCCTTTAGTTCGTAGTTCCTACCATGCGGGAGAGGAGTGAAGCAGGGGGAGCAGGGGAGATGAGGGGATAGGGAAGTGTGCGGAGTGTGGGGAGTGTGGGGGGAAAGATTTCTTCTCCATCGTCCCACACCTGCCACACCTAATGAGCTTGCCCCATCCTCCCACACCTCCCTCTCTTCCCACACCTCCCACACTCCCTGCTTGCCCCATACCCAATACCCAACTTCAAATATTTCTAAAGAATTTGGGGGATTGGTACACATAATTTGGTATTTCTTAAAAAGTCCTGACATTAGGAGAATCGCATTATGACTGCTAAAAACAGAGATTTACCAGTTGCCGACAGTGGAGCTAAACCTCCCTACGCCTTTCGCACAGGCTGGGCACTGTTCTTGTTAGCTATCAATTTCTTGGTAGCAGCCTGGTATTTCCACATTATTGAGTAGTTAGAAGTGGATAGGTGCTGCTCAAATCGTGCCTTTAAATAAACCTTTGGGACGTATGAGTAGCACCAAAATCATAATCAACAGTGCTACACCTTGTTTATATTGAGAACCCAGCCAAGGAGTGCTGATTTCTTGGACAATGCCAATGATAAAAGCTGCGGCGATCGCACCGTAGGGGTTGCCAATTCCTCCCAAAATCACTGAGGCAAATAACGGTAAAATTAAAAACCATCCCATATTCGGACGCACAGCTGTAATTAAACCATACATACTGCCACCCAAGGATGTAAGAGTGCCAGCAATTAGCCAAGTCCAGAAAATTACTCGGTCAACATTAATACCTGATACCCTGGCTAAGTCTAGATCGTCAGCAACTGCTCGCATAGCTTTACCAATTTTGGTGTTTTGCAAGAGATAGTGCAGCCCTAAAATTGCTAGCACTGCCAACCCCAATACGAATAATTGATTTTGCGGTACTTTCAAGCCGAAAATATCTAAAGCTGGAGTAACGGCTAAATCATAATTTTGATTTTTGCCACCCCAAATAAAAATAATTCCATTCCGAATAAATAAGGCAAGTCCGATAGAAATAATAATCAGCGTGGTGGAAGTAGCACGAATCGAGCGCATTCTTGACCAGAGTAACTTTTCTGATAACAGCATTGCTGCTACTGTTGCTACTGCTGCGAGGATCGCGGACAGCCAAATATTTACTCCAACAGTGTTGATTAGCCAAGTGAGGTAGGCTCCTAAAGTGAGAAAGTCACCATGAGCAAAGTTAGATAAACGTAAAATTCCATAGGTGAGTGTGAGTCCAACTGCGGCTAGAGCAATAATACTCCCCACTGCAATTCCGTTGACGATTAGCTGGGCGAATTGTAGATCCATAGTCTGAATTTGCTAGAAAAAATTTTGAAATCATTCCTTTGTACAATTATTTTTTTAGGTTTAGGTGCTAAACCCGACACCATAAGTTATGGTTTATAAATAAAAAAGGATTGCCCGCCCACATAACATAGAATCCTATTCGGATTTTTATGCAAAGCTCAACTTGTTCAGCGGTCTAGTTGACCATGCAGCAGTATTCAAGCTTACCAGAACAGAACTCACAGATAGATGCAACGCCAAAACTTTTGACAACAACTCAACAAGTTCGCGCCGATTTGTGGCTGGAGAAAAGTTTAAACCAGTTGCAAAGTCGCCTTAACGATCGCCTGCTTTGTGCTTGTAATACTGTCTCACAGTCGCTAGCCGCAGAAGCAGAAATTTTCCAAACTGTCATCGACGAGATTAACACTGCTGTGGACAACAGTCATGTGGCGTTCGTGCAGTTTGCCATAGGTGTGGCTCTGCTTGAGCCACGCCAGACTTTTGCTACAGTTAGGTATGTTTCTCGTTCCCCATTTTCCGGCTCACAAGCTCCACTGTTGGAAGTAACGGTGACAGCAGAAAAAAAGCTGCCATTGAGATTGCAACAGACCATAGATATCAAAGATTTGCAGCAGCTTGAGAATCAACAAATACCGAATGCTTGGCGGTTAACTGATGATTCTGGTGGCGTCATCGGCTGGCTAGTTATCGCCACAGCAGCGCTAGGGCCTGATTCTGAGCCACTCATTGCCTCGCAAGCTCAACTGAGATCGCAATTCATGGCCAGATCCGCGAAGCAGTGTAATACAGCTTTGCTACAACTGAGGCACATTCTATCTTGGCAGCAACGATACGAACAGCTAAGTATCTCTAATCAAGAATTGGAGCGCACTAATCAACTCAAAAATCAGTTTTTGGCAAACACCAGTCACGAAATTCGCACACCGCTAAGTTCGATTATCGGGTTTACCCACTTGCTGTTAGCTCAAGGCTACGAACCTAGTAAAGAACGTCAGCAAGAGTATTTAAATATCATTCAGTCTAGCGGCAAGCACTTGCTAGCTCTGATTAATGATATTTTAGATCTCTCTAAAATTGAAGCCAATCAACTAGAAGTGCAGTGGGAAACAATAGATTTGCCACTGCTGTGTAGCAATGTTTTAGCACTGGTGAAGGAAAAAGCCGCTAATAAAGGTTTGAAATTAGTCCTAGAACTCGAACCCGATACCGCAACTTTAGTAGCCGATCCCTTACGACTCAAGCAAATGCTGTTGAATTTACTCTTCAATGCTTTAAAGTTCACTAGCAAAGGCAGTGTTGGGTTACGGGTTGCTAGCGAAGGAGAATTTGTGCATTTTACAGTTTGGGATACTGGCACTGGTATATCCCCAGAAGACCAAGCTCTATTGTTTCATCCCTATTTCCAAATTGCTAACGCTGTAGCAGGTGTTGAAGGTACTGGTTTGGGTTTAACAGTGACTCGCAAACTCGCTGAAATTCACGGTGGTTCGGTGAAAGTGGAATCTGAGCTAAATCGGGGTTCGCGTTTTACCCTGGTGCTTCCCGTGAAGGAAGCAAGGCAGGCAGAGGAAGCAGGGGAGGCAGGGGAGGCAGGGGAAGCAGGGGAAGTAAAATGTTCTTTATCTGCTTTGCCCGTTATTCCTAGTTCGTCTCCTCACATATTGTTAGTGGAAAATGACTTACCCAACGGCGATTTGATGCAAATTTATCTATCTAAATTGGGATATAAAGTAGCTTGGGCTAAGAGTGCTGCAAAAATGTGGGAAGCCTTAACACAGCAACAGCCAGCAGTAATTTTAATGGACGTTTACCTGCCAGATGGAAATGGTCTGGAGTTGGTGCAGCAACTACGAGAAAATCCCCAGTATCAGAACATTCCAGTGATTGCCCAAACGGCAATGGCGATGAAAGGCGATCGCGAAACTTGTCTTGCCGCTGGAGTAAACGATTATATTTCTAAACCAA
The DNA here is from genome assembly GCA_034531195.2 of Nostoc sp. ChiSLP01. Lineage (GTDB taxonomy): Bacteria > Cyanobacteriota > Cyanobacteriia > Cyanobacteriales > Nostocaceae > Nostoc. Next base: position 33,706 of record JAVRBO020000041.1, read on the forward strand.
TTGATTTACCGCTTTTAGCCAGCTTGGTAGCTAAGTATAGTAAAGTACCAAACTCCATTGATGGGGAGTAGGGAGATGGCTTCGCTAAGGGTAAGGGGAAAAGGGGAAAGGGAAAAGGAAACAAGAAAATATATTCGGTAATTATTCTCTGTCTCTTCTCTTTTACCCCTTACCCTTTTCCCTTTTCCCATACCCAAAGGCTTTTGACTAATGACTACAATAGGATCTATTGGGTGCTATCAGGTTATGGCGGGGTTGATGAATGATGCTGACAGAAAAATTGGAGCAATTAAGAGCTTTATTTCAAGAAATGGAGCAGGCGTTAATTGCCTACTCTGGCGGCGTTGATAGCACTTTGGTTGCCAAAATTGCTTATGATGTGTTGGGCGATCGCGCTTTGGCTGTGACTGCTGTTTCTCCTTCGCTGTTGCCAGAAGAGTTAGAAGACGCCAAAATTCAAGCTGCAACTATTGGGATTCGTCATCAAATCGTTCAAACTCATGAGATGGAGAACGCCAATTACACCTCTAACCCAGTAAACCGTTGTTATTTTTGCAAAAGTGAATTGCACGACACTCTCAAACCTTTGGCTTTAGAGTTGGGTTATCCGTATGTAGTCGATGGGGTGAATGCCGATGATTTGCATGATTATCGCCCAGGAATTCAAGCGGCAAAAGAAAGAGGTGCGCGATCGCCTTTAGCAGAAGTGGGTGTCACTAAAGTTGAAGTCCGGCAACTTTCGCAACAACTGAATTTACCTTGGTGGGATAAACCTGCTCAACCTTGTTTGAGTTCTCGCTTTCCCTACGGTGAAGAAATTACTGTAGCTAAGTTGCAACGAGTTGGTAGAGCCGAAATTTTCTTAAGAAAGCTGGGTTGGCACAATTTACGAGTGCGATCCGAAGGCGATACGGCACGTATTGAATTACTACCAGAACAAATTAAAGAGTTTGTGTTAAAGACTGATTTACAAATATTAGTTAATGCATTTCAAGATTTTGGATTTATTTACGTAACCTTGGATTTAGAAGGGTATCGTAGTGGTAAGTTGAATCAAGTTTTAAATCGGGAAGTTGCGGGCCTTAAAGTGTAGGATTTTTTAGCTTTTAGACACGGTTGCAATTACATCAGGACTTACGCAAAAATCACCAACTTCGCTTAATTTCTAGTAGAGAAGGATTCGTAGAGGGTGTGTAAGTCCTATTACATAAAACATAACAACGATCGCCACCAATGGAGCGCCTCTGGGAAAGAAGCGATCGCTCAATTCTGGCGTTGAGTCAACTTGTATTCTATCTGCTGAAGTGCCGATTGCCACACATCATACCCTTCTTGGGAAAGATGCAAGCCGTCTGTGGTTAATTCTTGGCGTAAATTGCCTTCCATATCTGAAAACCAACTATAAATATTGAGATAATTCGCGCCTTCTTCTTTGGCAATTTGAGCTAGTTGGGCGTTAATTTTACGAATGTGGCTATTGGAGAGCTTTGGTAAGCGAGTTGGCAAAATTGATTGAACAATAATTTGAGTTTTGGGGTGATTTTGTCGTAAGCGGCGGACAATTCGACGATAATTACTCAAAATTGCGCGATCGCTATCGCCTTTTCGTAAGTCGTTAATCCCAGCCATTATGTAAATTACATCCGGCCGAGTTGCTGAAAATGCTCCCAGTCTTTTTAAAACGCCTGCGGAAGTATCTCCAGATATGCCTTGATTGAGCCATAATTTCCCACTAGGTAATTTTTCTCTGGGAAACCACATACTTAGCGAATCACCAACTAAAATGCTCAGGTGATTTGTACCTTGACCTTGAGCAATGGCTCTTGCTTCTAAAGCTAGTAGGCTTTTCCAGTCTTCATAAGTTAGTTGACGCTTCTTGATTGACTCCCACAGCGATCGCAAATTTTCACTATCGCCCCGTGTATAAATCTGTCCCGTTTTCAGAGCTGCCAATCTTTGGTAATAAAGTTGATTGCCAGATGTCAGTGAAATAGTAGCTGCTTGGGCACTGGAGTTGAGTGATGATGCTGGCTCTGTTGTGGGAGCAGGTAATCCCTGGCTACTGAGTTCTGGTGATGAGGAATCAATACTCTTGATGTTTTGCTCGCCTGCTGTTGGCTGCGAAATTTCTAAGGGTTGCAGGACTTGTCCGCTGAGTTCCGGTAAGGAAAAATCGACGCTGTTGATAATTTGTGTACTGACTATTGCCGGGGAACCTTGTTTTAAATCCCAAATAAATCTAGAATTTTGCGGCAAGACAATCGACAGGTGCGGAAGAGCCGATGCTGGTATTGCCAATCCTGTTAACAAGCCTGCTGCCAACAGATAAGGATCCCTCATCGCTTTGTCTCTCCTCTACTCACTGCTTTTTCCTATGACAGCATTAGCTGGCTGTATTCAGGATAATTTTACTTAGGTTAAATTATTATTCTTATTTACACTGTATATTTCTGTAAAGCGTGTTTGCGAGATTATATTGGACAATTTACGATCTCTTTAAAGTAGGGTTTTCTCGGTGGTAGATGAGTCGGGTTTGTGCGAATAGTTTTACTCAATTTTCACCAAGGGATGACTTGCCACAATTTGGTTGTGACAAATATTGCCAGTGGCTGCAAACTTAGTGATTGGTAGATGATTTTTGACAATCTCAGGATAGAGGTTTTTGCTTTTGATGTTGCTAATATACGGAATAAGCATTTGATTTCAGGTTTCTAGATTTCAGTAAGCTGTGGCGATATTCTCATGCGTTCAGTTTGCGAACGTATGACAGTTTGATTAACCAAGAGGCGATGTCTGACTACAAGACGCAAAACTTGTACGCCTTTTGATTTCTCATATGAAATTCAGCGATGCAAATGCATCAGTTATGGAATATGGGATTAGTGAGATTGAAGATTCGAGAACTAGCACAAGAGAAAGGATGGACACTCAAGGAAGTTTCTGACCGTTCTGGGGTAATTTACAGCACAGTTAGAAGTTATGCTCGTCGTCCAGCAATGACAACAGTTGACTTTACTGCGATTCACAAATTGGCTCGCACCTTTGAGGTGACCATTGAGGAGTTAGTGGAAATTTTAGAAGAATAGCTTAAAAGTTACCTGTCAATGGTGTTGGCATAAGCTAGGTCGTTGTTGAAAATTGTTGTTATGACAAGGCAGGAGACAGCACTTCTCTACGAAATGCTGCGCGTAGCGTCTCCTAGAGAAGTCGAAATTCAGTGGCCAGGCAGAAGAAAGAGCGGAAGCAAGTTTACTTTCCGTTACATACTTCGATTTTTTTGCGCCATTCTACTTAATATGTCAATCACCCAGTTTCAGTGAAGGATACTGAAACTTCAAGAACTCGCTCCAAACGATTGATACCCTCAGTGATTTAAGATAATGGACTGAGCAATGGCTTTGTCAAAGAGTATACTTGTAACTTTCGTATGACAATAATTTAATTTATTCAAAAGTTAGTTTTTAGGTTTGATGTTGCGATCGCAGATCTGACGAAAATTTTCTGAGAGTAGGATAATACTGTATACTTCTGTTGTAGTTCTCTATGTACAGAATTTGAAATTTATGTTTGCTCGTAGAAGTATGAGTTGAAACACATTTAAATTAAGTTTTAACTATAGAGAATAACTTCATTGAAAGTGCTAAGATTTAGGCTGAATCATTAGTGTTGTTTCTTCCGTGGCTAGAGCTAGTACAGCGATTGGTGTTAGTCCCATTATTAAGGAGATTGTGCAAAAACAGGCACATTCGACACGTTTAACCCTGAAAGAAGTTATTCTTATGGGTATGTTAGCGATTGATAAACTAGATGACCAAGGTCGTCAAGAGTTGGCAGATCGAGTTCATCAAATGCAAGTGAATGGAGAAATTTAAGTGAGTAGCTATTATTTAAGAGTTATTAACTTTAACTCTTAACTTTTCATTCGTCGCTTTTGGGATAATCTGAATCTTGAGTAAAACGATAACGACTTCCCATTACATAATCCTCATTAATTTCAAAAGAAATCCATCGGCGTTGGAGAATCTGAGCAACAAAGCCAGTTGTGTTAGAACCTGCAAATGGGTCTAAAACTATATCACCTTCATCTGTTAAAAATTTAATGAAAAACTCTGCGAATCCTTGAGGAAAACGTGCTGGATGAGGTCTGATTTCTGCTGTTTTGCAGCGTCGTAAATAAACGCTATTTGATTCAGTATTCGCAATTTCAAGCAAATTTGGCGGGATTGCGCCTTGATTATCTTTTTGAAATTTGTCAGAAATATCATGTCCGCTAGGACGTATTTTAGCCTGATAGCCATTTTTAAGTAATTGCTTCATACTTTGGCTATATGGTTTTAAAACTTTTCTATTATCTGCTTTAGGATTTGGTGTTTTGGACAGCCACCAAACTGTATTTACTGAATCTTTGACACGAATGCGCCTGATTGTCACCCATTCAGCAGGGGTTGGCAGTCGAGCCGGATTATAGTGATAGAATTCTTGAGCTAGAAAGAAGCCTACTTCCTTACATAATCTAACTAAAAGTTCGTATTGATAGATACTCCGCACGGGATTACCAGGTAAGTAAGCACCACCTAAATCCACTACAAATGAGCCATTATCTGCCAGCACTCTTTTGAATTCACAGGCAAAAGGCAGAAACCACTCGATATATTTTTCAGCAGTTTCATTCCCATATTCTTTTTTACGCGTGAGAGCAAATGGCGGTGAGGTAAGAATTAAATTAATACTATTATCGTCAATGAATTTAATTAGTTTCAGGCTATCACCTAAATATGCTGCTCCGTTTTGCTGGATATAATAGGGAGTAAAAATTATTTCTTTTGCTGGCGTGATTGGTTCTTCTTGCAAGATTTATCAAGTTATCTCAGTTTTATAGTTATAACTTGTTTTGATGTTATTGAAACACTACCATTTTTTGTATGGTAGAAATTTACCAGACATAATGATTTTAACGCGATCGCCTTTGGGGTCTGCTTCTTTTTCGACATCTAAAGTAAAGTCGATGGCGCTCATAATCCCATCGCCGAATTTGTCGTGAATCACGGCTTTAATGGGGAATCCGTACACCTGCATAATTTCGTAGAAACGATAAATTAGTGGGTCAGTTGGTACAACTGGGCCTAATCCTTTGACAGGGTATTCTGTCAACTCGTTAATATAAATTGGGCCTAATCCTAATGCTTCGACTAGTAACTTGGCTTCTTCTGGGGAAGCACTAGCTTGACGGTAGATTACAGCAGCAATCCATATTTCATCGCGTCCAAGAATTTTCTCTAAATCGCCAAAGCTTAATCCTTTCTCTTGTTTTGCTGCTAATAGCTTTTCGGTAATTTCGGGAACAGACACTTGGTAACTCCTCTGATTTTCCATACATAGTATCACTGCGATCGCCGGATTCGCGTCTGTATTTCGTCTGCCACTGCAAGACAGTCTTTGAGGGGTTCCTCAGCACAAACTTGCTGCCAAACAATTCGAGCGTTATAACCAGATAATAATTGAGATTACTGCTGAATATTTTTATACTGGAATTCGTTTTTTCATAATACAGGCAACCTCACCATAACCAGGATTTCCAGTGAGTCCTTGTAGATTATTATGCTCTATGTCTTCAAGCGATCCAAGCTTACTTGTCCATTTACCAGTAGGTAGTTGTCTAGCAACATGGGTTGGTACTTTATTGGAATTAGTATATATAGCTATTTTTTGAAATCCTTCTTCTAAAGCATCACCTTGACAGACTTCATAACCAAGTGTTTCAAATGCTTGTTGAAAAGCCTCTATAGTTTCCTCTCTGGGAATACTCAATGGCCAATAAAATTGATTTTGGCTATCTGGCCACCACCATGTTTCATCATCCTCTGCTGCCCAAGCAACACAATTGTAATCAATGGTATCTGGACTCGTAAGTTCGTATCCATAGATAGGGAGGTTAGGATAATCACGCTCAATTTTTTCTCTGACAAATTTAACCCAAGCGTTATTACTTACCACCTGTAGCCTCTTTGCTTACCCCACTCCAACCAAGCTTTAGTCATTTCCTTTACCTTTCCCCTATATTCTGGAGGTACAGGATCTTCTCTGCTGATAGATTTTAATGCCCAAAACCAATGTCCAGATTTATTTTCCAGTTCCCTAAGTAAAAGTGGGATTACAGGTTTTCCCATACCAATAATTTGCTGGTATGCAGGGTGCATTGACATTTGATTAGTAGATGATATGCCGCGAGTTTCTTCACGCCATTGGTTAACAAGTCCTGTAAAGGTAGCTTCTATTTCTGAGATTTGGAGTTCTTCCATATTGCTGCTTATCACTAAGTTAATTTTAGGCGATCGCTTTCTTTTTAGATAGGTTCTCCATCTGTTAGTGAGTATATGTCTGGTTAATCGTTAAGAAAGTTACTGCTTGAAGGCTCTGATAAATCGAAAAATAGTTTTTCTCCCAATAGCGATCGCTCTTCATCAGAGAAAGATAGAATAACTTGCAACAGTGATTCAACAAGTTTAGTGTTCATTTCGTATTCCGGTTTGTTTTACATACATTTTTTCTATTAATTCGTTTTCGTTTTTTCCTTCCGGTATCTGTATGAAACACAACGGGATACCAAGTTCTTGTTCATCTTCTTGGTCAAGTGATTCAAATTGTGTATATTCATCCTCCATTAAGAAGTAACGCGCTTCTTCTTAATTAGAAAATGTGTATTTAGAACCATCACAATCTAATATCTCAGCGGAGAAATCATCGTAAGTTCTTAACCTTGCCCAATTTAAGTTAGGAAAACTACACCACATCAGCCACCAACTTTCTTTGAGAATAGGTTTTTGTTGAAATTGCACTTTATTTCCACTTATTTTTATAGTATTTTTAACTTCTATTACTGTAATTTTAAATTTAATCAATTTTACAAAAAATCCCCCACCTTGCGGCAGGGGATTTTTATTACTTATCTACAAACTAGTAGCTAGATCAACCGAACTTACCAGCAGTAGAAGCAATCAAGAATGCGGCGTAAGTTACAACGTAACCGACTGCAAAGTGAGCTAGACCAACTACGCGAGCTTGAACGATGGACAGAGCAACGGGCTTGTCTTTCCAGCGAACTAAGTTAGCTAGAGGAGTACGTTCGTGTGCCCAAACAAGGGTTTCGATCAACTCTTGCCAGTAACCTCTCCAAGAGATCAAGAACATGAAGCCAGTAGCCCAAACTAGGTGTCCGAATAGGAACATCCAAGCCCAGACAGACAGGTTATTCACGCCGTAGGGGTTGTAGCCGTTAATCAACTGAGCGGAGTTTGCCCACAGGTAATCGCGGAACCAGCCCATGAGGTATGTAGAGTTCTCATTGAACTGAGCAACGTTACCTTGCCAAATACCGAGATGTTTCCAGTGCCAGTAGAAGGTTAACCAACCGATGGTGTTGAGCATCCAGAACGCAGCTAGGTAGAAGGAATCCCAAGCTGAGATATCGCAAGTACCGCCACGACCGGGGCCGTCGCAAGGGAAGGCATAGCCGAAGTCCTTTTTATCGGGCATCAGCTTAGAACCACGGGCATCCAAAGCACCTTTGACCAAAATCAAGGTGGTGGTGTGCAGACCTAAGGCGATCGCATGGTGTACCAAGAAGTCGCCAGGGCCTATTGTTAAGAACAGAGAGTTTGTACCAGCGTTGATGGCATCTAGCCAGCCTGGTAACCAAACGTTAGCGTAGTTGGGCCATGCTGTGTAAGCAACACTGTCTGGGTTAGATAACAAGGTATCTAAACCGTACAGTACCTTACCGTTAGCAGCTTGGACGAACTGAGCAAACACTGGCTCGATGAGGATTTGCTTTTCAGGAGTACCGAAAGCAACTACTACATCATTGTGTACGTACAAGCCCAGGGTGTGGAAGCCTAAGAAAAGGGATACCCAGCTGAGGTGGGAGATAATCGCTTCTTTATGCTTCAACACGCGGTCAAGAACGTTACCTTTATTTTGTTCTGGATCGTAGTCACGTACCCAGAAGATTGCACCGTGAGCGAAAGCACCCAGCATCAGGAAGCCAGCAATATACTGGTGATGCGTGTACAACGCTGCCTGAGTTGTATAGTCCTTAGCAATAAATGCGTAAGGAGGCATGGAGTACATGTGCTGCGCTACCAAGGAGGTGATTACACCTAAGGCTGCTAGGTGAAATCCTAACTGGAAGTGCAGGGAGTTGTTGTAAGTGTCATAAATACCTTGGTGAGGCAAGTTAAACTGACCTTCACTCTTGGTTCCGGGTACTAAACCGGCTTTGGAGTTCAGCATTTCTTTGATGCTGTGACCAATTCCGAAGTTAGTCCGGTACATGTGACCGGCAACAATGAAGATAACAGCGATCGCCAAGTGGTGATGAGCGATGTCAGTCAGCCACAAAGCTTCTGTCTGGGGATGGAAGCCACCCAAGAAAGTCAGAATTGCTGTTCCTGCACCTTGGGATGTGCCAAATACATGTCCAGGTGTGTCAGGGTTTTGAGCGTAAACGCCCCAGTTACCTGTAAAGAAGGGTGTTAAACCTGCTGGGTGGGGTGGGGTGTTGAGGAAGTTATCCCAACCTACGTGCTGTCCGCGAGCTTCGGGGACAGCAACGTGAATTAAGTGACCAGCCCATGCCAAAGAACTAACACCAAACAGACCTGCTAGGTGGTGGTTTAGGCGGTGTTCGGCGCTCTTAAACCATGCCAAGCTAGGACGGAACTTGGGTTGCAAGTGCAGCCAACCAGCGAACAACAATACAGCTGCGAAGATCAACAGGAATACAGAACCGTTGTACAGTTCAGTATTTGTCCGCATACCGATTGTGTACCACCAGTGGTACAAACCAGAGTAGGTAATGTTTACTGGATTGCTAGCACCAGCTTGGGTGAAAGCTTCGACCGCTGGTTTGCCGAAGTGGGGGTCCCAAATCGCATGGGCAATGGGACGGATATGAAGGGGATCTTTGATCCACTGTTCAAAGTTACCTTGCCAGGCTACATGGAACAGGAGGCTGGATGCCCACAAGAAGATGATTGCCAAGTGGCCGAAGTGAGTAGCGAAAATCTTTTGGTAAAGATTTTCCTCTGTCATGCCATCGTGGGTTTCAAAATCGTTGCCTGTGGCGATCGCATACCATATCCGACGAGTAGTCGGGTCCTGTGCGAGATCCTGGCTAAATTTTGGAAATTTTGTTGCCATAGGTTTAATAATTCCTCTGACCTTTAGCCATCAAGTATCAGCTTTGGCAGTTATGAGTTGAGAGTTATGAGTTATGAGTTGATAGTTGTGAGTTATGAGTTTACTGTTATGAGCTTTAAATATTTATTCCTAAACTCCTAACTTTTAACTCCTAACTCCTAACTTCTAACTTCTAACTCCATAACTCCTAACTCCTAACTCTAAAAAACTGATTGCTACCCTACTGAAAGGATGTGTGCATGAAAGAATGCCCAAGTAGTAGCAATTCCACCTAATAGGTAGTGAGCTACCCCTACCGCACGACCCTGAATAATGCTCAGAGCGCGGGGCTGAATTGATGGTGCTACTCTCAGTTTATTATGCGCCCAAACGATGGACTCAATTAATTCTTGCCAGTAGCCACGACCACTGAACAGGAACATTAAGCTGAATGCCCAAACAAAGTGAGCGCCTAAGAACATGAGTCCATAAGCAGATAGCGCACTGCCGTAGGAGTTGATGACTTGTGTCGCTTGTGCCCACAAGAAATCACGCAACCAACCATTGATCGTGATGGCGCTTTGAGCAAAGTTACCACCAGTGATGTGAGTCACAGTACCATCTGGATCTACCGTTCCCCAGACATCTGATTGCATCTTCCAGCTGAAGTGGAAAATTACAATGGATAGGGAGTTATACATCCAGAACAGTCCCAGGAATACGTGATCCCAACCAGATACTTGACAAGTACCGCCACGACCAGGGCCGTCACAGGGGAAGCGGAAGCCCAGGTTTGCTTTGTCTGGAATCAGACGAGAGCTACGGGCAAACAGCACACCTTTGAGCAGGATTAGGACGGTGACGTGAATGGTGAAGGCGTGAATGTGGTGAATTAGGAAGTCTGCTGTACCCAAAGCGATGGGCGCAGCTGCCACCTTGCCGCCAACAGCCAATATACCGCCGCCAAAGACATAGCTAACTGGTTCTAGGGCGTTGGGTGCAGTCGATCCAGGAGCCAAAGCGTGGATATTTTGTACCCACTGGGCAAATACTGGCTGCAATTGAATTGCCGTATCAGAGAACATGTCTTGGGGACGACCCAATGCACGCATCGTGTCGTTGTGAATGTAAAGTCCAAAGCTGTGGAAGCCAAGGAAAATACACACCCAGTTCAGGTGAGAAATGATCGCATCTCTGTGACGAATCACCCGATCGAGCAAGTTGTTTTGATTCACAACTGGATCGTAATCGCGCACCATGAAGATGGCAGCGTGAGCTGCTCCACCAACGATTAAGAAGCCACCGATCCAAATATGGTGAGTGAATATGCACAACTGTGTAGCGTAATCAGTTGCCAAATATGGATAGGGGGGCATCGCGTATTGGTGATGAGCGATGATGATGGTCAACGAACCCAGGAAGGCGAGGTTAGTTGCCAGCTGAGCGTGCCAAGATGTGGTCAGGTTTTCGTAGAGACCTTTGTGACCTTCACCAGTGAAAGGACCTTTATGGTTTTCCAGGATCTCTCTAATGCTGTGACCAATACCCCAGTTGGTACGGTACTGGTGACCAGCAATGATGAACAGGACTGCGATCGCTAGGTGGTGATGGGAAATATCTGTCAGCCACAAGCCGCCTGTTACTGGGTTTAGACCGCCCTTGAAGGTGAGGAAGTCAGCATACTGACCCCAGTTCAAGGTGAAGAAAGGTGCTAAACCAGCAGCAAAACCGGGATACAGTTCCGTCAACAAGTCTTTGTTCAGGATGAACTCGTGGGGCAAGGGTATATCTTTAACGGCTACCCCCGCATCCAAAAGCTTGTTAGTCGGTGCAGACACGTGAATTAAGTGACCTGCCCATCCCAAGGAACCACAACCCAACAATACTTGTAGGTGGTGATTCAGCATCGACTCCACATTCTGGAACCATTCCAGTTTGGGAGCGCGTTTGTGGTAGTGGAACCAGCCAGCAAATAAGAATAAGCCTGCTAATACCAAGCCACCGATCGCAGTGCAGTAAAGCTGGAAGGAGTTTGTGATACCCCAGCCACGCCATACTTGGAATAAACCAGAGGTGATTTGAATACCGTGGAAACCACCGCCAACATCACCGTTTAAAATGTCTTGTCCCACAATGGGCCAAACGACTTGGGCACTTGGCTTGACGTTTAACGGGTCGCTGAGCCAAGCTTCGTAGTTAGAAAACTTCGCGCCGTGGAATATCATCCCGCTCAGCCAGATTGTCACTACGGCTAAGTGACCGAAGTGTGCTGAGAATATCTTCCGGGAGATATCTTCTAAATCGCTTGTATGTGTATCAAAATCGTGGGCGAGTGCGTGAAGGTTCCAAATCCATGTAGTGGTTTTTGGACCTCTGGCTAAAGATCTGTCAAAGTGTCCAGGCTTTGCCCATCTCTCAAATGAGGTAGGAACCGGATCGTTATCGACGATTACTCTTGCCTTTTTTTCCTCTCGCTCCGGAGGACTTATTGCCATTCGACCTCCTCTCTGATAAGGAATGAGGAATCATGATTACCACATAGTAATGTTTTACCGCACACTCCAGTGATTTGCTGAAGCCACAGTGAAGACCCATGTGGAGAGTTGTTTCTCGTTGAATTATAAAGTCTTCACTTGTACATTGATGGAGATATTTTAACAATAATTCAAAATCCCTGAAATAACTGCCTTTTATGCCTTTGAACTTCAAAACTAATTGGCCAAAAGTCAATAGATTCTTCATTTAATTTACAAAGGATAACAATTCGTAAAATATATAGTTTGGACATAGGGCATGGGGCATTGAGAGTTAGGAGTTAAAAGTTAGGAATTTTCTCCTCTACTCCCCTGCCCCTCTGCTCCTCCGCTCCTCTGCCCCTTTTTGGGCTATAGTTCCCTATGGACATGTCGAAGAGGATCTCTGGGTGCAAGGCATGAAATCGTCGCAGAAAAGGGTCTTAGATAAGCTCCTCCCTTGGAGTTTTTCGATTCTCAGATGGGTGATGACATTGGTTTTGGTATGTAGCTTAACCAGTTGTGGTGATAAAGCTGGCAGCCAGGAGATATCTATTGTTAAACAAGAAAAGGCTGGGGAAATTTCTCAAGTTTCTAAGGAATTTTCGGAAGTTGCCCCTCCTGGTGTTATCCAAGAATTGCGCCCAATTTTGGAAGTTTATCAGCCACAGGTGACAATTGTTACTCCAAAATCTGATGAAGTTTTTTCAGATAACAAAGTCACAGCCCGCTTTCAGGTGAAGGATTTACCAATATTTAAAGACCCACAATTACAACTAGGGCCACATCTACACGTAATTCTTGACAACCAACCTTATATACCTGTTTACGATCTGAATCAGCCGTTGGTTTTACCAGACTTGTCCCCAGGTACTCATACTTTGCGCGTTTTTGCTTCGCGCCCTTGGCATGAAAGCTTTAAAAATGAAGGCGCTTATGCTCAGACAACATTTCACGTCTTTACTAAAACTGACGACAATAACCCAGCACCGAATCTGCCGTTGCTCACCTACAGTCGCCCTCAAAGTAGTTATGGGGCAGAGCCAATCTTACTTGACTTTTACCTAACTAATGCTCCTTTGCATCTTGTTGGGTCAGAAAATTCCAAGGACGAATTTAGCGATTGGCGTATCCGTTGCACAATCAATGGTGAAAGCTTTATTTTCGATCGCTGGCAAGCAATTTACCTCAAAGGTTGGAAGCCTGGTAAAAACTGGGTAAAACTCGAATTTCTCGATAATCAAGGAAATCCTCTGAAGAATGCTTTCAATACCACAGTTAGGCTAATTGACTACCAACCAAAAGGTAAAGATACTCTGTCGAGAATTACCAGAGGAGAACTCACAGCAAATGAGGTACGTGGCATTGTAGACCCAAATTATAAATTAGTACCTACACCTGCTGTTGAAAAAACCCCTGAAATACAGCCAATTCCTAAAACTGAAGCCCCAGAGGAATCGAAAACACAGCCAACAAAGCCAGAACAACCTCCAACAGTACCATCTCCTAGCTTTTCGCCAACACCACCAAATATTATCGAGTCTCCAGCACCGGAACTACAGCCAACAGTAACGCCAACTCCACAATCAACGCCTTTACCACAAAAGGTTGCACCTGAGCCATCAAAACCGAGGTTTGGCGGATTTTTCAACCGTCGGGCACCTAAGACTCCCACCCCAGAAACAACAGTTACACCATCTCCAAGTTCACCACCCACGCTACCAGAAATTATTGAGTCTCCAACGCCAAAAACCCAACCAGAACCACAGCCAACGGTAATTCCAACTCCACAAGTAACACCACAAGCAACTCAACCAGAACCACAGCCAACGGTAACGCCAACCCCACAAGTAACACCACAAGCAACTCAACCAGAACCGCAGCCAACGGTAACGCCAACCCCAGAAGCTACGCCATTACCTGAAAAAGTTGCGCCTGAACCAGCAAAACCTAGATTTGGCGGATTTGGCGGATTTTTCAACCGTCGAACTCCGAATACGCCGACGCCAAAAGTAATAATTGCGCCATCTCCAAGTTCGCCACCGACGTTACCAGAAATCATTGAGCCTCCAGCACCAGAAACAGTTACGCCATCGCCAGAATCACAGTTAGAGATAACACCAACGCCTGAATCAACGTCGGGAGTCGCTAAATAAGGTGATGAATGCTTCATACCAATTCTTCATGAAGATGCACTCAATTTTTTGATTGCGAACCGCCAAGTACGCCAAGTACGCCAAGGAAGAGAAGAACAATAGACCTGCCTAGAAAATAAGGCAGGAGGCAGGAGGCAGGAGGCAGGAGGAAAAGACATTTTCATTGTTCCTTGTGAGTTGCACTCATGAATTCTCTTGCAAAAGTTCTTTTTGTAAGAGGTGGGGAAAGGGAAAATAACAAACCTTTCCCCCTTTCCCCTTCGCCTTTTCCCGACTTCTGTAAGAAGTCCAATCATTCAGTGCAAGTTTATAGAGAATTGGTATCGGGTCAAGGTGCAAAGACGCAAAGGAGAATTAACTAAAATAATTGAGATTTTCCTACTGCCTTTTAACCGAAGATACTTAAGCCTAAGTTTTGCGATAAAGCTTCGACAAAAACAAGCCCCGCTACAGGATTTCCCACTGTATCCAAGGCGGGGCTATAACAAGCGATCGCCCCTTTACCTGGTACTATTGCTACAAGCCCACCACCAATGCCTGATTTCATCGGCAGACCAATCTTAACTGTAAACTCCGCAGAAGCTTCATAAAGTCCACAAGTTAACATCACCGCATTGACAATTTGGCGGTTTTGTGCAGATATACAACTATTTTCTAAAGCTAGAAGTTTTCCTAACAAAGCTAAATCTTCAACTCTTCCGGAAAGGCAGCATATTTGTTCGTAGGTGTCAAGGGCTATTTCCAAATTTTCAAGATGTCCGATTTCAGCAAGATAATTAGCGATCGCTACATTGGCTTTTGAGCGTGTTAATCTCACAGAAGTCAACATGGCTTCGTCTAAATACAGTTGACTACCTGCTAACTCATTCAACCATTGACAAAATAAAATAGTGCGTTGGCGAAGCCTACCGTAGGTATCGCTAGCGTCTTTTCCTGGTAATTTATCAGCGAGGGTAATTGCCCCGCTATTAATCATAGGGTTGCGGGGACGGCCGCGATCGCTAATTAATTGTTCTAAAGAATTGAAAGGTGCATCTGATGGTTCTACCCCAACCCAGCTAAAAACTGTTTCTGCTCCTAAATGTTCTAAAAGATAAAGTAGGGAAAATGTTTTAATAACACTCATTAGGGGAAACACACAACCCGTATCTCCAAAGCTGATGGTTTTTCCTGATTCGCAGCAGATGTGAACTGCAAACCAATTGGGATTAGCCAAAGCTAATTGGGGAATGCGATCGGCAATTTTCCCTCGTTCGGCTTGGGTTTTAGCTTGTTGCACCCAAGGTGATAATTTTGTAGTAGTTAATCGATCGAGTTCTTTCAAAAGTGATATCCGCTAAAATCATTTCTAGTTTATGTGGTTACTGAAAGTTAGGAACTGGAAGTTTTCAACGCTAGTCAGTTTTTAGCTTTAAAATTGTTGGCGTTTTAACTCTTGTATCAATACTTGACAGCGATTGATAGCTTCCCTGGCCTGTTGCCTGAACTGTTTAGCTTGTTCCTGGTTAGTTAAATACACCTTAGATGCTTGTTGTCTGAGTTCAACAGCTTGTTTACTGAGTTCCTGAATCCGAATCTTTAGTTCTTCAATTGTTTTCATATCTCCTCCTGTTCTGAAATCACAATTTCCAAGTTTTCTGGTTATTCATAAACTTTCTGGTTTCATGTTTACAGATTAAATATCTATCTTTCGAGCAAAATCCTGAAAAATGTATTTAACAACGCTATCTTCTGTGTTTGAGCCAATTACTAATGTTGCGTAACGTTTAACTTCGGGGTCTGCGTTAGCAACTGCAATGGCACAATCCGCAGTTTTAAACATTTTGATATCATTAATTTGATCCCCAAACACTACAATTTCACTTTCTTTTAATCCATAATTTTCTACCAAAGTCTGAATAGCTTGGTCTTTCGTAGCTTTGTAGTCGTGAATTGTTAACCAGTACCAACCTGGAGAATATTGATTTTCAATCGAGTGTGTCTCTACACTGGCTCCATGTATTTCAATAATTGCAGTTTCAAGTTCGAGCAATTGTTGTGCTTGACCAATTACTGTGAGACAAACGACTCGATCGCTAAAAGAATGGGTTAAATCTTTGATTGTTCGCCATCTGCGGTCTTTGTTTGTTAGGCGATCGTTAAGATACCAACGCATACCATCGTTGATTACATCCTTATAATAGACGCAATCTTCTGTACCATTAAAACTAGATACAAAACGAACACAGCGAAACTCCAAAATCAGTTTATAAATACTTTCAACTATATCAGGATTAATAAAATTAATAATTTCGTGTTTGCCAGAATCAAAATCAGAAATGAAAGCACCATTAAATTCGATAACTGGAAGACGAAGATTTAAACCCTTTAACATCGTTTGCATAGAAACAACACTACGCGCACTAGCTACTGTAAACTGTAGTCCTTGTTGTAAGAGTTCATTCAAAACTTCTTTGCTAAAAGAAGAAAGTTTTGCATTATTTCCAAGCAAGGTACCGTCTAAATCTGAAATATAGACAGTGTTCATAAATTTTGGTCAGTACTGGTTAAAAAAATTATACATTAATTTACCCTAAATCCTTAGATTGACTATAATATACAAAAATATTAGGTTTAGATAAGCTTAGATATCATCTGCATTTTTTATATTTAATTATTAGCGCAATTATGACTACGTTGAATTTGAAGTTAAATTAATGAGTAAACTTTAGCAAATAAATAGGTAGGCATAATTAAATGTAAAATACAAAAGTTTAAAACCCGATAAAAACTGGCTTTTACCTTCTGCTTTCTGCCTCCTGCCTCCTGCCTTATACTTAACACTTTATGATACCTCGTGTAAGAGCGCCAGAATTACCACAAAATTATTCTTGGCTGAATACAGACAAACCCCTATCTCTCAAACAACTTAAGGGTAGAGTCGTAATTTTAGACTTTTGGACATACTGTTGTATTAATTGCCTACATATTCTGCCAGACCTGAAATATTTAGAACAAAAATATCAAGACAGCCTTACTATTATCGGCGTTCATTCTGGCAAATTTGATAACGAAAAAGAAACCGAAAACATCCGCCAAGCTATCTTGCGCTATGATATCGAACACCCAGTTGTAGTTGACAGCGGTTTTCGAGTTTGGCAAGAGTATGCTGTGCGTGCTTGGCCGACTTTAATGATTATCGACCCAGAAGGTTATGTAATTGGTTCTGTCTCTGGTGAAGGAAAGCGTAACGTTTTAGAAGAGTTGATTGAACGCATAATTCAGCAACACCGTGACAAAGGTACAATTAATTTTCAAGAACTTAGCTTGACTTTAGAAAAACAACGCCAACCATTAATTACACCTTTAGCTTTTCCTGGTAAAGTTCTAGCTACCGAAGCAGGTTTATTTATTGCTGACTCTGGACATCATCGCCTAGTTATGAGTAGCTTTGATGGCGAAATTCTTCATTTAATTGGTACTGGAAAATCTGGTTTAACTGATGGTGGTTTTGACGAAGCACAATTTTTTGCACCGCAGGGAATGACATTTGATGCAAAAAATCAAATGCTTTATGTTGCTGATACAGAAAATCATGTGGTGCGACGAGTTGATTTGCAGCAACAGGTAGTAGAAACTATCGCCGGAACTGGAGAACAAAGCCGCAATATTCAACTTCATGGCGGTGCTGGTTTAGAAACTGCGCTGAATTCTCCTTGGGATTTAGTGAAAGCGGGAAATTCTTTGTTCGTTGCAATGGCGGGGTCGCATCAAATTTGGCAGATGGATTTAGAAACAAGCGTTGTTAAACCTTATGCTGGTATGGGTGCAGAAGCGTGTATTGATGGTTCACTCGCTGAATCTGCCTTTGCTCAACCAAGTGGTATTACTCATAATGGGCAAGAATTATATATTGCTGACAGTGAAGTTAGTTCCATTCGTGGTGTTGGAATTGTAGAACCTTACCAAGTACGGACTGTTTGTGGTAGCGGAGATTTATTTGGTTTTGGTGACATTGATGGACAAGGTGAAAATGTTCGTTTGCAGCACTGTTTGGGAGTGGAATATGCAGAGAATTTTCTCTGGGTGGCAGATAGTTACAATCACAAAATTAAATTAGTAAGTCCTAGCGGTAATTGTCAAACAATTTTAGGAGATGGTACTGCTGGTTTAGAAGATGGACAGGGTAAAAACACTCGGTTTTTTGAACCTTCGGGATTGAGTATTTGGGGTTTATATCTATATATTAGTGATACTAATAATCATGTTATTCGGCGTGTGGATTTGAATAGTTTTGAGGTGATAACGCTGGAGTTTGTTGGGTTGTGTGCGCCAGATGTTTGTCTTCCGCCGAATTTGTAGTTACCTCACGCAGAGGCGCAGAGACGCAGAGAAAAAATTGTGTGCGTTTTTGGGTGAGATTTTAAAGAATAATGTGTAGAGCCGCTTAATATTCAGCGTTGCTGAATATAATATCCAAAAATCAACTCTTACTCTCTGCGCCTCTGCGTGATTTTTTACTAAATTTGTCAAATAAATTTACATTATGAATACTATTCTCCACATTACTCAATACCAACAATGGGAACAAGCAAAAAAATTAGGTAGCTATCGGGCTGATTCGCTCGATTCTGAAGGATTTATTCATTGTTCTAGGTCAACACAAATTGTTAAAGTGGCAAATAGATTTTTTAAGAATCAAAAAGATTTGGTTTTACTTTTTATTGATTCCGAAAAAGTCAATGCTGAGATTCGTGATGAGGAGGCAGAAATAGGAGAATTATTTCCTCATATTTATGGTGAGTTGAATATTGATGCTGTGTATAGAGTGATTGATTTTGTAGCTGGGGAAGATGGTTTATTTGAGTTGCCGCAAGAAGTTATAAATTTAGAATAACGAACCGCAAAGGACGCAAAGAGCGCAAAGGAAGAAAGATGGAAGATCGAGAATTTGATGTAGAGGAGTATGTTAAGCAGATGGCGTTATTGTTGGATTTGGAGATCGCAGATGAGTATTTTGATGAGGTGGTGACAAATTTTGAGAGAATTAAGGCGATCGCTAATCTCGTAAATTATTTTCCTTTACCTGAAGAAATTGAAGTAGCATTAATATTTGAACCATAGCCCATACTACATCGTGAGATTAGTAGGGCAGTGTCAATATCTTGTATTTTAGATCTAGGTCTTACAACTATTTTGCTACAACTAGCAAAAACTATAGCTAAACGTGCAATCTCCTAAATATTCCAGCATGAATTTTGATTCAGCCGATGCCATGACGATAGCAGCTGCTGTACGTGAAGGCAATGTTAGCGCAGTAGATGTTACCAAGGCTGCGTTAGCACGCATAGCAACGCGGAATCATCAATTCAACTGTTTTACAACTATCACCGCTGAAGCGGCTTTGGCTGATGCTGCACGCATTGACAAGGAAATTGCCCAAGGTAATGACCCTGGAATACTTGCTGGTGTGCCTTTCGCGGTGAAAAATCTCTTTGATATTGCCGGTTTAACGACTTTGGCGGGGTCGAAAATCAATGCAGAAAACCCACCAGCAACCCAAGACGCAACCGCAGTGGCGAAGTTAAAGCAAGCGGGTGCGGTGCTGCTTGGTGCTTTAAATATGGATGAGTACGCCTATGGGTTCGTAACGGAAAATTCTCATTATGGCGCTACTCATAATCCCCATGACTTACAGCGAGTTGCTGGGGGTTCGTCTGGTGGTTCGGCGGCGGCTGTGGCTGGTGGTTTGGTGCCGCTGACGCTGGGTTCTGATACTAATGGTTCGATTCGGGTTCCAGCGGCTTTGTGTGGGGTTTTTGGTTTGAAGCCGACTTATGGCAGATTGTCTCGTGCTGGGGTGGCTTTATTTTCTGGCAGTTTTGACCACATTGGATGTTTTGCACGTTCGGTGCAAGATATTGCAATGGTGTTTGATGTGTTGCAAGGCCGAGACGATCGCGATCCAATTTGCACCAAGCGTCCTCCTGTAAAAACGTTAGATGTAACGTCTCTACAGCAAGATATCTCTGCAATCAAAATTGCGCTCGCTGCTGATTATTTCACCAAAGATGCCCAACCAGAAGCTTTAGCTGCATTGCAAAAAGTTGCTGATGCTTTAGATGTAACTGAGTATGTAAACATACCAGAAGTACACCGCGCCCGTAGTGCGGCGTTTGTGATTACAGCAAGTGAAGGTGCAAATCTGCATTTAGATAAGTTGCAAAAGCGTCCAGAGGATTTCGATCCGGCAACACGCGATCGCTTTTTGGCTGGGGCGTTAATTCCTAGTAGTTGGTATCTGCAAGCGCAACGGTTTAGAAGATGGTATCGCGATCGCGTGCGGGAAGTATTTCAAAATGTCGATATCATTCTTGCCCCAACTACACCAATTTCTGCCCCGTTAATTGGCCAACAAACGATGATTTTGGACGGCGAAGAAATTCTGGTTCGTCCTCATTTGGGGTTATTTACTCAACCATTATCTTTTATTGGATTACCTGTTTTATCAGTACCAATTCAACGCCCCAATGCTTTACCTTTGGGCGTGCAATTGATAGCAGCACCATATAATGAAGCCTTAATTTTACAAGTTGCAGCAGTATTAGAGGCAAAAGGTATAGTTTCAGCACCAGTCATTTTTCAAGGCTAACTGGTAAGTTTCCCACTTAATTTTTTGCTAGTAAAATCATTAATCAAGCCATTTTTATTAAAAACTATTCTTTAACTTTTGTTAGACAAATATTTCGGGAATTTGCTTAAATCTCATTCTTTAGACTTGTTTATATTTTGAAACTAAAGACAGATAGCGGTTAATGCATGGGTAAGTACCATAAAGAATGTAATTACTTGCTTAAGGAAAATTAACAATGACCCTTTATCTAGCCAACGCATATAATGGCAAAAACCGCAATAGGTAAGCTTGGATTAACTCCTTAGTTTGAGCTTTGGAATGGTCGCTTAGTGGCGATCCCTTTTCTGGCTCAATTGATTTTGAGTATCAACTGCTACGGTATCGACCAAGGCATACTGTATGTAATTTCCCATACTCTTGTCTAAATTTCGACTGTTTACAAAATATCAAACACGCAGTAGGAGTGATTAAGAATACTACAAAACTAGCTATGTTACTTATCTACTTAGTCTTCCAAGCAAAAACAGTTTTTGGTATGGGGTTATCTATGTAATAATATTTAATGTATCTTAATATTTTGCAATCATTTTAAAGTGTTAGCACTGTCCAGTCCAAAACACTGACCGCTAATATAATTTTCTTGGTGGTGGTTAGTGTTTTTTGTCATGACTATATTTGAGGAATTTTTACCTAAATGCTAGGCGGAGTAAAAGCGTGATCCAGTTAGAACAATCACTTAATCATCAAACAAAACTAACCCCATTCTTAAAAAATGAATCTGCTTTTAGGGGGCTGTTCATTGCTATTTTCATTATTAGTGTATGGGCTATAAGTTTAGTTTCCTTACTTTTAGTTGATATCTCTCAACTAAAATTTTGGATGCTATGTGCTTTAATACCTTGGCAAACATTTTTATATACTGGTTTATTTATTACATCTCATGATGCGATGCATGGTGTAGTGTTTCCTAAAAACCCTAAAATTAATCATTTAGTTGGGAGACTGAGCCTGGCTTTTTATGGGCTTTTACCATATGACAAACTATTGGCAAAACATTGGTCACATCACCGTAATCCAGCAAGTCACACAGACCCAGATTTCCATGATGGGAAACACAAAACTTTCTTTGCTTGGTATTTCCACTTTATGATAAATTACTGGAGTTGGGGACAAATAATTGCCATTACTTTAAGCTATCAATTTGCAAATCTTATACTCCACATACCCCATGAAAATTTAATTTTATTTTGGGTAGTTCCCTCACTTTTAAGTTCATTACAATTATTTTATTTTGGTACTTTCATACCCCATAGCGAACCAATCAGGGGTTATGTTCAACCCCATTGTGCCCAAACAATTGACTATCCGGTTTGGTTATCATTTCTTACCTGTTATCATTTCGGCTACCACAAAGAACATCACGAAAATCCCCATCTTCCTTGGTGGCGATTACCAGAAATGTACAAAAAAGTGTAAGACGTTAACTGTTGATTGTTGACTGTTAACTGTCAGCATTAAATCTCATCTCCTTTGAAACTGGGATGAGATTATTATTATCTAGTGGTGCGTTAAGCTAAAACGAAATACACTTTATAATAATTGGCTTTCCAGTCATTAAATTACCTTTAATGTCAATTAATAATTCTCGTGTCGTTACCTATAGTCCTGCTTATACAATTGTTCCTACTTACGAGTGCTTTAATCGTTGTAGCTACTGTAACTTTCGTACTGAACCAGGTAAAAGCCCTTGGATAAGTATTTCAGATGCAACAAGTATTTTAAAATCACTTCAAAGTGAAAAAGTTTGTGAAATTCTCATCCTTAGTGGTGAAGTGCATCCCCATTCGCCAAAGCGTCAGGCGTGGTTTCGGCGGATTTACGATTTGTGTGAATTAGCGCTTTCAATGGGATTTTTACCACATACTAATGCAGGGCCTTTGAGTTTTGCAGAAATGGAAATGCTCAAGCGTGTAAATGTTTCAATGGGGCTGATGCTGGAACAATTAACCCCGACATTATTAAATAGCGTACATCGACACGCACCGAGTAAATTACCAGAAGTAAGGCTGCAACAATTAGAATGGGCTGGAGAATTACAGATTCCTTTTACAACAGGATTACTTTTAGGAATTGGGGAAACTGCTGATGATTGGTGGGAAACATTAGCAGCAATATCTCAATTACATCAGCGTTACCATCACATCCAAGAAGTAATTTTACAACCTCATAGTCCAGGGTTTCAGCAAAGTTTTAATGCACCGCCTTTCAACCCCCATCAATTACCAGAAGTAATTGCTAAAGCGCGTGAAATTTTATCGGCGGATATTGCAATTCAAATTCCGCCAAATTTAGTTAAGGATGGACGATGGTTGCTTGCTTGCGTCGAAGCTGGTGCGCGAGACTTAGGCGGAATTAGCCCAAAAGATGAAGTTAATCCTGATTATCCTCATCTTCAAGAGCAGGTATTGAAAGAAATTTTACAGCCTGCGGGGTGGAAGTTGATTGAGCGTTTACCGGTTTATTCGCAATTTGATGGATGGTTATCACAGCAGTTGCGAACCTCAGTCAAACGGTGGCGAAATACTTTTAAATCTGGTTGTGAAGCTTAAAAAATTTTCGTTATACTGCGATAATTTCTTGGACTAAAACGTAAGGCTGGACGATGAGAGTATTAAATCGCTTCGTAACATCAGTATTCCATTCTCCCAGCTGTGCTGTAGTAGGTTTGGTAATCAATTTTTCATTAATCCATTGTTCCACTGATGGAGTATTATCATTTGCGATCGCTACCCCAACATCCACTAAGTTTAGCTCAAGCGCTACCAAAATTACTGCATCTCGCTGCACATGAGGAATTAACCACTCCCACTCTGCTTCGTCTAAGTTTTCTGTTAATTCCGCTCTTAAATCAGACATTATTCTTCGATTTATTTTTTATATAGCCATTCTTATATTATTCACTAGTTCGTACTTCATGACAAATCACTAATGACTAAACTTCAGATTTCATTTCTTCTATTTCAAACAAAGACACAATTACTCCAGCTATAGGAATAGAGATAAAAACACCCAATAATCCTGCTACTCTAGCACCTACTAACAAAGCAAAAAATACTACTACAGGATTAAGATTTAACGCACCTTGCATAATTCTTGGTGCAATTAAGTTGTCTTGTATCTGCTGAAGAACAATACAAGTTATCAATACTCTCAATGCTAGCCAAAAACCTTGAGATAATACAACCAAAGTTACGATGCTGATTCCTAATGTTGCACCTATACCAGGAATGATATCAACAATACCAACAATTACTGATAATAGTAGGGCAAAAGGTACTTGTAATATTAAGAAAACTAAGAAAGTTGAACTGGTGAGAAATAAGCTTAATAAAAACTGACCTCTAAAAAATCCCAGGAAGGCGCGTCTGATGACCTTAGTAAATCTCTCACGACGTTGTTTCGGTATTATTTTTAATATAAAATTCCATAGTTTGTCCCCATCTAACAACATAAAAAAAGCTACGACTGCAATCAAGATAAAAGTTACGAAATTAGTCAAAAAACCTTGTAATATAGCTAAACTAGTAACAATACTTGTTATAGCTTGATTGCGTAGTTGTTCTTGAACAAAACTTAAATCTATATTCAAATTGCGACTGCGTAAAAAGTCTTCTAAATTGTCTAATAGGGGTAACAAAGAATTTAAAAACCCAGTTATACTATCGATTAATTGTTGTCCTTGGGATAAAATCGTTAAACCTACGGTAATTATCAGACCACCGATAATTACAATACTGAGCAAAAAAACCACAGCAACCGCTACACCGTGGGGCAAAAAACGCCGCAGCCATTGTACAGGATAGCTGAGCAAAAAAGCCAAAATAGCGGCGAATGTAAAAATAACTATAACTGTTTCAAAGTAAGCTAAAAGCTGTACAATTGCCCATCCAGAAGCAATTAAGAGTAAAAAGCGGACTAACGCCAGATTGTTTAATCGTTGCCAGAAATTTTTGGCTTCAAAGCCGCTCATATTAATTTTGGATTTTAGATTTTAGATTTTGGATTATTGAAGTCTTTAGGAAAAACTGTTACTGGAATTTCAAGTCAGACTACTGATACAATCGAATTTCAGATTAGAGGAATGTAATAGCGATCGCTACCCCCCTAAAGTAGATATTTACACTTCTCTAACTCATCGTCCTAAATCATGCATTTGATTAATTACAGCGGTACACTTTTGTGCCAAAGCCTCCAATTCTTCTTTATTACTGGAACTGGGAGCATCAATTAAGTTACCAATTCTCACCGTCACGGGAACTGCGCGGGGTATTTTCGAGCCTTTTTCTAAAATTGCCTCGGTACCCCAAACACTTACTGGCAATATTGGCGCTTTGGCTTTTGCTGCTAATAGTAGTGCGCCTCTTTTAGGCTCTGTAATTCGGCCATCTGGGGTGCGAGTACCTTGCAAGAAAACACCAACGGCCCAACCGTGATTCAAATATTCTAAAGCTGCACGGATAGCATTGCGATCGGCACTTCCGCGACTCACTGGGTAAGCACCATACAATTTAATCGCTTGCGCTAAAACTGGGATATTAAATAATTCTTCCTTCGCCATGTACGCCACTGGACGGCATACACAATTAGACACAATTGGCGGGTCAAAGTAACTAGCATGATTACTCACCACCACCACTGACCCCGATCGCGGCACATTTTCCGCACCATAAATCTTACCCCGAAAGTAAGTGTGAAGCATGGGGCTGACGACTGACCATTTAAAGGCGTGGTAAAGTGCCAGACTAATAAACGGTTCGCGGTTTGTGTCCACAGAAAGTAATGCCAATTAAACTGACATTTAGCATAAGCGATCGCAAGGCCCAAGGCAAACGACTTACAAGCAAAGTAGGGGGTGGGGAGTAGTGTCAGGGCGAACAAGCTAGTGGACACCCAAAACTTTGTAGTGATGTTTATGCAATTGGGATGTTGCGTAACAAGATAATCAAATTTGTCGTCATGCACCTTCAGGCGATCGCTACAAGTAAACAATACTGCGTTATGCTTACTTGCGGTAAAGCTAACTATTTTTATTACCTATTTTAGGCAGGAACTAAATCATAAATTTAGTTCCCTGCCCTGCAATGAAATTTAAAACTTGAGCATCAAGTATTTTTAGTGCCCATCGATGAATTGTTCTAATAATGTCTCAACACTAGCATTACGATCCAAGAAAGAAAATAAATGCCAATACCGGAGCTTTCCTTCTTTATCTAATACAAACTGTGCTGGTAAAGGCGCTCCCAGAGATTGCCCTACATTATAAGTACGAAAGACTCTGCAACTAGGATCGCTAAGTAACGGCATTTGCAATCCTAAATCTCTGACAACTATTTGACTCTGCCGTTCATCAGTGCTAGTAATCATCAAAACTTCTATACCACGATTTTTGAATTGCTCGTAATTCTCATTTAAAGCTTTGATGTGAGGAAAACAAAAAGGGCAATATTGCTTTTCAGTAAAAATGCGAGTAAAGGCAAGTAAAACTGGTTGCTTACCTCTGTAATCAGACAATTTTACTAAAGTTCCGTTGGTGATATCTGGCAACTGAAAATCTGGCGTTCCTACTCCTAATCTAAGTTTATTTGTAGCTGGAACTGGTAAAAAGTTGCGAAAGAATCGCTCATTAAATAATCCACTAAAATCACTTGAAGTCAGCATATTTATATTTTTAGATGATTTCAAACAATTGGATATGCGGCATCCGGAAATGGGGAATGTGGGGAGAAAGAAAATTTATGCTTCTGGCACCTCCCACACCTCTCAATGCCCTATGCCCGATGCCATTTCTCTTTTCAATGAACAATAACCACAGATAGATTCTTTGTTATCTCTGGTTATTGTTCATTGCCGGATTAACTCCAGCAAACATAATCTAGTAGTCTGCCAACCCAAAATTGCTAGGTTTGGACTGGGAAAAGGGGAAAGGGGAAGGGGGAAGGAATTAAAACCTTTTCCCTTTACCCCTTACCCTTTACCCCGCCAAGGAAACTTGGCGAACTACTAGACAGCAGAGAAGTAAACTTTGGACTTCACTGGGTCAGGATTCATTGTTTTATCACCAGGTTGCCAACCAGCTGGGCAAACTTCATCTGGGTGAGATTGAACGTACTGAATTGCTTGCAATGTCCGCAGGGTTTCATCAACGCTGCGACCAAATGCTAAGTTGTTAATTGTGGCGTGCTGTATGATACCATCTTTGTCGATGATGAACAGACCACGCAAGGCTATGCCTGCTGCTGGGTCAAGCACGTTGTAAGCTGCGCTAATCTCTTTCTTGATGTCGGAGACTAGAGGATAATTCAGGTCGCCAACGCCACCAGACTTACGATCGGTTTGAATCCAAGCGAGGTGGGAGAATTCACTATCTACGGAAGCCCCAAGGACTTCCGTGTTAATTTTCTTGAATTCTTCGTAGCGATCGCTAAATGCTGTAATTTCAGTAGGACAAACAAACGTAAAGTCTAGGGGGTAGAAAAACAGGACGACATACTTACCGCGATAATCGGAAAGTTTGATTGTCTTAAATTCCTGATCTACCACAGCTGTTGCTGTGAAATCGGGAGCTTGTTGACCAACGCGGAGGCTTCCTTCTAATCCGTAAGTTAGAGACATTAACTTAATTCTCCTTTATCGGTTTACTAGCGTTGGAATTTGGGTCAGGTAAAACTCACCCATCCACGCTTCACAGTTTGATTACGATCTGTTACGACTATATCATACTCATAACGATTTTGAGTAGCAAATGTCTGATTTAGATACAAGAGAATGGTTACTTACCAACGGTCTAGGAAGTTATGCCAGTGGTACAGTTTCTGATATCCGCACGCGTACTTATCACGGTTGGCTGTTTGCCGCTAAAAATCCACCTTCTGAGCGGACTTTGCTCTTATCGCACATCGAAGCTAGTTTGGAAGTATTAGGGGGCGTTATCGGGCTGGGGACAAATATTTGGGGTAACGTTCAGATAGAGCGGGGTGGCTATGAACTGTTGCGCTCTTTTGATATTAATCCAGTTCCCAAATGGATTTGGGGTGAAGATAACTGGCAATTAACTAGACAATTGGTGATGCCCTATGGCTTGGTAGGGGCTGGAGAATGGGGAATAGGGAGTGGGGAGCAGGGTAGCAGGGGAGACAAGGAAGTGTGGGGAGTGTGGGGAGAGAGGGGGGAAAGATTTCTTCCCCATCCTCCCACACCTCCCACACCTCCTGCTAGCCCAATGCCCAATGCCCCCATCCAATTTTGCGATCGCATTTTAATCCAGTATCGCTACGAGGGAAGCGAACAAGCTATTTTACGGTTGCGACTGCTGATAGCAGAACGTGACTTTCACCAACAACAGACTTTTAACTCAGAATTACAGTTCTCGCAACTGCTTGGACAACAGCAAGTCTGCCTGCAAGCAAGAAAATCTGAGCATTTTGGTATACCTTGGCACTTGCGCTGGACAAAAGGAAATTATCAACCGGACGCAGTTTGGTATTGGAACTACCGATTCTCTGAGGAGACAAAACGGGGATTAGGCGATCGGGAAGACCTGCACAGTCCCGGTTACTTGACAGTTACACTCCAACCAGGAGATGCAGTAACTCTGGAGGCACGATTAGGTTTTCCTAACCCACTGCTTGGCGTTCTTACCCCCGAAACCTTTGCAGAAGCAGTGGAAGCAGAACAAGAAAGGCTCTCTCAGATTTTTGGCTGGAATGGGGCATGGGGCATAGGGCATGAGGCATCGGGAAAGGGGGATGGGGAGATGGGGGGATGGGGAGATGAGGGAGAAGCGGGGACACGGAGATACGGAGAGAAGTCTGAGCGGCGGCTTCCGCCGATCGGAACTTCGGGGGACGCGGAGAATAACCAATGCCCAATGCCCAATACTTCGGCTACCCTCAGTACAAGTGCCCTATGCCCAATTAAGCAACAACTACTCAAAGCCAGCGATCGGTTTATCGCCTATCGAGCTTCAATAGCAGGCCCGACAGTGATTGCTGGTTATCATTGGTTTAATGACTGGGCACGGGATACATTAATTGCCTTACCAGGATTGACGCTAGTTCCGCAACGCTTTGAATTAGCAAAAGGAATATTGCGAGCTTTTGGGCATTACTGTCGCCACGGTTTGATTCCTAATGCCTTTCCCGAAGTCGATAGGGAAGCATTTTATAACAGTATTGATGCGCCGCTTTGGTGGATTGAAACATTAGGACTTTATTTAGAAGCTACACAAGACTGGCAATTTTTGGCAGAGCAGTTTTCTGTAGTTCAGCAAATTCATAAAGCCTTTATCGGTGGCACGCGCTATAATATCCAGGCTGATGCTACCGATGGATTAATTGGTTGGGATGCTCGTGGTGTAGCCTTAACTTGGATGGATGTGGTAATTGGGGCAACCCCTGTTACTCCTCGTCGTGGTAAGCCAGTAGAAATCAATGCGCTGTGGTATTCTGCTTTATGTTGGTTAAGTCAGTGGGCAGAACGCTTGAGCCAGCTTGAGTTTGGCGAACCAGTGCGTCTTGCTAAACAAGCACAGCGTTATGCTCAGCAAGCACAACAGGTAAAAAATTCCCTGCAAAAATTTTGGAATCCTCAGCTAGGTTATCTCTACGATACTATTGAGCCGGACGATCGCCGAAATTTTCAAATTCGTCCCAATGCTGTTTTGGCACTTTCATTGCACCATTGTGGTTTTTCTGAACATCAAGGGTGTCAAATACTAGATTTGGCAACTGCCAGCTTGCTGACTCCCTACGGTCTCCGCAGTCTCGACCCAGGAGACCCGGAATACAAAGGGAAATACGAAGGCAACCAAGAGCAACGCGATCGCGCTTATCACCAAGGCAGTGTTTGGCCTTGGTTAATTGGCCCATATATTCGTGCTTGGCAACGTTTTTATCCACAACAAACGCTGCCTTTTGATTGGCAACCCCTGATAGATCACTTTTTATTTGCTGCTTGTATTGGTTCTATTTCTGAGATTTTTGATGGCGATCCACCTCATACACCCAGAGGAGCGATTGCTCAAGCTTGGTCAGTTGCTGAAGTCATTCGGCATATTAAATAGTGCCGGATGAGATTGAGCATTGGACGCAAGAGGCTCTAGAAGCAGAAGGCGGTCGTAAACCGCACCGCTGCTGCTAGCGCCCCAGATCCCCAATGCGATCTCCTATGATTCTTTCTGTTAGCTACTATCTTTGATTGCTACAAGCCGAAATTTTTTTAGTAGCACTATCTTGATAATTTTTAAAGTGGCTCAGGTCGGATTTGAACCAACGACCCCAGGCTTATGAGTCCCGTGCTCTAACCAACTGAGCTACTGAGCCATGCTTTTTAGTCATTTACGAATATAACATACAAACTGACTCATGGCTAGCCTCTTTTGCGATTAGTTTTCCTGTTTTGAAAATAGGAATTCGGGATTGGGGGCTAGAAAGAAAATATTTTCATCTACTGCTTGTGCGATTTATGACATCAGCATCTAGCTAAACAAAGAGTGCGGTAGGAGTTCACTATTGCATATCCCTCCTACTATTTGCTAAATAATCCGCGACAGCGTAAATAATTCAGGGCCACTAAAAACCCCAGTTCTAAGGGGCTGGGGTTATCTTACATCCCAAACTTTAATCTTTCACCTTCGCTGACAAAACGCAGACATTACAGTCAATCAATTAGACAGTTTATTAGGTGGTAGTGACGATCGCTTTTTCTTTAGCCATATTCCTAGTAATCCTGCAACTGCTATTCCTCCAATACTTGATGGTTCAGGTACAGGTATGACACTCACAGTATCCAAGTATAAAAATGTGCGTCTATCCACAATTCCAAACTTTAACTCTGTGGATGATGTGTCTGCTGTGAAATTGAACTTATATGGTGTATACGGTTGAAAAGAAATGTTTTTTTGATCGAAAATCTTATTTCCACCTACAAATGTTTGGAACTGATTATCAAGATAGTCAGGTGCCTCAGCTATAGATGCTAAAAAGTAACTCAGTTCATATTCCTGACCAGGTTGTGTAGAAAGGGTCTGTGATATGTAGCTAATCTCAGAAACTCCAATTATCGAACTCAGCGATAACCCTTGATTACCAGTGCTAGGAAAGTTACTGATTCTAATTCCTGATATATTAACACCAGGTGTGTCCGCCGGATTGAAAGGCTCAAACTTAGTCCATCCTCTAATATTAGGATTTGTAGAATTGGGATTATCAGGATCTACGAGGGGGTCAAGTTCAAATCCTCCGTTAAAAACAATGTCGCTAGGATCTACAACATAGTTGGGATCGTATTGTGCTTGCGCTACTGGAATATAACTACCAGCAATTACGGCAGTACTAGCTAAGGTAGTGGTAAAACTAAAAACAATCATCGAGAGTTTTTTAGTTAACTTCATGAAATTTGACTCCAAATTCTTCCAAATTTCGACAATATTTCAAACAAGTTGATAGTTACATTGATGCTGACTTTAAGTAATCTCAATAAAACGGAATAGTTTCTTCTTGCTGATAATAGTTAGCTAGGCTTTAGTTGCATTAATTCCCCAAATTTAAACTTTGTTTAGGTATCAAAAAAGTAAGGTGAGGTCTACCTTGAAAAGTTGGAGCGGAGAGAATTTCTGCTCCAACTTTTCGGTACAACAAGCTGTTCAGTGACCTTTGATAACAAAGGGCTATTCTTTCTAGGTGATTGCCTTCTTTTTCTTCAGCCACATTCCTAGACACACAGCAATTGCTACTCCTCCAATAGTTGATGGCTCAGGCACAGATTTTCCACTCACGTCATTTAAGTAAGGCACAGATTTTACACTCACGTCATCTAAATAGAAAAATGCCTGTCTATCGACAGACCCAAACTTTAACTCTGTGGATGATGAGTCTGCTGTGAAATTGAACTTATATGGCGTGTACTGTGGTAAAGAAATATTTGTTTCATCGAAAATCTTATTTCCACCGACAAATGCCTGAAATTGATTATCAAGGTCAGATGGATCGGCTGTAGATACTAAATAATAACTAAGTTCGTATTGCTGACCAACTTGTGTAGAAAGCGTCTGTGATATGTAGCTCAGATCTACAAATCCACCAAGTGATAAGCCATAATTACCACTTTTAGGAAAATTACTCATTTTAATCAATGTTGTATCTATCGGATCGCCAGACTTAGTCCAGTCTGTAATATTAGGATTTGTAGTGTTAGAATTGTTAGGATCTACGAGAGGGTCGAGTTCAAATCCTCCGTTTTTAACAAGTTCTACCGCTTGTGCTGCATTATAAGTATTGGCGATCGCAGCAGTAGTAATTAAGCTAGCAGTAACACTAAAAGCAATAACTGAAAGTTTTTGAGTTAACTTCATGAAATTTGACTCCAAACAATTCTAAATTCCAACACTTAAAACAAGCTGATAATTAGATTCATGCTGGCTCTAAATAGTATCGATAAAACTAAACACTTCATCCCGGTTTACATGAGTTAGAAACACGAAATTAGACTGTACTTTGCACTGCTGCGTTAACGTGTCTCTAAAAGCCGAGAACGAGCGCTAACAAATCTCAACTGAAATGTATTGATTTATAGGTGAGTTTGCACTTAAGTCTAATTATTGGCATGGCGGCATTTTCGACACTATGGAGCCAGACATTAGTTGGGCTATTAAGAGAGTCGAGATTAGTTTGTCAGTTCTGATTTATTCATCTCGATCGCCTGTTTTTGTATTTTCATAATTTTATCCTTAATGTTAAGGTAGAGCTTGAACACTCACATCATCTAAATACAAAAACGCAAACTTGGCTTTGGAACCAAACTTTATCTCTGTTAATGCTCCTTTGGCTTTAAAATATAGTGTGTATTGCGTGTAGTCTTGAAAAGCAACATCCTTTTTAACATCAACTTTATTTTCACCTATAAAAACCTGAAATTTATTATTCAGGTCAGGTGCCTCCTCTGTTGATGCTAAATAGTAAGTAAGTTTGTAGTACTGATTCTTTACTGTAGGGATAGTCTGTGAGATGTAGCTAACGTCTTGAAATCCACCAAGCGATAAACCCTGGTTACCAGTGTTAGGAAAGTTGCTAATTTTAATAATTGATGTATCCAATATATCGCCAGACTTAATCCATCCTGTTATTACAGGATTTGAAGTGGTGACATCATTAGGATCTACCAGAGGATCGGTTTCAAATCCCCCGTTGATAATCAGCTCTTGTCCTTCTGCTTGTGCAGGTGATTTATAAGTATTGGTAATCACAGCAGTATGAAGGAAGGCAGTGGTCAAACTACAAACAAGAATTGAGAGTTTTTTAGTGAACTTCACAAGACATAACTCCAAATAGTTCAAAATTGACGACAACAAGTAGTTAATTGATTTATTTTGTGGTGATTAAGGCAACTTAAATTGATAACTTTTGAAGATATTCCTGGCGTTAGTACCACTTAAGTAAGCAGAAAAACTCTGTGCCGTTGATAGAACTGTAGTTCTGGTGAGTATACCTAGTGGATAGATAATCGGATCGCTCTCTGTTGCGCCAGCAGTTTGTACGACTTTTACTTTGTTAGAAATAAAAGCATCAGTTGTGTAAACAAAACCTGCGTCAATAGTTCTATTTACACCTCCAACTGCAAGAGTTTTATTTTCAACAGCAGTTAAGACGTTACGCACATTACTTGCACGGTATAATTTAGGACTAACAGTAGTGAAAATACCTCGGCTAACAAGAACTTGTCTGGCGTATTCTCCTGCTGGCACAACTGGCGGATTACCTGTGTAATCACCTATAGCAATGCCAGTAACGTTGGCATTGGTCAAACCATTGATGCTAGTCAGACCAGCACTACCAGCACTAACAGGAGGCGTCGTAGGAGTAATCAAAACTAGACTATTTTTGACAACGTTTTTACGGCTACCTGCTACTATTTTGCTTGGGCTTGAATTCTGCAAGACATCTAGTTGGTCGGTGGCGGCAGAAATGAAAATATCTGCTGGTGCTCCTGCTTGTATTTGGCTGAGCAAGGTACCAGAAGCACCGAATGTATAATTAATGGTTACACCTGGGTTAGCATTTTGGTACTGAGTCTTAATCGCATTCAGCGCGTTCGTTAAGCTGACAGCCGCATACACATTAAGTGTGGTTGCGGACTTTGCTGGTGAGAAATTGACAAACTGCCACCCTATTACCAGCATCATGCTGGTAACTGCCGTAGCCATCCAAGTAACAAGTCTTCTTCTGTTCATGAAAGTTATAGTTTGAGATGAAATCCGATCACTCACATATATCGATACCTGGAAACAAAAAAGCAAGCCGAAATTGCGAAAGCGTTTCCGACGATGGAAATTGATGATTTTCCAGTAGGTTTACTTAAATAGAGAGTAAAAGGGATAGAATGATGAGATTGTACCAGCAAAGTAGGTATTTACCAAATAGTTTGGTAAATAAACCCTGACAATTGAAGTATAAGTTCGTAATTTCCTCAGCTCACTTGCACCGAAAAAAATCCTCTTATATATAAATAAAGCTTAAAAGTATTGACTTAGCGGCTTCATAGCCTATATTTACTAAATAGAGGCGGGTAAGAAATTAAATACCAACCAAGTTGACTTCAAACTTCAGGTTGGTAATTTACTTAGGGTGTGCTGAAAAAGTAACAGAAGGATCGATAAATTATTCAAGCAAGGGTCTTAAATAAGTTTTTATTGTCTGTAATTAGCAAAATCACAATTTTTAATAAAAATTGAGACAGAGAAAGGTATTATTTTCAAAAATTGGCAAAAAAATGTAGTTTTGGCATCTTCAACTTTGTTCAGGTACAAAAAAGTAACGCGATGTCTACAATGGGCTGTGCAGTGATGCAGCTTTTTTATTTAAATTATGTAGCCATCGCTCTGTTGTTTTCCAAAAATGACAAAAAAATTATTCTTTCTAGCTTATTGCCTTCTTTTTATTCATCCATATTCCTAACAACCCAGCAGTAATTGCTATTCCTCCAATAATCGATGGTTCAGGCACAGGTGTTACACTCACACTATCCAAGTATAAAAAACCATAGCTAGCTCTACCACCCAACTTTAACTCTGTAGATGATTTTGTGGCCACAAAATTCAAGTTATATTGTGTGAACGGATTTCCCGGAGTATTTGCACTATTTATTTTCTCAAAAACTTTGCTTTCATCAACAAATGCTTGAAATATATTATCAACTTCACTGCCATCTTCGTCCGTTCCTAAAAAGAAACTCAGATTATAGTTACTACCAATAGTCGTAGCCAAATTCTGGGATATGTAAGCGGGATTTACAAATGAACCAATCGCTAAACCTTGGTTACCACTTTGGGGAAAATTGCTAATTTTAATTCCTGATGTATCGAACGGATCGCCAGATTTATTCCATCCCGTAATATTGGGATTTGTAGTGTTGGGATTATTAGGATCTACGAGGGGGTCGAGTTCAAATCCTCCGTTATAAACAAGATTTTGAGGATCTACAACATAGTTGGGATTATATTGTGCTTGTGCTACTGGAATATAAGTACCAGTAATCACAGCAGTGCTAGCTAAAGTACTGGCAAAACTAAAAACAACAATTGAGGTTTTTTTAGTGAACTTCATCAAAAATTACTCCAAATAACTCCAAATTATGACAAATCAAACAAGTTGAGAGATATATTCATACTGGCTCTAATTGGTGTCAAAAAACAAACACTTTATCCAGGTTTATAAGAGTTAGCTATTCACCATAGATAATCTCTACATACACTGATGATGGAGTTTTTTAATCAGATGAATTTAAGTGGTATTCTCAACACTATAGAGCCAGATATCGCTTGATATTTTAAGAGAATGAGGGTTAGCTTACAATCTGTGGCTTATTCACTGCCAGGATCGTCACATACAGAGTTTTGCCCTTGTTGTTCTATAGATTTAACACTCACATCATCCAAATATAAAAATGCATACTTGACTCTGGAAGCAAACTTGATCTCGGTGGATGTTTCTTTCGCTTTAAAATAAAACGTGTATAGTGTGTAGGGTTGGTAAGAAGTATTCTTTTTCCAACAAACCCTGTCTCCACGTATAAAAGCCTTAAATTTATTATCCAAGTCAGGTACTTCTTCTGTAGATGCCAAATAGAAAGTAAGTTGGTAGTGTTGATTAACAACTGTAGGGATAGTCTGTGATATGTAGCTTAAGGCTGAAAATCCACCAAGCGATAAACCTTGTTTACCAGTGTTAGCAAAATTGTCAATTCTAGTGCCTGATGTATCTATAGGATCGCCAGTTTTAACCCATCCTATAACATTAGGATTTGTAGCGTTGGTATTATTAGGATCTACGAGTTGGTCGTCTTCAAATCCCCCGTTGGTAATCAGTTCTTGTCCTTCTGCTTGTGCTGCTGATTTGTAAGTATTGGCAATCACAGCAGTATGAACGAGAGCAGTGGTCAAACTACAAACAATAATTGAGAGTTTTTTAGCGAACTTCACAAGACATAACTCCAAATGGTTCAAAATTCACGATGGCGAGTACTTGATTTACTTCGTGGTGACTAAGGCAAGATAAACCCGTAAGTATTTTTGAAGATATTCTGGGCAGTAGTACCACTTAAGTAGGTAGAAAAACTCTGTGCTGTCGATAAAACTGTAGTGTTGGCGAGTATACCCAGTGGATAGACAATCGGATCGCTCTCTGTTGTTAAGGCAGTTTCTACGACTCTTACCTTGTTAGAAATGGCAGCATCAGTTTTGTAAACGGCGCCTGCATCAATAGTTTTATTTACGCCTCCAACTACAAGAGTTTTATTTTCAACAGCAGTTAAGACATTACGCACATTGCTAGCAAGGTATGTCTTAGGACTAACAGTAGTGAAAATACCTCGGCTAGTTAGAACTTGTTTGGCATAATTTCCCGCTGGTACAAGTGGCGGAGTACCTGTATAGTCACCTATAGCAATCCCGGTAATGTTGGCGTTAGTCAAACCATTAAAGCTAGTCAGAGCAGCACTACCAGCACTAACAGGAGGCGTTGTAGGGGCGATCGAAACTAGACGGTTTTTGACAATATTTTTACGGCTACCTGCAACCAATTTACTTGGGGTTGCATTCTGCAAGACATCCATTTGGTCGCTGGCAGCAGAAATGAAAATATCTGCTGTTGCTCCTGCTTGTATTTGGTTCAGTAAAGTACCAGAAGCGCCAAAGGTATAGACGATATTGACACTTGGGTTAGCACTTTGGTACTGAGTCTTAATGTCATTGAGCGCATTTGTTAAGCTGACAGCCGCAAACACTCTAAGTGTGGTTGTGGAGCTTGCTGGCGATAAATTGACAAACTGTAAGCCTATTACCAGCATCATGCTGGTAACTGCTGTAGCAATCCAAGCAATAAGTCTTCTTCTGTTCATAAAGTCATAGTTGGAGATGAAATCCCATCACTCACGGAATCGATACCTGGAAACAAATAACCGTGCCGGAATCGCCCAAAGCGAATCCGACGATGGAAATTGATGATTTTCCAGTAGGTTTACTTAAACAGAGAGTAAAAAGGATAGAATGTACAAATTCTACCAGTAAAGTAGGTATCTACCAAAATATTTGGTAAGTATTCCCTGACATTAACTATGAGTTCGTAGTTACCTCACGGCATTTACACCAAGATAAATACTTTATTTATATTGATTTACAAGCTTTGTAGCCTATGTTTCCTAAGCATAGACCGGTAGCCAATTAAATACCAACTAGTTTACTTTAATGTTTAGGTTGGTAATCTGATAAACCTTAGTAATTGGACAAGGAAAATAATTGTGGTTTCGAGGTAACAACGCTCCTTATTTAGGTGGCGATCGCCCAACGCACTAGAATTAATTGAAAAACTTTTCTTCTACTAGATTTTTCTCTAACCGTTAGAAATAGTACCCTCAGGGGTACTATCATCATCTTTTACTCTGACATAAACTAAAAGTAT
This sequence comes from Nostoc sp. ChiSLP01, assembly GCA_034531195.2. Lineage (GTDB taxonomy): Bacteria > Cyanobacteriota > Cyanobacteriia > Cyanobacteriales > Nostocaceae > Nostoc. Next base: position 71,174 of record JAVRBO020000041.1, read on the forward strand.
CTCAAAAACCCATAGAGTTGGACATAAGAAAGAGCTGCTTCTTCCTTCGCAGCTTGGTCTTACAACTAAATAGATCTGCCTTGAAAATAGGGAGTAGGGAGTGGGTAGAGAGGCGATTAATCGCGCGTGTACGGAGTAGGGAAAAGAAATTTTCATTGCTCCAAGTGATTGCAACTCATGGAGTCTCTTGCATAAATAATTTTTTGTCTTACCCTAAGGCAAGTCAGTGCAGTCTTTTTGGTTTCCACGCCAGTTGCTTGAAGTCGGCACAGCCCAACGCACTGGCTCCCCATGAACGACTGCCGCGCAAAGAAGAGGAGGAAAAAAGGACTTTTGCAAGAAGTCTAATGAAGAAATAAAAAGACAATATGAATGCGAATGGTTGCACAGTTTTTGATGCCAACATTATTGATACGTGCAGTATTTCTCAAATCTTCATATTTGACGGCAACAATCTGCTTCAATCAGTTCTGATTGTGCTGTCTATTGATTTTTCTTCCTCTTTTCCTAGTGAGAAAGTGATTGCTTTACTCTATAAATTAAGGAGAACTCATTATGGCAACTTATAACGGTACTAACAGCGCTGACTTCCTACCTTTGTTTGGTTTCGATCTAGATCCAGGCGTTGCTGATACCTTCAATGGATTTGCCGGTAACGATACTATTAATGCTTTTAACACCAACGATACAATTAATCCTGGCAGTGGGAGTGACACAACCAATGCAGGCGCTGGCAACGATCGCGTCATTGATGATGACTTTGTAAACTTCGATAATCACAATGGTGGAAGCGGTACTGACACAATTGATTATTCAAGTATTACCTTTGCTGATGGAGTAGTTACCATTAACCTAGCAACAGGTGTTACCTCTGTTAATATTCCTAGTGGTGGTAATACTGAAATTATCAGTAACTTTGAAAACGTGCAAGGGAGCCAAGGTGGTGAGACAATTATTGGCTCCTCTGCTAATAACGTCCTCAACGGTAATGGCGGTAACGATACAATTAATGGCGGTAGCGGTAACGATACAATTAATGGCGGTAGCGGCAACGATAGAATTAATGGCGGTAGTGGTAACGATAGCCTGCTTGGCGGTACTGGCAATGACACATTCATAGCCAGTCAAGGTAACGACAACATAAATGGTGGAGATGGCTTTGATACAGCAGACTACAGTCAACTAAATCAAAGCATTACCTTGTCAGGTGTCGGCACCGTTCAAAAAGGTGGAGGATTGGGGCAAGACCAACTTTTTAGAGTCGAAAGGGTTGTTGCAAATGCGGCTGTTGCCAATAACACCATAGATGCATCGGCATCTTTGCCTGGGGTATCTATCACCGTTAACCTGGCAACCCAAAGTTTGACTGCAAATAACGTTCCTTTTTTGGGAACACTGTCATTTACTGCGGTCAACTTTGATAATGTCATTGGTACAAATGCAAATGACAACATTGTTGGGGACGGCCAAGATAACCGATTAGTTGGTGGTAATGGCAACGATAACATTAGCGGTGGTGCTGGCAACGATACCCTCAGAGGAGAAAATGGCAACGATAACATTATCGGTGGTGCTGGCAGCGATCGCATCACTGGTGGTAATGGAACTGATGTTCTCACTGGAGGAACAGGTAACGATGTTTTCAATTACGACTCAGTTTCAGAAAGCCAACCTGGTGTGTTGCGCGATGTAATCAATGACTTCGTTGGCAACGGTTTTGGATTAGGCGATCAATTGGATTTATCTGACATTGATGCTAACCCATTTTTAGCAGGCAACCAAGCCTTCACTTTCGGTGGTGCATTCGCACTCGGTACTCTCCGTTATGTTGGAGGCGTTCTTCAAGGTAACACCGATTTCGATGCTGCTGCGGAATTTGAAGTTCGGCTTGTAGGAGCGCCGGCACTGTTCGTAGCGGCAGGAAATCCTGGAAGCGACATTATCCTTTAATTAAATCAGGATAATTGAATAGTCCGGGGGAGAGGTAAACTTACCTCTCCCTTTTTTCATCTTCACACTCAACATTTTTTTAGTGAAACATCAAGAATTACCCAGGCTCGATCGCGCCCCCCAGGCATGAGAAAATCAGGTAATACAATCGCGACAGTTGCGATGATGGCACGGAAGGAAAAAAGATGTCGGAGAATTTGAGAAGCCAAATTGTCACCAAAGGGGTGCAGCGATCGCCTAATCGAGCTATGCTGCGTGCAGTTGGTTTTAAAGATGAGGATTTCAACAAAGCCATTGTGGGCATTGCCAATGGTTATAGTACAATCACTCCCTGCAATATGGGAATCAATATACTCGCACAACGGGCAGAAGTTGGGATTAAAGCTGCTGGGGCGATGCCGCAATTGTTCGGGACGATTACCATTAGTGATGGGATTTCAATGGGAACTGAAGGGATGAAATATTCCCTAGTGTCGCGGGAAGTTATTGCTGATTCCATTGAAACCGCCTGCACTGGACAAAGTATGGATGGCGTACTGGCGATTGGTGGTTGTGATAAAAATATGCCAGGGGCTATGCTGGCGATGGCGCGGATGAATATTCCGGCTATCTTTGTTTACGGTGGCACCATCAAACCCGGTCACTACAACGGACGCGATTTAACGGTTGTTAGTTCTTTTGAAGCTGTTGGTCAATACAGTGCTGGGAAAATTGACGAAAAGGAATTATTAGAAGTTGAAAGTCGGGCTTGTCCTGGCGCTGGTTCCTGTGGTGGCATGTACACGGCTAATACCATGTCTTCTGCTTTCGAGGCGCTGGGTATGAGTTTGCCCTATTCCTCCACAATGGCAGCGGAAGATGCCGAAAAAGCTGACAGTACAGAAAAATCGGCTTATGTTTTAGTCGAAGCCATCAAAAAACAAATCTTACCCCGACAAATTATCACCCGCAAATCTATAGAGAACGCTATTTCTATAATTATGGCGGTGGGTGGTTCCACAAATGCAGTGTTGCATTTCTTGGCGATCGCTCGTGCCGCAGAGGTAGAGTTAACTATAGACGACTTTGAAACTATTCGCGGTCGCGTCCCTGTTTTGTGCGATTTAAAACCAAGTGGTAAATATGTAGCCACAGACTTGCACAAAGCTGGAGGCATTCCCCAAGTGATGAAAATGCTACTCGTGCACGATTTACTGCATGGGGATTGCTTAACCATCAGCGGGCAAACCATTGCAGAGATATTGGCAGATATCCCAGAAGAACCCTCTGCCAGCCAAGATGTAATTCGTCCGTGGAATAACCCTATGTATGCCCAAGGACATTTAGCTATTCTCAGAGGCAATCTGGCAACAGAGGGAGCTGTAGCTAAAATTACCGGGGTCAAAAAACCAGTAATCACCGGGCCTGCACGGGTATTTGAATCGGAAGAAGCTTCCTTAGATGCGATTTTGGCGGGTAAGATTCAGCCAGGGGATATTTTAGTTATCCGCTACGAAGGGCCTAAGGGCGGCCCTGGAATGCGAGAAATGTTGGCTCCCACCTCCGCAATTATTGGTGCTGGCTTGGGCGATGCTGTGGGATTAATTACCGACGGGCGGTTCTCTGGCGGTACTTATGGTATGGTGGTTGGTCACGTTGCGCCAGAAGCAGCTGTTGGAGGAGCGATCGCTCTTGTAGAAGAAGGCGATCGCATTACCATTGATGCACCTGCTCGTTTATTGCAGTTAAATGTCTCCGAAGAAGAATTAGCTCGTCGCCGTGCTAATTGGCAACCTCCTGCACCACGTTACACTAAAGGCGTGCTGGCGAAATATGCCAAGTTGGTATCTTCTAGTAGTGTTGGTGCAGTAACGGATTTAAATTTATTTTGAAGTGGAGATTTGGCACTAATAAACTAAAAAACATCTCAACTGCATAATCAGATTAAATCAAACTCTTGTAGGGTGGGTTGAAAAGCCCGCCCTAGTTATGCAATAAAAATGTGCGGCATATTATCATATCCTGTTGAACGGGTATATCCAATTTGCTGATATTATTGATAATTTAAAATTATCTCAATCTTCGCTTAACCAACGAAATCCAACCGACGCAAATATATTTTTACTGCTTAACTCAACCGTATTGCAATGTAGCCGCTCTCATAGTTTTTAAAACTGACGAACTCAGATCTCTATGTCGCTAAAATTTAAAGCTTTGATAAATTTTTTGCTTTTCCAGGCTGACTTATAGAGGTATAAAACCTTATAAATAAAAAAATATCTCATTGATTTTAGAGCATGGAAGCAAGTAGCACAGCCAAATAAAGTCATTTTAATACCAAAAATTGGGTAATTTATTTTTTGTAATTGGATGACTATTAGACTTTAGTTCCCAAGACTTTATGAGTTAGGATAGCTAGAGTGTAAGTAATATACTTAAATTAGCTGAGTAAAAAATTACTTTATGTTATTATATTTAACCTTGTATTTTATTGATGATAGTTTGATACCTGTCAAATTTGGAGTTTCTAATTCCGGTTAGAAAAAATTAGTCGCTCGAATCCACGATCGTAATGGGGTATTGTTAGGAACCATGTCTTTAAGGGACTTGTCAAGAAGAATGCCCAGGCAAATCGAGAATATTATTGTTCGTCAAGAATATTTCAGGCACTTTCGCCTCAAGGTGGAAGCAATGTTTCGGTATTTTTTGATGTAATTTATCTAACAATTCTTGTGTGAAAGGCTGTAATTTATTGCAGTAACAGTTTTTTGTTCGCAAAAATCACAACCATAATTGTGGCTATATCAGTAACAAGCATAAGGAATTAATTTTTTAGAGACTTAACCAATGGAACCACCTAAAGAATCATCGAATTTTCGACAGAAGGCATTAAAAGGTGTATTTTGGTCTGCAATTCAGAATTGGGGGCGTCAAGCGATCGCGTTTATTGTTTTTGCGTTACTTGCCCGTCTACTTGGGCCTGGTACCTTTGGTTTAGTTGCTTCAGCTAGTATATTCCTGGCATTCGTAACTATTTTTCTCGACCAAGGATTTTCGGTAGCGATAATTCAACGTAAGGAACTGGAACCAGAACATCTCGATACAGCCTTTTGGACTAATTTTGGCATCGGGTTGCTGATGACAGCTTTGAGTATTGCGGCTGCTGGATTATTTGCCGATTTCTTCTTGTCCGACCCAGAGTTCAGGCCGCAGTTAGCGTCAATCATTCGCTGGCTATCTCTCAGTTTTGTAATTATTTCTCTGAGTAGTACTCAAGAAGCAATTTTTCAACGCAACTTGGATTTCAAACCCTTAGCGATACGCGAACTGATAGCGGTATGCGCCGGTGGCGTAGTTGGCGTGGCAATGGCTTTCATGGGCTTTGGTGTTTGGAGTCTAGTTAGTCAACAGTTAGTAAATAGTTTAGTTAAGGTTTTAGTTCTCTGGTCGGCTAGCAATTGGCGGCCAAGATTTAAGTTTTCTCAAAAGCATTTTCACGAATTATTTTCCTTCGGTATTAATGTAGTTGGAACCCAAATACTCAATTTTGTTAATCGCAGATCCGATGACTTACTGATTGGTTATTTTTTAGGCCCGGTTGCTTTAGGTTATTACTCCGTCGCTTACCGTTTGCTCTTAATCATGACCCAATTATTGACTGGTGTGACTAACCAGGTAGCGATGCCTGCATTTTCTAGGTTACAGCAAGAACCTGAAAAGTTGAGAAATGCTTTCTACAAAGTAACCCAACTTACCAGCCTGATTTCTTTTCCAGCATTTTTGGGTATGGCAGCATTAGCACCCGAATTAGTAAGAGTTTTGTTCGGAGAAAAATGGTTGCCAAGTATTCCAGTGATGCAAATACTCGCTTTTATTGGAATTGTTCATTCAGTTGCCTACTTCCATAGCACTGTAATCACAGCAATGGGTAAACCTGTTTGGAAACTGAGACTAAACTTTATGCATACCATTGTAAATGTCATCGGTTTTGCCATTGCTGTACACTGGGGAATTGTCGCTGTTGCCGCAGTTTATGTGATTCGCAGTTATTTGTTAACACCTGTAGATTTGTGGTTCATTCGTAAATTAATTGGTATTAAATTGACTGCTTATCTCCAACAGTACGTGATTCCATTAACTGGAGTCCTGGGTATGACAATTGTGATTTTTGTCTTTAGGGAATTGTTAAGAAATCTCGTAAATATACAAACATTATTAGCTGTTTGCATATTCTTGGGTGGTATGACATATACAGTCTTAATTATATCTCTGGCACCACATATAGTACAACAGATACTTGATATTATTCGCCCATCAATATCTAAAAAATTGGGACAGAGTAAAAGATAATTAAAAATTATGGCATTGCTAAATCATCCTTTGATTGGGCAATGCCGATTTGAACTTCAGCTATCAATAAAAATTCTTTGGCAAAAATTTTACTAATCATGTTTGCTGAAGAGGACAACCAGACAAGAGGAAAAATCCGCAGTAGTTCGCCAAGTTTCCTTGGCGGGGTAAAGGGTAAGGGGTAAAGGGAAAAGGTTTTAATTCCTTCCCCCTTACCCTTTCCCCTTTTCCCAGTCCAAACCTAGCAATTTTGGGTTGGCAGACCACTAGTTGTTAAACAAAGGCGAGAGGATAATGATAAGTAATTAGCCTGAGTTGATAGGAAATGTTTTATGGTACTTCCTATAGAGATAAATTTACCCGAACAAGTTTTACAGCGCTTGCAAACAGCGAAAGATCTCGTCAACCAAAACGTTAACTCTTTGACTAACTCAGTACAACAAGTTGGCGAGTCTTTAAAAGCACAAGCGACTACAAGGACTAATACAGCAATTGATACAGTCACGACAAGTTTAGAACAAACTTGGCAAACGGCTGAACAGTTGAAAAGTAGTACATCAGGGGCAATTGAAACAGCAATTAATTCTTCTTTTAATGATTGGCTGATACAACACCCTGTAATTTTTCGGTTAATTCAAATAGTCAGTTGGGGAGCTAACCATCCGATTATTAGTGTTGTAATTGTACTTTTTGCGCTTGCTTTACTTTGGAGTATTATTAAAGCAATTGTCAGTCTCATTGAAACAGCTAGTTGGTCAATACTCAAATTTCCAGTAAAGTTACTTCAGGCTTTAGTTAAATTTAGCTTTCTTTCTTTAACTGAAGTTAGTAATTTTGTTGTGCAAAAAATGAAAGCTACCAAAACAACTGATAATCTACCAGTTTTATTACCTGAAAATTTACCAATGAATAAACAACTAAGATTGGCAGAAATTACTAGTCGTTTAGAGGTAATTCAAAAGGAACAACATGAGCTTTTAGAAGAAGCCGCAAATTTAATTGCCTCTGATAAAGCTGAGATAAAAATATCAGAAATTAAACCGCTAGAAAACGTTGAATCACATCTTGGCTGAGTTCGTCGGTGGAACCGGAGGCGACGATACCGCCTTTTTGCATGGCGTAATAGTAATCGGCTTGACGGACAAAGTGTAAATGTTGTTCTACTAACAATACAGAAATGCCTGTGGTTTGGACGATGCGACGGACTGCGGCTTCAATTTCGAGGATGATGGAGGGTTGAATGCCTTCGGTGGGTTCGTCTAAGACGAGTAGTTGAGGTTCTCCCATTAAAGCACGAGCGATCGCCAACTGTTGCTGCTGTCCGCCACTTAAATCGCCACCCATGCGCGAAAGCATGGTTTTTAATACTGGAAATAAGCTAAAAATTTCTTCGGGAATTTCTAGTTTTTTAACTGGTTTGCGTCTAGCTTCTAAACCCAACAGGAGATTTTCTTTGACTGTTAAACGGGGGATAATTTCTCGTCCTTGGGGAACATAGCCAATTCCTAATTTTGCTCTTTGGTCGGGAGATTTGGAGTTGATTAATTGTTCGGCTAAAGTAATTGTACCGATGCGGGGTTTGAGTAAACCCATAATGGTTTTGAGGAGGGTGGTTTTACCAACGCCATTGCGTCCGATGAGGCAGACCATTTGACCGGATGGTACGGTTAAATCTACGTTGCGGAGAATGTGGCTTTCGCCGTAGTAGACGTTGAGATTAGAGATTTTTAGCATTAGTTCACGCAGAGGCGCAAAGGCGCAGAGAGGAAAAATTAAGTAATAGGGTACGTTAGAGGTTTCAAATTCCCCACGGGAGATACTGAACTTGACCTTCTAGTTCTCCCTGTTGACTACAATCTACAACTAAAAGAATATCTTCAATCATCTGTCTGATTGGTGCATCTGGGTTGACTTAGATAACTCCTGGTATTGTTTGCCCTTGTCTAAGGATTACGATGGAATATTCTTTTAACAACCGTATTATCAAAGTTTTATTAGCAAGCAATTTTAACATGGTTCCGGCGCTGTTTTGCGTGCAAGCTGGCGATCGCCAGAAAATAGAAGCAAGCGATTATTGGCAAGTTCCGTTCGCTCGGTGCAAGATCGGCTAAACTTGCATTGAGACTCATCATGGAGCAACTGTGATGCTACAAATTAAACATAGATTTCAAAGCTTTGAAGAATACCTATCTTATGATGATGGCTCAGATAAACTCTATGAATTATTTAATGGAGAGTTAATCGAGATGCCTCCAGAATCAGGAATTAATGTTCAGATTGCCACATTTTTATTAATTCAATTTGCATCTGTATTAGGTTATAAAAGAGTGCGAGGACATGGTTTAGAACTGGAAGTCAGAGGAGAACCGAGAAACCGTTATCCTGACCTGACAATTATTAGGGAAGAGCATATTCAGCAGTTAGCAAAACGTAATACTATTCGCTTAGAGATGCTACCTCCTCTACTGGTGATTGAAGTAGTTAGTCCAGGAGAATTACAACGAAATAGAGATTTTATCGCCAAGCGATCGCAGTATCAAGATTGTGGTATTCCTGAATATTGGATTATTGACCCGGAAACTCAAACTATATTAATCTTAGAACTTATTGACAAAACTTATACCGAGATAGGTAACTTTGCTGGTAATGATTTAGTTATATCTCCACAATTTAGCCAACTAAATCTCAAAGTATCACAAATCTTTGATGCAGTAAATCAAGCTGAAAGATAAATTGCGATCGCAATTTTGAGTAAGATTTAATAGTCTCTAACTGATAACTGTTAAAGAGCTTTTTTACTATAAATCTTCCTGTTTTCCTAAATATACTTCAATCACGCGAGAGTCATTTTGTACTTCTTCAAAATTACCTTCGCACAGCACTGAACCTTGATGTAATACTGTTACTTTCCGAGCAATTTGACGCACGAATTCCATATCGTGTTCGATAACTAAGATTGAATGACTTTGCGCTAAGGCTAAAAGTAGTTCGCCAACGTTGTAGGTTTCCTCATCTGTTAAACCAGCAACGGGTTCATCAACGAGTAATAAATCAGGAGACTGTGCTACTAACATCCCAATTTCTAAACGTTGCTTTTCTCCGTGAGAAAGTAAAGCTGCTGGGATGTCTGCTTTAGAAGTTAAACCGATGGTTTCGAGTAAACCTTGAATATTCTTTTTTTCAGTTAGACTCGAACTGCCAAACAAAGTAGAAAAGACATTTTTATTGCGGTTGTTGGTAATTTCTAAATTTTCGCGGGGCGTTAAATTGAGGTAAACTCTGGGCGTTTGAAATTTACGCCCAATTCCCAGCCGTGCAATTTGATGTTCGGAGAAAGAACGTAGGTTTCTACCTTTGAATAGAACTCGCCCAATTGTGGGTTTTACTTTCCCGGTAATGACATCTAAAAATGTTGTCTTCCCTGCACCATTGGGGCCAATTACTACTCGTAATTCTCCCACATCCATGCTAAAGTTTAGCTGATTTATAGCTTTAAAACCATCAAAGCTAACAGTTACATTTTCAGTTTCTAATATTTTGGCGTTCATGTTGCACTTCGGCGTCTTCTTCTAAAGCAGGGTATGTAGCAATTTCTTGAGGGCGTTTGAAAATAGAAATATTCTGACTACGCAACCATCCTACTATGCCGTCAGGAAGCACTGTGACGACAATTAAAAATAGTGCGCCTTGGAAAAATAGCCAGATTTCAGCAAATTGTTCGCTTAAAAAAGTCCGGGCATAATTGACTAATAAAGTACCGACAATTGCACCAATTAAAGTAGCGCGTCCTCCCACAGCTACCCAAATTACCATTTCAATGGAGAAGGCAATATCCATCGCTCTGGGTGAAACAGAACCACTTTGAATAGTGTAAAATGCTCCTGCGATGCCTGCGATCGCTCCGGAAACAGCAAACACCAAAACCTTAAAATCTGTAGGGTCATATCCAGAAAATCTTACCCGACTTTCATCATCCCGAATCGCTATTAACAATCTCCCAAAGCGTCCGCTTGTCAGCCAGCGACAAATCCCGTAGGTAGCCGCGAGAAACACCACCGTCAACGTGTAAAAAACAAATTGTGTTTTGGTATCGCTGACCGTTGCCCCAAATAAAGTTGTAAAATCTATCAGCCCATTCGTACCATTAAATAACTTTTGTTGCCCATTAAAAAAGTTGAAAAATACAATCGTTCCGGCTTGAGTCAAAATAGAAAAATAAACTCCCTTGAGCCGATTTCTAAATACTAAATATCCCAACAACCCAGCCAATAACCCTGGAATTAATACTACAGCAGCTATTGTAAAAGGAAAAGAATAAAAAGGTTGCCAAAATCCTGGAAGTTCCGTAACTCCATAAAGTCCCATAAAATCGGGTAACTCACCAGTTGGAACTTGCAATTTTAGGTACATAGCGATGGCATATCCACCCAAACCAAAGAAAATACCATGTCCCAAACTAAGTAAACCAGTATACCCCCAAATCAAATCGATACCCAAAGCAGCGATCGCCAACGACAAAAACCTGCCCAACAAATTCAAACGAAATTCCGAAAGCACCACTGGCATAATAATTATGAGGGAAAGTGCGATCGTCACCACCACCCCCACCTCAATTAACAATCCTTGCTTTTTCCTCATCTCTGCGTCCTTGGCGTCTTGGCGGTTCGTTTAAACATCAACAGTACGTCCCTTTTGCGGAAAAATCCCCCCAGGCTTCCACTGTAAAAACACAATAATCAGTGCAAACACCATCACCTTCGCCATACTCGTCGTAGCGAAAAAACTAAAGAAATCTGCCAAAGGCTTAACAGGACTCAACAAAAAAGCCAAAGTTCCAGAACCAATTAAAAAATTAGCCGTACCAATAGCCAAAGCTGCGATAATACTACCTGTTAAATTCCCCACACCTCCAACAACAACAACCATAAAAGTATCAATAATATAGTTTTGTCCCGTATTCGGCCCCACAGAACCGAGTAAACTAATCGCACATCCCGCCACACCAGCTAAACCCGAACCGAGTGCAAAAGTAACCGCATCAACTTTTTGAGTCGGGATACCCAAACAAGCACTCATGCTGCGATTTTGCGTCACAGATCGAATTCTTAAACCCCAGCTAGAACGCTGCAAAAATAAATAAATACCTGCCACACAAATTATTGTTAAAGCAATAATAAATAACCTCGCAAAAGGTAATTGCACGCCACCCAAAGACATCCCCGCTTGTAACCAAGTAGGCGCAGTTACATCCACATTTTGAGCGCCGAACCAAGGTTGAGTGACTGCTAGCTGATAAGTTTGGCTTAATAAATTACCCGTGATGATTGTTATCCCCAGCGATAGCAATAACAAAACCGCCACAGCCAAACTACGAACTCTTTCTAAATTTGTACGAGAATTTAAAATCCATAAACCGCCAAAAAACAGTAGAGAAAATATAGCTATGCCAATTACTAAAACCCAATTCACGCTGCGAACAAATTGCTGAAAAATTAAACTAACTCCCCAAGTTGCCAACAAAGTTTCCAGTGGACGTCCATATAGATAACGAATCACACCTTTTTCTAAAATCAATCCCACAACTGCTGTGAAAATAAAAGCAATAATCAAAGCCAAAAATATATAACTTTCAAACCATACACCGCCTAATTGTTTACAGCCATTCTGCACGACAAATGTTGTATAAGCACCAAACATCATTAATTCGCCATGTGCCATATTAATGACACCCATCAATCCAAATATAATGGCTAACCCCAACGCCGCAATTAATAATACAGCGCCAATACTAATACCATTAAAGATAGCTTCTAAAAAACCTGCTAACACTTTTTTCTCCTTATTTGTCATTAGTCATTAGTCATTTGTGATTCACTAATGACCAATGACTAATGACTAACTAATTAAACTTTTTTATATTTGCCACCCTTAGTTGGGTCATTCCAATCACAAGCAAATCCTTTAGTTTCTTTCACAAATTGATTCCAAGGAACTGGTTCAACTGGTGCAGGCGTAGCATAGACAATATCAAATAAACCATCTTGTCTAACTTGGCCAATTCGCACAATTTTAGAAATATGGTGATTGGCATCCATTGTCACTTTACCTTCAGGTGCGTCTAGAGTTTGGCCGTATGCCGCAGCACGCACTTTTTCTAAATCAGTAGTCCCAGCTTTTTCTACTGCTTGTTTCCACAAATAAACTGCCACATATGCTGCTTCCATTGGATCATTTGTGACTCGATTTTCACCGTATTCTTTTTTGAAAGCGGCAACAAACTTTTTGTTAGCAGGTGTGTCTACTGTTTGGAAGTAATTCCATGCAGCGTAATGACCTTTGAGATACTCTACACCAATTGCTTTGACTTCTTCTTCAGCAATACTTACAGACATGGAAGGATATTTGTCTGGTGTTAAACCAGCACCTTTGAGTTGTTTGAAGAAAGCAACATTGCTATCACCATTGAGCGTGTTATAAATCACGCCACCGTTGGGTAAATTTTGTTTAATTTTAGTGATAATTGGTGTAACTTCTGTGTTACCCAATGGTAAGTAATCTTCACCGACTGTTTTACCGCCTAAAGCTTCTAGTTGGGATTTGATAATTGTGTTAGCGGTACGAGGGAAAACGTAGTCAGAACCAACTAAAAAGAATTCTTTGCCTTTATTTTTTAACAGCCAATCGACTGATGGTTCGATTTGTTGATTTGGTGCAGCGCCTGTATAAAAAATGTTTTTGGAACACTCTTGACCTTCGTATTGTACGGGATACCAGAGCATGTGATTTTTACTCTCGAATACTGGCTTGACATTCTTGCGGCTAGCAGAAGTCCAACAGCCAAAAACTACGGCTACTTTATCTTGGTCGATTAGTTTGGTTGCCTTTTCCCTAAAAGTATCCCAGTTAGAAGCACCATCTTCACTAATTGCTTCAATTTGTTTGCCTAAAACACCACCAGCAGCGTTAATTTCTTTGATTGCTAATTTTTCAGCATCGACAACGCTTTTTTCACTAATAGCCATCGTACCACTGAGAGAATGCAATATACCTACTTTGATGGTGTCACCAGCAGCAGCAGCAACAGGAGAAGCGGCGGGAGGAGCAGTTTCTGTAGCAACTGGGGTATTATTGGCACAAGCTTTCAAAAAAATGCTGCTTGTAAAAGTTGCAGAGCCGTAGATTAAAAACTTGCGTCGGTTAAATTCTCTTGTCATATTTTTGATAACTTCTCCTGTCGCTCGACTAGCCAACTCATAGAAAGCTGACAATATCAATGATTAAATTGTGATATTAGTGCGATAGTTTACTAGTAAAAAGTGACTTGTTATACAAAATATTTGTTTTTGTCATAAAAAATTCAATTTAAATGTTAACTTTTGTTTACTCGATGCAATTATCATGTCAATATAAATCAGAGGATAGTATTTTAGTACTATCCTCTGATTTAGTTTCAAATCTTCGCTGATTTACTAGGAAGTTGATTTTTAACTGACTGTATGGTTAAGTTAATTAAGCAAAAACGTAAATATTAGCATTGCTCAAAGAAAGTCCAGCGTTGAGAGTAGCAATTTGGGTTTGAGCGATCGCTCCTGTTCCATCAGCATCGAAGGATAAAGAACCGTTATCTCCATCGAAGATAAATCTAGTATCGCTCGTTGTAGCTGCCGTACCGAAAGCGAATTGATTAACAGCGATCGCACTACCAGCAATTAGCCCGCTACCAAAACCAGCCGCATAGATAAAAATTGTATCATCAAGGGCGTTAAAATCAGTAATTGCGTCGCTTCCTTCAATGGGAGAGTAGAAAGTAAAGAAATCGTATCCGGTTCCACCAGTTAGCGTATCGTTACCAGTTCCGCCAACTAAAATGTCATTACCTCTGCCACCAGACAAAAAGTTAGCAGCAGTATTACCAATAATGATGTCATCGCCATCACCACCCAAGGCATTTTCTATGACGGTTTCGCTGCTAATAGTTAGGGAAGTTCCATCTAAAGTACTTACAGAACCTGGAGTCAGATCTAAGTAGGAATTGGAAGTAATGGCCGCAGCGTTAATTGTATCGATACCCGAAGTATCAGTTAGAGTTGTGCCGCCATAGATGCCATACTCATTGGTGTAGAAATAACTATCATTAACAGTATCTGCATCGCCATATAAATTTAATTTCCAACTATTGAAGATACCAATATCTGTAGGGCCTAAATCTTTAATTGTAAGTGTCCAGTTACCGCCGCTATTTTCTCCCCAGTGTTGCGTGCTAGAAAACTTAAAGACGATATTATCTGCATCATCTTCCTTATTGCCAGGTTGTTGAACGAGAACGCTTTGGGTTCCGTTGGGAGAAGTCAGATAAACAACCAAATCGCCACGATAGGGATGAGTCAGATCGAGTTCTACCTCAACAGTGTCAATATCTAAATCTGCGCCAACAGTAAAAGTATGACTGATACCTGCGTTGTCATTATCTGGGATAATCCAGCCTAAATTACCGGAACTCAAAGAAAGACTCTGCTCGTTGTCTAATCGACTTTGCTGATGCCAAGTTTCAGCCAAACGTACAGCAGCATGAGCATCAACCAAGCCAAATCCATAGTCTTGGCTGACATGTAAGCCTCCACCATTCCAATTTTTAGCACCGTTGTATTGCCAAATATAATCTGCTCCCCATGCATAAGGATCGTTTTGACGAGCAGAATAAGCGAGAATTTCTTGGATATCTCGATAACCTAAATTGGGATTTGCTTCCAATATTAAGGCAATTACGCCAGAAACCATTGGGGCGGCGGCTGAAGTGCCATTAAAACTGTAGTTATAATCGTCGGAATTATAGCCAGCATAGCCGATGCGATCGGTGGTTACAATGCTGCCAGGTATGCCGCTACCAAAGGCGGAAACAAGAATGGAAGCGCCTGGAGTACTGTATGTAGATGCCGAACCATTAGAATTGAGGGCTGCTACAGTAATAACGTGGCGGGAGTTTTGAAAGTTGTGATAGTTGGTATTATCTCCTAGTTCGCGTTGGTTACCGGCTGAAAATACGATCGCTGTTCCCAATCCATTACGGCCATTAGCAACAGCATTGGTAATGGCTTGGTTTGCTGAAAGGAAAAAAGAATCGTTGAAATTATCATAAAAGCGGTTATAAGGAGAATCCAACCCTCCAAACCCCCAACTATTATTCACAACATCAACGTTAGCTGAGTTCCACAAAGCATTAGTAATCCCAACAATTAATCCATCGATTGAATTACTAGAAATAGCCCGAAAGCCTGTAACTGTGGCATTATAGGCGACTCCAACACTACCAAATCCATTATTTTCCGCAGCAATGATACCTGCTACTGATGTCCCATGATTATCATTTGAATTTCCGTAGGCAGAGAAATTATTATCGTTAAAATCATAATCAATTGTTGTGTCATAATTATCATCCAAGTCGTAGTGGAGATAATCAAATCCATCATCAATAACACCAACAACAACGCCATTTCCCGTATAATCATCCCATACATTAACAACATTAAGATCTAAACCACCAGGGTTATACAAATGCCATTGATAAGAGAATAAATAATCAGAAGGAAAAGTAACCATATATTTATCTCCTTAATTCTAGAAATCTGCAAGAAAATGTAGAGGCATCAAGCTATACGCCGCCACAGCCGAGTCATTTGTTAGGAACAATTCTGACAATTAGTAATGTACTTACGTACATAAAATAGAATAGAGAAATCATTGATATAATTCACGCACCTTTGCTGCTTGCTGAGATACAGCATGGTGTATGCAAGATTGCAGAAAACTGCATTGTAATTTCAAAAGTCTGTTGCAAAAATTACAATATCCTATTAAAAGCAGTCAGAATTAACGTTAATTTTTACTGTGTTGGCGTTGGCGTAGCCTTTTATAAAGAAGTATTCTCGTAACTTTACGAGAAACTCAGCTATGTGCAGCGTTCTGCATTCTAGGGTAGAAGGGAAAGACAGGCTTGGTTTCATAGCCCCAGGCTTTAGCTTGTGGGGTAAACCTCAGCTTGGTTAGCAATTTACTTATAAAGTAAATGTAAAAACAAGGAGTAAACAAAGTGCGATCGTTTAGGATGCAGTATATCAAGGTATAAAAGAATCACCA
The DNA here is from genome assembly GCA_034531195.2 of Nostoc sp. ChiSLP01. GTDB lineage: Bacteria > Cyanobacteriota > Cyanobacteriia > Cyanobacteriales > Nostocaceae > Nostoc. Next base: position 87,587 of record JAVRBO020000041.1, read on the forward strand.
AAGAGATAAGCTGTAACGCTTTTAGATTAGGCAATCACTTCTGAGGTTCATTGAATGTTAACTACCAACAATCAACAGTCAACGATTAAGATTTATGCTCATACATTGATAAAAAGTCAAGATTTACCTCAATCACCGACGATGAAAATTTTACTTATTGATGACCACCAATTAATCTTGACTGCAACCTTTAATTTACTGCAACAAGAATATCCAAATGCAAATATTATCAAGGTAAGAAGCGCATTTGAGGCTCTCAGCAAGATTGGAAATGAGGCTATCAATAAGAGTGGAACTTCTTGCTTTGACTTGATTGTGATGGATTTATCCATACCAGAAGACACGGCAATGACAGCGCAAATTGATACAGGTATCAACTTAATTCAACAGTTACTCAAGCAATATCCACAGCAAAATTTAATGGTGCAAAGCAGCTATGTAAAGGCTTTGGTAAGGATAAAACATGAGATTGACGAACATCAAGGTGGATTTGCGATCGCAGATAAAGGATTATCAGAACAGGAAATGCTATCTCGCGTCTACATAGCACTCCAAGGTGCAACTCATACCCAAGATATCAAAAATGGTTTAGAACTCAAACCAGAATGGTTAGAAGTTTTAAGATTAGCCTTTGAAGAAGGATTAACAGATAAATTAATATCCGAACGGATGTATAGATCTGAACGTGCAGTTAGAGCATATTGGACAAAAATTCAAGATGTTCTCGGACTTTATCCAGAAGATTGTAAAAAGGAAGGTAAAAATATCCGCATTCAAACGGAAATCCGCGCTCGCCAAGAAGGATTAATTGATTAGTTAACTATGAAAAAACATGTGATTTTTTGAAGTTAATTTAATTATGCTTTGTCGCTTTATTCGCTAAAACATAAGTTGAAGCCAAAATATTTATGGTGTGGGTTAATTGGAGAAGAATTCAAAATGAAATCAAAATTCTGTTACTGGCATCACTTCCAGGAACGACATTTTTAGCTGTTATAGTAATTGCACGTTTATATGGATTTTTACAAGATTTTGAATTGATGGCGTTGGATACGTTTTTACGTTCGCGTCCAGCGGAAGTAAGTGATGAGAAAGTTGTGATTGTCGGTATTAACGAAGAAGATATTCGCAGGCTTGGTTATCCGATTCCAGATGGGGAAATTGCAACAGTGATACAAACAATACAGAAATATAAACCCATCGCTATTGGTCTTGATATAGTTAGAAATTTACCTCTTGAACCAGGTAATAAAAAATTAGTAGAAGTATTTCAAAATTCTAAAAATCTCATTGGTATTGAAAAAATATTACCTCCAGATCCCATTTCACCACCTCCACACTTACCACCACAGCAAATAGGTTTTTCTGACATCGTAGTAGATAAGGATAATAAATATCGTCGTTACTTACTTTGGACACCATCACCGAAAAACCCTCAAAATCCTGAAGAAGATAAATATTCCTTTGGGCTACAGTTAGCACAAGCTTATTTATCTCATCAAAATATTAATATTGAAACTGGCATAGTTGACAAAAATACAATTAGGTTTAAAACTACAGAACTACCGCGTTTTATCTCTAATACTGGAGGATATGTCAACGAAAATAGCAGTGGATTAAAGATATTAATGAACTTTCGGGCTGGTAAAAAGCCCTTTCATATTTTCTCTTTCAAGGATATTAACAGTGAAAATTTTAATCCCGATTTTTTAAAAAATAAAGTAGTCATAATTGGAATTGTTGCTAGCAGTGTGCCTGATTTTGTCAATACTTCGGCAACTGTTTATCAAAAAATACCTGGGCAAATATATGGAGTAGAATTTCATGCTCACGCTTGTTCTCAGATAATTAATGCAGCGATTAGCGGGCGATCGCTATTAAAAGTTTGGCCGGATGAATGGGAATATATATGGATAATAGTTTGCGGCTGCTATCCGATAATTCTTTTTTGGCTAACACAATCTTTATGGAAAAATTTACTGGCGGTTGTAGTAGCAGCTTTAGCCTTATTTGCTTTGGGTTTAGTACTGATTTCATACGGTTGGTGGATTCCCATCGCACCGGGTTTATTAACTTTAATCATAAATGGTTTAGGATTGAGTGGTTTTGCATTTGCTTTATATCAACATAATCAATTATTTAAAATTAAAATGAACGAGCGCCAACACACAATTGAACATGCATTTACTGTAATTCATAATGGCCCTCTACAAACTTTAGCCAATGTCTTAAGACAGATGCAAGCTCAAAATTGGCCGCATGAAGAGTTAAAATTACAGTTAGAAAAGCTTAATTATGAAATTCGAGAAATTGGGGAATATCTAAAGCTTGAGGCTTTATCTCAAGATGAAAGCCTGCGTTTGGGTAGCGGCTTAAAGCTTGATTTAAAACGCCCAATACATGAGCTTTTTTATGCGGTTTATAGTAGCACCCTCGAACGCCAGGATTTAGAATATTTGAAAAATATCAAGGTAAAAATTCGCACGTTTGAACCAGTAGACGATAAATATTTGAGCGTGCATAACAAACAAGAACTTTGTTTATTTCTAGAAGAAGCCTTATGCAACGTAGGTAAACATGCTAAAGGCGTCAAACGTATCGAAGCTATTGGCAAAAAAGATGAAGATTTTTATATTCTCAAAATTCAGGATAACGGGCCGGGACTGGTTTCATCCCTTGAAAGTAAAGGAACGAAACAACTGAGAAATATTGCCAAAAACTTGGGAGGTGATTTTAAACGTCAAAGTATTGCTCCCAAAGGAACGGTCTGTGAAATAAGTTGGAGATTAAGAAAATAGTAACACCGTAATACATAGTAACTGGAGGGTGATAAATTTATTTCAATATTCCCTTCTCAAAATATGAGGCATAAAATGTCACAAGTTTTTAACAAAACTATCAATACCAAATTAGCAACTAGTTCTGTTGTAAGCTTGTTATTGTTTTTCACACCAGTAGCAAGCGCTAATTTTAGACCAAGCGATCGCCAACCCGCAAGCGACTACACCAGAAGCGGAGGTAGTAGAGGATGTCCGAAGTCAGATAATCAAATTCCTTTGACATTACTTGCACCCAAAACATACATTGCATATACAGCTTCTACACGTCCCACTTTTGCAGGTTATATATCTAGTTCTCAGGAAATAGAATTTCAAATTTTTGAGTTTGTTTCTAACAATACAGTTACTGCATTCAGTAACCCTATCAAGCAAAAAACATCAGCGGGTATTTTTCAAGTATCTCTTCCTGAAAATTATCCAAAATTAACCGTAGGGAAGAAATATTTTTGGCAAGTAGCAATCAGTTGTCCGGGGGACGATTTAGTAGAAAGAGCAGAATTTATGGTTGTAGAAATACCATCTACAATCGAAAAGAAATTATTGACTACAGACAATGGTTTACAAAAATCTAATACCTACGCCGCAGCCAATTTGTGGTATGAAGCCTTAGCTGAAGCACTCAACTCAGCTAGTCCTGGAAAGCTGGGACAAGCCGGTTCAAATCTCGTTCAAGAGTTCGCCAAGTATGAATCAGCTAGAGCCAAAGAGAATGAACAACTAGTCAAAAAGCGAATAGGAAATATACAAAGAATCGCAAATGAAGAAAAGTGATATGTCGTGCATCTTTTTATGTGGGCTGTTGACTGTTATAGGACTAGTATTTGATTGGGTGAAAATATAGGTAGTGACATGGCAAGCCTAAAATAGTGTCTTACAAATATTGTGGGATGGGCGCCCGTCCGTGGCGGGTAAGATACCCACCCCACAAGAAAATTTATTGCAACATTTTAGTCTTGTCACGCTAGTGTGTTAGCGACAGCGTAACGCACCATTCGTAGCGATTTTGTGCGTTACGAATTTCATCCTAACGCGCCCTACATTACTCATTATGATAGTCTGAGATGAATTTAATAAAAAACATTCTTTTTGTTCAAAACTAATTTAAAAGTTGTGAAAAATATTGATTTACAGTTGAATAATAAACAAAAAAAACCAAGATTGAAGCTCTACAATATATCCCTAATCTTGAGTTTAATTATTTTCCCAAGTGTTGTATCTGCTCAATCCACTCCGCCACCTGGAGTTAATATTCCGCCAACAACACCAGAAACCCTCGACCAAACGATTCCTAAACCAATCCCCTCGCCAACTCCTCCCCCGACTCCACCTGCTGCTTCTCCTGAGATTCTGACTCCTCCTGAGACACCAATATCACCGGATACGAGTTTTCCCAGTAGTGAAAGTTTTCAGGTGAAAAAAGTCGAAGTTCTGGGAGCTACAGTTTTAAAACATGAAATTGCAGAGTTAATCGAGCTATTTAAAAATCGTCAAGTGACTTTTGCAGACTTGGTTCAACTACGTTCAGATATCACCGAACTTTACATTAAAAATGGCTACGTCACTAGCGGTGCATTTTTACCCAACAATCAAAATCTGACTGATGGTGTCGTACAAATTCAAGTAGTAGAAGGTGAACTAGAAAAAATTGAATTAGGAGGATTGAGAAGATTACAACCAGTATACGTGCGATCGCGTTTGCGAAAAGCTTCGTCTACACCTTTGAATCAAAAACGTTTAGAAGAAGCACTACAACTATTACAACTCGACCCTTTAATTGAACGTGTAAACGCACAATTAACCGCCGGTAGTACTCCCGGTAGCAATATCTTACAAGTAACAATTACCGAAGCAGCTGCATTTCATGGGGGAGTATTTGTAGCCAACAATCAAACTCCTAGTATTGGTTCTACCCAAGCGGGAGTATTTCTCAGCCATGATAACTTGTCGGGTTTTGGGGATAGTTTAACTGCTGAATATGGAATTACTGAAGGACTGAATATATATAATTTCAGCTATACAATTCCCCTAAATCCGAATAACGGTACTCTTGCTTTTCGCGTTAACAATAGTGACAGCCGCATCATTGAAGATGAATTTAGCGAGTTGGATATTAAAAGTGACGCGCAAACTTATTCTCTTAATTATCGTCAACCTTTGTATCGCAAACCCCAATCCGAATTTGCTATTGGTTTAGGGTTAGATTTACGCCGCAGCCAAACATTTTTACTTAATGACATTCCTTTTTCTTTTTCTGAAGGCCCAGAAAACGGTTTGTCAAAAGTGACAGTAATTCGTTTTTCACAAGATTGGGTAGAACGCAGTGCTAGTAGAGTTTTAGCTGCACGTTCTCAATTTAGTGTTGGTATTAATGCTTTTGACGCAACAGTTAACGACTCAGGGACTGACGGACGTTTCTTTTCTTGGCTAGGACAATTTCAATGGGTGCAGCGGTTATCACCAGGAACAATTTTATTAGCCAGACTAAATGCACAACTCACAGGAGATTCTTTATTATCTTTAGAAAAATTTAGTATTGGTGGAGCTGATACAGTCCGCGGCTACCGTCAAAATGAATTTGTGGCAGACAATGGAATTACAGCTTCAATTGAAGCTCGTATTCCTTTAACATCTTCCAATACATTGCAAGTTGCACCTTTTTTTGATATCGGTACAGCGTGGAATAATCGCAGTACTAATTCTAGTTCAGGGACACTTGCAAGTTTGGGATTAGGTTTAATTTGGCAACCAATTCGAGATTTAAATTTGCGTTTAGATTATGGTATTCCGCTAATAGATGTGAATAGCGGAGGGAATACTCTACAAGATAATGGTTTTACTTTTTCGCTGCGATATCAAGCGTTTTAAGACCAATAATTGTGAAAGATAATTCTGAATTATGTTGTAACTATAAAACCATTAAATAAGTATCTTTTCCTTCTACTGGCAAAACTCGTAATTTTTGATTAACCAAATCGGGTTCTAAACCTAAATCTTCTAAAGGTATTAAACCTAATAAAGGATCTGAACCTTCTGGCAATTCAATACAATTAAATGTTCCTTCTCTTCCCTCCACTGAAAGATTTAACATTTTAAAAATCCGAGCTTTGTGTACTCCTGTAGCGACTTTAACGTCTACTTCTCCTTGAAGAGGCAATCCTAAATCAAGAATAATATTTTTAGGCAAGCATAACCTAGTTGCACCTGTGTCAACTAAAACGTCATGTAAAGTAATTGAGCGTATTTGTTCTGCTGGAATAAATCCTCTTTCTGCAAGAGTTTGGTCAATTTGGTTAGTAATAGTGATTGTAGTAGTAACTTTGCCCATTTTCTCAGGTTTGCTCACTTTCATACTATTTTCCTATAAACTGGTGAGGTTAATGAGTGAATATATATTTACATTTTATTGAATTTTATGAAAAATCAGATCCCCGATTTTTAAAGAAGTCGGGGATCTCAAACTCTCAAGCTTCAATAACTTTAACGGCATTCTCGGCTCATCACCAAATCACCGTTTGGTAGCCGATATATTCCTTGTGGTTCGATAATGCGATCGCCTTTTTTCCACTGACGATTTGTACTATTATTATTGCTGATATTTTCTACATCACCTGTAGGATAATTTGAGGTTACTGCATTAGTAGGACGAGTAGGTAAACCACCAACACCCGTAATTAAAAAAGTGCCTTTTTGCTTAGGACTACGGGCAATACAACTATTAGCAATTAGCCTATTAGTATCAATAGGATTATCTTGTAATTCTGTGAGGCTGTTTTGAATAAAGGTGATATCCGGCACACCAATGATATTACCAGATATTGCACCGCTGGCATTGATATCGGTGCGATCGCTATTAGCTAATGACTGAAGATTATTGGCATCAGTTGAAGTTTGCGTCGGGCTGTATAATGGTGCAGTCAATAAAGCACGAGTATTAAAAGTAATATTGCCACCTTTACCTTCAGGTGCAAATGCGAGAATGTCACTATCTTCTAAGGCAATGATAGTGTTAGCATTTAGGTTAATATTACCTCCATTTGCTTGACCTGTAGAAAGGTCGGTGCGGATGTCACTGTGATTACGCAAGCTGATGTTTTTTGCAGTAATATTGATATTGCCACCGCCTGCTTGTTCAGCCCTGGCGCTAACAAAGCTATTATTTGCAGTGTAATTTCCTGTTGCAATAATATTAATGTCCCCTGCAATACCTTGTCCCTCACTACGTACAGTCACAGCAGCACCATTAGCTACATTGAAATTATTTGTGAATAAAGATATCGTTCCACCATTACCAATAGAATCGGGATTTGTGCCTGCAAATATAGCTGCGTTAATATTCTCAGCAACTGTACCAGAAATAGTTATACTATCTTTAGCATTTATATTAATATCACCAGCATTCCCACTACTGCTAGTTGAGTTGAGAATTCGTCCACCATTTAATACTTCAACTGTTCGGGCGTTGATGGTGATATTACCTCCATCACTAGAATTATTTGTACTAGCAGTGATTTCGCCCCTCTCTGCTAAACGGAAAGAACCTGTGTTAATTGTAATGTTTCCTGGTTTTCCAATACTTCCGTTGTCGCTTCTAACTGATATTAAGCTAGGAAACCCATCTGCATCTAGTCCAGAAATAATTACAGCATCTGTGGCATTAATGCGAACATTTCCACCCTCGCCTTTTCCTCCAGGAAGATTTCCATCTGGCTCACTAATACCTGCAATAATTTGACCACCATTTGTTAAGGTCAATTTTGGTGTATTAATCTCAATATCTCCAGCTTTTCCCACTGCACCTTCTCTTATCTCACTAGTGATAACGGTATTGTCAATCACTACTCCATCTGTACTATTGATAATGACGTTACCTCCATTCCCCTCATTCAAAGTTGCAGCGCTTATGTCTCCACCTATGAATTGTAAAAATTTAGTATTAATAGTTATATTGCCTGCATCATTACCTTTGCTTGAGGTTAAAAAACCAGTAGCAAAAACGTTTGTTTCTGTCCCATATATTTCTATGCCATTACTAGCAGTAATAGTTATGTTTCCCCCGCGGCCGACTTTTCCTTGTCTTTCTCCTCCAGATTGAGCAGCTATAAACGCGCCATTATTTAAAAATACTCGTTCTGCTTCAATACTAATATTTCCTCCATTACCAACAGAACCATTTGTCTGTGAGTTCAATGCATTCGATGAGATAAAAGACCTATTGTCCATTCTCAGTTCTTTTACTTTAATATTAATATTTCCAGCATTACCACTGCCAAAAGTACTTGCTGATATGTTCGAGAAACCATTATTCAGAATTAAGCGATTAGCAATAATTGATAAATTTCCTGCATTTTCTTGACCGTCAGTAATTGACGATATTATCGCTGTATCATTCAAAACAATTGAATCATCAGCTTTAATTTTAATATCTCCAGGTTTGCCTGCTAAAATGTTGCTAGAAGTTATTAAAGCACGATCTGAAAGCAAAACATTTCGAGCTTGTATGTTAATACCACTACTGCTGCTATCAGTCCGTGTTTGCGAACTGACTACCTCTGAAGAAGATGTTAATTCTGCTGAAAAAGCCTGACTTACAATTTGGCTATTAATAAGAGAAATTGTATCTTCAACTTTGATATTAACCCCACCTGCGTTACCTTTTGTAGCAGTGGAATTAATTTGACTTCCATTATAAAGTTCTAGCGATTGGGCAGAGATGTTGACGTTTCCTGTATTTCCTGTCCCAATACCAAGACTAGCAATAGAACTTTCATTTTCTAAGCGAATAAATCCATCAGCATTGATAAAAACATCGCCCGCTTTAGTTTCAGAAGTGCCTTGATTTCTAGCTATAGATGTATAAATACTACTGGAGTTTTCTAGGCTGAGATTATTCGCATTAACTACAACATTGCCTGTGTTTGTACCAAGACTAAAAGCACTAGAAACATTCACAAGTAAGATATCTGTTTTAGCTACGGCATCAGGAAAAGTCAAGCTGAATTTGTTGTTATCAATATTGAGTCCTACTGTTCCTGGTGCGCTTAATCCACCAATCTCTACCCTACCATCTCGTGCTGCAACTAATCCTCCATCCATAAATATTTGCCCTGTAGATTCAGGCGTAGGTGATACACGACCACCAAGTAATATTAAACTTTTATTGTTCGGTACTGCTAAAATACCTCGATTTTCAATCGAGTTTGCGCCTTGATTGGCAATTTGATTAAACAAAAATGCTGTAGGATTAACGCTTAGTAAAGTATTTTGGGGTGTACCTGGTGAAGTTAAAGAAAATTCAGCACCACCAGGAAATTGAATTGCATTAGCTGTGGTAGCTACAAAAGAACCACGAATATCTAATAGGGCATTTTCTCCAAATATAATACCATTAGGATTCATCAAAAATAAATTAGCAGTGCCTTGGGTACGAATAAATCCTTGAATATCAGAAGCGGTTCCGCCAGTTACTCGTGCAAATATATTAATAATGCTGGAATCGTTGAGGAAAATTCCCGCACCACCATTAGGAATACTAAAACTACTGAAACTGTGGAATAGGTTTGTGTTACCAACTGTTGTGCCACCTTCAATTAAAGAAAACGATCCATTATTTGTAACTTGTGTTCCCAATGTTTGATCGGGTGTTACTTGAGCTAAGGCACTGATATTTGTTGTTAAAGTAAAGTTTAACAACAGTCCCAAGGATAAATACCAATTCCAGTAATTTTGATTCACCATAGCTTTTATCCGCTAGTTTATTTTTCGGTCTAGAGAAGACGCGATAAATCGCGTCTCTACATGATGTTTTGGGTTTACAGCATTTTTCAGGTAAATGAAATACATGGGTAGGGGCACAACAATGTTGTGCCCTTAAGACGAACTGTACTTTTTAATAACACTTTCGGCTCATTATTAATTCACCATTTGCTAGCCGATAAATACCTTCAGGTTCAATGATTGAGTCGCCTTTTTTCCACTGATTACTAATATTTTGTACATCACCTGTGGAATAGCTGGAAGCGGAAGCATTGCCAGGACGAGTAGGTAAACCACCAACGCCTGTAATTAAAAAAGTACCATCTTGCTTACGACTACGAGCAATACAACTATTAGCAATTAGCGTATTAGTATCAATAGGATTATCTTGTAATTCCGTGAGGCTGTTTTGGATAAAGGTGATATCCGGCACACCGATGATATTACCATAAATTGCACCACTGGCGTTGATATCAGCGCGATTATTACCCTCTAATTCTGTCCTCAAATTTGCTCTATTGCCTGTTTGAGCTTGGGGACGGTAGAGTGGAGAACTTAAAAAGGCTTGGGTGTTAAAAGTGATATCGCCGCCTCTACCATCACTAGCAAATGCTAAGATGTCGCTGTCTTCTAAGGCAATGATGGTATTAGCAGTAAGGGTAATATTACCAGCATTTCCTTCTCCAAGAGTGTTAGAACCAATGAATGAATTATTAGTAAGTTCTAACAAATCCGTATTGATAAATATCTTTCCTCCATCCCCTTTACCAGAAGTAGTACCATTCACTTCCGAACCATCAGTCAAGGAAAGGGAACCTGACTGAATAGTAACATTACCACCCTGACCGGTAGCTGTCTGAGCGATATTACCAAACAAAATATAACTATTTGCTAGGAAAACATTGTCTCGTACTTCTAGAAGTATATTTCCTGCGTTTCCCTCTCCTATAGTAGTACTCTGAATAATGTTGTTAACAAAAGAAAGCGATCGCCCTTTAATTAAAATATCACCAGCTTGGCCACTACTTATTGTTCCTAATAATGCGCTTCCTCCCGCAGTACTGGATATTAGACTTGAATCAAATAAAATATCCACATTTTCTGCTTCTATTGTGATAGTTCCCGCATCTCCTTGCCCAAAATTACTAGTTCCTATTTGTGCATTTTTAACGCTAAAAGATTCAGCAGCATTTATTTGAATATTACCTGCATTCCCGCGTCCGAAACTATTGGTGCTAATTTGACCATTATTTAAAGCAAAAGTTTTTGTCTGGATGGTAATATTTTCTCCCTTACCTTCAGCTGTTCCTCCAACAAAGCTACTAATCGAACTTTCTGCACCAATTCCCGAAATTGTCACTTTGTCTCTAGCTCGAATATCAATATTTCCAGCATTACCTTTTCCAGTAGTGAGAGAACCGATTAAGGCATTACCAATAATTTCAAAATTACCTGTATTGATAACTATATTTCCCGCATTACCAGTACCTTGTATTGCATTGCTAATTCCAGTCAAAGACGAATTTGTACCCTCAATAGTCACGTTATCGATAGCAGTAATTTCAATATTTACTGTGAAACTATTAATATTTCCTAAACCTCGATTGATACCTACTATCAAACTGCTTCCACTTGCAAGATTAAAATTGCGGGCGTTAACAGCAATACTACCTCCACCGCTAGATGCCATAAAAATAGAAGAGCTATTTGCAAGGGATACATCTGCTCGTGCTACATTATCAGGAAAACGCCAACCTGTAGAATCTAAATTAACTATTCCTGGTTCTGTTAAACCTCCCAATTCAACGCGCCCACTAGGAGCATATATAAACCCTCCATCCAAAATTACATTTGCACCTATAAGTGAGAAATCTTTGCCATCAAGTACTGTTAATCCTGATATCTGACGTTGAGGATTGCCATTCAACGCAGAACCAAATATTGTAGATCTAGCCTTAGAATTATTAATAATTTCTGCCTGATTGTTGACAGCATTAAAAAATAATGCTGAAGGTTGGATGCTGAGTAAATTACTTTTGGCAGGTTCGGAAGCGTTGAATATACCCGTTTGTCCCAAATTAACGCCATTAGCAGTTGTGGCAACAAATGAACCCCCCACATCTAAACTAGCGTTGGGGCCAAAGATAATACCATTGGGGTTAATTAGAAATAAATTCGGGTTAGAATCGCTAATTATACCTAGAGTCCCAAAAATTTCCGAAGGGTTTTTACCTGTAACGCGAGTTAAGACATTTTGAATGTCAGAGTTATTAATTAAGAAGTATGCTGCTCGTCCTTCGCTAACATTAAATTCTTGGAAACTATGAAATAAATTGATGCCACGAACTGCACCACCATCGATTAAGTCAACTGGTAAGTTGTTGGTGGTGTCTAAAGGAGTGACAACGGAGCGATCGCTACCTAAAGTATTATCCGGTATAATGTTGCTTTGAGCAAAGACACAGTTACTAAAAAATAATATTTGTAATGCAACACTGCTCAATAAATTAAACCGTGTTTGCAATGATTTTTGAAAAATCATTATTATAAATTTTAATTGCATTCGTCTTAACCTCAACCACATTCTCGACTCATAACCAATTGTCCATTTGCTAATCGATACACTCCTTGAGGTTCAACGATCGAGTCGCCTTTTTTCCACTGATGCGTTACATTCTGATTACTAATATTTTGTACATCACCTGTGGCATAAGTTGAAGCTAAAGCATTGCCAGGACGAGCAGGTAAACCACCAGCACCTTCGATCAAAAAAGTGCCTTCTTGCCTCGGATTACGAGCAATACAACTATTAGCGATTAGCGCATTAGTATCAATAGGATTAGATTGTAATTCTGTGATGCTATTCTGAATAAATGTGATATCGGGCACACCAATGATATTACCAGATATTGCACCGCTGGCGTTGATATCGGTGCGATTATTATTATTTAATGACTGAAGAGTATTTGCATCAGTTGAAGTTTGCGTCGGGCGATATAGCGGTGAAGTCAACAAAGCACGAGTGTTAAAAGTAATGTTACCACCTTGACCTTCTGGCGCAAAGGCGAGAATATCGCTATCTTCTAAAGCAATAATAGTGTTGGCATTGAGGGTAATATTACCTCCACTACCTTCACCTGTAGATAAGTCGGTGCGGATATCGCTGTTATTTAGCAAGCGAATGTTTTTCGCAGTGATATTGATGCTACCACCCCCTGCTTGTTCGGATTGTGCGTTTACAAAACTATTACTTACCCTAAAATTACCCTTAGCAGTAATATTAATATTGCCTGCAACACCTCTTGCATTACTCCTTGTAGAAACTCCAGCAACGTTATTAGGCAAGTTTAAATCGCTTGTAAATAAATTAAAGTTAGTTGTAGATAAGAATATTGTTCCGCCGTTTCCAGTAGAACTAGTACCTGCAAATAGACCAGTGATATTATTTGAGTTGGTAGAGATAGTGATACTATCTGCGGCATTGATGGTAATGTCACCAGATTTACCACTGCCAACAGTTCCTGTAGTTATCAATCCACCATTTGATGCTTCAAATACACGAGTATTGAAAGTTATATTACCGCTGTTACTAGAATTCCCTGTTCCTGCTGATACAAAAGCATTGTCTGTTAGACGGAAATAATCTGTGTTGATTATGATATCTCCACCTTGACCAAGCGCCCCACTTTGGGTTTCGCTTGATATTCCACTTGCATTTCCATTTATATTAGTTCCTGAAATAGTTACTGCATCAGCAGCATCAATGCGGATACTTCCACCCTTACCTTGTCCACCAGGCAAATTTTCCGTTGCTTCAGCAATTAAAGTACTAATAGCACCGCCGTTAGTTAAACTTAGCTTTCGTGTCTGAATTTTAATATCTCCAGCATTACCAACTCCGCCGGCTCCTACGCGACTATCGATTATACCGTTGTCAACAACAACCCCATCATTGCTGGTAATAAAGATATCACCAGCATTACCCTTGCCAAAAGTTCCAGCGCTGATAGTTCCATTTGTTAACTGCAAACGTTTAGTATTAATTGTTATATCACCGCCATTACCTACAGGTTTAACTTGTGTAGAGATCAAACTACGAAAATTGGTGTTTGAGCTAATTAAATCAACTGAGTCTGATGCATTGATAGTAATATTACCTGCATCACCACCCAAATTATTAACGGCTCCTACTGTGATATAACCGCCATTTTTCACCAGTAAATTTTTAGTGTTTAGTGTTACATCACCAGCACGACTACTGCTAAAAGTTGTGGCAGAAATACCAGTAATTCTATCTGTTGAACCTTTGGGATCGATTTCTATTAAATCAGTGGCTGTAATATTAATATCTCCGCCACGTCCAATTGTTTCACCTGGTTCTGGTTCTCCAGAAACAGAAAGTATAGTTCCATAATTTGTTAAAGTAATTGTTCCAGTTTGAATATTTATATTGCCAGCATCACCGACATTAGATAGAACTTCGGGAGAAGAATTAGCAGATGCAGAAATAAAAGAATTGTCTAAACTAATACTCTGAGCGGCAATACTAATATCGCCACCGTTACCACCAAGAGTATTAGCTGATATTTGAGACTGGTTTTGCAGATTCAAATAATTGGTAGTAATCGATAAATTACCTGCTTTTCCTTTTCCATCAGAACTTAAAGACAATATTGCTGCGAAATTGTTCAAATTAATTGTATCAAAAGCCTGAATTTTAATATCTCCAGAATCATTTGCAAAAATGTTCGTAGCACTTATCAAAGCACCATCTGTGAGCAAAAGATTTCGTCCTTGGATATCAATACCACCGCTTCTCCCGTAGGTTGGCGTTCCTGAAAACGTTTGTTCTCTAGATATAGAGGTGTCACGTGGTTGAACCGCGCTTGCAATCAAACTACCGAAACCATTAGCGTTTGTTCCAGATAGGGAAACTGTATCTTCAACTTTGATATTAACAATTCCTGAATTCCCCTCTGTGGCAATTGCTTGAATACTACTACTATTCATTTTTAGCGATCGCGCACTAACATTGATATTACCACTATCTCCAATACCTAAAGCAATATTGCCAAAAACGCTATTTTCATTGAGTGTTACAACTCCACTAGCATTAACTACAATATCACCTGCTTTGGTGTCAGAAGTTCCTTGATTTTGATTTATACCAGTAAAGAAATAACTAGAATTTTCTAAATTCAAGTTATTAGCATTAACTACAATATCACCACCACCAGCACCAGTAGCAATGGCAACAGATTGATTTACAAGTGAGATATCTGTTTTCGCCACACGATCAGGAAAAGACAAGCTGAAATTGTTGTCATTAACATTAAGTCCTACTATTCCTGGTGCAGTTAACCCACCAATCTCTACCCTACCGTCTAATGCGGCGAGTTGTCCTCCATCTATTAAAACTTGTCCTGTAGATTCAGGTGTAGGTGAGATGCGACCGCCAAGTAGGATTAAACTTTTATTATTGGGAACCGCCAAAATCGCACGATTTTCTATTGAGTTTGCCCCTTGGTTAGCAATTTGATTAAATAAAAATGCTGTAGGATTAACGCTAAGTAATGAATTGTTGGGTGTAACTGGTGAAGTTAAGGAAAATTCTGCACCGCCAGGAAATTGAATTGCATTAGCTGTGGTAGCTACAAATGAACCACTAATATTTAATTGGGCATTGTTACCAAAAATAATCCCGTTGGGATTCATCAGAAATAAATTAGCAGCACCTTGGGCATAAATCAATCCTTGAATATTAGATGCTGTTCCACCAGTTACTCGTGCAAAGATATTACTAATGCTGGAATCGTTAATAAAAATTGCTCCACCACCATTAGGAACGCTAAAAGTGCTGAAGCTGTGAAATAGGTTTGTATTGCCA
The DNA here is from genome assembly GCA_034531195.2 of Nostoc sp. ChiSLP01. Lineage (GTDB taxonomy): Bacteria > Cyanobacteriota > Cyanobacteriia > Cyanobacteriales > Nostocaceae > Nostoc. The sequence continues at coordinate 103,067 of JAVRBO020000041.1, forward strand.
ACTGTTGTACCACCTGAAATATAAGAACCCAAGCCAATATCTGTAACTTCTGTTCCCAATGTTTGGTCAGGTATGACTTGAGCTAAGGCGCTGAGGTTTGTTATAAAACTTAAACTAATTGATAGCCCGAAGCGGCAATACCAATTTAAATAAGATTGATTAATCATGTCTTAAATTTATGTAAATTTAAAGGCTCAGATCCGCGACTTCTCCAATAAGTCGCGGATCTTGTTGTTCAGTATTAGACACAGCAATCATATTACCAGAGATTGCACAATTAACTATTTTTGATATTCAAGCGATCGCTATTTTTCACCGAATCCTGACTAATGGCTAATCTTCTGCATGTAACCAGCTAAATTACAATGTAGTTTTCTGCAATCTGCCATACAGAATCTTGCATATAACACTGCATGAAACCTGAGCGAATAATTTTCGTACTTTTCTTACTCTATATTTTGTTCCTCGGTTTCTCAGCCTTATTGTCTATTCCCTGACTCTACAAATTCAGTTCACAAATCAAATCTGTTCCCTGTTTCCTCTAAATATATTTAGTCAGCAACCGAAATAATCATCTGATTTTGATTCCAAAAAGGAGAAACAAATGTCTACTTTTGTTGGTTCTACTGGTGTTTCTAAAACTGGTTTAGTCTATGTAGATAGTTTACTATGGGGCAGTCGTTGGAAGATTGAAAACGACAATAGAAAAATTACTTACTCTTTTGTTGATAATCAATATTGGGATTACTCCTTCGATAGCAGCGAAATCAACGCTTTTACTAATGCAATCAAAGCTTGGTCAAATGTAGCTAACTTCCAGCTAGAGTATTCTGGTTTTAATGATTCTCAAGCTGAACTAACTTTTCATAGTGTTGATTCTTCTATTTTTGACAGTGATGGGGTATTAGGTCAAGCAAATCCACCAGGAGAATCTAACGAGTTTGGCGAAGGAGATGTGCGAGTTAGTTGGGAGCCTTATTATGACAACCCTAATGGCAAACTATTAATTGGTAGCTACTACTATTACGTTTTTATTCACGAAATCGGTCATGCTTTAGGATTAGCTCATCCTCACGATAGGGGAGGAGGTTCTTCTATTTTTCCTGGCGTTAACGGTGCTTTTGATGATGGCGACTTTGGTCTCAATCAGTTTGTGACGACAATCATGTCATACAACACTAATACCAGCCCTTATTCTCCTGGCTATCCTACAAATTGGGGTTATACTGCGGGGCCAATGGCATTTGATATTGCAGCTATCCAACATATTTACGGTATTAATAAGACATACAACACAGGTAATAATGTTTATTTACTGCCAACTTATAATGGCGTTGGAACTTATTGGTCTTGTATTTGGGATGCAGGCGGAACAGATACAATATCTGGTCAAGGCGCAACTAATTCAGTAATTATCGACTTGAATAATGCGACTCTGGCAAATAACGATCCTGATGCTGGTGGTTTTATTAGTCAAGTTGTTGGTATTCAAGGAGGATTTACCATCGCCAATTCCCAAGGCGGTATATCTGTTATTGAAAATGCCATCGGAGGCAACTTTAATGACACTTTAACAGGAAATCAATACAACAATTATTTGTCTGGTGAAAGCGGAAACGATGTCATCGATGGAAAAGCTGGAAACGATAGTATTTTAGGTGGCGCGGGAAATGACACCCTTTATGGCGGCGCTGGGAATGATACCCTCAATGGCGGTAGTGGCAATAATAGTTTATATGGTGGCACTGGCAACGATCGCTATATATTCACCAGTGATAATTACATAACTATCACCGAATACGCTAATGAAGGTACAGACACAGTTGAATCTGCCTATAGCTTTAATTTGGGTGCAGCTTATTTAGAAAATCTGATTCTTACAGGCACATCTGCAATTAACGCTACTGGTAACACTCTCAACAACACAATCACTGGTAACGGCGGTAATAATCAACTCAATGGCGACACTGGAAATGACACATTAAATGGTGGCGGTGGTAATGATACTCTAACTGGTGGTACTGGCAATGACAGCCTCATTGGTGGTACTGGTAACGACATTTTGGTTGGTAGTGCTGGCAGCGATACACTCACTGGTGGTACAGGCACAGATCGCTTTACATTCAATTCTCGCACTGAAGGAACCGACAAAATTACAGATTTTAGCGTAGTTGATGACACGATTTATGTTTCTGCGGCTGGTTTTGGTGGCGGGTTAGTTGCTGGTGCCGCTATCGCTGCTAATCGATTTTTCATCGGTTCAGCAGCAACTACAAGCAGCCAAAGATTTCTCTATGATAAAGGTAACGGTTCTCTGTTCTTTGACCAAGATGGTACGGGAGCGATCGCTAAAATCCAAATTGCTACACTCAATGCTGGATTGTCTCTAACCAACGCAGATATTTTCGTTGCTGCTTAGACATCGTGGGTGATATTAAGGAGACGTTGCATTGCAACGTCTCTATATGTGGATTTATATGGCATTGATTGACAAATATGCAATGAATCTGATTTTATTTTTGATAAGGCTATTTTTAATCTCTATCAACAAATATTTAATCGTGGCTAAAAAATTTTATAAATCAAATACTCATTATTGGTTAACAGTTTTATTTTTTGTCAGTTTTACGTTTTGTGTGTGGTTAAATAATGTGCAGTTGACAACCGCACAAATAAGTATCGGTAAATTAGTCCAAGCTCAAACTCCCAATGCCGATGAATTGGTTAACAAAGGTGTCGAAAGCTATAAAGCAGGAAACTTTCACGCTGCTATTCAATCTTGGGAAGCAGCTTTAGAGTTATACGAACAAAAGAAAAACTATAATAATGTGGCGATCGCCAATGAAAATTTAGCGCGAACTTATCAACAATTGGGTCAAAACGAGCAAGCCCTGAATTATTGGGAGAAAGTGAATAATTACTATCGTTCTCAACAAAACTGGCAAAAAGTAGGGCGAATATTAACAGAAATAGCGCAAGCTTATAGTAATTTTGGGCAAACAATAAAGGCAATTAATTTTTTATGTGGTGTTGATGCCAAAAATATCGAAAACCTAGCGTGTCAGCAAGGTAGTGCATTACAAATAGCTTTGCAGCAACAAGATAAAACAGGAGAAATTGCAGCATTAGGAAGTCTTGGCGAAGCTTATCGGCTGCGAGGCAATTATGATATAGCAATTCAATATCTCGAAGCTGCGAAAAAGACTAATAATCAAACATACAATTTTGCCATCCTCAATAGTTTAGGAAATGCTCGCGCTAGCCGCGCCCAACTTTGGAATTTACGCGCCAAATCTGCTCAACAACAAAGTGTTGATAAAGCTAGTGAGTTCCAGCAAAAAGCAAACAATGATTATCAGCAAGCACTGACATATTTTCAATCAAGCCTCAAAGAAGCTCGTCAACAAAATAATAAATCTGGTGAAATTCGCAGTCTGCTTAATCTGATTCAGCTTTTTTATCACTCGAAAACCATCGGTTTAATACCTGAGAAACAATTAGATGCAAATATCCAAGAAGCTTTAGAACTGTTGGATAAATTACCTAATTCTGTTAATAAAGTGTATGCAGCGATAGATTTAGCAAATTTGCCTGCTGTTGATGAAGAATTAACTTCGCCATTAACTCAATGTTTGGCAAAGCCAAAGTTATCAAACGAGCAAGCAAAGGAATTATTTAACCAAGCCATAAATATTTCTCAAAATCTGCAAGACTCTCGTTCTGAATCTTATGCTTTAGGAGCGCTCGGTCATTTCTATGAGTGTCAAGAAAAAAAACAACTAGCTTGGGAATTAACGAATAAGGCTATTTGGTTAGCAGATCAAAAACTAAAAGCTAAAGATAGCTTATATTTATGGGAATGGCAAGCGGGAAGAATTTTAGAAGCTCAAAATAAAAATAATGAAGCACTTCCTTTTTATCAACGAGCATACAATACACTAGAACAATTACGCAGCGACATTCTCATTGCAGACCGAGATTTTCAATTTGATTTTCGTGATATTATCGAGCCAGTTTATCGTCAGCTAGCACAACTGCAATTAGAATTTGCTTCAGCAAATAATACTAGCAATAAACAACTTAGTAGCCCAAACTTAAATGCTGCCTTAACTACAATAAATTCCCTCAGGCTAGCAGAAATACAAAATTACTTTGGTAACGATTGTATTTTAAGCGCAATTAATAATAGAAATGTTACCGAAGCTGTAGAAGACGGCACTGCATTTATTAGTTCAATAGTCCTCAAAGAGAAGACAGGGTTTATCTTAATTTTACCCAATAAAGAGAGACATTTGCAATGGATAGATAAAAGCCGGGAGACTCTAAGGGAAGAAATTAATAACTTCCGTGAGGGTTTAACTAGAGGCGAGCGAGATATTAATTATAATACCAAAGATGCAGAAAATCTTTATGAATTAATTATTCGCCGCTTTGAACAAGATTTAAATGCTCAGAAAGTTAAAACTTTAGTATTTATCCAAGATAGCTTTTTGCGTAATGTGCCGATGGCTGCACTTTATGACAAAAAAGACAAGAAATATTTGATTGAAAAATATGCGATCGCCACTACTCCCAGCTTAAAATTAACCTCAACACAAAAAGTCAATATTAAATCAAGTAGAGCTTTAGTTTTAGCTGTCAGTCAAGAAGCGGAAATCGACAATCGATTATTCGATCCCTTAACGAATGTTCCGTTAGAAATTAAGATACTCCAAGAACAATTTGCCAATACTAAAAAGCTAGAAAATCAAGATTTCACAGTTAGTAATTTAGAAAAAGAAATTCAAAACACAGCCTACCCAATTATTCACGTTGCAACCCACGCCCAATTCGGCACAATTCCCGAAGATACATTCTTAGTCACAGGAAATAATGACAAACTCACAATTAACCAACTTGAAAAATTGCTGCGTGAAACTAGTAATAGTTCTAACTTAGTTGAATTATTAGCACTCACCGCTTGTCAAACAGCAGTTGGCGATGATAGGTCAACCTTAGGATTAGCGGGTGTGGCGTTACAAGCTGGTGCGAAAAGTGCAATGGCTTCATTATGGTCTGTGGGAGATGAGTCTACAGCTAACTTGGTGGCAGAGTTTTATAGTAAGTTACGCGAATCAAAAATGAGTAAAGCACAAGCTTTACAAAGCGCCCAATTAAAACTGATTACTGCCAAAGAAACGGTAATTGACATCAAATATAATCACCCTTATTATTGGGCACCATTTATTATTATTGGAAATTGGCTTTAATGGGCTATTCCACATTTTTTCTTGTGGGGTGGGCGTCTCGCCCGCCCGTAGAAAAGGGCGGACAAGATGTCCACCTCACAAGACTGGATAATTGATTTTTTGGTAATCCCTAAAGCTAAAAGTTTTTGGAATGGGGTATAAATCCTCATTATAAAAACGGCCTCCTGCCTTCTTCAAATAATTGTATCTTCCTTGCCAGTTGCAAATTTAGCAAAGCGCTCTGCTAAGGGTGCTACAATAACAAGCGGGTTGCTAAATCCAGAAAACACATGAATATTTTTAAATCCAGGAATAGCACCAATTAAAGGGATTTGATTGTTACTAAATGCCACTAAGCAATGATGCCAAGTTCCTGGTAAATTCCCCAAAGCTGGTAAGACTTCTCCAACACTTTCTCGCAACCATCGTTCACTTTCTTGGGAGTTCACCTCAGCATTAGGATCTGTAAGAACGCGGCTAATTTGACCCAAACGCAAGCTACCATCTTGAAACTGAATTGCACCTGCATCTAATATCGCTGGTAATGGTTCGTTACCTGGTTCATCCCACAATTGCTCAACTTGAGTAGATTGTGCTTCTAATTGAAATCGTTGCACATTTGCTGGCATAACTAAGGTGCGTAACCTAATATCAACTGGTGCAGTTTCAATTATTTCTGCGTGGGTAAAATATATTTTAAAAGCGATACCAGCAGATTTTAAGAGTTGGCGGCTAAGTCCACCCGCACAGATGACAACATTTGCACTGTGGTAAGTTGCGTTGGTGGTTTGTACGCCATTTTCCAATATCTGCAATACTTTGTTAACTCGGAGTTCACCTCCACTACGCAAAAAAGCTTGAATGTAAGCTTGTGCAGTTTTTTGTGGATGAATATGACCGTGTTTAACAGTTAAAGCACCAGATATCGCCTGTTGATTTATTAGCGGTTCTAATTCACCAGCAGCTTTTGGGGTGAGTAAACGCGGTACTACCGCACAATTACTATATAACGCAGCGATCGCTTCTGGGTCATTAGCTGCTGGAATCGTCAGTAATAAATCTAATTCCCGAAATTCGATATCACTATCTAACTCTTGAGATAGGATATGATAACGAGCGATCGCATCTTCACACAATTGCCGAGTCAATGGTGTAGTACCCGCCCAATAAGCAAGCCCACCATAACTATAGCGAGTTGCATTCTGTGGTGTTTCATATTCTTCTACCAAAAGTACGCTAAAGCCTGCCTTATTTAATTCATAAGCAAGCGTAGCACCCGTAATCCCACCACCAACAACAATCCAGTCGTAAATTTTCATCTAATATGTTGCTTGTAAACGACTTAAAAGATATTCTCCCGCAAGGATGGGGGGATAAATAGGCAACTTTCCTTTTTGGCAATCCAAACAAGCAATCTCTACATCATCATTAGGATGACAGAAAAAAGCAATAGAATAGCGAGACTGATTTACCCTATCATCGTTGGGAATCATTACCCGATGCTTAGTCGAACAAAATACATTATTTGTCCACCTCTGCATTAAATCGCCAGTATTAACTATAACAGTATCAGCAATTGCAGCCGCCCCAATCCATTCTCCTGCTGTTGTTTGTACTTCTAACCCGCCGACATCATCTTGGAAAAGTAAAGTAATACTGCCATAATCAGAATGTTCCCCTGCACGTACTTGTCCGAGCTTAGGCGGTGTTTGTAATGGGGGATAGTGGAGCGATCGCAAGGTATGATTGTGTTGGCTGTGCCTTGTGGTAAAAAAATCTTCTGGTAAGTCCAACGCCAAAGCAAATGTTTGCAATACCGTGTTAGCTAGGCTTGTGCAACTATCATAAAAAGCCCCAATACAAGCATCCATAGCCACAGCACCTTCTTTACTGACATTAAACGCCTCTTTTAAGTCACCTGGTTTATTTGGGTCAAGACGTTCTCTTTCTATAGCAACATAGCCTGTATTATTAAATACATCACTCCAAGCTTGCTTTTGCTTAACTTCTAAAGGTAAATTGAAAAAACATTTACTATACGTGAATACTTGCTCAATTAAATCTTTTGACATACCAGAATTTTGCAAGTACATAAAACCGATTTCATGACAAGCCTGATAAATTTCTTTGACAACAGCTTGCCGAGTTGTTGCATTGCCATTCGTGAAAGTAGTCAAATCAATTACTGGAATTGTAACCATCAATGATTCAAGATATAGTTAACAATTTGTAGGGTGTGTTATGCCTTATAGCAACGCACCTCCAATTTAGTTTTATTTAGCGGAGGCATAAACCTTGCTCAAAATCCTACCTGTAGAAAATGAAGAACATAAATCTCATATAAAAAACCTGTTCTTCGACTATTTTAATGAAACTAAATTAATCTTTAGCCAAAAATATAACATCAATATAGATGTTAATACATTTTCCGAACAATATATCACCAAACTCGATGAATTTTTACTACCTTCAGGACGCTTGCTTTTAGGACAATATGAAGAACAAATAGCTGGTTGTGCTTGCTTGCGAAAGATTAACCAAGATATTGGCGAAATTAAAAGGATGTATGTCAAAGCAGAATTCCGCAGAAAAGGAATAGGTCGAGCATTATTACAAGCTATCATCAATGAAGCTACTGATATCAGTTACTCCAAACTTCGCTTAGACACCGCGCCTTATGCAAAAGAAGCACACACACTTTATCGTGCATTTGGCTTTCACGATATCGAGCCTTACTTAGAAAAAACAGAGATTCCGTTAGAATATCGAGCAAACTGGATTTTTATGGAATTGATTTTAAAATGATGAATATTCGTCGCGAAACTTCGACAGACTACCCAGCAGTAGCACAAATAAATACATTAGCTTTTGATCAAGACAACGAAGCCAAACTTGTGGAAAGAATTCGCCATTCTGACCGTTATATTCCAGAACTTTCGCTAGTTGCTGAAATTGAAGGCACGGTAGTCGGTCACATTTTATTTAGCTATATTGACCTAGTAAATGAACAAACATTAAAAGTACTTGGTTTAGCACCTTTGGCAATTCGTCCAGAGTTTCAAAAACAAGGAATTGGTAGTGCATTAATCAATGCAGGGTTAGAAATAGCCGAAGCAAACAAAGAAGCCGTAGTAATTGTACTAGGTCATCCAGAATTTTATACTCGCTTTGGCTTTCAGACTTCTGTAATTTATGGAATCGAATCTCCTTTTCCAGTACCAGAAGAATTCTTTATGGTTAAACTCCTACAAAATTATCATGAAAAATATAAGGGAAAAGTTATTTATCCACCGACTTTTAATGAAGTGTAGAGATATAGCAATTCTAAATCATTCGTGAAAAACAAGATCCCTGATTTCTTTGAGAAATCGGGGATCTAAACACCGCGCAAATCAAAAACTTTCTTTAGATCCTTTTTGAGCAGCATTTTTTAAGCGAGTTGCTCTACTTTTACGCAGAATTTCACTTTTGCGAACTCCACCAGCCATTTCATATTCACGGCTGTCTTTACCGTATTTAAAAGCAATCCCCGTCAGCATATTCTCACAGTAAACTGCTAAATTTTTTTCTAACTGTTCAACTTCCAGTTTGGAAGAGTCAATCATTCTAAGAATAGTATTATGATTTTCTAATTTAGCGCGTAACTCTTCAATTAATTGCGTCAATTTTGTGATGTTGTAATCATCTCCAATATCCAAACTACTATTTATAGCTTTGAGTCCAGAAAATTTTAACTCAGCATTTTCTAGAACGCGAGATGCGCGTTTTTTCTGAGACATATATCTACTACCTTTTGAGGTTTATAAAATTACTATGCCCCACTAAAATTAAATTTTGGCTCAGCAAAATCCACAAATTTTGTGTAAATAGGCAAAAAACAATAGGCAATGGGCAATAAGCAGCCAAAAATTAGGCTTTTTTATTTGTATAGTGTTGTTTCAAAAATCAAATTACTCCATCGCAACCGCAATATTTTTATGATTTAAGGTATTTATAAGTATAAAGTTATACTTTCTTATTTATATAAGAAAGCGAATGGAATTCGCGGCTACACAAACAAAGCCCACCTTTCCTACGGAACGCTACGCGAACGTGGGCTAAGAGAATTTAACCCGCGCAGGCGGGTTTTGCCTGTGTAGACACGGTTTCTAACCGCCGATTTCACTACAGAACTGAGCATTACTCACTAAAAAACATACGCGATGGACAAAAACATATTGATTTGTCCCTTGAGAAGGTGTCGGAACGACAAAAACGCCTTCATTTATAAATTAACAATAAGTCGTTCGAGAAAAAATCATTTTTGACTTATTAATCGAGTACTTTGTATAAATAAAAAATTAGTCGTTCTAGAACCACTTTAGTTTTATTTATACAAAGAGACAAATTTCGAGAAAAACATGTTCGTGTATAAGCTCAACTTAAGTTGTTCTAGAACCGATTTTTTTGGGCTTATACATGGATGAGTTTTTCTAGAAAATTATCTCAAAGTTGGCGAACGGATATTGGAAATTGTCAAAGTAGAATGGCGATCGCACCGCCAATGCCAATCATGGTACTATTAACGTTCCAAACATTGTGCTACTGTGACTCACATTCTCGTTTAGTAATGTAGTGGCGATAGCGAAACATTGCTTCTAGTTGTGCTTGCACTAACCAACCGCTAATAAATTCAACTGTTTCTCCACCAGGCATTGAAAAGGAAATAGCATCAGTCAGCCTGGTTTTACCAGCATCTTCTGGTTCAAATTCGTGTCGATGTACCCAAGACTCAAAAGGGCCAGATATCTGTTCGTCAGTGAACAAGCGATATTTTTGGTGTTCGGTATGACGCGCTAACCAAGTTAAGGGTAGCGGGCCGATAAACAAGCGAAATTCTGTGATAGCACCCACATCAAGGCCTCCATCACGGCGCAGTACTTGGACTGGCTGCCAAGGCGGAGTTAGCAGTTTTAAAATGTCTGGCCTTTCGTGAAATTTCCAAACTACTTCTGGCGGCGCATTAATGACTGAGGAATGTTTAAAGTGCTGCATGGAAAGAAAAACTTAAAATTCAACTTTCAGATTCGGTATCAATCTCAATATCTAGGGTGTCTTCATCAATCCGGACATACAAAATATTTGGGTTACAGCAAACTTGACAATCTTCTACATAGGATTGTTGTCCCCCAGCACTCAAATCAATAAAAGTTAAGTTTGGTTCGCCGCAATAAGCGCAGTAATACTCAGCTGTGGTTTGCATTCAGTTTTGGGGTGTATTTTTTTTGGGTATTGGGAGTTAGGAGTTAGGAGTTAGGAGTTGGGAGTTATTCCTCTGCTCCTTCATCTCCATTATCTGCCTATTCCCTCATCTCCCATTTTTAGATTAGTTGAAATAACTTTTAGCATCACTCAAATGCTTTAGTAGTGTAGACTGTGGCAGAGGCCCTTGCAAGTGGCTCCAGGGTAATATTTGCTCTGTTGACCAATCGGCATGGACGTAAAAATCTAAGTCGGGGATTTGTCCTTTGAGTTCTTTGAAAGCACGTTTGTAACTACCCAAGGAATCGCCAAAGTTACGAGTTAGTTGCAGAAGTTGTGAGAGCCTGCGATCGCCCCTGGATAACAAAGCCTGTATAATCGACCAATTATAGCTTTCTGGGCGAAATTCTATCCCCTTGGGTTTTAACTGTTTTTGTAAAAACTGCAAGCGTTTTTCTGCTTGGCGATTGACTCCCAACCATTGAAATGGCGTATGTGCTTTGGGTACAAAAGTGCTACATCCAAATGTTAGCCGCAATCCTGGCGCGGCTTTTTTGATACTATGCATCATCGTTACAGTTTGTTCTAAATCTTCTGATTGTTCGCCAGGAATTCCCGCCATTCCGTAGAGTTTCAAACCTGTAAGTCCACCGGCTTTGGCATTGATGGCTGCTTGGATAATTTCATCGTTATGTAGCTTTTTGTTGACTATTTGCCGAATTTTCTCGGAACCGCTTTCTACAGCAATGGTAAGCGATCGCGTGTCTCGTTGTGCCAACGTTTTTGCTAAGTGGACTGTTACAGTATTGGTGCGTACTGAGGCAATACTCAGACGAACATCATCATACTTTGGCTGACTAATATAATTTAGTAACTCTTCAAATTCTGGATGTTGAGTTACAGAAGCCCCCAATAATCCTAACCGATTTGTAACTTCTAAACCTTTTTCAATGGCTGGAATTAATGAACCTTCTAAACTTGCAGTTCTAAAAGGTAATGTCAGATAACTTGCCAAACAAAAACGGCACATTTCTGGACAACTTCTCACCACTTCCACCATATAAATATTTTCCCAAGCGGCTTTTTCGGTAACTACAGTCGAGGCTGAAAGAGTATTTCCTCGGTAAGTTTGTTTTTGCACCACTCTGGGAATTTCTGGGGAAATTGGTTGAATGGACTTTATTGCACCATCTTTGGTGTGATATTCCACTTCATACAAACTGGGAACATAAATACCTGGTACTTGTGCCAATCTTGCGAGTTTAGTTTGCCTAGAAGCATTTCTCACTTCTTTGTAAGCTTCAATCAAATTCCCCAGTAAATTTTCGCCATCCCCCAATAGAATGACATCAAAAAAATCTGCAAACGGTTCCGGGTTAGCGGTGAGAACTGGGCCGCCGCCAAATATTATTGGATGAGAATCATCGCGAGAAGTTGCTAAAATAGTTATCTCTAAAGATTCCAGTAAATTGAGAATATTTACATAATCCAATTCCCAAGAAATAGAAAATCCGACAATTTCGGGATTTCTGGGGAGTTGTTCGTGAGTATCAGTAAATAGGCGACTTACTTGCACATCATCACGCATTGCCAAAGTCGCCCAAACTACCTGATAGCCAAGGCTAGTGATACCAACGCTGTATTCATTAGGAAAGGCGAAGATTAAAGGTATAGCGTTGGTGTCTGGAGTAGTGGGTGTAAATAAAAGGCGTTCTAAGTTGAATACAGATGATGTCACGGGCTTTTTTATAACTGCTTGAATAAATCTAGTCTCTTAAAATCGCGCCTACACGGACAAAGCCAACTCTAGCAGGCGGAAGAGAATTTAGTTACCTATATTTAATTTTAAGCCATAGAATTATCAAATTAAAAAACAATGTGATGCTGTTAGCGAGAATAATTGGTAAGGCTTGGAGGTAGATTCCATATATCAACCACAAAAAAACACCGCTATTAAATGTAACCAACATCACAAAAGAAACATCATTTGCTGATTTGGTTTGCCAAGTTTTAAACATCTGTGGTAAAAAGGCGATCGTAGTTAATGTAGCCGCTGCTAATCCTATAACTGTTAAAAAGTCCATTTATGCAAACCTATAAAATTAAGTCTTGAGTTGTTGAAAAATTTAACAACCGATTTTCATCATACTGTATTGATGTGTTCGCTTTAAATTCTATCGTCAAGTAAAAATTAAATAAAATAAAAAGGGGAAAATAGTTTAGATTTTCCCCAATCATCTAATATGCGATCGACTAAATTAACTTTGCAACAAACATTAATCGATTAAGATTTTTTGGATTCGTGTCTAATCTAACCATTCATGAGTAAAACAAACCCAAAATCAAGATGATTTGATACTAGCCAAACCTATCAATTAATTCTTTCCGTGATAACTGTAAGAGTAAAGGCGTAAATTCTTCTGGTGGTAACCTTAATAAAGGTTCAATAATTGCTTGAAGCTGATTATCTATTTCACCAAAGCGAACTTTAAGCAAATTTTCCACTACCAAGCGTTCTCCTTGCTGAACTCCTTGCTGAACTCCTTGCTGAATTCCCCGTTGTTCCCCTTCTTGTATCGCTTGTTCTCGGTCTTGTTGGTAAAGTGGTGCTAATCGCATAAGCAATTCCCTGTCTTCTTCGTTTTGATTTTGAGTAACTTGTAAGTTTTGTTGTAAGTTGTACAACAATTCTAACGCCGCTTTGCGGAAAGGGTTATCAGGAGTAAGCGCTTCTAATTCGTCAATTGCTTGCTTTTGAACGTTTCCTTTACCGATGATTCTTAACCATAAAGTTTCTGGGATAGAAGGTAACTGATGAATTGCGACTATAGCAGTACGCAAATATTCTGACATGAAGTGTATCCCAGGCAAGTAGTCATCTTTTGGGTTAGCACCAAATCCTGATAATATTTGGGCTGATGCTGTGGGTGTAAAAATCCATAGTTTTGGTAAATCAGATTCGAGAATGCGAGTGTTATTTCGATTTGCTTGTCGTTGTAAATCGCCGCGTACTTCTAATAATTTTAAGAGACAGTCGCAAATTTCCGTAGCGGATGCAGCGTTACGAAAAGGCTCAAATAACGATGGAGTAGTGACAAACTGACCTAATAAACCTAGTGTATTAGGAATAGTACTTGGTTGTGAGTTAGGAATGAAATAAACGTCAATTTGTCTAACTTCTCCTGCAACTCGCTTGGATGCTTGAACTTCGCCGTATGGCGTGAGTAATTGTTCGAGGTAGTCTTTGGCAAATTGGTCATGAATGAATCTCGTCATTTGTTGAAACTTTTGCGATGAACCCAGTTTATTTATGATTATCTTGCGATTTTTTCAGATAAGACTTAGCCCAAGAGTAGCGTTTGGAATCTTTTTTCAGTAAATATTCTGCTGCTTCATGTCGCTTATTCTCATCTTTTGTACTATTGATTACTCGTTTTTTCTCAGCATCTATATCTTCTGTTTCTGCACCACGCTGAATGGCTTGTTCAAACCAATAATCACCTTCTTCATAATTATATTTTTCGTAACATATAGCACCCATTAAAGTGTAAGGCTGGTGACTATCTGGCTGATACTGCATAGCTTTGCCAGCACAATTTTCAGCATCAGCTAAGTTGTCCATATCTCTGAATGCTGCACCTCTAGTCACTAAAATTGCTGATTTTAGATTAGTGTCATTGATTTTATTTAAGTCGATATTAGTAAGTTTTAAAGCCTGTTCAGGTTCATTTGCTTTACGCCAATAACTGCTAGCAGTCGGGATATGCCATTTGTGTCCAGTACGATTAAGTTCGTGTTGACAAAACTCTGCTTCAAGCCTGTAATATGTAAGAGCAATTTTTCCGCCACGAGATAATAATCCCTCTTCCATAAGCTGGAGAACTAACTTAGGATCTAGCCGTTCTTTTTTCTCCAACTTGACCATAATTGTATAAAATGGCTCCATTGATAGATAAGGATCTATCAATCCATATTTGCTCTTGAGAATCGAGAAATGTTTTTGTTGAGCTAATGCAATGATATCTTTACGCCCGCGATCGTTCAACCATTCAATTTCTAAATCACTTAACGTTCCTAGAGTTTCTCTTTCTATCTTTTGCTTTAGACTATTAGCATGTTTTTCGTCAGCAATCTTAATTGTTTCAGTTAATTGATGTTTTTTCAAAAAATCGATATCATCTTCACTTAGTTCATTTTCTGTATCAAGTCGTTTAAGAAGTGGATATAGAAAACTAGCAGATGATGAATCTTCATATTGATTTGCTTTATACTTTACCTTTAATGCAATAAACTCTCGTCGAACTTCGAGTTCTTTTGCAATAGCAACTGTTTCTTGTAGTCCTTGCTGTTCTAACCAGTAAATTTCTTCATAATTAAGTTTTTTGTCTGCATCAAGCTTTTGCAGTATTTGATATAGCTTACTAGTTAAAGATTTATCTGGATGTTTGCTTGCTTGGTACTTAGCCTTAAGTTCCGTCAATTTAGCTTGTTTTGCAGACTCTTGTTGTTCAAATATTTCTATGGTTTCAAAAAGTTCCTGATTGAGTAACCATTCATATTCAGATTCATTTAAACTGCCTTCTGCGTCTAGTTTATTTAGGATTTTATACAGTCGGCTATCAGGGTGTGAGTCTTGATGTTTACTAGCTTGATATTTTTCTTTTAAAAGTACGAAATTTCTTATATCTTGAGCAATTGCAAGTGTTTTAGTCAAAATATTATCTTCCAATAATTTTATTTCTGAATCAGTCAAATTATTTCCTGATTCCAGCTTCCAAAGTAACGGATACAAAAAACTATCTATTGAATATTCCCAAGCTTTAGCAACTTTATATTTAGTTTTCAGTCGAGAAAATTCAGTTTCTAGCCTTTTGGCTTCTCCAAGGCTAAATTGCTGTAAACCAATAGTTTCAATAGTTTCAAAAAGTTGATGCTCTCGTAACCAATCAAACTCTAATTCAATTAGCTCAATTCCTAAGTCAACTTTTCGCAAAATGAGATATAGCAGGCTAGAAGGTGATAAATCTTGATAATTAGTAGCTTGATATTTAGATTTTAGTGCAGCGAAGTGTTTGAGGCGATTTTCAAATTCTTTGTTCATGTTGATATTAGATGCAATCGCACCTTACCTAAGGTATTATATGCTACTATAACAACGCCAGTAAAAAAGGGCGAGTTTCTTACCCACCCTAGAACAACAAATATTTTCTATCATCAGTTACGGTATAATTTTACAACATCTTACACTGAGCGTGATACCGCAGTAAATGGTCGCATAATACCAATGCCACCATAGCTTCAACCATCGGAACTGCACGGGGTAACACACAAGGATCGTGTCTTCCTTTTGCGGCTAAAACCGTTTCTTCACCTTCACGATTTACTGTTTTTTGTTCTTTTCTAATTGTTGCTGTCGGTTTAAAAGCAACTCGCAAAATAATATTTTCTCCGTTAGAAATTCCCCCTTGAATGCCACCAGAACGGTTGGTTACGGTGCGAATTTCGCCATTTTCATCAATATAAAATTCGTCGTTATGCTCAATTCCTGTTAACAGTGTCCCGCCAAAACCGGAACCTATTTCAAAGCCTTTGCTAGCAGGCAAAGACATTACACCTTTAGCAATATCAGCTTCCAATTTATCAAATACTGGTTCGCCTAAACCTTTGGGCACATTTCGTGCCACACATTCTACTACACCGCCAATAGAATCGCCTTGTCTGCCGATTTGCTCGATTAATTCAATCATGCGTTCGGCGCACTCAGCATCGGGACAACGAACGATGTTGCTTTCCACCTGTTCTAAAGTAACAGTATTTGCATCGACTACGCCTTCCAAATCCTTGATGCGCTTGACGTAACCGATAACTTCCACATTGGCAACTTGGCGGAGAATTTTTTTAGCGATCGCACCTGCCGCTACTCTACCAATTGTCTCACGCGCTGACGATCTACCCCCACCCTGCCAATTGCGAATTCCATATTTTGCATCATAAGTTGCATCGGCGTGGGAAGGACGATACTTTTCGGCCATCTCATCGTAATCTTGCGGACGAGTGTCTTTGTTTCGCACCAAAATTGATATCGGCGTTCCCAAAGTTTTGCCCTCAAATACCCCCGATAAAATTTCGCAGGTATCCGCTTCTTTGCGAGGTGTCGTGATTTTACTTTGTCCCGGACGCCTTCTATCTAGTTCTACTTGAATTTCTTCTGCGGAAATTTCTAGTTGTGGAGGACAACCATCAATGACAACTCCCACGCCACCGCCGTGAGACTCGCCAAAAGTAGTTATCCGAAATAGATGACCAAAAGTGTTACCCATGATTATTGAGGAAGAAAAAGGGTGAGGCTTATCTATCCACTCTAATGTAGAATAGCTCCGCCCGCTTATAGGCTGGGCTTTTGAGTAGTTTTATCCGCTTTGATAATTTTTTAAGTACAATTACTTAATAGTGTCACTCAGTCCCAACAAGAAGCGATTTTGAGCATCTGTTAATCAAAATATTGTTAGGAAAACCTGATTAAAAGTTGCGAAAATTCAAAGGTCTTGATAAGCTGAAACACTAATATAATAAGCCTTCTGGCGGTTTTATTGTCTTCGCATTTCCCCAGACGCCGACGCAATATAGGAGTGTTTTTTAGTGAACGCATCTGAACAAGCAACTAACTTAGAACTCGCCAGCAAGATTGCTACGGTAGTTAATTTGTTCAAATTCGAGTTTCCTGATGCCAAATCTGACCTCAAACCCTGGAAGAACGATCCGGAAACAAGGGAGTTAGTCGATCCAGATTCTATAGATATTGGCTTTCACTTTCCTGGTATTAGCAAATCTTGGCGAAGTCGCAGTGTATTAATTCAAATCCGATTTTATCAAGATCCGATCGCTAATTCCCGGCGAGCGATCGGCGTGGAGGTAGCTGGATTCGATCATCGCGGTGAAGCGTGGCGACTTTCTACGGTAGAAAATTGGAGTCTTGTAGGTGCGTCTTTGCCTTCTAGTGAAATCGGCGATAAACTCAAACAGATTTGCCGACAGATTTTAGAAGTCTTTAATAAGCCTAGTGAATAAAAAAATATCCACTTAAGATTTAACTCTTGTGGGGTGGGCGTCTCGCCCGCCATCTCGACTGGGCGGGCTTTCCTGCCCACCCCACA
Organism: Nostoc sp. ChiSLP01; assembly: GCA_034531195.2. Classification (GTDB taxonomy): domain Bacteria; phylum Cyanobacteriota; class Cyanobacteriia; order Cyanobacteriales; family Nostocaceae; genus Nostoc. The sequence goes on from JAVRBO020000041.1 coordinate 120,690, forward strand.
ATCTTGGATAATTTATTTACGAATTATGTATTACAAATTTAGTAATTATTTGTGGTCATGAATAATACAAAGGAGAAGCTTGGCGATCGCTAAATAACAATGACCACAGTAATATTTGTACATGGCACAGGAATTAGAGAACGAGAATACAACCAAACCTTTGAGATAATTAAGCAAAAGATTCACGCCCAACGTCCTGACATCACAGTTGCTCCTTGCCTTTGGGGTAAATTAGGTGCAAAGTTCAATGCTCATCGGGCATCAGTACCCTTAGAAGATGCCACACTGGCTTTATCTCAAGCAGACGAAGACGCAGATATTATCCTGTGGCGACAATTATATCGCGATCCTCTGTATGAATTACGGCTGTTGTCTTTGAAACCGATTGAGTTAGAAAATCCCTTTGGGGAACAACCGGGGGATGTTTTACAATCTCGTGTAGCGAGTCTGACTCCGGCGTCTCAACTGGAAGCTAAGTTGCAAGAGGCGGGAATTGCAGAGGTATTTGAGCAAGCACGAGAAACTGTTACCCACAGCGAACCGTATGAACGGGCATTGCTCGCAGTTTGTGAATCTGATTTGAGTGAATATTATGCAGCGATCGCTAGGGCAATTGTCGCTCAAGCAATGTTTCTTAGCGAACAGCAAGAAAAATTTCCCCCCATACTCACCGATGCCCAATTGCGGGATGATGTTGTGGAATTGCTGACTCTGGCTTTGGGAGAGGCGGAATTAGGACTGGGTAGCTGGTTGTTAAAGCCACTTGTTGAGTTAGCGCTACCAATGGGAACGAATTATATCAAAGGAAACCGCTTTGAGTTAACTGATAAAATTTCGCCTATGCCTGGTGATATTTTGTTGTATCAAACGCGGGGTGAAAAAATCAGGGCGTTTATCCAGGAACAAATCGAACAAGCAGAACCGCCAGTGGTTTTAATCGCCCATAGTTTGGGAGGTATCGCCTGTGTAGATTTGCTAGTGCAGCAGGAATTATCTCAGGTGGAATTATTAGTAACAGTTGGTTCCCAAGCACCATTTTTATATGAGATTGATGCCCTCTACAGCTTAGAATATGGACAGTTATTGCCTGAGTATTTCCCGGAATGGTTGAATATCTACGATTTACGGGATTTTCTCAGCTACGTGGGTAAGAAAATTTTCCCCGATAGAGTGCAGGATGTGGTAGTGGATAGCAGACAACCTTTTCCCCGTTCCCACGGAGCTTATTGGACAAATGCCAAAACCTGGGAAGCGATTATTCCGAGGTTGCCATAATGGTTTACTTTTTACGGAATTTCTCCTCTAGAACGCTACGGTGTACACACAAGTCAAATTACCCCCCTCAATCCCCCCTTGCAAAGGGGGGAAGCCAGAAATCTAGTTCCCTCCCCTTTACAAGGGGAGGGTTAGGGTGGGGTAAAAACCAGATTCGCAAACTACTTCAGACTTGTGTTTACACCGTAGGGGGAATGCTAAAAGCCACCTTTTTAACGGGGTTGGGACATCTCCTGTCCGTAAGTCCCCATCACATGAGAGGCTAGCTCATCATGCAGCTGATGGCAAAACCTGAGCGGACATTTGGGTTAATTGTGGGTATTGAAAAGTACCACGAAAGTGCTTGGAATGTACCGGGTGGAGGGCCAGCCGATGACGCGCTGAAATTTGCTCGTTGGCTGCATCAGCACGGTGTACCGAAGGAGAATATGCGGTTATGTTTATCGGCACTGGAAGAAAATCAGCAGTTAATTGGGGAATGTGGGTTAACTGTAGAGTTAGCAACAGAGCAAAATATCTCCGACATTGTGACTAACTTTTTATCCCCAAAGTCGGGGGATTTACTCTATATTTTTTGGGCTGGACATGGTTTGATTACCTCAGAACGAGAGCGTCGGTTGCTTTGTGCTGATGCAAATGAACGGAATTACCAGAACTTAAATTTGAATTCTTTATTAGTTTATTTGGCTTCAGATAAATTTCAAATTCGTAATCATATTTGTATTGTTGATGCCTGTGCTAATTTTACTTTGTTGCTACGAGGCCAATCAGGTGAATTACCTGGGAAAACTTTTTTTAGTGGACAGCCAAGGAAAGATAGTCAACAATTTGTGTTACTGGCTACGCGGGAAGGAGAGACAGCTAAGGTAAATTCTGAAACGAAAACAGGATACTTTTCTCAAGCGGTGAGGGAGGCTTTTGCAGCAGCTAATGGGAGTTTTCCGCCGGATATGAGGAAAGTTACTGAGGCAGTTAAGCAGCGATTTATTAGTTTAGAAAAAAAACAACTGCCGACTTACTTTTATTCCCGTAGTTGGGATGGAGATATTGAAAAATCTCATTTCAACCCGTTTGATATTCCGCATAATATCCAACAGAGTCAAGCTCGTAAGTTTGTTGGCAGGGATGAGCAAATAGAACAATTGCGTCAGTTATTACAAACAAATGATGTTGTGGTAATTAGCGATGTGACTGGGCAAGGTGGAGTGGGTAAAACAGAGTTAGCTATTCAATACTCAGAGCAATATTTGGCAGATTATTCTGGTGGGTGTTGTTGGTTAAATCCCCAAGGTATTGATTTGGGAACCCAGTTAGTAGAGTTTGGAGTTGTAAATTTTCCTAACTTTAATCCACCGGATGGATTAAGCCTAGCAGGTCAAGTTGCTTATTGCTGGAAGAAGTGGCAAGGTGGCAAAGTTCTATTAATATTTGATGACGTCAAAGACTGGCAGCAAATTCAACCTTACCTCCCACCTAAAAATTCTCGGTTTAAGGTGTTAATTACCACTCGTCAAAACACAGGGTTAATATATCCATCACTGCCGTTAGGTGGATTGTCACCAGATGCAGCCTTAGAATTATTAGCAAAGCTATTGGGGGATGAATATGTTCAACAGGAGGCGGAGACAGCAAAAGGAATTTGCAAATTAATGGGCTATATACCAATTGGACTTTACCAAATAGCCGCGTATAGTCGTAACCGAGGAGGAGTATGATGCTAGCAGACATTCTCGCACGGTTACAAAAGCAAGCATCAACAGGCGAGTCTGGTGTAGCAGCAGCTTTTGAGTTGAATTGGCAAAGCTTGGAATCAGAAACACAAAAATTAGCTTGTCTGTTGAGTTTATTTGCTTTGGCTCCTATCCCTTGGTCTTTGGTAGAATCAGCAGCAAGTTCTAGCCATTTGGAATTTGACCTCAAAGCTAACCGCACTGTTTTAGTTGAGCGTTATTTGCTGCAAGAATTGGCAGACGACACTTACCAAGTTCACGAACGCATTCAGGAATTATTGCGACAGAAGTTAGAAGAGTTAGCCCAAGCCGATGAACTCAAGCGTGGCTATTGTCAAGCAATGGTAGCCGTAGCAAAAGATATTCCTCAAACACCCACATTGATAGAAATTGCTCAAGTAACTCTTGTTATCCCTCATCTTGGAGAAGCTGCCACAGTTTACCCAGCTTGGTTAAGTGATGATGATTTAATCTTGCCTTTTGTAGGCTTGGGTAGATTTTACCAAGGTCAAGGAGCCTACACGCAAGCTTTACCTTGGCGTGAACAATGTTTATCAGCTGCTAGAAAACGTTTTGGCAATGAACACCCCTTTGTGGCAACTAGCCTGAACAATTTGGCATTCCTCTACGATTCACAGGGAAGGTACAGCGATGCCGAACCTTTGTGCATCGAAGCTTTGACGATGAGAAAACGCCTGCTGGGGGATGAACACCCAGATGTAGCACAAAGCCTGAACAATTTGGCAGCACTCTACCGTTCACAGGGAAAGTACACCGATGCCGAACCTGTCTACATCCAAGCTTTAGATATGTATAAACGCCTGCTAGGAAATGAACACCCCTATGTGGCAACTAGCCTGAACAATTTGGCATTACTCTACTATTCACAAGGAAGGTACAGCGATGCCGAACCTCTGTACATCCAAGCTTTGAAGATAGACAAACGCCTACTGGGGGATGAACACCCAGATGTAGCAATTGACCTGAACAATTTGGCATTACTCTACAAATCACAGGGAAGGTACAGCGATGCCGAATCTTTGTACATCCAAGCTTTGGCGATGAGAAAACGCTTACTGGGGGATGAACACTCGGATGTGGCACAAAGCCTGAACAATTTGGCAGCACTCTACCGTTCACAGGGAAAGTACAGTGATGCCGAACGTTTGTACATCCAAGCTTTAGAGATGAGAAAACGCCTGCTGGGGGATGAACACCCAGATGTGGCACAAAGCCTGAACAATTTGGCATTACTCTACTATTTCCAGAGAAGGGACAGCGAAGCCGAACCTTTGTACATCCAAGCTTTAGAGATGATGAAACGTCTGCTAGGTCATGAACACCCTGATGTAGCACAAAGCCTGAACAATTTGGCATTACTCTACGATTCTCAGGGAAAGTACGGCGATGCCGAACCTTTGTACATCGAAGCTTTGAAGATTGCTGAACAACGGTTGGGAGCAAATCATCCTAATACAATAACCTTTCGTAAAAATCTGGAAGACTTGCGGTGGAATCGTCAGCTTTGATTCAGGACAATGGTTGCTTTTGTCTCCCGTTGGTTTCAGTAATTTAGGTAATCTGCATCGGCTGTATTACTCGCCTGGGATTCAAATCTTAGTCTAATAAGTAGGCAAGATAATTAATTAGACAATATCATTGCCAATACAGTCAAGCAAAATAAAGCGATCGCACTTATTCATCCGCCAGCCGTACATAATTCATTTTGAATTCTGACTCCTGACTCCTGAATTATATTAAATAAAATAGTAAATATATCTTGGTTATTTATACTTAAATTCTGATGGTAAAATTTGAAATCCAGCTTGATAAAAATGATTATCTAAGGTTAAAGCTGTAACAATATTTCGTTCTTGCATAACGATAAATGGTAAACAATCAGTGAGAGAATAAGATTTATCTTGATGCTTTTGAAAATATTCCCATCCCTGATTAAACAGAGTTCGCTCGATTTCGATTAATTCAATATCAGGACTTTCCAATAACCGATTACCAATTTCAACTGCTTTATAATGAAGGTTTCGACTATTAAAAAAAGTAACAACTTCATCCAAAATGTATGTTGTTGTTATTAAAAAAGGCTTGGTCTTTATTAAAGTAGCCCAATTTTGTAATACTTTTTGATGAGCATCTTCATTTTTGATTTCCAGAGCTAAAATATAGCTGGTATCTAAAAAGTAGATACTTTTCATGGGTTATAGAGATAGCGATCGTGGTTATTTGCACCATCTTTGACATCGCATTCCACAGGATTTGAACCTAAATCCCAAATAGAAGATGTTTGTTTGATGGTAGTAATAATAATTTTTCCATGTTCTTGAACAATCTCAAATTCTTGATTTTCTCCTAATAGTTCTCTAGGGATTAATAAGCCTTTTTATGTTGCGGTTAATTTCACGTTTAATTACCTCGAATGAATTTGTTTTGTAAGACAGTAAGTAGATAATACTTACTCAACTGAGAAAAAGATTATTTTACCAAAGCTCTTTTGAAAATTTTAGCAATATTATCCAAACTAATATCAGATCCCCGACTTCTTCAAGAAGTCGGGGATCTAAATCTAGCTTAAGTACGTAACCGAGGTTTTCGGTGCGTTAGCCTACGGCATAACACACGCTACGAAACTAAAAAATTGCAACTTCAGCATGATTGTTGAGCATTTCGGGGTCGATCGCAATACCTAACCCTTGAGCGACACTAAGACCATAGGAGACATCTGCTCTAAAAAAGTGGCAAAGTTGACGCATTTGGACATCTTGCTTTGCTTGGCTGAGGCTACCAACGATATTTTTGACAAGACGCTCTTGCTGTTCTGGAGTCATTAACCGATAGAGGTCGCCTGCTTGAGTATAATCGTCGTTTCCTTCACGATGATTGTAGCGATCGACGGTGGTATCCCCCAAATGACTGGGTGGTTCTGCATAGGCTGGATTTTCTTTAGGCGTACCTTCAGCACTATTCGGTTCGTAATTGGGAGCGCTACCACCGTTATTTCCTAACGCCATAAAGCCATCTCGCTGATAATGCATCACTGGACATTTGGGCTGGTTGACTGGTAGTTGCTGATAGTTACCACCCAAGCGATACCGTTGAGCATCTGGGTAAGAAAAAATTCGAGCTTGCAGCATTTTGTCAGGGGAGAAACTAACCCCAGGAACCACCGCGCTAGGACTAAAAGCAGCTTGCTCAACTTCAGCGAAATAATTCTCTGGGTTACGATTTAGCTCTAATATCCCGACTTCAATTAAGGGATATTCTGAATGCTTCCAAACTTTTGTCAAGTCAAAGGGATTATCGCGATGTTTTGCCGCTTGTTCCTCGGTCATCACTTGAATACAGAACCGCCATTTGGGATAATCTCCTTGAGCGATCGCTTCAAATAAATCGCGAGTCGCATGATCGGGATCTTCTCCTTTAATCTTGCCTGATTCTTCCTCTGTCAAGGTTTGATGCCCTTGCAAGGTCTTAAAGTGAAATTTACACCAAACGCGCTCGCCCTGAGCATTAATTAAGCTAAAGGTATGGCTACCAAAGCCGTCCATGTGCCGATAGGTTTTGGGAATTCCCCGGTCTGAAAACAAAATCGTTACTTGGTGGAGTGATTCGGGACTCAACGACCAAAAATCCCATTTGGCGTTGTGGTCTTTACAATTCGTTTGGGGATTGCGCTTTTGGGTATGGATGAAATCAGGAAACTTCAGAGGGTCGCGGATGAAGAAAATCGGAGTGTTGTTTCCTGTAATATCCCAGTTACCTTCTTCTGTGTAAAACTTGAGAGCAAAACCTCTAGGATCGCGCTCCGCATCTGCCGAACCTTTTTCTCCACCAACGGTAGAAAAGCGTAGCAGGACTTCTGTTTTCTTACCAATCTCAGAAAACAGCTTGGCTTTTGTGTAGCGTGTAATGTCATTGGTAACCGTAAAAGTACCGAAAGCTGCCGCACCTTTAGCATGGACAACTCTTTCCGGAATACGTTCTCTGTTAAAGTGAGCCAGCTTTTCTATCAGGTGAAAATCCTGCATTAATACAGGGCCACGCGCCCCAGCAGTTAATGAGTTCTGGTTATCCGCAACAGGAATACCATCAGCAGTTGTCAAGTTTTGGGGTTCAGTCATGGGTCAAGAAACTCTCCATTAAGTTAGTGAAATTGTCAGTCAACATATTTTAGTCAGCAGATAAACTGATACCTACTGAGAGAAGCCAATAATTCATAGTCATTTCGAGTTCACATTTAAAGCATACTCGAAATGACTATGAATTGGCAAAAGTTTTTTATATTTTTGTAATTTGTAGAGGTGGACAGCTATCCACCTCTTAACATGAATATATCGCAGCAATTTTCTGAAATGCTATGTAAATAGGATTAATGACGGGATTTTTTGATTAATTTAACGTTTTATAGTGTAATAAGCATCCCTGTGATTTCCTACTGCCAATTCAAATGTTTCAGAATCAAGGAACAAACATCCGTTGCTTCAATTATGTCGCTATCAACAAGGTGAGTTTGATGGGTGATAAATAGCGGCCCTTCATTTGCAGAAGTGGTAATGTGACCGTGAGAACCACGTACTAAGGAAGCATCCAGAGGAATCACATCCATGAGATAGCGAAAACCGAGTTGTTTCTTAAGTAGCTTGAGAGCTATTTTTCCTTGAGGAAATTTAATTTGCGGATCGAGGAAAAGTTCTACAGGATCGTAACCGGGTTTGCGGTGAATATCTACGGTTCGGGCAAAATCCGGGGCTTTGTTATCGTCAAGCCAATAATAATAAGTAAACCAGGTATTAGGCTCGGCGATCGCCACTAACTCTCCAGATCTGGGATGATCGAGATGGTAGGCTTGTTTACCTTGTTCGTCTAATACTTGAGCTACGCCTTCAGTGGCTTCTAAAAGCGATCGCACTTTGGGAATGTAGGCTGGATCGTTTACATATACATGAGCAATTTGGTGATCCGCCACAGCAAAAGCAATACTAGCACCAAAATCGAGCAGTTCTCGTCCCAATTCTTCCCGAACTGCAATTAAATTATTTTCCCGTAGGACGCGGTTTAAATGTACTGCTTTATCGACAGGAGTAATACCATACTCAGAAAGAATAATTACCTGAGTATTTTGTGCTTGATAATATTCAATTAACTCTTGACAAACACCATCAATTTCTTGTAAATCTGCTTGGATGTGTTTTTCATCTTGACCAAATTTTTGCAGACAATAATCTAAATGTGGCAGATAAACGAGTGATAATGTAGGGCTATAGCGTTCCTCAATCCATTTTGCAGAATTGGCAATCCATTGGCTAGAACTAATTGAAGTTTTTGGCCCCCAAAAATCAAATAAAGGGAATTGACCTAAATCAGATTGAATTGGCGATCGCACATCACTAGGATGGGTATAAATATCAGGTAGCTTTCTCCCATCCGCGGGATACATTGGGCGCGGTGTAATCGCATAATCCACCGAAGAATACATATTGTACCACCAAAAAAGGTTGGCACAAGTGAAGTTTGAATCGATGGATTTAGCAATTTCCCAAATTTTAGGAGCTTGTACTAATTTATTAGATTGCCGCCAAAATTTTACTTCACATTCATCTCGAAAATACCAACCATTAGCAACAATTCCATGTTCGTTAGGCAATTTTCCTGTTAAATAAGTAGCCTGAACAGAACAAGTTACAGCAGGTAGCACTGTTTTGATTGGAACTACTTGACCTTTTGCAGCCCAAGTAGATAAAAACGGTGTGTTTTTTCCCAGTAAACTAGGCGTTAATCCTACGACATTTAGAATAACCGTTTTTTTCATAAACTTAATTTCCTCTTAATTTCTTGCGAGTTCTTTTAATACCCATTCATATTCCCGCTGAATAGAAGTCAGCAAATTTATCTTCATTTCTGATGGCAATACATCCCAAGTGTAAGTCTCGATTTCTAAATGCGAGCAAGCATTGTTTGTTTGAAGTAGATGCAAAACAATAGCAATATCTTCTTGCGTAGACTGCAAGATTTGATAATCATGAATAAAAATTGGGACATGAAAATGAGTCCGCCATTCTTCAGCTAGAGATTGTTCTAAATGTGGTAATGCATTTATTAAGTCAGGATAGTGATATAGCGTACCATCGCTACGACGTTCGATTACTTGGTGAAGATAGGTAGATTCTGCAAAAGGACGCAAACGTTCGACTATCAAACTACGCTTCTCAACCTCAGCAGGTATTTTTACTTGAATCGCTGCACTGATTTGAACCTTGCCAATTTTAATTCCTGCTGATTCTAAACGTGCAAATACAGATTTTGGTTGCTCGTATTCAACTGAAAAATGGCAGGTATCATAACAAAGCCGGATATGTTCTAGCAATTTGGCTTCAGCTAAATTTTGTTCGATATTTAGTTTTTCTGATAAATAATTCCCGCCAATCGGCAATAACCAATTTTGAAAAAAATCAATTACTTCTGATGTATTCTCGATTAATCCATCGGGTTCTGGTTCTAAATCGATATGTAATAGCTTTCCTGTTTCTTCCCAGATGCGGATTGTGTTTTCAACAATTGATGCTAGGTTTAAACAACTCTGTTTGATAACCGAATCGCAAGTTATTTGGTCTTTTCCCCACCAAGGTTTATAAGATAACGGCAATGTAGAAATACCGCCATCAATTTCTTTGGGTAACAGAGTTGCTAAAATCTGTGTAAGATTTAATGTGTAATTTACTCGTTCTTGTGTAGACCAATCTGGTGCATAAACTTGGTCTTTTACTACTTGTCTGTGGAATCCTCCGTAAGGAAATCCATTTAAGGTAAAAACATACAAATTCTGTTCGCTTAACCAGTCTTGGAATTGAACCAAATTATTACTTTCTAAAAGTTCCTTGGCTGCTATATTTGCTAACCTCAAACCAATACCAAAGGGTTTTGTTGGTGATAAACGTGATTTGAGTTCGGGAATGTATTTTTGTAGATTCGCAAAGACTTCTACCCAAGTTTCGCCGGGATGAATATTGCTGCAATAAGTTAAATGAAAGTTGTTGTTTGTAATTTTCATTTTCTAGGTTTCTCATCTAGTTTTATTTGCACGCAGAGACGCAGAGTCGCAGAGAGGTTTTTATAATCTGAATGATTGCAAAATATTGTACAAAACTCAATCTTTCTCTCAGCGCCTCTGCGCCTCTGCGTGAGATTTTAAGTAACGGCAAATATTTTTGCTAACTTTATAGAAATCGGTAGCAAAATCAGGATTGCTAAACCGTAATACAAACCCGCAAAACCAGATGCAACAGTCGCGTCTAAAACAATTAAAGACAACACACCTATTTTTACAGCATTACGGATATTTTCGGCTAAAGGTTCGCGTGCAGCTTTGACAAAATTAGGGAGTATGCGGATAGCTAAGAAAACGGCGAATGGTAATGCTGCGATCGCTGTATACTCTGGTAATATTCCTAATGCTAAAACTGCCATCAAAACTATTGCAATCAGAACTAGTGCTAAGACTCCCGTAATCTTCTTTCCTCCGTGAACTTCCCCCTGACTAATTGCAGTGATAGCAGCAATGTAAATCACAGGAATCAATGTTAAATACCAACGTTCTTCGATGATTGCTGGGACAGCACTTACACCTAATAATAAGTTACTGCCACGGCACAAACCCATATTCAGCGGCCCGAAAAAAGGATGATGTTTGGCAAGGGAATTATATAGCAGTGCTGAAAGAGCAATAAAGATAGCGATCGCCCCACTCAACCAGGATACTTGAAAAGCTGCTGCAATACCGATGGCAAACAGTATACTGCCTAATAAAGTAGCATTTTTTAATGACACCCGACTGCTAGGAATTGCTCTATTTGGTCGTTCTTTTGCATCTAAATCAGCATCAAAAACATCATTAAAAACAATACCGCCGCCATATAAGCCTGTTGTTGCTAATAATAACCAAGCTAATGGAATTAAAACCGCAAAATTGGCGTCACCATTAATTAATTGAGCAAAAATAATCCCAGAACCAGAAGCAGCAAACCCAACTAAAATATCAGCCCAAGCGGTAACAATATTAGCCGGACGCATCAACTCAAAATAGCCCCGCCAGCTTTGAAAATTCAAGCTTGCAACATTCACTTATCTGCCCCCTAATACTATTTTGGATTTTGGTTTGTGAAAGTGACAACGCAATGAGATAAATTTCTCTTGCAATGCCCCATACCCAACGCCCAATTTTCTATTCAATCAGTACTGAAAGTGAGTTAATACCGGGTTCTTGTCCTCGCAACACAGAGTTACCACTAAATAGCTGACGCTGGTCGATGGATTGAGGGTTGAGCCAGTCTGAAGCTTGCATCTGCCCGGTTTGGCTGTAAGCAGCTAGAGCATTTTCGTAACAAACTGCTCGTACATGTTCTTCAGGAATGCCTCTTTCTAACATTAACTGAGCCGTTTTCGGCACTGCTAATGGATCGCTAATTCCCCAATCAGCACTACTATCAACAATGATGCGATCGCATCCATATTTACGAACAACTTCCACCATTCGAGCGTTACCCATTTTTGTTTGGGGATAAATCGTAAAAGCTGCCCAAAAACCCCGTTTTAATACTTCTTCAACGGTTTCTTCGTTGTTATGATCGATGACTACTTGTGAAGGATCTAAGCCATATTCAATACACCGCTCCATACTCCGAATTGCACCCGCTTTCTTATTACGATGAGGAGTATGAATTAGTACCAACATATCGAGTTCTTTGGCTAACTCTAACTGTTGACAAAAGTACTTATCTTCTGCTTCTGTCATATCGTCGTAGCCAATTTCGCCAATGGCTACAACTCCTTCTTTACAAGCATAAAGTGGTAGCAGTTCTATAACTTCTGCTGCCACTGCTTCATTATTAGCTTCTTTGGGATTTAAGCCGATTGTACAGTAGTGTTGGATGCCAAACTGATTAGCGCGAAACCTTTCCCAGCCCACAAGACTGCTGAAATAATCTTTGAATGTGCCGGCGTTGGTTCGGGGTTGTCCCAGCCAAAAAGCTGGTTCAATAACGGCGACAATGCCATATTCCCGCATTACTAAGTAATCGTAAGTAGTACGGGAACACATGTGAATGTGAGGATCGATAAACATCATAAGTTTAGGAAATGGGGCATTGGGCATTGGGCATGGGGTATTGAGAAGTGTGGGAGGTGTGGGAGGAGACGGAGGTGTGGGAGGTGTGGGAGGTGTGGGAGGTGTAGGAGGATGGTAAAAAAATCTTTGCCCCCTCTCTCCCCTCTCTCCCCACACTCCCCACACTCCCCAGTCCTCAGTCCCCAATCCCCAGTCCTTTTCAACGATCGCTGCTAAAACTATTCCAAGTCAGGTTACCCTGTTCTATGGATGACTGTAAATCTGGATAATGGGAGAGTAATACTTGCGCTTCGGGTAAACCTGATTCAGCACAAGCTAGTGCTGCTGCTTGTTGTTCGGCTGTATCGCCATTCATCAAGACTTTTTCTAAATCTGCGATGATTGCGCTATCGGCATATTTACCTACAGGTCGCCAAAGTTCTGGGGTAACTGGGCGTTTAGCAGCCCAACGCTCATGGGCATAGTCTGTCAACATCTTTGCTAATTCTGGGTTAGCACGACGATCTAAACCCCAAATTAGATGCAACGGACTACCGACAAACACGGCTTTCAACACCATCTGATTCCAAGCGGCATTATCTAAATAATTGGCTGGATATGGGTTGCGTAGTGCTATGGCTTGGAATACGTTGCTCATATTGCTGCGAATTCCCTCAGCAGCACGCTGACGGTGTAATTCTGGATGTGGCAATAGGGGTAAACTCTGATATAGTGCAACTAACTCGCCCATATCGGCGCTAGAGAAAAGTTTATCAAGCGATCGCACATAACCCTGGGCATCATTATGGGGCAAAGCTAAAACCAAGAGTGTGCGACCTGCTTGCTCTACGCTCCAATTACCAGGATTCCAACCGGGAATTGCCTCTTGCGCTGCTTGCAAATCTTGGGATGTTAGCTGCAAATTCTGTTTACCTAGATAACGCGGCACAGCACTAAAAGCTGTGAAAAACACTCGTTCAGCACCACCGCTAGTAATCTGTGCCTGCTTCTGCTCCAGCCAATCAATACCGGACTGGGAAACAGACTGTAGTAACCACTGATGTAGTAACTTGTTTACTTTACTCACGATCGATTTCAAGAGAAGTTACCCAACTTTTTTTTGGTGACAACTATGTATAATTTCTAGCATTAAATTTGATACTTTGTTTTTCAATCAGTTATATAGTATATTAATTAGCTAATAACTTCATTGAATCTATAAAATATATCTAATTTGGATAAGATACTGTAAAGATCTGAATTTAAATCGATAAAACCCTAAGTTCGCTTACGGAAAAAAATTAGGTTTTTGTGTAATAATGATGATATCAACTGTCAAACTTAGATAGAAAGTCTAAGATATATTTAAGTACAGCTATCAAGAAATTTGCAAACCACTGTCATTTGCGGTTTTATTCAACAATGAATTACTAGCTCTGGTCATCTAGTAATTCATTGTAATTTTGAAGTGCAAATTTATTTGTATTTTTGAAATTGCCACTAATTTGAGTTCACTTAGTGCATATATCTACAATTAATAGTTAATAATATTTGGATATGGCTATTAAACAAAAGACTGCTTTGAATCTCCAACCCATTAATCAATGCGTTCAAGTAACCTTCAAGTATGATGTTCATTTTACTAGAGGTTTGTTTGAATTAGAGAATTCTCTATTGGCACAAGTGATTGCAGGAAATGGAGAGATAACTCCAAAACGAGTGTTGGTAGTGGTGGATGGAGGAGTTTTAAATTACCAAAAAGGATTGCTAAAAAAATTAGCACTTTACGCCGAGCGTTATGCAGATGTACTTACCTTGACGGATGAACCAATAATAGTTCCGGGTGGGGAAGCAGTTAAAAATGATTCTAAATTTATAGAACAAATTCATCAACGGATTGATGCAGCGGGGTTGTGTCGTCATTCCTACGCGATCGCAATTGGAGGTGGAGCCGTATTAGACATGGTGGGATACGCCGCAGCAACGGCTCATCGAGGAATTAGGCTGCTACGGGTGCCGACAACAGTACTAGGACAAAATGATTCGGGTGTCGGAGTCAAAAATGGAATAAATGCCTTTGGCAAGAAAAATTTTCTTGGCACATTTATGCCGCCTTATGCTGTATTGAATGACTTTGATTTTATTACTAGCCTTGACGATCGCGATTGGCGATCGGGTATTGCAGAAGCGGTGAAAGTAGCACTAATTAAAGATGCAGATTTCTTTAATTTTATTATGACTTATGCCGATAGATTAGCTAATCGAGATATGGAAATTATGGAAAAGCTAATCTATCGTTGTTCGCAATTGCACTTAGAACATATTGCTGGTGGAGGCGATCCTTTTGAAATGGGCTCATCGCGTCCTTTAGATTTTGGACATTGGGCTGCTCACAAGCTAGAACATTTAACTAATTACAGTTTACGTCACGGTGAAGCTGTAGCGATCGGCATTGCTTTAGATACAACCTATTCATATTTAACAGGGCGACTTTTACAATCCGAGTGGCAAAGAGTTCTAGTTACACTTAAGAAATTAGGCTTTACTTTGTATGTATCGGCGCTCACACAGGAATTAGATAGACCAGACCATCCTAATTCTATATTTAGGGGTATTACAGAGTTCCGCGAACATCTAGGAGGAAAATTAACAATCACCCTTGTAGAAGGAATCGGTCAAGGAATAGAAGTGAACCAGGTGGATTTATCTTTCTATAAACATGCTATTTCCTTGCTACGAGATTGGGAAGTATTGCATTAATTATCGAACTACAGCTATCCCAGATAGGTCGCGAACAAAAATTATGATAACGAACCGCAAAGTAGAGGCAGCGACGGGTACGTAGCGGGTCTCCCCCATGAGCGACTGCCGTCGCTAAGTACGCAAAGAAAGATAACAAAGATGGTGTTCGCAAACAATTGAGTATGGCTATATAACAATCCCCATTTTTCCGATCGATTCTTTGGAAGTTATAACCTAATTTTTCCCAGATGTAGAGACGTTGCATTGCAACGTCTCTTTGATAGCATGGTACGCTGCGCGATAATTATATTCCTTTAGAGAACCCGTAGGATAACAACTGGCGTTCAACAGCAACACAAAAAGTTATGCTGCATTAGATACGCGACATCTTAATTTCCAGTTATCATCCCTTTGGGATAGTATTCGCATAGTTTTTTCATTAATGAGAAAATATTTATGAGATACAAACTCTTGGGCAAAAGCGGGTTAAGAGTCTCTGAACTCTGCTTAGGAACCATGACTTTCGGTGAAGATTGGGGTTGGGGTGCTTCCAAAGACGAAAGCGCTAGAGTCTTTGATGCTTTTGTGGAAGCAGGAGGCAATTTTATTGACACTGCCAATGCTTATACCGATGGTAGCAGTGAGAAAATTGTCGGTGAATTAATAGCCAAAGACCGAGAACGTTTTGTAGTTGCTACGAAATATTCCCTTCCCTTGCGGATGAACGACAAGAAAGGCGACCCCAATGGTAGCGGGAATCATCGCAAGAACTTAATCCAGTCTTTAGAAAGTAGCCTGAAGCGCTTGAATACTGACTATATTGATTTATTTTGGTTGCACGCTTGGGATTTTACCACACCCATTGAGGAAGTGTTGCGATCGCTAGATGATGTAGTTCGCCAAGGTAAAGTACTTTATATCGGCATTTCTGATGCACCCGCTTGGATTGTTTCCCAAGCAAATACCATCGCTCAATATCAAGGATGGACGCAGTTTGTCGCCCTGCAAATTGAGTATAGTTTAATTCAGCGGACACCAGAACGCGATTTACTACCAATGGCTAAAGCTTTTGATTTAGCAGTAACACCGTGGTCACCTTTGGGTGGTGGCGTACTCACAGGTAAGTATAATAAACCTCCTCAAGAAAGCGCAGAACCAGGACGGTTAGCAAATCCAGCTTTAGGAATTATTTCAGAAAAAAGTTTAGCGATCGCGGAAGTTGTGAGTCAAGTTGCAACAGAAATTGGACACACACCATCACAAGTAGCATTAGCTTGGTTACGCGCTCAAAGTGGGGTAATAATTCCGATTGTTGGCGCACGTAAATTAACTCAGTTTCAAGATAACTTAGCTTCTTTGGATGTGACTCTTTCCCCAGAATATTTGCAGCGTTTAAATCAAGTGAGTCAAATTGATTTGGGTTTTCCCCATGACTTTTTACACAGTGATATGATTCGCGATCGCCTTTTTGGTGGTACATTTAATGTCATAGACAACCATCGAATCTAGTGCGATCGGTCATTAGTCATTAGTCATTTGTTACTTGTTCTTTATAAAGATTTTATTATTTACTAATGACCAATGACCAATGTATTTACACTAAGCATTGAACAAAAATAAATCCCCAATCAAAATTGTATCAACTTGAAACAATAACACATTCAGGCTTGAATTCAATCTATCGTCAGAGAGTTTCGCTTTGCTAACTAAAATCTGTAAAGTTAAATGTAAAAGGCATTAAGTAAAACCATGAGCGACAACACCCTAGCATCACGTTTGTACCCCACACGCATTGACATTCCTGCTGAAGCACGAGTGCAAATTGTAGTTATTCTCAACAAAACCCTGGCAGCTAGTTTAGATTTGAAAACCCAGGTAAAGCAAGCCCATTGGAATGTTAAAGGCACAGATTTCTACCAGCTACACGAATTATTTGATGAAATCGCTGGTGAATTGGAAGAATATGTTGATATGGTTGCAGAACGCGTCACCGCTTTGGGCGGATATGCTGTAGGAACAGCCCGTGCTGCTGCTGAAAATTCCATTCTGCCTGAATATCCCTTTGATATTTTAGATGGTAAAGACCACGTAACAGCTTTAGCAGATCGTTTTGCACCTTTCGCTAAACATATCAGAGAAGCGATCGATAAAACTGATGAATTAGGTGATGCTGATACCGCTGACCTTTACACTGAAATTTCTCGCACCATTGACAAACGTCTGTGGTTCTTAGAAGCTCATCTACAAGTAGCAGAAATTAAGGGAGAAAATGGTAGCGCAGGTGCTACTAAAACTCAAAAAGCAGTAGCTAGCGTCAGGTAAGCACTTTTAAATTAGGGAACAGTAAATCTTAACTAGTATGGTGCGTTAGGTTCAAACCGTAACGCACCATATTATTTATATACAAGAGAATTCAGAATTAGCTTTCATTTTTTATACTAATATACTGGTTCCCAATCAAATGAGGTACAGAAATTTGTAGGGGCGCAAAGCTTTGCGTCCCTACCTTGTACCTCGCTAGAACGGGAAATGCTATATAGCAATTCTATTTGATTTATAAAAATCCAGGGGCTTCAGATACCCGACTTATTTGAGAAGTCGAGTGTCTTCTTGTTCGCGAATGATTTAGGACTGCTATACTTTCATTTTTTATACTAATAAAATAATCTAATAAAAGAATGCAATATAATTAAAAATCACTTTAAAATTTCATAGTATCTTTTTAGTAAGTATCGCACTTTTAAGTGCGTACTTTTATTTCGTATGTATATACTTTACTATTTAAATAGTTGAAAATTAGGTTGAGCAAATAAAAACTATGAACAATTTTTGTTATCCAACCTTATTAATTTTGAATCCTAAGTTCTATTAGCGCACCTGGGCGTAGCCCATTCTGAATTCTTACCTAAAAACAATTAACAACGAGGTAAATTTATGTCTAAAAATACGATTGCTCATCTAATTCACGATCGCAATGCACGCGGCCGCGCTCAAATAGGCTGGCTTGATAGTTATCACACATTTTCCTTTGGCAGTTTTTACGATCCCAATCGTATGGGATTTCGTTCTCTGCGAGTAATCAACGATGACCGTATCGCTCCTGGCGCTGGATTTCCTACCCACGGTCATCGGGACATGGAAATTCTCACATACGTCTTAGAAGGCGCCGTGGAACATAAAGACAGCTTGGGTACAGGCTCAGTAATTCGTCCTGGTGATGCCCAGATTATGAGTGCTGGTACTGGAATCAGCCACAGCGAATTTAATCCTTCGCCAACTGAACCACTACATTTACTACAAATCTGGATTATTCCTGACGAACAAGGCTTAACACCAAGATACGAACAAAAAGCTTTTCCCATCGAAGAAAAGCTCGGCAAATTACGCTTAATTGCTGCTAAAGATGGCCGTGATGGCGCTGTAACAATTCACCAAGATGTTGACTTATACACATCTGTTTTAGAACAAGGTGATGTTGTTAATTATCAAGTCAAAAGCGATCGCTATGCCTGGTTACAAGTAGCCCAAGGTATAGTTACCTTAAACGGTGAAGAACTCAGAGCAGGCGATGGCGTACAAATCAACGGCGAAGAACAACTAGAAATTAGCACCAACATCGGCGGCGAAATCTTGCTTTTTGATTTGGCGTAATCTGCTAAAGCAGAATTCAGAATTCAAGAGGAAAACACGGTTTATATCTTGTTAACGTGAGTTCGACAAACCTCTCCCTGTCTTAAACTAAAGTTCAAGCCTGTCCCTTTCCGATTCGGAGAGGGACGGTTTTGCTAGTAAAACCAGGGAGAGGTTTTTTGATTGAGCTTAGAATATAGGAGATTAGGCGCTTCTTAATGCAACGATGGGGTCGAGTTTAGCAGCGCGACGTGCGGGAACGACGCCAAAGAATAAACCAATACCGCCGGAAACCCCCACAGCAGTGGCGATCGCCACCGTAGAAATCCCAGCATCTAATGGTGTTAAAGCTGACACCAAAAGAATACCACTGACACCAACAGCAGTCCCAACTAAACCACCAGCGGCGGAAACTATTACTGCTTCAATGATGAACTGTAGCAAAATATCTTGCTCAGTTGCCCCGATCGCTTTTCTCAATCCAATTTCTTGGGTGCGTTCGGTGACGGAAACTAGCATAATATTCATGATACCAATGCCGCCAACAAACAGCGATATGGCTGCGATCGCCGCTAACATAATCGTCAATGCACCTGTAATTTGACCGACAGTTTGCAAAGCATCTTTTTGGGTGCGAATCGTAAAGTCATCTTCACCATTAATTTTGTGTCGCAGACGCAGCAAATTCGTAATTTGAAACTCTGCTGCATCGACGCTATTACCATCACGAGCAGCAGCAACGAGGTAATCTAAGGCGATACCATAGGGAGAATTCTTTCCTACAAGCCGATTTGCAGAGGTTGTAATCGGTATTATAGCAGCCTCATCATAATCTGCTCCCACACTGGAACCTTTGGCTATTAATGTGCCAATTACTTGAAAGCTGGTATTGCCAATTCGCAATTGCTGACCGGTGGGATTACTATTACCAAATAGTTTTTCCGCTAAGTCTGCACCTAATACAACAACTTGGTTGCTTCGTTTAATATCTACTTCGCTGAAAAACCTGCCTTTATCAGTTTCAAAATCCCGCACCGATAAAAAACTGGGAGTCGTGCCAATAATATTAACGTCAGTATTTCGATTACGATATGTAATTACTTGTCTTCGATTTAACTCTGGTGCAACTCCTAAGACTGATGGTACTTCAGAAGCGATCGCCTCAGCATCTTGTAATACTAAATTTTTCGGTACTTCAAAGGAAATCCGTTGAGTTTCTTGATTTCCTGGCAATACAAACAACACATTTGGCCCTAATGATTCGAGTTGCTTTTGAACGAATTTTTGCCCACCTTCGCCAATACCAATCATGGCAATCACTGAAGCGTTGCCAATAACTATACCCAACATCGTCAGGGCACTACGCAGCTTATTTGATAACAGGGTTTTCCCTGCCATTTGTACACTTTCTAAAAAATTCATGTCTTAAATAATTGCGAATTACGAATTATCGTTTTCTTTGGCCTTTTCAATTTTGTAATCTTTCGGTGGGTTAACAAAAATGCGATCGCCTTCTTTAACTCCTCCTAAAATCTGCGTTCGGTCTTTAATTTGTGCGCCAACAGTGACTTCGCGGAATTGGGGTTTATTGTTTTCATCTGGTACAAGTACGCCAGTTCTACCTTTTTCGGTGACGATGGAAACTGTTGGTAATACTAAGGCATTATTAACGCGATCGCCCAAAAAAGTTAGATCCACATTTAAGCCAGAACGCAGTTTATCTATACCAGTATCGAGAGCAACTCGCACTTGGAAAGATGTTACACCTTGTTCTACCACTGCTTCCGGAGCAATTAAGCGCACGCGTCCTTTAAAAACTTGGTCTGGATAAGCATCCGCGACAATTTCCACTTGCTGTCCCGGTTTGATTCTACCAATATCGGCTTCGGGAACTTGAGCCAATATTTCCAAACCCCGTGCTACAGCGACAATTGAACTAGAAGTTGCTGAAGCACTGGTAGAAGCGGAAGTTGTGGGCGTCACAAAAGCACCAACATTCGCATACTTTTGGGTGACAATTCCCGAAAAGGGAGCGCGAATAATTGTATCTTCTAACTGTACTTGCACGCCCTTCAACTGAGCCTCAGCAGATGCGACAGCTGCTTGGCGTCCAGCAATTTCCTCAGAACGGGTGCCATCTTCCAACAGTACTAATGCTGCGCGTGCTTCATTTACTGCTGCTTGACGTTGGGCGATTTCTTCACTACGAGAACCACTTTGGACTAACGACAATCGTTTTTTCGCTTCTTCTAAATTGGCTCTGGCGCTTTTGTCTTCGCTGATGGCTTGATCGAGTAATTGTTTTTTCTCTGCGCCTTCTTTATATAGATATTGATAACGCTTTACTTGTTCGGCTGTGTAATTCACTCTTGCCTGAGCTGCATCTACTTGGGCTTGAGCTTGGGCAATTTCTTGGGGACGATTACCTACACGAGCTTGGGTTAGCTGGGCTTGGGCTTGGGCTAATCGTGCCCTAGCTTGGGCAATTTCTTGAGGGCGACTACCAGCTAGAGCTTCGGCTAACTGTGCCTGACTTTGCGCTAAGTTAGCAAGATACTGGCTCTTTTGTGCCTCGATGCTGGCGCTATCCATACGGGCGAGAATTTGCCCTTTTTGAACGCGATCGCCTTGTTCTACGTACAATTGCGACAGCACACCAGGATTCTTGGGACTAATATTTACACTTTGAACTGGTACAACTTTACCGCTAGCCGTAATCCGTAACGTGACATTTTGCGCTGTTACTGGGACAGTTAGGCGATCGATGTCTTCTTGGTTTGTACCTTGATTTATCAGAGTAAAGTTTGCAACTGTACCCACAACCAAAGCGCCCCCCGCCATCAGCCCAATTAGCCAGCGTAATGGATACTTAACTTTGCCAATTACTGGAATTTCTATGTTCGTAGCCATACAATACAAGCCTGTGATGATTGCTGTGTGGGAGTAGCCTTTAGTTAGAGGACAAGTGCAGAATCAGGAGTTGTTAAAGGTCTGCGATCGAATCTTGAGAAATTTACTAACAACTAGACGCATAATAAGCTTCATAGTTGCTTAATGTTACTTCATACTAGGCATTAGTATGTGTGTATGCCTTCACCTGAATGGATGACTTTTGCCACTGACATCACTGGGTAGCATCAAAAATGCTACGGTATTTCTCATTTGCTTGATGTACAAAGTAGGGTAGCACAGCTAACTGTCCTGCCCTACAAAATCTAATCATTCAATACTTTCTTTTATATCTTGTTCAATAGAGACGTAGCAGTGCTACGTCTCTACAATTAATTTTCACTTTTTCTTTATCTGAAGCCACAAAACACGGTTAAACACATCCAACTCGCACCGCCTTAGTAGCAGCCTCCGTGCGGTTGGTTGCTCCTAACTTATTTAGTACTTGACTGACATGATGTCTAATGGTAGAGGGACTCAATTTCATTCGTTGAGCGATCGCTTCATTACTCAATCCTAAAGCTAAGAGTGTTAACACCTCTGCCTGTCGCCTGCTCAGTTCATATGCAGGAGGGGATGATGGTTGAGTCGGTTGCAGCAACGCCTGAATCACCTCTGCTGCCAAAATAGATCGGCCAATCGCAGCACAACGTATGCCATCCGCTAACTCATCAATCGAGACACCCTTGAGCAAGTAGCCAATGGCTCCCGCTTGCATTGCTTTCTGTACCAAGCCTTTGTCTAGAAAACTAGTCAAAATTAAAACCTGAATTTGTGGGTATTTTTTGCGGATAACTCTTGTTACTTCCGCCCCATTCATCCCCATCATCATCAAATCCATCAGCACTACATCTGGTTGCAAGTTTTCGCAAAGACGTATTGCTTCATCACCATCACCCGCTTCCCCTACTAATTCAATGTCATCAAAGGCCAGCAAGAGAAATTTAATACCTCCCCGCAAGATTTGATGATCGTCAACACTTATGACCCGAATTGGTTTGACCAATTTATCTGTTTCCATATTTAAATCCGGGTTTTTAATACTATTTTTTTTAATACATTTATATTATTTTCTACTATTGCATCGTTAATTTTTTAGAAAAAATTCTTAATCTTTAATTTTGATTTTTTGCCAGCAGATAATATAAAATTCTAAAATTATCAATAATAATCTGTATTTTCCAAATCAGTCAAGGTAAATAAATATAACTATAGGATTCCGAATTGATTGCTGAACTACTCGTAGAGGCAGGAAACAGGGTTGGGGTAAAAACGAATAAAAGTGTACCTAGCTTCGTAGAAATCAAACATGAGTCCTATATATTGAAATCAGGTTTAGTTAGGAAAATTCTTCTGTAAAAGTGGAAATAGGGAATAGAAAACAGTAAAAAAAGGCAGAAACACAAGCTTATCTAAACTGAAGCTAACTATATTACGAAAAGTAAATATCTCTAAAAACCTTACTATTGAACAATAAAAAGCAAAAATTTCGATTGTATTTAGTTAAGTTTATTTGTGCCCAGCCTAATAACCCATTTGTAATTATGAATTTTCTATTCTCAAGATAGAGGTTGACCAACTTAGAGAAATGTCAGTCCCCTTTCCTAAATAGCTTGATAAGTGAAAATTAGCGCCAATGGACTCAGCTCGTTCTTTCATAATTGCTATCCCTAAATGACCAGATGGTATCTCTCTAGGGTCAAAACCGCAGCCATTATCGTTGATACCCAAGACCAGCTTTTGTGAATCGTACTCAAGGCTAACTGATACTTGCGTAGCTTGGGCATGTTTAATAATATTATTAAGTGCTTCTTGAGTAATCCGGTAAAAAACGAGCTTTACCTCACTAGATAAAGAAAAATCCCCTTTTACCGTTGTTGTTACCTGTAAACTTGCTCGTCCAGAAATTGCCTTGGTTAACTGCTGTATTAATTCACCTAATGGTTTCTCTGCTAAATCATCGGGACGTAACTCGATTAGTAAATTTCGCATCTCTGCTAACGCCCCTTTTGTGAGTTGGGCGAGTTCCTCTAATCCTTGTTGGGCTATGTCTGGGTGGCGTTTCCAAACTCTAGGTAAAGCTTCGGCAATGGTCGCTACAGTAAACAATGTCTGCGAGACTGAATCGTGTAAGTCACGAGCGAGGCGATTTCGCTCGACTTCCACGGCAATTTTGCGTAGCCGTTCGCTTTCTAGCAATTGTTCGTGTAGTTTCACCGCTTGTATTAAATCTTTGGATAAGCGTAGACTCATAATTACTACGAAGGACAGAAATCCAAACTCAGCCAAGTATACAAATTGAATCTTCCCCAAATCTACTAAGCGATCGTGTTGAACAGTTACTATTAAAATTGCCAAACTTAGTCCGAGAGTGAGTGCTACTTGCTTCTCGCCCCGCCGATATTGAAGATAACAGGCAAAAAAAGCGAAAACAGTATTACTGAGCAAAGCTAATAATTGGAAACTGAATAGGGGATTGAGCGTAGCTTGTGGGTGAGGAATCGATTCGCCCCAAGGCAAAGAAATACTTGATAGGTTGCTGATATGAGAGTAGAGAATCCCTGTGGGGGAAATTTGGTTGATTAACAGGCTAATAAAGTACAGGCTATTGATTCCTAAAATTAAACGCACTGGTCTAAAATTCGTATACAAAGACACAAACCAAGCTATAGTAATGCCGTAAATATACCCCAAAGAAGTTAGCAATTTTCTGGCATTTATATAATCGTCTACATTCATGGCTTTATATTCAGCTATAAGAGCCAAAACATAACCAAAAACTACCAAGGAGCTTAACCCAAAGCAGAAGTTTAGTGCAGGTTTTAATCGCCCAGAGGCAGTTAGCAAGTGTAAAAGACCAATATATAGGCTAATGCCAGCAACTATACCTAGAACGGTTAGAATCAAAGTCATTACTTAGTTCTCTTAAAAATTACAAAAATACGCTGTCTACGCAGATAAAACAATGGCACAAGTGATAGAGGAGCTTATTGACTCGTTGGCAAGCGATGTAACTGGTGATTCCTCATCGACCCACTGCCCTATCAATCCTGCTGATTGAATCGGTTGTAGGTCAATTCGTCATCAAAGAGCAATTCATCTCATCACTTCCGCTTCGCAGTAAGTGAGAGGCTTCTTGCGGTTTTAGCTAAATGCATCGACTCGCACCTTTGTTGCATCGACTCGCACCTTTGTTGCATCGTCTTGCACCTTTGTTGCATTGGCTTGCACCTTTGTTGCATTGGCTTGCACCTTTGTTGCATTGGCTTGCACCTTTATTGCATTGGCTTGCACCTTTATTGCATTGGCTTGCACCTTTGTTGCATCGACTCGTACCTTTGTTGCATCGACTTGCACCTTTGTTGCACGTAAATCTTATTGGTATTAGCTTATCCTTTTCTCAAAACTTCACCTTACTGATAGCTTTAGAGCGGTAATGGGTACATTAAATACATAACTGACAACAGTATGCTGATATGGCTATCCAAAATACAACACGCCGTTTGCGCCCTCAATTAATTAATGAAGATGTGAGTTCATGGCACGGTTTACAAATCATCAGTACTTATGAAACTAATCGTGCTGATGCCTCTGCTGCCAAATTACAGCAAGTTTATCAAGCTATGTTAGCCCAGCAACAAGCGGAAACTGAAAAATTAGCTTTATACCGTGCTGCTGCTGATGCTGCACGATTAGCAGAATGGGAATTTCACAATGCGATATTAGCAATGAAAGAAGTTGTGCGCGGACAATATGGATTAGATAGCGATCAAGCCCAAGCAGTAGGATTGAAGAAAAAATCGGACTACAAGCGTCCTAGCCGCAAAAAGTCAGTTACATGATGGGCTAAGTATAATTAACACGTTTTAACAGAGCGATCGCACTTGACATTACTTGTGCGATCGCTTTCTTGCATAGATTAAGAACCCTGCAAAACTCTCTATCACTTGTCATCCGTCAGCAAAATTTTAACACTGCCAATAAGTATAAGTAACAGTTATATAGGACAAAGATCCTAGTCAAAACTTGGATCTTTGTTCGATGCGCTCACAAAGGCGATCGCTATATAATCCGTCTTGCCACAGCAAAATTTACGTAATTACCTAACCTGACAATGAATAAAATCTGGTTTGGCAATACTTTATTGTTTAGTTCAGTTTTAGCAAGTACCTTACTTACTAGTCCTAACGTTGCTAGGAGTAACGACTTCACCGTACCCGAAACTTTAGCAAATACAGCACCTTGCCGCTTTAACGTCACTGGTGCTTATCTAACAACAATCTTCAACTCAGATAACAGCGTCTCCTCTCGTGGAGTTATTACACTGAGCGCAGATGGTAACTTTTTTGTCACTGACTCCAATCAAGGTGGTGTAACCAACGTCTTTAATCCCTTTACTAGCGGACAAGGCGCTTGGAAGTGTAATGGCAAAACTAAGGTGAGTGCTAGGTCTATCACCTTTGCTTTTCCTGGAAGTGCAGGAGCCGGTAGCATTGGCCGCGCCGACTACCAAGCCACCTTTAATCCCCAAACGCAGACAGTACAAGGGACTATCACATTGCGCCTTTTTAACCTCAATGCTAATCCGTTGTTAAACAATGTCCCGCCTTTAGGAACATTCAACTTCTCTGGGCAAAAAATCAAACCTAATTAATTGTTGAACGAAGAAAGGCACAGAGAGGCAAAGGTTTAAGGATAAATTATTTCCTTTGCCAAAACAGTATTGAGCCACTTAGATATAGCATTCTCGTTTGGATGCAATACGCTGTAGTGGCGCACAGCTGTGCGCCACTACAAACGAATATTTTTTGCTTGGAAGTCGCTTGAAAAACACTGAAGCGATGTCTACGACAAGGCTTACGCCTACGCCACTCTCACGATTCACATAAGTATCAATTATATAGGACAAAGATCCTAGTCAAAACTTGGATCTTTGTACGGTGCGGTGATAGAGGCGATCGCTGTACAATTTTTTCCCACGAAAAAAAATACCTACAATAGGGGGTTCTATAACTATGACGACAATCAATTTCAATAATGGCAGTTTTTCCGTCCCGGTTTATCAAGCGAATGGTGTTACCATTACAAGCTCAGGCGGAAATTTAGTTAGTAATGGTTTTTCATTAGGAATAAATGATTCTCTGGTTAATACTGGAGAAACGATTACCTTCTCGTTTGATAGCGGTGCGGCGACTGATGTATCCTATGATGTGAATATTGCTTTCAATAACGATGATGATAATCTTTTGGGTGAAGCTACCATTGAAGCTTTTGGTGTAGATGGTAACAGCCTGGGCACAAGGTTAGTTGACTTCCTATCTGATAAAAATGTGTCTCAATTATTTGGTGGAGTGCCTATCTCTAAATTCCAAGTGTCTGGTAAGGATAGTGATTCATTTGGCATCTCTTTCCTCAGCTTCACATCTGCTGTTCAAAACCAAGCACCAAACGCCACAGACGACATCGTAACCGCCAATGAAGATAATGCTGTTAACGGTAATGTCCTTACCAACGATACTGACCCCGATACAGGTGATACCCTCACCGTCAGTGCCGTCAACGGTAATGCTGCTAATGTGGGTAATCAAATCACCTTAGCTTCTGGTGCATTATTAACTCTCAATAGTGACGGCAGTTATAACTACAATCCTAACGGTCAATTTGAATCTTTAGCTGCGGGAGCTACGGAGAGCGACAGTTTTACTTATACTATTAGCGATGGTAGCCTCACCAGCACAGCTACAGTAAACTTCACTATCAACGGCGTTAACGATGCACCCACACTAGCAAATGCCATTGCAGACCAAACAACTTTAGAAGATGGCTTCTTCAGCTTTACCATTCCAGCCAACACCTTTGCCGATGCTGATGCGGGTGATACTTTAACTTACTCAGCCACCCTCGCTAATGGCAACCCCCTACCTACTTGGTTAACCTTCAACGCCAATACCCGCACCTTTAGCGGCACTCCTGATGACCCAGATAACGGCACAATTAGCATCAAAGTGACTGCGACAGATACCAGCAATGCCAGTGTTGACGATACCTTTAACCTGACAGTAACACCCGTCAATGATGCACCCATACTAGCAAATGCCATTGCAGACCAAACAACTTTAGAAGATGGCTTCTTCAGCTTTACCATTCCAGCCAACACCTTTGCCGATGCTGATGCGGGTGATACTTTAACTTACTCAGCCACCCTCGCTAATGGCAACCCCCTACCTACTTGGTTAACCTTCAACGCCAATACCCGCACCTTTAGCGGCACTCCTGATGACCCAGATAACGGCACAATTAGCATCAAAGTGACTGCGACAGATACCAGCAATGCCAGTGTTGACGATACCTTTAACCTGACAGTAACACCAGTCAACGATGCACCTGTAGCCGGTGATGACTCTGCCAGCGCGAATCAAAATACCGCATTAACCTTGCTAGCTGCTGACTTGTTAGCTAACGATACAGATGTAGACAGTTCTACTTTAAGCATCACTGCTGTGAGTAACGCTGTTAACGGTAGTGTGAGTCTCAACAATAGTGGCAATGTCGTCTTTACTCCCACCGCAGGTTTCACAGGCAATGGCAGCTTTAACTATACCCTCAGCGATGGCAATGGTGGCACAGATGTGGCAACAGTAACAGTAGCAGTTGGGGTCAACCTCAACGGCACTAATAATAACGATAACCTCAATGGCACATCCGGTAATGACATCATTAATGGACTCAACGCTCAAGATACTATTTCTGGCAATGCTGGTAACGACTGCCTTGTGGGTGACAATGGTGACGACAAACTCTATGGCGGCACTGGCAACGATAAACTCTATGGTGGTAACGGTCAAGACACACTCTCTGGTGATGCTGGTAATGACCGTCTCGAAGGTGATAACGGTGATGACAAACTCTATGGCAGTGACGGTAACGACAATCTAATTGGTGGTAACGGCCAAGATTTACTTGTTGGTGGTGCGGGTAACGATTTCCTCGATGGTGACAAGGGAGATGATAACTTAACTGGCGGTACTGGTAGCGATACTTTTGTCCTGGAGAAAGCCGCAGGTCGGGAAAAGATTACTGACTTCAGCTTAGGTGAGGGCGACAAAATCGGTTTGTCTGGTTTGAGTTTTAGTCAGTTGTCTTTCTCTGGTAATGAGATTCGGTTAGGCAATCAAACTTTAGCAATACTCACTGGCTTTAATACGACGACGCTGACACAAAACAACTTTACTTCTGTTTAAGTCTTTTGGGCGGGCAAATGTTTGCCCGCTCGACAAATTGATTAGGTGCAGGTGGATGCACCTTTATTGCATCGGCTTGCACCTTTGTTGCATCGACTTGCACCTTTGTTGCATCGACTTGCACCTTTGTTGCATTGGCTTGCACCTTTATTGCATCGGCTTGCACCTTTGATGCATCGGCTTGCACCTTTGTTGCATCGGCTTGCACCTTTGATGCATCGGCTTGCATCTTTGTTGCATTGGCTTGCACCTTTGTTGCATCGGCTTGCACCTTTGATGCATGAAAGTTGCAAAAATTAACCTGGCTCGGTCTTCAGAGAGTGCTAGCGATGTCTACGACAAGGCTTACGCCTACGCTACTCTCACATTCCACATAAGTATCAATTATATAGGACAAAGATCCTAGTCAAAACTTGGATCTTTGTACGATGCGCTCACAGAAGCGATCGCTATATAATCCATTTCGCTACAGCAAAGTTTGGGCAATTGCCTAACTAAAAAATGATGCCTCAACTGATGAGGCTATGAATCTTCCGCCTTTTTTCCTAAGTTGCACTTTAGTTGCATTGACTTGGAAAAGTTAACTTAACAGACATTAACAAGCACAAAACCATGAATAAATTCTTTTCGACTCTAACCTTAACAACAGCTACAACTTTAGCTATTGGACTTACTGGAATAGCAATCGGCAATCACCTTGTTTTAGGACAGACATCTATTGACTTAGCCAAGTTGCGTAGCGATGCTGTATCTACACACAATACCTATCGAGCCAAGCATAAAAGTCCTAACGTGACCATCGATGATACTCTCAACGAGAGCGCACAAGCTTGGGCACAAACCATAGCAGCTAAAGGTGACTTAGAACACAGTACCAATCGAAACAATATAGGAGAGAACATATACTGGGGTGGAGGAGACGCAACAAACTTAGGTAGCACAGCAGTTGAGGAATGGTACAGTGAAATTAAAGACTATGACTACAACAACCCTGTCTTTTCTGGCACAACTGGGCATTTTACTCAGGTAGTCTGGAAAGGCAGTACAAAAGTAGGCTGTGGTGCTGCACCTGGCCCTGCAACAATTGACGGTACTAAGTACGATGGCTTCTATGTAGTTTGTCAGTATGCTCCCGCAGGAAATGTGAAAGGGCAGTTTGCTGATAATGTACTAAAACCGTAGTAGTTATATCGATTCAAAAAATGTTTGCGGCACATATCCCACCCGCCATGCGGTATCTTCTCTTTGGCAAACAGGAAGAGTTTTATCCATGTGTCGCATTCTTTTTTCAAATTACGCATTATGTGGATTAGACGTTAAAATCCTTGATTTATTGTTGTAAAGACGTTGCACTGCAACGTCTCTACAGGGCACACAATCCTTGATATTTCGTTGATTTGGATAATTCACATCAAACCTAAATTAGTATTAGCTGAATTGATTAAAGATAAAAATTCGACAATCTAAACTCCAATCACTGATTATTGTTGAAATTGGCTCAATAACCATGCACCAACTTGGCTTTGATTTATTTGACGAGTTCGCCGTAATGCTTCGTTTAATAAAGAAATAGCTAATCCTGGCAATACTTGAGATTCTGTAATTCTTCTACTACCTTGGTTTTCAATAGTAAAAGCCATAATTTGCACATTCTGGACATCTAAAATCCAGTATTCTTTCACTGCTAAATCTTCGTATAGCAAGCGTTTTTTACCGAGGTCGTCAGCCAGAGAAGTATTGGCAACTTCAATTACTAAATCTGGAGGTGGATAGATATCTAAGTTGATAATAGAAGTGCCGTAGGGAATAACATTAGCATTCTCACAAATATAGTAAGACACATCAGGTTGAGCTTCATTAAAGCCTGTTTTACGATATGTGCAGTTAGTTAAACCTTTAGCTAAAATACCTTTGATGGTGCAAAACAAATTAACAGCAAACGTGATAATTGTGTTATCGCAGGCGTGGTCATGACCGAGTGGTGGCATTTCAATCCTCATGTGTCCATTGTGGTAGTAGCCCTTGGCTTTTTCGTAGGTAGGATTTTCTATAATTTGAATATATTCATCCCAACTAGCTGGTATCCAGATATCAGTTAGTACTTGAGTCTGTAATTCGCTCATAATATTGCTAAAAGATAACTTTAACAACAATCATACAAGTTTTATCTTCCTAAAGCTCCTATATGCCCTAAAAGATGTTTGAAAAAATTAGCAAAATTATCACACAACAAATATTAAATTTAGTGGAAAAATATTTTTTTAAATTTGGTGGTAAAACCACCACCAAATTTTTTTGATTTGGCACCCAATCACCAATCCCCAGTTTCCAGCCCCCTTGACTTCACTTTTTCAAAACTATTTGGAAGGAATTTAAATATCCCGTAATAGTTTTAGCTAATGTCTTTTGCTGCTTTTTCGTCGTTATTGCCATTACTTGATATAATCTGCCTTCGGCAACATACATTCTACTTTTAGTGATTTTTCCTCCAGAATTGATATACTCAATTTCTTTGCCGGGATGATTATTTGAACTCCGAATGTTTCGTTGACTAATTAAATTGCTTTTGGTAGTTTTCAGAGCCATATCCCGTGCATCGTTGAGTACAGCTTGGGGGTCAGACATTTCTCCATAGCTGTAAGGAAAATCATTGTAAGTAACTATGTATGCTACTTCTTGTTTTGGTGGTTGAGCGACAAATATTTCTAAGTTAATTTCCCCCATGTAAGTTTTTTGGAATTGGGTTTCTCTGTTGGGTCTTCCTGGCATCAAAATAGTAAAGCGCCCATCTGGAGGAGTGAATAATTTCCATTTTGGTTGTACGGGTTGAGAAACTGTTGGTTTGGACTTTGGTTTAACAGTTGGTTTGGGAGTTGTTTTGACAACTGGTGCAGGTGATTTGGGTTGACGCGCTTCCACCAAAACAGATCCGCCACAGATAAATGTGGCGGCGATGAATGGCAACAGACGTTTAATTGTCATATTTCTTGCCTTTGAGATGCTAATCTCACTGATGATGCCAGCTGTTATAACCTAGCAGCACATAAAGCAGCACCTATTAGACCAACTTGTGGATTGAGAATAATATACACGGGTATTTCTTCCAGGAGCGATCGCATTCTACCCTTTTGGGTGAAATTCAATAAGAAATCACTGTTTTGAATTAATGGCAGGATTTTGGGCGCAATTCCCCCAGCGATGTATAAGCCACCGTAAGGTAGGAGTTTGAGGGCGAGATTGCCGGCTTCTGCGCCGTAAGCGTCTATGAATAATTGCAAGGTTTGTTCCGAGAGGCGATCGCGTTTTTGGACTGCAGCTGTACCAATGGCAGCACCAGGATCGACACTTTTCTCTTCCTTTCCGGCTTCTTGTTCCCAAGTTCTGACAATTTGGGCGATGTCTGGTGATTCAGCGGCAAATTTGCGATCGCGCAAAAATTCGTAAATTGAGACAATTCCCATTCCCGAAACCACACGTTCTACAGAAACTCGCTGGATATCATGTTTACCCAGCAGGTATTTCAACAATTGAAACTCGATTTCGTTTCGGGGAGCAAAATCAGTGTGTCCACCTTCTGAAGGAAAAACTTGATAGTAGTTTCCTGTTTTAATTAAAAATCCTTGCCCTAAGCCGGTTCCAGCACCAATAATCGCAACGGGGGCTTGTGGTTGAGGTTTGCCAGCCTGTAACACGTGCAAGTCTTGTTCTTGTAAACCTGAAATGCCATAGCCGACAGCGGCGAAGTCGTTAATCAAAGAAATATGGGGGATACCCAACTCTTGTTGTAGGCGTTCGGTATCCAAGAACCAGACTAAATTCGTCAGTTTAGCAGTATTTTTGACGATGGGGCCAGCGATCGCAAAACAAGCTTTCTCTGGTACTGATGTGTTAGCTTTAGCCAAAAACTGCTGCACTATCGGCACTAAATCTGGAAAATCTGCACTGTGGTAACTTTCCTGATAAATAGGCTGTAAGGTTTGTGAATCGGATGTTTCAACCAATCGCAGAATAGTTTTCGTACCGCCGATATCTCCCGCAAGTAGCAAAGTCATAGAATTTATTGGCAAATTTATACTTTTTTTTGGAGGATATACCCAACATAGCGAAAGCCATGATTTTAAATACCTATCTGACGATTTAGGCAAATCGAATAACTTCTTCTATGTGAGTTAAATGGGAAGTATCTCCCTTTAGTTCTAATAACCATTCTGGTTCCTGACGTACCACTTTTACCAAAGAACACAAAGAAGCTTTAACTTCCGTTTTGGCAATTTCCCCCACTAAACCCATTGCTGCGCCCAACACAGATGCACCATGCGCTACTAGCAAGATATTTTCTGGGGAGAATTCATTGGCTAAACATCTGGCGGTTTGCCCAGAACGTTCCCGTACTTTTTCGTGAGTTTCAGGATAATTGACGGCGATACGCGAAGTGTAGCCAATGTCAATTCTGGGGAATAATTCTGCTAAGGCTGGAGTTGAGAGTCTTTTGGGTTCTTCTGTCATCCAAGCTGGATTTAGCCATTCACTCAAACCTGTTTCGAGTTTGATAGGCAAATTCATCACTTCTGCAACCGCGTTTGCTGTTTGTACGGTTCGCAAGAAGGGTGAAGCAAAAATATGAGCTATCTTTTCTCCTTTTAAACGCTTTGCTAACTGCTGGGCTTGGATCGTACCATCATCAGATAAAGGTGGATCGTAGCGTCGTTCGGCGGTGAGAAACCAATCAGGATTTACGAAGTCGAGGCGGTTAGCGTGTCTTGCGATCCAAACTATTTGACTCATGGGTTTAAATATTCTGGCGAATAGAATTCGCCGCTAAACAAATATAGATATCTGCAAGCAGGGCTGCAAATATTAATATATGACAAAAATCGTAATAATTTTTAATAATATTATTTATTTGAAAAAGTTATCGGTAGCAGAATTCAGGAGTCAGAAGTAAAACAGGTTTGAACGCTGGGTTAGAGACTTAGTTTGCGTGCTTCACGTTTCTTGAACTGTATGCATTTACCCTGATGCATAACTGCGAAGATATTAACTGAGCAATTTATAGGAGGCCAAACAATTTTAGATTCTGGATTTTAGATTAACTGTACAAAATTGAGATTTTAGCTAGAAATTTTTAGGGCGCAAAGCTTTGCGCCTTTACCTTGCACCTCACTATTTATAAAGTAAAAGTAAAAATGTTGTAGCGTGTGTTAGGCGCGTATTCTGACATTCGTTTTCACGAAAAATTATTATATACGCCTAACGCACATCTTGTATGTTGGTGCGTTACGGGTTGAGCCTAACGCACCTTACTTAAGATTTACTAAGTTATTCCTGGAGCTAAGAGCAAGTTTAAGCATCTCAGCCTTATCAATTCTGAATTCTTCAATTATGCATAAATTTTATCAAATTGCTTGAGAGAAATTGTAGAGGTCTGCATGATGAGGCTAACAAAAGGCATAAATTGCTATGGATGAAGAGCTTCGAGAATTAATCAGACAAGCTTCAGAGTTGTCTTTAGATAGTCCGCAACGAGCCAAGGCCATTTCTTTGCTCGTAGTTAAAATACAACAGCTACCAGGATTTTATCAATCTTGTCACCAAGATTACTTTGATGCCTTAGATCAAATTTGGGATTGGCTTGGGAGAAATATTCAAGATTTTGAAGAACATCCACCATCGCTAGCTGTCAGTTTGGTACGTTGGATTAACGGAAATTTACATTGGAGAATGAAAGATATTAGAAATAAGCGAAATCAAGGTATTAGTCTCGATGCACAACTCAATGGAGACAGTATGAGTATTAGCTTTAAGGAAGTAATATCTGAAAAAGGGTTTGAACCTCCACGCTTAGGGGGACTCGAAGGCTACATTGAAAAAATTCAACAGCAGAATATCAGGTTTATAGCTCAAAAACTGAAAGAATATATTGATGAAGATCCTGATTTTGTTTTGCGAAAAGCACATTTAAGAAACAATCCAGGATGTAATTTTCAAGTTATTATTCAGCGACTTTATTTAAAAGATAAACCAGAAACAAAGCGAGCGATCGCTCAAGATTTTGGAGTTTCCGAGCAAACCCTCTACGCACACTACAGAAGAAATTGGTCAAACATTCAATCACATCTACAACAAGTTGCTTTAAATTCTGGGTTGGAGCAGGATTACTTATTATGAATGAGGCAAAAATGCATAAATCTACAGTTCCTTTATCAAGAAAAGCACATCAGTTGGCTAATAAATTTGCCGTTCAACAACTGACACCTGAAAAAGGAAAGCAAGTTTACCTCAATATTTTAAGTGTCTATGCTGTACATCGCTATTTAAAATACCTGGGAATTCATACAAATTTAGAGCAAAGCGATTGCTGGCAATTATCTAATCATGTTATATCTAATATTGCTGATTTAGTTTTACCAGACATCAATCAAAGATTAGCGTGTTGTCCAATTTTACCAGGACAAACACACTTTGAGTTACCGTTGGAAGTGACAGAAAATTTACTTGGTTATATTGGGGTACAGTTTAACGATATCCTCAGGGAAGTTGAACTTATGGGTTTTTTACCCGTAAATCAAGTTAGCGAACGAGAACTAGTAAATATAGGGATTGATGAACTGCGATCGCTAGATATTTTCATCGAACATATTTATGCTGTTAAAGCTGCACAGTATATAGAAGATATAACACAGCAACCAGGTTTATTGAATAAGTTAAAAAATACCAAGATTGCTGAGATATTTCAAGAAACTCTCAAAGATATTTCCTCCGAAAATGCGCCATTTTATGCAACTCGTAGTCTTTCTATAAGTACCCTAGTTACAGCCATTAACTTAGGCTCACAAAATATTCTACTGATTGCTGAAATTATACCTAAAGACCAGCAACGCCAACGTGTTTCCTTGCGTCTAGAAGCAATTGACACCGAAGAATTGCCTTCATTACAACTCTCAATCATTGATGAATCTGAACAGATCTTTCCTTACAAAGTAGAGTTAGAAAGTCCTGCTTATATTCAACTCCAACCCTTCATTGCACGTATTGGAGAAGCTTTTCAGGTCAAAATCGTGAGTGAAGAAATTAGCGTCATAGAAAACTTTGTTATTTATTGAAAATCAAAATTTCTCAGTGCCTTAATTAATCATCCCAAATAAGCTTTTTTCACTCGATCGTCACTAATTAATTCTGATGCTGCACCTGTTAAAGTGATAGAGCCAGCTTCTAAAACATAACCTCTATCTGCAATTTGTAGTGCAAGATTAGCGTTTTGTTCAACTAATAAAATAGTCACACCAGTAGCCCGCAGATTTTCAATAATTGAGAAAATTTCTCGGACGATAGCAGGTGCTAAACCTAAGCTAGGTTCGTCTAAAAGTAATAGCTTTGGTTTACTCATTAAAGCACGAGCGATCGCTAACATTTGTTGTTCTCCACCGCTCAAAGTTCCTGCTAGTTGATTGCGTCTTTGTGACAACCGTGGAAATAGCTCAAATTGACGCCCAATATCTTCTTTAATCTCTGCTTGATTTGAGCGAATATAAGCACCTAAAAATAAATTATCAAATACTGTTTGCCGCGCTAACACTCTCCGTCCTTCTGGACAATGAGCAATCCCAACTTGCACAACTTCATGGGCTTGGCGGCGGGTGATATTTCGCCCATCATAAATAATTGCGCCACTTTTAGGATTAACTATTTTAGATATAGCCCTGAGTGTAGTACTTTTTCCCGCACCATTAGCACCGATTAAAGTAACTACCTCACCTTTTTTAATAATTAAATTAATTTTCTTCAGAGCTTGAATACCGCCATAATTTACATCAAGTTCTTGAATTTCTAAAATTGTATAATTTGGTGTACTATCGACGTTCATCGGCAGTTTATACCCATAAATATCTTCATTCAAAACCTAACATACATCAATCACAGGTTTCCTCAAACAGTACGTAGCGGCATCCCATCGTAGATATTGCATTAAGTAGAAAACCAATGCGAAAATACTCCAATCTTTGTGGTATACCTTTAATTATTAATAAGTATATTAACTTTCCTGTGGCAAAAGCAGCAGATATTGGTAGCAAGCGATTAATTAATTTAGCTCCCGATGCATGGGTACAGTGGGTAACACCCTGACGGGTTCGCCAGTTGCTACAACCGGAGGAACCCCAGCAACGCGCTGGCTCACAGCGTCCTGAAGTCGTGGCAAAAGAAATTCTTGGTTCGGAGTTTCTAATGGGTAAGCCGGGAAACTGATGTTTTGGTGAAAGCATACAGCCCTACTCACGGTGATTTTCTGGTACTCAATGAACACAGTTACGTTATACAGCACATATGCCACTACGCATGAGAGCCTATGCTGCCTTGGCACAAGAACGCTACCGACTACCAACTTACCCAGTACTCATCAACATCTTACCGCCCTCATCCAGCTTAAATATTGTCAGTAGTTACGAGCAGGAATTTTTAGGATTACGTGCCATTCAAGATTATCGCGTAATTAATTTATGGGAAGTCGATGCTGAAATAGTATTTCAGCAAACGCTACCATCATTGTTACCGTTTGTACCCATCCTTCGAGGAGGGGGAGAAGCATCAGTAGTGCAACGCGCATTACAAATATTGCGAACAGATGCACAATTGAACCAATTAGAATCTTTGCTGGCGTTTTTTGCTAGCTTTGTGTCAGACATCCCTTTAGTCCAACAAATCATGAGGTGGGATATGGCAGTATTGCGAGAATCGCCTTGGTATCAAGAAATTTTAACTGAAGGACTTCAGCAGGGACTTCAGCAAGGTGTAAAACGGCAGTTAATTCGAGTATTACGACAACGCTTTGGCGAAATTCCTCAAGAACTAGAAGCAAGGCTAGAAGGCGAAAGTGTAGAGCAATTAGAAACTTTAATGGATAGTGCGATCGCTGTAAATTCTTTGGAGGAGTTTATCACAATTTTGTCTACTTAAATTTACAGTTACTAAATTATTCATTTCCCAAATAAGCTTCAATTACAGCCGGATTGTTTCTAACTACAGCGGGTTCCCCCAAAGCAATCAACTGCCCAAAATCTAAAACAGCAATGCGATCGCACAAACCCATTACTAATGGTACGTGATGTTCAATTAGCACAATTGTTAAATTAAACTGTTCTTGCAGACTGCGGATAAATTCACTCAGTTGCTGTTTTTCATAGGGGTTCATTCCCGCAGCTGGTTCATCGAGAAGTAAAATTTGCGGTTCTAGGGCTAAAGCGCGGGCAATTTCTAAGCGGCGTTGGTCACCATAGGCGAAGTTTTTTGCTTTTTCTTCGGCGCGATCGCTTAAGCCCACCATCTCTAATAATTGTAAAGCTTTTCGCCTGGTTTTTTTCTCTTCCCGACGCGCTTGTGGTAACCCCAAAACTCCTGTTAATACATTACTTTTATTATCCAAATGTCGGGCAATTACTACATTTTCTAACGCTGATAATTCACCGAATAAACGAATATTTTGAAAAGTCCGAGCGATACCTAAACCTGCAATTTGATGCGGGCGCAGTTGGGAAATATTAGCACCTTGATAGCGTAATTCTCCACTAGAAAGGGGAATAAAAGCTGTAATCAAATTAAACAGTGTTGTTTTTCCAGCACCGTTAGGGCCAATCAATCCAAAAATCTCATGTTGATTGACTGTAAAAGATACATTATTCACCGCCACTAAACCCCCAAAGCGGCGAGTCAGTGATTTGGCTTCTAAAATAATGTTGTTTGTCATTTCGCTGCGGCTTTAATCAAATCGGCTGCTTTTTCACCAATCATAATTGTTGGTGCATTTGTGTTTCCCGTAATAATAGTTGGCATAATTGATGCATCCGCTACACGCAACCCGGCAACACCATGCACTTTGAGTTCCGGGTTTACTACTGAATCACGGTCAGTTCCCATTTTACAAGTGCCGACTGGGTGGTATACACTGTCGCAGGTTTCCCGAATGTAAGCCAGAAGTGTTTCATCACTCTGATTATCAGTACCAGGGGCTACTTCCTCTCCTCGCAACTCATCAAATACACTTGATTGGAATATCTGCCGACAAATTTTGATTCCTACCAAGAGCTTTTGCAAATCAGATTCACTTTGCAGATAGTTCATCCGAATTATAGGTGGGTCTTTGGGAAAAGCAGAACCCAGGTTGACACTACCACGACTTTCGGGATTAGTTATACAAACTGCACCTGTGAATCCAGGCACAGAACGCCCATAAGTAGGATGCGTCCACAAAATAGGGGCAGAGAAAAACTGTAAATCTGGTGCAGCATCTAAACGACCTTCGGTATGCAAGAACAATCCAACTTCTGCAATATTGCTGGTTAAATCGGGTTGCAGATCCTGAGTTGCTTCGTGCGCGACGCCGACTAGCACGTGATCTTGAAGATTCTGACCAACACCAGGTAAATCAACGATCGCACGAATACCTAAAGTCTTGAGATGTTCTGCCTTGCCAATTCCAGAGAGCATCAACAGCTTGGGCGAATCGATCGCACCAGCACTTAAAATAACTTCTTGTTCTATCCAAACTTGGTGTATCGTTCCCTGATGGATGTATTCTACTCCTACGGTTTGCGTTCCCTCAAACAATAACCTAGTAACTAATGCACCAGTGGTAACAGTTAAGTTCGGGCGCTGCAAAATCGGTAGTAGAAATGCCGTTGCCGTACTATGCCGCTTACCGTCTTTAATTGTTAACTGATAAAATCCGGCTCCGTGCTGTTGTGCGCCATTAAAATCAGGATTGTGCCCATAACCCAATTCAACAGCGGCTTCCACAAATTTTTGTGAGGTGACACTCTTCGCTAGGAGATCTGTTACACTCAGAAATCCATCAACCCCATGAAATTCAGATGCTCCTCGCTGCTGATTTTCAGATTTTTTGAAATAGGGCAA
This sequence comes from Nostoc sp. ChiSLP01, assembly GCA_034531195.2. Classification (GTDB taxonomy): domain Bacteria; phylum Cyanobacteriota; class Cyanobacteriia; order Cyanobacteriales; family Nostocaceae; genus Nostoc. Next base: position 160,277 of record JAVRBO020000041.1, read on the forward strand.
CACATCTTCATAACTCCAACCAACATTGCCCAACTTATCCCACTGGTCATAATCATACCGATTGCCTCGAATATAAATCATGGCGTTGATCGCACTGCTGCCACCCAAGACTTTCCCGCGGGGACAATAGATTTTACGGTTATTGATGTGGGGTTCTTCTTCTGTAGAATATGCCCAGTCTGCCTCTGTACCCCAAAGTTTTGGCCAGCCTAGAGGAATTTCGTGTTCTGGTAAATTAGGCGGATTCCCTGCTTCTAACAACAAGACAGTCGTTTCGGCATCTTCCGTCAATCGGTTAGCAATGACACAACCTGCCGAACCCGCACCAATTACAACATAATCATATTTAGCGTTCATAATTATTAACTTGTCTGTTTTGATGTGTTGACAAATAACTTTAGTAATTGCTTTTTACATTTTTTCAAAATATCTGGAGTAACAAATCCTTGGGGGAAAAATATAGTGCCTAAAACTATTAAACAACCATAAATAATTAATCTGCCATCGCGCAAAAACTGTGCTAACCAAATGGGTAACCCACCTATATCGGCTATTCTTCGCAAAATAATTTCTAATAAAACTTTCAAGACAATGGCACCTACTACCGAACCTAAAAAAGTTCTAGAACCACCAATTAACACAATCGTTAAATAGGTAATACTAGCATCAAAAGTACCTTGTCGAGCATTCCAGGTATTGAGAAAATGAGCGCTAATTACACCGACAATACCTGCAAGAATCGCTCCCAGAGTAAAGGCTAGAACTTTGTAGTAAGTAGGGTTAATTCCCATTGCGCTGGCAGCTAATTCATCTTCGCGAATGGCGATGAATGCCCTACCCGTGCGAATACGTTCTAAACGGTAAAATAACACCATACTAATTAATAGTAATGGCAGAGCAATCTTTAAATATTCAAGTTGGCTTTGAAATGGTTGAGGAATACCAAAAATCCCTACAGCACCGCCTGTAATATCTAGATTTAAAGATATAACTCGCAATACTTCTACAAAAGCAATGGTGGCGATCGCTAAATAAATTCCCCGCAATCGTAAGGCGGGAATTCCCACTGCTACAGCCAATATCCCAGAAACTATACCAGCAATTAACATTTCTAATAAAAGAAATGGAATTGGAAATGAATTATTACTAGATGGGAAAACTTTTGTAGATAAAATCGCTGCAATATATCCACCTAAAGCATAAAATCCAGGACTAGCCAAAGACAACTGTCCAGCCATCAATGGTAAATAAAGCGATAATCCTAATAAAGCCTCCAATACCATGTAGACTATTGGTGATTCATAAGTCGAAAAAAATTCAGCCATTGTTAAATATTTAAATTAAGGAGTCACAAGTAAATCGGTTTAAATGCTCATAAAATTGAAAAAAATTTTGTGGTCTCAAGATAGTGGCAGTTATGAATTTATCACTAACTAATTAATTCTGAATTCTCAATTCTGTATTCTTTTTCAAGCTGTTAATATTTGTTCTGCTGTCAGCGCCAGTTCAGGAAAAGTTTGCGACACAATTTTTTCATAACCTCTAAAGTGCGTGCGTTGGTATTTACCCTCTGCATTTAGTAGAAAAACAAACACAGTTGGAACTTTGGGATTTCCCAAATACTCCCTTGAACCAATTGCCAAATAATCTATAATCCAATATTCTGTAATACCTAAGCGTTGATATTCATCTAATTTATCAATGTAGTCATCTTCCCAATTAGTCGATGTTACCTCGATAGCTAACTGGATGGGTTCTTCAAGCGCAGAATAAGTAGAACGATTTGAGCGCCATACATCTTTATCTATCACACTTACATCAGGCTTGCGCCCTTGTTCTATTCCATTGGCTGTTATAGTTCTAAAAACTGCTGTGTTATTAACTACATAATTTAGGTTTAGTCGCCTAATTTCATCATTGAAACCAAATAATGTAAAATTGGCGACATCATCGTGATTTCTAGTTGCACGCACTTCTACAATTTCTCCATCTACCAGTTCATAAAAACCTTCCTCTGGACACTGTTCCAAAAAATCATCAAAAGTTAATTTTTGTTTGGTGTATGTTTTCATAGCCTTACGTCTGTTTAAACTTTTTGAATAAATCGACGACCTAGCAAACCTTGGGGTCTAACTAACAACATGATAAATAATATTCCGTAGGCTACAGCGTCTTTATAACCGGAGTATTCCGCTGGCACGAATGCTTCAACTAACCCAATAAGTAATCCTCCTAAAACTGCGCCAGGAATACTACCTAAACCACCCAAGACAATTACTGCTAAACCCCTCAAACCAAAGGCAATGCCGAAATAAGGCCCGGCAATACTAACACTAGAAGCGACTAAAGTTCCTGCTAATCCTGCTAAGAAACTGCTGATAAAGAATGTTAAGACGATAAAGCGATCGCTATTTATTCCTAACAAGCTCGCAGTGGTTGGATCTTCGGCGATCGCCTGCATTGCTTTACCATATTTTGTGCGATTGATAAAATAGCTGAGAATTGCCACAATCGTTACTGATACAGCAAAAATTACTATCTGAACGGTGCGAATGGGAATTTGCTTGTCTTCAGTCCCAAAGTTAATAGAAGGTGGTAAATTACCATAAGTATTTGCTGGGTAAGTGTAACTTTCTGCGCCTACTAAATACTGAATTAAGTTCACAATTACCACTGCTACTCCCAAACTAGAAACAACAGTTAGCAAAGGATCGGAGCCTTGACGCCGCAGAGGTTGAAAAGCAACTCTTTCCATCACTACCCCAACCAATCCCGCCAAGCTACTTCCTAAAATCAAAGCTATAGCAAATGGTAATTTTATCGGCAAAGCTGCATTCGCTAATAAGCCATTAAATCCAAAGTTACCACCCATAAGTGCATAGGTGAAATATGCACCCAAGGTAAAAATCGCCCCATGAGCTAAATTAATAATGCCTAAAATAGAATAAACCAAAGTATATCCCAAGGCAAAAATCGCATAGACACTGCCAATGGATAAGCCGTTTAATAACTGCTGCAAAAATAGACTGATATTCATGTAGCAACTATTTCAAAAAACTAAATTTACCTTGACTTCCATCTTTTTCCATTTTGATTTGGGCTACATAGAAATCTTTCTGCACTACTTCACCTACCGGAGTAAAACCAATCTCACCCAGCGGTGTATTGTATTTTCCAGCAAGTATTTCTTTATTTAATTGCGCTCGTAATTCTGGTACTTGTAATTTATTAACCTTGCTCTTGTTATCTAAAGCTTTTAGTGCTTCGGCATAAACTTGCACTGCTGCAAAAGCTTGGGCGCTAAATTGGGGTGGTTCTTTCTTATATTCCTCTGTGTAGGCTTTGCGAAATGCCGCGTTAATTTCCCCCGGATGTTCCGGACTATAAGCTTGAGCAATTAATACGCCATCACAAAGTGCTTTACAAACTGGCAATATATTCGATGTATTTAGACCATTACCGCCAACAATTAAACCTTTATAACCCAGTTCGCGCAATTGTCGTATTAAATTACCACCATCAGCAGCCAAACCAGAAATAATAACCAAATCTGGTTTAAGGTTAATTGCGTTGGTAGCTTGGCTTTGAAAATCTGTATCGCTAGTTTGGAATCTTTGAACTGTTACTAATTCCAGTCCTTGATCCTTAACCGTTTGCTGGAAAATTTCCGTTTCTGACTTGCTAAATGCATCATTTTGAGCATAGAAAACTGCAACTTTTTTAATTTGGGGGTTTTGCTTGAGTGCAGCTTTCACCGAATTAGGAGCAACAACAGAAACTGGTGCAGAAACACGAGCTACATAATCACCAATTTCGGGAATATTTTTCGCAGTATTCGATGGGCCAATAATTGGTACTTTCGCACGTTCGGCAACTGGGTCAGCACTAAAGGCTTGCTGTGATAAAGTTGGCCCTACAATGCCAACAACTTTATCTTTATTAATTAAACTTTGAACAGCGTTAATTGCTCCTGCTTCATCACCGCTAGTATCTTGAAACACTAATTTAATTGGAGTGCCGTTGACACCACCTTTAGCATTAAAATACTTCTCGGCAATTTTAACTCCAGCCACTTGTTCTTGACCCAATAATGCCACATTGCTAGTTTGAGCAACAGCAATACCGATGGGAATCGCACCCGATAATGTACCTGTATTCGCTGCGGTGTTGGTTGCAGTGTTATTTGTATTACTATTTGGACTATTATTCGGAGAATTTGTCACAGTTGTACTCTCGCCACCGCAGCCTGTCAATAGCAAGGCGCAACTTGATAATAATGCTGTTATCCCAAAGAAAGTTTTTTTCATCGTTAAATAATCATGTAGTTATTAGATAGGTTCGGAAAAATTAAAAGTAAGGGTTAGAATCTGCAAAGAATATAAGGCAGATTTTAACTTTTGCAAGAATTATATTAAATCATTTTTGTCAGAATTCAGAAGTCATAATTCAAAAGCTACAAGAGTTCCAGAATCAAGACAATACTAGATGAAACAATACACAAATCATAATAGACTAGTTATAAATTGTGACTTTTAACTTTTGGGTACTGAATTCTTACTCATTTTTATTTGACCATACAAAGACAAATATTCAAAGTGTTTGTAAATACAAGTTATTGTAGTAGCCCATGATTTTATCATTCCCAGGTTGAACCTGGGAATGTGGTAAGAAGTTAGTTTTTCAGTTCATTTGGGTATCAGGGGTTAAGTTCATCCCACCCCGAAAAGGAGATGGCATTTCACGTTGACTGTTGACGGTTAGCACTCAACACTCAACAACCTTTTTATAAGAACTATCAAGTCTTTTTTTCATTACCAGTTAATTGTTTTGGCTCGTAGTGACGACAACCGTTACATGGCCCGTCAGGATTCACAGCACAGCGGATGTAGCCAGATCGGGCATTAAACTTGCAGCTGATGTCGCCAATCAGGTAACCTACCCCTTCTAAATAATAGCGATCGCCTTCAGGCGATGTGAAATTTTGTCCTTGCCGCATCCTGGGAAAATTCATGGCTGCTTGCCTCATCCGCAAACGCGCTCGCGATCGCGTTTTGCGGATCGCCCACAGGGAAAACAGGGACGGTAAAAAACCAACGGCAATCACTAAAAGTGTCTTTAACACCTTCTTTTTACCCCTTTTGAGCACCGATCGATCGTCCCTGATGTTGCGCCTGGTTTTACACAAGTGCAAATCTGAGGGCGGATGTGCCTTTTGATACCAATTATGGTAGCAATTAGCAACTCTCTTGTGGTATTAGGTAATGGAACAGAATCTCTTCCTTCTACCACTTCAATCAGCATAACTGTTACAACCTCAGAGGTGGATTACCTTTAAATGGCGATCGCTTTAAGATTTGTTGACCAACCCCTATAGGGCGGGAACAGGAAATAGAGAATAGATTGTTCTTTCCTGTTCCTTTCTAGGAGGAAATCAGAGGGCTTGAGTCTCCCTAGTGGTACGTATTAATGGAAGTTCAAACCCCTGACTATACGCAGTCCTCGTCCCCTGTTCCCCATTCCCTGTTCCCTTTTACCTACATCCTTATTTTTTTTGTGGCGCTGGGACGCTAATCTTTTTTTGGTTTGCTGACGCAGTTGCTGTGCTAATAGTGCAGCTTCCCTTTCTGCTCGGAATAAATCAACTCTTCGTGTTGTCAAAATAAAAGACTGATCTGATTTCTTTCTTACCCAAGGCACGCTGACTGCCAAATACTGACAAATATTTTTATATTGGTTCGGCTTGATGAGTGGATAATGTTTTTGAGTATTGAGCGTGTTAGCGATCGCTTTCAACTCCAGTATCGCTGCTTCTAGCTCCCCTGCCATACGGTTGATGCGTTCAACTTGCGCCACTAAGCGTTCGCGATCGCTGATGATTTTTTCCTCTTGCGGTTGTAGTGGCACTATGGCAGTATTCACAGGTGTCGGCTGCAACAGTGATTTGGTTGGAATAGGCTTTTTGTAGCTGTCTTGGATTTTTTTCATACTACCTCAAACAAGGCTAGCTGACTTGTAAGGCATTTTAGCAGCAAAATAGTACATTTGTACTGTAAAATTTTGTATATTGAATTGAGAGGGTTGTATAGCAGGCAACAATGAATAAGCTATGATTTACATATTGACAAAAAATACCAAGTATAAACGGTTAAAAACCACATTTGTCGTAGGGGCATAGCACTGCTCACTGGTGTCAACTTAACGTGAAACCCTTGTCAAAACTCAATTTTGGATTTACTCACTTCCCATAAAGATCCGCGTTACCCCACCCCAGCTTTGCTGACGCAAAACTTCTCCTCCCCAAAGCATCGGGGAGGGGATTAAGGGGTGGGGTAAAACGCATGTGGGATAAACGTTTGAGCTTAAGTTGACACCAATGAGCACTGCTGTGTCCCTACACGAGGGTCGATTTACGACCGAATAATCATTAATAAAAGCCTGAAACGACCTCTGCAAAATTCACACCATGATTAATTTGTACAGTGGGTAAGTCCTATAAGCTAAAAAATCTCTAGCTTGAAAATCAATCAAAAAACCTCCCCCTGGTTTTACTACGCAAAACCGTCCCTCTCCGAGTCGGAGAGGGACAGACTTGAACTTTAGTTCAAGGCAGGGAGAGGTAGATTGGAAGCTTGCGTTGAGTTAGTGCTGTTTAAGGTGTAAAGGTGTAGGAGTTTTGCTCACCTACACCCTTACATCCCTGATTCCAAACCCTTGATTTTTTGTATTAACAACAGGACTTACGCAAAAATCGCCAAAAAGCTTTATTTATTGTAGACGCTTTGCGGCTTGCGGTTCGCCCTTGGCGTTCCCGTTCGCGTAGCGTCTCCGAAGGAGAAGGGTAGGCTACCGCCAAGACGCCTTCGCAAAGCGTCTCGAAGAGAAGAACGCCAAGGATTCGTAGAGTGTGCGTAAGTCCCAAACAATTTTAAGTTAATTAACCATTGGCACTTCGGTAATCAGCATCTAACCAACAGCGTGGCAAATCTTCACCAGAAGGAAAAATGAGATTTTCTTTTTTAAAAGAATCAGGTTCCTGTTCTTCCTGACCTTCTTGGTCTTTTGCATGAATAACATCGGTATTAGGATCGAGTAATTCTTCAATTTTCAAAACTTTTACCAGCTCGCCAGAATCTTTCAGTTGTAAGAGCATATAACTAACCTCAATAAGTTTGCATGAAAATTGATAGCGAGTCTTAATCCAAACCCGCAAAAGTTGCAGAATTTATTCCCAATTTTGAATTCTGACTTCTGAATTCTGTTTTTCTAAAATAGGATTTTAGTTTTAACGATTAAAGTTCGCGTTGATATTTTTCCAAAATATCTACTAAACTTACCTGGCATTGTAATGGCAGCAAATCTATCAAAGGCAGTTCGCGTTTGCCGCCGCCAATTTTTATTGGAATGGATTCCAACACTTGTGTCACTCGGTCTTCATTAACAGAGTTGGAAGTAATTAAAGAATATAGTTTTTCAGCAACAATTGTATGCAGTTTGGCATTAGATAAATAAAGATGCCATTTAGCAACGTCTATATAGACATTCTCACCAATTTCGGCTGCTAGGGCTTCTAATAATTCTGTGGTGTTAGTCTTAGCCATAAAAATAACCCTACATTGAGAAAGAGCGCAAAATCCAGGCTTATTTACATTATTGCTCAATTAACGAGGCTGATTCTACTGCCACAGGTTACAATCGCCCTAGCATCAGCAGTCCATCTTCAGGTGGATTTGGGTGGAGTTTCGGTGTAGTTGGCGATCGCAGCAATATAAATTAGATGTACCAACAATATTACTAGCCAACTAACAGTCAACCAAGGCAGCCACTCCCAACTAGCGCCTTTCAACTTGTGGAAGAACCACAATCCAGAATTAATAGTAGCAGCGATCGCCACATGCAGGGCAAAATTCATTCGGTCATCGATTTTGCGATACTCTGGATCGTTGCGATCGGGTTTGCGAGGCCAACGAGGAGGCATAAATATTTGTTACAGATCTAAATACACCCTAATCATTCTAAGGTTTTTGGGTATCTGGTTGCTATGCTTCCTCAAGAAGCAGTGATAATCGGGATTGAAAGTTAAGATTAGCTGGGTTAAATGCTATGACTATCTTTGGGCAAATAGACTCCGACCTCCTTTATCCAGACAGCGATGGCAAACCAATGGCAGAAAACACAGAGCAGTATCGTTGGATTGTCTTAATCAAGGAGAATTTAGAGATTCTGTATGCGAATAATAACAATGTTTTGATTGTAGGAGATTTACTTTGGTATCCCGTCCGTTCCCAGTTGATTACGCCAACTGCACCTGATATCATGGTTGTCTTCGGCAGACCAAAAGGCAAACGTCGTTCCTATCGTCAGTGGCAAGAAGACAATATTTCACCCCAAGTAGTCTTTGAAATTCTTTCCCATAGTAATGATACTAAGGAAATGGATCGCAAGCTAGAGTTTTATAATACCTATGGTGTTGAAGAATATTACCTATACGACCCTGAAAGTTTTCAATTAGATGGTTGGTTGCGGCAAAACAACCATTTAAATAAACTATGGCAAATGGATGGCTGGATCAGTCCTCGGTTGGGAATTAAATTTGAAACTGGGCAGGGAGAGTTAGTAATTTACCGTCCAGATGGCCGAAGGTTTTTGAACTCCCTGGAACTCAATGAACGCGCAGAACAAGCTGAGTTCTTATTAGAACAAGAACGCCTACGTGCAGAACAGTTGGCAGCACACTTACGTAGTCTTGGCATCGACCCTGACAACCTTCCATAAATCAGCTGGGCTGGGGGAGATGAGGGAGATCGGGAGATTGGGGCACAGGAGGTAATTCCAAACTCCAAACTCATCACTCCCCACTCCCCATAAATGATTCATCAACCTAGTGGATGACCTTTGAAGGTTTTGAAGTTAGAAACGATTCATCTGTTTGATAGAGGGAGTAAATATATCCACTTGTGAATATGGGGGATAACCATTAGAGGTGGACAAAAATGGCTAAGGCTAACCCAGTCGAAATCCAAAAACACTTGAAAGGTGTTGACTATCCTGCTAAAAAGCAAGATTTAATTCAACACGCTAAAAAACAAGGAGCAGATAAGGAGATTATCTCTTTGTTAGAGAAAGTGCCAGAAGACAAAGATTTTGAAAGCCCGACGGCTCTTAATAAAGCTTTAGGCGAGATAGTGTAGCTTATTGCCCTGGCGGGGAATAATCTCCTGATTTCCCGCCACTTTTACTGATTAACCGAATTGATTCAATTTGAATCGATTTTTCTAAGCCTTTAGCCATATCGTATAAAGTTAAAGCCGCAACAGAAACGGCAGTTAAAGCTTCCATCTCTACGCCAGTCTCAGCTTTGGTTTTGACTGTGGCTTGAATTTCATAACCAGGTAGTTGAAAATCGGGTATGACCTCGATCGCTATTTTCTGCAATGGTAACGGATGACATAAGGGAATTAAAGCAGCTGTTTGCTTAGCTGCCATAATCCCAGCCAGCCTTACAGTTCCCAACACATCGCCTTTTGGAACGTTTCCAGCTTGAATTGCAGCAAAGGTGGTCGCCAACATCCGCACCTTGGCAGCGGCTACTGCTTGGCGCACGGTAGGTGCTTTTTCAGACACATCTACCATCTGTGCTTGTCCTCGATCGTCCAGATGGGTTAAGTTACCAAAATTAGATGGAAAATTATCTTGCATCATTTAGTGAGAACGTGTTAATATAGTTTCTTGTCAAGGGCGTGTAGCTCAGTGGACTAGAGCACGTGGCTACGGACCACGGTGTCGGGGGTTCGAATCCCTCCTCGCCCGTTTTTTAAAGTTAGGAGTGAGCAATTACAACTCTTAACTACTAACTTTTAAGTTATTCATAGCGTAGGTATCTGGGGCACGGCCCAAGGCAAAACGCAATGAGTCAGGCAGATTTTTGCTGGACTTGGTGAAGAAAATCACAAGTGCGACACAAGTGATCCCAGCACCATAGCCAAACATATTGCGATAGCCGATTTGTTCGGCAATGGAACCCAAAACAGGAGCAGCGATCGCAATTCCCAGGTCAAACCCAGTGACGCAGATAGAAAAAATTCGCCCCCGTTCTTGTGGTAGCGATCGGTCTGCCATCATAGTTACAATCATCGATATAACTGTACCACCACCAGCGCCTTCAAAAATCGCCGCTAGTAAGAAACTACTCACAGTGTCAGCTTGCCACAGCAATATCGACGCTAAAGTATAAGAAATTATACCAAAACTGATAAATAAACCACGGCCTAAGCGATCGCTGGCTTTACCAGCAAAGATTCTAATACTAAAACTAGATATTGCCGCAACTGTAAAAAATAACCCGCCATTAAAGTCTATTTGAGTTGATTTGATAAACAGAGATACAAAGGTGTGTACAGCACCAGCAGACAAACCAACCAGCAACATAATTAAAGTCGGAACTCTCACCCGTGGGCTAATCAGAATTTGCCAAAATTTTTGATTGTTGTGCTGAGTTCGTTCCTGTATTTGTATTTGAGGATTGGTGACTTGTACAATTGCCAAGAGAGTGACAAAACCTAACTCAGCAGCAACCAAAAACAACACTCCATAACCAGTTGTGGCTTCTAAAAATCCTCCCAAAGCAGGGCCAATTGCTAAACCAATGGGAGTTGCTAGGGTCATGTAACCAATGATTTCGCCACGTTTTTCGGGTGGAGCCAAATCTGCGATTAACGCACTGTAGCCAGTGGTAAAAGCGGCAATGCTAACGCCGTGAAAAATCCGCACCAAGATTAACAGCCCAATAGATTGAGTTGCCAAGTAACCAAAAGGTGCGATCGCAGCTACTATCGTACCAATCAACAACACAAATTTTCGACCGCGTTCGTCAGCTAATCGTCCCAGCATCGGGCGAGTTAGCAATAAGCCGATTGCGAAACTGCCCGTTACAATCCCTATTTGTTGCTTAGTTGCGCCTACATACTCAAGATAAAGCGGTAGAGTTGGTAAGAGCGAAGCCACACTCGACCAGAATAATAAACCTGCTGTAAATAAAATCAGCAGGTTGTACCGCAGTTCGGTGTCAAACGTATTAAATATTTTCAAGGTAGATGCGATTTAATGAGTTTTTTGTGATTAGTTATTAGTCATTAGTCATTAGTCTTTTACTATTTGTTGAGTGTCAACCAATATTTATTCTTAAGTATTTACTAATGCCCAATGCCCAATGACAAATCATTACTATTGTTACCTTAGTTAACCTTTTTTGCTACCACCTCTCGCACGCGATAGATAGGCCGTCCTTGGGATTCATGATATGTACGCATGAGCAATTCTGCTAAAAGACCGAAGCAAAACAACTGTACTCCAGTTACAAGCAACAGAACTGCCAAAATCAGCAAAGGGCGATTGCCAATCATTTCACCTAAAGCTAATTTAATGAAAGTCAAATAAATTCCGATTAGCGTCCCCGAAACCATTGAAATCAAGCCCAACAGCCCAAAAACATGCATCGGCCGGGTAAGGAATTTTTTCATAAACAAAATAGTTAACAAATCCATCAACACCCGGAATGTCCGCCAAATCCCATATTTACTGCGGCCAAAGCGGCGGGCGTGATGACGTACGGGCATTTCAGTAATTCTAGCTCCTTCAATGTAAGCCAAAGCAGGTAAAAACCGATGTAATTCACCGTAGAGGTTCATATCTGCCAGTAGTTCTGCACGATAGGCTTTGAGCGAACAACCATAATCGTGAATATTCACGCTAGTGGTGTGGCGAATTAGCCAATTAGCAATTTTAGAAGGAAGTAACCGATTTACAGCCCCATCTTGGCGTTTTTGTCGCCAGCCACTCACCAAATCGTAACCTTCATCGAGCTTGGCCAATAACATCGGAATATCAGCCGGGTCATTTTGCAAATCAGCATCTAAAGAAACTATCGCTTTACCTAGTGCATAATGAAATCCAGCAGCCATAGCCGCAGTTTGTCCGTAATTACGACGCAAAATCACGGCCTTTAAATCAGGACGGGTTTGCGCTTCTTGCTTAAGAAATTCCCCGGAACCATCCGTAGAACCATCATCGACACAAATGATTTCATAACTTATCTGACTCGAAGATAACGTAGATGCGATCGCTTCTAATAAAAGTGGTAAACTTTCCACTTCATTATGTATCGGCACCACCACCGAAACATCAGGGACAATAGCCGAAATCGCCCCATTCACCCCTTCATAAACCAACTCACTCCCCATCTTCCTCAGCGTCCTCAGCGTTTTGACCGAAGTTCCGATCGGCGGAAGCCGCCGCTCAGACTTCTCTCTGTGGTTCGTAACTCTTAAAAACTCTACCAGCACCCCGCAGCTGCTGATAGTACGACTGACTAACAGCATCCCCCTGTTCCGAAAGAACATCAATCCCAATCCCATTACGCCCCTGTTCCTTCCCAGAACTATGGATATAATAACCATCTGCCAAATAAAGCCCCACATGGGTTGCTTTTTGGCTAGTTCCAAAAAATACCAGATCCCCAGCTGCTAATTCTGCAATGGTAATTGGTTGAGTAAATCCTTCCTGTTGATAAGCATCTCTCGGTAACCAAATACCCACCGAAGCAAACGCCGCTTGCATTAACCCAGAACAATCATAATTTGGCCCTAGCGTACCACCCCAGAGATAATAATTTGATTGTTGCATCGCTTTTTGGGTAAAAGCGATAACCTGTGCTAGCAGTTTTTTAATTTCAGATTCAGAAAATGTTGCAGCCTGATAAAGTACAGTAGCAGGTTGTAATAAACCTAAATCTGAAAAGGATACCCATCCGGGATAGTCATCTTCACGCAAATACACCTCAACCGCCGAATCCTGATAATTTGATGTTATCCATAAATGTCGCCCAGATGCGGCTTGAGTTGCTAGGCGCGTACACTCAGGAGAATCGTATAAATTCAGGTCAGCTAGACACTGATACTCCGCTGATTTGAGATTTTGGATTTGGGATTTTAGATTAAAGGACATTATTCTAGAATGATTTTTTTTAATAAAGACGAACAACTCGAAAATCTTGGGTTAGGCATTTTAGATGCAACTTGGGCAGCATTTCCTACCTTAGCCCGCAATCAAATTGCCTTGACTTGGGTTGTTTACGATCCACCAGTGCCGGTAAATACTGGTGGTGCGCTGACTCCCGACGCTTTTTGGAACCACCCAGTTCGGGGTTTTACTTATCGCGGCGTTGAACGGATTTACCCTGCTAGTGTAGTCAAACTATTTTATCTGGTGGCAGTAAATGAATGGCTGGAAAAAGGCATGAGCCAAACTTCTAAGGAGTTAGAGCGAGCCTTGCGGGATATGATTATAGACTCTAGTAATGATGCTACCAGCTTGGTTGTGGACATTCTTACTGGCACCACCTCAGGCCCAGAACTACCAGTCGCCCCATTTGAAACCTGGAAATATCAGCGTAATATCGTTAACCGCTATTATCAATCCTTGGGATGGGAAGAAATGGAGACGATTAACGTCTGTCAAAAAACTTGGGGTGATGGCCCCTATGGACGGGAGCGGGCGTTTGTGGGAGAGTTGCTGGAAAATCGTAATATGCTGACCACAAATGCGATCGCCAGATTAGTGCATAGTATTATCGGCGGAGTAGCAGTTTCAAGTGCGCGATCGCAAGCGATGATGGCTTTGCTCAAACGCGATCTCCAAAATTTGCACGCTGATGTTGAAGAAGACCAAGTAACAGGTTTTTTGGGCGGTGGACTTCCCAAAGATGCCCAAATTTGGTCAAAGGCTGGTTGGACAAGTCAAGTTCGCCATGATGTCGCCTATATTGAGTTACCAAACCAGCGCCCCTACCTTCTAGTAGTATTTACTGAAGGCAAAGCCCAGGCTAAGAATCGTGAAATTTTACCCTTTGTTTCCAAGCTAGTTGTAGAAGCCATTAGCAGTCTTTAAAAGGGACTGGGGAGATAGGGAAGTGTGGGGAGTGTGGGGGGAAAGATTTCTTCCCCATCCTCCCACACCTCCCACACCTTTCAATGCCCCATGCCCTAATCCCTATCTTTTTTTTGTTTTAATCTCTCTGTAGATAGATGCAATATTGCGGGCATCGTCAATGCCACGATGATGTGTGCCTTGTAATTCAATGCCCAACTCATTGAAAGCTTGTGCCATACCAAATTTTTTAGACACACTAAGGTATTTGGAAAATTCCTCTTTGATATTTATGTGTTCTGAATTGAAAGGATAAGGAACATTATGGAACTTGCAATCTTGAATAAATTGATTTTTGTCATAATTGCCCCAAGAACAAAAAATATGATTGGGAAATAAATTAATCCATTCTTGGAAGCGAGAAATTGCCTCTATAAATTTTGGTGCTTCATCAACATCTTGCTGCCGAATAGTAGTCAATTCTATGCAAAAAGGTGTGAGTTGTGGATGTCTAACAGGTTGGATAAATTGCTGAAACTCCGAATCAATTTCCCACGTTTCTCGATTCAGCATTACTGCACCAATTTCGATAATTTCCATTTCGTGGCGGGGAATAGTTCCTTTGTCACAGCATGTAGCCTCTAAATCGATTATTAAATAATAGTGGGATCTTTTAGTTTTCATAATCAGATATTATTGAATAATAAAGAATTCAGAATCAATTAAAGCTTATATTATTGAAAAAATTTAAGTATGTGTAGTAGCGCGACCAGACTAAAATAGTGCAATAAAATTTATTGTGGGGTGGGCTTCTAGGCTGCCCCGGACAGGTGAGGACACCCATCCCACAATAAAATCTATTGCAACATTTTAGCCTTGCCACGCCACTACGTATATTTCAAAAATCAAATATGAGTCCTATATAATAATTATGTATTTATTATATTAATAATAATATAAAAAAATACTAGTCATAGGTTTTTCATTTATTTTAAGCACAATTTTGTGTAAGGTAGCACAGTTAGCTGCGATCTGTACTACCCTATTTCTCTAAGCACAGACGCTATTCTAATTCTGAATTCTGCTTTGATGGAAAAGGTTTAACCCAATTTAGCTGCATAGTGATATCAAGTGCGATCGCTGCAATTGCAAACCATAATACACTTTCTACCGCCAATACCAAAAAAGGCCAAATTGTGCTATCAGAATTCCACCCAAGTTCTATTTGGGTTAATCCGCGCACCAAGCCAAAAGCCAGCACACCACCGGATTTTAGTTGAGGATTGTTATCTGAACGGATGATATAGCGGTAAGTCACACCAAACAAAAAACCAGTAAAAGTTGCAACAGCAGCACTCACCCACAAATGCCAATTAACATTACTTTGTAAAGTTACAAGTAT
Organism: Nostoc sp. ChiSLP01; assembly: GCA_034531195.2. Lineage (GTDB taxonomy): Bacteria > Cyanobacteriota > Cyanobacteriia > Cyanobacteriales > Nostocaceae > Nostoc. Next base: position 175,599 of record JAVRBO020000041.1, read on the forward strand.
TTGAAAATACTTTGCCAATACTAAAGTATTTAAAAGACTAGCGATCGCAAAGCCAGAAAATAAAGAAAAACCTCCAACTATACCAGCTTTGAGAGATTCTAGGCGTTCTGCCATTAATTGAGGATTTGAAATTGTGTTCACTCTGTATAGGGATTGGGATTAGGGATTGATGGTAACTGGTAATTGGGAATCGAAAGTTTACCCAGTCCCCTAGTCACCAATTCCCATTTTGTAATTAAATGTTGCTCGTGGGAATTTTGATGATAAATTCAGTTCCCATACCTGGTTGAGAGTTAACTTCTAATATGCCTTTGTGCTTTTCTACTACTATTTCATAGGCGATGGATAAGCCAAGTCCAGTACCTTTACCAACAGTTTTTGTAGTAAATAACGGTTCAAATAAGCGTTTTTTCAACCGTTCAGGAACACCAATGCCATTGTCAGCAATCTGAATTACAGCGAATTGTTCAGAATCTAGCGCTGTTGTAATTTGAATCTGAGGAATTATATTGCTGATTTTGCCTTGTACTATAGCTTCATCTAAAGCATCAACAGCATTTGCCAGAATATTCATAAATACTTGGTTCATCTGCCCTAAATAGCAGTTCACTTGTGGTAAGACTCCATAATTTTTAATCACTTTAATCTGGGGGCGATCGCTATTAGCTTTGAGGCGATGTTGCAAAATCATCAGTGTGCTATCTAGTCCTTGGTGGAGATCGGCAGAGATTTTGGCATCACTATCTGAACGAGAGAAGTTGCGGAGTGAATTAGAAAGGTTACGGATTCGTTCGCTTCCTACTTCCAGTGAATTTAAGATTTTTGTGATATCTTCGAGAACAAAATCCAGATCCAAGTTGTTAATAGCAGTAGTAATTTTAGCTGTTGGCTTTGGATACTCTTGTTTATACAGTGAAAGCAACTCGGTTATTGCTGCAATGTATTCTTGTAAGGGTGGAATATTGCTAGAAATAAAGTTGACTGGATTATTAATTTCATGACCAATACCAGCAACTAACTCTCCGAGTGTTGATAGTTTTTCTTGTTGCACTAGTTGGACTTGGGCTTGTTGCAAAGCCTTAGTGCGATCGCTAACTTGTTGTTCCAAAGATTCAGTCAATTGTTTGAGTTGTAAATGCACGCGCACTCTAGCAATAACTTCCTCTTGTGCAAAAGGTTTCGGGATATAGTCTACTGCACCAAGGGAAAATCCCTTGGTTTTGCTGTCGGTATCTGCTAAAGCAGTGGTGAAAATAATCGGAATGTTTTGGGTAGCAGGATTGGCTTTGAGGCGACGACAAGTTTCAAATCCATCAATACCAGGCATTTGTACATCTAGTAAAATTAACTCTGGTTGATTGCGTTCAACTTGAGCGATCGCACTTTCGCCATCCACTGCAACACGGAAACGAAACCCCTCACTATTGAGGGCTTCACATAGAAGAGATAAATTTGTTGGATTATCATCCACAATTAAGATAAATCCAGTATTTGGTTTTTTGTTCATAACAGATTTAAATTTTAAATTAAAATCAAATTAATCAATGTATTGTTCAATAAAAGTTGCCAAACGTTTGAGTTGAAAATTACTAGCAAGTTGGACAAGATGTTGAGCAAAAACGTTGAGCTTTTCATCAGACGCAGAAAGTCGATCTGCCAATTCTAATATGTTTTGAATGTCGCCATCTTCCACAAGTTCAAGTAATTCTTCTAAAGTTTCTCGCTCTGGTAAATTCGTATTATTTGATTGCTCGAAAACAACTGTTTTATTTGTTTTATTTACGTCTGTTTTTTCATCAAAAATCCATGTAAGCTGTAAAATTTTTCGGAGCATTTCTAATAGCGCTTCAGCTTCCACAGGCTTTGGTAGAAATGTATCAGCACCAACATCAATACTCTTGTGCTGGTCGATTGCAAACACACTGGCAGACGACGCGATGATAGCCATCTTTTTAAATTGCTCCGACTGACGCAAACGATTAATTAACTCAAATCCATCCAATATTGGCATCACTAAGTCAGTGATTACCAAGTCTGGTTTGTGGGCTAGAGCCTTTTCCCATGCTTCTTGACCCTGGCTAGCTTCAATAACAGTAAACCCAACTGGCTCTAGCAAATTTACAATTACCGATCGATTTTCCCATTTATCATCTGCAATTAAAATGGTGCGCCTTTGCCCCATATAACCAATAATCGTTCCTTGGTCAACCGCTCTAGAAACCTTTGCCCAGTCTTTAGATTCTGGGAATTTTGCCTCAAACCAGAAAGTGCTACCTTTGCCCAAGGTACTTTGCACCTGAATTTGACCACCCATTAACAAAACAATTTTTTGGCTAATTGCTAATCCCAAACCTGTGCCTTCAGATTGTCGTTTTTGATTTCCTACTTGCTCAAAAGGCTGGAAGATTTTCTCAGCTTGTTCGGGTTGTATACCTGCACCGGTATCTATTACCTCAAAGCGAATTTTGTAGTTAGTTTTTCCATTAGCATCTGATTCGCGATTGGTAACCTGAACTTTAAAACTGACACTGCCTTGGTTAGTAAATTTAATCGCATTACTAAGCAAGTTAATCAGTACTTGCCGTAAGCGTTTTTCATCACCGTGAATGCCTGTTGGCAAATCGGGATCGAGTTGGACTTCAAAGGCAATGACCTTTTGTTCTGCACGGATGCGACAAATTTCAGTAACGCTATCAATAAAGGCAGGTAAGTAAAAATCAACAGGATGCAATTCCAGTTTACGAGCTTCGATTTTGGAAAGATCGAGAACATCATTAATCAGGGTTAAAAGATGAGAACCGCATTGATAAATGACGCCGAGTCCTTTGCGTCCTTTTTCACTCAAAGATTCTGTACGTTGGAGGATTTGTGTATAACCCAAGATGCCATTGAGGGGTGTACGTAGTTCGTGACTCATATTCGCCAGAAATTCACTCTTGGCGTGGCTGGAATCTTGAGCGACTTCTTCGGCTTTGCGTAGTTCTATCTCGATGCGCTTGCGCTCTACAATTTCAGTGGAAAGCGCTCGATTGATAACCTCTAACTGGGCTGGACTCGGTAGCGTCAGGGCTTGAGGCATCAGAGAAAGTAACGCAAATGCCGTGTATATGGAAATAATGGCAGTTAGAGCTTTTAGACAACCTGAAATCCAATAATCTGGATGCCAAAGCGTCCAAATATCCATTAAGTGCCCAGTACCACAGGCAATGATAAAAGTACCAAATAACACAAAGACTCCATTGAAAGGCACGTCTTGGCGCTTGGAAATAAAGTAAATTAATAAGAAGGGAATAGAATAATAGGCAAGAGCAATAGTGGCATCACCAATAATGTGGAGCCAAACTAATCCAGTTTTCCAGAGATAACAATGTCCGTGGGGAATAAAACCGTCCGAGTTGAAAGCGAAGCTAAGAAATGTCAGCATTGATACTAGGGGTTGCTAAATTTGAAATGTTTGCATCTAACCCTAATATTCCCAAGCCAGCGAATATAACAGCGCGATCGCTACTTTTTTACACCTGTTTTCATAATTACTTAAATTTCTAAGTAAAAACGTTGAAATGGTGGTAGAGAAAGCGATCGCCCACAAAACGTTAGAACATCATTGATAAAAAAATCTCAGCCTGCCCAATCCCTGTATGATAAACATTAGAAACCTTTTGTAATGATTTGAAAAGCGGGACTATGGAAATTTTGACACTGGGCTGGGTATCACTACTAGTCGTGTTCACTTGGTCAATTGCAATGGTAGTCTGGGGACGTAACGGACTGTAAAGGCATGGTAGAAAGTCCATTCCTGAGTATTTTGGCTTTAATTGCCGTAGTGCTGCTGCTAACAGTAACAGGTGGCATTGGTTATTTGACCGTGGCAGATTGGCGCGATCGCCGTCGTCGAGATGAAGAAAAACGCACCACTGGCAGCACTACTCCCAAGCGGCGATAATCCACCCTTAGTTGAAAAATCTTTTTGTAGGGACATGATAATACCATGTCCCTACATTATTTTATTTAGTTTATCCAACCGCCCTAACACTGCTCGGTTAAGCATTTTGAACTCGGAATTTGGTTTGGGTAAAGGGTAAAAGTTTTTTCTTTCCCCTTTTCCCCAAAACCCGACAAGTATTGCCAACCGCCCTACTTTGCGGGAACGCTAAGAGCGAACGAGTACTCTTCGAGAAGGGTTTTGCCCCGCAATCGACGCAAGACGCCAAGAAGGCCAAGAATCTTAGACTATACGTGATACTAAAATTTGCCAGTAATTAAAGCAAATTCCATAATTTTTCTGTTTTTTTCTAAATTTCCAGTCCCTAATTCCCAATCACCAGTCCCTTTTATGCAGATGATTGTTACCTTTGCGATGGTTGAGGGAATTATGAGATGGAGAACTTTTAATATTTAAAATTCCCCAGGGAATGGAAAACTCCTCTATTATTCAACCCATAGAACCAAATTCACAACAGCAAGAATCTCATTCAGATGTGGCATTTTCCTTGCGCCAGAATGAGCAACAAAAAGCTTTGTCTGGAGTTATTGCCAGAATTCGTGAATCTTTAGATATAGACGCCATTTTTAAAATTACAGTTACTGAAGTCCGCCAGCTTCTAAAAAGCGATCGAGTTGGTGTATTTCGTTTTTATCCTGATTTGGCATGGGAAGGAGAATTTATCTACGAAGACGTGCGAAGTGAATTGAGTTCAGCACTAGCAGCTAAAGTGCGCGATCATTGCTTTGCCGAAGATTTTGCACAACTGTATCAGCAAGGTCGAATTAAAGCAACAGCTGATATTTATCAAGTTGGCGTCAGTGATTGCTACGTTCAAATTTTGGAAAGATTTCAGGTACGCGCCAATATTGTTGCTCCCTTATTGAAAGGTAAAGATTTATGGGGATTGTTGTGTATTCATCAGTGTGATAGTCCTCGGCAATGGGAAGCCTCAGAAATTGAGTTTGTGCAACTGATTGCCGAACATCTAGGAGTAGCTTTACAACAAGCAGATTACCTAGAACAAGTAAAATTACAATCGGCACAACTAGCGCAAGCTAAAGCCAAAGAAAAAGCAGCAGAATGGCAGAGAACTATAGCCATAACTATTGAGAAAATTCGTCAGTCCCTCGACTTAGAAAGCATTTTCCGCACCAGCACCGCAGAACTCAGACAGTTACTAAATGCCGATCGCGTGGCGATTTATCGCTTCAATCCAGATTGGACTGGTAAATTTGTGTTTGAATCAGTGGCAGAGGATTGGATATCGCTGATAGATGAGCAATTCCAACGACCGGAATTGAGCGAAAACGTCAGCGAATGTAGTGCTAAAGATTTAGCTAAACCCCCAGTTGCTGATACCTACCTACAAGAAACAGCAGGCGGCCGCTTTAGCAGAAGTGAAGTATACCGTCTTTGTAATGATATTTATAACGCAGGCTTTAGCGACTGCTACATTAAGATTTTAGAGATCTATCAAGCAAGAGCTTATGCGATCATTGCTATTTACCACGGGCAAAAGCTCTGGGGCTTGCTAGCAGTATACCAGAACACCGGAATCCGCGATTGGCAAGAAGATGAGGTTTACTTGCTCACCCAAGTTAGCACCCAGCTAGGTGTAGCTTTGCAGCAAGCCGAATTTTTACAACAAATGCAACTCCAAGCAGCCCAAATCAGTAAAGCTGCTGAAAGGCAAAGAGCCTTAGCGAACACCGTAGAAAAAATTCGTCAGTCACTGGAAATCGAAGCTATTTTTAAAACCACTACTCAAGAAGTCCGACGGTTATTAGAAGTAGAACGAGTGGCAATTTATCGCTTTTATCCTGATTGGAGTGGCGAATTTGTCGCTGATTCGATTGTTGATGGCTGGACGCCAGTGGTTAAACCTCAACCTGTGACGGAAGGCGTTCTTGTACAAGGAACCCAAGCAGGTAAGTATGCACGTAATGAAGTTTTTGTCCCTATTTCTCAAGGAGAGAAGCTTTGGGGATTGTTGGTAGCTTATCAAAACTCCCAGCCCCGTTATTGGCAAGATGAGGAAATTAACTTGCTGGCGCAAGTTGGCGTGCAATTGGGGGTAGCATTACAGCAAGCTGAATCTTTAACAAAGGTGCAAGTACAAGCCCAAAAGTTGGCTAAAGCTGCTGAAAGAGAGAAAGCCTTGGCGGCAACAGTAGAGAAAATTCGCCAGTCTCTTGATATTGATACCATCTTTGCTACCAGCACAGAAGAAGTCCGACGGCTATTAGAAGTAGATAGGGTGACAATCTATCGATTCCGGGCTGATTGGAGTGGCGAATTTGCTGCTGAGTCTTTAGGTGAAGGTTGGATACCAGTCAAGGAACTTGTAAATGCGGGGTTTAAGACGGGCTATACCTACGCAGATGATTACTTGCAAAATACCCAAGGTGGAGACTTTGCTAATGGTCAGATACTTGTCATTAAGGACATTTACAAGGCTAATTATTCTGTCTGTGATATTGCCCCGATAGAGCTAATTAAGGCTAGGGCATATATGATTGTGCCAATTTTTCAGGGCGAGAAACTCTGGGGATTACTAGCAGCATATCAAAATATGAAGCCCCGTGATTGGCAAGAAGATGAAGTAGATTTGCTGATGCAAATTGGCACTCAGTTAGGAGTTGGACTTCAACAAGCGGAATTACTCGAACAGACTCAACGTCAAAAAGAAGAACTTGCCGAGACTCTTAAAGAATTGCAGCAAACTCAAAGCCAGTTGATTCAAAGCGAAAAAATGGCAGGCTTAGGACAATTAGTTGCTGGGATTGCACATGAAATTAATAATCCAATTAGTTTTATTTACGGCAATATCACTTATGTTAGCGAACATGCTGAAAATTTATTAAAATTACTCCGCTTCTACGATCGAGAATCTCCGCAAATAAGAGCAAAAATTCAAAAGCAAGCAGCAGATATAGATTTAGATTTTATTGCCGATGACTTACCAAAAATTCTCACTTCAATGACAATGGGCGCAGAACGAATTTCTCAATTGGTATTGTCTTTACGGAGTTTTTCTCGACTCGATGAAGCCGAAATGAAACCTGTTCATTTGCATGAAGGTATTGATAGCACTTTGTTAATTTTACAACATCGATTGCAACCACAAACTAATTCTTTTGCCATTGAAATAATTAAAGAATATGGTGATTTACCTCCGGTAGTTTGCTATGCAGCGCAGATGAATCAGGTATTTATGAATATTCTGAATAATGCGATTGATGCTCTGGAATACGCAGTAAATCTTGGTCAAATAATTGACAATCCAAAAATATGGATTCGGACACAAGTTCGAGAATGGAATACTATTATTATTTGCATTGCAGACAATGGTTGTGGTATTCCAGAAACAATGCGATCGCGCATTTTTGAACCTTTCTTTACTACTAAGCAACCCGGTCAAGGTACGGGTTTGGGGCTATCTATTAGCTATCAAATTGTTGTGGAAAAACATGGCGGTAATATCAAGTGTGTTTCTCAGCCTGGTAAGGGCTGTGAGTTCTGGATTGAAATTCCCATAAAGCACAGAGTTACTTAAAGAAGAATTCAGAAGTTTTGTGAAAAAATAGCTTGGTTTCTTAATTTTGAATTGGTATTAGGTTTATTATATCGATTTAATTGACGATTGAGAAAAGCTCTGTGCGTCTTCCTATCAGCATAGTAGGTCATTTTAAAATGATTGCAAAAGACGGATTAGTAAAATCCAGGTGCAGAAGTCAATTCTTAATCCAAAATCCAAAATATTTCAACCGAAAGTAGGCGAAGTCTAAAATATAAAATTATCTAGGCTCAAACAGAAACTGAACAAATATCATTAGTAATTATTTGGCTACCAGTGCAGCACTCTACAATTCCTGGCAATTCCTTATCAATATCAATTGGAGTTCCTCTTTTAGCAATTTCTTTTATTTCTTGAAAAATTTTAATTACTAAATCTTGGTTTTCAATAAGTTCTTCTCTACCAATTTGTTTGAGAGCTAGTTTAACAGCGATATATCCTGATTGCACCCCTAATGCTAAGCTACTTTTAATTCCTAAAACTTCTGGATTTAAACTTTGATAGAGCTTTTCATCTTTTGCTACAGCATTGACATGAACGCCTGCATAGTGGGTAAAGGCATTTTTTCCGACTAATGGATGATGAGGAGAAATAGATATGTGGGAATGGTTGCTGACAAAATCATATAATTCCTTTAAATAGCTCAAATTCCAAGATAGTTTTTCTTCAACTATATCTGTTAAATTTATGAGTAATTCTGCTAAATCAACAATGCCAGAACGTTCCCCTAATCCCATGACGGTTACATCAATAATATCTGCTCCCGCCTTGTAAGCATCTAGCGCATTTGCTAAGGCTAAACCGCGATCGTTGTGGCAATGAATTTCTATTTTTGGATATAATTCCTGTTTGGCTAATTCCCCTTTGAGGGTTTTCACATAATAAGAAATACTGCGATTTTGAGCAAATGGTGTTGTATACCCAGTTGTATCAGCTATGCTGATGATATTAGCTCCTGCTCGTACTGCTGCGATCGCCGCTGCAATCACATTTTCTATAGGCGATCGCACTGTATCTTCTGGAGTATAACGAATTACTAAGTTTTCTTGCTGCTCTCTGGCATAAGTTATAACTTCAACAATTTTTTCTATTGCTTTTTCTAGGCCAATATCATAATCCTGCTGCAATCGTTTCTCGGAGACGCTAAAAAAGATACCTAAAAAATTGACACCACACTCTAGAGCTTTTTTAACATCGTCTTTTCGACAAAGTGAATGAGCGCCTATTTTAGCCTTAAGACCAGCATTGGCAATACGAGCGATCGCTAAAGCAATTTCTCTATCTACCGCCGGATTACCAGCTTCAATAATATCAATTCCGATGCAGTCTAAAAACTGAGCGATCGCTAACTTGATATCAGGAGGAAAATAAACTCCAGGAGTTTGTTCCCCTTCTCTCAAAGTAGAATCCAGAATTTGAATCATCTCTTCTATAAATTTAGGAACAAATTTTCTCTGTGGTTGATTATACTAAGCCTTGAATACCACAGTGGATCGATTTCATAGAAAAAATGTCATTAAGAATACAAAATTCTGGAAAACTTGGGAAAATATTTTTTACTAATTATTTTATATCTTTGGAAATAGGTAATTAGAGAACTAATTACCTATAAGGAGAGCGATCGCTTTGGGTTAAACTTGGAGCAATGTCTACCACAGGCTACGCTTGGCCGTTGCAAATTAACTAACCCATCACTGGATGGAAGTAGAAGGCGAACCCCAACACTGTATAAGCGGCTAATAATAAAGTGCCTTCGAGCCAATTAGACCTACCATCAGAACTAATGGTGTTTGCAATCAACACTGACACAACCACAGCCACTAATTCAAAGGGTTTGAAATCCAAATCCATCGGCTGACCTAATATCAATCCTGCTATCACCAACACAGGGGCGACAAATAGGGCAATCTGCATACTCGATCCCACAGCCACAGAAAGGGAAAGATCCATTTTATCTTTCATAGCTACGGTGACTGCTGTAGCGTGTTCAGCAGCGTTACCAATGATGGGAACTAAAATCACCCCTGTAAACAATGATGTCAAACCTAGCTGGGATGTAGCCACTTCTAAAGAATCCACCAGCATTTCTGACTCAACTGCCACTAACAAGGTGCATACTAGCAGCACACCAACCCACAACGCAACATTGGGTTTGCTATGGGAAATTTCCTCTTCTTCTGTTTCTGCTACACCCACATCATACAAATAAGAGTGAGTTCTCATAGAAAACAGCAGCGTTAGGGCGTAAACCAGGATTAACACTACCGCAACGGCAACAGATAGATATTGCAGCGTTTGTTCGTTAACTCCTGTAGCGGTGTAGTTCATGGCTGTAGGCAACAAAATGGCAATCACAGCCAAATTCATCGAAGCAGCATTCACCCGCGCCACAATTGGCTGAAATGTTTGTTCTTTGTAACGCAGCCCTCCCAAAAGCATGGAAAGACCCATCACCAGCAGTAAGTTACCGATAATCGATCCCGTGATACTGGCTTTGACTACATCTATCAAACCAGCCTTTAGAGCTACTAGCGCTATGATCAGTTCTGTAGCATTGCCAAAAGTGGCGTTTAATAAGCCCCCTAATGACGGCCCCACTACTACAGCAATTTCTTCTGTGGCCGTTCCCATCCAAGCCGCTAAAGGCAAAATCGCTAATCCAGCTGTAATGAAAACTATCAATTCTCCCCACTCCAGAAAGTGGGCTGCCAGAGAAACCGGGATAAACAGTAACAAAACCAGAAAAATAATGTTTTTAGTTGACATTTGTTGGTTTGAGTTGAGGGTATCATGCACAGCGGGTAGTCCTAAATTTTATATTTGGAGTGTTGAATTGAAGAAGAATTCAGAATTCAGAATCAATAAGTGGGGAATTGCCACCTACTACTCATCACTCCCATAGGATACTCTCAACCCTCTGTAGGCCAATTCAGAGATTTTACTGTTTTCAGTTTACTCTTGTGGATGTTATGTAAAATAATGTTGCCATTTAAGAAGAGTTCGTAATCCTTTGTTGCAAAAGTATGAAATGGATTCAGAATATTACACCAAGAATGGGGTTTAATATATTAAAAGACAATTAAGTTTTTGATTGGCGCTGCCAACGAGAAAACCCCTAAATGAGGCGTTGTTAAATGGCTAATTACTTGAAGCCTTCGGGGAAAGGGCTGTGGGATAACGCAGATTTCCCACTATACTAAAACGGCTTTCTCAAAAATTTGGTTGTATTTCATAGTTGTTGTTTATACCGGATTTTGTGTTCAAACCATTGTAGAAACGTTTATGCACAAAGTTTAACGGTGCAACTGCGAGTTTTTTGTTTTGGATATATATACATGACTTCTGCTGCACAAATGCCAGCTAATGGCTCAACGTCAACATTACATTCAGATCAGAACACTCACCAGACCGATCCCCTGAGAACGGCTCATGGTGTTTATGTGACGGTGCATGGTCATTTTTACCAGCCACCGAGGGAAAATCCCTATCTGGACGCAATTGAACGCCAACCTAGCGCTGCACCTTTCCATGACTGGAATGAGCGGATTCATTGGGAATGCTATCGTCCGAATGCTTTTGCCAGAGTCTTAAATGACCGAGGCGAAGTGATGGGGATCGTCAACAATTATGAGTATTTTAGTTTTAATATTGGCCCAACGCTGATGTCGTGGCTAGAACGCTACGATGTGGAAGTTTATCAGCGGATTTTGGAGGCCGATGCCAAGAGCAGTAAACGTTTGCATGGTCATGGGAATGCGATCGCGCAAGTATACAATCACATCATCATGCCTCTGGCGAATGAACGCGACAAATATACCCAAATTCGCTGGGGCAAAGAAGACTTCCGTTCCCGGTTTGGACGCGATCCCGAAGGTATGTGGTTAGCAGAAACCGGTGTGGACTACCCCACACTAGAAGCTTTAGTTGCTGAAGGTATTCACTTCGTTATCCTTGCACCGTCTCAGGCACAGCGCTGCCGTCCCTTCCCGACTAAAGATAATCCCAATCCTCAATGGTATGAAGTCGGTGGTAGTCAGATCGATCCCACCCGTCCCTATCGTTGTTATTTGAAGCCTACGCTGGACACTTCATCTTCCCCTCTCAGTACGATCCACGATAGTTCCAAGGATGCAAGTAGGGAAGGATTACCCTACATTGATATCTTCTTCTACGACGGCCCCATATCGCGGGACATGGGTTTTAGTGATGTGGTTTATAATTCCAATCACTTTGCTGGACGTATAGGTTCGGCAGTGCGTGGGGATCATCGTCCAGCACAGTTAATTTCTGTGGCTACGGATGGGGAAACCTTCGGACATCACAAAAAAGGAACTGAAAAAACTTTAGCCTACGCCTTCACAGCAGAATTTCCCCAGCAGGGTTGGACGGTAACGAACTTTGCCCATTACCTGAGCTTAAATCCTCCTACTTGGGAAGTGGAATTGAAGCCAATCACAGCCTGGAGTTGCGCTCACGGTGTAGACAGATGGCAAGATAACTGTGGTTGCGGTGGGGAAGGTGGTGTTTGGCATCAAAAATGGCGTCGTCCGTTGCGGGATGCTCTCAATTGGCTGCGGGATCAGCTAATTGAAGTGTACGAAGAATATGGAAGGCAGTTATTTCGCGATCCCTGGCAAGCGCGGGATGAATATATTCAAGTGATGCGCGATCGCACAAGCGCCAATGTCAACCGTTTTCTCTCCCGCCATCAAACCCACAAATTAACAGCCGCAGAACAAGTAGACGCCCTGCGTTTGTTGGAAATGCAACGTCATGCTTTATTGATGTTCACAAGTTGTGGCTGGTTTTTTGAAGAGATTTCCCGTCCAGAAGGAACGCAGATTCTCCGCTATGCCGCCCGTGCTTTGGAATTGGCAGGGGAAGTAGCAGGCGTACAGTTGGAAAAAGGCTTCGTCAAACATCTTGGTATAGCCCCCAGTAATGTCGAGCAATTCAAACATGGTGGCGAAATTTATCGGCAACTGGTACTCACAGCCCAACTTGGTTTTAAACAAGTAGCAGCCCATTATGCCATTAGTTCCTTGTTTACCAATCAGGGATCGGCACTGGGTACTGGACACTCAACACTGGGAAGTCACACAAAGCGGGTTTATTGCTACGCCGTCAATGAGCTAGATTACCAACTCCAACGTATGGGATCGCTTACTTTGGCTGTAGGTAATTTAAAGCTGGTATCAGAAATTACTTGGGAAAGCGAACATTTAGTGTTTGCGGTTCTGCATTTGGGAGGTTGGGATTTCCACTGCTGCATCCAACAATTTACTGGGCGGCGTGGCTATACCCAATTAAAAGAAAAAGTGTTTGGGGCACTGCAACAAGCGAGTGCGGCTCATACCATCTTGGCAATGACGCAATTCTTTGGCAAAGATACTTTCAGCTTGGAAAATTTATTTGCAGAAGAACGCCACCGGATTATGCGGTTACTGAGTCAGGAAACACTGACAGGGTTGGGACAACTTTATACCCAAGTTTATCGCGATAATTATGGTGTGTTGATGGCCTTTCATCGAGATGAAATATCAGTACCACAAGAATTGCAAGTAGCGGCGGAGATAGCTTTAGGGCATCGCTGTATGATGACATTGCGATCGCTAGAGCAAGATATTACCGAACCGCAATTGCGTTGGAATCACATAGTAGAATTGGAGGCGATCGCCACAGAAGCAAAACATCTGCGTTGTCGGTTGAATATTCCCGACGGCAAGCAGATATTAGAACAGTTAATTATGCGATCGCTCTGGCAATTGTTACACGATGCCAATGGTAGTTTTAATGCAGATATTCAACAATTGGAGCGGTTGATTGATATCGGGGATCGATTAAATATTGATATTTCTTTACATCGATCCCAAGAATTGTATTTCAGTTGTCTGCACAGTCAGATAATACCTTTGTGTCTTACCACCCTAAGCAATGAAGAAGATATTTATCAGTGCCGACAGTTGCTCAAGTTGGGCAAAAAGCTAGCGGTTGATGTCAGTATGATTGCAAATCAGTTCCCATAACATGTAGGGGCGCACAGCTGTCATTGGTGTCAACTTAAGCTCAAACGTTTATCCCACATGCGTTTTACCCCACCC
>JAVRBO020000042.1:0-140973 GCA_034531195.2 Nostoc sp. ChiSLP01
CGTCTTATGATAAAGCGAATGGCATCTTAAGCTTTTGTTTACGAATCAGTTCTTAAACCCCAACTCAACTGATACTACGTGTAGACGTAGGGGCTTTAAACCCTTGATGTTACGATAAATTAATTTAATAAGTTTGTAGTCAGCACTTTAGTGCTTAAATATTTCCTGACTAAAGTCCTCACTACAAACTATTATGTGCGTAATTTAGCCATTAAAAACGCGACTGCGCCACTTATTTAAACGGGCTTCTCCAATTGCGGCCAAGCGTCGAGCATCAGCAATTTGCTCTTGCAATGCGGTAATTTGTTTTGCTTGGGCGTCGGCTTGCTGTTGCAAAGATGAATGTTCATCTACACTTTGAAAACTAGAAAGCTCTGAACTACTAGTAAATTGTGTTGTACCAATGGTAGCAAATGGTCGTAACTCTGCTAATTGTTGTTGTAAAGTTGTAATCTGACTTTCTTGCTCTTGAATTTTTTGCCGCAAGCTTTGTTCGGCTGTTTTATTAGGCGCAAGAAATGTATTAACTTCAGCAACAGATTCTGATTTTGGTTTGAACAATTCAGCTAACAATGCACCAACATCCGTAGGTTTGAGTTTACCGTAAGGAGTGTTAGTAATTAGCGATCGCACTAACTGAGGTTTATTATTTGATGCTAAGTTCTTGTCGCTACTAGAGTTACTCCTTACTAGTTGGAGCATATTGGTAAATTCCAATATCTTTTTGCCAGTTTGGGTTTTATAGCCTCGATAATATGGTACTATGTTATCCCCAAAGGCATTCAAATACTCGTTGCTATCAACATAAGAATCAATATCACCCTCAAAACCTTGTTCATCTAAAATGTTGCTGTGATATATCATCTCGGAGTAGTCATCAGGGGCGCGGCCTAGAATATGCTTGAAGTTCAACTCAATAGCACGGTAGCGGTAAACGTTATCAAAAAATCTGGAGCGATACAAATCAGATTTAGCAACTTGACGCACAAACTCACGAACGCTAATTATGCCTTGCTTGAGTTGTGATTCTGGAGCAATGAGGCGTTCGCTTTCCATTACATAAGCATTGCCCAAAACTTGCCGATAAACTGCACGAATCACAATTTCGATGTCATCAACCGAACTACCAGGCCACAGTTCAATGATTTCTGTTTCGGCGGAGAATGCTTGATATTGGCGTTGTCTAATTTCATCATCTGAAAGAGTTGGCATAGTTTTCAACAACCTTTGAAAAAACAATATTTTTAAAAGTAATGGGATAGCAGTATTTGTTAGTGTTTATTTAGTCAAATTTAGCACTAACAACTTTACAGGAGTTTTCACGTAGTTGAACCACATCTATCGTAGGGGCACAGCACTGCTGTGCCTCTACAGCATGGTATATGTACCTGAAAATAGCTGTAATTCCCTTCACAATAGGATATAAGTTATCAAGTTTTGGGAGATTTTTTAGTTACATTTTCTAACAAAGCGAGATGGCTAACAGGTAATAGCTAACAACGAATCACATCAAAAAATGGCAGTGATAGATTAACAGTTAACCGTCAACTATCTGAGGGAGGAATTAAAATTTAGAATACAGAATAAGAAAGTAGGGATAACTACAGTAAGAAAAGGATCGGTGGCTGGGTTTCTCCCCTAATGGCTTATTCTCTACTCCTGATAGAAATAGGAGCGTAAGGGCGAACGACTGCCCTAGAAGTTCTTGCATCTGTATCAAGATTTTCGTGAATTGGTATCACTCCCTTTTTGAAGACTGATTTTTCAATTTTTAACAAAACAGCAATATTGGCGTCAGTCGTCAGAAAAAGAAATTTAATTCTGAATTCTGTATTCTTCTTCAATTAGAGCTTACTCATAACTCAAAGCAAGCTGGCAATATAAGATCTCTCAACAACGAACATCAAATCTAGTATAAAAACCACCGTATTTTATCCAGTATTGTTTCAATGTGTGATGAGGTGTGTGTAAACTTGCTTTTGCTTGATATAGAATAACTTGGCGATGATCGCCCATCCAAATTTTATTAACGGGGTCAACAGATATTACTGTTCCTCCTAAAGAAGCTACACATTCAGAAAACCTTTCAATCGTCGTATATTCTAATGTCTCGAAGATAAAAAAGTTACCCGAACAAATCAAGTGGCGACTGCGAATCCAGCAGCGCATTTTTTTTTCAGCCAGTGGAGGTAACATTTTGGGTTTAACAGATTCGAGCTGAATTAACATAATGCGCTCACCGCATTCAATTCATCAGCAAAACTTTCTCGCTTTTCAAACCGCAAAGGCCCGGCAGTTGAACCCCATATTTGTTCGTGGGTTTCAATATCCATGCCTTTATCTAGACTTACCCAAGTATGCTCAGTTATTTCTACTTCGCTAACAAGATATGTCTGGCGGCCATTGCGAGAAATTAAACATTGATTTCCTGGTTCTACATTACCGCGAAACATTTCACCTTCTCGAACAAAAATCATTGAGCAGTTATAGCGCCGTTCAATACTTCCTGGGGTGATGGTTTTAAGAATATCTAATTCACGACCAGCACCTGCATAAAGTATAGGGTCTTTCAAGCTGTAATTTTCGATATAAATGCGATCGCCTAAATCCACTAATTTATGTACTCCCTGGCGATAGGGTGTCCATAGATCGTGGTCATATGCTTGTTCGGAATAAAAACCGACGGCAGAAAAAAACTCAAATGGTAAAGGACGAAAAAAAATGTGTATGTGCGCGTAAAGCTGAGGATTTGCAAAAGATTGCTTTTGATTGCTAAAATCTCCTGCCATCCAACAAGCTAAGGTGAGCAAATCGCTAGACTTAGTGCTGGAGTCACTGGGTGCTATTGTCATATTCAACCTCAGGAGTGACAAGACAAAATTAGTGCAAGAAGGCAAAAGGCAAAAGTAAATAAATTTTATACTTTAAGCTTTTTGTCTATTCCACATGTTAGGTTTATTTTTGCAACATTCTGCTAAATGATTGCTTTGACACTTACCAGTAAGCGATCGTTACTGATTTAATGTTTTAACAGAATATTGCTAAGTTGTTGAACTTGACAAAGACCGAATTTCTGAAGAAAAGGAAGCGGTTGTCACGCCTTTGCCATCGCTGGTTTTTATCATCGATACGCGAAATCGCAGATTTGGGTTAGCAAACCAAATTCGTTCTTCAGCCGCAGCAAGGTCATACTGTGTCAGTAGGGTAAAAACACCATCATCACTCAGGTGGTATTTACCTACTGCCGGGATTGTTTCGGCATATCCCTTTTCCCGCAAGAGTTTGCCTTTAGAAGGATTTTCAATATCGGGAATTGGTACAAGCACTGTACTGCCAGAGATTGGTTTATCGTCCCAGTCTGATTCACCTTCCCAAGTCATGCGAAAGGGATGAGTAATACTGCTAGTATTAACGTCATATAATTTACATATTTCTTGCACTGACGGATCGTCAGTAGATAGAGATTCAATGTCAATGGTAGACAAAACTTCTTCAAAATGGGCGAATGCTAAGTGATGACCGCTACGTTGCGATCGCCATCGTCCAATTGAAAGTTCAAAGAATTCAGTAATTTTCATTACAAAAGCGATTTGAAAAAACAGCTTACTATCAATCTATATGCTAGTTTATTTTATTTTTTATCAAACCTGGGATTAGGGATTAGGGATTGGGTACTGGATACTGGGTACTAGGAACTGGGGAAACAATGAGAATAACCCATGCCCAATGCCCTGTTTGTCCAATGCCCAATGCCCAATCCCTATTTTTTAGGCTATCTCTGTGATGCTAACAATCTTGCCACTAGTGCGATTAATCCGCTGAATTTGTGGTGTCATCTTGCTAGCAGGAACAATGTACTCGGTTGTGGCGCTACGGAGGGGATTATTGAATTTTCCACTTCCACCCTGAACGAGGATCTTAAATCTCTTTTCAGTACTACCGATAACAGAAGGTAACTTAATCTTAGCAGCGCTGTTGGTTGCTACTGAGTATACCAGCTGAGAGGACTTGAGGGTACTTGAGCTGTCAGCGGCACCACGAACAAGACCAAAAATTCGGTTATAGCCGACTTGCTTCTGTCCTATTTGGCTACTGTTTCCCCGATAGTAGGGTACAGTGTTGTCGCCAAAGTTAGCCTGATACTCCAAGCTATCGATGTAGGAATCGATATCTGCATCATAACCGTTTTCAATGGTACGAGTAATATGCTCAGAAATCTCTGCCTGATCTAGGGGAGCGCGGCCTAAGAGATGTTTAAAGTTGAGTTCAATGAACCGATAAGGAGCAGTGGTTTCAAAAAACCGACTACGGTAAATATCGGATTTAGCGACGATTCGCACAAAGTCACGAACGCTGATTTTGCGATCGCGTAGTTGCGATTCTCCAGTTACAAGCCGCTGACTTTCTAACAAGTGAGCGTTTCCCAAAACTTGTTTATAGACGGCTCGAATCACTGCTTCCACTTCTTCAGTAGAGCTAGTTGGCCACAGCTCTACCTTTGGAGAATTTATAACAATGCTTCCCATGTACCTTTTTCCAAGCTTAGTTTGTAAATAGATTCTCTAATTGACAGGAGTGATACTAGCAATCACACCACCCTGTTTGTGAATCCTTTGATACTCTTGTGATAGTTGATTGTAGGGTACGAAATAGACCTGGTTACTGCGGCGAAACTTGGAAATACTATTTACCACATTTGCCTTGTAACCGGTGACTTCTATCCGGTATACCTTACCATCATCACTTGCTCCCACTCCTTGACGGGTTCTCGGAGTAGATGTTGGATTGCGGAATGTAGCACCTTTGCTGAGTGGTGAAACCACAGGACTAGGAGTGTTTTGAATTACTAAGCCGTTCAATTTCGGCTGTTTACCAGCTAAGTCACCTTTGAGACTGCTGCTAGCAGAACCACGTACTAACTGGAATAAGTGGCTAAACTGAACCAAGCTCTGAATTGCTTCAGTTTTGTAGCCGCGAATGTAGGGTACAGTGTTTTCGCCAAAAGTCTCTTGGTATTCGTCGCTGTCTAAATATGAATCAATGTCAGCTTCAAAACCCTCTGTATCCAGAATAGTGCTATGCGAACGGGTTTCTTCTAGATCCGATGGCGCACGACCAAGAAGATGTCTGAAATTTAATTCAATCGAGCGATAGCGGGGAACGCTATCAAAAAAGCGCGAACGATAAAGTTCCGACTTAGCGACTTGACGCACAAATTCACGAACGCTAATTTCACCCCGTTTGAGTTGCGATTCCGGAACAGTTAGCCGCTCACTCTCTAAAACATAGGCATTGCCTAAAACTTGCTTGTAGACAGCTCTAATTATGGTTTCAATTTCCTCATTAGAGCGACCTGGCCACAGATCGACGGGATCGGTGTCTTCAAATAAAGCGACCCCTAATCGTGATGCTGGTCCGAAAGCCATTCAAACTATCTCCCAGTTAACAACTAAATTTTATGAGAATGATATTCAGCAGATGTTAAAAAACTTTACATGACTTTAAACAAGAGGGAGAGCTAGAGTCTTAAAAATTGCTCTGAACGTCCATAATTCAAGTTTTTTGAGTTTTTTACATCATTATGCCTTTACACATTCTGATACGATGATGAAGCGATATTTGTTAAAATTTGTTAAGTTAAATGATACCTGAAAAAAATTTAAGATTTTTTTAATATTTCATCGATCCTTGAAGGCACAATTGCGGTATGAATCCAGATGCAGAGACGTTGCAATTGCTAGTCTCTACAAGAATTTTGATATAATGCACAATCGTTTTCATACATGAAATCAGCAACGCCAATTTTTTGATATTTAAAATGGCATAACTTTTTAGCGCTGAATTTGGAAAGCAGCTAGTTGGGTAATTAAACGATCAAAATAAGGAGTAATTTCTTGGTCATTGGCTTGGCAGCGTTTCAAACTAGCAGCTTTAATACTTTTTAAGCCCAAAACCATTGCATCTAAAGGAACTTGTAATTCTTGATAAAGCAAATTCATATAGTGCAGTCCTGTGGGGCTAGTATATTCAGCGTGGCTACCTGCGATACCATAGGTGATGCAGCGGAGAAAATGCCAAAAATCTCGCCAGCAAGCTTGAGCGCGTTCAGCTGGATAAAGACCTCCCCCAGGCTCGATAATTTCAGGATAAGTCAGCAAAACCTGAACTCTTGCTTCATCCACGATTTCAGCTGCACGATCGCGCAATAACTGTGCAACAGGAATTAAGGCAGAATAATTAGGTGATAAAGTTTCGATCTGTAATAAATCTTCGTCACTCAAATAGCGAAGATTATCATCCGCAGCTTGGAATATAGCGATCGCTGCTGGAGGATGGGACTGTTCCCACTGTGCAAAGCTGACAATTCTGGCTTTGGCTATTAATTGCTTAACAGTTTCGCTTAATTGAGTCATAGGTTTTGAGCATAGGGCATTGGCCAAACAGGGCATTGGGTAGGGAAAAGGTTAAAGGGTAAAGGGTAAAGGAATAAATTTAATCTTTCCCCTTTTCCCCTTACCCCTTTCCCCCTTGTCCTTTTCCATGCCCCAGTCCCTAGTAATCTTCCCAAATGCGATCGCTATTTTTTGACATTTGTAAAATAAAGTAAAGAATGACCTTAATAAATGCACTTATGGAAATCGATAAAATTAAAGCTGAACTAGAGAATCCAGATTTTCAGTATCGTTTAAAAGCGATCGCCGCGCTCAAAGAGTATGAATCAGAAGTTGCAGTCCCTCTTTTGACGAGTAAACTCCATGACTCAGAATTTTTGGTGCGTTCCTTTGTGGCAAGGGGTTTGGGTAGCCAACAATCAGCAGAATCTTTTGCTGCTTTGATCCAAATTATGAAATTCGACGATACACCCAACGTGCGAGCTGAGGCAGCAAATTCTTTATCGCTATTTGGGAGAATAGCAGTTTCTCATCTAGTTTTGACATATTATCAAGATGACCACTGGTTAGTCCGTCGTACTATTCTCGCAGCGATCGCGGAAATGGATTGTCCTGAAGAATTATTTGATATCTGCGTTCAGGGTTTAAAAGATGAAGATTTTACAGTTCAGGAATCGTCTGTTGATGCACTAGGGTTACTGGCCGACTCCACCCTCAATGTTGCGGCATTGTCTCAAATACTAAGCTTGGTAAATACTGAATCTTGGCGGATGCGCGTGCGGGTTGCCTACGCCCTCAAACGATTTGACGAACCTCAAGCAAAAGCAGCCCTCAACCAACTCAGACAGGATAAGGATCACCGAGTTGTGGGAGCTGCTTTAGAAGACTTGTTGCCACGATAGCAAAGCCAACTAGTTTAAGATTTTTGTGAATAAACTCAATGATGCGAACGAACTCAACATAAATATAGGTAATGTTTTATTTTATCTTAAATTTGAGCAAAATATCCGGGCATTTTGCGAAAATCTAGAATAAAATATCAAATTCTTCGAGTTCGGGAGAGATTTGTGACTGATATACCAACTGGTCAAATGACTTGGCGATTACCAGGTTCCTCAGAATGTGCCTTGTATTTACGGCATCATGCTTCTGAACCTTGGCGATCGTATAAAGAATTTCCACAATATGTTCTACCCGATCCGCCTGGTTTTTCCGAAGGATACGCTACATTTTTAGCCCTTCTCAAACAGAAGTGGCAAGCTGTGTAAAACAACTCAGAATATGTAAGTTATACTATTTCACGAAATTATTGATACAAATCATTATTTTTGCTCCTCCTGCCTCAAGAGCTTCAAGAGCTTGCCATCTGTATCAATCTTAAGGTGAAACCGTATTAGGGGGAGATATAGCAGTTGAAGCATTGTTTAGAAAATAAACTGCTCGTCAAACCCCAGCGTCAAGAGACTTTCCTTATCTATTGCCTGCCATAACTCATAACTCCTGTTCACCCACTTAAACTTTCACGAGTTGTTTTACGGGTGTAGGCGTTCCAAACATCGAGTTCTGATGCTGGACGGCTGCCAAGCATGGCTTTGGTTGCTTGTGTCAATCCTTGGGCAAGACTAAAATCTGCCCCGGCAATACTCTCAAGATGCTCCATTTCTGCGTTAGTCAGATCGGTTGCTCGCAAATCTGTACCCTGCAAATTGGCTCCAGTTAATCGAGCATTCCGCAAGCAAGCCCCGGTCAAATAAGCTTTACTCAAGTCAGCACCACTCAAAGCCGCGTCTTGTAAATTTGCTCCAGTCAGGTCAGCACCGCTGAGGTAAGCCCCGCGCAAATTAGCCCCTTGCAAATCTGCATTACCTAAAAAAGCTGTGTTGAGATAAGCGCCATTAAGATTAGCACCTGGGCCCACTGCTCCTGAAGCTTTGTAGTTATATTCTTCAGGCCATTTTGTTTTTGTATCATAACGGGCTACTTGAAGTTTAGCTCCTTGCAAGTTTGCACCACTGAGATTCGCTTGTTGGAGGTCAGCACGGTTTAAATAAGCTCCCTGCAAATTTGCTCCACTCAAATCCGCTCCTTGCAGGTTTGCACCTCGCAAATCGGCTCCAGTGAGATTTGCATCGCTCAAGACCATCCTGCTGAGGTCGGCTCCTAGTAGCTTGGCTTGACTCAAGTTAGCTTGTTTTAAATCAACTCCCCGCAGATTGAATTGGCTCAAATCTACTTTTTCTAAAGGAAGTCCTGCTTTGAGGGCTGTTAAGATTTCTGGAGTTGGACTGGGGCGTTCTCTGGTAATCAGGTGAATTTCACTATTTGTCATCAGGATATGAAACTAACAAAACCTATTGAAATAATTCTTTCACTCAAGGAACCAAAAAAGATAAAATGCAAGCTGTCATCTGTAAATTTTACATAACAACAAAATAATTAATCCAAACAATACAAATAATACAAAAGGTAGTACAGCAATCCAAATTGAGAATCCCCGCCGTTCTACGGCGATGGAGTGTCAATGGTGAAAAAATCTGTTGCCTATTGCCCATTGCCTGTTTCCATCAAATATCGATCGCTAGGATGACAAACAAGATTTTGCCAAAAGTATTCTTTTAAAAAGAGGTTTCCCAATAGATGCATATAATACCACCATTGTCAATGATTGACTTCTTCCGTAAAAGTGAAGGCATATGGTTTACAGAGCGTTCGGTTCATCACTTTGACTCAGCCGCAGATGAGTCCGGTGAGTCGAATTTAATCGTTACAGTCATCGAAAAAGACGATCCCAAAGTCCAAGAAGTCTGTAAAGCACAAGGAATAGAGCCAGATAAAGCAACCGCAGGTGCTAGCTTTGCATGGCAGGCTAACCTAGACACAAGAGAGCCGAATACCGATAATGCTGCCATTTTGGTTGACATTCCTGACGATGAAACGAGGCTTTCTGGGAAATTAATCCGCAATCAAGGCTATGTAGAGAGCATTCCGGTTATCAGTCGATATCAATTTGCTCATGATGGAGTGCTGACGATTGCTACTGATTATGACAACAACCAAGGACAAGAACGTTGTTGGTTTGTGACGGATGATTTTCGTGTCAGGGTTAGTAGCGTGCGAATGATGAACGGAATCAACTTGATAGCTTATTGTTCCGAGCGTCGTTGTGTTTCTCAACAAATGCTAGAGCAAATGATCGCTCAAAATCATGCTAGGGGATAGGAAGAGGGTAAGGGGCAAAGGGCAAGGCAATAAACCCTACATACTTCCCTTTTCCCTTTCACGTTTTTCCTTTCCCCTTTTCCCTTTCCCCTTTTCCCTTTCCCCTTTTCCCTACCCGAAGGGTTAAGGAATGTTGCTTTGTTTCTAAGAAATGAGACGTGCATGATTCACATACTTTATTTTCATGCAAGGGTTAATGAGTCATGCTGTATGTATAAGCCTTTCCTGGAATTTTTAGAAAAAGAGCTATTTGAACGGTTTGATTTACAAAGTAGGGACATTCCCCCTGGTTTGGAATTCAAAGTCAGCGATCGCGGCAGAAACCCAGCAACCATCCGCAGTTGGTGTCACCAATGTCAAGAGTTGCGAAAAATTCGCTATACCTACATTGATGCCGGGGAGAGCGCCCAAATTTTTAACAGCGTGATTTATCCCAGCCATCACTACGATTTACCTTTATTAGGGATTGATTTTTTATCGTTTGGTAAAATTAAAAACCTGATTGTCCTTGACTTTCAGCCTTTATTTCAAGATGAAGATTATCAGAAAAAATACATACTGCCGCTGAAATCTCTGCATGAAAAATACCCAGATCTGGCACAAAACTTAGAAATGAAGTTTTACGATGCTAATCAATACTTTTCTAAGTACTTATTATTTGCCAAAACAGATCCTCAAACAGTAGCAACGCGAGTTTTTGAAGCGTTTCAAGATTACTTAAACTTGTATTGGCAAATGTTAGCAAAAGCCGAGCCGCTTCAAGATCCAGAAGATATCCAGCGGATTGTCAAAGCTCAAAAAGACTATGACCAATATAGTGCAGACCGCGATCCAGCGTCTGGTCTATTTAGCAGTTACTTTGGCCATGAATGGGCAGAGCGTTTTCTGCACGAGTTCTTATTTGAAGATGCTGTGCCTTTAGCACTCAGCAGAAGGTGAATCAAGGGGCATGGGGCAGGGAAAAGGTTAAAGGGAAAAGGGAAAAGGGAAAAGGAATAAATTTAATCTTTCCCGTTTTCCCCTTACCCCTTTCCATTTCCCCTTGTCCTCTTCCTATGCCCAATGCCCAAAATTTATATTTGTACATCAAATGACACTTTATCAGCCATTTCTCGATTATGCGATCGCCTACATGCGATCGCGTTTAGATTTACAACCATATCCTATTCCTGAAGGATTTGAATCTAAGGTTGCTACTGTGGGTAAAGGCAAAAACCAACAAGAGGTTCTTACCACTAGTTATGCCTTTCAAACCACAAAACTACGGCAAATTCGAGCAGCACACGTACAAGGTGGTAATTCCCTCCAAGTACTGAACTTCGTAATTTTCCCGCGCCTTAACTACGACCTACCCTTCTTTGGGGCAGATTTGGTGACATTACCAGGAGGACACCTCATCGCCTTAGATATGCAACCCTTATTCCGAGACGATCCAGCATATCAAGCAAAGTATACCCAACCGATCCTGCCTATCTTCCATGCCCATCAACAGCATCTGAGCTGGGGTGGCGATTTTCCAGAAGAAGCACGACCCTTCTTTTCTCCCGCTTTTCTGTGGACTCGTCCTCAAGAAACTGTTGTCGTGGAAACTCAAGTATTTGCAGCCTTTAAAGACTATCTCAAAGCTTACCTCGATTTTGTAGAGCAAGCAGAACCTATAACTGATTCCCAAAAATTAGCAGAAGTTGAACAAGCACAACTACGCTACCTACGATATAGAGCGGAAAAAGACCCTGCACGCGGAATGTTCAAACGCTTCTATGGTGAGGAATGGACTGAGGAGTATATTCATGGCTTTTTATTTGATTTAGAGAGAAAATTACTAGTCGCGTAAGTAAATATACAATCAACAAAAAATATCTAATTAACTCCTGTGGGGTGAGCATCTTGCTCGCCCACAAATAGGAGTAATCTATTTCTTAGTTTTACCTTAAAAATTAAAGATTTAACGAGCAAACACGACTTTGATAGCCGATAGACATAATAAATCGTTGTTTATAGCATAAAGCGACGATTTATTATGTCTCTTGTTTTAAAGTGCGCCTTGGTTGGAGACTCATACCAATTCAATAAAATTTTGAAACAGATCAAAATCCAGAAACCCTTGTCAAATATGGATTTCTTAATTTTAAATTTGGAATTTTAAATTGGTGTCACGTTGTTTTAACCTAAGCGCCTTGGTAGTGGTATTTGATTTGGAAGTAGTATTGTTACTTAAATGAATGTTTATATTAAGTTAAGTAAATAAAAAGACAAGGTAACATAATAATTTTTAATAAAACAAAAGGCATCATCATAGTATAAAAATAATTTGGAAGGAAAAATAACAGTACAAGGTTGATGGGTGCTGAATCTAACGGGTTTTCTGGTTTCTCATATAAAGATGAAGTTTTGTAACAAAAGTTTTAATCCGAAACCCTAGAGGTCGTAGACTTATACCTTGGATGTCCGTTGTGAACCTTTCATAAAAATGGTCAGGCATCTGACATCACAAAAAAGAAAAGCTGAACAATTCAGTTTTGACATCAAATAATTCTTAACCAAGCCAATTAGGAGTTTAACGCAATGGTTTTAGATGCATTTGCAAAAGTAGTTTCCCAAGCCGATACACGTGGGGAATATCTCACCGATGCACAATTGGATGCTTTGAGCGAACTA
The DNA here is from genome assembly GCA_034531195.2 of Nostoc sp. ChiSLP01. Classification (GTDB taxonomy): domain Bacteria; phylum Cyanobacteriota; class Cyanobacteriia; order Cyanobacteriales; family Nostocaceae; genus Nostoc. Next base: position 12,270 of record JAVRBO020000042.1, read on the forward strand.
GTCAAAGATGGTAACAAGCGTGCAGATGCAGTTAACCGTATTACCAGCAATGCGTCTGCTATTGTTGCTGCTGCGGTACGCGATCTGTGGGCAGAACAACCTCAATTGATCGCTCCTGGTGGTAATGCTTACACCAGCCGTCGCGCTGCTGCTTGTATCCGCGATTTGGACATTATTCTTCGCTACGTAACCTATGCGATCTTTGCTGGCGATTCCAGCGTTTTAGACGATCGCGCTCTCAATGGCTTACGCGAAACCTACTTGGCATTGGGAACTCCTGGAGCTTCCGTTGCTGTTGGTATTCAAAAGCTCAAAGATGCTTCCTTGAAGATTGTTAACGATCCAAATGGCATCACCAGAGGAGATTGCAGCGCTTTAGCAGCTGAAATCGCTAGCTACTTCGATCGCGCCGCTGCTGCTGTTGCTTAATCCAGGCACCGCTGCTATTGGGTGAAATAATTGTCCGCAAGACAAAACAAAATTTCAACGAAAAGTTTGTTAAAGGGAAGTACCAAAAATGACAAAAACACCTCTAACCGAAGCAATTTCAGCGGCTGATTCTCAAGGTCGCTACCTCAGCAGCACAGAACTTCAAGTAGCTTTTGGTCGTTTCCGCCAAGCACCAGCTAGCTTGCAAGCAGCAAAATCCTTGAGTGCTAATGCCCAACGGTTAACTGAAGGTGCAGCTCAAGCTGTATACAACAAGTTCCCCTACACCACCCAACAACAAGGCCCCAACTTCGCACACGACCAACGCGGTAAATCTAAGTGTGTACGTGATGTCGGCTACTACTTGCGGATTATCACCTACGCTTTAGTTGTTGGTGGCACAGGCCCCTTGGATGATTTCCTGATTTCTGGCTTAGCTGAAATCAACAAAACTTTCGACTTGTCTCCTAGCTGGTACATTGAAGCTCTCAAGTACATCAAAGCTAACCACGGTCTCAGCGGCGACCCAGCTGTTGAAGCAAATTCCTACATCGACTACGTAATTAATACTCTGAGCTAGAGTGTTGCTTTAGCCCGGAGAGGAAATCAGCTCTTATGACCAGAAAGTTCTATGAGTTGTTTACCTCTCCGGGCAGTTTTATTTTCAAAAGACTGTTAACTGTTAAAAGATTAGAAAAATACTTTCTAAAAAGTTTTCAGTTTTGTAGTTAAAACTGAGGAGGTTAAGGATGGTAGCTCTGGGACAAGCAGCAAGGCTGGGAATTGAACCATATGAAAACTCAGGAGTAATAGAATTACGTCCTGATAGAACAGAAGCAGATGTGGCAGTGGTAATTCGTGCAGCTTACCGTCAGGTTTTGGGTAATGCATACTTACTGGAAGGCGAGCGTTTAGAGAGCGCTGAATCACTGTTACAGCAAGGTACAATTTCAGTCCGGGGTTTTGTATCGGCCATTGCTCAATCGGAACTTTATCGTGAGAAGTTTTTCTACTCCAACTCACAAACTCGATTTATCGAGTTGAATTATAAGCATTTATTAGGTCGTGCGCCAGAAGATGAGTCGGAAATTTCGTACCATGTTGAGCTATACAATTCAAAGGGTTACGAAGCGGAAATAAATTCTTATATTGACTCATCAGAATATCAAGAAAACTTTGGCGAAAATATTGTTCCCTACTACAGAGGCTTTAAGAGCCAAGTAGGAAAGAAAAACGTTGGCTATGGCCGACTGTTTCAACTTTATCGGGGTTATGCGAATAGCGATCGCGCTCAAGGAGTAAAACAAGGAAAGCTAACCTGGGAAATAGCTAAAAATCTGGCTTCACCCATCTACCCAGTATCTTCAGGAGCCTTAACTGGTCTCTCTACAGGTAGTCGTGGAGAAGCATACCGGATTAGATTCCTGCAAGCAGCTTCTCCCTATTCAACTGTAGTACGGCGCAGTACTGCGGAGTTGATAGTTCCCTACGAGCAACTTTCTAGTAAATTGCAGCAGCTCAATCGTAAAGGCAGTAAAGTGATTGGCATCACAGCAGTGTAAGTAAAGAATAGGATCGAGGAAAGAAGTATAGAGGCAATCGCATCTATAGAGGAGTATGAAAGAGGCTCCAGGGGTAGGGAGAAGAGTGGCACAACCAAAAACTCTTCTCTCATATAAGCTCCTGTCTCTCATGTTCTTAGCTTCCTACTGTCGTTATTCACTTACCTGAGCAATACTAATTACCTATTACTCAAGGAGAATTTTCAAGATGACGATTACAACAGCAGCCTCCCGTCTGGGAGCAGAACCTTTTATTGGTAGCGCTCCTGTAGAATTACGTCCAAATGCAACTAAAGAAGATATAGAAAGAGTAATTTCTGCCGTCTATCGTCAGTTGTTGGGCAATGATTATATATTGGCCGCTGACCGCCTCATCAGTGCCGAATCGATTTTGCGCGATGGCAAAATCACTGTACAAGAGTTTGTGCGTCAAGTAGCTAAATCAGAACTCTACAAAAAGAAATTTTTCTACGACAATTTCCAAACTCGCGTCATCGAGCTGAACTATAAACATTTGTTGGGTCGTGCGCCTTACGATGAGTCTGATGTGGTTTATCACTTGGACTTGTACCAAAATAAAGGGTACGATGCTGACATTGATTCCTATATAGATTCGCCAGAGTATCAAGCCAACTTTGGGGAAAATATTGTGCCTTTCTATCGCGGTTTTGAAACTCAAACAGGCCAGAAAACTGTGGGATTTAGCCGCATATTCCAACTTTATCGCGGCTATGCAAGTAGCGATCGCTCACAACTCAAAGGCAAATCTTCCCGTTTGGCTAGCGAATTAGGTCGCAATGCTGCATCTGCTGTGATTGCTCCCTCTGGCGGCCCCTCAGGCTTTGCCTACGTTGCATCTACCAAAGGCGTAACCCCCAACAGTACTTTCGGTGGCGCAGGAACTTTTGGTAAAGAAGGCAGACTCTACCGCATTGAAGTAGCAGGTGTTTTTGGAGCTGGATATCCTAAGACACGCCGTGTGAATCAAGCTGTGATCGTACCTTATGAAGAACTATCTAGCTACTTCCAAAGAGTAGTAAAACAAGGTGGTAAAATCGCCAGCGTTAAGCCACTTTAAAGTCATTAGTTATTAGTCATTAGGTTATTAGTCATTGGTCATTAGTCATTAGTCATTAGTCATTAGTTATTGTTAAACAACAAATGACAAAGCGCAAAGTCAGAGCGGAGGTTTCCTCCGATCTGAACTTAGTAAGAGAGGACAAACGACAAAGGACAAACGACAAATGACAAACGACAAATGACAAATGACTAATAAACATTTGGAATGAATTCTGAGGTGATTTATGGTTGGACAGTTAACTGGTGGTAGAACTAGTAATCGTTACTTCCGCTATGAAGTAGTTGGCTTGCGCCAAAATGAAGAAACTGATAAAACTAACTATCCGATTCGTTCTAGTGGCAGCGTATTTATCATAGTAGCTGAGAATCGGATGAATCAAGAAATGCAGCGGATTACTCGTTTGGGTGGCAGAATAGTTAACATTCAGCCATTGAGTTACGATCCGAAAACAGATAGATAATAGAGTAAATCTTCCTTCTGATGAATTCTAATCCGCAGAAATTTGAAGATTTATCTCCTCTAGGTGACTCCCCTGGAGGAGAACAATTAACAGTAGAACAAGCAATCGCAAATCTCCAAAGCACAGATTTAGGTTTGCGATTTTATGCCGCTTGGTGGTTGGGCAGATTTCGGATATGCGAACCAGTTGCGGTTACAAGACTGATTCAAGCCTTAGAGGATGAAGACGACAGGACGCCAGAAGGCGGATATCCTTTGCGGCGGAATGCAGCTAGAGCATTAGGGAAAATCGGCGATCGCCAGGCAATAAAACCCTTAATAGCTTGTTTAGACTGCTCAGATTTTTATGTCCGGGAAGCAGCAGCCCAATCTTTAGATATGCTAGGCGATCGGGTTTGTATTCCTGCACTAATGGAGCTATTAAAAGCAGGTTTGCAAGGAGAGCAACTAAAATCAGAGCAGCCAGATTTATCCCAACCTTACGACGCAATTATCGAAGCCTTGGGAAGCTTGCGGGCTACTGAATCCATTCCTTTAGTCAAACCGTTTTTAGAGCATCCCATAGAACTGGTGCAATATGCGGCCGCACGAGCCATGTATCAGTTAACCCAAGAACCAGTTTATGGAGAACGGTTGGTAAAGGCTTTGGCAGGCGAAAAACTGCAACTGCGTCGAGCTGTGTTGGCAGACTTGGGAGCCATTGGGTATCTACCCGCAGCCGACGCCATAGCCGAGACTTTGGCAGAAAATAGCCTCAAACTAATCTCTCTCAAAGGATTACTGGAACATCAAGTTAATCATACAGCAACAAGCACTTTATCAGCAGGTGCTATCAAAGTGATGAATTTGATGGACTCGTTATTGTAGTCATAATTCCTTAGTAATCGGTTGTGATTAATACTTACAAATAAAAATTTGATCGCGCATAAACCCCCAACCCATCTATAAAAATAGGGCTAGGGGGTTTATACATAATGCAACCTACGGATAACTTAAGCTACAATTAGCTGACCGATAATGACTCGTGAAATTAATATGGATAACAGTGAACTTGCCCAAATATTGATTCGTGCTGTGGAACAAGCAGATTCATCGGATCGCTTGTTAGATGCAGTTCAGGAGTTAGCAGCAGCTCGTATAGAAGAATCTGTTCCCACTTTGATTGCAGCTTTGGGTTACAATAATCCGGGGGCGGCAGTGGCGGCGGTAGATGGATTGATTGCCATCGAAGAACCCGCAGTCGCACCGCTATTGAAACTAATTGATGACTACAATTATGGCGCTAGAGCCTGGGCAATTCGCGCCTTGGCCGGAATTGGGGATTTACGGGCCTTGGACACTTTGCTAGAAGCTGCAAAAACCGATTTTTCCTTGAGTGTGCGGCGGGCAGCAGCTAGGGGATTAGGCACATTGCGTTGGTATCAATTACCATCTGAGAAAGTTGAATCTGTGCAGACTCAGGTAATGGAGGCACTAGTATTAATTTCGGAAGATCCAGAGTGGGTGGTGCGCTATGCAGCAGTCACGAGTTTAGAAGCACTAGCAACGGCGATTGCAATTACCTTACCAGATCGAGCCTCACGCATTAAAGATCTACTTCAGCAAATGTTAGATACAGATGCAGATCTTGGAGTTCGTACCCGTGCCAAATTTGCACTGCAAAAAATTCAGCAGCCACAGCATCAACAAGTATTTGCACTTAAAACAAAACAAGAAGAAACTGAAACGCCTCATCGTGGCGGTAATAGACGTTAATGAAAGCTCAATCTTCCAAGCTTGGAGTTTTATGTTCCAAGCTTGGAGTTTTATGTTCCAGGTAAATAGAGTTTGCGTAATATTCACAAATCGTCGAACTCCAGCGCTATTTACCTTAGAAGAAAGAAGAGTCGATCGATATGATGAAATGATGGAGCAATAAATATTTCAGTACAGAATTAGAAAGTGCGATCGCACTTAATATGACGAAAAATATCCCAAGTCATTACATAGTCTTAATCAAAAACCATATCCTGAAGCTAAAGACTTAATTTCCTCCTGAATATTACTGCGGGCAAATGGTTCGGCAAACTCCAACATTAAAGGCGTAAAGTAAATATGCGATCGCCTTAAAAATCTTTCTAAAACCTGCCGCCGTCCTGCGATATACTCTGCTTTTGGTACCCAGTCATATTCTTTGCGAATAGCATAGACATATTCTGTATAACCAACTGGACTAGTAGCAAAAATCGCTAAATCTGCATCGAGTAGGACTTGGCTATCAAAGTCATCCACCGCAGCTTGGTGTTCTTTGGTGTTGACGATTAGATTAGTAACACTGGCTATGGTACTTTCTGAAATACCTAAACTACTCAACAATTCAAGAGCATAGTCCGCACTTTTTTGTTCGTTATCTTCAGCCTGAGTGTCATACACTACATCATGAAACCAGGCAGCAAATTGAACAGCAGTTAAGTTATTGGTGTAACCTTGCAAAATTTCAATCGTGTCGAGGACGCGATAAATGTGTTTGAGCGTGTGGTAATGGCGATCGCTGCTAGAGTAAGCTGTAACCAACTGATTAAAGGTTTTATCAGCCGCTACTTCATCAACACCAAAAGGCTGGAGTGTGCGTTGCCAGTTAGAAAATAAAATATGGGTGAGGTTTTCTGTATACATAGCGTTGGTATCCCCACTCCTAGTATGACTGAGCTAAAATCTTGTGCTGCAACATCTGTTCCATCGAGTTAAAAATATATCAACAAAAGGATAACACTTGTCAGTGGTTGAATAGGGTATGGGGTATTGGGTATTGGGCATGGGTAAGGTGTGGGAGGGGTGGGAAGAGACGGGGGCATAAATTCTTTTTCTCCCCACACTTCCCACACTCCCCACACTCCCCACACTCCCCACACTTCCCAATCTGGCGGCGACAGCTAAAATTAAAGCGTCAAAATAGAAGACACAGGTTTTATAAAAAAACCTTGTCTTGAATAAGGAGTTTATTATCAGTGGTATTACAAGTACAAACAAGCACCTACGAAGCTAAAACTCAAGAAATTGCTAAACAACTTCTAGCAGCTACCCAAGAAAATCGTTCGTTTTTTGCTTCCCTACGCGATCAAATGCGCTGGGATGATAAATTATTAGCTTGGGCGATGAGTAATCCTGGGTTGCGGGTGCAATTATTTCGGTTTATAGATACGCTACCTGCTTTGCACAGTAAGTCAGAAATTGCCTCTCATTTACAAGAATATTTAGGTGATGAATCTGTAGAATTACCAGCAGCTTTGAAGGGAATGCTAAACTTTGCTAACCCCGACTCTGTACCAGGACAAGTTGCTGCGACAACCGTTGGTACGGCGGTTGAAACTCTTGCTCATAAATATATTGCTGGGGAAAATATTAAACAAGTCATCAAAACAGTTGAACGGCTGCGAAAAGAAAAAATGGCTTTCACCATCGATTTACTTGGTGAAGCGGTAATTACTGAAGCCGAAGCGCAATCTTATCTAGAACGCTATCTAGAATTAATGCAACAATTGGTAGAGGCATCGAAGAATTGGGCAGTCATACCAGCTATTGATGAGGCAGATGGCGAACCGCTACCAAAAGTGCAGGTTTCTGTGAAGTTAACGGCGTTTTATTCGCAATTTGACCCATTAGATGCTAAAGGTAGCGAAGAACGAGTAAGCGATCGCATTCGTATTCTCTTACGTCGTGCCAAAGAATTAGGCGCAGCTGTGCATTTTGATATGGAACAGTATGCCTATAAGGACATAACTCTGAATATCTTGAAAAAACTCTTACTAGAAGAAGAGTTTCGGCAACGTACAGACATTGGCATCACAATCCAAGCATATCTGCGTGATAGCGAGCAAGATGTTAAAAACGTCATTTCTTGGTTAAAGCAGCGCGGTTATCCCCTAACAATCCGTTTGGTAAAAGGCGCATATTGGGATCAGGAAACTATTAAAGCAGCACAGAAGCATTGGCCGCAGCCAGTTTACAATGATAAAGCGGCAACTGACGCTAACTTTGAAACCATCACTCAGTTATTGCTAGAAAATCATCAATATGTGTATTCTGCCATTGGTAGCCATAATGTGCGATCGCACGCTCGTGCCATTGCCATAGCCGAAAGTTTGAATGTGCCTCGGCGTCGGTTTGAGTTGCAAGTACTCTACGGTATGGGTGATAAAGTTGCCAAGGCCTTGGTTGATAGGGGTTACCGGGTTAGGGTTTACTGTCCTTATGGTGAATTATTGCCTGGAATGGCGTATTTGATTCGCCGGTTGTTGGAAAATACGGCTAATAGTTCATTTTTACGGCAAAATCTCGAAAATCGTCCAATTGAGGAACTTTTAGCACCGCCAGTCGCAAAAGACGCGGAGACTCAGAGACACGGAGACGCGGAGAATGAAAATTTCCCCGCGTCCCCGCGTCCCCCCCTCCCCGCGTCTTCTTCCTTCATCGGTGCAGCAGATACGGATTATGCTAAGGAGGAGGGGAGAAGGAAGGCGGCGGAGGCTTTTGCAGCGGTTCGTCAACAGTTGGGTAAAACTTATTTACCGTTGATTAATGGGGAGTATGTGAATACGGCGGAATTTGTTGATTCTCTCAATCCTTCTAATTTTAGTGAGGTAGTTGGGAAAGTTGGATTAATTAGTGTTGAACAAGCCGAACAAGCAATGCAAGCTGCTAAGGCGGCGTTTCCTGGGTGGCGGAAAACACCAGTTGAGGAACGCGCTAGGATTTTGCGAAAAGCCGCTGATTTGATGGAAGAACGCCGCGCCCAACTTTCCACTTGGATGGTTTTGGAAGTTGGAAAACCAGTTAAGGAAGCTGATGGAGAGGTTTCCGAGGCGATAGATTTTTGTCGCTACTACGCCGATGAGATGGAACGGTTAGATAAAGGTGTGATTTACGACATACCAGGTGAAACTAATCGTTATATTTACCAGCCGCGAGGAATTGCTGTGGTGATTTCTCCTTGGAATTTTCCGCTGGCGATCGCTTGTGGAATGACGGTTGCAGCTTTGGTTTCCGGCAATTGCACTCTCCTTAAACCTGCGGAAACTTCTTCTGTGATTGCCGCCAAACTCACAGAAATCTTGGTTGATGCTGGCATACCTAAAGGTGTATTTCAATACGTACCTGGTAAGGGTTCCCAAGTGGGCGCTTATTTGGTAAATCATCCAGATACACACGTAATTGCTTTTACTGGTTCTCAAGAAGTAGGTTGTCGAATTTACGCAGATGCGGCCACGCTAAAACCCGGACAAAAGCACATGAAGCGAGTAATTGCTGAAATGGGCGGCAAGAATGCAATTATTGTCGATGAAAGTGCTGATTTAGATCAAGCAGTTATCGGCGTAGTCCAGTCAGCATTTGGTTATAGCGGACAAAAATGTTCTGCTTGTTCGCGGGTAGTTGTGCTGGAACCGATTTATGATACCTTTGTGCAGCGGTTGGTGGAAGCAACAAAATCCCTGAACATTGGAGAAGCAGAGTTACCTAGTACCCAAGTTGGCCCGGTAATTGATGCCAATGCCCGCGATCGCATCCGCGAGTATATTGAAAAGGGTAAGGCAGAAGCACAATTAGCTTTAGAGTTACCAGCACTGGAACACGGGTATTTTATCGGCCCTGTGATTTTTAGTGAAGTATCCCCCAATGCAGTTATTTCCCAACAAGAAATTTTTGGCCCTGTGCTAGCGGTAATTCGGGTGCAAAATTTCCAAGAAGCCTTAGCAGTGGCCAATGGAACTAACTATGCCTTGACTGGAGGACTTTATTCTCGAACACCTTCCCACATTCAGCAAGCACAGACAGAATTTGAAGTCGGGAATTTGTACATCAACCGCACCATCACAGGTGCTATAGTTGCACGGCAACCCTTTGGCGGATTCAAACTTTCTGGAGTCGGTTCAAAAGCCGGAGGCCCTGATTACCTATTGCAATTCCTGGAACCACGCGCAGTTACAGAAAATATTCAGCGCCAAGGTTTTGCACCAATTGAAGGAGTTGATTAAAGTATAGAATTAGGTGGGGAAAACCCACCTTTTTAATATTGTAAAACTGAAGAAACTTTGATGAGTAATTTAGTTATAAAAGTTGCTAAAATACCTGAAGAATTTCCAGCGATCGCTGCAATTAGAAAATCAGTTTTTCAGGAAGAACAAGGCGTAGATCCTGTTTTAGAGTTTGATGGTAAAGATGAAACATCTCACCATTTAATAGCTTATTTAGACGATAAAGCTGTGGGTACTACTAGGATTAGATATTTAGACGGTCAAACTGCAAAAATCGAAAGACTTGCTGTTTTATCTACAGCTAGAGGGCAAGGTATTGGTAAGAAAATCATGGAAAATGCACTCTTTTTTCTAGCTAGTAAAAATATTCGAGAAGTTGTGATTCATTCCCAAGAGTATATCAAAGATTTATACCAAAAATTGGGCTTTGTAGAAGAAGGACAAATATTTGAAGAAGCTGGTATTCCCCATGTGAAAATGAGAAAAAGTCTGTAGTTACTATAACGAAGGCAGGAGGCAGGATAGCGCAGCGTTAGCGAGTCCGCGAGCGTCGGCAGGAAGCAGGAGGTAAAACTCTTACTGTTCCTAGCATTCACGGTTTAAAAATGTCCTAATCTATGTGACTACGGCTATAAAGCCAAAACACTTGTAGAGACGGCGATTTATCGCGTCTGGTAAAACCCACAATTTTGTACAATTAGCCCTTAACCCAAGCGTATTGGATTATTGCCTGTTGAATTTCCAATACCCAAGGTATCGTTACCAGCGCCATTCTACTTAGCACCAAATTTAATAAGTCTGGAACGCTCTAAACCATTTATTTAAAGCTGTACTGATGGTTTTCTTAATTTGATGCTTGCGATTCCACTTCTGGAATGCAATTTCGTATTCTTCACCTTTAATTTGAAAGGTATTCCAGACATCAAGCCCTACTGGCAGTCCGCAGAATAGTAAAATGTACAGCGACCAAGAAATTCCACCACCAGCGATTAAATCAATGAGTATCAAAAAGCCATTGAAAATTGCATAATTGCCTAGACGTTTTTGAAATCTTCTCTTGCGGTAAGCGTCAAAAGCTTTTCGTTGTTGGGCTTGACCTTGTTGAAGCAACCAATCGCGTTCTGCTAATTTTAAAGACTCAGGTGAAATTTCTAACTCAGCAGCAATTTCTAATATCTGTTCGTAGGAAAATTCTGTGTCTTTATCATCAGCTTGACGAGCGATCGCTAGATTTAGAATTTGTTGTACATCTTCTTGGCTATAAGAGCGGATGCTTTGAGGTTCAAAGGCCGTCATAATTGTTTTTGTGATAAAATTTTCAATAGGAACTTACTTTCCGAGAGATTTTAACTAGCTAAGCCAGTACTATTTCCATTATTCTTAGATTAACAAATTTATCGCAATCCTATTTGAGTTGTGAAAAATATCGGCTTGTTGAATGTTAACTTTTGAGTGCCAACCGTCAACAAGCTGATAGGACTACAATAGACTTCTTGCAGAAGTCGGGAAAAGGGGAAGGGGAAAAGGGGAAAGGTTTGGTATTTTCCCTTTCCCCAATAAAGATGAGTCCCTTTGACCACAAGAGTGCAAAAAGCAATTAATTGCAAGAGGTCTAATAGATACTGTGGCGCATCTATTAACTTTGAACTTTTGGTTGTTGAAAAGCGTAAATATCTTGAATAACTTGTACCCAACCGTTAGCGACAGATTCGAGAATGCGATCGCCTTTTTCTTTAGTTGCGGTTGTCGCGTCACCAATGACTCCACTTTTGCTGATATCTCGCGTCACCCAAGCCACAGGTAACTTACCCTCCCAACTCAGTAAACTACTTTCTATCTGTTCTGGCGGATACTCAGCAACGGCTTTTTCTAGCTGCACTTGTTCTGGCAACAGCGATAACATAATACTAGTTTCGGCATCTCCGGCGTGCATTCCTAGCGCTGCTTCTTTCGGTGTTAATAATTCTTTAGTAATATGAGGCACGCGCCAAGTAAACAATGGAAATACCAAAAAGTCTTCATACCGAACGTGTAAATCCCGCGCCGCCATTTGCATGACTTGGGGTTGTCCGCCGTGGGAGTTCATTAACACCAATTTTCTAAACCCTGCACGGTAGATACTTTCTCCTACTTCCATAACGATTGCCGTCAGAGTTGCCGTGCTGAGGGTAATTGTGCCGGGAAAATGCCAGTGTTCGTTAGATTTGCCGTAATAAAGGGTTGGTAAAGCATAAGCCGGAATGCTGATATCAAGCTTTTCCAATGCTTTGCCCAGTACCCCCACACCAATAGCAGCATCTACAATTAATGGCAGATGGGGGCCATGTTGTTCAATTGCCCCTACTGGTTGGATGATAACCACATTTTCCTTATTTGGCATTGCCTGGATGTCAGTCCAACTCAGGTAGGGAAAAAACCGTTGTGGGGGAATGAAACTGTGCATATTACTGAAATAGTTATATTTTAGGGCATTGGGCATGGGGCATTGGAAGTGAGGAGTTAGGAGTTAAGAGTTATTCTTCCCCTGCCTCCTCTGCCTCCCCTGCTTCCCCTGCCTGCTTTAACAGATAAATTGCCACAAACCCAATAATGAAGACTCTCCAAACATCAGGATATTACCAGATGTAGCAGAGCATAATAACGAAATAACAAGCTGTGACAGGGATGTAGCTCAATGGTTGAAGAAAATGGATCGATTCGTACATTGTCGGTTGATATTGGCGGTAGTGGCGTTAAGGCGATAGTTTTGGATATTACGGGAAATCCAATCACTGAAAGAGCGCGTTTAGATACACCCCAACCTGCTACACCTGAGGTTGTAATTAATGCAATTGTTGTGTTAGCGGCGGCTCAAGGTGAGTTTCATCGGGTTTCGGTGGGTTTTCCTGGTGTGGTGCGTTGTGGAGTCACGGAAACAGCGGTAAATTTGCATCCAGATTGGATTGGCTTTGATTTAGAAACTGCATTATTAAAACGCTTAAACAAGCCTGTACGAGTGATAAATGATGCAGATATGCAAGGGTTTGGGGCGATCGCAGGTAAAGGTGTAGAATTGGTGATTACTCTAGGAACGGGGTTTGGTTCGGCTTTATTTGTAGAGGGTAAGTTAGTACCAAATATGGAAATGGGACATCATCCATTTCGCAAAGGAGAGACTTTTGAACAACAACTAGGACGCGCAGAGTTAGAAAAAATTGGCGAGAAAAGATGGAATAAGCGTTTACAAAAGGCGATCGCATCTTTGCAACATCTGTTCAATTATGATTATCTATATATTGGTGGTGGTGAAGCCGTAAGAGTGAATCTTCAATTACCCTTAAATGTGAAACTTATCCCCAATATCACTGGTTTATTAGGCGGTATTGCTTTGTGGCGAGATGAAAAAAGGTAAAAAGTTTTGCCACATCCACATCAGAGTATCCTTATTGGAGTGTTTCGTTAATTTCTAGTAAATTATCTTTGGATAAGGCTTTGCATAGCTTTGCGTTGAATTTTTAACCCTCAATTGATGACGAATTTACGCAAAGCTGCAATCACAAGTAAAGTTTTAAAACCAAATAATACTGGGATAAGCAGGATGTATCAATCAATATAATATTGATTGATAAAAAGTTTATAACCCCCTCCAAGGGGGGACAAATTATTGGGAACCATGAGTTTATCATTGTTGCCAAATACTACACTAATGAAGCCCCAAAAAATCAACTCCCAAAATCCAGTAATACTTTGGCTTGCAGGATAAACACGATCGAGACAGCATCAGCATACCAAGCGTGAGCCAAAGATGACTAGACAAATTTGTTTGATAACATTCCCATGCGATCGTATAGTATGTTATTGTCTAAACCGTTGATTTAGATAAGATATCTTACAAGTTGATAGCTTGATAAAAGATAAAAAAAGCACAAAGGCTAATGATATTAGTCTAATTAGGCAAAATGGGAGGTACAAAAAATATGACATATAGCATAATTTAGAATTCTGGAGTCAAAATTGGAAAGTAAAACAGGCTTTCTAATTGGCTATCAGACGAATCGTTGTGTAATAGAGTTTACTTTAAATCTGCTGTGTGTGAAAAAATTAGTAGATGATTTTTTTATGAGAACAGTATGCAGTATCCCGGACAGCAGTACTGTTGTTTGTTAAAAGAAATATTGGTTTAACTAAAATGAACGACAATGACTGAAATTGGCCTGATGATGACGGGCGTTTTAACAGCAAGACAAGCATCTGGGCCTAATTTGCCAGAACAGCAATTATTTCAGATGGAAAATGACAGCAACAAGTCAAAGCATCAGTTAGAAATAACTCCTCAAGTCACACCACCTGAATTCATGCAAACAGATGCAAATTTGCAAGCTTCTCTACGAGCGATCGCGATAGAAAAAGAAAATACAGTTCAAAAAATTAACAAAAAGAATCAGTTTCCACCTTCTCCTGGTTTAGCACAGCCTCAAAAGTATTCTCAGTCTGTAGGGAAAAACCGTGCAAAGTCTGGGGGAAAATTCGATAAATATGGTACCCAGCCTCTACCAACTCTCTATTTTGGTAGCTCTGGTGTTGCTGTCAGAGCTTTACAACGGCTTTTAGTATCTAACGGATATACCGTTAGAGTCGATGGAATCTTTGGGGCGCTGACGGAAACTGCTGTCAAAGCATTTCAAAACCAGCGGAATTTAGCAGTGGATGGAGTCGTTGGTCAACGAACCTGGCGGGCGTTAACAATTTAGTTAAGAGTTGAGAGTTGGAAGTTGAGAGTTGGGAGTTAGGAGTTAAGAGTTAGGAGTTGGAAGTTGGGAGTTATAAAATTTTCATTATTTATAACTTTTTAACTCCTCACTCTTCACTCCTAACTGATTAGCGGTACTTATGCTGCTCCAATAACTGTTGCGCTCTTGGCTTGTAAATTAAATAGAATAAAGCCTCTATATAGCGCAACAAATCTTCTCGATTTTCCTTGGAAGTAAAGTTCCAAAAGCCATAAATCCGTGCTAATGATAACAGCTTGGTGGTGTGAATTTTCCAAGTATAGGTACTGTAAACTCGGTCAATGGCTCGCTGGGAAATTTCATTCCAATACTGAGAATTTTGGTCGCATTTAGTGACAAAATCCACAATTCTTGTTGCTGTCTCTTCTAGATTTGTCGGGTTAATGTAAAAGCCATTAACTTTGTTCTGAATAATTTCTAACGGCCCGCCAAACTGTGTGGCAAAAGTGGGTAACCCTGAAACCATCGCCTCTAAAATTGTTAAACCGAAAGCTTCAAATAAAGCTGGTTGCACAAAAATTCCTTGGCGATCGCTAATCACTCGGTAAATTTCGCCAGAATCAGTTTTAGATAACCGCACACCCAACCAGCGAATCTTTCCGTGGAGATTGTATTCGTCAATTATGTGGTAAAGTTTGACAATTTCATCTCGTTCTTCGTTATCGTCGGATTCTTCTACACGCAACTTACCAGCTACCAAAATTAAGTTGCAATGCTCTTGTAATTCTTTACTTTGACCGAAGCATTCGGCTAAACCTGTGAGGTTTTTGATGCGGTCAAGACGCGCCATTGAAAACAGAGGACGCTTGTTAGGATCGTCTAGTTTGCCAAAGATTTGACTGGGGTCATCTAAGTTAAAGAGCATTTCTGCAAGGCGCTGGCGATCGCTTTCAACTCTAGCTTGAGTCCGCGTGTAGGGAAAGTAGTAATTTTCGTTGACTCCAGGCGGTACAACATTAAATTTGGGACTGAATAATTCAATGCCGTTGGTTACATGATATAACTCCGGCATAGTGAAGCATTTATAGGATTCGTACTGTCCCACACTATCCGGTGTTCCCACAATTTCTTGATAGGTGCTGCTAATAATGAAATTGGCAGCATTCATCGCAATTAAGTCAGCTGTAAATTGCAAGGAAAAATGATATTTCTCCTCTAAATCTTGCCAGTAAAGGTTACTAAACAAGTATTTAGATTTTTCCAAAGCATGGGCAACATTACATTGCGTGACTTTCATCCGCCGCGCCAGCAAAAATGCCACTAAGTTTCCATCTGTATAGTTACCAACTATTAAGTCGGGTCTACCTTGAAATTCTGCCCGCAGTTCTCTTTCAGAGTCAACGGCGAAAGTTTCCAGATAAGGCCAAAACTCAAATCGGGAAATCCAGTTTTGAGTCATGTTGGGATTAAATTCTCGCAGAGGTACTCGCAAAATCCAGGCATTTTCTGTACCGTGAACTTTTTCTAGTCGCTGATTACAAAGGGTACCATCACTATTAGGAATCAGGCGGCTGAGAATAATCACCTTTGGCTGGACATTCAAGCCTTCTAAGCCAGCTAGCAAAGCATCTTCTTGCAGCTGTTTTTCTAAACTTTTTGCTTGGTCGAGGACGTAAACCACCTGACCCCCAGTATCGGGACGCCCCAAAACCCCCTCTTGACCGAACCATCCGTGGGCTGACACAAGGACGATTCTAAAAATCATCGGAACGCGAGAAATGAAGGCTTCTAAAGTCTGAGGATCGGGAGAATCAATCAATTCATCGAGAATATTTAGGGTGTCCCGCACGCGTGCTGCGGTGTTACCCCAACCCGGTTCAAAACCCATTGTTTGCAACTGGAAGCGGAATTTTTCATAGGGTTCATCATCGGGGCGATCGCTAACAAAACCGATCGCTTTCTTCACTTGCTCGGAAAGTTGCTGCTGGGATTGAATGCGATCGTTTACCAACAATTGCACCCCGTTGTATTGGTGCAAGCGCAAGAAATTCAACAAGCTTTCCAGCAATTGTTTGGAATCTTGAAATATTTTGCTCGATAAATAGCGGTTGAGAAATTGTACCCCCTTACCGATATTTTTCGGGTCGCGGATGACTGGGGTGTAGTCATAAAACGGGCCGAAATCCAATTCTAGCAGGTCGCCCTCGTTAGGATGATATTTGTTTACCAGGCGATCGCGCAAATCGAGTAAGTCCTGCACCGTCATCGGCTCAATGCTCAAATCTGACGTTAACCAATAGACTTCTTGACTGGCAATTTTAGAACGGATGATGAAACAGAAGTTTGAGTCCTCTTGAATAATTTCCTGAGTGTAGTAAATGAGTTTACTTAAATCAGATGTAGTGTAAAATGCCTCAGGTTTCTGGTACTTGGAGCAATATTCAGCGTATACATTCAGTATGTCATTTCGCAGCAAGTACTTCTTTTCTTGTTGGCGTAATTCACTAATGAAGGAACGCAAATCATTTTTTTCTTCACTATCTAAGACTGCTTGCAGCAATTCAGACATGGCAACTCCAGTGGATGACGATGTTTGCATTGTTAACTTCAGTACTTTTTGTTAACCGCGTAGAAAAACAAAACAACACAGATAAACTATATTATCTGTGTATCTACGAGTATCTACTTTTCAGCAGGACTGAAATCATGTTGTACTTTACTTAAAGTATCTATTACTCAGTATTTTTGGCTCTCACTAAAGGAATACAATTGTTATTTCTTTTGATAGAGGTTGTTAAATAACTGATACAATCATTAAAAAAGCAACTCATATTATAATTACTAATTCGTAATAAATTGCTTCTCAGTTATCAATTCTGGGATTGCTATGACTATATTCTCCAAACTGCTGAAACAAAAGTTATTTTTTTACCTTAAACCTTAATCTGGATTTAAACTTAAATGAATTAAAATCAACTTTTCATTTAATTTCAACTCATCTTAATTCAGCCTAGTTATAATTTCACCATCAAGATTTTAAAATCAGGTCGATTGATATGGCTGACAATACAAATAACTTAACACCTTCTGACCACAGTATAGGCAACATTATGATTATTTCTTTGCTTGCCTTGTGTGGCTTGACTTTTATCATTCTTCTAGGTATCTTCTAACAGTTGAACGTCCTTTGCAAAACGCAATTCTTACAGTTTAAATTCCCGATTTCTCAAAAGAAGTCGGGAATTTTAGTATTACAGTACATTTCTCGATCGTTCATTAATGACAGGTGCTGTTCTCAAAAGAACTATATTGTTAAGAGCCACTCTATCTAGAGCTATGCTGATAAGAGCTAGTTTGTCAGCAAAAAATTGTAGGTTGGGTTGAGGAACGAAACCCAACCTACTGCTAATGCACTATTTTAGTCTTGCCACGCCACTACATAAGAATGGCACTTACTCAACCCAGATTTAGATCCCTACTTCTTCAAGAAGTCGGGGATCTGGGCAGCAACTTTTGCTTAAGTAAGTGCCATTCCACCCTACATATACTTAGATTTTTCAAAAATCAAATCGGACTCCTATAGTAAAGTTTGGCGGAGTATTTATTTCTTAGAAGTACCTGATTGTACTTAAGCAAGTAAATCTGCTTATATACATATAATTACTTATAAGCTAAATTAATGTATATCTTGGTTCAGTTTTCTTGACCTTTTAAATCTATAAAGATGATAAGGGCGAACGATGGGACTCGAACCCACGGATGGTGGTACCACAAACCACTGCCTTAACCACTTGGCTACGCTCGCCATTCGACAATTTGAATTATAACAATTTTTTAGAAAGCGAGCAAGAGTTTTTGTTCAAGGAACGGAAGAATTGCATTTAGAGTCTCTGGAATCTAACATTTATAATGACTTTCACTTGGCAAACATGAAACAGTTAACCATCATCGCGTATACTGGAGCAGCAGCAGGACTCGCCGTTTTAGGTGTGACAATGGCGAAGACTAATCCCAGTCAGGTTGCCTATGAGGAATATGCAGTGCAACGGCTGGCAAGCTACTTAAAAACCGATGTGTGCAAAAAAACTACGAATTTCATCGAAAATTTAATTCGTTTTAATTGTGAGAAGTTAGTCGATGGAGCTAACCCGCAAATGCAAGAAATTATTAATAGAACTACAGAAAGACAAAATTATATTTTTTTTAGTGTTTACCGTACAGATTTAAAAATAAGTTCTTGGGTACCTTCTTACAAATTTGAAACGGTGGGAGCTTTCGATCGATTTTATACTTTTACTGCGGAAGAGCAATAGGGCAATGGGCAAGAGAAAGAACATGTATGCTGTAGATTTTAGTTATTGATAATAGTTATGGCGATCGCTAGTTCCTAGTGAGGTAAAATCTGGGGACAAGGAGAATAACTCAACACTCAACATTCCGAATGCCCAGTCCCTCGCGTAAAATATGAAAACAGGTTACTGAAAGTTTAAGCTTGCCTATGTCATCTGCATATCTATTGGTATCTCATGGAAGTCGCGATCCGCGCCCAGAAATTGCTATGCAGGAACTTGCAAGGCTAGTATCTGAGAAATTGCACAAAAATCGCAACCAAACAAATAGCGAACATGTTGTAGGTATAGCTGCTTTAGAAATGAGTCAAAAGCCTCTACACGAGCAGATTAAAGAATTTGCCCAGACTGCTTTTGGCGTTGAGAAAGTGTCTCAAAATCGAAATCACCTCAAGATTCTACCGCTATTTCTGCTGCCGGGAGTGCATGTCATGACAGATATTCCCGCCGAAGTAGCTTTGGCACAAGAGGCGATTGGTGAAGATATCGCCATTGAATTGCAACCATACTTGGGTTCTCACCAAGATTTGAAAAAATTGCTCTCCAAGCAAGTTGCTAAAATAGAAGCACAAGCATGGATTCTCTTATCTCATGGTAGCCGTCGCCCTGATTCTCAAAAACCAGTGGAAGCAACGGCGGCGAGTTTAGGAGCGGTGGTTGCTTATTGGTCTGTAGCTGGTAGTTTAGAATTACGGGTGAAAGAGTTGGTTGCTGCTGGTTATCGGGAAATTGCAATTTTGCCATATTTTTTATTCGCAGGTGGAATAACCGATGCGCTCGCCGCTTCAGTAGAAAAGCTAAAATTACAATTTTCGGCAGTAACTTTCCACTTGGCAGAACCTCTAGGAGCAAGTGCAGAATTAGCCGATTTAATTTGGGATTTAACAAACAAATGAACCCCACAGTCACACAGAGGAACAAATATTTGGGAAAAGTTTATTTAGTAGGTGCGGGGCCAGGAGATCCAGGACTAATAACTCTCAAGGCGAAAGGTTTATTAGAATGTGCAGATGTAGTCATCTATGATGCTTTGGTGAGTCCAGCAATTCTAGCAATGATTAATCCTCAAGCCGAGCAAATTAACGCTGGTAAGCGCAGAGGAAAACATTCGCTGTTGCAAGAAGAAACCACTCAACTGCTGATTGAAAAAGCCCAGGATTGTGCAATTGTAGTGCGGCTAAAGGGTGGCGACCCCTTTATTTTTGGTCGTGGTGGCGAAGAAATGGCAGAATTAGTAGAAGCAGGAGTTTCAGTTGAGGTTGTGCCTGGTATCACTTCGGGAATTGCCGCCGCTGCCTATGCAGGTATACCGTTAACGCATAGATTATATAGTTCTTCAGTAACATTTGTAACTGGGCATGAAGCGGCAGGTAAGTATAAACCTTTAGTTAATTGGAGTGCGATCGCCCACGGTTCCGAAACTATTGTGATTTATATGGGAATTCACAATTTGCCTTACATTGTGGAAGAATTAACTAAGGCTGGGTTGAATTTAGAAACGCCCATTGGTTTGGTGCGCTGGGGTACGCGCCCAGAACAAGAAGAATTAATTGGGACATTAGAGACAATTGTCCAGCAAGTGGAGGAAACAGGATTTGGTGCGCCGGCGATCGCAGTAATTGGACAAGTAGTGAAGATGCACGAAATTTTGTCTGGTTGTCGTCCAGGAAAAATCAATAGTCTTTTGGATGAGCAACTTTCGTAACTGTGATTAGCGAAGCTTCTTCCTGTATTTGATAAACAATACGATATTTATCGAAAATAACTAAATACAAATTTTCTCCAGATTCAAGATTTTTTACACCTTCTGGAAGTGGGTTCAATGCCAATTCTTCTAATTTGGCGATCGCTTGCTGCTGCACTTGCGAATTCAGTTGTTTGATTTGTTGCACAGCTGTATTTATAATTTGTACTCGATAACTCACTGTCTCAGTTCCCTTTTGAGGTTTTCAAGAGATATTGTGCCGATTTGTGATACTTTTTCTATTGCTGCGCGAGCATCTTTGATATCGGCTTTGTCACGTTTTGCTTCAATTAATTGATGCAATTGTTCCATTGAGGTAATCTCAATTCCTGGTTCTTCCCTGAGTTTATCAACTAATGCATAAAAAGCCTCTTGTTCATCTCGGTGTTCCAGCACATAATCTCTTAATTCTTGCTTAGTCATCGCTTGAAAATTCGGCTTAGTCATAAGTATCTCACTCTCCCATTTGGGAATATTTCTAGTTGAGTGTCTTCTCCCGCGAGTATGTAAACACGGTTAGTTGTTTCATCTATTCTCACTATGTGAATTGAACAGTACATATTCGTCAAGTGGTAGCAAACTCTAAAAAGCTCCTTTGCTTGGTCTATTGTCGGCTCTTGCATAATTTATTTAGTGCTATCACTTGCGTTGTGTAAAAAATAAACAAGAAATCAATTCACTCTAAAATAGCTAGAACCATTTCGTTCTAAGAAACGCTCATACTGTATTTTCTAGTTTAGTATTTTTCTAAACAATTGCATTTTTAATATCATCAATCAATTCATCAATTCTTGATTTAGTTGTATTCCAAGAACATACAAAACGCGCTCCTCCCACACCAATAAATGTATAAAATTGCCAATTTTTAGCTTTTAAACTGTGAATAACTTGTTCGGGTAATTTGACAAACACTGCATTGGCTTCTCTGGGAAACATCAAGTCAACGCCTTCTATATTTAATAGCTGATTTTCTAAATATTCAGCACATAGGTTGGCATGTCTAGCATTTTTTAGCCAAGCACCAGTTTCCAATAAACCCAACCAAGGAGCCGAGATAAACCGCATTTTTGAAGCTAGTTGACCTGCTTGCTTACAACGATAATCAAAATCTTCTGCTAATGCTTTATTGAAGAAAATAATTGCTTCACCTAATGCCATTCCATTCTTAGTACCACAGAAACACAACACATCTACGCCAGATTTCCAACTAATCTCAGCAGGGCTTTTATTCATCGCTGCAACTGCATTGGCAAAACGAGCGCCATCCATATGAACTTTTAAATTATGCTTTTTCGCAACTTCTTTAATTTGCAGAAGTTCTTCAATAGAATATAAGGTTCCTAATTCAGTTGATTGTGTAATACTAATAACTTTAGGTTTGGGATAATGAATATCATTACGCCGAGTGACAATTGCTTCTATAGCTTGTGATGTTAACTTCCCATTTTTTCCTTGAGCGAGTAACAGTTTAGAACCGTTAGAGGCAAATTCCGGAGCGCCACATTCATCTGTTTCAATGTGTGCTGTTTCATGACAAATAACACTGTGATATGACTGACAAAGTGCAGCTAAAGATAAAGAATTTGCTGCGGTACCGTTAAAGGCAAAAAATATTTCACAGTCAATTTCAAAGAGTTCCCGAAAATAATCTGCGGCTTTTTGAGTCCATTCATCATTTCCATAGGCGGGAACGCTACCCTGATTTGCCCGAATCATATATTCCAGGGCTTCCGGACATATACCAGAGGAATTATCACTTGCAAACTGTTCTGAGGGGATAGTCATCATCTCTAAGTTAATTTTTATCAGTATTTTTTCCAATGGTAGTGAATATTTTTGCCACCTGCCAACTCAAGGTTTTGATTATACGTAGGTAGACATAATTAAATGTAAAATACAAAAGCTTAAAACCGCGATCGCAACTGGCTATTCACTTCTGGCTTCAGCATAGCTAGCTACCTTCTACTTACAAGGGTGCTATTAGCAGTACTGGGGCATTTAGTCTGTGCTTGATGCTTCAGCTTAATCATTGATTTGCGAATGTCCGCAGAAAACTAGCGTCTGAGTTTATTCTCGCCGAGACATTCAATTTCTTTGGGGCATTCAACTACTAGGGTATCTCGGTCAACCTGACGTTGAGGTATTTTGCGATGTTAAACCTTTTAGCTGAATATTGTGCTAAAAAAATAAAGTTTGCTAATTAAAATACTAATCATATACCGATCGCCTACTACACAATCCCCTACCAGTAACTATGACATCACTATCGAGCATATTTCTCCTTTGTAATTTGTCAGACAATTTTCGATTTGAGATTCGGGATTGGCTTAAGGCTCAATTCGCTTACTCTGCACAATCAAGGGATCGTTGGTAATTTATCCTTTGTCATTTATTCGTAGTCCATTATTATTTGTCAGTTACTAATAAATAATGACTAACGACTAATGACCAATAACCAATGACTAATAATTAATAAGTAATGACCAATAACTAATGATTAATCACCAATGACTGAACCATTAATTGAACTCAAAAGTGTTTCTAAGTCTTTTGGTAGCCATAAAGTTCTAGATAATGTAGATTTGACAATTTACCAAGGAGAAGCGCTAGGAATTATTGGCCCATCGGGAACTGGTAAATCGACAATTTTACGGGTAATAGCGGGGTTACTTGCTCCTGACGAAGGAGAAATTTATGTTCAAGGAGTGCGAAGAGAGGGTTTAATTGAGGATGGCACCGAGTCAGTTGGAATTGGTATGGTGTTTCAACAGGCGGCATTATTTGATTCGCTGACGGTGGAGGAGAATGTGGGATTTTTACTTTATCAAAATTCCAAGTTACCGCGATCGCGCATTCGAGATTTAGTAAAAGAAAAATTAGAAATGGTAGGCTTGTCGGGAATCAGCGATCTTTACCCAGCAGAACTTTCTGGGGGAATGCGAAAACGAGTCAGTTTTGCCCGTGCGATTATGGCTAACCCCGATAATCCTAAAGAAGGTGCAGAAGTTTTACTCTACGATGAACCAACAGCAGGACTCGATCCCATTGCTTCAACAGTAATAGAAGATTTAATCCGCTCTTTGCAATGTACGCATGGAGTTTGTAGCACTTACGCTGTTGTTACCCACCAAGATAGCACTATACGCCGTACAACTGATAGACTTATATTTCTCTATGAAGGTAAAGTACAGTGGCAGGGTACAGTTAGTGAAGTATACAGCACAGAAAATCCTTTGATACAACAATTTATTAGTGGAAATGTCCACGGGCCGATTCAGGTAGTCGGGTAAAAATTTAGGAGTGAAGAGTGAGGAGTTGGAAGTGAGGAGTTGAGAGTGAAAAGTTAAAAATAAAAAGTAAAATTTAACTTATAACTCCTAATTGCTAACTCTTAACTTTTAACTTATAACTAATTATTGGATGGAGGAAAAAATGCGAGGTTTAATGACAAGCCGCTTCGCGTCTGGGCGAACATTTAGAGAAGGTTCTGTGGGATTGTTACTCTTATTAGGGATAGGAGTATTTGGAATACTCTTGCTGTGGATAAATAGATTAAATGCTACTAGCGGTACATACAAAGCTATTGTCGAATTTGCTAATGCTGGCGGAATGCAGAGGGGAACACAAGTTCGCTATCGTGGCGTTAAGGTAGGAAATATTTCCCAGATCAAACCAGGAGCAAATGTCATTGATGTCGAGATTCAAATTTTCCAAAGAGACCTGGTTATTCCCCGTAATGTAGTCATAGAAGCTAATCAAAGCGGATTAATTAGCGAGAGTATTATTGACATCACACCAAAATCAGCGCTTCCCACTGGGGTTGCGATCGCTAAACCTTTAGACAAAAATTGCGATACTAGCCTGATAGTTTGTAATGGCTCTCGCTTACAAGGTCAGGTTGGCATCAGCGTTGATGAACTAATTCGCAGTTCAACTGAACTAACTAATGTATACAACAATCCCAAATTTTATAAAAATGTCAATGGAGTTTTGGAAGCTACTACAGTTGCAGCAACCAGTTTTACAGATTTAAGTCAAGATTTAAAGGCTTTAACTAAAAGTTTGCGACAACAATTAAATACATTTTCAGCTACGGCTAATTCAGTACAACGGGCGACTAACCAACTGAATGTATCTGCGAATGAAACAGTAAATGAATTTGGTACAACTGCAATTCGAGCGAATCGATTGCTGACCAATCTAGATAATTTGTTGACAACAAATCGTTCTTCACTGGTTACTGCACTGAACAATATTACCGAAACTAGCAATCAATTACGTGTTACAGTTAGTAGCTTATCACCAACTGTCAATCGCTTCACTCAAGGAGAATTACTTAACAATTTGGAAGCCTTGTCCAACAATGCGGCACAAGCTTCAGCTAATTTACGCGATGCTTCTAAAACCTTAAGCGATCCTAAGAATATTGTAGTATTGCAACAAACTTTAGATTCAGCACGGGTAACTTTTGAAAACACGCAAAAAATTACATCTGATTTGGATGAATTGACAGGCGATCCTACTTTTCGGCAAAATCTCCGGCAACTCGTCAATGGTCTAAGTAGTTTAGTATCTTCTACACAAAACATGCAACAACAAATGCAGGTTGCTGCTACTTTAGATTCAGTAAAAACTGTTGTCAACAAACCAAAAAATATAGTTCGTACCCCAGTAGTAATTCCAGAGCAAATATCCGAGCAAAAACCGCTTTTAAAGTTGCCTTTACCGGAGATAGAATCTCAGAAAAATCCTAATGTTTATGCAATTAATCAACCTCCAATGGAAACTAGCACGACGAACCCTCAAGTAATCCCTAGTCAACCTATCCCTAACTCATCCCAAGAAAATCTTTTGAGACAGCTGCGGGAATATGGGAAGCAACGAGAACAATTAAAGACAGAAAAATAGTCGTTAGTTATTAACGATTTTCAAACTAGAACTAACAAACGACAATCACTGCGATATTGATTCTTCTGCTAACAATTCTGATGGCGGTTCAGCTTCCACTACATTTTCGGAATCACCAGGTTTAGAAAAACCCTCTGCTGCATCTTTAATAAAGCCAGCTACAGGTACGGCAATTACCAAACCTAAGACTCCACCAATATTGGTACCGACAAGCAAAGCAATTAATACCCATATCGGTCGAATCCCAGTAAATTTACCTAAAAGACGAGGTGCGATCGCCTGATCGATCAATTGGTCAACTACCACAGCTAGCAGAAAAACTTTCACTGCTAGCCAAAAGTTATGCGAGGCTACGATTAAAGTTATTACAACAAGACTAACAACATCGCCAAAGGGAATTAAGCTCAAAAGCCCAACCCCTAAACCAAATAGCAAAGCAAACTGGACTTGAAAAACTAAAAATACTAATGTTTCTGAAACTCCCATCAGCAAAGCCAAAGTCCCTTGACCAATCAAGTAATTTTGGAAATTTTGCTGAATCGACTTGCTGACTTTTTGAGGAAAAATCCCAGGTAGTTTATTAAATAATTCTTGCCAAATTCGCGGGCCGTCTAACAACAGATAAAAAGCCAGCACTACAATAATTAGCGCCTCAGATATATTATCAATTGTATCAAGAATAATACTTAACAGCTTGTCTGAAATAAACTCTAATTCACGGGGCAATTGCTCAGTAAATTGTGTTAATAATTGTCTGAGATTTACATTTAATTTATGGCTAAAAAACCACTGATTTAAAATTTCTAGTTTTTCTTCGCTAGAATCAATCCATTGGGGAAGGACTTTAGCCATCTCATTAAATTGCTCTAACACAATAGGTAATAAAATAATACCCAACGCTACGAAAATTATCGATGCTGTTATAAAAACTAAAGCTACTGCATAGCTGCGTTTAACACCTCGCCGTTGAAGAATTGAAACAGGGAAGTTTAAAATAAATGCCAGCAAAGTAGCCAATAAAAGAATTGTCACCACAGGTTGCAAACTTTGAAAAAGCCGAGATGCTAACCAAAAATTGAGAAAAACTAAAGGAAATAGTAGCGTAAAAATTAACCATCTAAGTAGTTGATTGAGCGAAAAATTCATATTTAATCAATTTGGTAAAACGACAAAATCTTTCCCTAATCTTCTCAAACCAGCCGTTACTCCAATCTAATTTTCATTAAAAGCTAAAAACTGCTCATCATTTATTCTTGCTGCTTGATATAGAGTATTGGTAATTTCCGAAATAGTTAAAACTGCATGACTGCGATAACCATTTTGCTGTAACCTATCTTTCACGCCTTGTTCGTGGTCGATAAATACTACAATGTCATTAACATTTAATCCTGCTGATTCTAACTTTTCTGCTCCTTCCATCACACTTTTACCACTGATGAGAATATCATCAACTACGACAACTATTTCACCAGGATGAAAATTACCTTCAATTACTTTTCGAGTTCCGTGGGCTTTTACCTCTTTGCGAGGAAAAATCATCGGACAATTCAGGCGTAAAGCCAAGCCAGTTGCAGTTGGCAAAGAACCATAGGGAATACCTGCTAACCTATCAAAATTAAGATTCTTTAAAATCTCTTCATAAGCAGTGAGAACTTGATTGAAAACTTGAGGATTGGAAATAATTTTGCGTAAATCGATGTAATAAGGAAATACGGCTCCTGATGCTTGAACAAAATTGCCAAACATAATGCAGCCAATATCATAAAGTTGTAAAATCAAATCTTGTTGAGGATGCTGATTTAGCAAACAAACATCAGAGAACCATACAGAACAAGTAGAATTTTCGTGAATAATTTCAGTTTTGATTTGATTAATTTCTGCACGTAAAGATTGAATTTGCTCAGATAATTGTGAGCTTCCCAGCATATCTTGAGGAACAGGAATCAGCAAACCATCACCGTTAGTATTCAAGCCGGCTTCTAAAATTTGCCTCAGGTTTGCTCCCCCCGCCCAAATACTACGCACCATAATAATTCTTTCAGGAGCAACTGCTCGAATACCAGCCAAAACTTCAGAATTTGTAGTTCCCACTTCCAAACCCAATTGTTCTGGAGTTCCCCAATTTTTTGATTCTTTTACTATCTGCAAATAAAGAGGTGATTCTTTTGTTGGATACTGTTGTAAAGCTTCTGCCCCTGGATTAGAAGTACAGCATAAAATAAACACTGCTTTATCAGGATAAACCAAAAAAGGTACTACATGATCTTGCCCAGTATAGGGGCTGAGAGTGATTGCATCTGCCTGCCATTCTGTAAACACAGTACGAGCAAAAATATTACTCGTATTTAAATCGCTATGTTTAGCATCTAAAATAACTGGGATATGAGATGGAATAGCTGCTAAAGTTTTGTGCAGTAGTTCTAAACCTGGAATACCTAGCGCTTCATAAAAGCCGAGTGTCGGTTTATAAGCACAAACAAAATCAGAGGTTTCAGAAATAATAAATTGTAACCACTCCCACAAACCAGCAATGATATCTTCAGATTCATAACGAGTGGGCATCATTTCTGGATTAGGATCGAGTCCTACAAATAGTAAGCTTTGATTTTGCAAAATATTTCGATTCAATTTATCAAAAAAATTCATAATTTTTGAGGTGTAAAAAGGATTAATACTGAAATTTTAGGAATAAGATTTTTTATGTATAAAGTAATAGAGATACAGAGAATCAACAGAACTTCCCAGTTCCAACTCCTACCCACAACTATTTAAATTCCTGCAAACCATTCATAACCTAGATCCTCCCAGTAACCTTTAAAAGGCGATAAATAACTAGTGAGTGTAATTTGAGTCACCCATTTACTTTGCTTGTAACCCAGTTTAATTGGTGAAGCTAAACGCAAAGGCGCACCATTTTCTACTGGCAAAGTTTCGCCATTTTTTTGATAAGCTAACAAAGTTTGGGGATGTAACACTGAAGCGATATCCCAACTTTCATAGTAGCCATCGGCTGATTTAAAGTAAGCATATTGGATATTTGGCTTAGGTTGAGCAAGGGCAATAATTTCTTGCAAACGTACACCGCCCCATTGAACGATCGCAGCCCAACCTTCCACACAAACATGGCGAATAATCATTGAAGTCAGCGGCAAATTTTGAATTTCTGTCATGCTGAGGCTAAGAGGATTGTTAACCTCACCATCAACAATTAAACGATATTTTTCTAAATCAATAATGGGATTATATCTGAAGCTATTAACTATTAATGCTTCTGGTTCAATGTCACTGAAAGAAAATTCTGGTACAAGTTTTTGTGGTTGAAAGATTAACTTTTCTACTTTTTGATTTAGTGGTTCGGAAAGTTTACCCACGACATCTTCAAATATCGGCGTTCCACAGCCACCAAGAAGAAAACTTACGCCCGAAACTCCAGATATTTGTAAAAATTTGCGGCGTGACAATTGCGGAGGTTTAACGCGAAATAATTCCATAATTCAAAAGTTAATATTTGTAGCTTGTCTTTTGTCCTTTGCAAATGACCAATGACAATTTTTAGAGAAAATAGTGCATTACCTCGTACTGAATTTTAGCTTGATTTGGTACTAGTTTTTTACAAAGTTCCAATCACAAGCAATAGGGGAAGAATTACTGCAACTTCCCCTCTGTATCTCCTCAAAACAGGATTCGAGTATTCAATATAACTTTTGAAATTTGTTTTATGCTGATGGCAACTGAATATTTTTAACGAATAAGCTTTGTAAGCGATGCATTTGAGCGCCTATTTGGTAGAGTAAATCGCCTTTACCCAGCAGATAAGCTGCTGCTGTTTGTTTCCCTCCCAAGACAATAGCTGAGTCTGCTTCACTGGCGGTACGCAAAGCAACTCGTCCTGGTAAGTTTGAGCGAATTATTGGTGTAACAACTTTCGCTTCTGGACGTTGAGTGGCAATAATTAGATGAATTCCACTGGCTCTTGCCATTGCTCCGAGTCGTTTTATACTTTGTTCTAGTGATGTGCGGATTTCTTTTTCTGCCATAAAGTCGGCATATTCATCAAAAATGCAGACAATACGAGGTAAAATCTGAGTGGAGCGTTGATTGTAAGTACTTAAATCGGCACACCCAGCTTTTTCAAAGTGATGGTAACGCGATTCCATCTGTGCGACTAATTCATCCATGAGTTCGATCGCCCGATCGCCATCTTTAACAACAGGTGAATACAACCAAGGCATTTTCTCAAACTCTGGAAATGTGACTCGCTTGGGGTCAACTAGGGCAATTTTCAGGTGTTGCGGAGAGTGACGATTGAGGAGACTGAGGAGGAGCGATCGTAAAAATTCACTCTTACCACTACCAGTTGTACCACCAACTAAAAAATGACAGGTATTCGCATCGGATAAATCAGCCTCTACTAACTCTCCTTCAATATTCAACCCGATCGCAATTTTTATAGGTACTGTTGGAGGTAAAAATTGCGGCTGAATATACTCTTCAAAACTGGCAATTTGCCGATCTGGACGAGGTAAATCAACGCTAACATAACCAGCTTGCGGCGCAATTAACGGCGGATTTGCTAACCCCATCTGCACTTGTAAATCCGCTGACAATTTCAAAAGTGCATTAACTTTCACACCTAAATGAGGCTTAAGTTTCACTCGAATAAAAGCCGGCCCAACAGCAGCACCGTGATAATCTACACTAATGCCAAATGATTGCAAAGTCGTAACCAACTCTCCACCAATCGCATCAGCATCAACAGAATTTGTTCTTGTGGTGTGGGCATCTTGCCCGCCATTTTTCTCATCTTTAGATGCTAAACTAGGCGAAACAAAAAAAGTCTGACACTTTTGCTGTTGAGGACAAATTTCGCATAGATAAGGCTGAGTTGTTAGCGGTGGTGAATTGGGATGAGGTGGTTCCCAACTTAACCATTGTTGCATCTGGTGTAATTTATAGGGAATCAATTGATGCACGTTATTTTCTAGCTGTTCCCAAGAATATTGATACTCTTTAAACTCTGGCAAAACACAATAAACTGCCGAATCAACTGCTACTTTTTTCTGATGCCAAAGCATATAACTATAAAGAGCAACTTGAGCTAATTGTGCTGATGGATCTACTGGTTGATAAGTTTTAAATTCAAGTACGCATAATCGCTTAACTTCAAAATTATAGACCAAACAATCAAATTCTCCTCCTACTCTTTGTTGCGTGCGATCGGGTAATTGAAAATAATGCTCAAGCTTACGTTCTTGAGAAACAAAAGTGTTGCGAATAACTGCTTCTGCACTACAATAACGTCGATTAACAACAAGTAATTCTGCAAAGCGTCGGATTAATCCTTGTAATCCTTGCCAAACTTTGTACAGTGGTTGCGCTGCACTTGCGTCTTGTTCAACAGCTTTTTCTAGATAAGCAGAAAATTTAATTTCATAAAAAAGCTGTTGCATAAGAGAGGCAATTTCGTCTATGTTTAATTGGGATGTACTAGTTTTGAAGATTTCTGTAAATCTTGATTCACCAACAGCTAACTTAATAAAACTATCAGCCAAGTTATGAAAACTATTACCAATACCAATTTGATTATCTGGTGGTATAAATAAAGTATTACCGCCAAATTTTTGATGTAAATAAAATAGCCGAGGACATTCAAACGCAACTCTGACTTTAGTAGCTGTTAAAGATATATTTTTGGAATCATTAGGCATAATTTTAAAAATATTACTTACAAAATCAGGGTTATCAATTTCTAATAACCGACGATGAACAGCAGCCAAATAGACTGTATCCATAGCCGCATAATGTAGCTGCTTGTCACTCAGAGGACGCTTTCCCCAGTCACTTCTACCTTCTTCTGAATCGACATGAGAAAATTGACAAAGTTCCGCTGCTAAAGTTTTCAGTTTTAAATTCGATGTTTGTAACTTTTTCAGGGTAATCTTTCTTGCTAACTTCAGGGTACAGGTAATATTTTGTGCTGATTTTTCACCCAAGTACTTTAAATCAAAACTTGCATTGTGAAATACCTTCTCAATTTGAGAATTAACCATGATTTGCTGAATAAACAGTGCAATCAAATCAGGTTTATTCAACACATCGAAAACATAAGCAAACTTTCCTGTAGAATCTGTGGGTTCTGCTAATATCTGAATTAATGATAGTTTAGGATATGGAGTATTCCAATTAGCTACTTCTGTATCTAACCACAGCACTTTAGCCAAGGCGAATTTTGCAATTTGTGTCTGGATTTCAGAAGCTTCTGTTAGGTAGTGCATTGGCTAAAATTGTATCAAAGTTAATCTATTTAGTTAGTGAGTAAACGGATTAACTGGTCTTCCAACTTAGATTTAGGGTTAATAATTTTTACTTTCTTTTCCTGGCATAATAAGTCAATTAAATGTTGAGTTTCAGTTTCTTCCACGTAAGAAAATTGACTAACTCCTTGTGAAATTAAAGTAGGCACTCCCATATAACCTTGGGTTTTTACTAAATTCAACAAGAAATCTTTGACTAGTCGCAAATCTTTAGTTCTCTTATCTGGATCGGGTTTTTGCTTAGCAACAATTCCTAATTCTTGCAATAAAGTACATTGTTCCAAAATTTTCGACTCCCGAATTAAAGATTGTAATGCAGGTAAGTTAATAGTTTTACCAGCAACAACTAATTCTTGAGCAAGTGCAGAATTAACTAAGTTATGGTATGTCGCTAAGTGGTGAACTGAAGCAAGATTTGGTTTAATGTGAATATGCTTAGTACCAGTAAAAATCTGACTATAGATTTTATATCCAGCGAGTTTTGCATTTCCTACACTTCCAATTCTAATTAAATATAGACTTTGACAAAGATTTTGTTGAATAGTTTTTTGACAAGCGTTCATCACATTAAAAAAACTTTTCATATTCGCATCTTCTGTCCAAACTATTCCTATATTTTCTCGTTTAGATGGCAGTTGATAACTTAACGAATAGCTTGCATAAGTACCACTGATTAGTTTAGGCTTAATTGCCTGTACTTGTAATGCTTCTAAAGTTTCTTGCACCATCTGTATGAGGTCAGGTGCTGCTAAAAGAGATACTTTAGCTATCTTAAACTGAACTTTTTTATATTCTTGCTGCCAGATTAGTTGAAACTCAGCCTGTTCTCTTTCTTCTTCATTAATTGGGGGGTTTTCATCGGGTGTCTTTGTAGGGTCATCAATCAATGAAAGTTTATATTCCTGATACTCTAATCTTCCAAGAACAAACGCATTTCTTGGCATAGTTTTACCGCCAGGAAAATTTTCCTCTAACAATTGTCTTTTCAAAGGAAAAATATGTGAATCGGGTTTAGGATTAGCTTCTTGATGTAGAGATTGTAATCTGTAAGCCCAAAGTGCTTCTGCTTGATTGAAGTTAATAGATTTTAGTGATATTAATCGCTCAATTCTAGCTTTATCTGACTGTTGAATATAACGATAACTTTGCTTCCAACCATTGGTGACTATACTGATAATAATTAGAAAATTTTTCAGATTTTCGCTATGGATAGTAGTATTTATATTAAATAAAGGTTGAGGATTAGAAGTCCAATTTGGCAAGGTTTCAACTTGATCTAAGCATAAGACAATCGGTTGAGTTGCAGTAGAAATTTTACCAAAATTAGCTAAAATATTCTTTGCTGCGTCTTCTGTATCAATGCAGTGTCTAAGTCTCAAAGCTTGCATTGATTCTTCGCTTAAATTATCTCCTCTTAACCATTCACAGGCTAAAGGGTACAGTTCTGGATCTGTGAGATCGTGTAACACTCCAAAAAAAACATCAGGATTGTAGATACCTGCTTTTAAATAGGTCTTTTTGAGATGATTAATAAATTTTTGGCGATCGCCTAATAATAATTGCCAAAAGTTATCATTAAAAAGCTGCTTTTTTAGATTGGTTTTTGTGAATACAGATAAATTTTTAAGCCACAATATTAACTGAGACTCCTCCTGTCCTTCTGGTACTTGAATTAAACTATCAACTGTATTCCTTAGCAGATGACGCCACATATAATCGTTATCAACCCAAGGGCCGATATAAGCAAAAAAAGCTTTTGAATTAAAGGTGCGTTTTAATCTACCTAAAAGATAGCTTTTGCCAGAACCAGAATCACCTACAAGTAAAACAGTACGACTACGATTATCTCTAGCTACTAAATCGAGAAATCCTTCAATTTCTGTTATTGCCTCTTGATGAATTGACTCAACTACAGACTCTAATTCATGATTTGGAACCCAAAAATTACCCGTCCTCAAATTTACTAGGTCAAACGGATTAACCTCGCGTTTAATAATGTCGTTGATAGATGCCATAATTAATTCGGATGATTGAGCAAACTTAATTTTGATGAAAAAAGTGTGTGTATTGTTAGTTCACAGTGATAAAGAACAGCGAACCACCCACCTTTTGTAAAATTCCAGTATCAATTTGTTCTGGAGTGTAGGGTGTGGGATCTAATAGAGAACTCAAATCAATTCGATCGCTTGCTTGCAGACGATATAAAGCTTTATCTAATTCATCTCGTGAAAATGGCGGTTGTAATTTATCCCGCAGATGAAAAATAGGCAAATAATTGTCAGTCCCCAATTCTCGGTCTAATTTCTCAATAAGTTGTAAAATTTCTTCATCGCTGATTTGTTTATCGGCGGTATTGACGGTAGGTAGCGCAGTAGAAACTTCCTCTGGCTTCACGCGCAGAGTTTTTCGTAAAAAGCGTAGATAATTACCTAGAAGTTCTAAGCTAATGGCAGGTTGAACACCTTTGTTAGGGTTATAGTCATCCCGTAAATACTCAATTGCTCTTTCAGTCAGCCAAACTTCAGGTTTATTTTTTTTAATTCCTTTTTCAGCTTCAATCAAACCACGATCGCTCAACACTTCCAATATCTCATCTCGTTCCGCAGCTTTTTTTGCTGAAGTGATTTTGCTGGGAGCGATTTTACCGGAAGCTTTAGCGATTTGCTCTAGTACCTTGAGTTCTTTGTCTGCAATGGGTACTTGGGCTGGATCTTTGAGTACGGCTTGACCAGGCGGTAAAATTTTGACTGCGGTAATCTCGCGGGTATAGTCTACCAGTTCGCGATCGCCTAATGCTTTACAAATTTTATTTTTCTCGGTTTTAAAACTATCAAAGGCATTAAGCCCTGCTCGATAATCGTTAAATCCCAATAACTTTAAGACAAACTTTAACTCGTTAGTTTCCATGCCAGTAGTTTTACCTGTATAATCAGCAATACTGTAGCTCAAAGATAAAAAATTTACACAATTTTTATCCTAGCTATAATTAGTGCGAATGACTACAGGTTGTTAAAGAATATATTACAACCAGCATCTAGCTGAATATTTGTTGTGGACTAAACTTTGTGTAGTAGCGACTTCTAGTCAGCCAATCCTTTCAAAACTTGATACTCCGCAGACTCCACAATTGGATAAAATTTTCCCACTGCTTGGACGAACTTTGCTTGAATAGCTTCTAATTCTTGTTCGGGTATAGCATCCAAGTGGTCAAAACTTTCCCAACGAATAATAAAGATAACTTCTGAGGCGTCGTTGGGGTTGAGCCAAACTTCTTTACCCAGAAATCCAGGATACTCAGCTAGGGCTGTTGTCCAAATTTCTGCATCTTTGTGGATAAAATTTTCCTGTAAATCAGGAGCAACTTTAAACTTGAGGAGTTCTATAACCACGTTCTTTGATGCCTGCGTTCGTCAATTTGCCAGAATAGAGTTGTAGGCTAGAGTAACTACGCTTCCAGCATAGCTCGATCGCGTACACTCAGGAGCTAAGGTCGGGTGTTTGAAATAAATTTAAGAGGATACGGAGTATGGACAGCAACAACTGGTTGCAACAACTAATGATGGTGGGTCTTGGCACAACGTCTTTAGTTGCAGAAAAATTGCGGCAAGTCAGCGATGATTTGGTCAAAGATGGTAAGCTCAATCCCGAACAAGCCAAGGCAGTTATAGATGATATTGCCCAGCAGTTAAAGTCGGAGCAAGGAAACTTGGACGCCCAAATGCAACGGCAAATGCGAAATATGATGCAGGATTTGGGGGTGGCTCGGCAGTCGGAAGTGGACGAACTTCGGGGTAGAATTGACCGTTTAGAGCGTCAAGTGCGCGATTTAGAAAATAAGCTTTGGCGCTAGGTTGCCCTTTCTGATTTAAACTAAATGTGTTCTGTTGGTAATGTTTTGACCAGGCTACCTAAGTAGGGAGAACTGAATTTTGAAACCAATTTTCCTGAGTGTGGCGTTCATAGCGGTGTTTGTTGTGCTTTTGGTTGTGGGGCAAGTAGGCAGTAAACAGAATACTGCCATTGCTGACCAATTAACCTCAACGCCGCCAGCGCCCACAATTTTAACTGAAAACAATATCTTAATTGCGAGTGATACTATGTCTGATGCCAATGCCGTCACTACCCCCTCTGGATTGAAGTACGTCGAGTTAAAAGAGGGGACTGGGGCGACTCCTGAACGCGGACAAACCGTAGAGGTTCACTATACCGGCACTTTACAAGATGGTACTAAGTTTGATAGTTCGCGCGATCGCGGTCAACCTTTCAAATTTAAAATCGGCGTCGGACAAGTAATCAAAGGTTGGGACGAAGGACTTAGCACAATGAAAGTAGGCGGTCGTCGTAACTTAATCATCCCGCCAGAGTTAGGTTATGGTTCTCGTGGTGCAGGTGGCGTAATTCCACCCAACGCTACGTTGCTGTTTGATGTGGAATTGCTAGGAGTTAAGTAAAAATTAGGCATGGGGCATGGGGCATCGGGAGACGCGGGGACGCGGGGACGCGGGGACGCAGGGACACGGGGACACGGGGACACGGGGACAAGAAGAATAATTGCTCACTCCTAACTCCTAACTCCTAACTCCTCACTTAACAGTCAACACTCCCAATGCCCAATGCCCAGTTCAAATTTTAAGATTTTGAAACTTGGTAAATTGTGGATTGAATAAAAGTTTTACAGTACCTGTAGGGCCGTTGCGGTGTTTAGCTATTATCACTTCTGCAATGCCGCGATCGGGAGTATCTGGAGAGTAATATTCATCGCGGTATAACATTATTACTAAATCTGAGTCTTGTTCAATACTTCCACTTTCACGTAAATCTGACAACATTGGGCGTTTATTAGTACGAGATTCCACACCCCGACTTAACTGAGATAAAGCAATAACTGGTACAGCTAATTCACGCGCTAAACCTTTGAGTTGACGCGTAATTTTTGATAATTCTTGTACGCGATTATCGCCTGCTCCTTCCATTAATTGTAAGTAATCTATTACAACTAATCCTAATTCAGTTCCCTGTTCTGCTTGCAGTCGCCTTGCTTGACTACGAATTTGTGTAACTGTAATATTCGGCGTATCGTCAATATAAATTGGTACCTCGGAAAGGACACCAATAGCACGGCTTAAAGGTTCCCATTGTGTTTGGCTAAGGCGTCCACTCCGCAGATAACCACTTTCAATTTGTGCCTCGCTAGCTAATAAACGTTGTGTCAACTGTTCTTTAGACATTTCTAAACTAAAAACAGCAACTGGTAATTTATAAGAAGCAGCGATATTGTGAGCAAGGTTGAGGCAAAAGGCCGTTTTTCCCATTGCAGGCCTGGCAGCGACAATAATTAAATCAGAACGTTGAAAGCCACTAGTCAGAGCATCTAAATCGTAAAATCCGCAGGGAATTCCAGGTAAGGCGATGCCTTGATTTCTATCTTCAATATCCTGGAAATTATTAATTAAAGTATCTGCAATGTGAACTAAACCTGATTGCGGACGCTCTTGAGTAACGCCAAAAACTTTCTGTTCTGCTTGGTCTAAAACTATTGCTAATTCGGTTTCCGTTTCGTAACCGAGATGCACAATTTCATTGCCAGCTTTAATTAATTGTCGCCGCAGGTATTTCTCCATTACTAAAAGAGCTAAGGCGTCAATGTTCACAGCTGAAACTGTGCGGTCTACCAAAGTTGCTAATTTATTTCTACCACCAATTCGCGCCAGTAAATCATGGTCAGTTAGCCAACTTGTAACTGACAGCAAATCTGTGGGTTTACCTTGTGCGTGGAGCCTGACTGCTGCTTGATAAATATCTTTGTGAGCGCTAATATAAAAAGCCTCAGCAACGAGGCGATCGCTAACTCGACTAATCGCCTCCGGATCTAGCAAAATACCCCCCAAAATCGCTTCTTCCGCCTCAATATTTTGGGGTGGTAAGCGATCGCTACCTATCCCTTGAAAACTCAGTTCTTCAGCCATAAAACGATTTTAGTAGTGAAATTTTGCTAGTTGGGAGTGGGGAGTTATAAGTTAGGAGTTAAGACTTAGGAGTTAGGAGTTAGGAGTTAAGAGTTAGGAGTTAGGAGTTAGGAGTTATTCTCCTTGTCCCCGCGTCCCCGCGTCCCCGTGTCCCCGCGTCCCCTTCCTTGTCCCCTTGTCCCCTTCCTTGTCCCCTTGTCTCCCCATCTCCTCATCCCCCCGCCTAACTTAACTAGCCACGACTTGAATATCAATTTGCGCTGTTACTTCTGAAAACAGCTTGATTTCAGCTTGATAAGTACCAAGGTGGTTAATATCGGGAATGGTAATGCCGCGACGATCTACTTCTTGACCGGTGGCTGCTTTAATTGCATCTGCAACATCTTGGCTGGTAACTGTACCGAAAATAGCTTCGTTTTCACCAACTTGCTTGGCAATTGTTAAGTTGGTAACTTTTTCTAGAGTTGCTTTTTGTTCGAGAGCTTGTTGCTTGAGTTCTAATTGCCGTTGACGTTCTTGTTCGCGACGGCGTTCTACTTGCTTGAGAATACCAGGAGTGGCATGGATAGCCAATTTCTGAGGAATCAGATAATTACGAGCGTAGCCAGGAGCTACTTCCACTAAGTCGCCAGATTTTCCCAGCTTACTGATATCCTGATTTAAAACTAACTGCACGCGTTTCGCCATCGTTTTTCGTTTTTCCTGTAAGATATGATTAATTTGGCTTTCGCCGTGCTGTATTAAGAGCGGCTTTGCCAATACCCTAAAGCTTACAGATCCTAGCGAAACGCAGGGGGCGATCGCAACTATTCGCCTTAGAAAGTTGAAGGGACTGGGGAGATTGGAAGACGCGGGGACACAAAGACGCGGCGACGCGGAGAATAACCAATGCCCAATCCCCAATAACTAAAAGTTATCTTTCATTTCCCGGATACGTGCAAAGGTTTGGACTGCATCGTTGCTGTTAACAGCTGATTGTAATGATGGGTTATCCCAACGTAAAAAGGGATTAGTGCGCTTCTCAACTCCCAGGAGTGAGGGTATGGTGGCTTCTCCTCGATTCCGATGAACCTGGACTTTATCGAAGTATTTTTGTAAGTCTGTGTTGTCGCCATCCAGACTCAAGGCAAATTTCAGATTTTTTAGGGTGTATTCGTGGGCGCACCAAACACGTGTATCATCGGGTAGCGAGCGAATTTTGCTTAAAGAATTTACCATTTGTGTTGGCGTTCCTTCAAACAAGCGACCGCAACCTCCAGAAAATAAGGTATCGCCACAAAATAATTCGCCCGTCTCGCCGGGTTTTTCGGGGGGAAAGTAGTAAGCTATGTGAGCGCGGGTATGTCCGGGAACGAAGATTACTTCAGCTATGCGGCCTGCAAACTGGACGCGTTCGCCTTCTTGCAAAAATACCTGCTGTCCGGGAATTCTACCGCGATCTTCGGCTCCCCCATAAACTATCAATTGCGGGAATTGTTCCATTAACCGCTTGTTCCCACCTACGTGATCGTTATGGTGGTGCGTATTGAAAATTGCTACCAACTCAGCTTTCAACTCCGCTAGTTTCTTTAATACTGGTTGAGCCTCCGCTGGATCGACAACAGCAGCGATGTTTTGTTTAGAGTCGTGTAACAAAAATATATAGTTGTCTGAGAGTGCTTCCAGACGGATTACCTGCATTACCTCTGTCTCCCTTACAACATAAATGTTCTTTACTGAGTAGCAATCTCACATTTAAGTAAGTAATAATGCTAACTGGACGACGCTTGTCAAGTATTTATACTTAATATGCGCTCGCTTTAGTGCAATTTTAACTATGATAATATACAACCGTGCTTTTACGGTAATTATACTTAAATAAAGTCAACTTCAGATGAATTAATCAGTAAAATTTCTCTGGGAAATTCTACAAATACAAAGCTAGATTTAATTGATTATTTTTGTTCGTTAAAATTAATAAATTTTCAAGTTGATATTTTCCAAATCTGTATTTTGCTGGACTTAATTATAAGGAAACCTAGAGTAAATTTTCCCGATTTACTACACCAAGACTGAATAACAAGTAATAATCATTATTTATTGAAATTATGCCAACAGGAACTAGAGGATTTATTACAATTTTAACTGGGCTTTATCCTTTTCAGGATTGTATTCATTTCTTAGCTGCGGTTAGAAAATTCCATCAGGAACCAATAATTATTTTAATTGACCAAGTTCCACCAATTCTCTATCCCTTACTGAAGGCTTTCAAAAATGTAATTTTAAAGCCTGTCCCTACGAATGAAAATACTGTTTTAGCATCGCGGCAAGCAAAACTGGCTCTCTATGCTGCCTCAGAATTTGATAAAACTATTTATTTAGACTCAGATATTTGTTTGCTTTCCGATATCAACGATGTATTTGAGTATATGGATGAATATGATTTTTTATTAACTGAAGATGTGCAACCTTCTATCGTTAAAGCAACAAATTTATTGCGTGGTAAACAAGAGGAACTTTTGCCACATGTTTTGCCAATTCTGCAATTTGTAGGCTTACCCTTACAAGAAGATAGCGTGCAATATAATGGCGGTTTTATAGCTTTTCGGAAAACAGAAATCAACAAGGTATTTTTCGATAAATTTCAATATTATTTTGAGATTGTCAAAAATAACCAAGATAAATTGCTTTTAAAAGATCAAGGGGCTTTTGCTTCGGCGATCGCATCTGTCCGCCCTCACATGAAAATATTACCACCTACCTATAATTATCTCAGTAAATGGCAGGATGCTTATAATGTCGAGGATGAAATTAAAGTCCTTCATTGTACCTATCCTTATCGACCCCAGTATGCCAAAAATATTACCCGTTCCTTGTACACAAGGATTTTTGATAGATTCGCTAAAGTATTTTTACCGAATCAAGTTACAAATCCTTGGCGCACTAAATAAAAAGGAGTCAGAATACAGAATTCAGAATTCAGAATAATATATCCATAAGTTGTACAAAATTCTGACTTATGAGTCCTGACTCCTGAATTCTAAATTCTTAATTTATAAAAATTATTAGAAAAATAGTGAAAAAATTTTCAAAAATATCCCTGTTGGTTTCAGATTTATCAAGTGCAGCTATTTTACGTGCATACTTGATAGCAACAGCCCTAATAAAATTAGGATATGAAGTTGAAATTATGGGGTTTTTATTTGGAAATAACTTATATCGAAATTTGCCGCCAGAGTTAAAAGTTTACTATTTTCCAGGTAAAATTTTTCCAGATTTTTTTGGACAAGTCCACGATTTATTGCCCAAAATTAATGGAGATATAATTTATGCCATCAAACCCCAAGTAGCGAGTTTTGGAGTTGCCATACTCAAGAAAATATTCAGCAAAAAACCCTTAATTCTAGATATAGATGATTGGGAAATGAGTTGGCACGGTGGCGATGATTGGCGTTATCATCCTGCACCAAAACAATTAGTGAGAGACTTGTTCAAACCAGACAGCGCACTGAGAAACCCTCATCATCCTTTGTATGTGAAATGGATGGAAGGTTTGATAAATCAAGCTGATGCTGTGACGGTGCATACTAAATTTTTGCAGCAGCGGTTTGGCGGTGCATTTGTTCCCAATGGGAAGGATACTTCTTTATTCGATCCGGCTGAATATGATGCTGAATCAAGTAGAAGCCGTTATGGTTTATCTGAATATCGAATTTTAATGTTTCCCGGTGCGCCAAGACCTTATAAAGGTTTAGAAGATGTTCTCATAGCGTTAGATAAAATTAATCAGCCAGACTTGAGATTGGTGATTGTGGGTGGTAGCCCCTATGATGATTACGATCGCCAACTTCAACAACAATGGGGACGTTGGATTATTAAACTACCAAAGTATCCAACTGATGTTATGCCTGATTTAGTAGCAGCAGCTCATATTGTAGTTGTTCCCCAGCGAGATACTCCAGAAACTCGCGCACAATTTCCTCTAAAGTTGACAGATGGAATGGCAATGGCTAAACCTATATTATCAACGCGTGTTGGAGATATTCCCGAAATTGTAGCTGATACTGGTTATTTAGTTGAGCCTGCTTGTCCCGAACAACTTGCTGAAAAAATTCAATTTATTTTTCACAATTTAGAATCAGCAAACCAGCAAGGTATTAAAGCAAGACAAAGATGTGTGGAACACTATAGCATAGAGGCTATGGCTTCTACACTAAAATCAGTAATTGCCAAGTTGTGAATCATATTAATCAAAATATCCCATGTCTACCAGAAAACTACTACTAAGATTCGCAAAACCGTATCCAGGTTTGATTCTGCTGACAATATTGTTAGGATTTTCTGGAGCTTTATTTAATGGTATTAGCACAGCTTTAATTGTGCCGGTGGTTTTAAAAATTGTCGGACAAGAAGTAGATTTAACTAGTGCGCCTCCCATCCTGAAAAAGATGATATCTCCGTTTGATAATGCTCCAGAAAATTATCGGATAGGGATAATGGCTGGGGCAATTATATTCACAATTATTTTAAAAAATTTAGCTACTTATGCTAGCGCCTTGGCGTCGAGTTCCCTGACTCGCAAGCTAACAGCCGATATGCGAGAAGCAGGATTGAAGTTATTACTAGAAATTGATATAGATTATTATGCCAAAACCAAGGTTGGTGATTTAATTAACCGTTTGGGTGGAGAAATTGGACGTGCTGCCAGTGCTGTAGGTAGTACAGTTAAAATAGTGATTTTGGGAATTACAATTTTAGTTTTTGTTGGTTTATTGCTGTCAATTTCTTGGCAATTGACAATCGCAGCTACGCTGTTGCTGTCATTAGTGACATTAGTAAACCAATATACTATTTCCCGTTCTAAAGTTTTTGGTAAAATGCTCAGTGAAATGTCG
This sequence comes from Nostoc sp. ChiSLP01, assembly GCA_034531195.2. Lineage (GTDB taxonomy): Bacteria > Cyanobacteriota > Cyanobacteriia > Cyanobacteriales > Nostocaceae > Nostoc. The sequence goes on from JAVRBO020000042.1 coordinate 54,676, forward strand.
AAAGCATATTCAATTTCTGTGCTGGAGACATTGAACGGGATTCGGTTAGTTAAAGCCACAGGAAATGAAGAAAAAGAATTTCAACGGATTAAAAAATTAATCCGCGATCGCGAAAAAGCAGACTTCCAATCTCAGGTTAATTCAGAAGCAATCACACCCATAGGTGAAGTTATGGGGATTACAGCTTTGCTGATGATTGTAATTTTGAGTAAAGCCTTTTTTGCTAATGAAGTTTCTTCCCTTTCCACCGTACTTTTGACATATTTATTAGTGTTGCTGCGAGTTTTGCCATTACTTTCTCAACTTAATACTATTCGCAGTAACTTTGCTAGTACCGCCGCTAGTGTGGATGTGGCAAATGAGTTTTTAACTTTGGATGATAAGCCATTCATGAGCAAGGGTAAGCTTCCCTACACAAAATTACAAGAGGGAGTATCCTTTAATTCTTTGTGCTTTGCTTACCCCGGTCATGAAAAGTTAGTTCTCAAAGATGTAAATTTATATTTACCGCGTGGCACGACTTTAGCATTAGTAGGCGGTTCTGGTGCTGGAAAATCGACGATAGCAGATCTTTTGCCAAGATTTTACGATCCCATCGCTGGTGCTATTACCATTGACGGCATCGATTTACGGGAATTTGATGTGGTATCCCTGCGTAAGCGGATGGGAATTGTCAGTCAAGATACCTTTCTTTTTAATGATACGGTAAAGAATAACATCGCCTATGGGTGCCCTGAGGCGACAGACGATGAAATTATTACAGCCACCAAGCGGGCGAATGCTTATGAATTTATTAGCAAATTGCCTCAGGGATTTGACACTTTAATTGGCGATCGCGGCGTGATGTTATCTGGGGGACAAAGGCAAAGATTAGCGATCGCCCGCGCATTAGTGCAAAATCCCGAAATTTTGATTTTAGATGAAGCCACCAGCGCTTTAGATACTGTTTCCGAACGTTTAGTGCAAACTGCACTCGATGAACTCAGCCGCGATCGTACCACATTAGTAATTGCTCACCGCCTTTCTACAGTCCAAAAAGCGGATCGAATTGCCGTATTAGATCGAGGACAAGTAGTAGAAGTAGGAACCCACGAACAACTTTTACAAAAAGGTGGTTATTACTCACGCCTCTACTCAATGCAATTTGCGGAACGTCCTGAAACTGTTACCAAACAAAATCAAAGCTTGCTCCGCATCTCTCACGAAATTCGGACGCAATTGAACTCAATGATTGGATTTTTGCGTTTATTACTTGATGACTTGGTAGATGATGCCCAAGAACGGCAAGAATTAATTGAAGACTCTTACAAATCAGCTTGGAGAATTCTCAACACCATTGATGTTTTTGATGACGTGATTAACTCGCAAATTAGGGGGCAAATGCTTTCAATTTCCGACGAAAATCAGAACGTTATCAGTAGCCATTATCAAAATTTTAATCAAATATCAGCCGAATTTCGCACTTCCCTGAATCTCATTCTTACCTCTCTCCGCTCTCTATCTAATAATTTAATTTACAGCCTTGAAGAACAAATTCAATTTCTTTCTGAAAGTTATGAGTCTGCCATATATCTAATTAATAATTTAGAAAAGTTTGAGGATAGTATTAACGGGTAAAATTATGAAAAATCCTAATAATAAAAAACATTATATTTACTTCATTGGTGAAGAATTGCCCCAGCCAGAGGCTCATTTAGTGCAATCTACAAATGCTGCTAATGCTGCCGCCAACTTGGGTTATTCCACAGTTTTGGTATACCCTGACAAGAAAGTAAATCCCATTAACCTAGTGAATCTAGCGCGTCCTTTTCGACCGAAAAAAACACCAACAGAACTTATTCAATATTACAACCTTCATGACAAATTAAAAGTTGCCCCCTTACCGATGCCTTGGCCAATTGACCATTTCCACAGCAAATTCACAGATTCTAACACCATTGCCTGCAAATATTATTTACCGTTCCATATACTTCCAACTGCCAAACTCGTCCACAGTCGCAACTGGAATTTTGTTAAAGCTGCCATTAAAAATGGCGTTCCGGCGATTTACGAACATCACCATCACGAAGAAAAACCATTCGATCCAGAAATAGTTAACAATCCGCTGTTACAAATTGCCGTCACAGTTGTAGAAACTATCCGTGAAAGCATGATTAAAAACGGTATGCCGCCAGAAAAACTAATTACGCTGCATAACGGTTTTAATCGCTTATTTATGGAAAGACAACCAGAAAAAGCCGCAGAATGGCGTCAAAAACTATTGCGAGATGAAAGCCAAAAATTGGTAGTTTATGCAGGAGCCATACAGCAATTTAAAGGTATTGATGTGCTAATAGATGTAGCTCAAGAAATGCCAAATGTGCAATTCGTTTGTGCAGGTGGTAAACCTACAGAAGTCGAATACTACCAGCAATTAGTCAAAGAAAAACAGGTTCACAACATTAAATTTTTGGGCTATATCTTGCACAACGAATTAGCATCTTTGCTACAAGCAGCGGATGTTTTAGCTCATCCCCATTGTTCGGGAAAAGCTGCAACTTTCACATCTCCCTTAAAACTATTTGACTATTTCGCCTCTGGAACTCCTATCGTCGCTACAGAAATTCCATCATTAACTGAATTTCAAAATACCCAAGCCATAGCTGCTTGGTGTGAGCCAGATAACCCCAACAAATTTGCCGAAAGTTTGAAGCGAGTCTTAGAAACTCATCCCCGAAAAATTGAAGGTTATCCAGATAGCATCGAATTTGTAAAGCAATTTTCTTGGGAAAATCGAGCCGCAAAAATCATGAATTACGTTGACGAATCTCTACGTCCTCCGATTATCGGATAAAGACGCGGGGACGCGGAGAGAAAAGAAATAAAATTCGGATCTTTAGAGTGATGAGGAGTTTATAAATGGTAAATATTCGTTCATTTAAGGAGTTAAGAGTATGGCAAAATGCAATAAATGTAGCAATGAAAATTTTTGAATTAACTAAAAATTTTCCAATAGAAGAACGCTACTCACTCACAGATCAAATAAGACGTTCATCTCGTTCTGTAGCAGCTAATATTTCTGAGTCTTGGCGAAAAAGAAGGTATCCAGCAGCATTTATCAGTAAGCTGAGTGATGCTGAAACCGAAGCTGCTGAAACTCAAACCTGGATTGAGATTGCTACCAGATGTGGTTACTTAAGCAAAGAGCAAGCTTTTGATTTAGACAGGCAATGTGAAGAATTACTCAGTCAAATAGTAGCTATGATTTCACACCCTGAACAATGGACAATTAATACCCATTCTTCTAAAACTTCATAATCTCTAATTTTCTTCCTCTCCGCGTCCCCGCGTCCTCCGAAGTTTGGATCGGAGGAAACCTCCGCTCCAACTTCTCTCCTTGTCCCCGCGTCTCAATTTCTCACTATCCAAATTATTAATATGAATATTACAGTAGGTATGATTAGCAGTTATCGAGGTTTAGAAACTAGAGCCGATTGGCTTTGGCAACAAACCCCGCATCAATTTGGAATTTGGGGCAATATGCAAATGCAAGCAATAGCAGCAAAACCTGATTTTCTGCTAATGTATCAATTTGATTTTCCCCAACCAACACCGAAACAATCTTGGTTAGATAGCTTACGCAAACGCCAGCAAAAATCAGCCGTTAATGTTGATTCTCTACTCCGTGGCGTTCCTAAGGAACGGATTATTTATTTACTAAGAGAACCGCCTTTAGATGAAGTTTTAGAAATAACTAAACATAATTATCAAGAAGCTCAGAAATATTGTGGCTACATTTCTGGGCCTGATGATTTTGCCCCTACTCCCGATTATATGCCCGCTATTTGGTATCACTCAAATACATTTCAAGATTTGAATGAAATGCCACCTCCCCAAAAAGTTGCTCCATGTAGTTGGATTACTTCAGGAATTAACCGCACAGCCAACCATCGCCAACGTTTAGACTTTTTACAATCGCTACAATCGAGTGGCATTAAGTTTGATTTGTATGGGCGTAATTTACCACAATGGGCAAACAAATCGGGAGAATTAAGTAATAAATGGTATGGGATGGCGCCATACTATTACAATTTAGCAATTGAAAACTATGCTGAGAATAATTGGTATGTAAGTGAGAAACTTTGGGATAGTTTGCTTGCTTGGTGTTTGCCAATATATTATGGTGGCCCGGCTGCTGATAAATTATTGCCACCGGGTAGTTTTTTAAGATTGCCCAGTTTAGATGAAAAAGGCATTGCTTACATCCAAGAAGTGACAGCAACACCTGATGCTTGGTATCAGGCTAAAGATGCGATCGCCGAAGCACGTCAAATCATCTTACACAAACTAAATCTGCTTAACTGGTTGTCAGACTTTGTTGTTCAACACTCATAAATTATGAATGGTATTTGTACACTAGCCAATGATTATGTTTTCGATCAACTGGTAGCTTTACTCAACAGTATTGATGTAATTTTAGGTAAAGAAACTCCAGTTTGTATCTATCCTTTTGACGATCGCACACAGCGAATTGCTGAGGAAATAGCTAATCGCCCTAATGTATTTATTTACGATAACCAAGAATCAATCGATCGCTGGGATCGATTTATGCTCTCAGCAGCACCAGAACGATTGAATCGCAATAAATCCCGTCTTTATGGCGCTCATCGTCGTTTTTGTGCTTTTGATGGGCCTTTCGATAAATTTATTTATCTAGATGCAGACACCTTGGTGATGAATTCACTCGATCCGGTGTTTGAAAAGCTAGATACCCATGATTTTGTCGTCTATGATTTCCAATTCAAAGACGTTAGTAAAATATACAATGTTAAATCTCCAAAATTGCTAGAAGTTTTTGAACAACAGCGTATTGATTCAGAAATATTTTGTTCTGGATTTTATGGTTCAAAACGAGGAATATTTGATTCAGAGCAAAGGAATTGGCTGATATCCAATTTACAAAACGGTGAAGCAGAGATTTTATATGAAGGTGCTGGGGAACAACCACTGATTAATTACATGGTGATGAAATCTAAGCTTTCTACTTATAACTTTGCTCGCGAACTACCAGAAAATCTCAAAACAGGATGTTCTGCAACATCAAAACATTTTGAAGAACGAGAACATATTTTATATGACAAAGGCAATCGACTAACTTACATTCATTATATTGGTATTCCTCCTAATCTCACCCAAGCGGTATGTGCTGGAGAAAATATTGACTTTGCCTATCGAGATTTATTTCTTCATTATCGTTATTTACGCGAACCAGAAAAGCGTCCAGTATTTACAACTCCTTTGAAGAATTATGATGACGCTCCCACACCAAATTTATTCACAAGAGCTTTGCGGAAACTTAAGTTAATTAAGCAAGGATAATTTATGAGCAGGGGAATTTATATTGTTGCCAATGACCGGGTAATCGATAATGCGATCGCCCTACTCAATAGCATTCGTTACTATGACCCAGAAGTAACAGTTTATCTCATACCTTTTAATGAAAATTATCACAAAGTAGCAGAGCAACTTGCTACCTTACACAACGTGCAAATTTTCCCAGATTTAGAATTTATTGAGAAATTTACCCAACGCATCGGCGAAATTTTCGATCGAGATTTCCTCGCCTTACCAAATAAAATGCGTAAATTAGTGGCGTGGTTTGGGCCTTTAGATGAATTTATTTATATTGATACTGATATTGTCGTTTTTGAAAAAATTTCTGACAATTTAGACAAACTTGCAGAAGTAGATTTCTTCTGTTGTGATTATCATCACGCCAATGACAAGCTGCGAAATATTTTTTCGCCATTGGTGAAAGAACAGCAAATTTTTTCAGATACTCAACTTGAAGATGTTTTCAACAGCGGTTTTTGGGCTTCCAAAAAAGGAACAATTACCGAACAACAAATGGATGAAACTTTGCGCGAATGTGCAGCGCATCGGGAATATTTTGATTTTTCCGAAGGAGTTACAGACCAACCAATTCTCAATTATTTAATTCTCAAGCTAATTGCCAAACGCGGTAATCTCGTCAAAATTCCTGGAGGAGGGCCTGGTAGTTGGGCGGGTTCGCGAAATTTCCAACAGCAAGACTACGCGCTTTACGACCGAGGACAACGACTAAAATATCTGCATTGGGCTGGAACGCGTATTAAAACTGGTAGCCCTTATTGGGAATTGTGGCAACATTATCGCTATCTTCATGAGGGTAAATTTGCCTTTATCACCAAACTGACTAGGCGTTTATTTCCCTTTGCTTTTGCCCGTACATAATATTAGGAGTATCCCAATGACTGATGGTATTTACATCCTGGCAAATGATGTTGTTTACGATCAACTAATTGCATTGCTTAATAGTATAGAAGCCAATGCTAGTAGAAAAATTCCTATTTGTATACTTCCATATAACGATCGCCTAGACAAGGTAAAAGCTGAGATTGCATCTAGAGATAATCTCAGCTTATTTGAAGACTCTGATGCCATAGCTTACTGGGATAATTTTGCTACTCAGGTATGGAAAAATTACCCCAGAGCGCAAAAAACTTGGCGAGAATGGGGCTTTCCAGAACTTTATGAGCTACCCATGCATCGCAAATTTTGCGCTATTGATGGCCCCTTTGATAGATTTATTTATTTTGATGCAGATACCTTGTTAATGAGTCCAGTAGATTACATATATGAAAAATTAGATACCTATGATTGGGTAGTCAACGATTTTCAGTATAAATCTGAATTAAAATTTGTTCTTGATGCCTCTCCAGAGCAAATTCAACAAGTTTTCAACATAGACAATTTGCAGTCTAAAATATTTTGTGCCGGTTGGTTTGCCACCAAAAAAAATATTTTTTCCCCAGCTATTAGAGCCGACTTGTTAGACAAATTAAAATCAGGTGAAGCTGATGTTATGGCTTTTTTAGCGCCTGACCAATCTTTATTTAACTACATGGTATTGAGAAGCGGCATTTCATATTATAACTTTGCTTGTCATGAGTGCGAACAGGCAACTGGTAATCACTGGAGTTCTCAATTTGATGTGGTAGATAATACCCTATACGACCAAGGTCGGCGGTTGACATATTTACACTATATGAGCATATCTTCTTCAGCTTTTACGCGGCTTTGTGGAGGCGAAGATGTTGATATCCCTTACCGCGATGTTTTCTTACATTATCGCTACTTAAAATCGCCGGAAAAACGCCCTCAAACCTTTACGCGCCCAAGCCAGTTAACGCTTCTGCAAAAGTCTACTAGCAAGTTTATTCAACAAAGAATTAGCAATTTTAAGCTAAATTACCGCAACTTCAAAGATAGAATTACTAAATAAAAGAGATTGTTGAGTGTTGAGTTAATAGTTATTCTCTCTACACTCTTGCGTCTCTCTATTCCCCAGTCAACAGTCAACCATCCCCACTGTTATCTGTAATAAAAATCAAAATTGCTCAAAGTTGCAAGTCTTAGGCGCAATGAACGATAGTAATAGCCGATAGTTCTATTTAGCCTAAGTGCCACCTTCTTGATGAGCGAACGCTTGGGGTATTCAATTGCTTCATGCTGTTGAAAATATATCAAACTGGCTTCTGGATTTACTTGTCCTTTTTTAATTTTTTGTCGTTCTACCCAATCTTTAAAATAAACAATATCCTCCATAGTATCCCATCTAACTGGTAATCCTGCTTTAGCAGCAGCTAATCCTATTGCATAACCTACAGCACAAGTAAAACCGTTTAACTCACAATAATATGCAATGGTTTCCCAGTGCTTGAGAAATTCGATTTCCCGCCCATCTTGTCTTGTGACTGCAAATAAAACTTCCATCACAAACTGGGTATTATTATCTTCTAAATTCAAATCCAATTTTTGTGCTAACTTGTTAACAATTTCCAAATCTCTAATTCTTTTTGGCTTGTGCAAGTCATTGACTGAATCAACGTAAATTTTATTATGTTTGACAATACTGGCACAACTTCTTGCTGTGATTCCAGGAAGAAATTTTAGATTTGGTGTTACTTTATCCACTATTCGCAGATCTACATCAACAAAAATGCAGGTATGAAATAGCGATAATGCTTTGGCAATTACAAATCTTTTATCGTGGTAACAGCCAATGCTTTGTTGTTGGTGGGGAAAAGCTAAAACATGAGAATATTTAGTAAATTGATGTGGCTTATCCGTTAAAAGTATCAGCTTGGTTCCAGGTGAATATTTTTCAATATCTTCAGCTAATAGGAAAGCATGAGAGCGATATCTCTCACCCAAGGCTAAGGTACAAAAACAAAAATCTTTATCTTCTTGAGTCATAGTTTATGAAAAATATTTGCTAAATAGATACTTTTTCCACAAAACTTTTATGCTCTGGTATAGATAATCCATGCTGCAAAACGGCTAAAACTTTACCTAAATCTCCGGATAATAATGCTGATTTAGCTAACCATAAACCTGGAAAAACTTCGGAGCAAACTATATTATCTGTATTTGGTTCGAGTTGGGTATACTCACCTTCTTGTAACTTAAACCAATCAAATTGACGGTCATAAACTCGCCATACTAAATATTCTTGGACTCCATTGCGACGATAAACTTTTAGTTTTTGATGTAAATCATAGGAAGCACTAGAAGCAGCAATTTCTACTATTAATTCTGGCGCCCCTTCGACATAATCATCTTTGCTAATTGTCGATCGCCCTCCTTGTTGTATTCTCAATATTGCATCTGGTTGCGGTTCATTATCAGCATCGAGCCGCACAGTTGTGTTATCGAGCGTTTCTACCCCTGGTGTAGCGGCTTCGTAAGCAACTAACCAACCCATAATGTGACTGTGGGGTTTGCCGTGTTTGTTCGCTCGTACAGGAGATGCCATATAAACAATTCCTTCAATCAATTCCGCCTTTTTGACGTTAGGCATTGCTTCATAGCGTCGCTCAAATTCAGGACGAGTAAGCTTGTCGCCATTTTCTAAAGGCAAAATTGTTGACACTTGGGCACTTGTGTCAGTAAATATCATAATTTTCCAGGATGATGGCTAATTACTGACATGGTAATACAAATTAATTTGTAGTTAAGCCTTTTAAATCATCCCTCGGCATCTAAATCTAGAGATTGCATTCCTTTAGTTTGGGCAAAGGTGAGCATACTTCCTAACTGCAACCATACTAATAAACAAGTCAGCAGACTAATTGGTAAACCAACTCCTAAAGCTAGCAAGGAGGGAAAACCAAATATTTCTAAGCCTGAAGACATAAATAAACAAACACCAGCAGTTATGCCGAGAAATGGCACAAATAATTGTTTTAATGAGGAACTTGGCTTAGTGTTTTCTGTGCGATTGCTTGGCCATTTCTGCACAATTACTTTCAAAGTTCCAGATAATGCGATACCAGATGTTAAGGCTGTGAGAAAGCCTACAAGTAATAGAAAATAAGGTGGTTGCAAGGGGAAATAGTACATGGAAACTCCTGGTTGAGATTAAAAATTTTTAGTTTTTAGTTACTGACTGGTTTCCAACAAAAGAACCAAGGAATGTGGCTTTTGGTAAAATCGCAGCTGCACCTTCTCTGGATAATTCTGTTAAAATCCCGATCGCTACATTAAATATACGATTCGGTTTTAAGTCGTCTTTAACCAGGTTCCACAGCCGTTGCACTTCTTCGGTGTGCAGTCTGTCATCTTCGGTGAGAGCAACGATCAACTGTCGCCGCAAAAATTTGCCTTCTTCCGAGATTAAATATTGAAATCCCATTTGGGCTGTGGGTACAACATCAAAATTACCATCGGTACGAGCGATTTCAATTAAATTTTCTAACCGCTGCCACTGGAATTTACCATCTTTAAATAGCACATTCAATAGTCGTCGCCGTAATGCTGGCGATTCTCCCGTCAACAATCGCCGTGCTATATATGGATAACCCACCTCAACGATTTTAAAATTCGGGTTGAGGCTCAAGGCAATACCTTCTTGAGTCACTAGGGAACGAATAATCAAAGCAAACTTCGCCGGAACTCGGAAAGGATATTCATACATCAGTTCCGAAAATTCATCGGTGATGGTTTTGAAGTTAAAATCGCCGACATTTTTACCGATGGCGTTTCCCAACACCGCTTCTAATGCAGGTACGATTGGGCAAATATTTGTGTCTGGGGTTAAAAAGCCCAAGTTTACAAAGTCTTCGGCTAAATCGGTGTAGTCTTTATTCACCAAATGCACTAGCGCATCTACTAGCGTTTCTTTGGTGGTTTCTTCTAACTGATCCATCATGCCAAAGTCTATGTAAGCCATGCGACCATCGGGCATAGCAAACAAGTTACCTGGATGTGGGTCTGCATGGAAGAAGCCGTGTTCTAACAACTGCTGCAAACCTGAGGTAACGCCGATTTGAATAATGGCTTCTGGGTCTAAACCTGCTTCCCGGATGCGTTGGGTGTCTGTTAGCTTGAAGCCATTAATCCATTCCAGGGTTAAAACGTGGGTATTGGTGTAACGCCAGAAAATGCTGGGAACTTTTACCTGCGGGTCGTTGTGGAAGTTGCTGGCAAATTTTTCGGCGTTGCGACCTTCATTAATATAGTCAATTTCTTCAAATAACTTGGTGCCAAACTCGTCCACAATTAAAGTCAGGTCGTGACCGAGATTCAGAGGTAACCAAGGAGCCAGCCAACCCGCGGCCCAGCGCATCAAATATAAGTCGCGTGTGAGAACCGGCCGTAAGTTGGGGCGTTGCACTTTGACTGCAACTTCTTCCCCAGTAATCAAACGACCGCGATATACTTGACCCAAGCTAGCAGCAGCTACAGGTGTCGCTGAGAGTTCGCTAAAACTTTCGTGAATCGGGCGGTTGAGTTCGGTTTCGATAATTTGGTAAGCGATCGCATTATCGAATGGTGGTAACTGGTCTTGTAACTTCACCAGTTCTTCTAAAAAATCTTTGCGTATCAGATCCGGTCTGGTGGAAAGTGCTTGACCAACTTTAATAAAAGTCGGCCCCAGACGTGTGAGCAGTTTTCGCAGCTGGATAGCTCGCTTTAACTTGTTCTGCTCGACTTTATCTCGCCATTCGTCCCACTTTATACTAAGTATAAATCCTGCAAAAGACCAGAGAATTCTCAGCAATCGCCCCCAAGCTTGCCAGGGACGGTAACGGTAGTAGCGAGCGATCGCTTCTGGATTGTAGCCTTTTAGCTGAGCAGGTTGATACTGACCCACGGCTTTGTTTGCCTCTTCAACTGTTGAAATTTACACTTTTGTTGGCTTCTTTCCTGAAGTGCAACTTAGCTGCACCTACAGGATAGGGATAGTCTTTTATCTAAAACAATCAGAACTTCATCCTTTTCGGATACTGTTCGAGGCAAATTGAGCCTATATTACTGCTTAGATTTGTTTATCTTTTTCTTAATTATACTTTATAAAACTACAACTACTTATCTATCTCTCAGATGATTTTATCTTTTCTTAACTATTGTTTATAAAAATATAAATATCTATCTATATATACAAATTCGATAGCGATCCCAAGACTTAGTAACTATATTTACTATCAGCTACAGATGACCACAGTACTATTACAGTCTAGGATTTCATCGTTTTAAAACTCAGGCAGCTTCAGCCAAGCTTTTAGCTTTCGCTGAATACTTTTACGATGATGGTCTTGTAAAACACTCATCCACAGTGAAGTTGATAAAACAGTGCCACAAATTACTGCGGTAGTTACAATTACAGCCCATTCTGAAGTTATTCCTAACAAAAACAGACTTTTCTTCCCTAGCCAAGACAGGCCCAAACAGCATACCAGGACAGTAGCCCATAAACCAACTACCTGACGTAAATAAATGCCAAAGTTGAGATGCAAACGCACCATTGGTCTGTAGACTCCATACCAATTGTTTGTTAATATCTGTGCGAACATTGTTGCCATTGCTACCCCAAGTAACCCCAAAGGTTTAATCAAAACCCATGTAAATATTAAGTTCAGAACGCCTGAAGTTAAAGACCAAGGAGCATACTTTTCATCCTCTGTGGCTCGCGAGCTTGTTATCAAAATTACATGTTGGGTTTCTAGAGTTACGATAATACAAAAAATCAACAAGACATCAAGACCAACAAAGTTACCCTGACCCAACCACAATTTGATAAAATCTCCACCTGCCACAATCAAAAATGCAACTCCCGCAGCCACAATGGACAATCCTATGCGTGCATTGCGTAAAGTCATTCGGTGAATATCTGCTAAATTCCCAGCTTGCCATGCTTGACTAATAAAAACTGCCGAAGAACCTGCAAAAGCAATCGCAGCTTGAGAAATATTTGATATCAAATTATAGGTAGCTTGATAACTGGGAATATATTGAGAACCCTTAAATAGAGCAATAAAATAAGTATCGGTGCGTAAAATTAGAAATGCTCCTAAATCAGTTAACCACCAATATAAAGAAGGCTTAAATAGCGCCTTAGCATATTGAATATTCCAATTGCCCTGAAAAAGCAATAAATTTGGAAAACGCCAGCGAATAATTGTGATAAATATCAACCGCTGCATTAAACCAGCAACTACAGAAATTGTCGCCAATGCTAATAATCCGCCTCCCAGCATGACTGCAATCATGTTGCTACATATAATTAAAAAATAAGTTAAAACCGCAATTAAGCCATCCCAACCAACATATCCCATACCTGCCAGTAAGCAATCAAAGTAAGATAACCAAACTGCGATCGCGTAACCAGCACACATCAATGTCCAAGCCCAAAGTACTTGCTCTTGCGACACTTCATGTAACTCAATTTTACTGATTAAACCGTAACCCAAAACCCACGCTACGAAGAAAACAGCTACTGCTAACCATTGTAAAATTAACCGACCTGTAACTACTAAATCTCCAATATTTTGCTGAGTCTCATCTGTTAATTCTACTTCTGAATCAAAGCCACTTTTTCCTTTTGCTAAAGCTATATGCCGCGTCAACGTTGGGGTAATTCCTAAAGACAACAACAATAAAAAAGATTGGCTATTACCTAGTAAATACCATAGCCCTAATTCCTCTTTTCCCATAAATCGAAAAAGAGTCGGAGTCAAAACTAAGCCTGAACAAATTATCGACACCCGACTTAGCCAAGAAACACTCACTGCAAAAGCAATTCGTCGAGAGATTGACATAATAATTGGGGAGTGGAGAGTTAGGAGTTAGGAGTTAGGAGTGGGGAGTTAGGAGTGGCGAGTTAGGAGTTCTGAATTCTGAGTTCTGAATTTTCTTTTAATTAAATATTTTTAGAGTAAATCTTATCTGATTGAATAATTGTTTGTAAAATCACATTGCGGTAGGATAATGCAATAGTATCCCAGCTAAAACGTGAAGCATTTATCACTGCTTTTTGCAGCCAATCTCCACTCAATACTTGTGTAATAGCAGCAGCATAATTTTCTATATCTGTGACATCGCACAGAATTCCAGCATCTCCAATCATATAGCGACGCATTTCATCGTCTGTGGTAACTATTGGTAAACCGCTAGCCATTGCTTCTAAATAAGAAATAGCACATGGTTCATTAATCGAAGGTAAAGTGAATGCATTGGCACTTCGATAAACTTTCGGCATTTGATTACTTGGAAAGATTTTGATGGCAAAGCGATCGCTTCCCAACAATCGATCGCCTAAAGATTGAAAGTATGCTCGATCTATGCCATCTCCACAAATGAGAAGACTAACTTTTGGTAACAATGCTACAGCTTTGATTGCAAGTTCAACTCGCTTGTGACTGTGACGATTGAGAGAAGCTACACACAAAACTAGAGGTTTTTTTAAACCCAAGTCTAGATGTTCTCCTTGTGGTGTAAACCGATTCGTATCCACACCGTTAGGAATAATGCTAGTAGGTTGAGAAGGTCGTAAAGTTCGCACAAAATTAGCCATAGCTTCCGAAAAAACTACCAAACGATCGGGACGAAATCGCAAATTACGTGCAAGCGATCGCCCTTGGGCTAATAACCCAGTATGTTCGGTATAAATAATCGGCGTACCAATCAGAGCACGGACAAAAGCTGCCATCGCTAAACCTCCATAATCATTGCAGGGAAAAATTAAATCAGCAGGATTTGTGAGTAGCCGGAATGCGCAAGGTATAAAGCTTGTCAAGTGTTCGATCGCGATATCGGAATGGGTGAAAAAACGTTTCAGTAGGGAAGCGATCGCTAAATTATTCAGAATTTCACGTGCTTTTGTGCGGTCAATACCACCAGCTGGATAGTAAAACTGACTACAGCGATCGCCTGCTAATAATTCCACATCAAAGTAAGTACCGAGGCGTGAGGCAAGTTCTATAGCAAAAATCTCCGAGCCACCACTCCAGTTAACTCCCGCACTCGGATGCACTAAAACCACTCGATAGGATCGTTGATGTCGTCCTGTCATCTGACCGTGATTATCAGTATCAATCGAGCGCTGAATCATAAAAAATTTATTTAGATACACAGTTATCCCTACTCCCCACTCCTTAAATTCAGATTTGGCCGATCCCAATTCCAAGTAGCAACTGCAAACAGAGTCCACCAATAGAAAAAGAAGGTTGTGTGACTCCAAATATTCTCAGTAATCATGCCGACAACCACAGCCGCAAGAATAGCTAACAAAACCCGACACAAATCTTGCTGAGCTTTAGTAGAAGAAGTGCGCCGAACTAACTCAATTAAATGTGTAGCCTCGATACCAAGAAAGAATAAAAAAGCTAAAAGCCCAAAGATTCCGCCTTCTACTAAGGCTCGAACATAATCATTGTGGGCGTAGTTATTGTAAACAGTTAAATAGCGGCTAGTTGCTAGACCATAACCCAAAATAGGCGACTGCTCCCAAGCCTGTATGAGTAAAGACCACTGAGCAAGCCGCCAGTTAAAACTATTACCGTCTCCGTGAGACAACAAAATTGCCCGCGATATATCTAAATCTGGATTTAACAACGGTGTTTGAGTTAAAGAGGCAAGGCGTTGTTGTCCAAACTCAGTGCTGGCAAATAAGCCTATAACTACTGCAAATAAAAATGCTCCACCAATCAGATTAATCAGACTCAATCTTGGCGCAATCAAAACCAGAATCAGAATAGCCAGCATTATCAAGCTAAACAAAGTTTTAGTACTCACATAGAAAAAGCCGAGTACAACAAGCAGTATTAGCCAAGGCCAACGACGCTGGGACTGATTAAGTTTCCAGTAAGTCAAACCAATAAACAGCAATAAAAAAGTCGCAAAGGTATTAGCCAGACCAAGTGTGCCATTAATTCGGGAAATCTCTCCTGAAATTGGGTCTTTGGTAGCTTGGAGTATGCCTGGTAGCATCGAAACAGGAACAAGCATCTGCATTGTTGCTGCCGTCAACGGTAAGATAAGAGCGAAAAATAATGCAGAAATAATCTTTTGTGGATGCAGTCGGTCTTGTAGTTGCATTACTAGCAAGTAGACCATTAGCCAAGAAAAAAGACGCACCCACTCACGGATGCTGTCTAGAAAAGCACCAGCATTTAACTCCTGTTCTCCCAAAGGTATGAGTATGACTCCTAAGCCCTGGAGAGCTACCCAACCTGTAAAAAACCACCAAAACTTATCAGTACGTACTATCCGACCAGTTAGTAATGTGACAGCCACATAAAGTAAAGTTAGGACATCCACACCAATGGCGAATAGAGAGGGGATTTGTCGAGCAGAAAAAGGATCGAGGGCACTACGCAAGATTAATAGTGCGAGTACGGTTTGCTCGAAGCTGGCAAAGAACAAGAAAACTACTGCTATTGCGCCCACCATCAACCCCAGATAAACAGGCATAAATGCTGTGAGTAATCCAATTCCCACACCTGCCAACCCAATCTTCGGTATCCAGGAGTGCTGACTGGTCAACATCTTCATAAATTTCACGAAATAGCTAATACAGATATATGGGTAGGGGCGTACAGCTGTACGCCCCTACAGCCGAATTGCTTCTGAATTCTGACTCCTATTGCATATCATCACTTCGACCTCGAACCGTTTGCAGATTTGACGGTATCCTTTGGAGGAGTTGAATCTATCACAGGACTCGATAAATAGCGGTAAGACTTTTCAGTTTGAACTGCCATCCCATTAACTACTACTCCAAGAATTGGTATTCGATTTTGTGTGAGTTCTGATACTGCTTTTTTTAGAAAATCTTTGAGAGTAAAACTGGGGCGTGTAATCAGCACAACGCCATTGGTATAGCGACCCAAGGTAGCTGCATCAGCACTGACACTAAGAGGTGGAGTATCTATGATTACGAAATCATAATTTTCTGTGGCATCTGCTATCAACGACTTCATCGCCTCAGACTCCAGTAGCTGTGAAGGTCTTGGGTGTGATTCGCCAGAAGTCAGCAGCGAAAGGTTTTCAATATCTTCAATTTGCACGGCATTTAATAGCGATCGCTGTTTGGCGATCGCATCACTAAGTCCCGGTTTGACAGGTAAGTTAAACAGCTTGTGCTGCATCGGACGATGTAAGTCGGCATCTATAATTAAGGTTCGCCGAGATAACATCGCACAAACAGCCGCTAAGTGCGAGACAACTACAGATTTCCCTTCCCCAGATTTAGTACTACTAATCACAATGCTCCGCAACTTTTTAGAACTGCGAAACTCTAGCGTCTTGAGCAACATTCGATAAGGTTCAACCAAAGCAATATCATCTAAAAATCCTTCTGCTGCTTCCAGATTGAGTGCTGTGGTAGGTAGAGATGGTAATGTTCCCAACATAGGAATTTTTGTCAGTATTTCTTCGGCTTCGGAAGTATCGTGTATGGTGTTATCCGTGGTTTCTAAAAGCAATACCACACCAACAGCTAAGACACTTCCCACCACAATAGCTAGTGCCAATACTAAATAAGGTTTGGGGAAGCTGGGAGAAGTTGGTGGTTTAGCCTCTTCGATAATTCGGATATTGCCAACTAATTGGGCTTCAGCAATCCGCGCTTCTTCGAGTTTGCTTTGCAACAACTTTAAAGATGCCGCTGCTTCTTCTTGTTGGCGAGTAAGTATAGTTAGAGGTTGTTGTTGAATTGGTAGTTGTGCTAAACGAGCCTGGAGATTAGCTTTTAAAGACTGAACAACTTTGAGCTTATTTTCCAATGCCAAGCTTTCAATCTCATTGCTAATCAGCTCAGAAGTGAGATTTTGACTCAGGGGATCGGATGCGACATGATTTTGAGAAATAGCTCGATTTCCAGGCGTAAGACTAGCTAATTCGCGATTGTACAAAGTATTGAGAGCTTGTTGTTGTTGCAGGAGCAATATCAAACTTGGATGGTTCTCTGTGAACC
Source organism: Nostoc sp. ChiSLP01 (assembly GCA_034531195.2). GTDB lineage: Bacteria > Cyanobacteriota > Cyanobacteriia > Cyanobacteriales > Nostocaceae > Nostoc. The sequence goes on from JAVRBO020000042.1 coordinate 71,954, forward strand.
GCAGACGTGTAGTAGCTATCTGGGTTTGCAAATCTGCCAACTTGGTGCGTAACTTCTGGAGTTGTTCGTCTTGACCACCCCGTATGGATGCATAAGCATTGCCGAGGCTTTTAGTAGTAGTAATTTCTCGTAGGGATGCATCACGCGATCGCGTTTCTTGGAGTTGGGCAAATAAAGCCCCCTCTTGGTCTTCTAGGGTGGCTAAACTATCAACTAAACTTTTACTTTGGTCAGCAAAAGAGATCAAACCAGTAGCTTGTTTATATTTGTTTTCCACAGCCTCCGCTTGTTCGAGCCGTCCGCGAGCCAAAGGAACCTCCTTTTCCAAAAATTGCCTGACATTTGCAGCTTCTTTGCGGATTTGTTCGGCACTTTCCTCAACCATTGTTTGCGAAACAGCATTGACGAGGTTAGCAGCCAGAATTGGGTGTTGGGCTTGATAGCTAATAACCAAGATATTCGTCGCTGGGACAATTTTGACTCGTAAACCTTTACTGAATTTCTTAGTTGTCAACTTGCTTTGAGGAACAGGAAAAACCTTAGCTAGCGATCGCTCCAAGATAGGTACTGATTTGACTAATTCTGCCTGCTCAGCCAACGGGCTAGGGCCGCCAGGTACACCAGCAGGTACTTGTGTGAGGTCGCGCCCCAACTCAGAAACACTCACCCGTCTATCATCCAATATCAATTGTGCTGATGCTCGATACAAACTTGGAGCAAAAACTAAGTAGGCTACTGCTCCCCCAATTACAGCAACAAACGTCGCCAAAGCCGGCCAACTTCGCCGCTTCAAAACCACTACTAAAGATGAAATACTTTTCTCCATTACATATACCTTTGTCTAATTGGGCATTGGGCATGGGGCAGAAGAGGCGGAGGGGCAGAGGTGCGGGGGGCAGAGGGGCAAAGGAGAAAGAACTTGTACAAAAACTCTCCTCTGCTCCTCTGCTCCCCTGCTCCCCATCCCCCCATTTCCTCATCCCCGCGTCCCCGCGTCTCCCCGTCCCCGCGTCAGAGCATCAGTTATCACCCGGCTTGACAGATTACTAGGCTCCGATACCCCTACAGGCTCCGGCGAATTCAGAATTGTTGTGTATAGTTTTAAGGTTTCAGAAGTAATGCGATCCCAACCATAATTAAGCTGCACGTGTCTTTGTGCATTTTTAGCCATTACCGCCATTTCCGTCAGATGATTAATCGCCCAGTTCAGGGAATTTACACAAGAGTCTAGGTTTCCAGCTCTAAAAAGTATGCCTCGATTACCATTAATCAATTGTTGGTGGGGTGGAATGTTACTTGCCAGGACTGGTATACCTTCCCGCATCGCTTCTAACATTGCTAAAGGCAGTCCCTCCACATCAGAAGGAAGGACGAATAACCCCGCCCCCCGTACAATTTCCCAAAGGCGAGTTCTTTGGAGTTCGCCTGCAAATACGATATCCCGATGATTAGCAACCTTTTCTAATAGCTTGGCACTGAAGGATCTGGTATCGCTGACACCTCCAGCCAGAACCAGTTTCCATCCAGTTGGTTTCAATGCACAAAAAGCGTCGATGAGCAAGTCGGGACGCTTTTCGGGTACGAGTCTGCCTAAAAAGAGAATGTAGCGTCCTGGTGTCAAACCCAAAGAGGTAGCGTAGGGAAATTTGGGGTCTGAAGTACCGTAGCTAGCGGGAGCGCTGGGAATGTAGACTGTCTCTCGATTATAGGTTTCCAGAAAGTAGGATTTGAGGTCTTTTGACACCACAATTAGCCCTTGGGCAAAACGCACAGCTGCTTTTTCGCCTAAAAGAATTAGCTTGCTGGACAAATTACCCCACTTGGCGCGTTGCCAGTCTAAACCGTGACAGGTAACTACAACCTTTGTAGAGTTAGCAATTCTGGGTAAACAACTAAATAGAGATGGGCCTAGAGCTTGAAAATGAACAATATCATATTGCTGACCACATGCAGCGATCGCTCCTAGTGCCGAGGTCATAAAAGCATCAACCCCACGCAAACCCCAACTGGGTAAGGAAATGACTCGCACGCCCCAAAAATCATAATGGCCGAACCAAGGATAATTGATATTAGAAGATCGAGCGAATAAATCAACACAATGTCCTTGTTCGGTTATGCGAGGATACACTTCTGCACAATAATGCTCAATTCCTCCTTGTTTGGGAGGTAAACCTTTCACACCAATGACGGCTATTTTCATGGCAATAGTTATTTTCTGAAAAATGTTTGTTCAAGTCATAACAATTTGAAAAATGATTGCAATGTGTTGCAACATATGGATTCCTAAAACCCAAATACACCAAGGCGATCCTCAATCCCAAATCCAAAATCACATCATCAACCAACTCAATGGTCTGCTAACTTCCAACGACTTAGCATTTTGCTATAGACATCCTCAATAACAGTACAAGCGCTATAAGGTTGTGCAGTCGCCACACAGGATGCAGTTGGATAATTTTCAGGATGCATTATTACTTGACGTAAGGCATCTGCCACACACTCTGGTGTACGTTGTTTACAAACAACACCATTGTCAGCAGCTAACAATTTTGGAGTTTCACCACAAATAGTGGTGACTACTGGTGTTCCGCTAGCCAGCGCTTCCAAAACTACCAAGGGTAAACCTTCGTAAGCGCTGCATAGGACAAAAACATTACATATCCGATGTAATTTTGCCAGTTCTTCCATACCAATTGCCCCCAACATTGTCACCCGGCCAGATAACCCCAATCGAGCAATTTCGCCACGTATTTCTGTTGCTAACTCTCCATCACCTGCTATTAGTAAATGAGTCTGCGGTTGACTTAAAACAGCGAATGCACGGACTAACAGTAGTGGATCTTTTTGAGGATGCAAACGACCTGCGAATAGAATAAAACGTGTTTCTTCGTCTAAACCCAATTTAATAGCTAGTTCGCGCCGATAAGCTTGTCGTTGTAAATGACTTAAGGGATAAAAAATTTCGCCATCAAAGGAATTTTTGATGTATGCAACGCGATTTTGCAAGTCAGGATAACGCTGTTGATAAAATTGAATTGTATCAGTATTGCATGAAAGAATTTGGCTAAATTGGCGAATTAGTAAACTTTCAAAAGCGAAATATGCTGCGGGAAATCTTCGCCACAGAATCGCCTTTTTCTCACCCACAGCTTGCATCTGCGTGTGAATATCATTATGGATAAATAAAGTTTTTTCTCCCTGCCAATTCCAAGCTGCCAAGCTTGGTTCTAGACGATGAAAGTGCATAAAATCTGAAGACAATGAACGTCCTAAAAGGGCTGCCGTATACTTGAGTGTGGTGGGAATCAGGCTTCTAACATTATCATTTTTCAAGGAAAATAAAGGTAAAAAACTAATTTCTCTACCTGCGATTTCTGCTGCTTGCCAAGTTTGACTAGGCTGGAATTTCTCATCCCCTGTTCCTGCAAGCCGCATCTCAAATTCTTGGGGTGCGTATTTAATAAAAGTTGTGATTAACGTCTGAATTCCTCCAATACTACTGTTCCAAGGATTGAATTGATAAAAAATTGTTAGAATTGGTTTACGCATGAAGTCAACCCAACACAACTTGCATGGAAACACTCAGATATATTTCCATATTCAACAATGTGAATTAGAGTAGCAAAATAGCTTTCAAACCTTTGTGCAATAAACTTTTTTAGCTTATTCCTATAGATGCTTGAACGTCCTCAAACATCAAATTTCCAAGAGGTTTAGCTCAACCAAATCGACTCTATTTCCCGTTAGGGTTGTCGAAAAGGATTTGTAGTCAGGCGCACGTTTTACAGCCAAAAAAGTTAATTTATTGAGAATTTTCTCAATAGAATATCTCAATTGACACTAAATGTGCATTTTGAATTTACGAATTATTTCTAAATAAAACTTTCAGCTTTGATTCGTCAAACTCACGTTTAACAAAGACAGAGGTAATCTTTGTTGTATCTACATCAGAACTTTATTACCTCTTCAATTTGTTGTATTCCTAAAGATAGATAGTGTAGCTGGAAAATAAAATTGTATAGATAATAACTTGCAAATAGAAATGTCGGCTGTTGACTGATGACTAGGAAAGAAATATTGTCATGCATCGTTGTGCAATTTATCACATGGCCATCTGTCTTTAAAATAAGTCTGGGAAAAGAATATTTTCTTAGTATATTTGTGTAATTTATTACATTAATTTTTAGTTTCAAAAAGAAAGTAAGAATAGGTACAAAGGCAATCAATCCAAAACCTAAAATTTAAAATAGTATTCGCTATTCGGTAATTAATAATTTTTCTAAAAATATTACGAATTACCAAATAGCTAATGAGAATTATGCCTTATTTGTTCTCATTCGATGTTACTTAGATTTGGCCTCCAAATTTTCTAAGCGGCTTCTCAATTCCTGATTTTGCTGTTTGAGTTGGTCGAATTCCTCGCGCAATTGGCGCAGTGTTTTTTCGGAACCAATATTATTTTGCACCTTGGAAATTTCTTCTTCAGCATAGCGACGCACGCGGCCATCAGATGTTTGGTCAGCTAGCGATCGCAAAATTCCAATTGCTTTGGATGTTTCCATTTGCCCTAATGCTGTGGCTACTGAGATTTGCGTTAAGAAGAAGGTTTCTTTGGCTAGTTCTGTTAATCTTTCTAAAATCCGTTCCAAATTAACCGGACTTTGACCAACACAAATCTGTCCTAAAGCGCGAATTGCAGCTAAACGCAAAGTTTGTGGTATGCCAAGTTTCGTATATTCCATCAGCAGATTTAAAGCCGCTTGGGAGGTTTTGAATTCAGCTAAACCAACAATTGCACCACTTCTTACAACTTCATTCCAACCCGCCTTTTCTTCTAAAACGGATTTCAGCAGCTTTAATACCTTGTCTTCCTTGGGCTTTTCTTCCAAGTTTGCAGAAGCGATCGCCCCCACCGCACGACAGGCTGCGGCTTCGACATAGTAGCTGGGATCGCTTTTCTGTAGTAGATCTTTGACAGCCTTATAGCTTTCGTTGGTTTTGATTTGAGCGAGTCCTTCCACTACAGCACGTCGCACGTAAGCGTCTCGATCTTTCAACCCTACAACTAAGCCATCAAATGCTTGGTCTAAATTAATTTGCGTTAGTTGTTTCGCCACTTGCACCCGCACGCCCCAGAATGGGTCATTTTTTAATGCCTTAGATAGTGCTTTGGTTGCTTCTAACCCGCCTTTTTTTGCTAAAGCTTCTGCTGCATAGATGCGGGAAATGGGGTCGGGATCGAATTCTAGCTGTGCTTTTAATTCTGGTAGTGGATACTCCAAAGATACTGTTTTTAGATAATTATTCCCAACGTCAAAACTGATATATTGCGGCTTATTTTCGAGTGGAAAATAGAAACTTTGTTCGCGTTCGTTCGCGCGTACCGTAAAAGTTTTGAGTTGTGAGTTAAGAGTTTGGAGTTTGGAATTATTTTTAACTCCTAACTCCTCACTCCTAACTTTTTCTTGTTGGGTATAGCCAAAACCAATAGGAATTTTTAAATCAAACAAATCTTTAGTGCCATTTTTCCCTTCACCTGCTTGGGTTTGAGTGACTGTAATTTTTGCTAAATTAGCATCTCCATCCCAAGAGTAAGCTATGTTAAATTCGGGATGACCGCCACGATAAACGTACTGGTCGAAGAGGAACAAAAGATTGCGTCCCGTTGCTTTTTCAATTGCTCTGAGTAAGTCTATTGTTTCTACAGTTTTGTGAGCATTATCTTGGACAAATGTTTGAATTGCTTGCCAAAACAAATCATCTCCCAATTGGGCGCGAATCATGTGATAGACACAAGATCCTTTTTCGTAGATGTGGCGATCGAAAAGTTCAATCGGTTCTCGGTAAACATTTGTGACCATCGGCCGGCGGTAGCGGCTGCTGTCTTCACTCAGGTAGCGGCGAGCCTCCAATAAACGATAGTAAGCTGCTTCTTGGAGAGTATATTCATATTCTGTCCACATCACCTCAGAGTAGGAAGCCATGCCTTCCTTAATCCAAGCATGAGACCAATGCTTAATTACTACCAAATCGCCAAACCACTGGTGCGCGAGTTCGTGGACGACTAAACCCTCGGTATTGCGATTATCTAAAGCTGCGCGTTCATCGAGCAAGCATTTATCTGTTAAGAGGGTTGTGGAAGTGTTTTCCATGCCGCCGAAGATAAAGTCATCGACGCAAACTTGGGCGTATTTGGGAAAAGGGTATGGATAACCATACTTTTGGCTCAAAAATTCAATCATCCGGGGAGTTTTGCCCATGCTGCGTTTAGCATCTTCCTCCCTTCCCTTTTCTACGTAGTAAGTAACTGGTTTTCCCTGCCACTCATCGCGGATTTCCGCAAAATCACCTACTGCCAAAGTCATCAAGTAATTGGGATGAACTTGTTGCTGCGACCAGTGGTAAATTTTGTAATCGCCATCTTCTGTGGTGTTAATCAGTTCGCCGTTGGAAATTGCCGCTAGAGGGTTGGGGACACGAACGCGAATTTCCGAGGTAGAGAGTTGTCCTGGATAGTCAAAGCAGGGGAACCAAAAACGAGAGTCTTCGTCTTCTCCCTGAGTCCAGACTTGAGTTGGCTTGTTTGGGTAATGTTTGTCTGGTTGAATAAAGTAAATACCGCGTTGTGGTTTAGTTACCGAGTAGGCGATCGCAATCAACAAGCGTTTACCAATCTCAGTGCCTTGAGAAAGTTGAATCGAAAGCTGTTCGCCATCGTAGTCAAAATTTTGTGCCACCTCGTCTACCTGCACAGACTCGATATTTAGGTTGACAGCATCCAAAGTCAAACGCTCAATGCCATTACGAATTGGTAACAGGCGAATGCTACAACTGCCCTGACAGCTTTGCCCAGGAATATCTAAGCTCAGATCGAGAAAAATATGCTCTACTTGCCCAGGACGGTCGGGGCTGTAGTGGGGTTTTGCTCCTGGTAACTCAAAAGGTTTGTGTCCATTATTATCTGTATCAAAATAAGACTGCGACATTGATGCTTACTGACCTTGTAATCCTGAAAAGTCTGACTTGGCTGGATGTTGTTAAGCAAAATAGCGGTGTAGTAAATGTTTTTCCCAAATCAATAGGGCAATATCGGAGTGACGACTCACTTTCGGAGTTCGGGATTGAAATTAATCTCCCCCGAATTTCCAAAGGTAGCCTACCGATCCTTGGACTTTTGTCCATATCCCTCCGCATTCACTTTTCTTGATGTTCTGCACTTTTTTGCCATCAAGTCAAGAGTCTCTTGCACCTTGATAGATTTTCATTAAGTACAAATACTCCTAATTATTCTTATAACTTAGGATAGCTTGTCGGTGTTAATTGGGCTATTTTGTTTGAGATGAACAGGATATCATTTGCAGATTCGCTCCTCATCTGGTTGAAGTATTTTTGAGACTAATTTTAGACCGCTAATTTGTAGGATTACTAATTTTATCAGTAAATACCGACCGGAGTTAAGACTAAATGACAGGAACGCTTGATATAAGGCTACTGGAATTACCGCTCAAAAATATGAGAGGCTTAATTGCAAGATTCCTGAGAATAAAGCTTTTTGTCACTTGAATCTAATCTTACTTGGGCGATCGCTATTTGCCCTTAAATATCTTCAATCTGAAATTCAAGTTAACAGAAGTTAACTTTGACTTCTATGGAATGACTTGCTCTATAACTGACGCTCTCACAGCTTCTGGCGGTGGAATTCTTGTTTCATCTAGTTTTGTCTAGACGATTTTTTGCATTTCTATAGAGGTCGTTCTATATACTAGAGTAGGCATCTCGCCCACCCATTAATTTAAAGCAAACAAAATATCTACACTAGTAGAATAATTGGGCGTTTTTTATTGAAAAAATCCTTTAAAATAGCCACTACATATAATACGAGGCTTCAGTGTTGGTAATCTTTTTGAAATTCACCATATAAAACCGCACTATTAAATTTATCGCTGAAATTGTCGTAGCTAGAATTGAACCATACCAATAACCACCCACTCTTATTATTTGAATTCTACAAAAAAGTTGGTATATTACTGCTAATTTTAAAAAAGAAATTCCTAGACTAATTACCACAGTATTATCGCGATTATTAATATGCAAATCGATGACTGCAATCCGCTAGCAAAACAACTCAAAACTTAACGTTAAAAAGTTAGTAAACACTACCTAAAATCCAATATTGACAAATACTGCTCTGAAGTTTAACTAACTTCATCAGGTTGTAATTCTGTAACTATGTATCAAATAACATATGTTTATGTAAATATATTTAAATATATTAAATTATTTTAATACTTTTGTGCCACACAAACCTCTAGAAAGCTGTCTGGGTGGAGTACTGACAAACCGATATTAAGTATAATTTCGTAGATAAAACCTAAAAAAGTTACTTTTAAAGCCACAAACAACCAGCAAAGTCAGCTTAAGCTTTTAGTTTTTAGATTTTCACCCCGTGCAGCTTGTCAACAAGCGTGCTGGTGAGTCCTTTTGTCATGCGTTAATCTAAACTCCAGTAGCAATGGATGAGTGAAATTATCAATAAATCCGAAAACTCTACAATGACACTTGTATAAATCTCGGTAACAATCTCAGCAAAAGAGGATAGATAACAATAATGCCTGAAAGTAAATCAAAGTTTCTTATTCCTGCTGTTGGTGCCGCCGTAGTTATAGCAGGAGGTATCGCAGCTTACACGTATTTAAAAGGCGGGCCATCAGGGGGTAGCTCAGATGCTCTGGGCAGTGCAAAAGTAGTACCTTCAACAGCGATGATGGCTACCTATATTACTACTGACCCTCAAGCCTGGGAAAAGTTACGGCAGTTTGGCACCCCAGAAGCACAAAAGTTAGTAGCCAAAAGTCTGGAAGGTTTAAATAAGGAAATGTTCAGTGACAATAACATTTCTTATGAAAAAGACATCAAGCCTTGGGCTGGTGGCGTGATGATTGCTGTGCTACCACCAAATCCTACCAAACCAGTACAGCTAAATTTGCCCCCTGGCGCACCCACTCCACCACCAAATGTACAGCCAGAGCCAAATATCTTGGTAGTAGTGGGAATCAAGGACAAAATCAGTGCTTTGAATTTTGCTAACAAATTGAAATCCCAAAAAGGCGTTAAATTCAAGGAATCCGACTACCAAGGTCAAAAAATTATTGAAACTACAGAAAACGGCAAACCTACTTATAGCGTTGTTTTAGATAATAATCACTTGGTATTAGCGCCCGAAAAGCAAGCTGTAGAAAAAGCAGTTGACACATTTAAAGGACAGTCCTCCTTTGCTAGTAAAGAAGGTGTAAGCAATATTCTCAAAGGAGTCGATGTCAAAAACAGCCTTGCTCAAGTTTATGTACCAGACTATGCAGGCATGGTACAGCAATTAGCAGCCGCAAGTCCCCAAGGAACCCAGTTACCCCCACAAACCTTGGCACAGCTAAAACAGGTGAAATCTGTGGTGGCGGGTGTTGGTGTTGATGATGCAGGAGTGCGAGTCAAAGCGATCGCCAACTTAGATCCGCAGCTAATCAAATACCAGTATCAATCAACTCCTGGGAATATAGTCGGGCAATTTCCCACAGAAACCTTTGCTTTGGTGACTGGAAACGGTATCAGTCGTGGCTGGGAAACGGTAGTAGAACAGTCCAAACAGACTCCAGAGTTGAACCAAGCTCTAGAACAAATGCGCCAACAGCTAAAATCTGTCAATATTGACCTGGATAAAGATATTTTTGGCTGGATGAACGGCGAATTCGCTTTAGGTACCATACCATCAAATCAAGGAATCTTAGCGAGTGTTGGTTTTGGAGGTGCTTTGGTATTTGACACCAGCGATCGCAAAACAGCCGAAGCCACATTAACAAAATTGGATACCCTCGCCAAAACCCAAAATATCAACATCGCCAACCGAAAAATCGGCGGTAAAGACGTAACTGAATGGCAAATCCCCCAACAAGGAGCTTTATTAGCACATGGTTGGCTGGATTCAGACACTGTATTTGTCGCTGTTGGTGGCCCCGTTGCTGATGCGATCGCAGATCCCAAAAGTGAATCTCTTGACAAAAGTGAAGCTTTCAAAGCCGTTACTGGTTCTTTACAAAAACCCAACAGCGGCTATTTCTACGTAGATATGGACAAAACTAAAACTTTGCCCGTAATCAATAGTCTCATCTCTTCTGAAGCCAATACCATCCTAAGTTCCATTCGTGGCTTTGGTATCACCGCCACCAGCCCCGACAAATCTACCAGTGAATTAGAGATGCTGTTAGCTCTCAAGCCTGCCAAATAGGGCATGGGGTATGGGGCAAGTAGGAAGTGTGGGAGGTGTGACAATACTGCTCGGTTAACGATTTTTAACTCGGCATTGGGTTTGGGGAAAGGGTTAAAGGGTAAAGGTTAAAGGTTTTTTCTTTCCCCTTTCCCCTTCCCCTTTTCCCCTTAACCGACAAGTATTGGGAGGTGTGAGAGGAGAGGGAGGTGTGGGAGGTGTGGGAGGATAGTGAAGAAATCTTTCCCCCCTCTCTCCCCACACTCCCCACACTCCCCACACTTCCCCATCTCCCCACTCCCACTCCGACTTACAAAACTTGATTATTCCGAGCTTCTAATGTCTGATTGAGCCTATCCAATGCACCAGTCAGTCTTTCCTGAGCTACAAGCTTAGGATCTGAGAGTGGAGATTCAATGGCAACATCCTCCTGTCTCTTCAATTTTTGTAAGGCGCGAATTCCTATAAATAAGATGAAAGCAATGATTAAAAAGTCCAGGATTGCACCCACAAACTGACCGATCGCAATTCCTGGACTTATGGTGATTGTTCTCCAATCTTTACCCGTCACACTAATCAAGGGGTTAATCAATGGCATAATCACATCCTCAACCAAGGAGGTAATCACCTTAGTAAAGGCAGTGCCAATGATTACGGCGATCGCTAAGTCAACTACACTACCTTTGAGGGCAAATTCTTGAAAATCTCTGAAAAAGCCAGTTGCTCTTCTTCTTACTCTTGCCATACTTGAGACTCGATAAGTTAGTTGTAGTCTTTTTTTATATGCCGCTTGGCTTTTTGCCCTCTCTGTTGAGATAGATTTTGCTAAACTACCCACCCTGGTTAGATAATTCAATTCATTTCATTTCTAGACTCGTGTCGAGCAATTATGTCATAAGTAAAAGAGGCTGTTAAATGCAAACTGATTTATGACCGCTGCTGTAAACACTAATCTTGGCTTTGCTTCCCGCTTGGTGAATACCATACTGGCAATCCAGCCTTTAGCCAACCTAGCCAAGCATCAAGCTAGACAAATGATGATTAAACGTGCTGAAAGAATTGGTGTGCCTTGGACGCAAGAAGTCGAAACACTACAGGCGCGTGATTGGAAGGCGGATCTAGCTCAAGTAGAAAATCCCCAGCTTTCCTACCCAGAATACTACCTACGGCCATTCCACGCTTACGAAGGTGGAGACCTCAGCTGGAAAGCAGCTTGGGAGCTAGAAGTTGCAGCTCGTACTGTTCATGCCGGAATTTGGCAGGATGCTGGAGCGCAAGGAGATGCTAAATTACGCCAAAGTTACCATGATATTCTCAAAGCGCAACTCCCCAATCAACCCCAAAACATTCTAGATTTGGGCTGCGGTGTGGGTTTGAGTACCTTTGCCATGCAAGAAATTTATCCTCATGCCAAAATTACGGGTTTGGACTTATCACCGTACTTCCTAGCTGTTGCCCATTACCGCACTTGGCAACGCCAAGCCAAAATTAATTGGCTTCATGCCCAAGCAGAATCTACCAAACTACCTGATGCTTCTTTTGATTTAGTTTCGATTTTCCTGATGTGCCACGAATTACCCCAGTCAGCAACTCGACAGATTTTTGCTGAAATGCGGCGCGTGCTGCGTCCGGGTGGTTACTTGGCAATCATGGACATGAATCCTAATTCTCAAGTGTACAAAAAAATGCCAGCTTACATTTTGACTTTGCTCAAAAGTACTGAGCCATATTTAGATGAATATTTTGCTTTAGACATTGAGCAAGCTATTATTGAGGCGGGTTTCCAAACTCCCACCATCGCTAACAATACCCACCGTCACCGTACAATTATTGCTCAGGTGAGTGCTTGATTTATCTCTAGTTTTGTGGGCAGCAATACCACCCTTGCTGCTGCTAGGCTACTACTATTGTCGAATACCATTTGCCCCGTCTGTGCTCAGGTTGCTGATGTTTTTTATCTTCGGGGCAATATCCGGTATTTTAGCCTTGAGCCTGGAATGGATTTTTGAAACTGTAGCCAACTCGGTTGTAAACTGGCATCAGATTAAGCGATCGCTTCCTGGTATTGCCCTGCGGCAGCTCGTAGAAATAGGCCCAATTGAAGAAGGCTGCAAGTTGGCTGCCGTTGTTATCCCTATTTATCTGCAACGCCGATATAGATTACTTCTCTCTAGCGTTTTTATCTTGAGTATAGCCGTTGCCGTTGGATTCACTGCCGAAGAAAACTGGATTTACTTTTTCCACGGTACAGCATCAATTTTTGAACGTACTATCGGTACGCCAGTCCACGCCATGTTCTCTGCACCTTGGGGATATGCGTTAGGAATCTATATTTCCTCAAAGAGGAAGTTAAATGGAGGCAAAAAATTTATCATCGGGACTTGGCTAAATTCTGTAATTTGCCATGCCATAGTTAATGTCCTATCTAGTGCTTGGGGTTACTCACTGCCCCTACGTTTTTTGAGTTATGGTTTCTTCCCCTTCCTCTTGTGGATGTTTTGGCGATTGGAACAATTACTGCGAAAAGTCCAACGCAAACCCCCCATTATCCTAATCTCAGGCTATACACCCCAACAGCGTTACTGGCAAAGAAGTTTAGTACTGTTTGCCCTTTTACTAGGTGGAAATGCTATTTTTGGACTATTTCTCTTAGTCAGAGTTGTTAGCCCGTTGAATCCATCGAAATTTTTTGATCCTGATATATTTTGGTTTATGCTTACTCGCTTTTTGCTAAATCTCTTTTTTGGATTTTTAGCCTGGGGCATTTATCGGTATTTGCGATATACCGCCCGTCGTCGGTATTTTTATTAAAATATGATTTAGAAAAATGCTAAGGGGCTTTTATGCAAACAACTCCAGTGCGTTGGACAACTGCCGATCTAGAGTTCTTCGCAAGCGATTCTCGTTCCGAGACACTTCGTGAACGCAGAAATCGCTATGAGATTATTGATGGAGAATTATTTGTGACTAAAGCACCTAACTGGGATCATCAAACTAGCTGCGGCAATATCGTTACAGTTCTTAATATTTGGTCAGATGAAACTGGTTTAGGTAAAGCTGCGTAGATGCGGAGCAGCTTGTCGTCAGACATCGCCCCCAGAATTATTTTCTCAGATGCCGACAATGCGATCCCCGATGTGGTGTGGGCAAGCCACGAACGCTTAAAACTCTTACTTGATGAAGCTGGACACCTCACGGGCGCACCAGAGTTAGTAGTAGAAGTTCTGTCCCCCGGCGAAAAAAACGAGAAACGTGACAAGGAAACAAAACTAAAACTGTATTCCGTGCAAGGAGTTCAAGAATATTGGATTTGCGATTCTATACAGAAAAAAGTTGAAGTTTATCGCCGCGAACAAGCTGCATTAAAACTAGTAGCTACTTTATTTCATCTTGATGAATTAACAAGTCCTTTACTACCTGGTTTTAACTGCTTAGTAAGTAAACTTTTCTAATTGGGCATTGGGAGTGGAGAGTTAGGAGTTAGGAGTTAGGAGTTATTATTCTCCCCATCTCCCCATGCCCCATACTAAACCTCTGCTAACACTGGCTGACTCACAACTGCACTGATTGAATTTGCATCAGATTCGGTACAGTAGATTTCGCAGGAGTTATTGGGGCTTTCAAACAGTTTCACTTTGTAAAGCTCAGCTCCTAATTCTTGAATGGGCGATCGCAGTAAATTACTAATGTAAAGTGCGATATTTTCACTAGTAGGTACAACTTCGGCAAAGTAAGGAATGTCTTCGTTGATAAAGGTGTGATCGAATTGTTCTACTACTTCATTTTTTACGATTTGATTCAAAGCACCTAAATCGACAATCATCCCAGTAGTTTTGTCAATCTCTCCTTTGACAGTAATTTCTAAATAATAGTTGTGTCCGTGACCGTGGGGACGCGCACACTTACCGTAAATCTCAGAGTTCTTTTCTTGGCTGAGGTTGGGGTCAGCCAGCCGATGAGCAGCGCTAAAGTAAGTACTGACGGTGAAATAGGTTTCCCTTCCGTTTTTGGCATAATCGGCCCAAAGTTCATGACTTTCAAACAGCCTAACTTTGTGCAGTTCGACTCCCAATTCCTGGATAGGTGAAGTCAGTAAATGATTGATGTAAAGTGAAATATTTTCAGTAGTGGGAACAATGTCGGCGAAGTAAGGAATGTCTTTATTTAAACAGGAGTGATCCAATGGCTCTACCGCATAATCTTCCACCACTCGCTTTAGAGCATCTACATCTACGATCGCGCCAGTGCGTGGGTCGATTTTCCCTTTTACAGTGACTTCCAAATGATAGTTGTGTCCGTGGGTACGGGTGCATTTACCGTACTTCTCAGGACTGATGTTAGGAGCTAGCCGATGGGCAGCGCTAAAGTGAGTACTAATGGTGAGATAGGCTTCCATTCCCTCTCCCGTGTAATCTGCCCAAAGTTCCGAGTTTTCAAACAACTGGACGCCAACTATAGGTAAGTGGGGTGCTAGCCGTTGCCAGATTAGCCGTGCAATATTCTCAGTGGTAGGTAGAGTTTCTTGGAAATCTGCCCACACATCGTTGAGATAAGAAAAGTCTAGTTGGTTTGTAACTTCTCGCTTGATGACATGTTTCACATCCGACAAATTCAACACCATGCCATATTCGTCTACTTCTCCGCCAAGGGAAATCGATAAGACATAGTTATGCCCTTGTCCGGGAAATTTCGCTCTTACACCAAATTTCTCAATATTCTCAGCTTCACTCAGTTCTGGTAACCAATAACGATGACTTGCCGAAAACTGAGCGCGGCGATTAATAATGCATTTCATAAGTATAGTGACAATAAAACTTCAAATTTCTTAATTTTTCACTTTTTCCAGCATAAACTAATTCCTGCCTCATTAGTTATCAGTCATTAATTATTGGTCATTGGTCATTAGTCATTAGTAAATACCCCATGCCCTATACCCCATACCCCATGCCCCATACCCATTAACCAACTGATGCTTGTGCCTCACAGTGTAATCTCGAAGCTATGCGGAATAGTTCTTGACCTGTGTGCAAATAACGCTCATCGTAGTTCAAAGGAAAATAACCTAACTCTTCAATTCCATCTGCCAATTGATCGAGGCTGTAGTAGAGGTGAGCCGCTGTTTTTGCCAAACTAGGGGGATTGGGGAGAGAACGAAAAGTAGTTTGTGCCTGCTTCAAGTCCTCGCGACAAGTTTTTAAGTATTCCTGAAATTCATCTAACAACTCATCATCAAAAGGATCGGCAGCCAATTGTTCCATTTGTTCTTCTAGGGAATAAAGAATGGTACAAAGTAAACGATTTACTGGTTGATAAACCTTACGCAGCCATTCTTCGACTTCCTCATCAGCATCGCGTCCGGTTTTGCGTGTTGCTTGGTAACGTTTTTGGGCTGATGCTGTACGCTGTTGGCGATCGCCATTTAATCTTCCAAATTTATCTTGCAGTTGTTGGTCATAATTGCGGCGATTTTGGTTGTCGCCTAAGACCTCATAAGCTGCATTAATGCGGATAATCTCCTCGCGATCGGCTGTTTCCTGATTGCTATCAGGATGAAATAACTTCACCAAGCGGCGATAAGCTTGCTTAATCTCCGCTTGGCTAGCATTTGGACTAACTTTGAGAGTTTCGTAATGGTTAGAAACGTGTTTAGAATTGACCATTAATTCAATGTATCGTTAGCTGACGCTAGCGGTTAACTTGGTCTCCAAGTCTTGGAACAGCGGTGTACTTAAATACCTTTCTCCAAAGCTCGGTTGAATCATTACAATTAAACGTCCTTGATTTTCTTTGCGTTGAGCAACGCGAATTGCCGCACATAAAGCTGCCCCACTGGAAATTCCAGATAGTAGCCCTTCTTCTTTTGCTAAACGCCGACTGTAAGCGATCGCTTCTTCATCGGTGACCGTAATCACTTCATCAACTAATTTCATCTTTAGCACCTGGGGAATAAACCCAGCACCAATTCCCTGAATTTTGTGCGGGCCTGGTCGTCCCCCAGATAAAACTGGGCTATTGGCTGGTTCAACAGCGATCGCCTTAGCACCAGGCTTGCGTGCTTTAATCACTTCTGCCACACCAGTGATAGTACCACCTGTACCCACTCCTGCCACAATTATATCTACTTGTCCATCAGTATCTTCCCAGATTTCAAGGGCTGTAGTTTCCCGATGCACTTTTGCATTGGCTGGATTGCGGAACTGCTGCAACATATAAGTATCTGGCATACTATTAACTATCTGCTGCGCTCGGCTAATTGCCCCACTCATGCCTTCCATTCCTGGTGTTAGTTCCAGTTCCGCTCCAAAAGCCCGCAACATTGCCCGCCGCTCTCCGCTCATGGTCTCTGGCATAGTTAAAATTAAGCGATAACCCTTAGCTGCTGCTGCCATTGCCAAAGCAATTCCAGTATTTCCAGAGGTGGGTTCTACCAATACTGTCTTTCCAGGAGTAATCAGCCCCTCCTCCTCGGCGGCGTTAATCATACTTACCCCAATTCGGTCTTTGACTGATGCTGATGGGTTCATACTTTCTAGTTTCACCACAATTTCAGCAACACATCCTTCACTTTGGGGAATACGGTTTAACTGCACTAAAGGTGTACGGCCAACTATTTCTGTAATGTTACGAGCAATTCGCATAATTTATTCCTTAGTTATTTATTTGTCATTGGGTATAAAGCATTGGGCATGGCGCAAACAGGGCATTGAGTATGAACAGACAGGGGATGAGGAGAAAAATTAATGAATAATGACTATTGACTAAATGTAGTACATGATGTCTAACTGCCGCCGGGAATCTATTTTTTCACAAAGATCCTGGAGTGTGTATTTTTGTAACACTGAATTTGCGGCGCGACTTGCTTCTTGCCAAATTTCTTCAATAACTGAACTGTCTACCTTTTTGGGATTAAGGTCTTCTTCACGCCCCCTCACCTCCAACCCCTCCAAACATTCTAAAATCTCAAAAAGGATAATTTTTCGAGGTTCTCTGATTAATAGATAACCACCTTTTGCCCCCCGTTGACTCTTGACTATACCTCCACGCCTTAAGGTTGCTAGTAGTTGTTCCAAATAGCGATCGGGTATATTTTGTTGTGTTGCAATTTCTCGAATTTGCAATGGTTCGCCGCTTTCGTAATGGGCGGCTATCTCTAATAAAGCTAGAATTGCGTATTCACATTTACACGATAGTTCCACAAGCAATAATCAGTTAAAAGTTGGGAGTTAAGAGTCGTTCAATTTGGAATTTTAAATTTTAAATTTTAGATTTTAGATTTTTCTATCAATCCAAAATCCAAGTTAATCTGGAAGCACAACTTTAGTAAGGCCCAAAATCTAAAATTGCCAAAATTAGAAGTTTTTACAGCCGATTTTAAGTTAATGAAGTACACAACCCCAGTGTAGTAGCCTGGGGTAAGGCCTGTTTTACATCCCAATTCTGGCTTGGAGAATTTTACTTTCAGGAGGCAGAAGGATGAAACCAGCAATGCTTACGGTAACCCACCCTTAAAAGAATGGGATTGAGGCAAGGACGTTCTCTTACAAAGTTCAGTTCGCGCTTCGCGTTGCCGTTCGCGAAGCGTCTCGTAGAGAAGGCAGACGCTCGCAAGCTCGCTAACGCTATGCTATCGTCGGAGGTCGGCGCTCCGACGAAAGCGCTTTATACCGGGCTACATCCCGCTACGCTAACGCTGCAAACAGTCTCGATATAATTATTGCTTTTAACGTGGCTCTAGACCCAGAACTAAAGTTTTAATTGATACTGTTAACCTCCTGCCTCCTAACTCCTGCCTTTCTTGGTAATTCTGAACTTACGACTCCTAACTTCTCTAGTATACTACGGTTATTAACTGGGGTTTATTTGTTGCTACTACCAATAACAAAAAGCCCCGCCTCGTGGCGGGGAGCAATTAAGTAAAATTATTGGCAGATTGTAATGCTCTAGAAGGTGAAGGTCGTTCTCAGCGTACCGATAATTGCATCGTCGTTAGCGCTGTTTTGACCAGGAGAGGTTAACCAAATCACACCAGGGGTGATTGAGACATTATCCGATACCTGGTACTTATAGAAACCTTCAAAGTGATAAGGTACGTCATTTCCAACAAAACCTGCTCGGTTACGGGCATAGGGTTCTGCACCAGCAAAAATACCTAAAACGTTGCCTTTTTTACCAAAATCAGGTAAAGCTACCCCAACACCGTAGCTCCAAGCTTCAAAATCATCACCTGCACCGAAGCCTGTAACATCATGGTAAGAAACGAAGCCACTAATTGATAGTTTGTCGCTGGGTCTAAACGCAGCAGACACACCGTAGGAATTAGTGGAAGATCCGTTTAAAGCACTAAGAGTGTTAGCTTGTCCAGTACCTACTGCAACAATATCTCCGTCTGTAGTGTTACCAGAGTTGAATAAGAAACCACCTGCGGCATTATAACTATGAACGTAGGTTGCAGCTAAAGCCACGCGATCGCCTACACTAAAGTTCAACTGTCCTAAAGCAGCGTAGTCGCCGTTGGTAAGACCTGCACTCAGAGCAGGATCGTTAGCTTCTGATGCCAAGTAACCCGCAGTGATTGAACTATTTCCCAGAATACCGCCACCTTTACCCAAAGGTAGATTCAGCGCTATACCTGCACCACCACCAATTCGATAGATGGGACTTTCGGAAGCAAAGGTTGACAAAGCACCGTTACCGCCGTCGGTTTGATCGAAAAAGTAAGGGTTGTTGACCGCGCTATAATGGCTATGTCGTCCGCCACTAGCTGCGAGGTAAACTTGGGCTGGCCCTATGGGAACTTCATAGGTCAATCGGTCTATCCTGACGCTGTTGTTACCAGTGCCAATGCCAACTTGATATGTTTGGGTGCCTTCAGCAGTGTTAATAGGAGCACCAGCTTCATCAATTTGTGAAAAGGCTAGCGAATTACCAGCAGCAAGACGGGTATGCAGCACGTCTCTACCAGTGAAGCTGGTTTGCAAGTCTAAACGTACTCTGTCTTGGAAGACTGTGTTGTTTGCATCGCCAGTGTTACCGCCAAAAATATCACTAACTGCAAAAACAGCTTCACCGACTAGTTTGGTGGTAGTCGAGAACTGATTGGCTTCTAATTCCGCGGTACGTGCTTCTAAAGCATCTACACGACCGCGTAGGGTTGCCAGTTCTGCGGAAAATTCTTCTTGTAACCGTTGTAAGGTTGCTAAATCTTGTTTGGTTACCAAGTCAGCTGTTGCCGTAGCAATCAATTCGTTGACTCTATCCAAACAAGCATTCAAACCAGCGGCAAATTCATAACGGGTCAAAGCACGGTTACCGCGATAAGTGGCATTTGGGTAACCTGCTATACAACCATAGCGTTCAACCAAGGACTGCAATGCTTGGAATGCCCAATCGGTGGGTTGTACATCAGAAAATTGCGAAACTGATGTTACTTGGGACTGGGAGTTATTTTTGTTGCCTTCGTTACTGTAGCGGTTAATCTGGTCTAATGTTGTTTGAGCCAAGATTTCTGGCTGTTGGGCAACTTCAGTGACAGATGATTGTTCGGTTGGTGATACTTCAGCGGTTGTATTTGGAGCTGCAATTGCTGTTGTTGAAACTAGTAATGTTGCTCCCAAAACTGCTGGGCTAACCAATAAGGATTTCCACACGAGATTAGACATCTTTTCTTTACTCCTCACACCTTGTATAGATAATTCGGTTTCTTGCACCTAATTGTTAAAAATGCGGCATCTCATTTTGAAACCTGTGGATGAGGCATGAATGCCTCTATTTATGATTTTAGTTTTCGCAAAGCTAATAAACGATTAACTTAGAGTTAAAAATTGATGTGATTAACTTATGCAAAAACATATCCTTATATCAAAATATTATAAAACATTAAATTCAGATCGCAATATAGAAGCGATCGCCTTAATAACTGTCACACATCAATCATTTATGTATCCAAGTAGGGAGTAGGGTTTGAGGCGATCGCTAATCACAACTGAGCTAAATTTTTGAAAGCTTTAGCCCCTGAGCAGCTTCTGGTCAGAGATTGGACGTTGCATCAAGCCTTGACAATCAGAAACTACGGGAGCATCCCTGAAGTAATCACTCAATTATGCAAAATAAGTTCGTCTAATATTTTTGTAACAAACACAAGATCCAATATTAATTGCACCCATACATAAATAGCTAAAAATCAAGGATTTGAAATAGACGTAGGGTGTGGGGCATTGGTCACATTTTTTATTTACAAGGAACAAATTACAAATGACTAATCACATAAGCTGAACTTCATGTTAAAAAATTCAGTTACTGAATTTGGGAAATCACTCCAGCAAGATCGAAGTCATTCTGGGTAAGCCCACCTGCATCATGTGTTGTAAGTATAATCTTGACTTTGTTATAAGAAATCTCTATGTCTGGGTGATGTCCTGCTGACTCGGCAGGTTCAACAAGTTTGTTGACAAACTCAATTGCTTGGATAAAATCCTGAAATTTACGAGTCGTCTCCAATTTTGCCCCTTCAACGGCCCAACCTGAAAGAGCCTTTGCCCGTTCTTGAATTTCTGCTTCAGTTAGTAGTTGTGCCATGTTGAAAAATTCCTAGCTATATGTTGGTTACATCTTGAATATCATGAAACCAAATTTTTTTGATTCTGTACGCTCAAAGATGAGAGGTTGATACTTTATTAATTTAATTTTTTAAATAATTTCAACGCTTTGCCTTTGCCTGCCCCAAGTATCACGATCTGAGTTTTCAAAAGCAAGCCACCGATAAAACAAAAATTACCCCAAAAAACTATCCGCTCTGATTGAGATCGGGAGATCTTAGTCAGAGCGGTCTAGCGGGTCTTCAGGTTGCAACCAGACTGCCGGAAGGAACTTCTAGCTTAGCCTAGCTACTTGAGCTAACTTAGTCTCTCAAGATGACTAAGGCTAACTTTTAAAGAACAGCCCCGGCACACAGCCGGCTAACTGCAACCTGATGACCCATGCTTTTACTACTTTCTATCATGGGCATCACCTCCTTGTTGCCTAAGCGGTCTTAGTCTCAAAGGGACAGAGCATTTCGCTCTGGGTTTATAACCTTTACCTAAGATAACACATAAATTTTGAGTATTAACCATAAATACAAAAAAATCTCCCACCAAAAGGCGGGAGACTTTGAAATATTGACGCCAGCTAGGCATTAAGCAAGGAGATTATTTAATCTGGGCGGTGTCAATATTCCCCGAACCACAACTGCGATTATGGTTATGGTTGGTTGTTGTAATTAGAGAGCGTTACCGCGAGGTAGAACTTCTTCAGGGAATACAAATTGTTCGTGGATCTGATCTTGAGGAGCCATCCAAGCGCGGATACCCTCGTTGAGCAAAATGTTTTTGGTATAGAAAGTTTCAAACTCTGGGTCTTCCGCCGCCCGCAACTCTTGGGAAACGAAATCATAAGCCCGCAGGTTGAGTGCCAAACCGACAATACCAACCGCTGCCATCCACAAGCCTGTAACTGGCACAAACAACATAAAGAAGTGCAGCCAGCGCTTGTTAGAGAACGCAATACCAAATATCTGTGACCAGAAACGGTTTGCGGTCACCATTGAATAGGTTTCTTCTGATTGGGTAGGATTGAATGCTCGGAAGGTGTTAGCTCCATCTCCGTCTTCAAACAAGGTGTTTTCCACGGTGGCTCCGTGAATCGCACACAACAGCGCACCACCCAACACACCTGCTACTCCCATCATGTGGAAGGGGTTGAGGGTGAAGTTATGGAAACCTTGGACAAATAAAATGAAACGGAAGATTCCGGCTACACCAAAGCTCGGAGCAAAGAACCAAGATGATTGTCCCAAGGGGTACATCAAAAATACGCTGACGAATACCGCGATGGGAGCTGAAAATGCTAAAGCGTTGTAGGGACGAATTCCTACTAGCCGCGCAATTTCAAATTGCCGCAACATGAAGCCGATTAAACCAAAAGCTCCGTGTAAGGCTACGAATGGCCACAATCCACCCAGTTGGAACCAACGGGTGAGGTCGCCTTGGGCTTCTGGCCCCCACAACAGCAATAGGGAATGTCCTAAACTGTCTGCTGGGGTGGATACTGCCACTGTCAAGAAGTTACAGCCTTCCAAATACGAGGAGGCTAAACCGTGGGTGTACCAAGAGGTGACGAAGGTTGTACCTGTCAGCCAACCGCCTAATGCTAGGTATGCACAGGGAAACAGTAGTAATCCCGACCAACCTACGAATACAAAGCGATCGCGCTTGAGCCAGTCGTCTACTACGTCAAACCACCCTCTTGTACTTGGGGCGCGTCCAACTGCGATGGTCATTAGAGCAAATCTCCAAATCTTATAAGTACAGGTTGTATCTGTATTATAGATAGCTATTCATAAGCTTCTCTACAATGCAGAAAGTTAACCAAGTCGTTAACCTAGTTTACAATTTTTTACTAACCTTTAATCATTCTAAGTGCAAATTTCTAATTTTTCTAGATAATTTGTCATAAAAATTAACTATAGGTAGATATGAGGGAGTAGGGAAAGGGGAAGGGGGAGATGAGGAGACAAGGAAGACAAGGAAGACAAGGGAAATGAGGACATGGCTTCGCTAAGGGAAAAGAAAGATCTTTCCTTTACCCCTTTCCCCTTTACCCTTTGCCCCATGCCCTATGCCCTATGCCCTTTCCCCAAGAATCAGTTAGGTGAGGTTAAAATGAGTGCTACAGTTAAATTTTGATTAATGCTAAATGTTTACCATCGACTTAAGCATCAGAAACACTGCTTTCCCGATCTCAGTACAACGTAAGTCAGCCGAGGATGCTGAGGCTGTCTATCAGCTAATTTTGGCAGCGATGCGTTCTGGCAATCCTGACATAGTGGAGCTAAAGTGCGAGGGCAAAACAGACAAGAAAATTGCTGTGCGTGCTAGTGAAATTTCTGGGGTACAGATTGTTCAGAAAGATGGTGTATCCACTGCTAGTGGCAGACCACCTGGCTTTTTCGCTCTAGCTGGTGAGTAACCAAGGTTGACAAATGTCTCAAGTGGGCATCGAGGTCAAGGATTTAAACTTCAGTTGGCCTAATGGAGAGAAAGTAATTAAATCTTGCTCTTTAGAAGTTCCTAAGGGTGAGTTTTGGATGCTTTTGGGTACAAACGGCAGCGGGAAATCAACTTTACTGAGGCTGGTGGCGGGGCTATTAGCTCCGAAGTCTGGCGAAATTCGAGTTTTGCAGCCTGTTGGCTTTGTCTTCCAAAATCCCGATCATCAACTGGTGATGCCAACAGTTGGTGCTGATGTGGCTTTTGGATTGGTGGAAGAAAAGTTGCCTCCTGCTGCTGTGAGAGTCAGGGTTGAGGAAGCGTTGGGGGCGGTAAATTTACTGAGCCTACAACGACGGCCAATATATGCGCTTTCTGGAGGACAGAAGCAACGAGTTGCCATCGCTGGTGCGATCGCCCGTCGTTGTGAAGTCTTATTATTAGATGAACCCACTGCTCTATTAGATCCAGATAGCCAACTGGATTTAGTCGCTGGTGTCCGTCGTCTCGTTAAAAGTCGAGGTATCACAGCCTTGTGGGTGACCCATCGGTTAGACGAGCTAAATTACTGTGACGGTGCTTTTTTATTAGAAAAAGGTTCTCTTGTGGATAGGGGTGAAGCCCAACGTCTTAAGCAACGTCTGATGCAAATACACAGTGAAGCGTCTTGATTGAGTTTGTCATTGGTCATTTGTCATTAGGTCATTGGGCATTGGGCAAGGGGCAAAGGGGAAGGGGGAAAGGAAAGATTTTTGTTTTCCCTTTAACCTTTTCCCTTTTCCTTTACCGAAGCTATGTCCTCATCTCCCCATCCCCCTATCTCCACTCAACACTACTCAAATGCGCCTTTATAAAAAAGGCGCGTTTTATATTATTACCTCTGTCTTAAGGTCAGTTTTATAAAGCTGGAGTGTTTTTGTCTTATGTAACATTATGTTACATACAATGCATCAACTATTATAAAAATTATGAATGAATTTTGCTAACTCTAGAAAATTGTGATTAAAAACCATGCCCCGTTCGTTACTCCAAGCCGTTTTGTTAGTGGACGGCTACAATATAATAGGCGCTTGGCCTTGCTTGAAAAAAACCCGTGATAGCGCTGGATTAGAGGCCGCACGCAACGAACTTGTGGAAGCAATGACTGGTTACAGCGCTTTTCAAGGTTATGCAACTCAAATAATTTTTGATGCCCAATATCAAAATTCTTCTAGTAATAAAGAAATTATTACAGAGCTTTTATCTGTTTACTATACTGATTTTGGGCAAACAGCAGATACTTATATTGAAAAATCTTGTGCGTCTTTTCGCCAGCAAATAGCTCAATCTTTAATTTCTCGTGTGATCGTCGCTACTTCAGATCGAGCGCAGCAGTTGATGGTGCAGGGGTATGGGGCTGAATGGCTTTCGGCACAACAACTCTGTGGCGAGGTGGAAGCTACGGTTTGTCGGATGCGACAAAAGTATCATACACGCAAACAATCAAAGAGTAGATTTTTAGCCAATGCGATCGACGCCAAAGCACGGCAGCGTCTGGCTGAATTACGAATGGGATTACAGTAAATCTTAGTATCCAAAAGCCTTTGTTTAGCTTCTAGAGCGGGTTTTGGGTTGCAAAAATCTACGATTAAACATTTAATAAAAAAATTAGCTAAAGTACTTGCCAAATCCTATCTCTTAGGTTTAAGATTATAAATCGTGAGCGTTCCTCAGTAGCTCAGCGGTAGAGCGATCGACTGTTAATCGATTGGTCACTGGTTCGAATCCAGTCTGGGGAGTTAAAAAATTAATAGTCAATCAATTTTTGATTGGTGATTTTGTATTGACCCATACCATAAGGATATATGGGTTGGAGATTTTGAGTTTTTGCTCAAAGGATTTATTGCAGCAAGTAAAGGCAGCAAAATATTTTACGATCTAAAAATCTAAAATTGCCACGGTCAACATAGGCAGAGTTGTGTTTGCTCTATTTATGCCGTCTGAACGATTATTGGGAGAATCTCAATTTTAAAAAATTGGATGCTCCCAAATATTGTCCTTTTAAGCCTGTGGTCTTATGTCAAAGCAGGAATATAGAAGATCTAGTAAGGATTTGAGTTTTGAAATCGCTGCAAATAAATTTTGCAAGTCCCTTATGAGTTAGCAGATTTTACTAGATTGTCTAGCTCTTGCTGCATTTGACTAACAACTAATTCATAACATTCATTGACATACTGGCGATCGCAGGCTGCTTGCCGACCATAACGTTCAAATACAATGGGAGGACAAACCCGCGTGTACAACTTTACAGGTAAAGGAATGTTAGGCAAAGGCCCAATTGCTAATCCCCAAGGTAACCCCAGATAAATGGGAAAAACTTCTGGGTCAATTCCCAGTAGCCAAGGCATTCCCCATTCGTGGAGCTGTTGCACAATTTTGTAGCAGTCAGCAAGCACAATTAGCGTATCGTGGGCACCCCAAGAAATCACTGGCACAATTGGCACATTTTCCCGCAAGGCTAACTTGATAAATCCTTGTCGTCCCACAAAATAAATTTTGTTACGCAAATGATGTGGTCGAAAGACATCTTCGGCTCCGCCTGGGTAAACTAGTACGCTAGCTCCAGACCGCAAGGCAGCGTAAGCCATTTTTGGATGAGCCACCACCGCTCCAGCTTTGGCAACCAGTTGGGCTAGTGGTGGGCTAACTTCCCAGGCTTTGGGATGCATTAATCCATAAACGGGTCGCTCCACACCAAAGCGTCGGAACCAGTCGTACATCATCATTGTCATATCTGGAGCTGCGAGTCCTCCATTGTGCGAACCGACAAACAAAACTTTTTCTTCAGGTCGAATATTCTCCCAGCCACTAGTTTGAACTCGGAAATAGTAGTGATAGAAAAAGTTAAATAGGGGCATCAGAGATTTGATGAACTTTGGATCTCGCTCATCCAATGACCAACCGAGTTTTTTGTTTAAGATATGTTGCTTTTTTGACATCGATACATTCTAACAGTACTGGTAAAGATCGAATCATCCTTTACCGTGGCAGCAAAATTCCAAAATTTTTGCCGCTTGAAAAGTAAATTCAACAACGTAGCGAATTTTGTAGCTACCGATCTATTCTCTCAGCGATCGCCCGCAATAAATCTGCTGCTTGGCACTGGCCCATCGATATTTAGCTTTAGATAGCTGCATGACTATTTGATGCATTATATCAAGCAGATAAAACAATCCCATAAGTAGAAATGTATCGTGGCGAAACAATATGGTACGAGTTAGATATTCAAAATTGGGTGATTTATGAGTCCACAAAAATGGATAGGCGAAATATTTAATATAGTTTTCTGTCTGTGGGTACTTCACTCAAAGTTTGGTGGATTGATTGGGTAGATTTTGAGGCGATCGCCACAATTTTCAATTTGCAGTGAATTCATCTTTTGCATACACAATTTACGTATTCTAGATGACAAATTAGCTTTATATCGAGTTATTTCTTTGGATGGACGATAAAACTAATTAGCAAAGTTAAAGTTTAATTATGCCTATTTCATACTCATGGTTGCACTTTTAAAGCTCTTCAAGATATTTCTTGAGAGCTTTATTAAATCAAAGGAAATATCTTGTAGAGATTTTATTTATTGTTTAAATATCTTATCGATATTTGAAAAAGGGATACCGAGCGATAATTTAGGAAAATTTTTTATTCATGATGATTGATTAAGTATGTTTAGAATTACCATTTGCGGAGCATTTATTAGACCTCTTGCAAAAGTGCTTTTTGCACTCTTGTGGGAAAAGGTTAAAGGGAAAGGGAAAATACCAAACCTTTCCCCTTTCCCCTTCCCCTTTTCCCGACTTCTGCAAGAAGTCTATTACTTTGAGTATCAATAAATAAGTGAGTAAATTGTTCTTCAAAGAATAGGAACTGGGGACTGCGGGAAAGAATTTTAAGCCGCAATCCCCAGTAGCCAATCCCCAATTCATTTTCAGGAGTAGCGTTAATGCAATTAAAGCCAATTAATCAGCAAGTTGTTGCAGTCGTTGGAGCTTCCAGCGGTATTGGGCGGGAGACAGCCCTGCAATTTGCTAAACGTGGAGCGAAGGTAATTGTCTCTGCTCGTGGTGAGGAAAAGTTAAAGTCCTTGGTGGAGGAGATTCGAGGTTTTGGTGGTGAGGCTACCCATATTGTTGCTGATGTACAAGTATTCGAGCAAGTTCGGGCGATCGCAGATCGGGCTGTAGAGGTTTATGGACGACTTGATACTTGGGCGCACGTGGCTGCTATTGGCATCTTTGCCACTTTTGACAATATAGCACCAGAAGAATTTAAACACGTCATTGATGTAAATTTGATGGGGCAAGTATATGGTGCGATGGCGGCGTTACCTCATCTTAAACGTGAAGGGCGGGGCGCACTAATCCATGTATCTTCAATGGAAGGTAGGCGATCGCTTCCATATCAAAGTGCTTATTCCTCAGCTAAACATGGGGTTGAGGGCTTTCTGGAAGCTATGCGCGTCGAATTGCTACATGAAAAATGGCCTATCAGCGTCACAAGTATTAAGCCAGCTGTGATTAACACTCCATTCTGGAATAATGGTTTGACGAAGTTAGGGGTAAAACCGGCAGGAATACCACCTTATTACGATCCAAGAATTGTTGCCGATGCCATCCTCTATGCAGCTGAACACCCAATCCGCGATTTATTAGTTGGTGATATAGCTAAATTACTAGATTTAGCACAGAAAATATCGCCGTCGTTGGTAGATTCGTTGTTATTGCTTGTTGGGTTTAATCTACAACGTAGTGATGAACCAAAATCTGAAATTGCACCCAATAATTTTTATCAATCTGTTCAAGAAGACGACAGAATTGATGGAGATTATCAAAATTTAGTCATACCCAGCATTTCTGATTCTTTGGGTAAATTGCCGTTGTTTAAGTGGGGAACCATAGCTACAGGTGCTTTATTGGCATTACTAGCAGCACAAGTATTAAAGCACAATGGCTAATCTTAATCTCAATGCCTAATACTGTCTTTTGATAGAGGGAAAAGTTGAGATTATTCACTTACATAGAAAATATTGTTTACCGCCAATTAATTGTTTCAATTCTAAAGTTGTAAATGTTTGAATATCTTGAAAATCAGGATATTTTAGTTGGCGGTTAATATTTTCCATAAATACAGCAAAGTGTAGCTAAATGAGGTACGCGAGGGCAGCTATGATGCCCATTGCACAAGATTTATCATCTTAAAATATGTACTTATTTAAGTTGCAAAATACTGTTATTTTGTTCGAGTTATTAAGGCATTATTGGAGTATTATATGCAGAAAAGAAACAATCAACAAGGATATTTTATTCGATATCTTTCCTTAGCACCAGTTCTTGCTGTTCTTTCAATATCAATTGCCTTTTCTACCTGGGCAATTTTTAATTACTTTCTGCCGGATCTTCTCTTCCATCCAATGCCCTAAATCACGCGGTCATAGGTTCAAACCTAGAACTAATAGCTCAAAAAAATTGGCGATCGCTCTCATCCCTTAAGTAGAGAAGTTACAATACAATATCTCTACTGTAAGGCCACACCCGACGATTTTTCCCTATTGTAACCATGTAGAGACGTTGCAATGCAACGTCTTCACTCCCAGGGTTGGGAAGGATAGACCCTTGGCGAACACCAAAAATTAGGGAAAAATATGGCAACTTTTGTAGGTTGTGATACGCTATCTGCTTGAGGAGTTTCGAGGTACTCAAAATGACTAAGCTGCGCGTGGGGTTATTGTTTGGCGGTCGTTCAGGAGAGCATGAAGTTTCGATCGACTCAGCACGGGCGATCGCTAAAGCCTTAAGTGCAGAGCAAAATACTAGTAAGTACGAAATTCTGCCTTTTTACATCCAAAAAGATGGACGCTGGCTGGCGGGGGAAGCACCCCAAAAGGTTTTAGGAAGTGGTATCCCATTACTGGAATCCCAAGAATCAACATCTGGGGGACTGACATCCAACCCTCAAACCCAAACTCTCGGCCAATGGCAATCACCCTCTCAAGTTGCGGATGTGGATGTTTGGTTTCCCATTCTCCACGGCCCCAACGGTGAAGACGGGACAATTCAAGGCTTACTCACCTTAATGCAATTGCCTTTTGTGGGTTCTGGCGTGTTAGGTTCGGCGATGGGGATGGATAAAATTGCCATGAAGATGGCGTTTGAACAAGCGGGACTACCGCAGGTGAAATACAAGGCAATAACTAGAGCGCAAGTTTGGTCTAATCCTTGTGTATTTCCGAAATTGTGCGATGAAATTGAGGCAACATTAGGTTATCCTGCTTTTGTCAAGCCTGCTAATTTAGGTTCGTCGGTGGGTATTGCCAAAGTGCGATCGCGCCCAGAATTAGAAGCTGCTTTAGATAATGCCGCTAGTTATGACCGACGAATAATTGTAGAAGCTGGTGTGGTAGCAAGGGAAGTAGAGTGTGCCGTTTTAGGTAATGACCAACCCCAAGCCTCTGTCGTTGGAGAGATTACATACGACAGCGATTTTTACGATTATGAAACAAAATATACTGAAGGTAAAGCAGATTTACTGATACCCGCACGCATTCCAGATGCCATCGCCCGTAAAATTCAGGACATGTCCTTGCAAGCTTTTGCAGCTGTTGATGCCGCGGGTTTGGCCAGGGTAGATTTTTTCTATGTGGAAGCGACACAAGAAGTTTTGATTAATGAAATCAACACCTTGCCAGGCTTCACTGCAACTAGTATGTATCCTCAACTCTGGGCACATAGTGGAGTTGCTTTTCCAGAATTAGTAGATCGTTTAATTCAACTTGCGATCGAAAGACATTCTCCTAGTTGACAAGAAAAATCAGCGAATAAATTTCCAGATTCCTACAGAAAAAAGTAGCAGGAAATACAGAATTTAGGCAAAAGTGAACCAGATTTAGTAACCTCTGTTTTACAAAAAAGTTACTCGAATCTGAACTTTTGTTACGGATACCTGATGCTTGACTCCTCCAGTACAATTTATTGACTAGAGGGGTACAAATCTGAAAGTAATCATGGAAAAAAGTCAGAGTGTACAGCACGAGCCAACCCAACTAATAGGGGCCACTCCAGAGCTGACAAACAGGAAATCGAGATTAAGAAAAAGCTCAAATGGTCTGATATATTTGGTTGCACATCATCCTTGGCTATTGTTAACTGGGTCTTTAGCTATGTTTCTCGGAGGTGGTGCCTTTGCCTTGTATAGCTTAACTAATCCTGGGCAGGTAACATCAGAAGAAACAGAAGAAGTTCCTCCAGTTATCGTAGAACAACCAATATATTCACCATCAGAGAATACTAATCCTACACCTTTATGGATGGTGGCTGCGATCGCCCTCAGTTGTGGTAGTGGTTGCTGGATTATTTTCCGAATTCTTAACCGGAAAACGCAACCGCAAAAAGCCCCAAAACAGGTTAATCGTCATCATGCACGCATGGCAGAAGCCCGGTACACAAGATTGGAACCGCGCCTTCCCAAAAACCAGCCAATTTTTGTGCCCCAGCCACAACTAATGCCTGTGATGCAGACAGCACCTAAAACAAAGCATTTGGTGACAGTTCTACCACCAGAACACAGACACCACTTGGATAGGCGCCAAGAATCATTGGCAGACCTAATGGATCTCCGTAAAGATAGTTCATTGTCTGCGATTTTACGCCAGTATTAAAATACTGTAAAGTAAAAAACTGTCAAATTAATATTTTTTGTTAATTAAGGTGACTAGGATTCCTGATTTCTCTAAGAAGTCAGGAATCTTATTTTTTAGGCTCGTTATATAGAGATTTAACGGCTTTTAAAAAGCTAGAAACCTGCCAAAATGGCAACCGGATTTGAATTAAGCAAGCTAAATTATAGAAGATAAACGACTTCAAGGGTGTTGTTATCAGGGACTACCAAGCAAGCAAATATTTTTTACAAAAAATATTATTTGCTAAGAGATTTACACAGAAAAAGCTGTCTCAAATAATTATTATGAAATGATTTTTTTGGCGGATCAACATCAATAATTAAGTTTGACATTTGCTACAACAGGAATATTAAATGTATATAGGCGTTGTCCTTGAACTACGCATTAGCCCCCAAATTACAAGCAACGTGTGTATACATTCCTGTTCACTTCAGTAGCAAATGATAGAGTGGGAGTTTGAAAGCTAACTGATATGCTTCCTTCCACTCTCTTTTTATGAAGAAGAATTCAGAATTCAGGAGTCAAAATTCAGAATGAATTTTGTACGACTGAGCGATGAATATATGCAGTATGAATTATCAAAGCCACGTCATTTCATAGTTGAAATATTCCGAATTCGGAATTCTTGTTCTTTAGTAAAACCCAGTATCTTGTAAAAATTCCACAATTGCTGTACTCAGTAACTTAGAAGCGCCAGTTGAAGCGTCATGACGGCAGTTGGGCAAAATTTGAAATTTGGAATTAGAGATCTGTTGATGTAATTTTGCACCATCAGTAGCAGGAAACCAGCTATCTTGCTCACCCCACAAAACTAGTGTGGGGCACTGAATTTTATGTAAATTATTTTGAATTTTCGCGAGCATATTTGGCTTATTTTCTTGCAAATTCTCTATTTCTTTGGCTGCTATTTGTAACTCTTCGGCAACTTTAGCGATCGTACCGGGTAGTTCAATAAACGGGTAAGTTATCCAATATATATCTTCCTGTGTCAAAATTGAAGGATCGAATAGTACTGCACGTCTTTCTATTGCCATTATTTCTCTAAATAAAGGTGCAAATAGATATGCCAGACGCAAAGAGTCTACGGTTTGCATTATTTCTAGAGGTGTTTGGGCGAGTAACCACATAGCCCAATGGGGTAAACGTTCGGGAAATATAGGCACGTTTACTACTATCAACTGCCCAATTAATTGGGGATGTTCTTGAGCAAGAGCAAGGGCAATTAATCCGCCCAGAGATTCAGCCACGATCGCTGCTGGCTCATCACATAATGCCTGAATAATTCTTTGAAATTCAATAACTTGATGACCGTTATGTTCTCTTCGAGATAATGGTTTTTCGGAAAAACCAAATCCTTTGGCATCAAAACAAATTACGCGAAAATATTTAGATAATGGTGCTATCAGGTGGCGCCAGTTGTAGCTCCAACTGCCCATACCATGTAAGAGAATTAGCGGTTTTCCTCTACCTTTTTCGCCATAGGCAATTTGTACGGGATACCCATGAGCATCAGTAATAACCAAATTTTGCCGCCCTTTAGGAAAAGTGGCCTGCCACCAATCTTTCATTCCTTGATAAATCAATAATTTAAGTTGAGAAGTCAGAATTTAGAAGTCAGAATTCAGAAGTCAGAATTAAGGAGTTAGAATGAATATCAAATCAAAAGTACTATAGCTTCTGAATTTTATTAAAATGATTAAGCTTTAGCCTTAAAATATTCTGAATTCTGGATTCTCAATTCTAATAATTTAGCTGCCAGTTAACGCGTTCCACAGTATTCTAATTAGTATAACGGGTAATGCTACTAAGGCAATGGAGATTAGCAACAATCCAACGAAAACGGCAATGATAAACCACTTGTCTGCACTCTTTTGCTGGCTGGGAAATTTTAAATGTTCTTCTAATAGCTTGAGATTGTGATTATTAGCTGTCCAAGCAACATCAAAAAAGTCTCCGAAAAGTGGAATAGCCCCTACTAAGCCATCAATAATTACATTCACAACCATTCTGCCTAAGGTGGCTCTAGATACACCCAGGCGTGCTGCTTCTAAAATAATGTAGCAAGAAAACATGACTCCCAAAAAATCACCACCAATAGGTAGTAATCCTAAAATTGGATCGATACCAATGCCAACTTGAGTTCCGGGAATAGTGATAGCATTATCCAGCACCCGACTAATCTGGCGGAGGCGCTTTAAGGTAGGTGCTTTGGCATCAGGTTCAATCATGGAAGACCGAAAAGAGGAATCAGGCATGGAAGCGATCGCTTATTTATATTCAATCGTTAGACATTCTACTCTTGTCTCGAACTTTTGCAAAAGTTTCTTGCAAGATTTATTTTTAATATTTGTTAATATTTTTCGGCAGATTGTGGCTGTAGTTTGGAACGCATATCTTCGCCGACAATCACGTTCAACTGGTCGCCGATTAACATAACAGCAGCACTCATAGACAGCCAGAGCATCAAAACTATCACAGCTCCAACTGCACCATATACCTTATTATAATTCCCAAAGTTCGCGACATAAAGCCGAAATAAGGCAGATAACATAGCCCAGAAAACAGCTGCTAAAATCGCTCCAGGCATCATTGGTGTGCCTGGGTTCCACACACTTGGCCCGTAGCGATAGATAAAGCCAAAAGCGTAAGCAACAATACTTAAAGCTAAAGGCCAGCGTAACAGCTGCCAAATATCGAACAAAAAGATTAAAGAAGTATTTTCACGTGCTACCATTGCCAACAGCCAATCGCTGGTAAACACTAAAAAAGAAGCCAACACTAAAAGCAACATCGTACCGACTGTTAATCCCAAAGAAACAAGTTTCGCTTTCCAAAAAGGGCGTATTTGTTCTGAGGGAATTTGATGGATTTGGTCGAGGGCTGTCATTGCAGTACTGACTGCACCAGAAGCAGCCCAAATTGCTAATAAAAAGCTTAGAGAAAATAAACCACTGTTTTTGGAATTGGTAATTTCTGTAGTGGCAAAATCACGAATCAGAATCAAAGCTTCTTCAGGTAAAACTTGACTCAGTTGCGCTGCCAATTGTTTAAAAGTGTTTTGTAAAGATTCTGCCAATAAGCCAATAGCTGTAATCAAAGCAAGAATCGCTGGAAACAAGGACAACATGGCATTGAAAGCAATTTCCGAGGCTAGTCCAAAAAGTCGTGTTTCCATTGTCCTGGCGAAAGTTTTTTTCAACGTGCGCCAATTGAGGTGACGAAAGAAGCGGACAAAACGAGGCTTGAACATAATTACAGTAATTAACAACTCAAATGATATTGGCACACGCAGGTAATATCATGTGCAGTTGGAAATTTATCATTGCAACTGACTTACGGTCTACACAAAGTCTTTGGGTAACGCAATCAAATAAAAGCTTTATATAAGGCGATCGCTAACTTAATTCCATTGAGTATTGTAACTAAAATTGCAACGTTGCTGAGAGGATATCTGATTTGGCAAGGTGATTTTGGTTACACAAGTGAGTTTAACATCAAATGAATAATCAGCAAGAACAAAGATCCAACGAATATTGGGGATGTATAGTTCTGCTACAATGACGAATTTTGTGAATAATCATTCTCAAGGCAGAATACAAAAATAGAAGTTTTATCTAAGCGTATTTTTCAGACAGGCTACTTGCTTAATCTTGCAACAAGTTTTTCTGGGCATGGTAATTAACTGTGCGGAAAAAGTAAATGACTCACATCGTTATTGACCTATATCGTATTAAACAAGCGGCGAGTTGAGCAGCCAATCAAAAGGCGATCGACTAATAGCTAACTCCAATTTCATCAAATCAAAATTACGAGGTTTCTAACCATGTCGAACGTATTGTTTACAGAATTATCTAACGAACAACTAGAAGTTGTAGCTGGTGGTGTTGATTTCCAAATCGATGCAACTTTTTATGATGCAAAAGAAAACGTTCTCAGTGGCGAAAGCAGTTCCGATCCTAGTGGTAGCACTGCTAGCTCTGCTGGTACTTCTACACAGATTGAAACTGCTGGTCTAGCTTTCTTAGCCTTGGGAGCTAATGAACTTCCTAGTATAGAAGGGCACTAATATTAGGTTAACCAACTAGAAAAGCCAATGGGTTAATACGTGAGTTCGCTGAAAATAGTTTGATGAAAAAAACTTAGAGATTTTAACTCTAATACTCATAAATCAAATTTTCCCTTTTGAATCGCGAACTCACGTTACTAATCGTTGAAATTTTTCAAATTCAAACTACGAGGTTTCTAACTATGTCGAACGTATTGTTTACAGAATTATCTAACGAACAACTAGAAGTTGTAGCTGGTGGTGTTGATTTCCAAATCGATGCAACTTTTTATGATGCAAAAGAAAACGTTCTCAGTGGCGAAAGCAGTTCCGATCCTAGTGGTAGCACTGCTAGCTCTGCTGGTACTTCTACACAGATTGAAACTGCTGGTCTAGCTTTCTTAGCCTTGGGAGCTAATGAACTTCCTAGTATAGAAGGGCACTAATATTAGGTTAACCAACTAGAAAAGCCAATGGGTTAATACGTGAGTTCGCTGAAAATAGTTTGATGAAAAAAACTTAGAGATTTTAACTCTAATACTCATAAATCAAATTTTCCCTTTTGAATCGCGAACTCACGTTACTAATCGTTGAAATTTTTCAAATTCAAACTACGAGGTTTCTAACTATGTCGAACGTATTGTTTACAGAATTATCTAACGAACAACTAGAAGTTGTAGCTGGTGGTGTTGATTTCCAAATCGATGCAACTTTTTATGATGCAAAAGAAAACGTTCTCAGTGGCGAAAGCAGTTCCGATCCTAGTGGTAGCACTGCTAGCTCTGCTGGTACTTCTACACAGATTGAAACTGCTGGTCTAGCTTTCTTAGCCTTGGGAGCTAATGAACTTCCCACTATAGAAGCGCATTAATATAAGGTTACCTAACTAAAAAAGATAATGAACTAATGTAATACGTGAGTTTAATGAAAAGAAATTAGACATCTTAATTTAAGACTCATAAATCCAAGTTCTACTTTTCAATCAGAAACTCACATTATTAATAGTTCAAGTTTTTCAAATCAAAATTACGAGATTTCTAACTATGTCGAACTTATTGTTTACAGAATTATCCAACGAGCAACTAGAAGTTGTAGCTGGTGGTGCTGATTTTCAAATCGATGCAACTTTTTACGATGCAGACCGAAATGTTCTCAGTGGCGAAAGTAGTTCCGATGCTAATAGTAGCGATGCTAGCTCCAACGGTAGTTCTACAGATATTACAACTGCTGGAATAGCTTTTTTAACCTTGGATGCTGATGAGATTCTTGATATTTCAAAAAAATACGGTCATTAAACTGAGCAAGTAAAAGCAGTAATCAAGTAATACGTGAGTTCTATGGAAATAGTTTAGTAAAAGAATGAAATTTAATTCTTAAAACTAAACTTTCTATATTTTTATAGCTAATACGAACTCACGTAAATCATTCTCAAATTTCATTGAATTTCAATTACGAGGTTTGCGGCTATGTCTGGCAAATTGTTTAGAGATTTATCTGATGAACAACTAGAAGTTGTAGTTGGTGGTGCCGATCTGGCTCTAAATGCTACTTTTTATATAGCCAGGGAAAATATTCTCAGCGGCAGTAGCTATTCTGGGCCAAATGGCAGTACTGCTAGTTCTTATGGTAGTTCTAAAGAGATCGCAACTGGTGGGTTAGCTTTTTTGGCTTTAGATGTGAATCACATTAACGATCTTTTAATAGATCGATTAAAATAATTTACCGCAAGCTTCGGCTAAAACTCAGAACCGTTGACATGAAATTATCGATAAACTCGAACAAAAATTGATAGAAAACTTTTCACTTATGACCCATAATAATACGATTGTATGGGTCATCTTTTGTTCGCTACGATCGGGTAATAATTCACTAATTACAACTCAAAATTAAATTTTAGTCATTCCAAAAACATAACAACAGGCTGACAGAATTTCATAATATTAGTACCGTTTATGGTCAATTCAAAACTCTTCAAGTTTCGATTATTTAAATTTTTTGCGGTGCGGCACTAGTTGTCATTATGTAGAGTAATTTACCTATGAAATACCAGTTTGTGAAACAGCATAGCAAAGAAGACTGTGGAGCTGCTTGTCTTGCTGCGATCGCTAAATATTATGGACGTACTTTTACTCTCAGCCGCATCCGAGAAGCGGTAGGTACTGGACAATTTGGAACCACTTTATTGGGGCTGAAACGTGGAGCAGAAACACTCGGTTTTAATGCTCGTCCAGTGAAAACTTCGCCGGAACTTCTCAATCGAATGAATGAAGCACCGCTACCGGCAATTATTCACTGGAAAGGGAATCATTGGGTTGTTTTATATGGTAAGAAAGGCAAAAAATGTTTAGTTGCAGATCCAGCGGTTGGTGTGCGTTATCTTTCTTTAAAAGAGATAGCTGAAGGCTGGACAGATTGGTTAATACTGTTATTAGAACCCGATCCAATACGCTTTTTTGCTCAAGGGGACGATAAAGTTGGCGGATTTTGGCGTTTTTTCAAACGTGTTTGGAATTATCGTGCGATTTTAGCTCAAGTTTTGCCTTTGAATTTAACGTTGGGTTTGCTGTCTTTAGCTTCTCCTTTTCTGCTGCAAATTCTTACCGATGATGTGTTGGTTCGAGGTGATACAAAATTACTGACTACTGTAGCGATCGCTGTGGTAGTGATGAATGTTGTTTCTCGTAGTCTTTCATTTGTACAATCTAACTTAATTGCTCACTTTGCCCAACGTTTACAATTAAGTTTAGTTTTGGAATTTGGGCGGCAAATTCTAAGATTACCCCTCTCTTATTACGAAGCCAGACGTAGCGGTGAAATTGTCAGCCGTCTCCGAGATATTAGCCAGATTAATCAGTTAGTTGCCAGCTTAATTATTACTCTACCAAGTCAATTTTTCATTGCTGTAATTTCTTTTAGCTTCATGGTTTTCTATAGCTGGAAACTCACGGTAGTTGCTGTATTTATTGCTATGATGATGAGCATATCTACCATAGTATTCCAGCCGACTCTGCGGCAAAAAACTCGCGAACTATTAGTTCAAGAAGCAGAAACACAAGGAGTTTTAGTAGAAACATTTAAGGGCGCTCTGACTCTCAAAACCACCACATCTAGACCACAATTTTGGGACGAATTTCAAAGTCGATTTTCTCGTTTGGCTAACGTAACATTTAGTACAATCCAAATTGGGATTATCAATAATACCTTTTCTGGCTTTGTTGCGGGTATTGGTGGTGTGATTTTGCTTTGGTTTGGCGGTAATTTAGTAATTAATCCAGGAGAAAACCTCAGCATTGGTCAGCTGCTTGCTTTTAACTCAATGAATGGTAATTTTCTAGGATTAATTAGTACTTTAATTAGTTTTGTCGAGGAATTTACGCGGGCAAAAACAGCTACACAACGCCTCACAGAAGTTATAGACGCCACTGCCGAAAATGAGGGCGATGAGATAAAGGCTTTTGCTGAAATACGCAGTGGTGCTGATATAGTTTGTACAAATATTAACTTTCACTATGCTGGTCGGCTTGACTTAATAGATAACTTTTCTTTAACAATCCCTGGTGGAAAAGTTGTTGCGATTATCGGCAAATCTGGTTGTGGTAAAAGTACTTTGGCGAAATTGATTGCTGGGTTATATCCACTGCAATCTGGGAATATTCGTATTGGACTTTATAACATCCAAGACCTTTCTCTTGATTGTCTGCGTCAGCAGGTTGTTCTTGTTCCCCAAGAGCCTCATTTTTGGAGTCGTTCGATTGTTGAAAACTTTCGCTTAGGCGCACCGCATGTTACGTTTGAGCAAATCGTGAGAGCTTGTCAAATAGCTGAAGCTGATGAATTTATTAATAATTTGCCTGAGAAATATCAAACTGTTTTAGGTGAATTTGGTGCAAATATTTCTGGTGGGCAACGTCAAAGATTGGCAATAGCAAGAGCTATTGTCACAGATCCGCCAGTTTTAATTTTAGATGAATCTACCGGTGGACTCGATCCAGTAAGTGAAGCACAAGTTTTAGATAAATTGTTTCAATATCGCTGTGGTAAAACTACGATTTTAATTACTCACCGCCCAAAGGTAGTTAATCGGGCTGACTGGATTGTATTGCTAGACCAAGGCAAGTTAAAGGTTCAAGGTTCTTTGGAAGATCTGCGAAGAAAACCAGGAGATCATATAGACTTTTTAATACCTTGAATCAGAATTCAGAATTATGAATCCTGTTTTAAATTATTAGGAGAAATATGCTTTATACCCATAATCAAAAGTTTGTACCATCACTTGAAAAGGATGAATTTCTTCCTCCTATTAGTACTTGGACATCTTTAGCTGGAGCGTTACTTATTGGAACTATTGGTTCTGCGATCGCTCTTTCTTCATGGATTAAATATAATGTCATGGTGGAAACTCCTGCGACTATTCGTCCAATCGGCGATACTAAGCTAGTGCAACCAGAAATGGAGGGAACTATTGAAAATATTTTTGTGAAAGAAAATCAAATTGTCAAAAAAGGAGAAGTTATTGCTCGTCTAGATACGCGACAATTGCAAATCAAAAAAAGTCAACTCCAAAGCAATATCGAACAAAGTAGAGTACAAGTAATTCAAATTGATTCGCAAATTGCAATTTTAGATACTCAGATATTGGCTGAAAAAAGATTTATAGAGCGGAGTATTGCTTCTGCAAAAGCAGATTTGGCACGCAACGAACGAGAGTATCAAGAACGAAAAGTCGCTACTCAAAGTGAATTGTTAATTTCAGAAGCTAGCTTGCAAAAAGCCAAGGCAAATTTGCAAAAAGCTCAAGCAGATTTAGACTTTGCGAAAATGGATAGCGATCGCTACGAACAATTAGCAGAAACTGGAGCAATTGGTCGGCGGGAATTTGAGCAGAAAAAATTAGTTGTTGAACAGACTAAATTAATACTCGAATCGGAAAAAATATCTATTGAAATTGCTAAAGCTAAAGTACAATCAGCCCAAGCTATAGTCAATCCTAGTATGGCAAAAATTGCGATCGCCGAAGAACGCGTTTCCCAAGAAATTGCTAGAGGTGAAGCAACCATCGCCACTTTAAACAAAGAAAAACAAGCTTTAATGCAGCGGCGAGTGGAAATGCAAACCCAACTCAAGCAATATCAAAAAGAAGTTCAACAAATCGAAACTCAACTCCAAAACAGCATTATTCGCGCTACTAGTGACGGTACAATTCTCAAGCTCAATTTGCGAAACCCCGGTCAAGTTGTGGGTGTTAGCGAATCTATTGCTGAAATTGTTCCTCAAGATGCTGCTTTGGTGATTAAAGCGATGATTCCCACAGCCGAAATTCAAAAAGTTGCTGTTGGTCAAAAAGTGCAATTGCGAATTGACGCCTGCCCATATCCTGATTATGGTACTCTCGAAGGTGTTGTTACTAGCATTTCTCCAGATGTAATTATACCTGTGGATAGCAAGACCAATACTGGTTATTTTGAAGCCACAATTCAACCCAAAATGCTCAAATTTGGTAATGGTAAAGTTCAATGTCACATTCAATCAGGGATGAATGCAAAAGCTAATATTATCTCCCAAGAAGAAACAGCATTACAATTCATGCTGAGAAAAGCCAGATTAATGACGGATATTTAAAAATCAGAATTCAGCAATCAGAATCAATTAGTAGAGAATTTCAACCCGCTACTAATTGTAGACCGCTAAATTTCAAAAGACGTATGGTGTTTCGCAGCTTCTATTGCTACGGATAAGCAAGCCATATCCGGTAGTTATACAAGATACCTAACTCAATTCTGGCCAGTGACCCCTTTATTCTTTCTTGCTAATAAGTAAAAACTAATAATCAGAACTTCTCAATTCTGAATTCTGCTCTATCTCTACTACTTACCTATCATAGCTCCTTCTTCCGTGTTTATTTCAGGGAAGAGAATTTTGTCTTTTTTAAATGTAGCAAATACAGTAAATTTAATCTAAAATTTGCTAATGATACATTACAAAATATTGATAAATTCTCGCGGTACTCTTGGCAATTATTTTGTACGCGTTGGCATTTTTTTAGATTAAATATGCCGTGGGTTGCATAAAACTTTTTTCTGATGCTACTAAAATAGCTGACATAACAATATTATGTGAGCCTTAACTTGTGTACAAAAAATATACTTTGAATTGTCTACGTTATGTCCCTAGTATGGTTTCTGACATCTTATCAGAGAATTCAACGTTCGTTGCAATGGTGGTCTGGGAGACAATCGATCAAACTCTTTGTGGAAGCAGAAAAAATTCGCGATGATTTATTACAGGAATCTTTTACCATACGTCGCAATTTAGATTTGTTGACAGTAGGTAATCTGAATTTATCAGATAATAGAATTCAAGAGTGCTTAAAGCAAATTGACAATTTTCATCACTCTTTAGTGCAACTTAGCGATCGCTTATTCCCAGCATCCCTGCAAGACAGTTTTCCGTTAGCTATTGAGTACTTATTAGAACCTTGGTTAGTATCCAATCCTCAGTTATATTTTCAAATCGATTTGCCCCTTTATTGGCGGCATGAGCCAGCGGAACGCAGTCTGGTTGTATTAACGGCTTTAAATGAGTTATTGACCATAACTTTAGCAGAAGTTTTGGCATTAACATCAATTTATATCAACTTAAAACAACAAAAAACTATTGGTAAATTAATTGTAGAAATCACTTATTCTAATGTATCTACATTTTTTCTCCATTCTAGACTCCCAGAATTAAACTATCTTTGTGAGAGTTTTCGATTACTAACCTCAGGTAAATGTTTTAGCCGAACCAATAACCTAAGGATTACTTGGTATTTTTATTGGTAGTTATTATATTTCTTGATTAATTTCATATATTTCTTTATATTTACATAAAAATAATTAATTATTGTAGATAAGTATCAAAATTGTTTAAATATGTAGTTAATCAGCAGGCTGTAAATTATGAAACAAGAAATGTCTGAAAAGTCGTTGCTGAAAATTTTAGTAATTGATGACCATGAATCAGTTCTAAGTGGAACAGTAGATATTTTACAAAAACATTATCCTGGTGCTGAAATTGTCACTGCTATAAATGCTAATAATGCTCTCAATAAAGTGAGTAGTTTACAGTTAGATCTTGTAGTTATGGATCTTTCTATTCCAGAAAATTATGGAATCACAGCGCGACCTGACACGGGCGTTCAACTACTCAGAATTTTGATGAAGCACTATCCTAATTTAAATATTATTGTCCAAACTGCTCATGTCAGAACATTAGTGAGAATTAGACCTGATATTGATAGCCATAAAGGAGGTTTTACAGTCGCTGATAAAAGTCTTTCTACCCAAGAAATGTTGACTAGAGTTGATTGGGCATTACAGGGATTAACTCATACAAAAGATATTAAAGGAATTTATTCAGGATTAGAGTTTAAACCAGAGTGGCTTAGAGTATTGACTTTAGCATTTGAAGAAGGATTACAAGACAAAACTATTGCTGAACGAATGTGTATATCTGAACGTATGGTGCGTCATTACTGGAGTAAGCTACAAGATGCTTTAAATGTTTATCCTGATGAGGGAAAAAATATTCGTATTCAAACTGAAATCCGAGCTAGAGAAGAAGGTTTAATTGATTAGTCGGCTATCAATATTTAAGGGCTTTTTGTCATTAATATTTAGTAAATTATACTTTTAAATCAGGACTTACGCACAGCTAACGGAAAATCAAACCATAGAGGTCACGGAGAAATAAGAGTTTGAGAGATATTTTGCGTAAGTCCTATAAATATTAAAATCTCGTAAATAATTACTTATAGCTCAAGGCTAGGAGGAAAGCTTATGCAGCCTAAGCTCTGGAAAATAATCAAAGAAGAAATTCGTATTTGGCGTGTAGGTGTATTCCCAGGAATTATAGTTATTGCGCTAGTGATAGTTGCTCGTTTGAGCGGTTCAATGCAATCTTTAGAGTGGCTAGCTTTTGATAGTTTCCTGCGTCTACGTCCTGAGGAACCTATAGATGAACGAATTATAATTGTTGGCATTAATCAAGACGATCGCTTCATAAATTCTTCAATATCAGATAGAGATTTAGCAGCACTACTATGGAAACTACACAGGTGTCAACCTAGAGTTATTGGTCTTGATATTTATAGAGATTTTACAGTTAATCCCGGTCATATAGAACTGTTGGCAGCTTTTAAAAATATCAAAAATTTAATCGCCATTGAAAAAGTATTGCCTATGCAAATTCCTCCGCCACCCAATTTAACTTTTGAACAAATTGGTTTTGCCGATGAAATTACGGATGCTGATGGCAAATTAAGACGAAGCTTATTAATAACACCAACACCTCAAGGAGAAAAATTATCTTTATCTCTACGTTTAGCAGAAGTTTATTTAGCTCGTGAAAATATTAGCTTCAAAAATAGTATTCGCGATCGCACTACAATCGAGTTTGGCAATACTGCACTACCAAAGCTCTTTCCTAACTCTGGTGGCTATGTGCGAACTGATGTTACCGGAGTTCAAATACTGCTGAATTTTCGTAGCGGTCACAAAAGATTTAGAACTATATCTTTAA
This sequence comes from Nostoc sp. ChiSLP01, assembly GCA_034531195.2. GTDB lineage: Bacteria > Cyanobacteriota > Cyanobacteriia > Cyanobacteriales > Nostocaceae > Nostoc. The sequence continues at coordinate 115,555 of JAVRBO020000042.1, forward strand.
ATGATATTAAAAGCAACAAATTTAATTCTCAATGGTTACGCGATCGCATTGTAATTATCGGCATAACTTACCCTAGCCGAAAAGACTTGATAACTACTTCGTCAATTACATCTAACCATTCTACAAAAAGGTCAATTCATACAGTAGAAATCCAAGCACACGCTGTTAGCCAAATTGTCAGCGCCGTACTTGATGACAGACCACTTTTAAATACTTGGTCAGATGGATGGGAATATTTGTGGATTTTTGGCTGGGGATTTTTAGGAATTGCGATCGCTCGATTGAGCAAATCTCCTTTAGCAAATATCATCATTGTCATTACTACAACTTCTAGCTTACTAGTTACTTGCTATTTTCTTTTAACTTGGGGCTGGTGGGTTCCAGTAATTCCTACAATTATAGTTTTAACTCTCAATGGTATAGAACTCACTGCCTTATATCAATGCGATAAAGCGTTGCGATCGGGAATTAAAGCTAGACAAGATATTATTGAACGCACATTTGAAACAATTCATAATGGCCCGTTGCAAAGTTTAGCTAAAGTTTTAAAAATGGTTAAATATCAAGATTTGCCAATCAAACAATTACTCCCAGAACTCGAAAAAGAACTTGAAAAACTAAACCACGAACTCCGAGGAATTTATGATTATTTACAACGAGAACCGCCAACTCAAGACAGTAGTCTTTATTTAGGAAATACTTTAGTATTAAATTTGCAAGATCCTTTACACGAAATTCTTTATCAAGTTTATAGTTATACCTTAGCGCGAGATTTTCCTTGCTTTAGAACTATTAAAGTTAAAATCCGTACTTTTGAACCTATAGATGAGCAATATTTAAGCATAGAACAAAAGCAAGGACTGTGCCGATTTCTCGAAGAAGCTTTGTGCAATGTAGGAAAACATGCCATAGGAGTAACTCGCCTCGAAGTCACTTGCTTTTCATCTGAAGGCTGGTACACCTTGAGCATTATAGATGATGGTTTGGGCGTTAATTCATCTAGAGAAGGTCGCGGTACCCAACAGTTTAGAAATTTAGCAAAGCAACTCAAAGGTAAATTTCAAAGAGTACCTCTTTCTTCTAGAGGAACAATTTGTGAATTGTCTTGGCCTGTAACTAAATTTTGGTAATTTAATAAGTAATTACAACTTCCCATGAAGATCCGCGCTACCCCACCCCAGCTTTGCTGACGCAAAACTTCCCCTCCCCTTAGCAAGGGGAGGGGTTGGGGGTGGGGTAAAACGCATTTGCGATAAGCGTTTGAGCTTAAGTTTACACCAATGAGCCCTGTTCCCTACACCGAGGGTCGATTTACCATCGAATAATCATTAATAAAAGCCAGAAACGACCTATGCACGTAATTCACACGATGATTAATTTGTACAGTGCGTAAGTCCTAATATAATCAATGGTCGATAAAATATGTATTTTTTAGAAATAAATTAATTCGTAAACTTCTCGTTTTTTATTCTTAATACTGTAATTGAGTCTTCACAAAAAACTAATGATTTGGCTAATTAGTTTTTTTTAAACTAACAACAAGATTTCCACTTGATTGAAAAGTTGGTAATTTTCCTAAAATAACTATTAATAGGGGTAAACATATGATAAAAACAAGTCACTCATTTACCCAAATAAAATCACATTTATATTCTCAAAATAGCCAAGCTGACAGCAAAACCGCTGAGCCGCTAGCAGACACCTGGAATAATTATCTTCAAAGTTTACGTGAAGCTATTGCTGAATCAAAAACAGCAAAAGAAGTTATTCAAAAAGATTACGATCGCCTTCAAGCTTTGGCAATGGCGTGGGAAAAAGAAATTCAAATTGCCTTGAAAAACTCTCGTGAAGATCGAGTTCGTCAGGCATTGGCTTATAAACAAAATTGTATTGCCAGAGCGCGAGAATTAAAAACTTTAATCGAACGGTATGTTATCCATGCCAGTATTCTTCAAACCCGACTTGTTTATTGGGAGAATCAAGCAACCTAACTTTTAACAGCAACAAACTCAATATTAGTTGCAGTATATTTCAGCGGGGTATTTGTAGTTAACCATTGATCTACAAATTCAAACACGTGATATTTAGGATATGAAATACGATTTTTAGGCAAAAGTTGTCTGTGCCAAAAGTCAAGAAGTTCAAAATTAGTTTGCTTGAGGAGGTGTTTTACCATTTTTTGGGAATACAGGCGATCGTGATAAAAGTCTCCCCGTAAATGGGCTAAATGCTGAGTCCAAGAAAGATAATAAGGCAGGAAAAAACAAAAGAAAAGACCTGATGGTTTTAAGACTCTATGAATCTCACCAAGAGAAGCAAGGTCATTATAAACGTGTTCTAGAACTCCAAAACTTAAGACAACATCAAAGCTTGCATCGCTAAAGGGAAGTAAATAAGGATGTTCTAAAGGTACAACTTTTAGAGATACTTTTTCAATGATTGGTGTAATCTGCTCGAAAGCTGAATCATCGCCACCGCGAATATCACAACTAGTAATTTGGACGCCCATTTCACGCATTAAAAAAGAAATATGTCCTTTGCCACATCCCCAATCAAGAACCCGTACTTTATCCAAACTTGTCCCAAACCAATACTCTAAAACAGCCCTCACGTATTCTGTGAGATAGAGAAAAATGTTCTGGGAGGCAGAGTTTGTTAAAAACGCGTGGCTATCTATATCTTCTACTAAATCAATCAACTGATAATTTAGAGGTAAATTTTTTTGAAAATTAGTATGTCTGAGAGCAACCAATTTTTTGCGATTATCTATTGAATTTCTACTCATAATTATATGAATTGTCTCAAGCTAGAAGGGATTGGGGACTGGGGAGATGAGGAGGCTCTTGAGGCAGGGGAAAAGGTTAAAGGGTAAAGGGTAAAGGAATAAATTTAACCTTTCCCCCTTACCCCTTTCCCCATGCCCTATACCCCATGCCCTATGCCCAATGCCCAATAGAAAAAGTATTTTGCTCATCAACCGTGCCACTATAGAAACATAGAGCTGCAACTTGAGCAAGAGGAAGACTAAAGAAAGCTGTGCAGATAACATTCTTAGGGACGAGTTCCGGGGTACCCACGCGATCGCGCAATGTTTCCAGCGTCGCCCTGAGATTACCCCAAAGGGCAGAACTGTGGTTATTTGACTGTGGCGAAGGCACTCAGCATCAAATTTTGCGGAGTGAACTAAAAATCAGCCAACTCTCCCGAATTTTTATCACCCACATGCACGGCGACCACATTTTTGGTTTAATGGGACTTCTTGCTACTTGCGGCTTGGCTGGCAATGTAGAAAGAATGGACATTTACGGCCCGCCTGGATTAAACGAATACATTCAAGCCGCCTCGCGTTATTCCCACACGCACTTTTCCTATCCCATTAAAGTCCATGCCATCCGTCCAGGGATAATTTATGAAGACGATGACTTCATCGTTAGCTGTGGTAATTTACATCACCGGATTACGGCTTTTGGCTATCGCGTAGCCGAAAAAGACCGTACAGGACGCTTTGATATCGAAAAAGCCAAAGCCTTGCAAATTCCTCCCGGCCCGATTTATGGTCAACTCAAGCGCGGTGAAACAGTAACCCTTGAGGATGGACGTGTGATTCATGGTGCCCAATTGTGCGGCCCTACAGAAATTGGCCGCAAGATTGCCTATTGTACAGACACAGTTTTTTGTGATGGCGCAGTGGAATTAGCGAAGGATGTAGATGTATTAATTCACGAAGCCACCTTTGCCCATCAGGATGCAGACATGGCTTTTCAACGATTGCATTCCACAAGCACAATGGCAGCCCAAACAGCTTTAGCTGCTGGCGCACATCGGCTGATTATGACTCATTTTAGTCCCCGCTATGCTCCCGGAAATAACTTAGAGTTAAAAGATCTCCTTCAGGAAGCCCGTGCGATTTTTAAAAGTACTGACATGGCTTATGATTTTATGGTTCATGAAGTACCGAGGCGGCGCGAAGTGGAGTTAACCAAAGTAAGCGTGTAAAAATGTTCTTTTTACCACCCTACAAGACATCAACTACCAATCATAGCCTTGTAGCCTATTGATATTATTCTCAACTAAAGATTTGGAGCCAAATATTTTTTATGTAGGAATCCGGTTTGATTTCTGAAATTAATTGCGTGGTGCGTGCAGGGCAAGCGCGATAGGTAGGCAATAGGCAAGAGGATTCTAGAAGATTAACTGTAGTGAGTTTTTTTCAAAAATCAAATATAAGTCTATATTACAAGTAGGATTTACGCAAAAATCCTTAGAAAGCTTCATTTATCCTAGACGGTTTGCGACTTGCTGTACTCCTAATGGAGAAGCAAGCTAGGCACAGCGTACCGTTCGCAAAGCGTCTCGTACAGAAGAATCCTAGAGTGTGCGTAAGACCTCACAAGTTAAAAAAATAACGTTGCTAACTATTAGTAATGTGCTAAATTACAACAGCGTCTAGTTAAATAGCTCAGAAAAATAATTAATTTTTTATCAAGATTTTTATTCTTTAAATAAAGATTTATTGAAAAAAGGTTGTTTTAGTACTGATTGAAAATTTATATGCATGAATTCATGAACATGAAAACCTTAGTTGACATAAGATCGTTTCAAGTGGTTTAATCTGTGGACAAACATTAAGTATTTTTTATATTTCGTAAGTGTAAAAAAATCATTTCAAAAAATGTTGATCGCAATCTTAGAAATAAATTCTTTCGATATTAGAGGAGTTTGATAGTGGTTAAAACTAGTCTGAATCAAGACCAAGAAGTTATCACCTCAGTACAAAGCAGGTTTAACATCAGACAACTACCTACTATTTTGCTTCGTCAACGCTTTGTGATTTTGGGGGTTTCCTGTGTAGTTATGTCAGTTGCCAGCTTCTTTGCTGTCACTGCCAAATCTAATTATCAAAGTTCCATGCAAATATTGGTGAGTTCCAATTTATCTCAAGGAGCACAGTCAAATAATATCACGCAAGACACAGACACTAAAAGTATTGATTACAGTACTCAGATGAAACTCATGCTGAGTTCCAAGCTACTTCAAAAAGCTGTAGATTTACTGCATTCTAATTATCCAGATATCACCTTAGAATATCTCAAAGGTCAAAAACAATATACCAAACAAGCACCTCTAAAAGTCACTCCAGAAGAGGCAAATACAACAGCCGATCCAGTGTTTAGTCAAGTATTTGAAGTTTCTTTTAATGATGGCGATCCAGTGAAAGCACAAAGAATACTTCAAGCTTTACAAAAAGTCTATCAAAACTACAACAAAGAACAACAAAAAGAGCGTTTAGATCGGGGACTGGCTTTTGTGAATACCCGTCTCCCTGAAATCAAAAAAGAGGTCAGTCAAGCTGATAAAAATTTAGAACAGTTTCGCAAAAAACATAATTTAGTCGATCCGGAAGCACAAAGTAAAATCGTGCTAGAATCTTTGGCTGACATTCAACAACAGCTGCAAAACACTCGCGCCCAGCTTCAAGATGTTAACGCTCGCTACGATAGCCTACAACAAGAAATAGCATCTTCTTCCCAACAGAATGCCCAACTTTCTTCTCGCCTAAATCAATCAAGCCGTTACCAAATACTATTAAATGAAATTCAAAAAACTGAACTAGCGCTGGCTAAGGAACGGTTGCGTTATACAGATGATTATCCATCAGTAGAAAAACTCAAACAGCAACGCCAAAACCAATTAACATTGTTACGGCAGGAAGTGAAAAATATCACTAACGCTGGCAAGGACGAAAAACTTTTACAAGCTGGAATCGTAGGAGTCGAACCCAAGCTAATAGACGAATTAATTCTCTTACAAACAAATGTTTTAGGGCTAACTGCTAATGAAAAAAGTTTAGCGCAATCAGAACAGCGACTTCGTTCGGAATTAGACAAATATCCTAACTTAACAACTGAATATAATCGTCTGCGGCAAAAGGTAGAAACTAGCCATAAAACCCTCGAACAATTACTTCAGGCACAACAGTCCTTAGGAATGAAAATTTCTCAAGAAGGATATAATTGGCAAGTTTTGGAAGAACCTGCTTTAGGTACTTATGTAGGAAATAACAAATTATTATATTTGCTTGGAGGAGGAGTAATTGGGCCAGTTTTAGGTATTTTAGTAGCCTTGATTTTGTTGAAGTTTAATGACACTATTTATAGCGAGACAGATTTCAAAAAACTGACAAATCTGCGCGTACTGGGAACAGTACCAAAATTGCGATCGCCTCATACTAAAAAGCATCTTTTAAATCTATCTTGGAATCAGCAACGCAGTTTACCCCCTGCTATGGTAGAACCCAGCGCCAAGTTGCCTGTCCATGAAAATTTGGACATGATCTACCAAAACATTAAAATATTCAAATATCCTTTGCCTTTCAAGTCGTTGATGTTGACTTCAGCATTACCAGGAGAAGGGAAAACAACTTTAGTATTAGGACTAGTGGCTAGTGCTACCCGAATGCATCGACGGGTATTAGTAATTGATGCTAACTTGCAGAATCCTAACCTGCACAAAGTCTTAGAACTCACCAATGATTGGGGATTATCTTTGTTATTAGTTGATGAGACAACTAGTAATTTTCAAGATTACATTCAGCCCATTCACCCATTCATTGATGTTTTGACTGCTGGCCCCCTTCCAGAAGATAGAGTGAAGCTGCTGAGTTCTCAAAGAATGAAAGAACTAATTGAGTTATTTGAAGAAAATTATGACTTAGTACTCATAGATGCTCCATCAATTTTAGCCACCGTTGATGCTAGGATTATCGCATCTTTTTGCAACGCGATCGTCATGGTAGAGCGCATAGGTAAAGTCAAGCAAACTCAATTAATTCAAGCTATTGAAATCTTGAGTAAGTTGAATTTAATTGGAATTATCGCTAATGAAGTCAAATAGGATATAGCCTTACTTAATCATTCGTGAAAATTTAGATCCCCGACTTCTTTGAGAAGTCGGGGATCTGGAGACTCTCGCCGCTTATACCCTTTGTTGCCTCAACCAATCACGAAAACTAGCATGATAAAGACTATAATTTATTTCTGCTGCTATTGATTCTAAATGTAAAAACTCTCGCCATTTGTCCAAAATTACCTTAATTTCATATTCATCTTCATCTAATATTTCTGCTATCATTTCTATTGAAATTGGTTGCTCTTTAACTAATATATTTAACACCTGTAAAGCTATAGTTTGCTGTTCAGTGCTTGCTAAATTTATTTTGTTTAAGTGATTTTGGTAATAAAGTTGTAAGTTTTTTGGATAAATATCTTGATTAGTAGCCCTCAAGATTTCACTAACATACATGAAATTAGTTTCATCTTGGCTAATTAGTGTTAATAAATGATGGTTAATATCCTGAGTATTTAAATAGTTTTTAATATATTCCTGGATATCAGCACGATTTTGTTCCAAGTAGGCTGATAAATCTAAAGATTCGGCTGGAGCTTCAATTAATAAACCCGATTTATGTGTTATAAATGGACGACGAGTGAGGATAAAATAAACCTTTTCTGGCAAATAACGGGGTAAATAGAAAATATTTGAGCCGCGTGGTTGATTGTTAATATCAATCCTGTCGCAGCCATCAATAGTAATAATTAATCGTTGCTCTGGATGCAATCTATCGCTGATTTGTTGTAGTAACGATAAAAAAGCACTATTTTCTGTGGTATCTGTCAAACTATCAGCTATATTTTTACTACCTTGACTTTGGGCAATTTCTATTAATTGAGTGCAAATAACCGTCAGAAATTCCTCAACACGATTTTTTCCGGTAATTTCGATATTGTAATAGACAACGCCAGGATTTTGGCTGACATAATGGGCAATAATCGCGCTTTTGCCAATGCCAGGATCGCCGATAATAGTAAAGTAACCTCGATCGCATTGATGGAGAAAGCTGTCGATCGCAGCAAAGACAAACTCACGACCGATAAAGTTGTGATTTTTGGCAGTAATGATTTGCTGAAATTCTGGGGGATATCTGGGGATATGAATTGTGTTTTGGGTGATATTATTCATTTTTTAACCACCTTCCAACAATAGGATATGAACTTGACCGGATAATTCTCCTGCAACAATTGTCAATCCATCTAGGGAAATTGCACAGCAATCTATAGAATGTTCGCCAATAAAAGTAGAGATTTCCGTTCCCTTCTCCAAATCCCACATCTTCAGCGTGGTGTCAACTGAACCAGAAACGACTTTTTTACCATCGGGAGTAATAGCTAGTGTCTTTACCGAGTCGTTATGACCAGTCATAGTAAAGATTTCCTTTGCTGTGTGTAAATTCCACACCTTCAGGATATTGTCACGTGAACCAGAAACAGCTGTTTTGCCATCCGGGGTAATGGCTACTGCTTGTACCCAGTCGTTATGACCAGTCAGGGTAAAGATTTCTGTTCCCCTATTCAAATCCCATACTTTCAGGGTGTTGTCACAAGAGCCAGAAACCACTGTTTTGCCATCTGGGGAGATTGCTACTGCTTGTACCCAATCATTATGACCAGTCAGGGTAGAGATTTCTGTTCCCCTATTCAAATCCCATACCTTCAGCGTTTGATAAGAACCAGCAACGGCAGTTTTGCCATCTAGGGTTATGGCTATTGCACTGACCCTTTCGTCATAACCAGTGAGAGTAGAGACTTCTGTTCCCTGCTCCAAATCCCACACCTTCAAGGTGTTGTCATAAGAACCAGAAACAGCTGTTTTGCCATCTGGGGTTATGGCTACTGCACTGACCCTTTCGTCATGACCAGTGAGAGTAAAGATTTCTGTTCCCTTCTCCCAATCCCATACCTTCAGGGTGTTTTGATAACGAGAAAAAGTTGTTTTGCTAAAATCTACCGAACCGTTATCATCATTCAGGTTAGATATTTGCTTTCCTGTCTGCAAATCCCACAACTTCATAATTTCGGCATCAGAACCAGAAACGGCTATTTTTCTATCTGGGGAGATTGCTACTGCTAGTACCCATGTTTTATGGCCAGTTAGTGTAGAGATTTCTATTCCTTGCTGCAAATTCCACACCTTCAGGGTCTTGTCTTCAGAAGCAGAAACGACTGTTTTTCCATCTGGGGTTATGGCTATTGCATTTACATTTCTATTGTGACCAGTCAGGGTAGAGATTTGCTTTCCTGCGTGCAAATCCCACACTTTCAGAGTGTCGCCAAATGAACTAGAAATGGCTGTTTTGCCATCTGAGGTTATGGCTACTACTTTCACCGAACCGTCATGATGACTAGCCAAGTTAGAGATTTCTATTCCCTGCTGTAAATCCCACACCTGAAGAGTCCAGTTCCAGTCATGTGAAGCAGAAATGGCTGTTTTGCCATCTGGGGTTATGGCTACTGCTGTTAGCGATTTGCGATCGCCACTCAGGGTAGAGATTTGCTTTCCTGCGTGCAAATCCCACACCTGAAGGATGTTGTCCTCACAAGCAGAAACGGCTGTTTTGCCATCTGGGGTTATGGCTACTGCATTTACCCGCAAGTCATCACCACTCAAGGTAGAGATTTCTATTCCCGTATTCAAATCCCACACCTGAAAAGTCAAACTCCACGAGCTATATGAAGCAGAAACGGCTGTTTTGCCATCTGGGGTTATGGCTACTGCTAGTACCGAACCGCTATAACCAGTCAGGGTAGAGATTTCTGTTCCCTGCTGTAAATCCCAGACCTGAAGGGTGTTGTCCTCACAAGCAGAAACGGCTGTTTTGCCATCTGGGGTGATGGCTACTGCTAGTACCGAACCACTATGACCAGTCAGGGTAAAGATTTCTATTCCCGTATTCAAATCCCACACTTTCAGGGTGTTATCCTCACAACCAGAAACGGCTGTTTTGCCATCTGGGGCGTTGGCGTAGCCCGCCGCAGGCATCGCTACTGCTAGTACCGAACCACTATGGCCAGTAAAAGTACGCAGTAAATTTCCATCAGGAGTAGTTAAGCTGGCTTTAATCGGACGAAATCGAGGAACTTCGCTTTTATTTTGTGCTGCATCTGCTAATATTTTCTGAATTTCTGGCTGTTGAAAACATTGCAACCTACCCCATAATTGTCCTACTAATTGATTTGGATTTTCATTCAAAACATGGGCTGATAACTGTAGCACACGTTGAATTAATCTCAACGTTTTGACTTGTTCAGTTTCTAGTCTTTCATCTGCTTCTAAATTTTCCAATATCTCTGGATCGTCAATCAAAGCATAATCTTTAGCCAGGGCTTCTACTCCGAATTGACGATATTGAATTTTCAGAGAGATAAAATCAAAATCTGTGAGAGTTTGATAATACTTTTCCGAGTTCCCTGCTTTTAATTGTTGTTGGGGAAATTGACCCAAAAATAAATTTTGAAATTCTGCTGATTTCGAGGCTAACTTACTTGCAATGACCCCCATCTTATACCATCCCCTTAAAAGGATAATTAGCCATAAAATGATTAAGTTTTTTCAAAAGTTTTTGATTTTTATTTAGTTCGGATTGTCTTTTAATAAATTTTATAAACATAGCGAGTTGTGATTTTTGGCAATAATTATTTGCTGAGATTCTGGGGTATATCTGAGTATATTAATTGTATTTTTGGTTATGTTCTTCATTTTTTTTAACCACCTTCTAAACTCAGAAAATGAACGCGCCCTGATTTTTCTCCAGCTACAATTCTCAATCCATCTAGGGAAACTGCACAACAAAATATAGAACTATCACCAATAAAAGTAGAAACTTCCTTTCTTGTCTCCAAATCCCACAATTTCAGGGTGTTGTCATGGCAAGCAAAAATGGCTTTTTTGCCATCATGGGTGATACATACTGCCTGTACCCAGTCGCGATCGCCAAAAACCAAAGTATAGATTTCCTCTCCTGTCTCTAAATCCCACAGTTTTATCGTGTCGTCGCCAGAAACCGAAACGATTTTTTTACCATCGGTCGTGATGGCTACTGTATTGAACCAGTCGTTATTATCTAAAACTAAAGTATAGATTTCCTCTCCTGTGTCTAAATTCCACAATTTTATTGTCTTATCATAAGAACTAGAAACAGCTTTTTTCCCATCGCTCGTAATAGATAATGTCTGGATAGGGCTTTGATGTCCACTGAAAATAGAGATTTCTTCTTGTGTCTCTAAATTCCAAACTTTGATGGTGCGATCGTCATCACCAGAAATAGCTTTTTTCCCATCGGAGGCGATCGCTACTTTATTTACCGGAGAGTTATGACCAGTCAAGGTAGAGATTTCTTTTCCTGTATCTAAATCCCAAAGTTTTAAGGTTTTGTCAGATGAACCAGAAAGAGCTTTTTTGCCGTCAGGGGTTATTGCTACTGCACTTACCCAGTCTTTATGACTAAAAGACAAAGTATAAATTTCCTTTCCTGTATCCAAATCCCAGAGTTTCAAAGTTTTGTCATAAGAACTGGAAACAGCTTTTTTGCCATCCAAAATAATAGCTACTGTATTTACTGGAGCGTTATGGCCAGTGAGGTGAGAAATTTCTTCTCCCATCTCTAAATCCCAAAGTTTCAGAGTTTGGTCATCAGAAGCAGAAACAGCTTTTTTCCCATCTAGGGTTATTGCCAATCCTCTAATCGAGTCGTTATGACCATTGAGGTTTGAGATTTCTTTACCTGTATCTAAATCCCAAAGTTTTAAGCTAGTTTTATCCAAATAACCAGAAACAGCTTTTTTGGCATCAGGGGTTATTGCTACTGCCTGTACCCAGTCGTTATCACCAGTGAGAGTAGAGATTTCCATAGCTGTCTCTAAATCCCAAAGTTTCAAGGTTGTGTCAGATGAGCCAGAAAGAGCTTTTTTGCCATCAGGAGTCATTGCTACTGCATTTACCGAATTGCTATGACCAGTAAGGGTACAAATTTCCTTGCCTATTTCTAAATCCCATAGTTTCAAGGTGTTGTCCTGAGAACCAGAAAGAGCTTTTTTACCATCGGAGGCGATCGCTATTGTCTCTACGAGAGCTTTATGACCAGTAAGGGTAAAAATTTCCTTGCCTGTCTCTAAATCCCATAGTTTCAAGGTGGTGTCACGAGAACCAGAAATAGCTTTTTTCCCATCAGGAGTTATTGCCACTCCTATCACCCAGCCGTTATGACCAGTAAAGGTGAAAATTTCCTTGCCTATCTCTAAATTCCATAGTTTCAAGGTGCTGTCATGAGAACCAGAAACAGCTTTTTTGCCATCAGGAGTTATTGCTACTGTACCTACCAAATCGTTATGGCCAGTAAAGCTGAAAATCTCATTTCCTGTGTCTAAATCCCACAATTTTACAGTCTTGTCAAATGAACCGGAAAGAGCTTGTTTGCCATCGGGAGTAATTGCTACTGCATTTACTCCACCGTTATGACCAGTCAGAGTACGCAGGAGATTTCCGCCTGGAGTAGTTAAGCTGGCTGTAATGGGACGAAATCGAGGAACTTCACTTTTATTTTGTGCTGCATCTGCCAATATTTTCTGAATTTCTGGCTGTTGAAAACACTGCAACCTCCCCCATAATTGCCCTACTAATTGATTGGGGTCTTGATTCAAAACATGAGCTGATAACTGTAGCGCACGTTGAATTAATTTCAGGATTTTGATTTGTGAGGGTTCTAGTTTTTCATTTGGTTCTAAATTCTCCAATATCTCTGGGTCATCAATCAAAGCATAATCTCTAACCAGAGGTTCAACTCCAAATTTATGATATTGAATTTTTAGAAAAATAAATTCAAAATTTATGAGAGTTTGATAATACTTTTCAGAATTACCTGCTTTTAATTGTTGTTCGGGAAATTGACCAAGAAAAAAATCTTTAAATTCGGCTGGTTTTAATGCTAACTTAGTGGAAAGTACCCCCATTTATTCCATCTCCTTCAGCATATAATCAGCCATAGCCTTATTAACTTCTCTAAACAGTTTTCGACTTTTGCCTAATTTATCTTGCCCTTTAAGAAATTCTAGAAAACTGCGGTGATAAATACTATAGTAAGTTTTTTCTTGATCGGCATTTACTTTCGGTGTTACATACTCAATCCAATCATTTAACACCGATTTCACTTCATATTCATCTTCATCTAGAATTTCCGCAATCATGTTTAGAGATATAGGTTCGCCTCTTTCTACCAATATATAGAGTGTTTTGACCTTCTTTTCATTGGATTCTTTATCCATCCCCATACGATGCCAATGAGTCGTATAATAGTCCTGAAGACCTTGTGGCAATCCTTTCAAAGTTAAATCGTTATATTTACCTTCGGAGATTCCAGGTAATAGATAGCGCAAATATATAAAATTATTTTCACTCTTGACAGCTATTTCCTGAGTAAAAGTATCCTCAGAAATATTGCGTTGCTGAATCCAAGCTCTCAGTTTATTATCATTTTGCAAAAATAAGTGAATATATTCTTTGACATCTTCCTGACTCAAAGCTGAATAATCGCTTTTTGTTAAATCTAATTCGTCTCCAGGAGTATCTGGAGACAACGTTAACCGTTTAGTTTCTTGGTTATAAGGTCTTCTTGTGAGTAAAAAATAAATTCCTTCAGGAAGATTTTGTGGTAGAGCTAAAAGATTACCATTTCCCTCTTGTTCTACTTCATCTAGTGCATCAACAATAATGGCAAGTTTTTGTCCTTTGAGTTCTTCACTGGTTTTTTGCAGTAAAGTTCTTAAATCAGCGTTGTCTGCATTTTGGAGAGAATAACGCTTAATTAACTGTTGGCGAATACTGGCTAAAAACTGCTCTGGTTTGTTGCGTCCTTCTGCGAATACATTAAAATAGCAAGGAAATTTAGTAGCTAAGATGTATTTAGCAGCGATCGCACTTTTCCCCATCCCTGCATCCCCAATCACAGTAAAATAACCCTTGGGTTGAGTTGTGAAGAATTTTTGAATCGCCTTAAACACAAAATCACGCCCGCAAAATAAGCGAGTCTTTTCAAAGATTAAGGCTTTAAACTCTTTGGGATAAACATCTAAATTCCAATCTGGATAAGGCTGATATTTGGAGTTTTTGGTTTGTTTAGCAACTGCAATAAAAGTTTCACCAAATTCTTCTAGTTCAGCCAAAAAATTAATTTTTGCATTGATTATTTGCGTTTTTAGTTCGCTATTTTGATTAATAAACTTTTTGGTATTCTCTACAAACTGAAAAGCAGTATTATTACTGTAAGCGTTCCAAAAATAATCTTTGACTATTTTGTCTCGAAATAGGTTTAAAATTGCACCAGGTTTAAATACACCATACTTGACTAGAGTGTAAGCATAAACCCCATCAATATCATCGGGAATTTGGGTAGGATTGAGTTTTAATTCTTGTAATATTTTGATAACGGCTTCGTTTTTTTGAGCTTGTTTAATGATTAGTTGACTAGCTTGGGGAGCATATTTACTAATCACTGAAGTAATGGCGGCAAACTCTATCATATTTATTACTCAAAATTCACTATTCCAGTTGTGAGCAATATTATACTTAAACATTCAGTGATATCATCTCCGTGAAATTACTTTTAATAAAAGAACCTCACCCCGCTAAAGCACAGGTTTAGAGGGGTGAGGTTTTGGGTATTATGCTTAACTGCCCGGATATGATAAGTAGGTAGGCAGAATTAAATGTAAAATAAAAAAGTTTCAAACCCTGATAAAAACTGGCTTTTCCCTTCTGCCTCCTGCTTTCTGCCTTCTGCCTCCTGCCTTCTACTTAATATTACAGTTGCATATTTCATCGATTTTTCAAAAACTTAGTGTCTCCACCGAGATATGACTGCGGCTGTAATACTTGGTTTAATTATTAATCCTCAATTCTGTTTCACTTTATTTCCTTAAAAGAGACTTTAGCCATTGGCGCATTTAAATCTTTACTAGCAAAGGCGCAATATGCTTCAGAATTGATTTGTCCGTAATTTTTGAGAAAATTAATGCAATTGGGGCGGTCTTTAAAGGTAGCTACATAAACTATAAAGGAATTTTTCTTATCTGATAAATTGGGGTAATCTGGTATCCACAACACTCCTGATTGACTAATTCCTTGGGATTGTAAAATTTTTACTTGCTTGATGGCAGCTTGCAAATTTGGCAAACTAGAATTTGCTACGAAATAAAAAGAATTAGATAGATTAGCGGCGTTTGTAATTGGTGATTCCCGGATTGTTCCTATTTGATAATTTGCTGCTCCCGGTGGAAGAGACAAGGAAGAATTTTCATGACTTTCTGTTTTTGGAATTAGAGAAGATGTAGCTTCTTGATATGTCCCAGATTGGGGATTTGCTAACAAAAGTCCAATAATCACCGATGCACCGATTAATCCACCGCCGATTAAAGTGCTGCCAATAAAAATAGCGTTTTGTTTGCTGCTTTGAGCAGCTGGCAAGCGGATTACAGAATTAGTCAAAGCAGAGAGTTGACTGTACATTGGTACTTTTGGTGCAGCTGAACTGGCGATGTTTTGCAAGGCATCCAGCATTTCTTTGGCAGTGGAATAGCGCTCTCTAACATCAAATTGAGTTGCTTTTTTTAAAACTTCCATCAAATTGGGACTGATGGCATTCCTATCCCAAACATGCTCTCCAGTATAGGAGTCTGTCATCAATTCGTGGGGCAATTTTCCCATCAACAAGAAAATAGCTGTTAGCGCCAAGCTATACAAGTCACTGGCAAAAACTGGGCGTCCTGCTGCTTGTTCGCTAGGCATAAAACCTGGCGTACCAATAATAATTGAATTACTAACAGTGCCTTCTGGATACATGACTGTTGCCATCGTTTCTCGCACTGCACCAAAATCAATTAAAATTGGTTTGCCATCAGATGAACGCAGAATAATATTGTCTGGTTTAATATCGCGGTGGATGATGCCTTTGGTATGTACAAAGTCCAGCACTTTCAACAGACTGATTAAAATGGGAATTACTTCACTTTCGCTCAAACAACCGTTTTGTTTTACGTATTGGTTTAACGTTTGCCCAGAAACCCATTCCTGTACGAGGTAAAATTGACCATCTGCTTGAAAGTAGGCGTACAGAGTGGGAATTCGATCGCTTGCTCCTCCCAGATCTTCTAAAATAGCGGCTTCTCTTTGAAATCGCCTTTGTACCAACTGGTAAACCTCTGGGTTGTCGGTTCCTGGCTTGAGTTGTTTAATTACACAACGTCGCCCCGAAGGCATTTGGGTATCTTCCGCTAAGAATGTTTCGCAAAATCCACCAGTTCCAAGTACGCTAATAACGCGATAGCGATCGCTCAAAAGTGTTGATATCATAACGTTTTCTTGACTTAGGTTTGTTTGGAAGCACTCTTTAAAAATAACAATCTACAACTGCCTGTTTTAATAACTTTGGCAGTGCATACTTTTTGATATAAATTATTAATTTGTTCTAAACAAATAGGGAGTTTATTAGCTGCATACTTATTTTGAGTATCTAAGTATGAGAATATCATGAATTGCTCTTTTGATTAAGATACTGAAATAGATATCGAGAGTGGTGGAGCTATGGGGATTTGTAATTCTTATTAAGCATATTGACTGTTGATTGGTTGAGCAATTAGTAGAACGATGTGGAAAAACCAAACTATGTTAAGAAAAATTAAATAAGCTCAAATCCTCTTGCCCCCTACCTCCTGCCTCCTGCCCCCTGCCTCCTGCCTCCTGCCTCCTGCCCCCTGCCCCCTACACTCCCTCATATGAGTAGCATGTACGACCTACGCCTGATAACGCTTTCAATTGCGATCGCCATCTTCGCCTCATATACTGCTCTTGATTTGGCTGCAAGGGTAACAGCTGCCAAAGCATCGGCGAAAGTCGCTTGGTTAATTGGCGGCGCAATGGTTATGGGAATCGGTATTTGGTCGATGCACTTTGTGGCCATGCTAGCTTTCAGTATGGCAACGCCAATCGCCTATGACATGGTGATTGTGCTGGTTTCTATGCTACCTGCGGTTATTGCTTCAGGGGGCGCACTTTTCCTGGCCAGCCAACCAGTGTTAAGCATTTGGCAATTGCTGGGTGGTGGGACGTTAATGGGTATTGGTATCGCCTCCATGCACTACATCGGAATGCTGGCGATGCGGATGGAAGCAACCGCTACATACAACCCAACGCTGTTTATACTTTCTATAGCCATCGCCATCGGCGCGTCGATTTTAGCACTCAATATTGCGTTTCATTTACGCACGCCAACGAGTACAACTGACTGGTTGGCAAAGATTGGCAGTGCTATTGTCATGGGGGGAGCGATCGCTGGAATGCATTATACAGGGATGGCGGCTGTTAAATTTATGCCGACTAACCCAACAGCAATTTCTGGACTAGCAACAACGAATGATTCCCTAACTTTGCTGGGTATTTCTATTGGTACTGCTACATTCGTGATTCTCGGTTTTGCGCTGGTGACTTCGTTTATAGATCGACGTTTGTCTGCCCAAACAAAGCTTTTAGCACAGCAAGAAGCCGAAGCCAAACTTTCACAGTTATTTACAGAAATTACCTTAAGAATTCGGCGATCGCTAAAATTAGATGATGTCATCAACACAACTGTCCAGGAACTTCGTCAAGCATTGAAAACAGACCGTGTGATTATCTATCGTTTCAATACTGACTGGAGTGGCACTATCATCGCTGAATCCGTTGCCCAAGGTTGGACGAAAACCTTAGGAAAAACGGTCAATGACCCATTCCGGGAAGATTATATTGAAATGTACAAAAATGGTCGAGTCCAAGCTACCAATGATATTTATGCAGCTGGTTTTACACAATGTCACCGGGAAATTCTCGAAGGTTTTGAAATCAAGGCAAATTTGATTGCACCGATTATTCATAACAATCAACTTGTCGGTTTATTGTGTGCCCATGAGTGTTCTACAACTCGTTATTGGCATAGGTATGAAATTAATTTATTTAAACAATTAGCAATTCAAGTTGGCATAGCTTTAGAACAAGCAAGTTTAGTAGCTGAACTTGAGCAAACACAAAAAGTTTTGCGGCTTCGCGATCGGGCGATCGCTTCAGCGAGTAACGGTATATTCATTACCGATCCACGTCAGCCAACAAATCCAATTATATTTTGCAATGCAGCCTTGGAAAAAATTACAGGCTATTCATCTGATGAGTTACTCGGATGTAACTACAAATTTCTCCAAGGATCTGACACAGATCCAAATACTATTACAGAATTAGACGAAGCAATGGAGGCTTCGAGAGAATGCCAAGTTGTCCTGAAAAGTTATCGCAAAAATGGAAGTTACTTCTGGTGTGAATTAACTGTTTCTCCCATTCCAGATGTATTTGGACAAACAATCAATTTTGTTGCCGTGCTAGTTGAAATTACTTCGCGCAAGGAAATAGAAGAAGAATTAAGGCGTAGTCAACAAGTTCTCCAAGAGCAGCTGCGACAACTTATTTTTGATGTTAACGAGGTTTTGCAAGGAGATTTAACTGTTCGCTCTCAAGTGACAACAGGCGAAGTTGGAATCTTAGCTAATGTTATTAATACCATCATTTATACCCTGTGGCGCATTGTTACTCAAGTCCAACAAATTGCTTACCAAATGAATGTTTTACTTGACGAAAACTCTGGTGTCGTCGAGCAAGTAGGAAATGAAACACTCAAACAAGTCGAACAGATTAACTATGCCCTTCAAGAAGTAAATAATCTGAATTTGTGGATTCAAAAAGTGGCAGATAGCACTCAACAACTACAGCAAGTAGCCGTTAGCACTACTAACATAGCAGAAACAGCCAAGACAACAATAGATTTTACTGCCCAAAGCATCTTTAATTTGCAAAAAGCAAATTCACAAATAGCGAACAAATTCAATAGTTTAGGCGAATTTTCTCAAAAAATTTCCGCTGTAGCATCCATGATTAAACAAATCGCCACCCAAACTAACTTGTTAGCCAGCGACGCCAGCATCGAAGCCACATGGATGGGCGATCGCGGTCGAAGCTTTGCGAAAGTAGCAGAACAAATTAGTCAATTAGCCGTACAATCTGCCGAAGCAACGCAAGAAATTCAAAGCGTTTTAACTAATATGGAATTGGAAACTAGTGTATTAGTTCAAGCCATAGAATCGGGAACCAATGAGATAGGAGAAAAAGCAAATATTGTACAAAATGCCAAGTTAAGCCTGGAAGATATTTTAGAAGTATCTCAACAGATAAATGATTTAGTACAATCAATTTTTACGGCAACAGGATCTCAAACCGAAACTTCCCAAGCGATCTCATCTTCGATCCAACGCATCGCCGAAACCTTAAAATACACCACAGATTTATCTGATACCGTATCTAACTCCCTCCAACAAACAACAGAACTGACACAGCAATTACAAGCATATTTAAGTGGATTTAAGACGGGAGAGTAAGGACTGGGGGGATGGGGGAGTGTGGGGGGAAAGAGAATTAATGCTTCCCCATCCTCCCACACCTCCCACACCTCCCACACCTCCCACACCTCCTGCCTCGTATTTAAAAATCGAAGGTTGTGCGAAGTACTCCCACATATTGAGTATCATTTTCACTGTTGTTTTCTGGGTTGAGAATTACCCAAAAGCCAGGAGTTACGGAGATGTTGTCGTTTAATCGTAAGCGATAGAATGCTTCGATGTGGTAAGCGTTGTCTGGTTCTTCACGGACATCACTTTTAGAAATGCGCGGCGGTAAACCAAAGAGAATTCCTGGCAGATTGCCCTTACCTCCCACATCTGGAAAGGACAAGCCAACCGCCCCAAACCAGGCATTAGCATTATCGCCATTGTTCACAAACAGAGAATCTGTTCCGCCCCTACCATTGGAAATATCGCTCAAACCAGAGTTCTTGGCAGTTGCCCAGATATATCCACCCCAACCGTGGATTTGGAAGTTTGGCGAAAACCGATAATACCCTTGAACCCCGACAATGCTGTTAGAAGTAGCAATGTTCCTGCCAAAGGGAGCGCTTGACAGGACGCTACCTCTTCCAGCTGTGACATCAACGGCGCCAGCAGGATTATAGCCATGAGAGTAGGCGACACCGATAGCTCCTTGTTTGGCGTAATACACTAGATGGGCAAGAGCGTTATAGCCGCCATTAAATAACCCATTGTTCTGTGTTGGGATATTGGGATTATTTGCTAAGTAGCCCACAGTCAGAACCAAGTCCTTTCTGATACTCCAGTTGAGAGCTGCACCGCCGCCACCTCGCTCAAAAAGGAAACTGTTCTTACCAAATAATGAGGGAATCCCGTTGCCATCATCACCAATGGTTGCAGGAGTTACGTTGTCTGTGATGTCGTTGTAACCGATACCTGTAGGGCCGACAACGAACGAAAGAGAATCACTCACTGGGAAGTAGTAACGAATGTGGGGAATAAAGAGTGTATTGGTGAAGTCGTTGTCGAAGTTTAGCCGTGTCATCCGTGTTCCGCTGGTTGCTGCAATTTGGCTTACGCTATTGGGATCGGTAAAGTTGCCAAACTCCAGACGGACTCGCAACAAATCTTTCCCTGTGAAACTACTCTCCAAATTCAAACGACCGCGAGTCGCAAAGATAGTATTGGATTCATCGGTATCGCCTCCCACTCTGTCACCAAAAGTGTCGGTAATCGCAGTAATAATTTGAGCGTTCAGCCTGGTAGTAGTGGAAAACTGCTGCGCCTCTAGTGTGGCTGCACGTGCTTCTAAGGTATCCACCCGCCCGCGCAAAGTTGCCAGTTCTGCCGCAAAATCTTCCTGTAGTTTTTGCAGCACTGCTAAATCTTCCTCACTGACTAAATCGCCAGTAGCCGTAGCAATTAACTCATTAACCCGATCCAAACAGGCATTCAAACCGGCGGCAAATTCGTAACGAGTTAAAGCACGGTTACCGCGATAGGTGGAATTGGGATAACCTGCAATGCAACCGTAACGTTCCACCAGGGATTGCAGTGCTTGAAATGCCCAATCAGTCGGCTGGACATCAGAAAACTGAGAGACTGAGGTGACTTGCCCTTGCAAGGTACCAAAGTTAGCATCTGGAGTATTTGAATTATCATTCAAAGGATTTGCCCAAACTGCTGGGCATGATAATAAAAGCAGTGGGAAACTGTATAAAAGATTTTTCAGCATTGGATGTTATGGTCTGGAATCAAATATCGCTACTTTTAATAGCCGCTTATATAATCTGCATTTAATTATGTTTACCTACTTATCCCTTGATGAAGAGAGTCTTTTTCAGTCTGAACTATGACTAATTTTAATATTTTGTTTTTGCCTGATTATTGCTCTGATGAATGAAAAAGTACAGGCTTAAAAGTAGATTTTATAGCAACAGCCAAGGTGGTTAGGGTATCAACAGATAACAAAACTTTTCACCCAGTCTCCATTTCCTTGTTATATGAGGTAATTTCGGTAAATACTGTGTTTTGAATTTATTGAATTTTTAGACTGAAAATAACGAAAAAGTAAAAATTTTAAAAATAAATAACAGGTTTGTGAAGCGCCTAAATTTATTTATTGGATTTTACTTTTTATGTAAGAATTCAGAACCGAGAATTAAGAAGGTTTAGATACCAAGCTTAATAATATTCAGAAAATCAAGCTAGCAAAGCGTCTGCGGCTCCTGAATTCTTACTTTTAACTTTTATCTTTCTAGCGTCTGGAACGTCTGCGGAGTCGGTCAATCATTACGGCAACGATAATTACTAGTCCTTTAATAACTAGTTGCCAGAAGAAAGACATATTCAACAGAGTCAAACCATTGTTGAGAACAGCAATGATTAATGCACCTAGAAGAGTACCGCCAATTGTGCCAATCCCACCTGTAAAACTAGTTCCACCTAAAATTACAGCAGCGATCGCATCTAATTCATAACCTTGACCCAATAAGCCACTAGCACTATAAAGACGGCTGGCACTCATGGTTCCTGCCAAACCTGCTAACAATCCACTCGCGCCATAAACAAACAGCAGCACGCGATTAACTTTAATCCCAGTTAATCTTGCTGCGCGTTCGTTACCACCCACAGCGTAGATTTGCACTCCTAAAACAGTCTGCCGCAGTACAAACCAACTAGCTGCTACCGTCAGCAAGGCAATAATTACCAACCAAGGAAGAGGCCCAATATAGCTATTACCAATCCAAGCAAAATTGATATCGCGGTTAATAACTGTGGTTCCTTTAGCAATTAAATAGGCAACACCCCGCAAAGCAGTCAGCGAACCCAATGTGACAATAAAAGGTGGCACATCCAAAAAGGCGATTAAAGCGCCGTTGAGTAAGCCCAAAAGCAATCCTGCCACCAAACCGGCAGGTAAAGCCGCCCAACCTATAGCCGGAACTAGCGATACCATCAACGCAACTACAGCAGAAACAGCTAATATTGACCCCACAGACAAATCAATGCCTCCGGTGAGAATCACGAAGGTCATACCAGTGGCTAGGACAATGTTAATAGATGCCTGCCGTAAGATATTAACGAGGTTACCACCTGTGAAGAAGTTAGGTGAAAGGAAAGTAAATAAGATACAGATAAGTACGAGTATTGGTAAAATACCTGCAACTTCCAAGAAGGTGGCCAGGGATCTCGGTTGGCGGGCGTTTGGATTGTTGGTGACTTTATTTCTATTGCTAGGTCTGACTGTTTGGCTCATGATTCTGCTACTCCCGATGCTCCTGTTGCATAATGCATAATCTTTTCTTGGGTAATTTCTTTACCAGGACTGTGGTCAAGTTCGCCTACTAACCGTCCTTCTCGCATTACCAAAACGCGATCGCTCATCCCAACCACTTCTGGTAATTCGCTGGAAACCATTAAAATAGCGACGCCTTGGGCTGCTAATTCGCTGATAATCCGATAAATCTCGCTCTTAGCGCCGATATCTACGCCGCGTGTCGGCTCATCAAGCATTAATACTCTGGGTTTAATCGCTAGCCAACGCGCCAATAGTAGCTTCTGCTGATTCCCACCAGAAAGATCCACGGCTCTAATTTCCAAATTAGCCAGTCGGATATTGAAGTTTTCCACCGCTTCCGTCGCCAACTGATTGACTGAACCCCAGTTGATAACCCCTGCTTTGGCATCCTGCTTGAGGGTGTTCAAGGCAATATTCTTGCGGGAACTCATTTCCAAAAATAAACCCTGGTCTTTGCGGTCTTCCGGGACGTAGCCGATACCAGCAGCAATGGCATCGCTGGGGTTATTAATATTCAGCTTCACGCCATTGAGGAAGACTTCACCACTGGCTTTGCGATCGGCACCAAAAATCAGTCGGGATACTTCTGTGCGTCCAGCACCCACCAGTCCTGCTAAACCAAGAATTTCACCAGCGCGAATCTGAAAACTAGCTGGTTCAATCTTGCGTCCGTCGCTGATATTTCTAACTTCCAACACCACCGGGCCGGGATTGGTTTGGCGTTGATGTTCGTAAAAGTCTTGCATCGAACGACCGACCATCATCTGCACTAATCGCTGGGCAGAAATTTCATTGCGCGTGAGGCTGCCGATGTATTGACCGTCGCGCAGCACGCTAATCCGGTCAGCCAATGCATATATTTCTTCCATCCGGTGACTGATGTAGATAATGGCAATACCATCGTCTCGCAGTCTGCGAATCACTTGAAATAAACGCTCAGTCTCGCGGTCAGATAACGCTGCTGTCGGCTCATCCATCACTAAAACCCGACTGTTGTCTTTCAGCGCTCTAGCAATTTCTACCTGCTGCTGTTCGGCAATGGACAAGGTGCCAACTATGGTATTGGCTGTAAAATTTGCTCCCAGGCTTTGGAGTACTAGCTTTGCTTCGTCCTCCATAGCTTTGCGGTCTAAGAACTGACCCCGTTGTAACTCGCTACCCATAAAAATATTTTCGGTAACGGTTAAATTTGGTGCGACATTCAGTTCTTGATAAATCAGGTTAATCCCCGCTTTGCGGGCTGAAGCCGGATCGGTAATTTTCACCGGCGTACCATTGATGCGAATCTCGCCTTCATCGGCAATGTAAGCCCCGGCGAGGATTTTCATCAATGTGCTTTTGCCTGCTCCGTTCTCCCCCATAAGAGCGTGAACTTCTCCCGGATAAATGGTCAGGTTCACATTTTGCAGAGCGGGTACACCATGAAATCGTTTGCCAATCCCTTGCATTTCTAATACAGGGGCGGCAGTTGGCGCTTCAGGAAAGGAGGTTTCAATACTTGTGGTCACGAGTAACTCCTATAAAATAATGGGGACTGGGGACTGGGGATTGGGAGGTGTGGGAAGTGTGGGAGGTGTGGGAGGATGGGGAAGAAATCTTTCTCCTCTTTCCCTACACTCCCCCTGCTTCCCCTGCCTCTCCTGCCCCCCATGCCCCATTTACCAGCCTTTCTCCGTGCTGACGTTATCTTTGGTAATCAGCTTGACTGGAATCAAAATGGTGGGGTTAGCAGGTTTTTTACCGTTCAAAATGTCGTTGCCAACCTCGACTGCCTTGGCTGCCATGCCTCGCGGATTTTGAGTCGCTGTTGCTGCATATATACTATCTTTGGTAGCGATCGCCTTAATCGCTTCTGGCGCACCATCAACGCCAACAATAAAGAAATCTTTGCGTTGTGCTTGGATTGCTGCTAGTTCTGCGCCGACTCCGCTGGGGTCGTTGATTGCAAAAACAGCATCAATTTTGGGAAAGGTTGTCAGCAAATCTGTCATGACTCTCAGTCCGCCGTCTCTGCTGCCTTCTGCATTCTGGTCTTTCGAGAGAATTTTGAGATCGGGATATTTGGCCAATACGGTCTGGCAGCCACTAACTCGCTGGATTACCGAGTCCACTTGAGGCCCGTTGACGATTACTACATTACCTTTACCTTTGAGGCGATCGGCAATATATTTACAAGCAACTTCTCCAGCTTGCACGTTATTGGTCGTAACTGTCGCATCTACACCGCCCTCAGCACCCGTATCTACTGCGATCACAATTCTGCCTGCTTGTTTGGCTTTTTCCACTGCTGGCTTAATCCCACTTTTATCAGCAGCATTCAGGATAATAACGTCAGTATTCGACGCAGTGAAGTTCTCGATTTGGTTGGCTTGTTGGTTGAGGTCGTAAGCGCTGGAAACTACGGTTGTTCTGACATTATTGCCGCCGATTTTTTTGGCTGTGGTTTCAATTTCCTGCCCCATCAGAACGAAAAATGGGTTACTTAAATCCCCGGCGGTAAAAGCTACCGATCGCAATTTCCCATTCCCAGTACTGGCGCTACTCTGGGCGCTAGTATTAGTAGCAGTATTACCAGGAGCGCTGGCATCGGGATTAGTAGCAGTATTGCCATTTTCAGAGCCATTCGAGCAACCAATTACGCCACCACCAGCCAGACTGATTAAACTAGCTGCGATCGCAATTTTTTTGAAATTCATATCTCTCCTCTTTAAAAAAATCTGAATTGGGCATTGGGCAAGCGGGGAGTGTGGGAGGTGTGGGAGGTGTGGGAGGTGTGGGAGGTGTGGGAGGTGTGGG
>JAVRBO020000043.1:0-24212 GCA_034531195.2 Nostoc sp. ChiSLP01
TGCCCTCTGCCTTCTGCCTTCCCCCAACCTAGATCACCAAAAGTTGCCAAGAACCACTTTATCCTTTAAGTGACACCCAACCAAGATCACCAAAAGTTGCCAAGAACCAAATTATATTCAAAGGACAGATCAATCATTCTGTGGAGTTCTCTTACTGCCTTCAATAGCGGTAAGATTATTGAAAATATATATCATTAAATCTACCAACTATGACCATTACCCCCACACCAGAGTGGCAAGAATGGTGGGCAGAAGCTAGACAAAATAGCCAGCAAAACTCATTAGAACCATTTGAATCCTATTGTCAAGTACCCAGGCAACTGGGCAAAGGATATAGGCGAAGCATAGAAGTGCATCCCCAAGTGTGGCTGGGAATTGGTAACTACGAATACTACGATGACATACTGAATCAAAGCTGTGAATGCGATCACCCTTTGCAATTTGCTGTTCTCCTTTCAGGAATAAGTAGAGAAGAATATGGAGGGCAAATAGGAGAAGGATATACGCTCATTTCAGGTGGCGGCATTCAACGAAAGATGACTTTTTTAAATTCGCAATCAAGCATGGGTATTAGCTTCAGTATGCCTCCTGAGTTGTTGGCAACCTTTTTTTCTACAGGAGATGGAGAAATTCCACCGCAACTACATTTTTTAGCTAAAGGTAACGAGTGGCAAACATTGCTCTACCCAAAAACTACAACAGCAATACAGACAGTGGCACAGCAAATAGTCAACTGTCCTTACCAGGGGATGACGAAGCGTTTGTATTTACAGGCGAAGGTGCTAGAGTTGATGTCGTTGCAACTTGCCCCCTTCTTAGCTGAACAAGCTGGAGTGCAACCGTCACCACGATTAAAGACACAAACCATCGCTCGGATTCATCACGCCAGAGACATTTTACTGTCCCGTTTGGAGAATCCGCCGTCGATACTGGAATTGGCGCAAATGGTGGGGATGAGCGATCGCACCCTCCAACGTGGATTTCAGGAACTCTTTGGCAAAACAGCATTTAGCTACATGACAGAAAAACGTATGGAATGGGCAGAGCAATTATTGCGTCAGGGAAGCATGACTATTGCTGAAGTTGCTAACCGAATTGGCTATTCTAACCTAGGACACTTTGCAGGAGCTTTCAAGCGCAGGTTCGGGATTACGCCGAGTCAAAGTTTAATTAGTAAAAAGTCGGTTTCGGGATCGTGATGCGGTTTTTGAGTAGACTTAGTTGCAAATTATTCTATATACTCAGCTTCATTGAATTAGAAATTGTTTGCAGTAATCAAGTTTTGCTCTAAAAACCAGGATTAATCGGTTTTACCCCCACCTTAACCCTCCCCGTTTATTGGGGAGGGAACTAATTTTTGCGTCTTTTGAGCAAGAGGCAACAAGTATTAAAGGGTATGACTGCAAAGTGTATTAATTCAGCAAAGTTCTGCATGGTGTCAGGAGTTGTGATGAAGCGTTGGTGTTTGTTTGGTGGTGTGAAAATGTGGTTTTTACTGAGTCTATCGGGCTGCTTGAGTGCTGTTGCCATTGGGCCGGGATGGGCAGAAATTAAGCCACTGAGTGAGAAACAAGAAGTCGAAAGTCAGGAAAATTTAAGACCTCTGCTGACTCGAAAAATTCGGCAATTGAGTGAAGTTGAGCGTCCCAGCAGTAGCGCCAGATTGCTGGTGCAGTCACCAACACCAAGCAATCCTCCTGCCGTCCAGGGAAATATTGTACCAATCACGGGTGTGCAAGCGAAACCTACAGATCAAGGTGTGGAGGTGATTTTAGAGACGACTCAAGGGGATAAACTGCAAATCACGAATCGCAGTGCTGAGAATAACTTTATCGCTGATATACCTAATGCTCAATTGCGTTTACCCAATGGTGATTCGTTCACATTCCGTTCCCAAAAACCAGTTGAGGGTATTACTGAGATAACTGTCACAAATCTGGATGCTAATACTATCCGAGTGACAGTAGCAGGTGAGGTGGGATTGCCAGTTGTAGAGTTATTTGATGGGGATGAAGGGCTGATTATTGGTTTAACACCTGCTACAACTGCAATGCAGCCACCACAACAGCCTGAACCTGAGCAGCCAACGAGTGAAACACAGCCAGAAACACCTTCAGCGCAGCAGGATGAGCCGATTGAGTTAGTGGTAACGGGAGAACAAGATGATGGATACCGCACACCTGATGCTACCACTGGCACAAGATTAGATATTCCTCTTCTGGAAACTCCTGCTTCTATTGGGGTGATTACCAGAGAGTTGATTGAAGATATCGCTCCCAAGCGGGGAGAAGATTTGATTCCCTTTGTTCCTGGCGTTACTAGAGGAACGGGAGGAGGAGATGCCCAGGGAGGAAATATTCCCGAATTCACAATTCGTGGCTTTAGCGTTGCGCGACAAACTTACATAAATGGTTTGCGAGACAATCAACGTTTTCTGGTACGCGATTTGGCAAACATCGATCGCATTGAAATTCTCAAAGGACTATCTTCCTTACTCTACGGCACAGGTACGCCTGGAGGATTGGTTAATTATGTCACCAAGAAACCACAAGCAATACCAAGTAACACTATTACCTTTCAAGCAGGCAGTTTTAACTCTTATCGTGGGGAAGTCGATTTTACAGGGCCCCTTAATACTGATAAGACACTGCTTTATCGTCTCGTAGCGGCAGTACAAGATGCAGACTCTTTTTACGCAAATGTAGAAGATAATCGCATTCTTGTTGCTCCTTCGATTACTTGGTTGCCTGGTAACGGTAGTTCTTTAACGGTTGAAACAGAGTATTACCAGCAACGACAAAATTTTAATTCCGGGATTAAATTCTTTAACAATGAATTTGTTTACGATCGCAGTTATGTCGATCCACGCGATCGCGGTCAGCGTGATAATTATCGTGTGAGTGCTTACTTTGAGCAGCCTTTAGGTAAGAACTGGTCGCTCAGTCTGAACGGTCAATACTTAGACACTTACAGAGATTTGTTTATTCTTTCTGCCTTTCGATTTAACGGAAATACACTTCAGTACCTCTATAGAAATCCACTTACAGATAGCTACACTCAACTCAACCTACGGGGTGAGGTGCGAGGCAATTTCCAAATTGGAGCATCCAATCACAAGCTATTGGCAGGTGTCGAATACAGCAGATTCCGCGCTGATTTAACTGGAAATACCAGAAATATCTTTTTCGGTAGCATTGATGTTTTTAATCCTACCTTTGGCGAACCACTGCCAACTGATTTGGCTCCTGGTAAGCAGCTTTCTAGCAACACAGATTATGGCGTATACATCCAGGACTTTATTACGTTGGGAAGGTTTCGCATTCTGGCTGGTCTACGTTACGGCTGGTTTGATGCAGAGTTTAATAATGTAAAAAATCAAAATGCAACTTTCGTTTCTCCAACGCTGGGATTGGTCTATAACCTCACCGATTCTGCGTCAGTCTATGCTAGTTTTAGCCAATCGACAGAACCACAATCTGGCAGACTAGCAGGAGGTGGATTAATCGATCCCAAATCTGCCACCCAGTACGAAGTCGGTGCCAAGGCAAACTTTTTCAACGACAAACTCAGCGTGACTGCTGCCCTCTTCGACTTGACTCAAACCAACATTGCAGAGACTGACTTCAACAATCCTGATTTCAGCATTCTCGTTGGTGAAGTTCGCAGTCGCGGCTTGGAACTGCAAGTAGGAGGTAAGGTGACAGATAACTTTAGCTTGATTGCTGCCTACACGTTGTTAGATAATCAGATTACAAAAAATACCACAGGATTGCAAGGTAACACCTTTGTTAACTCTCCATCCAATAGTTTTGGTTTATATGCCAAGTATGATTTTACCAAAGGTGGTTTGAGAGGACTTAGCCTTAATAGTGGTCTAGTCTATGTGGGTGAGAGACAGGGCGATAATGCTAATTCCTTTGATGTTCCTAGCTACGTGCGTGTAGACTTAGCAGCTTCATACAAGCTAGAAAATCTCACATTTCGCTTGGGAATTGAGAACCTATTTGACACCAGATATGTTGCTTCTACCGTGAATACGGCTAACGTGTTTCAAGGCTCACCCCTTGCAATTACTGGTTCAATTTCATACCAATTTTAACTTGATAATTCAGCTTTGAAGTCTAGAGTATGGAATGTGCAGAACGACTTAAGTCTTTTACCAGACATGATATGAGGATTCAAAAGATATATTCCTCCCAATGAAAATATTTTTAGGTCGCCTTATCTATCTATTGTTTTTAGGAGTATTGACGTTCGTACTTGTTTCGGCTTGTAGTAAAAACGTCAATCAGAGTGTTCAAAGCTGGAAACAGTCAGTTAAAGAATGCCGAGTAGTGCAGCACGCAATGGGAAAAACTTGTGTTCCTAATAATCCTAAACGTCTTGTAGTATTAAATCCGGCTGCTTTAGGGAATGCGATTAGCCTTGGTATTCAGCCTGTTGGAAGTATTTTAGAGTACAATCATCAGTTTCCTGCTTATCTGAAAGGTAAAACACAGGGGATAGAGCCATTAGGCAACTCACAGCCCAGCATAGAACGCATCCTCCTACTTAAGCCTGATGTCATTATTAGTTGGAAGCATAATCATGAATCAATTTATCCTAAGCTATCCAATATCGCTCCCACCATTTTATATGACTGGAGAGGTAACAATAACCTGCAAGACAATTGGAAAGAGTATTTTAATTTTATGGCTGAGGTATTAGGCAGAAAAAAAATTGGGCAGCAGGTTTGGCAACACTATAATCAACGTATTGAAAAACTAAAGACTGCATTAGGCGATGACTACAAGCATAAAAAGATTTCTTTTGTCAACTTTTGTTGTGGTGGCATGAATAGCGAAGTAAAAAACTCATTCATTGGCTCTGTTTTAACCGATGCTGGATTACAACGCCCACCATCGCAAGACTTTAACCCACGAGGATTCATTAGTTTCTCTGAAGAGGAATTAGAAAAGGCAGATGGTGATGTTATGTTTGTCATTGCTTATGGGGGGAATTATACAGGTGAGCGTGATTTAAACATTCTTCAGAAAAAACCGCTTTGGAATAAGCTAAAAGCTGTTCAACAAAATCGTGTTTATTATGTAGACCCTACTATCTGGAGAGCGCGAACTCCGCTTGCGGCTGATGCAGTAATCGATGATTTATTTAAATACCTTTTTAACACACCTTAAGCTCAGATTTATTACCAGATTTTAAATATAAGCAATTACATCAAATAATCGAATATTGCATTTATCTAAATATTTTAAATTGCTATTTTCGCACAAATTCTATCTATATTAACTGATGAAGATTTTAGCTAATTATCATTAATTATTTTCTCTAAAATTGGTACTAAACATGGAAGATTTACAAATATCCAAAAAGCATCCACTATTACGTTTGTTACTCTATGCCAGAGACTACCACTCTCAAGTATGGAGTGCTGTAACCTTTACCATAATCAATAAAATCTTCGACCTAGCGCCATCCTACTTAATTGCCCAAACTATAGATGTCGTGGTGGAAAAAGAAAATTCCTTAATTGCCAAAATCGGCATAACCAACATCATTGGACAACTGACGATACTATCATTATTAGCATTATTCATTTGGTGTTCGGAGTCGCTATTTGAATTTTTATATACTCGCCTGTGGCGTAATTTAGCTCAAACTATACAGCACGAACTGCGTCTTAATGCCTATAGCCATTTACAAGAACTAGAACTGAGCTACTTTGAGGAACACTCTACAGGCACACTCCTATCAATTTTAAACGATGATATTAATCAATTAGAACGGTTTCTCGATTCTGGGGCTGCGTCCATTCTGCAATTTCTCACCACAGTTTTAGTTGTCGGTGGCTCATTTACTCTTATCGCTCCCAATGGAGCGTGGTTAGCAATACTACCCATACCCTTAATTTTCTGGGGTTCATTAGCATTCCAAAAACGACTAGCTCTGCGTTATGCAGATGTCCGAGACAAAGCTGGATTCATTAATAGCCGTTTAGCCAATAACCTCTCAGGGATTGCCACAATTAAAAGTTTCACTGCTGAAACCTACGAACAAGGTCGTGTTCTCTCTGAAAGTGAAGCTTATCGTCGCAGTAATCGTGAAGCTATCACTGTATCTGCTGCGTTTTTCCCGGTGATTCGATTTATAGTTGTACTAGGTTTCATCGCTACGGTGTTTTTTGGTGGTATTTCAGTGGCCAATAATCAGTTAACTGTAGGAAACTATAGCTTCATAGTGCTGATTGTGCAACAATTACTGTGGCCATTTGCTACTTTGAGTTCCGTCATGGATGAGTATCAACGGGCTATGGCTTCCGTCCGTAGAGTGATGGGGTTGTTAGATACTCCTATTGCTATTCCCACAGGGAAGCATCCTTTACCGTTAAAAACAGTACGCGGTGAGGTGCAATTTGACAATATCACCTTTGCATACAATGGTCGCACAAATGTACTCAAATATTTATCATTGCATATTCCAAGCGGAGCAAATATTGGCATTGTCGGTGCAACTGGTTCTGGTAAAAGTACCCTAGTCAAATTACTGCTGCGCTTTTACGAAATCCAAGGCGGACAAATCCTGGTTGATGATATCGATATTCGGGAGTTACAACTCTTAGAACTGCGACGCTGTATCGGTTGGGTAAGTCAGGATGTGTTTCTCTTTCACGGTACAGTAGGAGAAAATATTGCTTATGGAAGTTTTGATGCTACTGAGTCAGAAATTATTCATGCTGCTAAGTTAGGCCAAGCACATGAATTCATCATGCAACTACCCCTTCAGTACGATACTATCGTCGGTGAAAGAGGTCAGAAACTTTCTGGTGGTCAACGGCAGCGAATTGCGATCGCTCGTGCTATTCTCAAAGACCCACCAATTTTGATTTTGGATGAGGCAACCTCTGCGGTAGATAATGAAACGGAAGCGGCTATTCAGAAATCGCTGGCGATGATTACCCAAAATCGGACGACAATTGCGATCGCCCATCGTCTTTCCACAATTCGCCATAGTCATTGCATATATGTGATGGATGACGGTCAAATTGTTGAGCAGGGTAAGCACGAGCAGTTACTTGCGAACGATGGTATTTATGCCAGTTTGTGGCGCGTGCAGTCTGGGATTTATTAATACTTTATTTCAACTATTTTTGATAAATACAGGCTTGTCTTACACAAGTTTAGAGAGCAGTTTTACCAGCACTGAAAGATTTTTTTTTGAGGCTGTGCCTATGGATAGTTTAGATTCATTAAAAACCAAATTAAATGCTCAAGGCTATCGATTTACCCCTCAACGCCAATTAATTTTTGACATTTTTCAAACTTTGACTACAGGTAGTCATTTGAGTGCTGAGTCAGTACATTTATTGTTAGTTGAACGTGGAGAGGGAATGAGTTTATCTACGGTTTATCGTAACCTGAGGATTATGACAATGATGGGGATTATCCGAGAAGTAGAATTAGCACAAGCACCAAAATATTACGAGCTAAACACTGTCTCTATCCATCATCACCATATTGTTTGTGTTCAATGTCATAAAATTATAGAGTTTGAAAATAATTCCATCATCAAACAAGGTTTGAAGCAAGTAGAAAAATTCGGCTTGCAACTAATTGATTGTCAATTTACTCTACACACTATTTGTCCAGAAGCTCTACAGATGGGATGGCCTACAACAACACCCAGTAATTGGGTATGTTCCCGATTCATGAGAGCAGGTAAAGCTACAATTTTAGACCATCAGCAATTAGAGTTCAAGAGTGATATTAAAGAAAAACCTGTGGGTCGCATCGAATTAGAAGGGGAACGTATTGTAGTTTATACACCAAAAGATGAAATTGAAACCTATCAGCATCAAGCCAAGCTGATTACAGGATGGCGTTTGTCAAGAGAAGAAAAGTATTGGTATTTTCCTTTAGAAAAAGCATCAGAAGTAGTAAATCTTTTTCAAGGATACGAAATTGACCCAAAAATATTTAATAATTAATTCTTGAACAACTTCCCAGGGATTAACAGATTTTGACCATTTTTTGAATTAGACTTGTCGCTAAATAAGAACAAAAAAAAGATAACAACATCGCTGTCTTGCTCAACTGCACCACTTGACCGCAGATAGCTCAGTACAGGACGCTTGTCGTTACGGCTTTCAACTTCACGGCTCAACTGCGATAAAGCAAGTACTGGCACATCCAGATCCTTGGCGAGTTTCTTCAGTCGCCGACTGATTTCCCGAACCTGCTCGGTCATATTAGCTTTAGAATCAGCCCCTTGAGTCCCACAAAGTTTTAGGTTTTAGGAAAGCTAACACAAAGAGCTTGGAACGGAACACTGCTAAAGGATAGATCCTTAAAGCAATCGCGTTTACTTCGACGGGAGCAAGTCAGTTGCACGCACTGGCAGTCCCAAACCTTGATCGCAAAAGATTGGCAGCCTCTACAAGATAGCTGTTTGTTAACTGGTTTTCTTAAAATTGGGTGAAGCATCTATTGGTATTTCAATTTGAAAAGTAGTTCCTCGACCATAAGCAGATATACAACTGAGCTTCCCTCCATGTTTCTCTACAATAATCTGGTAGCTGACCGATAAACCTAATCCAACACCTTTTCCAACTGCCTTCGTTGTAAAAAATGGATCGTAGATTTTGCGTTGTAGTTCTTCACTAATACCAAAACCGTTATCAAAAATTTGAATGTTAATCCAGTTTTGTTGATGAGTAGTGGTTGTAATTCTAATTATTGGTAGAGAACCAAAATTTGTTTTCATGTTATTGATATACTTTTTATCTAACGCATCAATAGCATTCGTAAAAATCTTAAAAAATACTTGATTTAATTATTGTGACAATGCCAATAACTTGACCGCGACGGAGAGAGATTAATTCTGGGATTACTACCCCCATCCCTTGGCAAAATTCTTTCGGTAGCTGGTACTCTTTTTTGGTGCAGGTTTTTGCAGCGTGAATCAGAATGTCGCCACAATAATGAATAGACCAGCCACGGTTTTCTATGTCTTTAAGAGCATAAATAATTGCCCATGCCGAAGGCTGACGGACGGATAGCGCTTTGATATATCGACCTCTAAAACTTAAAAAAAGTTCATTGCATCAAATTATCTTGCCAAGTTCAAAAAGTTCGATGTAGACAAATCACACAACATCGTCGCAGTGCTGAGCTTACCGTAAAGCCGATTTTTTTCCACAATCAACTCGATAGTTTGGTCACTGGGGTCTTTCGTATACACAGCATCGCGGTAAAGCATAATCAACTGGTCGCACACCTCGAAGATTTCACCAGAGTTGCGGAGTAAGTGAGGGTTGGGGCGTTTGTCAGCCGTTGTCTGGTTCCCCCGGTTGATTTGACATCCTAAGAACAGGGGGATTTTGTGTTCTTTGGCGATCGCCCTGATTTGGCGAGTAATCTTGCCGACCTCATGGGCCATATTACTGCCTGACTCTAAAGGAATTTGCTGCAAATAATCCATAAACACAGCACCAATCGACCCCCCAAAGTCTGCAATAGAGCGACGAACAGCAGAAGCAATCATCGTCGGAGTTGGCGTGGAATGCTCAAAAATCTGCCAAGGCATCTCGCCTAGTTGTACAACACCTTGTGCAATTTGTTCCCAGTAGGATTGCGTTTGGGCTTGGATATTGGCAGAGCCAAAAGTCAGTTGGTTTGCCACCAATGGGCTTGATTTGGAATTTCCGCACCGAACCCAAACTGATAGAAGCGTTCGTCCTTGACGTTGCCGAAGGCATCGCCGGATTTAACCCCATCGAAGCTTCGCTATCGTTGTGCCAGCTGATAGAATCCTGTCCGCTTCTGTACTGATTGCCAATGACAATGCGAAAGCTGTAACCAGTAGTTGCGGTGATTGTGTCGCGTAACTTAGCCAGAGCGTCTGTCCAAGGTAATGGCTTGAGTAGTACGCTCTTAGAGTAGAGGTAATCACAGCCTTCGTCGCCGTAAATACATTCCAGCCGGGGAACAGGCATAGTTTTACCAACCATACGTATTTGATTCTGCTGCCATTGCAGTTGTTGGCAATGTTAATACAAGTTGTCAGCTTCTTGTTTGGAAAGAAACTCTGGGTAGTAACTGACAGGTAAAACAGCGGTTGGTTCGTCAAAAAGTGACATCTGTTTCATAAGTATTTACCATTAGCGATCGCCAAAACAATTTCTTCTGCTTGTCCCTGTGAAATAGCTTGTTCGGGATTCTTGTAAAACCCAATAATTTGAGATTTGGGGCGCACGATAATCCGCTATGTGGTTGTGCGTTTGTCCCAAACAAAACACGAAATAGTGATGTTATCAGTAGCCCAACGAGTACCACGTTTGTCCTTGCGAAAACAAAAGCGCGGCAGAGTCAGTACAAGTGACGGTGGATACTGCTGCAAGAAATCAGCCCGGTCATCGCAGGGTTCGAGAAAGCTGGTCAGGAGAAAAGCCGCAACGCCCACACGCGCTTTAAGGTAAGCATTCTTGATAATTGGTGCAGCGAATTCGGCGTATGGTGGATTAGTGCAGATCCAATCGCAATTGGGGAATTTAGCCCAGGACTCGGTTAATGTTGCGTCGTAGTGAAAGTGGGCTTGTTTGTTCGGGTCGATGTCGTTAGTCCAGATATGTTCTGTATGTGGCCACACGTTCAACAAAGATGCGATCGCTCCCATTCCTACGCAAGGTTCACCAATTTGTGTTGCGTTGAGAAATGCGTCCTCGGCAGTATTAGTGGAAGCGATCGCAGTCTTTAGTTAGTCGGCAGCTGGTTTGAGCGTCGGCAATGTTTAAATCAGGGCTATATCCCTTGTTCAGTAGTTTTTGATATTCGGGGTGTTCGACAATTTCATGAACTAAAGTTTGGGCTTGTTCGAGTAATTGGTAAAGATTGGGGCTAGACATTTCGATACCAAGCCGCGAACATAAATCCTCAACTTTTACACCGATAGTCCCTGGTTCAATTTCTGTAGCTAGTTCTTCAAGTAAAGATTGAAAATTAGGGTGTTCGTCATTGATTTCAATCTCAATTCATTCTGCATTCTGTGTCACAATGGTTGCCCAATCTGGAAGTATTTGTGGAATGGTCTTGGCGTAAAGTTTCATAATTCGTTCCTGATTTTTCAGTAGTAAAAGTGAAGCTAAGTCAGAATTTTGATTGCCAACAATGTAGAAAAAAGAGCCACTGCAAAACTGAACCACACGCAGCAGATACTGGCGTTGTACTGTCGAAGCTGTTGTCTGTAGAATCAGCTATTGTTTCCGCTTTGAGTAATTACACTTAGCTGTTGTTGCAAAATAGTTTGGAAGTCCCTAAATTCGGCTTTTTCCCCAAAACTAGAAATCAGTGCTTATACTTACAGCAAGCGAATAGTCAAATTGAGAAAGTGGGCTTTTATGCCCACTGTTTCCCTACGCATCGCAGACTGTATAGATCCACTCACCGCACGTTTGAAGAGTATTATAAGGATAGGTTTGGATTCGAGCGCCGTCATCCTTACAGGTTGATTGAAGCTGCGATTGTGGTAGATAATCTTATGCAAATGTGTCCCAGTGGGACACAAATTGAATCGGAATCAAGTGATGAGCAAGAGCAATTTGTTGGGACACAAAACGAAACTGATTCGTGGGAAGAGCAAATGTGTCCCATTGGGACACAAATTTTGCCAACGAGTGAGCGTCAAGTCCGCCTATTAACCAAGCTAGAACCGCAGCAGCAGGTAAAAGTTTGGCAACGGGCAGTACAGGAGGCTGGCGGTAAAGTTCCCAGTGCCAGGATCGTAACTGATGTGGTGCAAACGATTATGGAGCGTACAAGAGTACCCAATACCTACCAAATTGGCGAAGTATGCCAAATCTTAACTAAAGATAATCCTGATTTGCGAGGCAAGGGAGGCTGTTGGTGCATAGTGGTTGCTGTCCATGATTTCAGTTGCACTGTAAGACTCTGGGACGGCGAATGTAGTGTTGGGGTGCAGCATTTGAAGTCTTATGAATACTTGCCCCAGGAATGCGAACAGATGCAATCTTTGTGCGATCGCATCAGTAGAGTGTTCTTGTGTACTACTTTGCTGGCTTTTCTTGATGTGTGACACTTAGGGTGCGGAAGGTGGGATACCAATACAAACAGATTAGATATGAACGACGAAGGTGTTAAATTTGAAGCTTTATACTACCTCTATGAGCCTGAAAATTTTTTTAGTTGCTAACCCAAATCCAGATCCCTTAGTATGATGTGAGCGATCGCTTCTTCTGTCAAGGGTAATTGAACGATGAAGGTGCTACCTTTACCAACTTGGCTTTGCACCTGTATACTACCTCTATGAGCTTGAACAATTGCTTGAGCAATCGCTAATCCTAATCCAGATCCACCAGTACTACGTGAGCGATCGCTATCTACTCGATAAAAACGGTCAAATATCCGCTTTTGCTCGTGCGATGCAATGCCTATACCTGTATCTTGAACTTCAATTACAGCATGACCGTTGCTGCGTTTGAGAATAATAGTTACATAACCGCCAGCAGGAGTATATTGAATAGCATTGGCAATCAGATTAGAAAGCACACGCAACAGTTGGTCTTCATCTCCCATCACGTATAAAAGTTCTTTGTACAACACCAAAGATGTTATCTGCAAAGAAGCCGCAGCTGCTAACGCTGAAAATTCTTCTATCAGGTCATTAATCAAAATATTCAGACAGCAATGTACTTGTTGTGTCGCCAGCGTGTGCTGTTCCAATCGAGACAGCAACAGCATATCCTGAACTAGTTCAGCTAGTCGATAATTTTGGCGTTGAATAGATGCCAAAATATCTCGCGCCTCCTGTGGCAGATACTCCATATCAAATAAAGTTTCTACCGTTGCATTAATCGCTGCTAAAGGAGTACGCAATTCATGAGAGGCATCAGATGTAAACTGTTGCATTTGTTTATAGGATCGGTCAATTGGTCGCATTGCTAACCCTGCCAACCACCAACTAGAACCGCCAACTAACAATACAGTAATTGGCAATCCCAGTGCCAAAATTAATTTCAAAGCAGCAAGACGACTATCAAGGTCATTTAAACTGCGCCCTACCTGAATATAGCCCCAATCCCGATTATCTTGAGTGTGCAGCACTAAAGACTTTTGACTGTAACGGTTGCCTTGTAAGTCCTTGAGTGTTTGCCACACTTGGGGAAGCACAGTCGGTGGCAATTCATCCTCTTGAAAACCTGCCACTGCAATTAACCGTCCTGAAACATCGAGAAAACGAATGTAATATTGCTTATCTTTATATACAGGACTAAAAATGCCGTGTTCTCTATGGATGCTTTGACTTTTACTCAGGATATTTTGGGTAGAACAACTAGATTGAACTAAACAAATATTTGGTAAAACCTTCTGAAAAACTGGCTCTGTCAAACCTGGTTGCTTTAAAGACGGTTCGATAACATCATGTAGTGTACCCGCTACCGATTCCAGTTCCCGGTTGATAGAAACCACATAAGCATCAATGATGACCTCATAAATCACGAAACCGCATAAGGACAGAATCAGAGCCATAACTACCGCATACCAGGTAGCCAATTGCCAGCGAGTCTTACTAAATAGTCGAATCTGCATTGTCAGGATTGAAACGATAGCCCATACTAGGAATAGTTTCGATTAGTCCATCACAACCATATTCCGATAATTTGCGTCGCAAAAGTCGGATTTGAGCCGCTACCACATTACTAACACGTTCTGCACTAAAAGCATACAGATGATTCAAAATTTGGTCGCGGGTAATCACTGTATTGGGACGTTTCATCAAGTATTCTAATAACTGAAATTCTTTTTTTGTTAAATAAATTACCTTATTTTCACCATTAGGATACTGTCGAGAAACTGTACAATTAGCGCAGTCTAGAATCAGTCCACCTACTTGCAATTGTAAAGGCTGGAACTGGGACGTAAGTGCTGCACCTCCATAAGCAGCTCGCCTTTGCAAAGCCCGTAACCTTGCCAGGAGTTCTGCCATACCAAACGGCTTGATTAGATAATCATCAGCTCCGGCATCTAGTCCAGCTACCTTATCTGCCATGCTATCTTTAGCGGTTAGCATCAGCACAGGCAAAGCATTACCCCGACTACGTAATCGCTTGCACAGTTCTAAACCGGAGATTCCTGGTAACAACCAATCAAAAATCGCCAGTGTATATTGAGTCCAATCATGTTCTAGATAAATCCAGGCTTCATTTCCATCCACAACCCAGTCAACAATATATCTTTCTTTACTCAACTTTCGTTGAATCGACGCACCTAGATCCGGCTCATCTTCAACTAGCAAAACTTTCATAATTAGCAGATGTATTTTAGCAATTTGTTCATTAAATTACACGCAATTGTGCGACACCAATTGGTAACTCTGTATTCATATCAGCGAAAATAGCAGATATTTTGTATAACTTATCGCCACTGGTTGCTGCTGTTTTTTTTACATTCTTCATTTCTACAACTATCGTAGTTCCAGGAGTGATTAATTCAGCAAACTCTAGCGTAGCTTTTTTGCCTTGAATAGAAACTTTTGCAGTATTTTTTTTACCATATTGCTCGGACACATCAATACTTTCTCTCAGAACAATGTTAGCTGGAGCTTCAATAATTAGCTGAGAAATAGCCTTGCCATTTTGGGGAACTTCTATTTTTAAAGTATGTCTGATAATTCTCCAATTGCGAATACCTGGAGGAGATTCCTCTAAGCTAAGAACATGAGGAAAGTTACTAGATTGTGGTGTAGGATTTGCATAAGTAGCTGGAACTAAAACTGCCATAGTCAATGCGAAAATAGCAGTATATGTCAGTGTTCTATTTATTTGAGTCATATAATCACTTCACTATGTCTATCAATCATCAGAATCATCTGCCGTGAAAAATGTTGCTTCTTAATACTTTGACAAAGAGAAATGAAATTTGGGTGAAATTTTAGCTTAATCTTTGATGATTGCTAGCTTGAGGCAAGCCACTTCATCTCTAAAATTTGTTGCATTTACTTGCAATAACATAGAAGATTTATTGAATAGCATTGACTTTAAAGATTTAATTTACACGAAATCTAGCTACACCTATAGGTATTTCTACATTAGTGCCAACAAGATTAGCAGATAAATGGTAGACAGGGCCATTACCAAGAAATGGTTGTTTGACATTCTTGATATCAATTTCTAGCTTAGTGTTAGGAGAAACTGGTTCAGTAAAAGCTAATAGTATAGTTTTGCCATTTACAGAAATGGTCGTCTTAACTTCTTTATCATTTTCTTCGCTTACAACAACATCATCAGTATCCGCACTCCATCTGACAGTAGTGGGAACTTCAATTTTTAACTGCGAAACACCCTTGCTATTTTTGGGAACGTGTACTCGCAAAGTATGTCTGACACGCGACCAGCGAGTTTGAGGAAATTGACAATTACCGTCAAAATGAGGAAGATTATCATTTTCTTCATTAGCAATTGCATAATTGGAAGGAATTAAAAATGCAGCAGCTAAAGTAGATATAACAGCATGAACTAGCATTTTTTTCATATTTACTCCTAACTTAATAACAACGATAACTTTTCAAAACTATATTTACTAAGTTGTTAAAAACTAAGAGATAACAAATAGATAAATATAAAACCAACTATCTCCTACATTCACACAAGAATCAGGAGCAGTTAAAAGTATTTTCATTAACTCTTTTACTGTTTGAAATCTAAAAGCTTCACTTTATTTACCAGTTTGGCAGGTCTTAATGAAATTAGGATGAAATTTTTGATTAACATGAAAATTAAATCTTAAAACGTAGGAAATTGAGCTATACCGACCGGAATCTCTAGCTCACTACCAACGACTTTGGCCCAAAAGCGGTATAACGAGTCTGGGCCAGCAGTTGGTTGTTGAACTTTATTAAAATTAACTACAAGTTTAGTATTAGAAATAACCTTTTCAGGAAAATCTATAATAATTTGTCTGCCATTGACGGAAATAATAGTATTAATTCTCCGATCGTTTACATCCAAGACACTAATATCATTACTTACTGCTACAGTCGATGGAGTTTCAATAATAAGTTGAGAAAGAGCGTTCTTATTTTGGGGGATGTTTAAACGAAAAGTATGTTTTACCAAACGCCAGCTATTGCTAGGATATTCCAATTTATTCTCAATAACAGTCTCCTTAGCATTTGCATGACTAAAGGAAATGAAAGCTATAGTAGTAAGAGCAAACACTGTACTTATGTAAATTAAAATTTTATTCATATTGAATTGAATTGTTAAATCGTCATTATGTCAAATGAGCTACAGGTTTCTCATGAATAAACCTTTACATAATAAGTTTGACAGCTCATGATGAAATTAGGGTGAAATTTTGAATGGTTCCTTTTATATTCTTCTGTTCTGGTAAAACGATATACTTGGCGATCGCACTGTTCAAAATACTTTGGTGTTGCGTACTCTCAAGATAAAAAAGAGTGCGATCGCAACTCACATTTTTTAGAATCTAACTGTTATCTTGTTGCTACCACTTGCTATTAATTATCGTTTAAAGGTAAAGCGACCGTTCACTTTCTCACCATTAATATCAGACAGAATAGCGACTTTATACTCACCTGCTGCTTTTTCAGAAAGAACAGCATGGTAATGTTGTTCTTTAGCTTCATAGGTGAGGCTAAGCGATTTTTGACTACCATCAGGAAGCTGAATTTGAGCCGTTACTTTGGCATTGGAAACTGTATCGTGATTCTCTCCTTTCTTTAAATAGAAATCTATGTGAGTTACATCATTTTCTGATTCAGCAAGAAACTCTAAATGATACTGCCCAGACTCAATAACTTGACCGCCGTGTGAATGCTCGCCTTTGCTATCTTCGGAATGACCTTGAGCATTATTTTTATTATGAGAATGACCATCATTTTCTGAATGATTCTCTTTTGCTGGGGTTTCAGTCTTGGCAGCCGTTTTTGTTGTTGATGCTGCTGAATTATTCTCTGAATTTGCAGCTTGATTACTACCGCTACAAGCACCTAATAAAAGCAAGCTGACACTACCTAAAACTACAAAGCTGGTCTGCAATAATTTCATTGATTTACACTCCTCAATATTTGGTCAATAAACAACTAAAAACTGGCTTATTCTGCAATTTCTGTCTGAATAATTCGTTCAGTCTTTTTCGGTATCAAAAATCTACCAAATTGTACGTATAAAGCCGGAAGTACCAAAAGAGTTAAAGCAGTAGAGATAAATAATCCACCTAATACCACAATCGCTAGTGGCTGGAGGATTTATTTTCCGGCTCCACTACCAATTACCAAAGGCACCATACATAAAGCTGATGATAGTGCTGTCATAAAAATGGCAACTAATCTTTCCATTAACCCTTTCATCAAAACTTGCTGTAAAGGCTGTCCTTCCGCTAACCCAGAACTGAATTTCTCTGAGGCAATAAAAATTTGCCAAATTTAGAATACAAAGCTGGTAAAACTATTAAGGTTAATGTTGTAGAAGTAAACAAACCACCCAAAACTACTATCGAAAGTGGTTGCAAAACTTCTTTACCTGGCCCTACTGCAATGACTAATGGTACTAATCCCAAAGCCGAAGTAAATGATGTCATTAAAATCGCATTGAGTCGTTCCATTGACCCGGCGATGAGGATTTCTTTTAACGACATTCCAATGGCAAATTTGGTGATGTAATTATCTACTAAAAGCAATCCGTTACGAGTGGCGACACCAAATAAAGTTACAAAACCTACCAAGGAAGCGACTGAAACAACCCCCCCTGTTAAGGCTACAGCAATTACACCTCCGACTAAAGCAATTGGCAAGTTAATCATAATCATTGCTGTAGAAGCAATAGATTTAACAGAAAGATACATTAATACCGTAATTACTACGAAAGAAATGGCACTGAAAATCAAAATATTTTGTGAGGCTCTTTCTTCGGCTTCAAATTGACCCCCATATTGAATAAAGTAACCAGAGGGCAATTGCACTTGAGACTTGACTTTGTTTTGAATTTCATTAACTAGCGATCGCAAATCTCTACCTTGAGCATTCGCAGATACTACAATTAGACGAGAGACATTTTCCCGGTTAATAGTATTAGGGCCAGTACCATAAGTAACTTTAGCCACCTTAGCTAAAGGAATTTTATTTGCCTCTGCATCTCCCCCAGCAGAAGGGATATCAACTAATAAATTTTCAATTGTTTGTAAATTATTCCGGTATTGTGGTTGTAACCATACCACTAAATCAAAACTTTGTTGCTGCTCCAAAACTTGCGATACCACTTTGCCATTGAGCGCAGTTTCAATTATTTCAGATAGTTTCCCAACAGTTAAACCATAACGTGATGCAGCAACGCGGTCAAATTTTATTTGCATCTGTTCGATGGGAACTTGCGGTTCTAATTGTAAATCCACCAGTCCAGAAACAGATAACATTACACCTTCAACTTGTTTACCAATTCGGCGGAGTTCTTCTAAATCTGAGCCAAATATTTTCACAGCGATTTGACTTCTGACCCCGGATAATATTTCATCAATTCTGTGGGAAATAAATCCACCAATATTGGCAGCTGCACCCGGTACTTGATTAAATTCTTCTCGCAACCATTCTACTGTTTCTTGACGTTTCTCCATTCCTTGGTCGCTCAAGCCAATATCGAGGTGAGCGAGATTTACGGGTGCTGCATCTGGGTCATTAGGGGCGCGTCCTGCCCGTAATTGCACATATTTTAATCTGGAATCATCTTTTAGTTTAGTCTCCAATACAAAGGCGGCACTGTTAGTAGCTTCTAAAGATGAGCCTGGATAAAGAGCTAAAGTATTGACCAAAGTTGTTTCTTGAAACTCTGGTAAAAAAGCCCGTCCTAAAGCTGGAAAAATCACTATTGCCGCTACCATTCCCGCCACAGCCACAGAGATAATCATCACGGGACTGTGGATAGCAAAATCTAAACAAGGATAATATAACCGCTTGAAAATTCGGGGTATTAATGGTTCTTTTAACGGCATTTTTTCCTGTGGAAGTAAAATCGCACACAATGCCGGACTTATCAGTAATGATTCTAAACTGGAAACCATGACCACTACTAGATAAGTTATGCCCATTGGGCCAAAAATTCGACCTTCTACACCTGCGAGGGCAAATACTGGAGAAAAAACAACAATCGTAATTAAAGTTGCCTCAATTAGAGATTCCTGGACTTCTTGTACTCCTGCAAAAACAATTTCTAATACTGGACGAGGTTTGGAAGAGGACTTATTTTGTCGCAATAAACGAACAATATTTTCCGCATAAACAATCGCATCATCAATCGCTGTCCCAATGGCTACGGCTAATCCTCCCAAAGTCATTGTATTTAGCCCTAAACCCAAAAAAGATAATACTTGCAATGAAAATATAAAAGTTAGGGCAAAATTCAACAGCACAACTCCCAGAGTCCGCCAATTCATCAAAAAAGGAATGAGGATAATTGCGGCAATAATACTACCTTCCATCAAGGCGGATCTGACATTTTCTACTGAAGCATCAATATAATCTGCTTGACGGAAGGTTTGTGTTACCTTTACTCCT
Source organism: Nostoc sp. ChiSLP01 (assembly GCA_034531195.2). GTDB lineage: Bacteria > Cyanobacteriota > Cyanobacteriia > Cyanobacteriales > Nostocaceae > Nostoc. The sequence goes on from JAVRBO020000043.1 coordinate 19,579, forward strand.
TTCGGTAAACCTGCTTGTAACTCTGTCATTGCAGTTTCAATGGTATGGGTAACGGTAGGAGTATCAGCTAGGGGTTGTTTATTTACCATCACCACTACAGCATCTTTGCCATTTAAGCTACCATCGCCAATTTTAATCGCACCGCCAATTTGAATGTCGGCAACATCTCCCAACCGCACAGGCGTTCCTTGACGGGCAACAATTACAGATTGTTTTAAATCGTTTAGGGATTCAATTCGCCCTATTCCCCGAATCAAAGTTTGCTTATCAGGTGTGATTAAAAAGCCACCAGGAGCATTAACATTTGCTCCCTGTACTGCTTCAGATACTTGCTGTAAGGATACATTAAAAGCTCTGAGTTTGTTCGGATCTACTAATACTTGATACTGACGCACATCACCGCCATACACTAACACTTGACTAACGCCAGGGACTCCTAAAAGGCGGTTTGTCACTTGCCAATCAATGATGCGGCGTACTTCCATCAAATCAATTTGGGATTTGAGGTTTTGGTTTTCTTCTTCCGCTTCTACTGTGAAAGCATATTTTAATACAGTGCCGATAGGCGAACTAATAGGAGCAAGTCTAGGTGTTTCAATTCCTTCGGGTAGCTTACTCACTGCTTGTTGCAGTCGTTCTTGTATCAACTGGCGGGCTTGATAGATATCTGTTCCCCAGCCAAAAACGACTCTGACTACAGATAGTCCTGCTGAGGAGGAAGAACGAACTGAGTTAATCCCTGGTGTACCGTTGATTGAGCTTTCAATTGGTAATGTCACCAAAGATTCTATTTCTTCAGGAGCGAGTCCAGGAGCTTCTGTTTCAATTTCGATCTGGGGAGGTGCGAAGTTGGGAAAAACATCCAGCGGCATTTGCGGGATGGTATTAAATAATATGATTGCTGTGGAAATAAATGCTGCAATTACTACTAACCAGCGTCGAGCAATTACCCATTTAGCGACTGCACTAATCATTATTTATTAAATTGTTGATTGCTAATTTTTGGTTTTGTTTTCATGAAATGTTAATGACTATCTGAACGATGTGATTTTTCATATTCTTCGGCAGACATAGAGGCAGTTGGTTGTTTGTGGTTATCGATATAAACCTCGGTTTCATAATTAAAACCATTATTTACTGGTACTAGACCGGAACGGATACGACGGCTAGACCAGAAGCTACCCCCCATGAAAGCTACGATAGCAATGCCTAATCCTCCCCCTGCACCTAGCAACCATAAGGGTATTGGTAAAGTGTTAGGTTTAGCTTCGGTTTCTTCAGAGTGCAAATCACCTTCTTCGTGATTTTCTTCTTTACTACCACCCTTCAAGGATTGTGCATAAAGTTGTGGCGCACGTTGGGTAACTACTGCATCTCCCTCGAATAAACCACTTTTAATCTCAATTAAATCTCCAGAGGTTTGTCCTAACTCAACTTCAACTGATTGGAAGGCATTGCCGTTTTGGACATAGACTAATTTCTGATTATTGGCATCGACTACAGCAGCAGCCGGAATTGCTAAAGTAGCTGAAGATTGTTGGTCGGTTAAAACTTCAAGTTCGGCAAACATTCCGGGTTTGAGCTGTCCTCTGGCATTATTAATTTCGGCTTGTACTGGTACTACTCGTGTTTCTCCTGCTACTACTAAGCCAATTCGTGTAATTCTGCCTTTAAAGGTTTGATTAGGTACGCTAGCAACCTTCATCCTTAAGGGTTGACCTGTTCTTACCTTGCCTAAATCTTTTTCATAAATATTGGCTGTGGCAAACACCCGACTATCATCGACAATTGTCATTAACTTGCCACCTACGTCCTCAAATGATTGACCAATGGTCACTTCTCTATCAACAACCTTGCCAGAAATTGGGGCTGTGACTGTGATTAGTCCCTTGGCATTAGCGCGGTTTCCTAGTTGAGAAAGGCGCGTTTCATAAATAGCACTACTGCGATTAATATTAGACTTTGCTAGGCTAACTGCTGCTTGAGCGCGCTTTAGCTGATTTTCAGCAGCAATCACATCGCGGCGGCTGTTGGCTGCGGTTAGTTTGGCTTTGGCTTCTGCTAGCTGGGTTTGAGATTCTAGGGCATTGCGACGTGCCAAAGCACCTTCATTGGCTAACACTCGATCTTTCTCGTACTTTTCTTGAGCAAATGCGACTTGGCTTTGTGCTTGGGCGATTTCAGCGTCAGCTATTTGTTGATAGCGATCGCGATTTTGTTGTGCTAACCTCAAGTCAGCTTCAGCCTGCTGTAAATCAGCCTGTGCTTGTGCCAGTTTTTCCTGAGAATTGACTCGTAATTCCACTAAATCAGGACTGGTGACAACAGCGACAGGTTGACCTTTCTTGACTATTGTGCCTGGTTCCACCAACAGTTCGACTACTTTGACTCTTTGAATTGGGGTGGTGACTTCTACTTTTTGGCTAGGCAAAGTTTCAATCTGTCCAGTAGTTTTAATACCAATCGCTAATTGTTGGCGTTGTACTGGTTCTATCTTCACTCCTAACAGTTTTGCGGTTTCTGCATCTACTTTCACAGAACCCGTTGTTTCGCCTCCTGCTTGAAACGCACTTCCGCCACTGTGGTTATGACCAGCGCCGGCTAATACAGTAGTAGGAGTATCGAGCAGTAACAAACTCAAGATTGTCAATGAAACATAACGCAGTGGAGTAGAAGATTGAAACAAATTCGAGATTCCCATTGCTTGTTGTGTCCTAAATATAGTTAGAAAGCTCAGTCGCCTTTGATGTGTAAATTGGGACTACCACTTTCTTTAGTTAGTTACATTGCTTTTGTGAGTAGTTTACAGAGTTTTACTAGTAGTCTTTTTTCAGTGTTTCATATCAAAATGAAATTTGGGTGAAATTTTCGGTCACGAGCGCTATAAAAAATAACTATTATATTTAGGAGAAATTGTTGTTTGAAAAATTCCAGGTTTCTAAAAAGTATTAATTATCCAAAATATGTAATTTTTTGATGCATATAATTATTTCGATCGCATCACCATATACATTTGATTATATGTATTTATAACTATTAACTAGCTGACAAATTAAATCGACTACATCTTGGTAAATAATAAACAAGAAATTGATATTAATACTAATACTCATTATGAGAATCCATATAGCTATTTTTGGTATTTGAGAGGTTTGGATATTTATAGCCGCGAAAATTTAGTAGTAGCTTAAAATCTAAATTCCTACTAAAAACTTTTGATACTAGCAAGTACCTATTTGAATAAAGATTGAATTTGGCTGATTCAAACAAATTCAATCTTTTCAAAATGGACTGACAGGTGAATGTTCCAGCTGACAGTAAGGGCGGTTATAAGATAAAGGTGACTCTAAAGCGTGCCTAAGTAAGAACTCTGGGTTGCTCATTACCTGCTCAGTTTCACCATCGTATACAACTTGACCTTGACTGAGAACCACTGTGCGATCGCATAAATCCAAAGCTAAATCTAGATCGTGCGTTGCAATTAGTTGCGTCAGAGGTAAGCTTTGCAGCAGTTCAATTAATTGACGGCGAGAACGGGGATCTAATTGAGCCGAGGGTTCATCAAATACTAATATCTGTGGGTTCATAGCTAAAACTCCGGCGATCGCAATCCGTTTCTTTTCACCTCCAGATAAATTACCTGTATAGAATTTAGGGGCTTGTATCCCTTTCCCCTTCCCCTTCTTGGTCAACCGTTAACAGTTAACACTATTTTCAAATTAAAGATTCATCGCGATCGCTTCTACATCTTCTACAGTCAATCCTAAAGCATCAGCTACTTGTTCTCGGTTTAATCCTATACTCAATAGTCTAGGTACTGCTTGTTGCAGTCGTTGTTGTGCAGCTTGGGCTTCTTGTTTTGCAGCTTGGGCTTCTTGTTTTGCAGCTTGGGCTTCTTGTTGTGCAGCTTGGGCTTCTTGTTGTGCAGCTTGAGACTTTGCCATTAATTGCCCAAATGTCATAAAAGGTTGACCATCTGGGTAGGAAAGTTGCCAGCGTTCGCCAGAGACATCAAAATTAATTTGCAGCTGCGGACTAACCCATTTTTGACCAAAATCTACCGAGTCTAAACCATATTCACCGCGTAACCAAACTTGTAGTTCATTATTTTCTGGGTTGTATATATAGTATTCCTCCACACCGTATTGATTGTAGAACAGCAACTTCCGAGCCATTTCTATTGATGTGTTGACTGGCGAGAGGATTTCAAACACTACTTGAGGCGGTTGGTTTCCTTCTTCCCACTGTTTATAAGAAGAACGACGACCTTTTGGACGACCAATGGCAACCATCACATCGGGTGCGTATTTAATCTTATTATTACCCTCAATGGGATACCAGAATAAATCACCAGCGACAAAAACATTTGGATCGCTTGCAAAGAGAAGATCTAAATTACCCTTAATCAGCACAATAATTTCAAAGTGTTCTGTATTATTTGCCATTGGCCGATCGTCAGATTCTGGGTAGAAAATCTCCGCAGGTGCAGAAGATTCGATTTGGGAAACCATCGCTTTCATCTCCACTCGTGTTTTTTATTTTAGGCGATCGCATCGCCTTGCAATGTCATTGCATCGAATGACAATGCGATTGTATCGAGTGACAATGCGATTGTATCGAGTGACAATGCGATT
>JAVRBO020000044.1:0-142442 GCA_034531195.2 Nostoc sp. ChiSLP01
CCTTCTGAGGCTCAACTTTGACCTTCTGAGGCTCGACGTTGACCTTCTGAGGCTCGACGTTGACCTTCTGAGGCTCAACTTTGACCTTCTGAGGCTCAACTTTGACCTTCTGAGGCTCAACTTTGAAACTTATACCAATTTAATTAATGATTGCAACACATCTTTGGGTCAAGACGCGATGAATCGCGTCTCTACAAAAAATGGTGTATTTGTGGCATTATTTTTTCCAATTGGTATTACATGTCGAATTTAATGGTACTAAGGTATACTACTGACATGAGAAAGAGATTAAATTCTCTTAAATTTTTCTTGTCGATACCAACAGCGAATTCGCTCAGGTGAAACACCGAGTAAATAAGCAATAATTACTATTTGATTGAGTAACGTAGTTTTAAGCACCCCTTTTTGCAACCATCTACGGGCTGAGGTTACAACAGGTGTGGAGATAATTACAATACGTCCTTTCGCTTTTAGACGACGTATGAGTTCAAAGTCTTCCATGATGGGTAATTCTGGAAAACCGCCAAATTGTTGAAATACTGCTTTGGTGAGAAAAATTCCTTGATCGCCATAAGGCATTTGGCAAAAATGCGATCGCCACTTTACACCCAACTCTACCCATCTTAAACTCAAAAGCGATGCATCAATCCGCAAGTTAAATGCACCCGCCACAGTCCCATGTTTTTGTAGCGCCGTGCAAATCATCTCATCAAACCCAGCAGGTAAACGGGTATCTGCATGAAGAAATAACAGAATCTCGCCGCTAGCTGCTACAGCACCCGCATTCATTTGCACGGCACGTCCGGGAGATGATGAGATAACTTTGACACCTAAAGATTGAGCTATTTCTTTGGTATCATCCCTAGAGCCACCATCTACGACAATAACTTCTATATTTTTACTGCCTTTGGTAGTAGCAATTGCTTCTTTGATATTTCCTGCTTCATTAATAGTCGGAATGATAATAGAAATTTTGGCTGCGTCAATATTCTCACTCATGATTGCTGAGTTTTATTTTCCGCTTTGTCAGGAAACGAACACTCTACCGTTACCTTCAGATTACTTTCTGCTGTGCCTTTAGTTATGTAAGGTATACCAGCTTCACCGCCGACTTTGATGCCAAATTCTAAAGTGACTTTATCAATATTAGCAACAGGGATTTTCTTAAAAGCATTGAGTGAATAAACGGTGTAAGCCCGAATTGTACCTTCAATTGCTTGGAAATTTTGCACTATCTGTTTTTGTGCAGCATCAGCATCCCATCCCTTATCAATTAACGCTTCTTCTTCTCCTTCTGGGGAAACTTCAATGTTAACTGGTGGTGCATCTATATTATTTGTGGCTTCAATGTAAATAATCGTGCCATCTTCTAAATAAATAGGTGTGAGTTGAGTCATGGAATAAATCTCTGCTAAAAGAATTGCGGGTAGGGGCGCATAGCTATGCATTGGTGTCAACTTAAGCTCAAACGCTTATCCCACATACGTTTTACCCCACCCCCAACCCCTCCCCTTGGCAAGGGTAGGGGCGATTTTGGCTTTAGACAAAATCGGGGTGGGGTAACGCGGATCTTGATGGGAAGTGAGATAACTGAATATCGCATATTTACAAGGGTTTCACGTTAAGTTGACACGTATGATAGCTATGCGCCCCTACACATTTTTACGGAAAATGGGGTAAATTTCTTGTAGAAGCTGGAAATAATGCAACTAAACTATCATAAAGCTTACTAATATGAGTCGAGACGCTTTGGTAGTGGGAATTAATACGTATGACCGCTTAAAGAGTCTTAACGCGCCAGCTAGTGATGGTGAAGCGATCGCTCAAATTTTACAACAGTACGGCGAATTTCAAGTAACGCGGCTACCAGGGGTTAAAGATAAGGAAAACCAGACTATTCGCATTGGTAAGCAAACTAAAGTTAGTTTAACTCAGTTAGAAAAAGCGATCGTTCAATTATTTAAGCCAGATGGAAAGCCGCCAGATACAGCACTGCTGTATTTTTCTGGTCATGGGTTGCGGAAAAATGTCGGAATTCAGGAAGGGTTTTTAGCGACGAGTGAAGTCAACCCAGATGCGGGGAATTGGGGACTATCTCTACAATGGCTGCGGCGACTGCTGCAAGAAAGTGAAGTCAGACAACAAATTGTGATTCTGGATTGCTGCTATAGCGGAGAAGTGCTAAATTTTGCAGAGGCAGATCCAGGCGATCGCGGTAAAGGCAGAGACAGGTGTTTTATTGCGGCTTCTCGTGATTTTGAAGTAGCTTTTGAAGAGATTAACAGCCAACACAGCGTTCTCACCGCTGCGCTGCTCAAAGGTTTGGAACCAAAACAAGACCGTTGGGTGAGTAACTACACTTTAGTAGACTTGCTCAATCAACAATATCATCCCTTTCCCCAGCGTCCTATTTTTGCTAACTCTGGTGAAGCAATTAATCTCACCCGCAAATGGAATTATTCTCCTGTGAACTCCACAGTAGAAATATCAGCTATTTGTCCTTATAAAGGCTTGTCTTATTTTGATTGTACAGAAGCAGATGCTAAATTATTTTATGGCAGAACAGCGTTAACAGACGAATTATTAGAAAAAGTGCGATCGGGTAATTTCCTCGCTGTGTTGGGAGCATCAGGAAGTGGCAAATCTAGTGTTGTCAGAGCAGGTTTACTTTATCAATTAAAGTTAGGACGTAGGTTATCAGGTAGCGATACTTGGCAGTTGAAAATATTTCGACCGGGGATTAATCCCTTACAAAATTTAGCACTGGCATTTGTAGAATCAGAATTATCAGATATTGAACGCGCATCTCAATTAGCCAAAGCAGAAGAATTAATTGCCAAAGGCGCAGTCGGTTTAGGGCAGTTGATTACTGCTAGTCAAACTCAGCGCGTAGTGCTAGTGGTAGACCAGTTTGAAGAAACTTTTACTCAATGTCAAGACATTACAAAACGACAGCAGTTTTTTAAATGTCTGCTAGGTGCTTTGCAAGGTGATGATAATAAACTCTGCCTAATAATCACAATGCGGGCTGATTTCTTTGGCAAATGTTTGGAACAAGAGTATGGCGGACTAGCTAAGAAAATTCAAGAGCATTTAGTAACAGTAACACCGATGATTCGGGAGGATTTAGAAACAGCAATTATCAAACCTGCTGAACAGGTGAACTTAGCAGTAGAACCGGAATTAGTTGCTCAAATGATTGCAGATGTAGAAAATTCACCGGGGAGTTTACCGTTGTTGCAGTACACGCTGACAGAACTATGGCAGCAAAGAACTGAAGAACGGTTAACCCTGACTACCTACGGCAAACTAGGTGGAGTCAGGGGAACCCTGCAAACACGTGCTACAGAAGTTTATGAGTCATTATCACTTGAAGAACAGCAGGCAACAAAGCGGATTTTTTTAGAATTGACGCAGTTGGGAGAAAGAACAGAAGATACACGTAGACAGGTTGTGCAACGAGATTTAGTGAGTTCGCAGTATTCAGAAGTTGTAATTAATAGAATAATTCAACGGTTAGCTGATGAAAAGCTAGTTGTCACCAGTACCTTATCTAATCAAATTTCTGTGGTAGATGTGGCACATGAAGCACTGATTCGCCATTGGTTGCTATTACGCAAATGGATTGAGGAAAGTCGGGATATACTGCGACAAAAGCGAAAAATTGAAGCGGCAGCTATTGAATGGCGAGATAGAGGGAAGGTGAAAGATTATCTGTTTCAGGGGAAGCGGTTAAGAGAGGTTGAAGATTTTCAGAAGCAACAAACTGAGAACTCAAGATTATCTGACTTAGCTATTGAGTTTATTCAAGCAAGCGTCAGACAAAGACGCAATAATCGCTTTCAGTCAATTGTTTTTTTCTTAATTATCCCGCTGGGTTTATCAATATATGTGGGCATAGTTATTGAGAAACAGATTAGGATAAATCAGCTTTGGCAAACTGTTGATGGTGCTAGAGGAAAGAAGGATAGTGACGCAAGAATTCAAGCACTTGAAAAACTAGTCCAAGCTGGTGAGAGTCTAGCTAACAAAGATTTCAGTGGTGTCGACCTTAGCAATGCCGACCTCAGGGGTGCCATCCTCAGCGATGCCATCCTCAGCGATGCTGACCTCAGCGATGCCAACCTCAACAGTGCCTACCTCAGCGATGCCAACCTCAGCGGTGCTAAACTCAGCCGTGTCAGCCTCAGCAGTGCCTACCTCAGATATGCTAACCTCATCAATGCCGACCTCAGAGCTGCCAAACTCAGCAGTGCCGAACTCAGAGCTGCCAAACTCAGCAGTGCCGACTTCAGCAGTGCCGAACTCAGCTATGCGAACCTCAGCATTGCCAATCTCAGCAGTGCCGACCTCAGCGGTGCCAACCTCAGCAGTGCCGACCTCAGGAGTGCCAATCTCAGCTATGCCGACCTCAGGAGTGCCAATCTCAGCGGTGCCGACCTCAGGGGTGCCAACCTCAGCTATGTCAGAAACCTTGCTTCTGAGCAAGTTACATCTGCTAAAAATTGGGATAAGGCTAAATACGACAAAGATTTTCGAGTCGAGCTTGGTTTATCACCAGAAGCAGGTGAGTGACTTCAAACAAAGACGAACCCTGCATCTAGTCTGAAAAAATGGTGTTCAAGAGCGATCGCTGTTTTCAGAGATTGCTTTGCTGGCAATGAGTTTTTATAATTAGGCGATCGCACAGCTAATCTTCAAAAATGATATCAAAGAGCGATCGCTCTTTTCGAGATTGCTTTGCTGGCAATGAGTTTTATAATTAGGCGATCGCACCACACAAAAACGAACCCTGAAGCGGCTATCCTCGACTCAATAGTGGCTATCCTTGACTCAGTAGTGGCTATCCTCGACTCAATAGCGGCTATCCTCAACTCATTAGTAGCTATTCTCAACTCAATAGCGGCTATCCTCGACTCAGTAGTGGCTATCCTCGACTCAATAGTAGCTATCCTCGACTTAATAGCGGCTATCCTCGACTCAATAGTGGCTATCCTCGACTCAATAGCGGCTATCCTCGACTCAATAGTGGCTATCCTTGACTTTGGATCTAATCTAAAAAAATGGTATCAAAGAGCGATCGCTTAACTCTGAAATTCATTGCCAAGATATCTTGATACAATTGTTCTGTGCTACTAATGGTGATTTTGCCATCTACCTGAAGTTTCTTAATGACTGCTAAGGTTCCCTTAACATTTAATCCCAGTCGAGTTGCCTCTTTTCTGGCTGCGAAGTCATCTAAAATTATGTAGTCTGTTTGTAATTCAGTGCCTAAAGCAATAGCCTCTGATTCTCCTCTTCCTAGTCGCATATTTAGACGATTGGCTAAGGAAAGTAATTGAGTTTCTTTGACTAATATTTTGTCAGCATCAATTAAAGCTTTTATCTGCTGACTAGCTGCATCAGATTTCGCACTGATTTCTTCTGCAACAAAATTCGGCAAATAAAACTCATCGGCAGAATCTAGAAAAATATCGAGAAATTCCAGACGCGATAAAAAGATTAATGGAGAAGAGTTAAAAACAACCTTCACACACCCTACCAATCCTTCTCTATAGCGATATCTTGTTCAGTCAAGTAAGAAAATTCTAGCCCCATCAAATCTAATAGTTCAAGAAATACATCAGGCTCTATTTCCATAAGTTCTGCGGCTTTTTTCAAACTAATAACTCTTGAAAATAACGCCCCTATGACAAACAAAAAAGTTTCTTTTTGCTCAATATTATTAAATAATTGAATTTCGGAGGCAACACTTCTTAATTCTTCCTTACTAGTCATAGGTATTTCAAGCTAGCGACTGAATATCCTTAGATATTATCCCAAACTTCTGCAAGCAATTTTTACCGACAAATCAACTTAACGCGAAATCAGCGGTTATAAACTTCGTCTACATACTGGGTTACAACAAGTTATGATTCCTAAGTTTTGCGTTGATTAACCCAGCGTGCCGCCTCAATAGCAGATGTGAACCGCATAGACACTCCAAAAACTCGCACTTCTCCCGTATGCGGATTTGTTACTTTAAGGAACTGCTTAGGCCGGACATTAATTCCTTCAATGACACGTAACAATTTGTATTCTTCCCAAGAGTCAATTTCGACTGCCTTCATTTTTTCAAATATCTTTGTCCAGGCGAGATCGTCGAGTTTACGGTTCCGTTGTAGGGTTATTTTACCGTGATGTGCATTCAGGCTATACCCATCTGCAAAGGCTATGGCAGGTATATTTTCACCGTGGAGATGGTTGTTGCTATCAATATTAATTGTGGTGGCATGGTTAGAAATAATGGCAGTCTTCTTAAAGAAGAAACTCCAGCCGCAATTTTTAACAAACTCTTCTAATATTAATAGTTGATTTTGAAATTGGTTGTAGTTTAAACGATGAATACAAAACTCAAAATAACTACATCCTGCAATTAAGGTTTCGGGTTTGTGGCAGGAAGAGAATATATTTTTAATTAATTTGCCATTGCGTTTCCCAAAATATTCCTCCAAAACATCTCCCCATTGTATTTCTAGCTGTTCTTGGAGTAATTTGGCATACTCTTTTGCCAAATGATTGTCAAATAACGAATGTAAATCTTTTTGTAAATCAACAGGTAATCGCACGAGCAAATGTGATTGCAAATTACTGTAGATTTTGCCCCAATCAGAACTATCTATGACATCATCGAGGATTGTCTCGGAACCATCTTTGATTAAATTCCAGATGTAAGCGATCGCAGCGTTAGGACTATCAACGATAATTATTTCAGGTTCGGTGAGTTCGAGTGCATTATATATTGCTCGAACTGCATTTGTAGCGTGTTGTTGGTTAATGCGTTCGGTCGATAGTCCAATATGTTGCCATTTTTCTCGACATTGGGAAATGAATGTACGTTGTTTTGGTGTGAGATTGTCGGCGGACATAGCAGGTAGGCGATACAGTGGCTATTTTGTATTAAAGCAGGTTAACTGAAAACTTGGAAATGAAGATATCAACCTCAATTCAGCATTATAATTTGGCGATCGCATTGAAAATTAAGCTTTTTCTAAACATCAAAAAATGAAAGTTTTCATGATTAAGACTTTGTTAGACTTTGTTGGGTTTCGCTGTCGCTCAACCCAACCTACTATTTTTTATGTCGTCTACTGATTCAACAAATCGATCGCTCTTTCAATCTCTATCCTCGCCTTGTAGATAGCTAATAACTTCTCTTGGTCAAATCTATCTGGATAACTCATCCTCGTACCCTCTAAGGAAATTCTAATCAGCGATATTTGCTGGTCGGTCGGTTCACCTATCTCAGTCAGCACTGTACCCAGAGTTTCCATGCACGCCAAGTTAGGTAATTTCAATCCTTTACCTGCTTTCAACTGCTGTAAGGCGATTTGCCCAAAGGACTGGAGTAAGGCGATATATCCGGCTTTCCCAGATGCACCGATGATGTTAAGACCGTATCTGCGGCACAAATTACGCAATTCAGGGATGGATTGAAGTTCTAATTCGCTTCTCGTGAACATAAAATGAAAGTGTTCAGTAATAATGGACATTCGGTGGGTAACAAGTTTTGCAGACAGATTGCCCACCGATTAAACAGTCTACACCGTTGTTAACATCGGACTAAAGCTATATTAATTTTTATACACAAATGTCTAGCCCCAAGGGTAAGCCTGAAAATTTCGGAAATCTACCAAGCAGAGAATTGTCAGAGCAATTAAACTTTCGTGTCACCAAAGAGATGAAGGAAGAAGTCAAAGCAAAAGAAGATCCTCCTGAGTTCTGTCGTCGCGCTATCCAGAAAGCGTTAGAAGAAGATAAACAAAAGTAGTAAAAATTTGTTTCAGAATTCAGATATATCTAGCCAATTTGAGGTTGATTTATTTTGATTTTTGACTTTTAATCTCGCTAAATTTGATGTCATTACCAATATAGTGAATATGACAGCGATCGCCATTAAATTAAACTCCATAATCCAACTCACCGACAACCAATTTTATCAACTCTGTCGGGAAAACCCTGAAATCAAATTTGAACGCAATGCAGCGGGAGAACTTCTCATCATGTCACCTACAGGCGGAGAAACTGGAAATCGTAATATTGAAATTGGTGCAGATTTTGTGTTTTGGAATCGCCAAACTCAATTGGGTAAAGTCTTTGATTCTTCTACCTGCTTTAAACTGCCCAATGGTGCTAACCGTTCTCCTGATGTTGCTTGGATTAGGAAAGAACGATGGGATGCACTCACAGCCGAACAAAAAGAAAAGTTTCCCCCAATTGCCCCGGATTTTGTTTTAAAGTTAATGTCCCCCAGCGATACTTTGCGAGAAACGCAAGAGAAAATGCAGGAATATATCGATAATGGAGTCAAATTAGGCTGGTTAATTAATCCCAAAATGCGTCAAGTAGAAATTTATCGTCTTGGTAAACCAGTGGAAATATTAACATCTCCACAAGAATTGTCAGGCGAAGACATTTTACCAGGATTTATTTTAAATTTACAAATAATCTGGGGATAAATATCTATTATTTTTAATTTAGCAACCAAAAATATAAAACTCTAAAAACAGGGAGTCAAGATTACTCTTAGCTCCCCAATAAATTTTATTTACTCGCTGAAAAATTACGCCCCGACAGCTTCCTCCGTGGGGTAAAATACCTTAGTTGATATCTCTTTAATGACGCGTTCGCAATTAATCTTCTAGGTGTTTTACTGGATTTAGATTCTGTCTGTTTTGTATCATGTTCAACACCAATAGCATCTAAAACTTCTAATTCATCAGGATCGGTTAAAACCTTGCCTAATGATTCACTAAAATAAACAACTTGATAATTAGGTGCAAGTTCCGTTTGCAGTTGCTTCCACAAACTAATTCCTTCTTTTTCAAAAGCTGCTTCGGCTTCTGGACTCAATTCTAGTGAATTAGCAGGATCTTGCCAATTTAATGTTGCATTGTAAGCAGATGCCCATTTTCTCAAATGGCTAATAGTTTCTTGACTAACGGGGAGTCTTACTGGATCGATATTGCCAACTTTATCACCATCTGCCCACCATAAAGGGTCGCACCCATAATCAGCCATTAGTTTAATTTTTATTGCCATAGCTATTGAGGTGTAATTATGGTAATGAGGCGGGATTAGCTCCGACTATATAACCATTATCGCTTACCGTCACTGCTATATACTGTGTTTCTCCATTAAAAATTACTTCATAGATTTCCCGGCGAGGTTCTATCGTTCCTTGATAACCAAGAAATGTTCCACTAGTTACAGCTGCTATAACAGCATCCGCAATTTCATTTTCAGAAATTCCACGTCTGGCAAAATCATCTCGATGTTCCTTTAAGATATGTGCCAGTCCACTTGCTCTTTTAGTAGCTTTTCCCTCTTCTAAAAATACAATTTTGCCATCAGCTTGCTTGGCAATCCGCACAATTTTTTCAGGATTATGCTTAATGCCAGCCTGACACAGTGCCGCTAACAATGCCGCTTTGTCATCGTTCATATTTAATTTAGTTATTTTAAATAGTTATTGATAGAAATATATAAAAATTTGTATTAAATCTATGATATCTCATAATTTAATTTTTCTCACTAGATTTCATCATGAAAGCAAAAAAATGGGGGTAAAGAGTATATGTAACTCCTCACCCCTCAATCTTCTTCATTAACCGCTAATCTACGCCCCGACAGCTTCCTTAGCAGCGTACAACACCTCAGCACTGATTTCCTTGAAACCTCGTTCGCGGGCAAATTTTTCAGTATTTCGCTTCACTTTTCCGCGCACAAATCCCGGAATTTTATTCAATTCTGCTTGACCATCTTTTGTCCAAGTCAAGTCAGAATCAGCGGAAATTCCTTTAGTAATTACTTCCTTAGTATCGTGACCTCCGAAGATTTCTAACAGATGATCTTCCATTCCTAAAGTAAAGGAATTGTAGATTAAATCTGTAATTTGATTTGTACCTTCGTAACCCATAAATGGTTTGTAACCAATGGGAAAATTTTGGATGTGGATGGGTGCAGCAATTACACCGCAAGGAATATCCAAACGCTTACCAACGTGGCGTTCCATTTGGGTGCCGAAAATAGCTGAGGGTTCGACGCGGGCGATCGCATCCCCAATTGCGCCATGATCGTCTGTAATCAGCACTTCATCGCAATATTCGCTCACCTGTTCCCGGAACCAGTCTGCATCATATTTGCAGTAAGTTCCAGCCCAAACTACATGAATGCCCATTTCCCTCGACAAAATTTTAGTGATGGCGGCGGCGTGGGTGTTGTCGCCAAATACCACTGCTTTTTTACCAGTCAAGTTTTGGCAGTCAATAGAACGGGAGAACCAAGCAGCCTGTGATACATGCAGAGTTTGTTCGTTGATGAACTCTTCGTAGTTAACATCAGCACCTTGGGCGTTAATTACCTGCTGAATTTTGCGGATACAACGAGCAGTTTCCACTACACCCATCGGTGTAATGTCTATGTATGGCGTTCCGAATTCTGCTTCTAAATAACGAGCCGTAGCCAAGCCCAGTTCGCGGTAAGGCACCAGGTTAAACCAGGCTTTGGGCATTTTCTTCAATTCGTTAACGGAAGCGCCTTCAGGAATTACAGTATTTACCTCAATTCCCAAGTCAGCCATTAACCGCTTGAGTTCGGTGGAGTCGTGCTGGTTGTGGAAACCAAGGGTAGAAATACCGATGATGTTAACGGATGGTTTTTCGGTTTTGCCTGCTGGCAATTCGCCTTTTTTGCGGGCTTTTTCAATGTAGAATTGCACAATTTGGTGCAGAGTGCGATCGGCTGCTTGCAGTTCGTTGTAGCGGTAGTGGTTCACATCCGCTAGCATTACGTCGCCTTTTGCTTCCAGCTGCGCCCGTTCTACAAAGTTGTGTAAGTCTTCTTGCAAAATGCTAGAAGTGCAGGTGGGAGTTAACACAATTAAATCTGGACGTTCCTCGGCGTCTTTACGGGTGATATTATCTACCACCTTTTCTTGAGAACCACGTGCCAAAACATTGCGATCGACAACGCTGGTTGTTACTGGGGTGAAGTTCCTCTCCCGTTCTAGCATAGAGCGCATGACGTTGAAGTAGTCATCGCCTAGCGGGGCGTGCATGATTGCATGAACGTTTTTGAAAGAACTGGCGATTCGGAGAGTGCCGATGTGGGCTGGGCCTGCATACATCCAGTAAGCCAATTTCATTTGTGTCTTCTCCCTTTTCAACTGAAACAACACGAAGCCCCATAAAAATCGGACTATAAGTGCATGATTAATTATTCAATCGTTTATGATTGTCGCAAAACTTGTATCTCTGATGAAGTGAAGACTTGTAAGGGTTTTGCCTGGAGCCAGTAGGCATAAGCATCGCTCAAACCTCGTTCCTGATTAGAATCTAGCTTCTGAATTTCACAATATTACTATTGCTTATTTAAAATAAATCTTAATTTATCGGCAAATTTGTTTTCAATTCGGCGCGGTGTCTTAAACATCACCAATAATATAGAGAAAATTTACACGACAATTCAAAATACAGGAGAGGAATCTCCGATCTTCCTCTCCTGTATTCTGTTTAGATAAATTAACTAAGAGAGATGTTAGTTATTTCCGAAAAATTTCTACTTTTTCTAACACTACCTCTTGATTGGGACGATCTCTAGTCGTAGGCACATTGGCAATGCGGCTGACTATATCTAGACCTTCGACAACTTCACCAAAAACACTGTGTTTGCCGTCAAGATAAGGTGTTGCTACTTCTGTAATAAACCATTGCGAACCATTAGTACCAGGCCCTGCATTTGCCATTGAGAGGATACCCGCTTTAGAGTGTTTCAATTCTGGATGAAACTCATCTTCAAATCTATATCCAGGGCCACCAGTACCCCAGCGGTTAGCCATATCTGGATAACGAGCCAGGGGATCGCCGCACTGAATCATAAAATCAGGAATGACTCGGTGAAAGCGAACCCCATCGTATGCAGGAGTACCCTTGAGAGATTGACTTGTTTTAGGGTCTTTCCAGTCGATTGTTCCGGTTGCTAGACCGACAAAATTTTTGACAGTGTTAGGAGTTTTCTCTTCTTCTAAACGAACTACAATTTCGCCTAAAGAAGTAATTAAACGAGCGTGAAGTTTGCCATTACCGGGAATATTAATTTCTGGAAAATTCATGAAGTATCCTAGTGAATTAAAACTGCAAGAATTTGAGCTATTCTGAGCATTCAAGTTACAGGTTTACACATTACCAAAAAATTCAAGCAAAAAAACTTAAGAAAAAGAAGATTTTACTCTGGTAAATTAAGGGCTGGATTGTGGCTAAAGAATCCTCTAGGTATTAGCTTAAATCCAACTCGATGCACAGGCATGACAGGCCAATCTTCCGATCGCGGAATATGAGTCACGCCCATTGTGTACCATAACACGATATCTTCACCCAGCAACGATTCATCATCTGCAATATATTTAGGTAAACCCTCTCCAGCTTGAGTTTGATTAGGATAATCGCCGCCAGCATAAAGTTCGCTAGGTTTATATTTTGTTACCCAAACATGATGTGTGGCGAATTTTGCACGTTCCCTGATTTTTGAGCCTTCCACAGGAAAAAATGTAGAATTTCCTTCAGGCATTAGCATATATCCAGGCGCAGCACCAAGAGTATTTTTTTTGTCTGCACTCACAATCATCCATTCTCGACTGTGTTTCATATCCAAATCGCGCACAGCAGCCGTTTCTTTAGCTAATGGTTTTTCTATCATTACCATTGCATTTCCTAAAGGATTTTTGTCATCCATCGGCAAAGCGTTAACATTCATTTCCATCACAGAATTAGCTTTACCATCGACATCCAAATCTAGGCGATAGTTGAAAAAGTGTTGGTGATTTACTCCGATAATCTTTTTTGCAATTAGCTGACCATAGAAATTTTCTGAAGATTGTTTTTCGGCAGCTGTTCCCTGTGTTAAAACAATACCTGTTAATTCGTTTTGTACTTCTAAAGTTCCATCTTGGCGAAAAATCCAATTGAGGGTGTAATCGTAGTTGTCAATTGCCACCGTCATTGTTATCACTAATTCTCGATTACGATGGACATCATTACGTTGAGTATTATACTCATAATGTTTCCAAAGCATTCCGTTATCGCGTTCGTAGATACCGATAACCCCTGGCATTTTATAAGGTTCTCCCTGTTCGTCAGCAAATATCGCATCTAACAAAAGACCGTTTTCAGGAATTTCCTTACCTAGCTCCATCTTATTTGCTAATAAGCCAAGATTATATTCTCCAACATCAAAAGCATTTCTAAATGACCAATTAGGCTGAGGATCTCCATAAGGAATGACCATTTCCGAGAGGCTAGCGCGATATAAAAATGGCCGGACATTTCCTGAATCTGTGTGTGTAACTTGGTATAGAATTAATCCACTACGGGGATGCATTAAATAGCGAAAATTCCAGCCTTGCCAGCTAATTTTATTATCATTAATTTGGAAACTTTTACCATTGGGTTGAAGAATCTTTAATGATTTCAGTGGTGGAAGTAATTTACTCAAAGATTTAAGATTATAATTCCAATTATCTTGAGAAAAAGGTACTTTTTTGGTATCAATAATACTCGCGATTTTACCTGAATTTAAATTTACTGTTGCTATCACTCCTTCAATGGGACTTCCGTAATAATTCCAGCGTTCGCCTTTATAGTAAAATAACCCTCGGCAAAGACGATTACCTGTTTTTTCTTCCTGTTCGGTTAGAATTCCTGGTGCCCACCAACTTATTTTGACTCGCTCAAAATCATTAATCCCCCGCCTTCGCATCGTAGCTTGCCATCGGGGATCGTCTTTAACTACCTGAGTTGCAAGTTCATATTCTGAACTAACGAGTGCGGGTTGAACGGAGGCTATTTCTTTCCAAGAATTTAAGGTTTTGCTTGTTAAATCAACAACTCCCTCGAAGGTTTTGTTTTGGGAACGTTCATAGATTACTAAAAAAGCTTGGCGCTGGAAAACTTTACCAGGTGTGAAATTTATAACTTCTTCTTTATCTGGTTCTTGTAAAGCAATAAGTGGAAAAACTGCCATTTCACTCAAAGTTTTCTCTCTTTTAACAACCGAAACTGCCGTACTAATTTCTACCTCAGTTAACGCACTTAGAGGATGGGAAATTGAATACTGTTGAGCAGATAATTTTCCCATTAATCCGAATGGAATATAAATGACAACAATGATGGCAATAGCCAGCCAAAAAAAATACCTTAGCCGCTTAATCATCTTTCACATTCTGACAAAAGGGACTCAACACAGAAGCGCATAGTTATCTATTTCCAAGCCAAAGCCTGAAAACCGATAAAATATGAAAGCTAAAGCCAAATTAATTTGCCAACAGTGTCCCTGATTGTGAAACTCAATATATTCCTCAATCTAGTTTATGTAGTTCGTGATTTATCAACAGAGGTTAACTGGCTGAATCGACATCAGTGAAGGACAGGGGTATGGACGAGCAATTTATCCGTGAGATACGTGAGATAGCAGAGCATTTTACACGTCCTTGGTCTGAAAGGCGGGGTATCGAATCCATAGATCGCAATGCTGAAGTTGTACTAGTGAAAGTACCATTAGATCGGCTATCTGAAGCTCTTGCTGAGGGAGCGATCGCATCTCAACGTAATGTCATGGGAGCAGAAATCGAACTATCAGGCGCTTTCGTTTTCGCCTATCAACTAGTCGGACACCCTTGGTCGATTATGGTTTCTGGACTACTGTACGATCCATCAATTTTACAATCAAGCGAGTTAGCTCAACTTTTGTATACGGTAGTGCAGCTATGCGATATCATTTAACAGCTTTAGTGTAATTTACCTTCACACCAAGACCAGTTTCATAGAGTTCGGTTTTCATCTTACAAAGTCAACTACTTTCTAAACTCTCTAGATGATTATTTATTCTTGCTTTTAATTTTTCAATTGCATGTTCTTCGTTTTTGCCCCACGAAGACAAATAATTATATCCCCATAAGCTAAACTTTTTCTCAAGAATAATTTTTGTAGCTCTCGCTTCCCACCTACTGATAGGTAAATTTTCTTTTTCCTCTGTACAGATAGAATATCCTCTGTATTCTATATAAGCGTTCTCGAATTTCTCACCCTGCATAAAACTCTCAGCTTCCTGAAATTGTTAATTCCACTAATTTTTTTTACTTTTATCAAATTTAAGTAACTTTATATTTATTAATAATGTAGAGATTGCTAAACGAAAATTATTTTATATAAAATAATTTATTAGCTGTATAAAATTTTTAAAAATCCATTTTAATAATCTTAAAAAAATTAACTTAACTAAGCGGGAGCCATCGTCATTATTATGTATAGCAAGCTGTCGTTAACTATTAAGAAACAGCAATTGGCTATATGGTATTTGCTTCAAAACCGCTTTAGTTCTATATAAATTGTTTATAAAAAAACTCAAATTCTTATTTAGATATCCTAAATTAGGAACTAATAAAAGCAAGACGCTAATTATTTGCTTAGATTTTGTCACGAAATGACATTTATCCAGGTTTAATTTTATACCAATTTATCAAAAGCAGTCTGTACGGTTTCGTACATTAGCTCCTTATAGACTCTTCCCAAAAATTTTTATTTTTTAAATCTTTATAATCCCAGAAAATATTTAAATTAAAAATAATATTTTATCGGTAATTTCCACATTGTTAGTAAACATTAAACGATTTACCGTTTAAAAAAGTAACAAAAGTTAAACATTGATTTATTAATATATTAGTAACGGTTATTTTTTATACTAGTAGATGTAAAAATATGAATTTACCAGACGATATGCCAACGGCTTTAATAATTAGCAGCGACTTAAATAACGTAGGTAATTTAATCCATTATTTGCGGCAAAACTATTATTTTTCTATACATTTATCTAATAGCGATCCAATAAAAGAAATGGTAAATTCGTCAACCCCTAGTTTAATTTTTATAGATATAGTTTTACCAAGAAAAAGTGGTTTTGAAGTGTGTCGTGAGTTAAAAAGCGATTTTAGAAGCAGAAAAATACCAGTCGTAATTATTTCAGCAGGAGACAATAATATTGGGCAAACATGGGGGCAAATGTTAGGGGCTGAAGCTTATTTACTTAAACCAATAGATAAAAACCAGGTAGCAAGAGTATTGACAGAATTAATGGCTAAACAAGTTTAAACATCATTTTTTATTAAGATATGCCAAAAATGCGATCGCTCTTCACTAGACATCTTGCATAAATTAACACTAAGTATTTACTTTTTGCTTTTGGCCGCGATCGACACTACCGTAATTTATCGTAACATCAAGGGTTTAAGACCCTACGTCTACACGTAGTATCAGTTGAGTTGGAACTCTAACTGTCTTTAATGCGTGAATTTTGAATTGTTAACGTCCCTTTACCGCCAATTCAAATCAGCTAGATGAATCTGTTAATTTTCCGATCCCTCCAAAAACAATTAACCAAACTACTACCACAGCCCAGTGAATTAAAACTATCACCCACAACGAACCTGTAAGCGCATAAGCAACTGTACATATCAGCCCTAATAATGCAGCTAAACCTAGAAAAACCAAATTAAAAAATGTGGGCAATCCCTTTTTAAAAAATGTCTTAGCATTCAAGGGATGATAAAGAACAAATAATAATAAACTGACAAGTCCCCACAATACCCAATTAAACCAATTGATAATTTCTGTTGGATGAGGAAGCAGAAAAACTCGAAAAACTAGTTCTTCTAAAATTGCAGGCGTAAATAAGCAACGCAATATCAACAAGCTTTTATCAATCCAATTTGCAGACCAGAGTTGTATCTGTAAAAACTTAAATTTCAAGCCAATAGGTATGGCGATCGCACTATAAATTACCAACGCTAAAACAACAAGTAACCAATCTTGAAAAGTCGGAATTACTAACGATGCTAAAAAACGATTCAAAAGAATTGATAGCGGTGAAATATTGGTAAAGGGAATTTGGATTTGTCCAAAAACTACTGTTGGGGCAATGGGTGTAATATCGGCCTGCCAACCGCCTACTTGATTGGTTCGCCATACTTGCATCATCGCACCGTGTTTTAAAAATATTGCGGCGAGTTCGTCCTGTGCTTGTCTTGGCATAATTGTTCGCCATGTTGTCAAACCAGCCCAAATACTTCTATCTTGAAATGGTTTAGTGGTTTTGCCGATTCCCGTACCCGCGAGTGTGCTAGCTTGAGAGTGCCAGTCAGCGCGGACTATCCCCAAAGGTGCTAATTGTTTTTCTAAAGTTTCGCCTAATTTAATTAACTGTTGAAAGCGTAAGGTTTGCGGATGATTGGGGTTGGCTTTTAACCAAGTTTGAATTTGAGGACTTGCAACAACTTGATTTTTAATTGCTAGTATCGCTGCATACAGCGCTTGGCTAGAGTCTTGAATACAAGAAGTGGCAGGTGATACCATTGCTCCACCAGTACCATCCCCAACCCGATAACGGGCCATTGTTACCTGTAACTGTTGCTGAAACTTGTCTAAAGGGGAAAGTTTGACTCCATCAAAATCATAATCTTGGGTTACAGGGTCAAATTTTATCAAAATATCTGATACCGGACGCGTCGCCAGCCAACCGCGTTGTAAGTTACCCATATAATCAGCCCATGTATGCGTTGCAGCAATAATTCCATCCGGGTTATGGGCGTAAATTTGGTGATATTTCGTCTCGAAGCGTAATTCCTTAGTAAACTCATCCCGCACAACCTCTGCAATTCCAAAAGCAAAATGTCCGGTGACAGTATAAGGTATTCCCAGTGTTTCCGCTTTACGTCCCCCAATTCCACCAAATAGGTGCAGTAAAATCGCTTTGTCGCCTTCTTGCCATTTTGATATCAATTGATTGGGTAAATTACCAGTTTCTACTGGGTTTAACAAAAGAGTATTGAATTGACCTTTATTTTTCTCCGTATTTTGCCAATTTGCAGTTGTGATATAATTCAGCGCTGATTCTTTGCCAGTAATGATTTGGTTGGGTTGGATGCGAAAGAGAGAACGAGGTGCGATCGCCTCCACAGTAAATACATCATTGATATCTTTACCACCGTAAATATACCATCCTTCATTCCCCGCAGGTGACTTTTCAATTTGTTGCGGACTTGAAGGGGCAAAATTTCGCGTATCTATAACTTGTTGGGGAATGCGAATAGTTTCTGAAACACCATCAAACTTCTTAGAAGTAGGGTTGTAATGCTGTACCAAAAAATAATCGCTAACCTTTTGATTTTTGGTTGAAGAAAAAGTTGGGCGATGGGGTTTAATAATTTTTACCAAACCATAAAATCTACCAGTTACCAAAATAGGTTCGCGTTCAATTTGTAAAAGTGGTTTTTCTTGACTTTGCGTAATGATTGTATGGGAATCTAAAGCAACAATTGTATCATCGCGAGGATTGGCCCCAGCCAAAGAACGTAACGTTCCTACCTGACGAACTCCATCGAGTCGAAAAGGATGAATATTTCCTTGTTTTTGGCTTTTAATTACTTCAGGACTAAAATTTACATCTCGCGTTACAGCTTGAACGTAAGCCAGTAAATCTTGATTTTTTTTCCACTCCAAACGTACTATTTTTCCTACCAAACTTTGTGCTGTTGGTGGTGCGTGTTGTACTTCTAGCCACACCCAATCTAAATTATCTGCTAATTGCTGTTTCGTTGGTAAAATCAATCTTCCTACCCAGTCTGCAATAGGTTTATAAAGGTTGGCAGAGGGAATTTTTGTAACTGGGTAAAAACTAGGTTGATTGAAATCCTGTTGAATATGTATCGCATAATTGCTGTTGCGTTCAACTAGCTGCGCTTGTTTTAGGGAAAGTTGCAACACCCCAACTAGTGCTATGAACAGTAGCAGTAAAAATACTGTCAACTTTACCGTGCTTTTTCTACGCAATCGAGGCCAAATCAAGGGAATATACCTAGTAGCAATTTGTAATTAATATATTACTCCCATTTTAAAAGTTAAAAAGATAGTGGCTGATGATTGTTGAGTGATGGCTTACAGCAGATTGCAAAGCAGTGAGATACAGATGTAGGGGCACAATATATTGTCACTGGTGTCAACTTAACGCAAAATCCTTCTAAAGATGTGATATTCAGCACTCTGACTCACGCTCAAGATCCGCGTTACCCCACCCCGGTTTTGTCTAAAGCCAAAACCGCCCCTCCCCTTGCCAAGGGTAGGGGTTAGGGGTGGGGTAAAACGTATGTGGGATAAGCGTTTGAGCTTAAGTTGACACCAATGAATATATTATGCCCCTACCCATTTACTTCATTTACTGAAATACGCTGTAATCCTTAATTTTGTATAATAATAGCCCCTAAAGTGCCATTGACTACGAGTAAATAGTCAGATGGGGATAGCAGAAGTAGCATTCCTCGCATTCCCGCAGAAACAGTAATCTGCTCAAAAAGAGTTGCTGTCTCATCAACATAGACTGGATAGCTTTTTTTACTTGCTAAAGCCGTTACGCCTCCACGAATATATCCTGTTAGTGGCTGAACTTCCTTGAGGGCAACTGTCTCTACCTTGCGGTTCCCTGAAATCTGCGCCAAGGCTTTCAAGTTTAACTGAGCATTTCCTGGTATAACAGCAAAACAGATACCTGTTCGATCTCCCCTAATTACTAAAGTCTTAAAAACCTTCTCTGGTGGAAGCCCTACTTTTTGGGCTGTACTTTCAGCAGCCAAATCATCAGGGTCAACTTCATAGCTGAGAATTTGATAGGAAATGCCTAGTTTATCAAGTAGTCGAGCCGCATTAGTTTTCATTTGAATTCACATGAGAACTGCATAGCATTTAAGGACTTGCAGATAATAAATTATCCCAAATTATTTGTGCATTTGTAGGGGCTTTACAGCTATGCATAGGTGTCAACTTAAGTTAAAAATTGCTTAACTGTTGGCTTTATCACCCCTATGGGAATCAATACCCACGCTATCACCTCAAACCTTTGCTGTGACACCCTTGCCAAAGTTTAGATGGATAGTTCGTATTCGATCGCCATCAACTTCAGTTAATCTTTAAAAAAACAGTATTTACACTGGCGGCAATTGTAAATAATATAGCGAATATTATATAAAATAGTATAACACTTATTACATTAAAGGTTCGTATATTAACTAGTTCAACTTAAACATTTTTGAGGAAAAAACAAGCCTCAAACCTATACATGGCAAGGAAAATATATTAAATGCTCAAGAAATATCCAAACCCAGATATATAAATAAACTAGACAAGACGATGCCAAATTATCTGTGTATATACAGTTGAGCATTTTTTATTGTTACTTTTGTCTAAGCCCCACTAGATAACTAGTTATACAAAATAAATTATCTACTTAGACCGGGCAACTCTTAATAGTGATGGAATGCAGCGATTTTAATTGAAAAATGGTTAAGTATTTATACACAGGTATTTAAATGTGAAGAGAGAATCGATAATTAACCATACCCAACCCCGCATCGCAGCACTCAAACTTTTAACATTCGGCTTTGTTTTAGCACCAATATTGTGCCAGTATCATCAGGCCGTTGCCCAAACTTCCAATCCTCAAACAATACCACCTGGTCGGATCGAAGATGTCCCAGTCACTCCCTTACCTGCGGATGTGCTACCGCAGCCATCAGACCAAAATCAATTAGTTCCTTCCCCACAACTACCGGATCTGCCGATTCTAGAAGAAAACGATCCTAATGCCAAATTCCGGGTCGATCGCATTGATGTTGTTGGTAGTACAGTTTTCAAACCAGAAGATTTTGCCCCGATTACGGCTCCTTTTGTAGGACGAGAAATATCCTTTGCAGAGTTGTTGCAAGTCAAAGATGCCATCAGCAAGCTCTACACTGATAAAGGCTATGTAACTACCGGAGCTTTAATCGCACCGCAGACAGTAGAAGCCGGAGTCGTTAAAATTCAGGTAGTCGAAGGCAGTTTGCAAGAAATTAAAATCGTTGGCAATCGCCGATTGCGTAGTCAATACATTCGCGATCGCATTCGACTCGGCGCTAGCCAACCCCTGAATGTGCCGCGCTTAATAGAAAAACTGCAACTGCTTCGCCTCGATCCCCGCATTCAAAACTTATCAGCTGAGTTGCAGATGGGTGTACGTCCCGGAACCAATATATTGCAAGTCGAGATTCAAGAAGCTGATACTTTTTCCCTGACAACAAGTTTGGATAATGGGCGATCGCCCAGTGTAGGTAGTTTTCGCCGGGGTGTGGATCTGCTAGAAGCCAATCTACTCGGCTTTGGCGATACTCTCAGTGTGGGATATGCCAATACGGATGGCAGCAATACAATCAATGTGAATTACACACTGCCGATTAATGCTCGCAATGGTACTGTATCCTTTGGTTTTAACCAAGGATGGAACCAAGTAATAGAAGAACCATTCAGCGTCCTTGATATTCAATCAAACACTAGGTCTTACGAATTCGGTTATCGTCAACCATTAATCCAAAAGCCAACTCAGGAATTAGCAGTTGGACTATCGTTCTCACGCCAAGAAAGCCAAACAGAGTTAGGTCTTGATAATATTGGCGGGTTTCCTTTATCACCTGGTGCGGATGCCAACGGCAGAACCAAAATTTCCGCCCTGCATTTTACCCAGGAGTATACCCAACGTAGCAATCAACAAGTTTTTGCAGCGCGATCGCAATTTAGCGTTGGGGTAGATTGGTTCGATGCCAATACCAATGAAAATGCACCAGACAGCCGCTTTTTTGCTTGGCGAGGACAGACACAATGGGTGCGGCAATTGGCACGAGACACACTATTTTTAGTCAGAGGGGATTTACAATTAGCAGCAGACTCCCTTGTGCCTTTAGAGCAATTTGGCCTTGGCGGACAGCTAAGTGTGCGGGGCTATCGCCAAGATACATTACTTACAGATAATGGTCTATTATTTTCAGCAGAATTACGGCTGCCAATTGTGCGTGCGCCCAAAATCGGAGGGATACTACAACTGACACCCTTTATTGATGTCGGCACAGGCTGGAATAACAAGGGTGAGAATCCATCACCAAGTACATTGGTAGGTACTGGCTTAGGGTTGCTATGGAAACAAGACAATAACTTATCAGTTCGTCTAGATTGGGGGATTCCGCTAACATCGGTGGAAGGTGAAAAGCGTAGT
This sequence comes from Nostoc sp. ChiSLP01, assembly GCA_034531195.2. GTDB lineage: Bacteria > Cyanobacteriota > Cyanobacteriia > Cyanobacteriales > Nostocaceae > Nostoc. Next base: position 22,162 of record JAVRBO020000044.1, read on the forward strand.
CTCCAAGAAAATGGTTTGTACTTTTCGGTGCAGTATTCGCCGTTTTGATATTTGAGGGTATTCAAAACCATTAATTTAGGCAATTTGAAATATTGGGTATAAAGGACAAACTAAGCAATGAAAACAACGTTTATTCGACTGGGCTTGGTAAATAGCATCATAACTTTGGGTGCTACACTCGTCTGGTGCAATGCTATCAACGCTCAGGTGACACCTGACGACACCCTCAAAACCACAGTCACTCAAAATGGCAACAACTTTACCATCATCAACGGTAACCAGCACGGGAATAACTTATTCCATAGCTTCAGTCAGTTTGCCATACCTACAGGTGGTTCTGCTCTGTTCGATAATGCGATCGATGTGCAAAACATTTTTGCCCGCGTTACAGGTGGTACTGTGTCCAATATCGATGGAGTAATCCGCGCTAATGGTAGTGCCAATTTGTTCCTGCTCAATCCTGCGGGTATTTTGTTTGGGCCTAATGCTCAATTAAGTATCGGCGGTTCCTTTGTGGGGACAACTGCTGATAGCGTAGTGTTTGCAGACGGGTTGAAGTTTAGTGCAACCGATACCACATTGCCTGCCTTATTAACTATCAGCGTCCCCATTGGTTTGCAATTTGGCAGCAAACCGGGAGCCATTATCGTTCAAGGATCGGGACACAATGCCCAATTAGGCGACTCGCTTCAGGTTTCTGCCCTAAACCTCGGTACAAGAGGATTACAGGTGCAACCTGAAAAAACCCTAGCATTAGTGGGTGGAAATGTTGCTTTGGATGGAGGCTTGCTCTCGGCGCCGGGAGGACAAATAGAACTGGGTAGCATCACTAGCACAGACGCGATCCTCAATTCTACCCCTCAAGGATTTACACTGAGTTATCCCAATGCTTCAAGTTTTGGCAATATTGAAATCACGCAACGAGCTTTAGCGTCTACACGTGATTTCACCGAGGAAAGTGGAGGAGCCATCCAAATTCAAGGGAAACAGGTCAGCATCAGAGATGGCTCCCTAATATTAGTACAAAATCGCAGCAACCAAACTGCTGGCGATATTGTAATTAATGCTACAGAATTATTGGAGATTAATGGCAAGTCTCCTGATTTTAATAGTTCCAGCAGTTTAGTTAATGAAACTATATCCTCAGGTGCAGCAGGGAATATTATTGTTACCACCCCACAATTCAATATAGATCGGGGTGGGTATATCTTTAACCGTACTTTTAGCACAGCATCGGGCGGCAATATAGTAGTAAATACTGATGAAATGCGAGTCAACGGTTTTGCATTTGGCGATCCTTCTGCTTTTCGATCGGTAAGTCAGATATTAGCTGCTTCCTATGCAAATGGAAAGGGCGGAAATATTTCTATCTCCACTCAAAACCTGTCTGTTTCAGCTGGAGCCAATATAGCAGCCAGACCCTACGCTTCAGGGGATGGCGGCGATGTTATTATCAAGGCAGATAGGATTCAGGTGACCAGCCTGGGAACCCCAAAAGGTAGTTATTTTAGTCTAATTTCTACTGCCACATTCGGATCTGGTGATGCAGGAAGTTTGAAAATTGATACCGGCACACTGTCGGTTGAAGCTGGGGGTAGAGTATCTGCTTCTAGCATAGTTTTAGGAAATGCGGGTTCACTGACCATCAATGCGTCTGAATCGATTGATGTAAGTGGTGTAAAAAATGCAGAAAATCCTAGCTATATTGGTACTGCTGTTCGTCCTGTTGGTTTTTATAGTCAAATTTCTAAGGCTGATGCAGGTAACACCACTATTAACACCCCAATTTTTAACATTACTGATGGAGGAACGGTTTTTGTCCAGAACCTTGGCTCTGGGACAGCTGGGACTTTGTACATTAATGCCAATACTCTCAAACTCAACAATACAGCAAACATTTCCGCATCGACAAAAGCTGGAGAAGGGGGCAATATTAACCTCCAACTGCGAGATATATTACTGATGCGTAATGGCAGTTTCATTAGTGCAGAAGCTGGTGGTAGTGGTAATGGTGGCGATATTAACATCGACGCTCCTGTAGTTATGGGTTTAGAAAACAGTGACATTATTGCTAATGCAGTCAAAGGACAGGGGGGCAATATTCAAATCAGCACTCAAAGCATCTTTGGACTCAAGTTCCGCGACCAACTCACCCCCGAAAGTGATATTACTGCCAGTTCTGAATTTGGTGTAAGTGGTACAGTTCAAGTCAATACTATTGGTGTTGACCCCAATTCTGGTTTAGTCGAACTACCTGCAAATGTCACCGATTCATCGCAGCAAATTGCTACAGGTTGTTCTGCAAATCAAACTGGTAGTTTTATAGCTACGGGAAGGGGTGGCGTAGTGCAAAATCCCACACAACAAGTGAGGAGCGATGTCTACGACGGACTACACCTACCCACTTGGTCTGATACCCGCGATCTCTCTGCATTCCGCAAAACACAAGCTTTACAAGCACCAACCCCTACATCCCCAAATATTCTAGTCCAAGCTACTTCCTGGCATCGTAATGCTAATGGAAAACTAGAGCTAGTCGCAGCACAATCTCCCACTTATACCCAACCACAGTTAACTTGTGCTGTCGTCCCTAACTAAAGTTTGAGCAATTGCCATGTCTGGGGTAAATCCCGTTTGCAGCTAAAAATGGTAATAGTTTTACCTCCTGCCTTCTGCCTTCTGCCTCCTGCCTCCTGCCTCCTGCCTTCTGCCTCCTGCCTCCTGCCTCCTGCCTCCTGCCTCCTGCTATAAAACTTTTGATGGTGTTAAAGCCCAATGCCATTTAGGGAACCCTATTTATATATATTGATGGAAACCGAGTGATGAAAGCACCCTCTGTTTGCTGGGGTTTAGTTTATGGAATTTTGACAGGTGGGATGTTCCTGTGGTGCGGTTTTGCCAATGCTCAAGTCACCGCAGACGACACCCTCAACACCACTGTCTCCCAAAATGGTAATAACTTCGTCATCACTAAAGGTAGCGCCGCAAACAGTAATCTATTTCACAGTTTCCAACAGTTTACTATTCCCACTGGTACTTCAGCTATCTTTGATTTAATCAATACTCCTAATATATCCTCTATATTTGCTCGTGTTACAGGAGGTAGCATTTCTCAGATTGATGGCGCGATCGAAACCATCAACAGCAATAATCCTGTTAGCTTGTTTTTGATCAATCCCAATGGAATTATTTTTGGGCCTAATGCTCAACTCAATATTGGCGGATCGTTTCTTGGTACAACTGCAAATAGCATTGAGTTTGCTGATGGGGTGAATTTTAGTGCTACCAACCCCACAACAGCCCCTCTGTTAACGATCGCTGTGCCAGTTGGCTTGCAGTTTGGGCAGAATTCAGGGGCAATCGCAGTACAAAACTCGATTAATGGCATTTCCCAAAATCCACTAGGCTTACAGGTAAGTTCAGGTAAGACGCTTGCTTTGCTGGGAAATCGAATTGACTTAGCGGGTGGCGTTCTCAAAACAGTAAATGGCTCCATCGAACTTGGTAGCGTCCAGTCGGGAGAAGTTCGCCTCACACAAGCATCTAAGGGATGGACATTTGACTATTCCAACAGTAACGGACTGAGCGATATCCACTTAACTAAGCAATCACAGCTATCTGGTTTTGGGACAGGAAGTAGTACGATTCAAATGCAGGGTAGAAACATTAGCCTTTTGGAAGGTTCAACTGTTAGCCTTCAAAATCGAGGTGCTCTTTCATCGGATCGTATAACCATTAATGCCACTGAGTCGTTCGCCCTTGCAGGAACAAACCCAACAGGAACTACAACCAGCCAATTAGCAAGTTACGCAATCGGGATGGGGCAGGCTGGAAACATCACTATCTCAACTGGACAATTATTACTGGGGGATGGAGCGCAAATCAAGTCTCAAAATTTGAGTTCTGGGCAGGCTGGGGATATCTTTGTGAAAGCTTCTGAGTCGATCTCTGCCAATGGATTTAATACTGCCAATCCTTCAGTAATGACATCGATTTTGACAAGCTCGGCTGGTTCTGGAAAAGCAGGAAACGTTACCCTTTCAACTCGAAAATTGACAGTTGCTAACGGTGCTAGTATTGGGTCAACTGCTCTGAGAACTGGAGATAGTGGCAATGTGCAAATTGATGCCTCAGAGTCCATAGATGTTTCTGGAATTAATAATGTCACATTTCTGCCCACCACTGTGGCGTCATCAACGGTAGGAAGTGGAAATGCTGGAAATCTAACTATCACAACTGCGCGATTAACGGTGCGAGACGGGAGTTTAGTTACTTCCTCGACTGGTGCAATGGGAAATGCTGGCAATGTCAAGATTTTCGCTTCAGACTTCATCGAGGTGAGCGGCGCAGCACGCGATAGTATGTTGAGTAGCAGCATTGGATCTAATGCGTTACGCCTCGATGCTGTTACCCGCGCAACTTATCGATTACCCGAATTTCCTAGCGGTAATGCAGGAGGGGTAATTCTGATGACCCCTCAATTGCGTGTTATGGAACGAGCTGACATCGGGGTGAGAAATGAGGGAACAGGCAATGCAGGTAATTTCGAGGTTTATGCTGACTCAATTGTCGTGACTAATCGCGGAACGATTTCCGCAGCAACACAATCTGGAAACGGAGGAAACTTGGTTCTCAATGCCCAAGAACTATTGCTAATGCGCCGTAATAGCAAGATTTCTGTGGAAGCAAAGGAAGCAGGTGATGGTGGTAATATCACCCTCAAGGCTCCTGTAGTCGTAGGTTTAGAAAACAGCGACATTATTGCGAATGCAGTCAAAGGTCGGGGAGGCAATATTCAAATCACTACTCAAGGTATCTACGGATTGCAGTTTCGCGATCGCCTTACTCCAGAAAATGACATCACCGCCAGTTCCCAATTTGGCGTCAGTGGCACTGTTCGAGTCAATACTGTCGGTGTCGATCCAAATTCGGGTTTAGTGGAACTGCCAGCAAATGTCACCGATCCATCGCAGCAAATTGCTACAGGCTGTTCTAGCAATACTGGCAGCAGTTTTGTGGCAACCGGACGCGGTGGTGTGCCGCAAAATCCGACACAGGAAGTGAGGAGCGATGTTTATGACAGGCTACGCCTACGCACTTGGTCTGACACCCGCGACATCTCTGCATTTCGCAAAACACAAGCTTTACAAGCACAAATACCACCATCCCCAACGTTTCTCGTTCAAGCTAGTTCTTGGCATCGCAATGCTCAGGGAAAAGTTGAGTTAGTTGCAGCGCAATCTCCCACTAATGTGCAGCATTTAACTTGTGCTGCACTTTTTCGTAATTAATTACCCCAAGAATGCAACCCTTGTAAATCGCCAGTGCAATTTAAACAAACTCTTAAACTACTACTAACCACCTATGGCTTTCCAAATCAAAAAACGTTTTTGGCTATATATCAGTGTAAGTATTTTGAGCTTGTATTTAGCACTAACCATTACCCCTGCTAGAGCATCTGTGCAAGTAGCAATCAATTCTGCCTTGAATGTGTCATCATCTACTTCCCAAACTACCAATTGGTTAGAACAGGGAAGAAACCTCTACAATTCAGGACGCTTCGCCGAAGCAGTGACGGCTTGGCAAATGGCAGTACAAAAGTATCATGACCGAGGCGATCGCACCAACGAAGCTTTAAGTTTGAGTTACCTTTCACTAGCACAACAAGAACTCAACCAATGGGAAGCAGCTAGACAATCTATCGAACAAAGTGTAAAAATTTTGCAAACAGCTAAACCCGCTGCCGATGCAATTATTTGGGGGCAAATACTGAATACTAAAGCTAATTTAGAACTAGGTATCGGTAAAGCTGAAACCGCCATAGAAATTTGGCAACAAGCTCAAAAATATTACGAGCAAGCAGGCGATAAAATTGGCAGCTTAGGCAGTCAAATTAACCAGGCACAAGCCTTACAAAATTTGGGATTTTACCGCCGCTCGAAACAACAGTTGGAAGTGCTGACGCAAAAGCTCTCAGCGATGCCAGATTCAGAAATCAAAGTTAGTGGGTTGCGATCGCTGGGTTTGGCTTTGCACGCCATTGGCGATGCCAGAAGCAAGGAAGTTTTAGAACAAAGTTTAGCCACAGCCAACAAAATTAACGCTAAAACTCAGTTAAGTTCTATTCTTTCGAGTTTAGGGAAAGTTGCCTCTGATTTTCAAGATCCGGAAGCAGCATTGAATTACTTTGAAGATGCCCAAACAGCAGCTACAAATCCGAATGAAGTTCTGCAAGCGAGTTTAGCTCGGTTCAAATTATTAATGGATTACGACAAAATAGAATACGCCATTCCCCTTGCACCTCAATTACAACAACAGTTGGCTCAACTCTCACCTAGTCATGGTTCTCTGTATGCAGCGATTAATTTTGTAGCCACCTTGAATCGACTAAAAAATCCTGAGCGCATTTTACCAATTAAAGATTTGGCTCAATTGATGGCACTTACAGTTGAGTCTGCTCAACAGATTCAAGATGCAAGCGCTCAAGCTTATGCGCTGTATCAATGGGGGCAACTCTACCATCGTACAAAACAATGGTCTCAGGCACAGGAACTAGCACAGAAATCCCTCGGCATTGCTCGTCAACTGCAAGCTGATGATATCATTGCCCAATCGGCATGGCAGGTAGGACAGTTGTATAAACAACAGGGCGATCGCCAAGCGGCAATTACAGCCTATACAGAAGCAGTTAAGTCATTAAAGGCACTGCGAGGGGATATGGTTGGTGTCAACCCCGATGTGCAATTTTCTTTCCGGGAACGTGTGGAGCCTGTTTATCGAGAACTGGTAGGTTTACTTTTGGATGAGCAACCAACCCAAGAGGCATTAATGCAAGCGCGGGAATTGATTGAGTCACTGCAAATTGCCGAACTCGATAACTTTTTCCGCGAAGCTTGTTTAGATAAAGCCCAGCAGATTGACCAAGTTGACCCCACAGCAACGGTGATTTATCCGATTATCCTTAGCGATCGCTTAGGAATAATTTTCTCTAAAGCTGGACAACCACTGCGTTACTATGTCACTCAAAAATCTCAAGCTGAAATTGAACAAACTCTAAATAATTTCCTAATTTCTCTCAACCCAGTCTCAGACTCAACACTTCGCCAGCAATTGTCCCAGCAGATTTATGACTGGTTGATTCGTCCAGCAGAAGTAGATGGAGCCTTCCAAGACACTCAAACATTGGTATTTGTTTTGGATGGTCGGTTGCGGAATGTTCCAATGGCAGCTTTGTACGATGGCGATCGATATCTGATTGAGAAGTATGCTGTGGCGCTCTCACCAGGATTGCAACTAATGGCGGCGCGATCGCTCCCTTCAAATCAGATTGATGCAATTGTTGGCGGTATCAGCCAATCTCGTGCTGGTTTTACTGCTTTGCCTGCTGTGGAATCAGAAGTGAAGCAAATCTCCCAAACTGTACCATCTTCAATGTTACTCAACCAAAAATTCACTAGTTTTGCCCTTGCCGATCGCGTCAAATCCGGTAGTGCCAATATTGTCCACTTAGCAACCCACGGACAGTTTAGCTCCCGTCTGGAAGATACCTTTTTACTTGCGTGGGATGGACAAGTTAATGTCAAAGAGTTGTCTGAACTTCTGAAAAATCGTAGTGGTAATTCATCAAAAGCGATCGAATTATTGGTACTGAGTGCCTGCGATACCGCAACCGGCGACGATCGCGCCGTTCTTGGACTAGCAGGCTTGGCTGTCAAATCTGGTGCGCGTTCCACCATCGCCACACTTTGGCCAGTCAAAGATAAAGCAGCCCAAATACTCATGACTCGCTTCTATGACCAACTACGGCTACCCAAAATTACTAAAGCTGAAGCACTACGACAAGCACAAATTAACCTGATTCGCCAAACTGATTTTCGCGACCCGTTCTTTTGGTCTGCCTTTGTTTTAGTTGGAAACTGGCTGTAATTACGTAAAATTACTGTTATAAAATGCACCAATAAAAAAGTTATTTTATGGAATTCCAGCCGAGATTAGTTTATAAATACTAGTATCCTTCCCTACTTTGACTAGTGTTTACAAGTATTCCATGATTTTTTATCACAGTGATTTTAATGTATTTTCTATCACTGTTTAACGAAATGAGGTCAAACACCATGAAACGTCGATATTTAATTAGTGCATTGAGCATCATTGCTCTAATTACCAGTAGTATTTGGGCTAATGCCTATGCTGTAACATTTACTCCACCTGTCAACAATAGCGCTCCCCGACAGGCAACAGGAGGAGCGTCCCGTGGTAACTTTTTCACCCCAAGCAAAGGGAATAGTGCGCCCAAACAGGCAACAGGAGGAGCGTCTCGCGGTAACCTCTTTACTCCTGACAAAAGCAACAGCGCTCCCCGACAGGCAACAGGAGGAGCATCTCGTGGTAACCTGTTTACTCCTGATAAAAGCAACAGCGCTCCCCGACAAGCAAGTGGGGGTGGTTCCCGCCTTGGTACTTACTACTTGAATCCATCGGTTGTAGCAGCAGAAGGGCCCGCAGCCCTAATCGCACTTCTGCCCCAAAGCTTTTATGGGACAACGGTATCTGAACGTCCCACAATCTTGGTATACCTCCCTGCTTCTAATGCCCAAGAAGCTGTGTTTAGCCTCAAAGATGAAGCTGGCAATACACAATATCAAATGAGCATTCCCGTTGCCCTGAAAGCTGGAGTAATCGCAGTCAAATTACCAGCCGATGCACCCGCTTTAGCTGTTGGGAAAAACTACCAGTGGTTCCTAGCGCTGAAAGTGGACGGAACACTCAGCCCAAGTACGCCTTACGTTGATGGTTGGATTCAGCGCATCCAGCCTAATGCTGAACTGGCAACAGCTATGCAGCAGGAAGATGCTCTCAAACGTGCAGCTGCTTTCGGTAAAAACGGGGTGTGGTATGACTGTGTAGCAACAATGGCTGCGCTGCACACTGCCCAACCCAAAAATGCAACTATCATTAAGCAATGGGAAGAACTTCTCTCCTCAGTTAGCTTAAAGGATATTGCAACAGTTCCTTTTGTAGCATCTGCTGATTAGAGACTGGGGAGATGGGGAGATAGAGAAGTGTGGGGAGTGTGGGGAGTGTGGGAAGTGTGGGGGGAAAGATTTCTTCCCTATCTTCCCACACCTTCCACCCCTCCCACACTTCCAGCTTGCCCCATGCCCCAATTCCAAAAATGCTAATCAATATTATTTGAGCCTGTAGCGGAATTATGTGGGGTAAATTCCAAGCTTTCGTCCAACGCTTTGGCAGTATTTTGATTATTACTCCCAGTGTTGCTCTGACAGTTATTGTTGGGCAATCATTGGGACTTTTTAATTTGGCTGAGTGGAAACTTCGTGATGAGTGGATGCGGCAGCGTTCGTGCGAAACAAGCACCCTTGTTCGGTGTTCGCAAAAGACCATAGCCGAGGAAATCGTAATTGTCACAATTGATGAACGGGATATCCAATCAGTTGGTAAATGGCCAATTCCAGATTGGTCGTTAGCACAATTGCTAGAAAAAATCCACGCGCAACAACCCCGCGCTATCGGCTTGGATCTCTATCGGGATTTACCCGAAGGCAGGGGATACGATCGCCTTGTAAAAATCTTCCGCAAAGCTGACAATTTGATTGGTGTTGAGAAAATTACTGGGGAGCGTGTCAATCCGCCACCAGAATTGAAAAAACTCGATCGAGTAGGATTGGCAGATTTGGTGTTAGATGGCGATCGCCATGTGCGCCGTGCCTTACTGACAGCGGCAGATGCCAAACAAGAGGGAAAAATTAAAGCAGGGCTGGCAACTCTTGTTGCCCTCAAGTATCTTGAAGCCGACAAGATAACGTTAGAATCTGTTGACGAAAAGCAACAAAAGTTTCGGTTGGGCAAGCAAATCTATCTGCCACTACAAAATCAAGAAGCAGGTTATTCCGATGCCGATGTAGGAGGGTATCAAATTCTGCTCAGCTGGCATGGTTCAGAAGCCGCGTTTCGCACAGTTGCTATGCGGGATGTGTTGGCAGGAAAAATTTCACCAAACCTCATGCGCGATCGCATGGTGTTTATTGGCTCAACTGCTGCCAGTACCAATGACTTCTTTAGCACACCCTTCAGTTCCTCCTTGATTTCTGCCCAAAAACCTACATCTGGTATTGTTATCCATGCCAATATTGCCCATCAACTGGTGCAAGGGGCAAAAACAGGCAAAGCAAACCTGCACGGCGTTTATGGCATAGCTGCGTTAGTATCGATTATCTTATCGTCTCTGCTCGGTTCTGGTGGTAGTTGGTGGTTAGCTAGTGCGCGTACTAGATGGCAGATACCAGGCGGTAAAATTCTTTGGGCAACTGTAGGCATCAGTGGCACATTTATTGGTGGTGGCTACGGGATGTTTTTGTACGGTGTTCTGATTCCAGTCACACCCGCCTTAAGTGCATTCATCAGCAGCGTAATTGCCACAACCAATGCCTATAAACAGCAGAAGTTAGAAGAAGCAAATCGACAATTAGAAATTGCCAATGGTCAGCTATTAGACTACTCTAAAACCTTGGAGTTCAAAGTTGAAGAGCGAACTCACGAACTTTTGGAGGCAAAACAAGCTGCTGATGCTGCTAACGAAGCAAAAAGCGAGTTTTTAGCCAATATGAGCCACGAGCTACGCACACCGCTCAATGGCATCCTTGGTTTTGCTCAGGTGCTAGAAGTATCACAAAACTTAACAGACAAAGACCTAAAAGGAGTCAGCATTATCTACCAGTGCGGGACACATCTGTTAATGCTAATCAATGACATTCTCGACCTTTCAAAAATTGAAGCTCGTAAACTAGAATTGGTTGCGACTAATGTGCATCTGTCAACTTTCTTACATGGTGTCACTGAGATTTGCAGTATTCGAGCCGATGGAAAAGGAATTGGATTTAACGTCTTAATGGACGATCGCCTACCAGTTGTCATTCAAGCAGATGAAAAGCGTCTACGGCAAGTGTTGATTAACTTACTAGGCAACGCTATTAAATTCACAGACAACGGTAGCGTGACGTTTAAAGTAGATGTACTGGAGACTGGGGAGATGGGGGGCAGAGGGGCAGAGGAGCAGGGGAAGCAGGGGGAGAATAACCAATCCTCAATCACCAAGATTCGCTTCCAAATTGAAGATACAGGTATTGGTATGTCGCCAGACCAACTAGAGAAAATCTTTTTAGCCTTTGAGCAAGTCGGCGATGCAGGACGGAAGTCTGAAGGTACTGGCTTGGGATTAGCAATCAGCCAAAGAATCGCGGCATTGATGGGCAGCCAAATTCAAGTGCAGAGTCGCTTGGGTGAAGGAAGTCTATTTTGGCTCGATTTGACAGTATCAGTACCAGTTTCCCATGACTGGCAAATAGAAACCATCCCCTTAACTCATCAGAAAATCGCCGGTATTCAGGGTAATGTGCCTCAAATTCTAATTGTTGATGATGATGAGAACCACCGTTCCATGTTAACCAGTTTGCTACAAGAAATTGGCTGTGGCATTTTGCAAGCAAGCGACGGTAAACATGGGCTACAAATGGCAACTGAACATCAACCAGATGCGATTGTGCTCGATTTAGCCATGCCCAATATGGATGGCTTTGAGCTAATGATTCACTTACAAGGAAATTCCCAAACTCGTTCTATTCCGATTATTGTTTCTACTGCCAGCGTATTTGAAGAAAATCGACAACGCAGTTTAGAGGCAGGAGCAAGAGCATTCTTACCGAAACCCCTCCAAATTGATGAACTATTTAATGCGCTGCGTTCGGTACTAAAAGTTGACTGGATTTATACCCAATCCAAACCTCAGCAGTTATCTGCTAAGAACGAGCAAGTAAATAATAGTGAATTGATTTTGCCGTCTGGGGATATTTTGCAACAACTCTATCATCTGGCAATGATGGGAGATATTCCAGCGATAGAGGGAATCATAGGAGAGCTAATCAAGCAAGACAGTAGGTTAACTCCTTTCGCAACTGAGTTGAGTAAACTCACTGCCAACTTCCAAACCGCAAAAATCCGTAAGTTCCTCAAATCATTTGTAACAACGGAGTTACGTCCATGATCGCTGAACCTCTTTTGAAGCCAATGCATATTTTGTTGGTGGACGATAATCCAAATAATCTGAAGGTGTTATCTGAAGCGATTGGGCGATGTGGTTGGAAAGCACTCATGGCAACAGATGGAGAGTCGGCGATAGAACAAATAGAATACGCCCATCCCGATCTGATTCTCCTCGATATTATGATGCCCGGTCTAGATGGATTTGAAACTTGCCGCAGGCTCAAAGCCAATGCCGTCACTGAGAACATTCCAATCATTTTTATGACTGCTTTGTCTGATGCCACAGACAAAGTGAAAGGACTGGAAATTGGTGCAGTTGATTACATTACCAAACCTTTTCAACAAGAAGAAGTCATTGCTCGATTAAAGTTACATCTGAAAATTTCTCATCTGACGCGGACATTGGAGCAACGAGTACAAGAACGCACTGCTGAATTAAGTCAATCTCTACAACAGTTGCAAAAAACCCAACTACAACTAATTCAGAGTGAGAAAATGTCCACCCTTGGGCAACTTGTGGCAGGCATAGGTCATGAGATTAATAACCCAATTGGTTTTATTAGTGGAAATTGCTCTTATATTGAGGAATATGTCAACGCTCTCCTTCGTTTGGTGAATTTACAACAGCAAAAGTTACCACACTCAGACCCAGAAATTGAAGAATTTGTTGAAGAAATTGACTTAGAGTATATGGCTGAGGATCTACCAAAGCTTCTTTTATCAATGCACCAGGGAATTGGTCGTCTGAAGGACATCAGCCTCTCTCTAAGAACATTTGCTCGTGCTGATATTTCATCTAAGGTAGAGTTTCAAGTCCACGAAGGAATCGATAGTACTTTAATGTTATTAAAACATCGGCTCAAAGACCAAGGAGACCGCCCTAAAATCGAGGTTGTCACACAATACAGCGAACTACCTTCTATTACTTGCTATCCCGGACAACTGAACCAAGTATTTATGAATATTATCGCTAATGCTATTGATGCATTTGACGATCTTCATCAAAATCGCTTGAATCGAGAAATAGCCGCTTGGGATAACACGATCGCGATTACTACATCGGTCGATCGCCAGCAAAAAACCGTTACAATTTGCATCGAAGATAATGCTCTTGGTATGCCTCCTGAGGTGCAAGCGAGAATTTTTGAACCATCTTTTACAACTAAGCCTGTGGGTAAGGGAACTGGGCTAGGATTAGCTATCAGCTACCAAATTATTGTCGATAAACACAACGGACAAATTAACTGTTCGTCTATTTTTGGTAAGGGAACTAAGTTTATTATTACTCTGCCAATTTAGTTTTAAGTAAGTCGGAGGCAGGGGGCAGGGGGCAGGAGGCAGGAGACAGGGGGCAGGAGGTAAAAGAAGAATTTCTATATTTAATTCTCCAGTTGTGTACCTCATCTATTTGCAAATTGCTGTAAATATATAAGAAACAATTAAACAAAAAATTAGAGTTAAATATTCTACTTAGCTACTGTCAGTAGACAGAAAAGTTCGCCTTCGGCTAGAGAAGATGCCAATATAGCAATTGCCAAATACGTTAGGACATAAACCGAGGGTCAAACCCTGAGGCCAAGGGACTTTTAAGCCTATTGCTTGTTCCCTGCCATAAGTCCTTAATCAAACCTGATATTAGATGAATGGAATAAAACATTTTTGATTGTTTGTTCAAAATAAGATATTTAAGCAAAAGCATTGGTTGAGATTGGCGATCGCTTGTCAAATTCTCATCAAAAAACATTCGATAACAATCGAATTGGAGTTCAATTACTGAGTTTATCTTTAATTAGAGTAAAATTTTACTACTAAATATACAGTATAAATACAGTAAAAAGAATGAATCTTGATTAATCATTCAAAAATGTGTATAGTTAACAAATGCAAACAATAATTGGGAGACTTCAATTAGCCCGTGGTTCGGCAACGAGAGTTTGATAAGGACGAGGCTTTAACAATCATCATGGATTTGTTCTGGCAGCGTGGTTATGCCAACACTTCCATGAAAGACATTGTGCAAGCCACAGGAATCCAGCCAGGAAGCTTATATGCTGCCTTTGGCGACAAAGAAAAGTTATTTCAGCAAGTATTTAAAAAATACACACAAGAATTCTTTCGCGCTTCTATGCCACGCCATTGTCCACCCTTGGAATGTATTCAACAATGGTTCGATCTATTGGCAAAAGCGATGATCGACGACTCGAAACAGAAGGGTTGTTTGATTATTAACACAGCCATAGAGCGCGAATCCCATTCACCCAGCACGATCGCGATTATTGAGGATCGTTTAGACGAAATTGAATCATTCTTTCGGCTGAATCTTGCTCAAGCAGTTGAGGACGGAGATTTGCCGAAATCATTCGCGATCGATGGGAGTGCTAAAGCATTGCTGGGATTAGTTGTGGGTATGTTAGCTGTTGCAAGAATCCGACGGGATGCTCCAACCCTTAACAGTATTGCAGCAGGAGCCAAGACAATGCTTCAGTTAAGCTCATCGCGTTCCTAAAAGGGGATGGGATTTCATATTGACTGTTGACTGTTAATCGTTAACCGTCAACTTTTTGGGGTGTCTTTTCTTTGATCCCTAAAAGGAACCCGATGCTTTTTCAGAAATTAATTTTAAGATTTGGTCTTGACAATGATTTTGTTTAGTTTTATCTTGAATGAGTGTTCAAATTGAATAAACGTTCAACAACACCGCTAACACCTCAGGAGTAAACCTTATGTCCAGCTTAGTTGTACACGGCTTTCCAGTCAGTCCTAATGTTCGTTCTGCTCGCATTGCCTTAATCGAGAAAGGAATTGACTACCGCTTCAACGAAATCGGGTTTGACTATCTGGGGACAGACGAATACGCCAAGCTCAACCCATTTCGTAAAATGCCCGTATTGGAACACGGAGATTTTGTTCTGTACGAAACTCCAGCTATTTTAGGTTACATTGATGAAGCTTTCGATGGCCCATCTTTGCAGCCTACCGATGCCAAAACACGCGCTCAAGTGCGTAAATGGATTGGCATTGCGGCAAGTTATTTGTATCCAGTCGGTGTGATGCAATTGTTTTTGCAACGAATTATGAGTCCAATTATGGGTGGTATACCTGATGAAGTTGTTGTTGCAGAGTCAGCAAACACTACCAGTCACCATTTAGATGTCCTTGAAAAAGAGTTGGCAACATCATTTATTGTAGGTAATACATTAACCTTGGCTGATATTTTCGCTGGGTCAATGGTGTACTACGTCAATATGACCAAGGAAGGATCGGCACTGATTAAAGCTAGACCCAAAACAGCAGCGTGGTTAGACAATCTCAGCCAGCGTCAGAGTTTTCAGCAAACTCTCGCTGGACTGCTGGAAGGAAAGGCACAAGGTTAGATACAAATAGGAAGCAGATGTGCCTTGAAGTTGCACAGTTCAAATTGCTAGAGAAACGCAGATTTGAATGATGATTGGTTTTTCCATACATTCAGACCATCATCAACACCTCAGACAACATAGGTAGGCGCTCAATCACATGAGGGCATTGTCATTGTCGATCGCAAACTTCCGAAATATCAATTCGCTCTGATTAAATACCCTCAGTCAACGAGTGTTCATTGAAAAATTTGGCGTTGCTGATTGAAAATATGAATTTAGCTCACGCAGAGTCGCAGAGAGTGAGAGTTGAGAAGAGTTGATTTTTGAATTATATATTCAAATTCAGCAAGACCAAAAATTTTACCAGAAGAATATATTATCCAGGAGACTTTCAGCAATGCAGTTAGAAGGAAAGCATGTAGTTGTGGTTGGTGGTAGCCAGGGCATTGGCTATGAGACTGCCCGATTGGCAAAACACTTAGGTGCAGAGGTGACAATTGCAGGTCGCTCATCAAGCAAATTGGAAGAAGCATCTGAGCGGCTAGGAAAGGTTTACACCGGTCTAGTAGACATCACCGATGAAGCAGCAGTAGAGCGTTTATTTAGTACGACGGGACTGGTTGACCATGTTTACATTGCAGCCGGTAGCTTTGTTGGTGGTAAGATTCTCGATGGCTCTGTTGAGCAATTTCGCCCTGCTATTGAAAGCCGTGTTTGGGGAAGCGTTTATGTAATTAGAGCGGCTGTGCCAAAAATGCTTCCTGGCGGCTCCATTACCCTCACCGGTGGATTATCCACCGACCGCCCAGTTCCCGGTGCTTGGCCAACTGCGGTGGCCACGGCTGCGGCCGAACAAATGTCCCGTGCTTTGGCGGTGGAACTAGCTCCGATTCGAGTCAATGCTGTTTCCCCTGGTTGGACTGATACTCCCATGTGGGATGGAATTTTTGGCCCGGCTAAGCAAGAAGCTTTTCAAGACGTTGCCTCTAAAATTCCCACTAAGCGGTTAGTAACACCTGAAGAAGTTGCTAGCGCCGTTATTTTTCTGATGACCAATCCCTCAATTACAGCCGAGGTCATTCATATCGATGGTGGTCATCGCTACGTGTAGGTATATAGGAGGGCAATAGGCAATAGGGAAAAGTGAAAGATTAATTGCCTCTTGCCTCTTGCCTTCATATGTAAAGTATTTTTCCACGCAATCAAACTGGATATATAAATGCAGTATCGATTACTGGGACGAAGGGGTTTATACGTCTCCGAAATCTGCCTTGGTACTATGACCTTCGGCGGTGCTGGCTTTTGGAAAGTGATTGGCGAGTTGGGTATTGATGCAGCCACAGAACTAGTGAAAACTGCTTTCGATGGAGGGGTGAATTTTTTCGACACAGCCGATGTCTATTCAGAGGGGCAGTCTGAAGTTATTTTAGGAAAAGCACTTGTGCAGTTGGGATTGCCTCGCGATGAAGTAACGATCGCCACAAAAGTACGGGAGCGATTAGGAAACACCCCAAATCAAGTTGGATTATCTCGCCATCATATTTTAAATGGAATCGATCGCAGCTTAAAACGTCTCCAAGTAGAATATATTGACCTTTACCAAGTTCATGGCTTCGATCCACTGACCCCAATTGAGGAAACCCTAAGTACTCTCAACGATGTAATCGCCGCAGGTAAAGTCCGCTATATTGGATTGTGCAACTTTTCTGCTTGGCAGATTATGAAAGCATTAGCGATCGCAAGATTATTTACGAGAGTCAAGCAATTTTACACTACATTGATGAGTCATTTGACGGAGGCTCATTTCAACCCAAAACGCCTTTAGAGCGGGCGCGAATGCACCAATGGATGAGTGTGACAGTCAGTTATATTCAACCAATTGCCATCGGACAAATTTTTGTGCAGTGTGTCTACATTCCTGAAAACGGCGGACATGGCGATGAGGGAACAATTAAGCGTGCTGTAACTGCGATTGCCTCTCAGCTTGATGTGTTAGAAACAGCACTCACCCAAGCTTATTTGGTTGGTGATTCCATTACTCTGGCAGATATTTTCATGGCACCTGTTCTTTTGTCAATGAAACTAGCCCCAGAAGGCGAACAACTAATTAACAGCCGTCCGCAATTAAAAACTTGGCTAGATCGTTTGGCAAAGCGCCCAAGCTTCGTTGAAACTACTGTACCTGTTCCTAAGTTTGGACTAGAATTAGTTGCCTAGCGATTTTCAATTACAAAAGTTCAGAAACAAACAGATACGGTTTCGAACCCAGTCCCTAATCCCCAGCCCCCAGCTCAATCATCCAGACAATGAACCTGAAAATTTTTGCCCTAGCGTTAGCAACTTTAATAGGCATATCTGCAAAAACAATCGCCCAGACTTTGGATCGTGCTGCCCCTCTGGCATTTCAAGGTCGTTATCTTGTTTCCATATCCGATGCAGATATGCTAGCTTCCGCCTACGTCGATGGTAAACTCGGTTCTCCCGAAGGGCGGGATGCTATTAGTGTAATTCCTCTGACAGGGAAACATATCCGAGATTTACGCGCTTACGAAGCTGAGGCGAGTAATTCAGTTGCCGGGCCACCTGCGGCAGTAGCGGTTACACCTGATGGTCGTTATGCATTGGTGGTTGAAACCCTTGAGCAAAGACCAGAGGGCGATTGGCAAAAGCAAACCTTTGCGGATCTCAAGCATGGCAAGCGGTTGTTGGTGTTTGACTTGAGCAACCCGACTCGACCAACTCAAGTGCAAGAATTAGCGATCGCTGAGCGTCCTACATCCGTCAGCATCAATCGTGATGGTTCGCTTGTATCAGTTACTTTTCATCCCAAAGGAGCTGGGGCAAAAACTCCTCTGGCATTAATTCCTTTAACTAACGGCAAACTGGGGCAACCAATTTACCCTCCAGTGTCATCCTTACCGCTAGGACACGAACTAATCCATACAACTTGGCATCCCACTCAAAATACCCTAGCACTCGTTAACACAACTACTGCCGAAATCTCTTTTGCCAAAGTTGTGGGTAAGGATAGTAATCTTGGGCTTGAGTCTTGGGGAAATGTAGTCAAAATAGAAAAAGCTCCCTATATTGCACGATTTACACCAGATGGTCGGCATTTAATTGTGAATAATCTCTTTTGGGGAGCAGATGTGCAAGGAACTTGGAATGAAGCCCCACGTGGTAGTGTGGTGAGTATTCGCCTAGAAGCTGGGAAACAAACCGATGGTTCCCCGCGCCATGCTTTGGTGTCACGAGCTATGACAAGTGTCAGCCCAGAAGGATTGACAGTTAGCCCCAATGGTCGGTATGTCGTCACTACCAATTTAGAGCGAAGTTACCTACCTTATAATGACAATCGCATCACTTGGTTTTCGTCGCTGACATTGATGACCTTAGATCCCCAGACAGGACAACTCAAGCGAGTTGCAGATTATCCTTATGATGGGATTTTGCCAGAAGCTGCTGCGTTTGATGCCTCTAGCCAATATCTCGCAGTTGTGACCTATGACCATTTTGACGATCGCATCAAAGGTGGTTCCATAGATTTCTGGCGAATTGCTGGCGACCCGCTCGATCCCCAACCGCAGTTAGTACAGACTCGTTACTCTATTCCAGTGGCACGCGGCGCACATTCAATGGTATTAGTTCCCTAAATAAAGTTAAACAGCGAAAAATTTCGACTTTTTGGCAATCTTGAGTAATTATACTTGGCGAAGATGCGATCGTAACACTTTTATTGATTAACAATCTCAACATCTGATTTAATAATTGAATTAACCTGAGAATCCCACTTAATTTTTAACAAGTTATACTGTAGATAAGACTGGTAATTGATTGTGTGAAGCAACTCTCGTGTAACTCAAAAATCCCGATTACCTATCCGTAGAGGCGCGATTAATCGCGTTTATACTTCCCAGTAGCTGCTTGCCTCAAGAAGTTCAGAAATCAAACCACATTGCTAAATTCCAAACATACAGCAGATTTCAAATAAAGTAAGCTAGACAACAATTCTGCCCAAACCCAGGTAAGCCGAAAAATATTTAATTTGCATAACCAAATTCAGTATAACTGTTGTGGGGTGGGCATCTTGCTCGCCCCAATTATGTATGTTAAATGTGGAAAAGCCGAGCGAGCTTGTTTTACTTACTATGGATTATGCTGTATTTTAGATATGTTTCCCTTGTAGATAAATCCTTCTTAACCTGTCACTAATACTTTTGCAAAACTGATTAAATAATTAATTAAGATCTCTATTTCAGTAATTATTAAAAAATTCTTAACCTATTACGCAATAAATATGCATAAGTTCTTAAACATTCTCTGATAAATTTTAGGAGTTTAGGATATTAGGATTGCTGTATGTCAGCAAGAGATTTTCTCAAATCTAAATTTGATTCGCTTTACCCTCATCTGAATGAAAGATCGATACGTCTGTGGGCTGCCGCAGAAGCTATTGCATTGGGCAGAGGTGGAATTACCCAAGTTTCTCAAGCTACAGGGCTTTCACCAAAAACAATTCGGGTCGGAATTCGCGAACTGGAAATCAAGCCAGATACTCGAATTAAAAACACCCAATTTACAGAGAAAATTAGATGTAAGGGAGGCGGCAGAAAACCTCTGTTAGAAATTGACCAAACTTTAATTCCAGACCTGGAGGGATTAATTCAACCACTAAATTGTGAATATTCAGACTCACCTCTACGTTGGACTTCCGAAAGCACCACAAAAATAGCTGAAAAATTGCGAACTAAGGGTCATGTCATCAGTCCGAGAAAAGTTGCTTCCTTATTGTCTGAACTTGGCTACAGGCTACAAAATAACCGTAAAACCAAAGAAGGAGACTCTCTCTCAGACCGGGATTTTCAATTTCAACATATTCATGACCAAGTACAAAATTTCCAAGCCCGCGGTCAACTTATAGTCTCACTTGACATTAAGAAAAAAGAAGCGATCGCTAAGTACAATAACGATGTACAAGAATGCCAATCTCAAAAACAATTTTTCAAGGAGCAAACTGATTATTTCACCGATCCAGAACTTTTAAATTTTGTTCCATATGAAGCTTATAACTTAACCACAAACCCAGAGTGGGTAAATGTGGGAATTAATCAGGACACCGCAGAAGTCGCTGTTGAATCAATTCATCGCTGGTGGCAAGATATGGGCAAAAAAATGTACAAAAATGCTACAGAACTGTTGATTATAGCAGACTGTAGTGAAGCCGACGAGTATTGCTTGCGGTTATGGAAGGCCCAACTCCAAAGACTTGCTGACGCATTTAAACTTATCATTGAGGTTGCACATTTTCCCCCTGGCACAAGTAAATGGAACAACATAGAACATCGGATGTTTTGTTTGATTACAGAAAACTGGAAAGGTAAACCGCTAACTATTAAAGAAGTAATAATTAATCTAATCAGTACTCCTACCACCAATCAACAACTGATAATTAAAACTCCACGCGATCGCAATCAGCCTCAGATAGACTCAAAAATCAATGACAAAGAATTGTCAACAGTCTTTGTGCAAAAGTCTGGCTTCCATAATGACTGGAACTACCGATTTATACCTCAAAATGCTTTGGAATTATGCTCTCCATTGAAAATGGGTAGCACACTCATTGAGATGGACAAGTAATAAAAACTATACAGGTGTAAATTAGTTATAGTTGCATGAGTTGTTCTGATTGATACAGAATTACTCATGCAACTTTACCGAAGATTTGAACAAAAGGCGCTACTTCAATAAGTACCTATATTTTATAGGGCTTACATAATTGCGGGATAATTTTGGAATTTGGATCGACAAGAATTTCTGTGTCTGGTATGTCTGGTGTGTCTTAGCATCAGCCTTAATCATTCCATTATTCAACAACGCTCTTTGTTAAGTTGGATTGGAATTTTATCTAATGTAAGTTTGCATAGCTCTTACTTTAACAGCCAATACTATTTTTTACAATCCCAACCTAATTGTAATCTATTGATATCCCTATAAATCCTGAGTCTGACATCTTTTGCAAAAGCTAACGAGTTTCCAAAAGAAGTAACTTATTTCTGCGCGATCGCTAATGGTCAAATCTTACTTGAACAGTCATTTCAGTTATGTTATTGTAATTTCGTAAAGATTAATTTCGCAACAGTAAACAATGCTAAACAACAGTTAAGCCAAAATTACATGGTTAGCATTGGCTACTAGTCTTCCTGATTTAAGTTTTTTTCAGCAAAATAGCTCAGTTCCACCACAGCAGTTGTGAATTGTGTAGTGCTATAGGGTTAGTAATGTTCAATTATTAGCTCTTGTAAAAAAATACCTATAGGTATTGGTCTAAGGCTACCGAATTTATCTGCGTTAAGTGGAATTTGAGTAGTGTAATTCTTGTCTGTTTCTATCAAAGCTTACGCATTAAAAGCTTCCTATTTTGGTAGCTTCAATAATGTGTCGATTCTCATAATTTGCAACCACAACTCAAAAGAGCTAGAAAGGCAAAAATGGCAAGAAAATTCAATGTCGGAACTCAAGAAAATGATTCTATCCTGCTGATAGCGTCACAAGATAATAATACTGTTATTGCCCTGGCAGGTGATGACATAATCTCTACTGGATTAGGGAATGACTTTATTAATGCAGGTACTGGCAATGATGTTGTTAGTTCTGGAGATGGGAACGACGTTATCGACGCAGGCGACGGTGATGACGTAATTGACGGACAAGAAGGTAATGATTTTATAAATGCTGGAGCCGGAAACGACCTGATTGATGGTGGCATTGGCAACGATATCATCAGATCTGGAACTGGCAACAACAATATCAATGGCGGTCTTGGCGACGACATTATTTATCTTGCAGGTGAATCAAACACAGTTTTTGCTGAAGCTGGCGATGACAAGATCTTTGGTGGTGATAGTGTAGATATCGTTGATGCAGGTGATGGTAACGACATTGCTTTTGGTGGTGGTGGAGATGACTTTTTAACAGGTCAAGGTGGTAGCGATCGCTTTAATGGTGGACTTGGTAACGACTTAATAGAAGGTGGAAGCGGAGACGACGAACTTTCTGGAGATGTAGGTAACGACGTAATATTTGGCAATGATGGCACAGATTCCTTAAATGGTGATGCCGGGAACGATGTCGTCAATGGCGGTCAAGGAAATGACGTACTGACCGGTGGTACTGATAACGACACTCTGATTGGCGGTGATGGTAACGATGAACTGCAAGGCGGTAGTGGCAGCGATACACTAATTGGTGTGAATAACGATGCTAATTCTAGCTTTGGACAGGGGGATATTGACGTTCTCACAGGCGGTCTGAGCGCAGATACTTTTGTTCTGGGTGACAAAAATACTGTTTACTACAGCGATGGTAAGCCAGGATCTTTTGGATTTGAAGATTACGCCGTTATCAAAGATTTTGAATCTGGAGTTGATACCATCCAGCTGAAAGGTTCAGCATCAAATTACTCATTGGTAGCATCTTCTGGGGATCTCCCAAGTGGAACAGCCATATACTATTTTGACAGTTCAAACATTCTTAGTGAACTGATTGGTGTGGTTGTCCTTCAACCACAAGCTAATTTCAATCTGAATAATACCAGCCAGTTCTCTTTTGTAAATGACTCATCCACAAGCATATTCATTGAAAATGCTGGCTTTGAAGAACCAGAATTGGTAGATGGAAGCTTTAATATTGCAGATGTACCTGGTTGGGTAGTTTACGACCCCAATGGCTACATACCTGCAAATCCCAACGGAATCGAGACTTCCAATTATGATGTATTAGATCCCAATACCGAATACTTCATTAATGAAGCACCAGAAGGTGAAAACGTTGCCGATCTTTATGTAGTTCAACCACCTGGAAGTGGTGGTGTTTTAGGTTTGTACCAAGAACTCGATGCTGTTTTAACAGCCAATACCGAATATACCCTACAAGTAGAAGTAGGTAATATCGGAGGCATCTATATCGGAATTGACTTGAGTGGCTTCCCTGGATATCGTGTGGAATTGCTAGCAGGCGATACAGTTATCGCAGCTGACAATAATAGCGTATTCATTGAAGATAAAACCTTTGAAACCTCCACAGTCAAATTCACTACTACCGAATCAAACCCCTATTTAGGTCAGAATTTAGGCATCCGATTGATCAATCTCATAGAAGGGCCTGGGTTGGTAGTTAATTATGATGATGTTCGCTTAACCGCGCAAACCCTACCAGAGATATCTGCGTCAAATAGTTAGGCTAATCGTCGTCTGTTTTTTTCCAAAACTCATATCATGTCCGGCTAATCGCTTGTAATTAAAATCTCTAGGCGTCCCAGCGTCAGTCCTAATGATAATATCAAGTTCGCTTAATTACTTATAAATTCTCAAACACCCCACCCGCCTTACGGCACCTCCCCTTAGCAAGGGGAGGGTTGGGGAGGGGTAACGCGAGGACTGCAATCATAACTAATCATCCGAACTTGATATAAGTATCCAACCGGACTTGATATTACACATCTGCCTCGTATGTATGCATTCAGCCTAGAGTGAATGCCTGAATCCGACTTCTTTGCAACAACAATCTACAAAAGGAAAAAGTAAAAATGGCAAGCTTATTTATTACCGGAACCGAAGGAAATGACTTTATCATTCAGATTTCCTCAGAGGATGATATCACTGTTAATGCCCTTGGAGGTAATGACATCATCTCTACTGGAAGCGGCAACGACTTGATTTATGCAGGTGGTGGGGACGACATTATTCCCTCTAGAGAAGGCGACGATACTATTTATGCAGGCGATGGCAACGATTTGGTTCCTAGCCAAGAAGGTAATGATTTTATAGATGGTGGTGCAGGAGACGACTTTCTTGGAGGTGGGCCTGGTAACGATACGATAATTGCTGGTAGTGGCAACGATAGTATCATTGGTGGTGCTGGTAGCGACATTATTTATCTTGCAGGTGAAGCAGGTGAAGTGAACGTGGTCTTTGCCGAAGGTGAAAATGACATTATCTATGGTGGTGATGGCGTTGACCTGGTTGATGCCGGTGACGGTAATGATAGTGTTTTTGCTGGTGCTGGGGATGACTTTTTTACCGGCGAAGGTGGTAACGACATACTCAATGGCGAAATCGGTAACGATACCGTAGTTGGCGGTAGAGGCGATGACAGGCTGTTTGGTGATGTCGGTAACGACATACTTTTTGGAAATGATGGCACAGATTTGTTGAATGGTGGTGCTGGAAATGACATCTTAGATGCTGGTGCAGGAGCAGACAGACTAGTTGGTGTCAATACTACTTCTGGCTTTGGCAAAGGTGAGATTGATGTTCTCACAGGTGGTAAAGGAGCAGATACTTTCGTTTTGGGCGATCGCAACGCTGTATACTACAACGATGGCAATACATCATCTGTTGGAAATCAAGATTACGCTCTCATCAAAGACTTCCAATTAGGTAGCGATCGCATCGAACTCAAAGGCCCAGCATCCAATTATTTATTGATCCAATCTTCTGGTAACATTCCCAGCGGGACATCTATATTATTTACTGGCGGTTCCAACATTCTTCCCGAACTAATCGGTGTAATTGAAGGACAAGTAGCTACAACCTTAAGCCTCAACAATACCAGCCAATTTTCTTTTGTTTAACCCCAGTTAAAGGGTTTGAAAAGCTTAGAGTATTAGCTTTTCCAGAATGTAGGCAATCTGTATTTGTGATGGTAATAGTTGTGGTACTAAATACCACAACTATTCACAAAAGTTGAACAAATTTCGAGTCAATTTAGACTCGATTGAGAACGTAACTATCATGGTTGCGTTGCATGGTAGCGACTACCAAATGATAGCTTTAATTAAAATTATTACACCACTTTACAAAAGTTATGAATAGCTCTATGCTGGAAACAAAGCTGAATTTAGAAACTTGCGATATTCAGAAAGCAGTTAAAATTCTTGGTTTAGAAATTTCTGACCTAGAATTGGATGAACTCAAGTCTGGCAATAATATTTCACTTCAAAGCAGAGATTTAAGTGAAATTGGCTCAGTATTCATCCTTGCAGACGCTATTTTAAGAACCAAAATAGTCAAGGTTAAAAATGTTACCTTTGATGATTTACAGAAGGTAACAGAAGACTTTTCACAGCACTCTGGAATTCCAATTTATTGCTGGGATTCTGAATCTAGCGGTAAGTGCTGCCTTTTACTAACTCTAATAGATGGTCAACCTAATATCCGATTGTCAAGGGGGAGGTCAAATTGATACCTGTAAAATTATCTGCCTTGGGAATTTACTTACCGACTCAGGTCATGACAAACCACGACCTAGCTAAAATTGTGGATACGTCAGATGAATGGATTCGTACAAGAACTGGGATAGTTGAGCGGCGAGTCGCTTCTAGTGAAGAAAGCACATCTACTTTAGCTACAGCCGCTGCAAAACAAGTCTTGGATAAGCGTGGTATCGAATTACTAGAAATAGAAATGATTCTAGTGGCGACTATGATGCCTGATATGCCATTTCCATCAGTTGCTTGTAAAGTACAAGATAATATAGGGGCCTTTAATGCCTTTGCTTTCGATATATCTGCGGCGTGTTCTGGATTTGTCTATGGTCTGGAAACAGCAGCTTCTTTTATCAAAGCTGGTGCGGTTCGTAATGCCTTGGTTATAGGTGCAGAAGTTCTTTCCAGATGTATAGATTGGCAAGATCGTTCTACATGCGTGTTGTTTGGAGATGGTGCTGGAGCAGCTTTATTAGAGTCAGGGGAAGAAAATTGTTTTCTAGCTTCTGTACTGCGTACTGATGGTTCGGGTGGAGATCTGTTGTATATGCCTGGTGGCGGAACTAAACAGCCGACTTCAGTTCAAACTGTGGAAAACAGACAACATTTTCTGAAAATGAATGGCCCGGAACTATTTCAAGCGGTAGTACCTATCGTCTGTGAAGCCATGACCGATACTTGCAATAAAGCTCAAATTTCCATTGAAGATGTTGAATTGATTATTCCCCATCAGGCTAACATTCACATTATTGAAGAAGTAGCCGTGTATTTGGGAATTCCAATTGAGCGTTTTATGTGCAATCTTCACAAATATGGAAATACCTCTGCGGCTTCAATTCCAATTGCTTTATATGATGCTGTTCAAGATGGAAAAATTGTGGCAGGCGATTATGTAATGACGGTTGGGTTTGGAGCAGGACTAACTTGTGGAGCTAGTTTAATTCGCTGGGATAAATCCTTTGTTTGCTAGAGAATCCTTTAGATATTACAAAAATCAAATGTTTATAGAAGACAAAATTTGTGCGTCTTCTGTTCAGTCAGCAATTCAAGTTAAGACCGGAATAGATATTATTTCGGTCAAAGATATCAAAGATTTAGTGGATGCACCGATAGGAGTCTGGCTGACAGAGCGAGAGTGGAAAGATGCTTTAGCTCTTGGCAATGCAAATCATCGGCTTCAAAGATTAGCAGGAAAATTCGCTTGTAAAGAAGCAATCCTTAAGGTTTTGGAAGCGGGTATCAGTCAAATTGAACTGGTTGATATAGAAATTTTGCATGATGTTTCTGGAAAACCAATTGTTATTTTACATGATACTGCTCTGCAATTTTGGCAACAAATTTCAGCTAGTCATTTGGATGTCAGCATTAGCCATGACAAAGATTTTGCGATGGCGATCGCCATCGCAATCTGTTTAAAAAATTGAAATTTTAAATACTAAAAAATGTGTTACAATATGTCAAGAATGGAAGCATTTGTTTTCCAAAATAAGCGGGGAGAAAACCTTGTAGGTGTTTTACATCACGGACAAGGAAATCAGCCTAGACCTTGTTTAATTGTTTGTCACGGTTTTGCAGGTACGAAGATTGGCGGAAGTCGCCGATTTATAGAATTTGCTCGCTATGCAATCCAACAGAATTTCTCAATATTTCGCTTTGATTTTGCAGGTTCAGGCGATAGTGATGGTGATTTAGTAGACCTGACTCTAGATAGAGAATTAGAAGATTTAGAAGCTGCAATTGATTTAATTAGCACCATAGACGGTGTTGACCCAAACGCCATTGGATTAGTTGGACATTGCTTAGGTGCAGTCACCGTTATCCGAGAAAGTGCGAGAAATTCAAGGATATATAAAACTGTCGCATGGGCACCGTTTACCGATTTAGCGGGTACTGTTATGCGGTTGATAGGTGAAGATTCATTTTCTGTTTTAGAAGATGGCGATGAAGCGGAATTTATCTACCACGGAGAACTAATGAAATGTGGCCCGGCAATTCTCACGCAATCTCCTGAGCTTGATATGTTCAAAGAGATTGAACAAGTCAACCAGCCTTTATTAATTATTCATGGAACCGAAGATGCAACAGTTCCCTTACAAGAAGTTAAGCAATTAGTAGAGCAAGTGCAAATAACTTCTAAAAATCCACCAAAATTACAGATAATAGAGGGAGCGCATCATTCTTTTCCATTCCATCAACAAGAATTGTTTGAGCTAACAATTGATTGGTTTAATAATTAAACTAGCTCTATTTGTCATGAGTTATTTACAATAAATAACCGAAAAAAGACAAATATCACCAATAATTATGCAAATTAAATTGCATAACATCTCAATTACAACCTCTAAACATCAAAGGAGAAGAATATGGTTGCTATCAATGAAAAACCCACTCAAGTACAAGCAGTATCTTTTGAAGATTTTTGCAATGCTGTTGCCCAAAGATTAAACATAGATCCAAGTAAACTTCGCCCTGATGCTTATTGGGTAGATGATGTAGGGATATCTTCTGTAGATATTGTCAAAATTGTGATGCTAATACGTCAAAAATTTCATGTGAAGATATCCACAACTCAAGCGGGAAAAATAAAAACTGTAGAAAATGCTTATCAATTACTGGAATCAGCATTAAATAATAAGTAGGATAAATTTAATTCCTGAGAATCAAACAATTTTGGATTTTAGATTTTAGATTTACACCATAGTTGTCTGTTGTGCGTTATCACTTTTTAAGTAGGGGCTTGAATCAATAATTTTAAATTATTCTTTTCTCAGATAGCTTGGTTCTCAAAGAGTGAGTATACAATCACTAGGTTCGATATCCTACGCCAACGGATACTTATTAAATCTAAACTTTTAATTTAAAATCCGTCTTGAAAAGTTTAGACCGGAGGTTTCCTCCGCTCTAACTTTTGTCTCCGACACGCTACGCGTAGCTTGCTTCTCCGCAGGAGTACGCAAAATTTCAAATCTAAAATTTGCAAATGGAGGTTTTATTTCAACTATGAAAAAATTAAGAACAGCTGATTATGCCTTAGTTTTTCCAGGACAAGGTTCTCAATATGTGGGAATGGGTCTAGAGATTTTTAAGGAGTTCATATCAGCAGAAAAAATTTTTGAATCTGCCGAACAAGTTAGCAAGTTAGATATTCGCAATCTATGTTTTTTTGGTGATGAAGAAAGCTTGATGGAAACTTCCATTACACAACCTTGTTTATTAGCGACAAATATAGCGCTATACACTGTCTTTCAAGAGCATTTTGTGAGAAAACCAAAATTTATCTGTGGGCATAGTGCTGGAGAATATTCTGCACTGGTGGCTGCTGGAGTATTATCTTTTGCAGATGCTATGAATTTGCTCCAGGTTAGAGGAGCTTTAATGTCAAGAACTCAGGGGGGTGGTATGGTAGCCCTCAAAGGAGTTACATTCGAGCAAGCAGAAAAACTATGCAGGCAGAATGTTCAGCCAGGCGGCGTATTAGTTCCTGCTAACTTGAACTCACCAGAACAAATTGTGATATCTGGTGATATCGATTCTATAGAAGAAGCTCTTATTTTTGCCTTTGACAATAATCTGAAAGCGGTTCCTTTAGCTGTTTCTGGAGCTTTTCATTCTCCTTTAATGCAAGAGGTTGCACAAGGTTTTGCTACTATAATTGGTAATTTTCAATTCAATGATGCTGGTATACCTGTAGTTTCAAATGTGACGGCAAAACCAGTAATCGACGGTTATGAATGGAGCCAGTTATTAGAGCAACAAATCACTTCTGCTGTTCGTTGGGAGGCTTCAATACGTTATATCTACGAAAGGGGAATTGAAGTTTTTGTTGAAGTCGGGCCAAAAAAAGTTTTATCCAAGTTAATCAAAAAAATTGTTCCGTCTGCTGTAACTTTGAATGTAGAGAATGTGAAATCTTTGCAGGAGACATTGCTTGAATTACAACAAGTTTCTGACCTACAACTTGTCTAATCTAGAGAATTTTGCAAGCAATTTAATAATTGCAAATACATTTTACTTAAATAAATGATAGAGGAAGATTAATGGTTCATGTATTGGTCACATTAATACCTAATCCTCAAGCATCGGAAGCTGCTGAGAATTATAAAAAACGGGCTGTAGCAATTCGTGATGAATATGGAGCAGAAGTAGTTTTACGTATGCAGGCCAAAGAACGATTGCTAGGTTCTTTTGAAGAAGAATCTATTCGAGTTTTAAAATTTCCTTCTGTTGACCATGTACGAGGATGGCTAACAGATCCGCGTTATTTGGAAGTTTTGCCATTTCGAGACCAAGCTTATCACAAAGTAACTATTACTGTTTTGGAAGATTTGTGATTGCGAAGAACTTTTGACAACCAAAAGACAAATATTTCGCAGAGCGTTTAGAACTTTTATATCTCATAAACACAATCAGAGGTGAATCGTGAATTTGAATACATATGCGGTTGTTGGTAGTGGCGCTACTGGTATTGCTGTAACTTACTATTTACGACAACGCGGTTTTAATGTTGAATTAATTGAGCAAGATGATGCCATTGGTGGACGTATTCGCCCATTCCTCTTAGGAGACCGGCCTGTACAATTGGGAGGAAAAAATATTGGTAGAAGTTACCGTCTTTTTAGAGAATTCACAGCAGCAATGGGTAACAATCCCTATGAGTTTTTTGGGTTGAATTCTTCTCAAGTTCGTAACAATAAATTATTGACTTTAGATAATAATCGCCGCGTTCAAGCTACCTTGGAATTTATGAGCCAAGGTACTCCTAGAGATATTTGGCGGTTTTGGAATGTTTGTGGAGCTGTGATACGAAACCTACAAAATGGTCTTTTGGGTGGCCCTTACTTCAATGACCTTTGTAGACGTATAGGAGATCGACCTCTGAGTGAATACTTCAGTTCTAAATTCTGTCAGGTTGTGATGCGACCTATGACTGTTCGGATGAATGGAGCAGAACCAGATGAAGCTTATGTTGGTAATTTGGGTAGTAATCTCCGCATGGTTCTTGACACTTACGACCAGTTGATTCATGGAATGCAACCTGTATTGGAGCAATTTGCTAAAACTGGGCCTGTGAGATTAAATAGCCGCGTAGAGTCTTTAATTGTACGCAATGGACGTGTTGCGGGTCTGCGTTTACGCGATTCTTCTGGCGTGCAAGAAAGAGAGTATGCAGGTGTTATCTTAGCAACTCCAGCAACAATTTCTTCTAAAATCGTTGCATCTCAAAACTCGCAGCTATCTCAAATTTTAGACACTGTTAACTACTATCCTGTAACTGTGGTTGTAGCAGAATACGCCCGCGATATTTTCTCCAAGAAAGTACGCGCTTTAGTCTTTAATGACACATATCCTATTAGCAATGCGGGTGCTTATGGTATTAATGAGCGCAACGTAATTCGATACACCTTCAGTGGTCGCACAGGTCGCCGCTATATGAAGGATGGAGCTACTCCTGAAGAATTGATTCGTTTAGCAGAAGAAGCTCTAAATCAACACGTTCCTATTAGTGGCTCGGATCGCATCAAATATGTTGCGAAATATCATCCAGTTGGGTTGTGTGCATATACTAGCAATTACAATCAATTTGCTAATAATCTCCAAACTCAGCTTTCCCAATTACCAGGGCTTTTCCTCACAGGCGATTACATGAAAGGAGCATCTTTAGAAGCTTGCTTTGAAGCTGGTAAAGTTTGTGCGGCTCAAGTAGTTCAAGCTCAGGAATTCCAAGTTTCACAAAAATCAGAATTGGCTGCAATTTAGCAGGTAGAGTTCAAAGACGTAGAGGATCTCAATTTGAGAGGGTGGTGTTTTACTAACAACAGCCCTCTCTTTTCATTCTTAATTGAATAAAAATTTTTGTCTAAGATAAACTTTTAACTTACAGTGTTTTTCATTTGGATGGAATACATGCTTGGAGCACTAAATTATCAAGGGCACAACATTGTTCATTGGTGTCAACTTAAGGTAGAAGCTAGCCCTGGTGGCTTCTACAGACTTTTTTTCTCTGCGTTGTGTCAAAGATGGAGTGATAACGAACCGCAAAGAACGCTAAGGACACAAAGGAAGAAAAGAAAGAAATGATAGAAGTTAATAATAGCAAGGGTTTCACTTAAGTTGACACGTATGAACATTGTTGTGCCCCTACTGTGGTCTATTCAACTGCAAATTGCTGTAATAGAGTATCAGCTAAATCGGCTAAATAAAAAAGTTTTAATTTTTCATTAATGCTTAAATTCCATAATCTTTTTTTGGTGCCAGTCCTAAGTAGTAGCGCAAAAATTCTAGAAAATTATGCGGTATCGGTCTAGGATAATCAGAAAATTCGCCGCTAATAACAATAAACCCAATAATAAAAGTAACTATCACCCCTAATATACCCATGCCTACTGATGCACGTTTTTTCATTCTGACACGCTGTGCCAAATTAGACATTATATATCCACTGATGGTAAATAAAACAAGCATCACAGGTGCGACAAAGAAAACCAAACTCAACGAATTAGCTGACGCATTGATGCCAATATCGTAGTAATTCCAGTAAGCAGCGATTAGATGAATAAAGAAAAGTGTTGTTGGGATAGAAATAAGAATATAAAAGCATAAACCCATAAATAAACAGCCTTTGAGAATGTTTGAATTGGCAGTAGAGAGGTTGCACTGCAACCTCTCTACAACGATAAATCAAGGGTTTTAGTGTCTAATCCACATAATGCGTGATTTAGGGTTGCTATGTAACCATTCGATATTATATTTATTCTCCACGTAGTTAGATATAGGTAAAATGCTGTAAGAGACGATCGCTTTGTTATAGTCCCTAGCCTAAATAATGTCATTTACAGATAAACGCCCTTTGGGTTGGTTGTTACAGCAATTTCAACTCAAGCCAGGTAAACCCGACATTTTCTCTGGATTACGTAGCCTTTTGATACTAGGCGTACCTATTGGAGTCGGAATTCTTACTGGTCATGCTGCTACAAGTGCGATTGCCACTATGGCAGCTTGGTTTGTTGGTATGGTAAATGTTGAGGGCACTTACCGCCAAAAAGCGATCGCAATGACCGCAGCAACCATTGGGGTAACTGTGGTATTCTTGATTGCGAGTCTGGTTAGCAGTCATCTGTGGTTAGCTATCCCAGCGACTTTCTTGGTAATATTTATTGCAGGTTTAGCAAGTCTCTACGGCAACGTGGCTGCATCTGTCAGCTTGGTGACTTCAATTATGTTTGTCATCGCCCTTGCTAGATTTGCTTCATTCTCTAATTTTTCTACTCTTATCCTGCAATGTGCGCTGTGTTTGGCTGGCGGAATATGGACAACTGCTTTATCATCACTGCTGTGGGTGGTGCGTCCTGATGCACCTGTCAAGCAGGTAGTCGCTAAGTGTTATGACTCGCTGAGCAAATTTGTAGATTTGGTAAGGGAGAGGGCATTAAATCCACAGGATTTGCAACAGTGGACGCAACGATTTTTGCAAGCTCAAGATATCGTCACTCAAGATTTGACATTTGCTCGTAGTGTCTGGACAGCGATGTGGACTAGGCAAAAAGGAGCTAATCTGCGGGGAAATTACTTACTGGTGTTAATTGAGGATGTAAATCAAATCCTTAATTCTGTCGTGGCATTGAGTGAATTGTTAGCGATCGCATCCACAGACCATTTATATTTTCAGCTACAAAGAGAAATTGAGCAAGCGATCGAACAGTTAGCAATTGCTGTGCAAATGTTATCACAAGGAATTGCCAAAGAAAAAAACTTAGTTCACTTGGGAGATTTAGACCGGATAATTGAAGCGCTAGAACACCAGTGGCAAGTTATTCGCGCTCAACTCCTCAATCAAACCGTAAATGTTCAAACAGATGAATATGCCGAACTTCTCAACCTGAAAAAGATTACAGCCAGTTTGACAAACCTGGCACAGCAAATTCATATTGATGCAGAGATTGTTGCAGATTTCAAACAGGGGAAACAGCGCCCCATTGCTCAGCGAAATATTTCTCCTCCAACTCAGTCAGACAATTCTACAATTATTGATACACTGCGAAATAACTTCACTTTTGATTCAGTTTTGTTTCGTCACGCGTTGCGTTTAGCACTGGTAACAACGGTTGCTGAATTGCTTGCCTCGGTATTGCAATTGCCTAGAGGTTATTGGATAACGCTAACAGCTTTAGTTGCACTCAAACCGAACTTTGGCGGAACCTCCGAGACAACGGTGCAAAGAGTCATCGGTACTATTTTGGGGGGAATTATTGGTATAGGTGTAATTTTATTAGTTAAGAATCAGTTGGCTAATGGAGTTTGTTTTTTGCTGCTTGTGTTTACTGCCATGTCAGTGCGATCGTTAAGCTACAGCATATTCACTATACTGCTAACTCCCGCCATCATCTTACTACTCAACCTGATTAGTGCAGGTGACTGGAAAATTGGAATATTGCGTATCGTTGATAGTTTGGTTGGCGGTGCCTTAGCACTGCTTGGCAGCTATTTGCTTTTTCCCCGTTGGGAACGACAGCAACTTCCGGCACAATTAGAAAAGACAATTCGAGCAAATCTCGCTTACTTTCAGCAGGTAATAGCTAACTATCTTCATCCAGAACGCGGTGCATTTACTGATTCTATTAATATGCTACGTCATCAAGCAGCACTGGAAAACGCCAACGCTACCGCCGCCGCTCAAAGATTGTTCAGCGAACCTCGTCACGTCCAGGGAGAAATCGAACCTGTAATAACCTTGATGGTATACATTCGGAGCTTTTTCAGTTCAGTGACAACTCTGGCAGAACATATGCGGGAATTTAGCGGCGAGTACCAATTTACTGAACTCAACCGCCTGACTGATACGATTATTCAAGTTTTGGAAAACTTAGCAGATGCGCTGCAACAAAGGCAGCCACCCCAAAAGTTACCAGCCTTAGATAGCTATCTTGAAGCAATTCACGGCCAAATTCAACAACTGCATACTGCTCGATTATCAGAGATTGCCACAAATCCCAACAGTTTCACTACTCCCACATTACAAGCCGTTCGAGAACAAACTCCCTTATCCATAGAACTAGAGCGAATTGTTAATGAAGTTAAAGTTATACACTGTGTAATTGCCCGGATGCAAGATTGAAGAACAAATCGGCTTTTTCTGACTGAATGTAAAAAACCTGCCTTTGAAAGCCTTTGTGAAGGGAGCTAAAAGGGATCGATGCAATTGAATTGTGACTCGATGCGATTGAGTTGTAACTCGATACAATTGAATTGTGACTCGATACAATTGAGTTGTAACTCGATGCAATTGAGTTGTGACTCAATGCAATTGAATTGTCACCCGATGCGATTGAGTTGTAACTCGATACAATTGAATTGTGACTCGATACAATTGAATTGTGACCCGATGCAATTGAGTTGTGACTCGATGCAATTGAATTGTGATTCGATGCAATTGAGTTGTAATATCATGTCTGGTTAATTAGTTACTAAAACCAAAGAACCCCACCCCGCCAAAGCTGTGCTTTGTCTCCCCTCCCCGCTTGCGGGGAGGGGATTAAGGGGTGGGGTCTAATGATTACCGAAATCATAACTAATTACCCAGACATGATATAACTCGATGCAATTGAATTGTGCCCTGAGATTACCTGTGCCCCTCTGCTGCCTGTATGATAAATATTCAAGCAGAGGCAATATTACAGTTCGCTTTTGGGAATTTCTTCGCGGAATTCTATAACCAATTTCATAGTTTCCACTACCAAATCGCGTAGATCGCGATTGAGTGCTACAGTGCCTTGAGATCCAAACCAACGGTCAAAAATAGCGACATATCGCTCATTACCATTGACGAATCCTTGCATAAACTTGACCAGAGAATAGTTGACTGTATCCAAGAATTGCGAGTTATTTTCTAGTACCATGCAAGCGATACCTTCTTGTGAATAGGGGCGATCGGGTACGATCGCAAAAGCATCTGGATTTTTTTGCTGTTGCAGCCATCCCTCTAAAATAATGCTATCGGATGAGAAAGCATCAATAGTACCTTTTTGTAATGCTGTGTATCCCTCTTTCCTAGTTTTAAAATATACTAG
This sequence comes from Nostoc sp. ChiSLP01, assembly GCA_034531195.2. GTDB lineage: Bacteria > Cyanobacteriota > Cyanobacteriia > Cyanobacteriales > Nostocaceae > Nostoc. The sequence goes on from JAVRBO020000044.1 coordinate 57,906, forward strand.
TTTGGCTTTAGGTTGTACGCGAGCGATCGCCTGCTCGTTTGTGGTTCCAGGTAACACACCAATTCGCTTATCAATCAGGGATTCAGGAGAAGCTAGATTACTTCCTTTGTTAACTAACAATTGCGTTCCAGTCACACCGTAACTTACAGAAAAGTCTACTTTTTTATCTCGCTCCCATGTAAAACTACTAGCATCACACACAATATCAACTTGTCGAGCGACTATTTTAGGAATCCGCTCAGAGGGGCTAAGACCAACTAATTGCAGTTTGATTTTTTTTCGGAGGCTTTTTTCTAATTGCTCTTTAATCAGAATTAGCATATCTACAGAATAGCCATTTAATTTTTCTTGACTATCCACATAGGCAAAAGGTAACGCATCTTTACTAGTACCAGCTGTTAATACTCCTGTTCTGGCTACTTTTTGCATTACAGTCTCAGCAGCTACCACATTAGGTACGACCATTGCAAACATGATACTTAAAATAGGAATAGCAATTTTTTGAGACATAAGTAAGAGTAGACCGTTTTTTTAGAAATCAAATTTGATTTATATGTTAAGTTCAAGAAGTTATCATTATCGAGTACATAGTAAGGTTATACAGTAATTATTCTTTACATTAGCTTTCTTTTGCAGCTTGGGGAGAGTGAAATCAGCAATTCAATTCCAAACTTTTTTGATAATCTCGAACTATAAAGTCTAAATTAGTGTTGATATGCTAATAATCCAAAATTTAAATAAGTCTTATAAATTGAGAAAAGTTTTAGAAAATTTAAATCTCCATATCGATTCAGGAGAAATTTATGGCTTACTCGGTGCTAATGGAGCGGGTAAAACAACCACTATTAATATTATTTGTAATTTACTTAAACCTGATAGCGGTAATATTATAATTAATAATCAGCCTATTTCTCAAGCAACAAAAAAAATTATTGGAATTGCACCCCAGGAAAATTTACTGTATAAAACTTTAACTTGTGAAGAAAATCTCAAGTTTTTTGCTGATATTTATGGTTTAGATCGGCAAACACGCCAGAAACAGATAAAAGAAACTCTGGCGGCTGTAAATTTATTAGACAGAGCAAAAAGTCCGGTAGAAACTCTCAGTGGCGGAATGCAACGACGGTTGAATATTGCAGTAGCTTTGGTACATCAGCCAAAGTTGGTAATTCTTGATGAGCCAACTACCGGGTTAGATATTGAGTCGCGATATGAGATTTGGGAGTTGATTCGACAACTCAAAAATCAGGGAGTTACGATTCTACTGACAACTCATTTATTAGATGAAGCTGAGCGTCTTTGCCAGAGAATTGGAATTTTGAAAGATGGTCAAATTTTGGCTGAGGGTAGTTTAACGCAATTACGTAAATTAATTCCAGCTTCTGAAATTATAGTGGTGCAAACTTCAGAAGAAGAATTAGCGATCGCTCGCGCCGAAGAATACGGTTTTACACCCCGACGTTATGGCGATGAGTTAACTTTTTGGTTGCCAGAACCGCTAGAATTAAAAGAAATTATTTCCCGGTTTGAAGGTATTTCTATTAATGCGATCGCACGCCAGCCTGTGCGGTTGGAGCATATATATATAGAACTAACATCAAGTTCGGCTAATCACCGAACAAGGCAAAATTAAAAAAGTACGTTCAAATTTTCATCTAGAATTTGTGTAATTTTTTGTAAAGCGATCGCCACCCCAGTTTCGGCAATGGATGATAAACTCTGTCCTAATTCAAAGTTTACTCCTGGTACTTTAATCCACCAAGACCGCGGACAATAACCGTAGATTGCTTTAGTCAGAGCTAAAAGCGATGGCGGATCGCCCATATGTCCGGCGATAATCTTGAAAGATGCGGGTGAAAGTGGTTCTACTTGTATTTGGGAATTTTGGGAAGCGAAACAAGCATCAATAAAGATTGCCAAATCAGCATGGGCTAAACGTTCGGCGCGCCCTTACTAAGAAATTGGTTATACCAATTTAATGTGAAGCTGCACTAAAAGAGTAACTCTCTATTCTTGGCGCTCTTCTCTTCTCTACGAGACGCTAAGAGCGAACGAGACGCTTCGCGTTGGCGGAAGCCTCTCGTAGAGAAGGTGTACTTGGCGGTTCGTTTAATATTCTGTGCATCTTCATATAGAATTGGTATTAGGAATTTAGTTGTGATAATTCAATTGTGACTTTCTCCAGCATTTCTTGATACATAGGATCTTGTAAGCCACTTCCGAAAACTCCACTTAAATATTGCTGTAAAAGGTTTTCTGCTATTTTATAATCTGCGATCGCTCTTTGTTTATTTCCTAAATCCCGATACATATTTCCTCTGAAAGAGTATGCCTCAGCAGAAGAAGGACTTTCACTAACTACTTGAGTCCAATCTGAAATTGCTTTGTACTTTTCACCTAACTTTTCATAAGCCCTAGCCCTGTTCCAGTATGCAGGACTACTAAAACCGAATTTTCCTGTATTTTTCCTAATTACTTCGCTATAATCTGCCACTGCTGCTTGATAATTCCCAAGTGCATAGTAAGCATTGGCACGATGATAATAGGCTTTGTCAGCTTTAGGATTTAGCCGAATTGCCTGGGTGAAAGAAGAAACCGCAGCGAGTGAGTCTTTTTGGCAGTCCTCTTGAAAGTGCCCCATGCCTATGAAATCATCTATTGTATTAAGATGTTTTGGCATAATAGTTTGGCATTCGGTAGAGGCGTCAGAAGCTGGTATTTGTGCAACTAATGGTAAAGAAAAACCTAATAGCAAAATAGATGATGCATAAGCCAATAAAGAAGCTTTAGAAAAAGCAAACTTCATAATTATAGAATCCAAAATTATTTTCAGTTAAAGTAGGAACAGTATTGACATGTTGTACTTTTCACGAAGGTAAGTGCACCACGTCAACAATAATATTATAATCTTCTCAAAATAATCTCAGGTAAGTTTAGATACTCGCTTTCAAATCGAGTTTGCCATTGCCCTGGCAAATGCACCTAAAATCGGTTTGCTAAACAACAAGCAATTATAGTGTTAAAAAATGTGCGCCCGCTAATTATCTCAAGCTTACACGCTCATGACTGTGCTATCAATGGGTAGTGAAAAATCACGAGACCATTCATTCCAAGAGCCAAAATAATTTCTAGCAGAAATTCCTGCCTCTTCTAGGGCTATTAATGTATTAGCAGCCCTTGAACCTTTAAAGCAGTAAATATATACAGCAGACTCCGGAGTAATACCTATTGACTGACAAATTTCTCGGATTTCATCTGGCGATCGAAATGTGGAGATTTCCGATTCAGAATTCATTAAACGATGCCATTCTAACCATACAGCGTTAGGGATTCTACCTTTGCGGGGACAAAAATCAGGATTGTAAGGAGAAGAACTCAGCCCAAGCCATTCTGAACTGTCACGCACATCTAATTTAATAATTGTTGGATTATCAATTGCCTGCAACATTTCCGCAGTAGTTAGCATTATCTGGGCGTTGGGATGCAATCTAAATATGCTGCTTTCACGCTTTGGAACTTCATCGGTAGTAGGTAATCCTGCCTTGACCCATGCTTTATATCCTCCATGTAAAATAGATACCTGAGCGCAACCCAAATACTTCAGTAAAAAAGCTGCTCGACAAGATTGACCATAACCTTTATTTAAAGCATCTTCATAAACAATTAACTCTTCTGTACCAGATATTCCTACCCTACTCATAATTTCTGCAAAATATTCCTGCAATTCCTTTAAACCTGCTGGTGAAGAATTTTCTAAAAGATATGTGAAAAATTCTCTAATATTTATGGATTGAGGAATATGAGAAATAGCATAATCTTCTTGACTACGCGTATCGATAAGAACAGTTTTTGATGAGTTTTCTGCTAAGAGCAACGTGAGTTCTTGAGGAGAAATGAGGAGTTTAGTATTCACGCTTTCATGCTTCTGTTATTGTACCACTAGGCATTATCGCCTTCGGCAGATTTGCGTTTTGAAATGCAAATTACAGAAGAATGAAAGTTAAATGTTATCAGAGAACTTTTGTAGAATAACTCAAAATTCAGAATAGATTACTCGCACCAAATTTAATTTCTAACCTGAGTTCGGGATAAGCTGAAACCATGATTCTATCGTTGGCTGAAACTGCTATAGGACTTACACAAAACACCTCTCAAACTCTCATTAGCAAGAGCAAGAACCAAAAACCCCTTTTAAAAAGAAGGAACCAAAATCAATTCTCCAGGCGGATTTAGGGGGATATATAACTGCGTAAAATCATAATCATGCACTTTTCAAACAACCTCTAATAATCGCTTTATGAATAAAGAATTGCCCCAATTCATCAACCATATTGTTTCTAAGTTGCAGCTAATTGAGGGAATTACAGCCATCACGTTGGGCGGTTCGCGGGCACGGGGTAACCATACTAACAAGTCAGATGTGGATTTGGGGATTTATTACAATCCAGAAAACCCGCTTGATTTAATTGCTCTAAATCGCCTCGCGTGTGAGATTGATGACAACCATCGCGTAAATTTAATTACTTCAATTGGTGAATGGGGAAAGTGGATTAACGGTGGCGGTTGGCTACGCGTGGAAGGTGTAGGTGTAGATTTTCTCTATCGCGATTTGGCAAAGGTGAATCGTGTAATTGATGATTGCTATATGGGACACATTACTATTGATTATCAACCAGGACATCCTCATGGTTTTGTGTCCTCTATTTATATGGGTGAAATTGCTATTTGTCAGGTACTTTACGATCCTGATGGTGTTTTAGAAGCTTTGAAGCTAAAAACAAAGCCTTATCCAGGGCAGTTAAAACAAATAACTATTGATACTTTCGCCTGGGAAATAAGTTTCTCGCTGCTGGTGGCAAAAAAGGCAATCGCACGCAACGATGTTGCTTATGCAGCAGGTTGTTGTTTTCGCAGTGTGGCATGTATTAATCAGGTTTTATTTGCCCTCAATGAAGATTATCTATTGAATGAAAAGGGGGCGACGGCGATCGCTAATAGATTTGCTATTTGCCCCCAGAACTATCAACAACGGGTAGAGCAAGCGTTTGCACTTTTAGCTGCTGATGCCAAATCGATAACTGAAGCGATCGCTATTATTGAAGCGATCGAGGATGATTTGAGCCAATGGTATGGAAATCGGCGATTAATAATGTAATTTTTATTTCAAACAATCTTTGCAACACAATAAAAATTTTCAGTATTTAAACTGATTTCATGAGTAGCTACTAAAGCTACAAAGTGTAGGGTATTGAAATCTCATAAGTGGGAAAAACATACCCACTTTTTTACTCTCACTTTACTGAATTTATGAAAGTCACATTGATTAAAACACCGCACGTAGTTATTGGCACCCTCATGGTAGCGAATTACATACTATTCACAATGTTGCTCAAATATTTGGATGGTATTAGTTTATTATATAATGTGCGGTAAATTACTTACTAAACTCGAAGAACCCCACCCCTTAATCCCCTCCCCGCTTGCGGGGAAGGGAGACAAAGCACCGCTTTGGCTCTTTGGGGTCTAATGATTACGAAATCATAACTAATTACCTGAAGATAATATTATTTGGTAGTTGATATTTTAGTTAGGTATAGTTACTAATTAGCTCAGTATTCTTATGCGATCGCTAATCCAGCGAACTTCGCCATTGGGACTGATAATGCGGTATTCTATTTTCCCTTGACAGTGTTTTCGGACAATGACTATTTCGGCGATGACGCGATCGCTTATTATCAAAGTTAATTCTTGATACTCTTGTAGTAGGATGTTTTGAACTTTTCAATCCAGAGCGATTTTATTGCTTGGTAGTTCAAAAATGCATGAGTCATTTTTGAACTGACAACCATTTGGTAAAAATCGTAACGATCGATGGTCAGAACTTTAATTGCTGCCTCATTTGTTGCGCGTACAGTTGCCGTCCGTTTTGTTTCCTGCAATAACCCTATTTCACCAAAATACGTATTAGGCCCTAATGTTCTTAATACTTTTGGTTCGGAATTCGGCAAATTTTGAATTACTTCTACTTTACCTTCAACTAAAATATAAAATTTATCTGATATCTCACCTTGACGGATAACAATTTCACCCGGTTGAAAGATCAACATTTTTAATTGGGGAATCAACTCAGATAATTGCTTATCTGTTAAGGTTGGTAAAGTAAGAGATAGCTGACCTTGGTAGTCTATATCAAGTTTGCCATCTTCCATACGGACGATGCGATCGCTAGCATTAAAAATACGGCTATCGTGGGTGACAATCAAAACTGCGCTTCCTTGTTCTTTAGCTAGTCTCGTCATTAGTTCCGTAACTTCTTGTCCTGTTTGCCTATCTAAAGCGGATGTCGGCTCGTCAGCTAAAAGTAATCGAGGACGGTGGACAAGAGCGCGAGCGATGGCAACCCGTTGTTTTTGCCCGCCAGATAGATCCCTTGGATAAGCATTTAGATGCTTTCCTAATCCTACTGCTTCCAAAATTTCCCGACTTTGGCTTCTTGCTTGCTGAGGCTTAAAGTTCTCTTGTAGTTCCAAAGAAACCATCACATTTTGTTGCACAGTCATAAAATCCAGTAAGTTAAAATGCTGAAAAACATAGCCAATTCGGCGTCGTATTTGCATTCGCTGAATTTCATTAGCTCCTTTCAATTCGTGAGCCAAAACTTTGAGACTACCCTCTTGAACAGAACGCATACAGCCAATGAGAGATAATAGCGTTGTTTTTCCGGAACCAGATGCTCCAGTTAAAATAACAACTTCTTTTGGGTAAATCTCCAGATCGATTCCAAATAAAATTTGTTTTTGCCTTTTGCCTTCCTGATAATAATGATTCAGGTTTTTAATTGCGATAATTTGGCTCATAAACCTGATAGGATTAATAAAACAATTTACTTAAAAACATCTACCGGATCTGCATCTTTAACTTTTAATAACGAAAGTGCTGCTGATATTAGACAAATTATGCATACTAATCCGAAAACAAAGGATGCTGATTCTACAGTCATTTTGATAAATATTTTTGTCACTATAGCTAAGTAATCATAAGCAAAATAAGATAGAATAATACCCGGAATATATCCAGCAATCACTAAAATTATCGCCTCTTGAAACACCACGGCAATGATAGATTTTTGACTCAAGCCCAGAGCCTTTAAGGTTGCATAGTTAGCAAGATTATGTGTGACTTTTACATAAAGTATTTGATAAAGTATAAAAATACTGATAATTACAGCCATAATTAAAATAAACCGAAATATAAAACCCATTGGGGAATTATTTTCGTGAAATATTTTTTCTTGCTCGATCAATTCTGATTTAGAAAACACTTTAATATTTGCAGGAAGATAACTTCTTAATTGTTTAACTGTCTGAGCTATGGCGATATCGGAATTAGAATCTAGCTTTAATTTAATTAAGCCAATATCTATTTTTCTAAAGTCACGTCCAAATAATTCACTAAAAGTCGCAGGATTAACAATAAAGCTAGCATCATAAGCATTATTAACTCCTAATTCAAAGAGTTCAACAACTCTAAGCTTTTGCAATGAACTACTAGCTCCTGCTAAAACTTCTGCCGAGGACTCTCCTTTTTCTTTGAATTCAGTAATGATGGAGTTGAATTCATTTCTAGCATTACGGTCGAATAAAGCAAATTTTTGCTTGTTTAGTTTTTCAAGGTTTTCTTTAACTCCTGGTAGGTTTAGTGTTTGTATGTTTGTAGGAACGCCTATGACATTTACCCGAATGCGATAAACAGACTGATTTCTGTCATACCATTGAGTTGAAGTAATGTAGAGTGGTGCGACAGATTCAACGTTTTTGATTGCTAGTGCTTGATATAAAGGTCTGGAGGAAAAAGTTACTGGTTGGAGTACAGTTGAAGAGAGAGAGCTAACTAAAACAATATCTGCATTAAAATTCAAAGTTAATTGCAATGCTCCCTCTAAAAAGGCATTCCTCAATCCCAACTGCATAAAAATAAGAAATGTAATGCAAAGTATTCCCACAATTCCTGCAATTGTTTGATTGCGTTGGTATCTCAATTGCAACCAAGCAATAGGTATTTTTCTCAGTTCATTTACCAAACATCGAATCATTCTTCAAGACCTATTGATACATCAACATTAAGATTCGTCATTGTTGCTACAATACGGCTACTTTCTTGATTTAAAGCAATTCTCACTTCCACTACACGAGCATCTATATTCGTTGAGGAACCGATATCGGATACATTTGCTTTCCCAATTTCTAAACCTAACTGTGAAACTTTTCCAGAGAGTGGTTTAGTGAGACTGGGGCTAGTAATTGTTGCTATTTGCCCTAAATGTACTTTGGGAATATCCGTTTCATAAACTTCTGCAACTACTACCATTTGCGTTGTATTGCCTAAATTCACGATGCCCTGACTCCCCACCATTTCACCGGGAAATGTATGCACTTTGAGGATTTGTCCAGAACGGGGCGATCGCACTACACTTAAGTCTAATTCAGCCTGAGCCTGCACTACTTTTGCTCTTGTCTGTTTGACTTGTGCTTGATACAACTGCACATCTACCGGACGTACTTCTGCCAAACTATTGAGTGAAGCACGGGCTTGATTTACCTGACGTTGCGCTGCTTCCATTTGCAAGCGTTGGCGATCGTATTGGGAAGCCGAAATCGCCCCTTCTCTGTACAAACTGCGATACCGTAACTCTTCTACTTGGGCATTTTTCAATTCTGCTACCAGACGCGAAATTTCCGCTTGCTGAGCCTGTAAATCTCCTTGTTTTGCTCCTGCTTGTACCTGCATCAATTGTGCCTGAGCTACTTTTACATCTTCCTCTGCCGCCTTCACAGCCGCTAGACGACGAGCATAATTATCCAACACCGCTAGCGCTTGCCCAGCCTTCACCCAATCCCCTTGCTTCACCTCTAGTTGTTGGATGCGAGCTGACTCGGTTGAAGCAGGCGGAAATACTTGAATTACTTCTCCTTCTGGTTCTATACGCCCCAAAGCCGTCACCGCTGCGTAGGCGTAGCCCGTCGTAGACATCGCTGGATTTACAACCTCTGGCTGAGGTTTCGCTGTTTCACTCCTCTCTAATATCCGATAGGCTATCACCGCTCCAGCAGCGATTATACTTAATAAAACCGTAGCCATAATTACTAAATTATTAGTATATTTTCTATTGCGGTTGGGGATAAAAAAAGGTGTCATACTTCCTACTGGTTTAGTATTAACGGATGAAATTTATGCTTTTCTCCCTTGTTTAACGAAGAGATGAAGACATATATAAAAATTTTATCCTTCTAATATATGCTGTAAATATTATTACTGCCAATTATTTGTTACATGCGTATACTGAAATTTGTACCTATCTTCAATCACCTTTGAACGTTAGGGCTAAGTGGGCTAGGCAATAGGCAACAGGGTTGAAAGCGAATAGAATTCGCGGCTACACAGGTTTCGTCCGCCTATCGCGCTTGCGCGACGCTTGGCGCACCACGCGGACTAAGGTCAAATTAAGGTTTTGAAACCCACGTAGGTGGGTTTTGTTTGTGTAGACGCGGTTTCTAACCGCCCGTTTCGCTCTCGCACAGAAGCCATTGCGAATTGCTATGATGCGATTTTTCTCGCTACTCAGACGTAGGGAGCAATGGTGCGATCGCTGATGCATCCAGACCTGTAATGTTAACTACCTGTTCCACTGTCATCCCACCCGCCAGCAAGTTGCGTGCCGTTTGTAATAACTGCGATTCTGCCCTTTCGGCTCGTTGGCGTTCCTGTTCGGCTCGTTGGCGTTCCTGTTCGGCTCGTTGGTATTCTTGTTCTTCAGGCGTTGGCAGTAATTCTCCCTCCAAAGTTGCCCAACGTAGCCAAGTTGCATCAATTCCTTTGTAATTTCCCTGCCAGCGCTGCAAGGCTAACCCTAAGGATTCGCTCACCAATTGATGGCGATCGTTGATAGCTAAGGGTTGGTAAACTCTTTGTTGGATAGAAAAACCCGCCCAATCATCTGGGTTAAACGGGTCATACCAGAAATATTCTGGCACGCGCATTTGATTTTGATAAATCAGCTTTTTCTCGTTTTTGTCTGCGGTGGCTGTACTTTCGGAAAGCAACTCAATAACAACATCCGGGGCTTTTCCTTCTTCCCAAACCACCCAACTTTTGCGTTCACCTTGAGGGACACCCAACACCACAAAAAAGTCCGGCCCTCTAAAGTCTTGGTTTCGCACCTGCGCCAGACTGTAGTAGACAAACATATTGCCACCAACAAATCCATCTTCTCGGTGTGACAGCCAAGGTATTAAGCCATCTATCAGCAAGTCCATCTGAACTTTGTGCCGTGCGCTTTCCATTGGGACACCATCATCAAAAGGAAGTTCTGCTTGGGTGGGTGGAATTTCAATTAGAGGTGCAGGTAGCGTGATTTCTGACATGGCTGTTTCTCAGTAGGGTAGCCCGCAGCGAATATATCTATGGTACTTGAAAGAATCCTCAAAGTACCGAATTTATAGGATTTTGGATTGAAAGGAAAATACGACGGTAAGTAAAAGCGATCGCCTCCGTTAATTTGATGGGTTAGAAGTGAGTGTCAAGCTTTAACCGCATCCTTTGGGTTTGGGGCTTTCTCTACAAGAATACTGTGTAAGGTCTGCAATAACTCCTTGGTTGTGTATGGCTTAGGGATAAACTTTTTAACTCCAGGTATTTTAGTCAGTTTATCGCTAGCATTCAGACCGCTAACAGCCACAACCTTGACCTGGGAATTCATTTTTTGTAACGTACTAATGGCAATGGCACCATCCATTAATGGCATCATCATATCCATCAACACTAGGTTGATTTCGTCTTCGTGTCGAGCATAAAGGGCGATCGCTTCAATGCCATTACTCGCTGTCATGACTCTGTAGTTGTAAGTTTCTAGAGAAATTTTGGTTGTTTCTAAAATTTCGCTTTCATCATCAACTACTAAAATTAATTCTCCGTTACCCTTGAGTAATTCCAGATCTTGTCCTTGTGGTGTTTTTGCTACTTCTACTGCTGGCAAGTAAACTTTAAATTCACTACCTCTAGCAAGCTGACTAGCTACAGTTATAAAACCACCATGACTTTGGATGATACCCCTAACAGTAGACAGACCCAATCCTGTACCCTTGCCAATATCTTTAGTAGTAAAGAACGGCTCGAAGATTCTGTCAACGATCTCTGAGGGCATTCCTGTGCCTGTATCTGCAACAGTAATCACAATGTAGGCACCAACACGGGCATCAAGATTCATGCGTGCATACTGTTCATCGATGAAGAGATTTTCCGCAGAGATTTTGATCTGACCACCTCTGGGCATGGCATCACGAGCATTAACTACTAAGTTCATCAGTAGCTGATGTAGGTGCGTTGGATCGCTAATTACAGCCCAAAGTCCTGGCTGAATATCCACTGCAAATTCAATCGATTTTGGAAAAGTCTCTCGGACAATTTGCTGAATTTCTGAGAACAGATGGTTCACTTGCACAATGGTACGCTGTCCTTCGACTCCTCGCGCAAACTGCAAGACTTGTTTTACCAAAGCAGCCCCACGTTTAGAATTATTTTCTATGGTCTGCAACATCTGTTGATTGCGCTCATTAGTATCGGACATTTTGAGTTGCAACAGTTGTGCTGCTGTCAAAATGGGAGTCAGTATATTGTTTAGGTCATGAGCTATGCCACTAGCTAGGGTGCCAATACTTTCTAAACGTTGCGCCCGCAAAATTTGATTTTCTAAATGTTTTTTTTCGGTAATATCAGTATTTACCGTTAAAATTGATTTTGGTTGACCGTTGCGATCGCGCATTAAAGTCCAACGACTGGCAACAATAATATCTTTTCCTTGTTTATTAATCTGATGCAATTCACCTTGCCAAAAACCAGACTCAGCTATACTTGCAGAAATATTTTGGATTTGGGATAAGCTTTCTGTTGGATATAAAATCTGGTTGACATTCATACCAATTACATCTGTAGCTTTCCAGCCATACAAATCCTCAGCCCCTTTGTTCCAAAAACGGATTTGATTGACAAAATCTTTGACAATAATTGCATCGCTAGTAATATCTAACAAAGCAGCTTGTTCGCGGATTTTTTCTTCAACTCGCAAGCGTTCGGCAATTTCGCTTTCCAAGCGTAAATTTTGTTCTTGCAGTGTTTTTGTCAGAGTTCGCAGTTTGAGATGGAGTTGAATTCTGGCTAAGACTTCTTGATGTTGGAGTGGTTTGGTAAGGTAATCGACTGCACCCAGTTCAAAACCTTTAAGTTTATCCACTGTTTCAGAAAGCGCAGTCATGAAAATAACAGGAATATCTTGTGTTAATTCACTGCTTTTTAAAAGACGGCAGGTTTCAAAACCGTCCATTCCGGGCATGAGAATGTCTAACAAAATTAAGTCGGGTGGGGCATATTCGGCTCTGGCGATCGCACTTTCGCCGTCTTCAGCAATCAAAACCGTAAATCCTGCTTGACCTAAAAAATCAAACAGCATTTCTAAATTGATGGGAGTGTCATCAACAATTAAAATGACACTCGATTTATTAACATCATTTTTCATACGCCCTCAAAATACTTTTGGAGAAACTCCAATATTTGTTTTCCTTTAAAACCTTTAGCCAGTTGATATAAATGAGTAGCAAAAGGCTGCAACTCCTCATCTATTTCTTCTAGTTTTACTGCTCGTTCAGCAATGCTTCTTAAATCACCCCGCATAGCTAAATCTAGCAAAATTGCCAATTCACTTGCTGAAGGAGGGACAATAAGAGTCTGAGATGTTAAGTGTAAAGTATTAGTCGGACTTTTGTTTTCGTCCTTCATCTTTCTTACGTTACCTTTCTCTTCGTATACCCATTCTAATCCTAAGTGAACCTGTAACTTTTCTAAAAGTTCTGCTTTTTTAATTGGTTTCGCCAGAAAATCATCACACCCTACTTTACGGCTTTCATGTCGATCGAATTCAAAGACACTAGCTGAGACAGCAATCACTATCACTTCCTTAAAGTTTTGTAGCACTCTGAGGCGGCGGGTAGCTTCAAATCCATCCAAATTTGTCATTACCAAATCCATAAAAATCAAGTTTGGCTGACATTTAGGAACTTTCCGAAGACAATCTAGACCATCAGTTGCTTCTACAACTTCAAAACCTAGAGGTTCTAAGATATTAATCAATACAGACCGATTTTCCCATTTATCGTCTACTACCATAATTTTGCGTCTAGCGCCTACAAAACCAATAATGTTAAGTTCATTAACATTATTTTTTGTGGTTTGAACGACTTCTGGTAATTCCAAATCTAGCCAAAAAATGCTACCTTTACCTAATTCACTGGCGACATATAATTCACTGCCCATCATCTGAACTAATTGGCGGCTAATAGACAACCCCAATCCAGTACCTTCTGTCTTGAGGCTATCTTCACCTACTTGCTTGAAAGGTAAAAATATCTCTTCTAATTGCTCTGTAGCAATCCCAATTCCTGTATCTTCTACTTGAAATCGAATTTTGGAATTTAATAACTGCTCTGCAAGTTTCCCTGTATCAATTATCCACTCTCCATGCTGAGTTACATAGCCTACTTTAAAAGTAATGCTACCTTTTTTTGTAAACTTAACTGCATTACTTAATAAATTAATTAAAACTTGACGTAGGCGCTTATCATCGGCACAAATTAGATTAGGTAGCGGATAAAAAGGTTGGTAGATTAAGCTAATTCCCTTACTTTCAGCCCGAATTCGACAAATTTCTACTATTCCTTCTAAAAAAGAGGGAAAATGAAACTCTTGTAAATAAAGCTCCATTTTTCGAGCTTCTATTTTGGAGATGTCTAAAATATCATTAATTAGTGTTAGTAGATGTTCGCCACACTGATGTATAATATTTATGCCATTTTTTTGTTGAGCAGTTAAAGATGTATCTGCTTGGAAAATTTGGGTATAACCCAAAATACCATTGAGCGGGGTTCGGAGTTCATGACTCATGTTAGCAAGAAATTCACTCTTGGCACGGTTGGCAGATGCAGCTATTTCTTCAGCTTTTTGGCGATCGCTAATTTCGTGTTGTAATTGTAAATTTTTATCTTGTAATTCGAGAGTGCGCTCTTTAACTTTTATTTCTAATGTCCGATTATATTCTTCTAAATCATTATAGAGACGGGCATTTTGTAACGAAATTGCGGCTTGTGATGATAAAAGTTGCAAAACTTCTAATCGTTCGGGTGTAAAAGCCCCAGCAATCAATTTATTTTCTAAGTAAAGAATCCCAATCAACTTACCTTGATGAATTATCGGGCTACATAAAATAGATTTTGGTTTGTACTGAACAATATAATTATCCGTGGCAAACCCCCCCTCAGAGGTAGCATCGTTGAGTACAATATTTTCCTGAGTTTGATATACATAATTAATAATATATATAGGTAATAGCTGACTTAATTCTACAGGTGTTGATTGCTGCACATTAATTTCAGTTTCACCAAACCTACCTGAAGCTTCTATAAATAAGTTACCCGACCTCTCTAAAATTAAAAACCCTGTTTCTGCTCCAGCGTTTTCTAACACAATCTGCATTAATTTTGATAATAATTTTTCAAAAACAATTTCACCAGAAAGTGCTTGTGAAGCTTTGATAACTGTTGCTAAATCAAAAGATTCGCTAATACTTGGATTCAGAGAGTTGATGAGTTTGTTCTTTTCTGATTTTTGGGTTCTTTGTTCTGACAGCCGCGCAAAAATTTGGGTATATTTTACTTCTAAATCTCTCAGCTTTGTTGTCGCTCCCCAGTTACTATATCCATAGTAAGCATCAGTAAGGTAAGTCTGAGCTACCTTTTCTCTACCGCATTCAAAATAAAACTTTGCTGCTAGCTCATTGGCAAGAGCCTCTTCCTGGATGTATCCTTGTTCTTTAGCTCCAGCAATTGCTCGGTCATAATATTCCATCGCTTGCCAATGTTGCCCTAATACTCGCGCTTTTTCTGCCTCTACAAGCTCATATTTATGCTGAAAATTCATTGAGGCATTGTTGGCCCATAATTGCATTTTCTCTTGATTCTTAATCACTTTATTTAACAGATCTTTTTGCCGAGCATTTGGCGCTAATTGGTACATTGCTAGTTGTACTAAAGACTCGTAGAAATGAAAGACTGGCACATGAAAAAATGCTTTAACTCCATCCAAATACTGTTCGGCTTTTACCGCATTTTGCGCTGCTTGTTGGTAGTCACCAAATAAATAGCAAAGGATCAGTTTGTTTAAATAAAAGTAGTGAAGTCCAGTTCTAGCATTAGCTGTTTCCAGTAGTGGCAATGATTCGTCTTCCTTGTATACTTCACCCATTAGACCACACTGATTTTCACAAGGCCAAAGCAAGTTCAAAACTGACTGATGAAACATTGCATTCCAACTTAAAGCATTTTCCTGTTTAAGTTGAGCTAGAACATCACTGATTTTTGCTATTTCTTTTTCCAGCTTTGGCAATTCTTCGCCAATGAAATATAAATGGTGACATTTTTGTACCGCAGCATAACAACCGTATTCAAACTGTCCGTTTTCTAACCCACTAGAGTAGGCATTTTCCAAAAATGGTAACGTTTCTCTAACATGGACTTTTCCATGCATCGTACATGATGCAGCTACAAAAAATATGCTTGTTTTTAATTCTAAAATATTTAGCTTTTCAACTAAGCTTAATGCTAATTTACCAAATTTATAAGCTGAATTTATATCTTGAATAATGCTATTTAAAATTACTGCATAACAAACATAACCATAAGCAGAAAAAGATGCATTTCCATAAAATATAGATAAATTTACTTGTTCGCAGATCGCCAACGGAAATAATGCAGGAGCAGCTTGATAGGTAGGCGAACCCATACAAGTTAGCATCCTGATAGCTGCTAACTTATCTATATCTGTCATTAACGGTAGGTTAATCAGGTCTTCTATTTTTTTTGTAGCTAAATTAGTAGCTGTTTCATTGAGAGTTTGCTGAATGTCTGATAAGCTAGGCGACGCTGGAAAACTAATACCTAACAATTCTAGGGCTTGTAAACCAATTTTCGATGCTTCAACTGGTCTGAGTTGTGCCATACAAGCTTGGATTTTTACCTCATAGACTTTCATTTGATGCAGTGGAATCTCTGCTTTCTGTAGAACAAGGTTCGCCCATTTCTCCATTTGTACAAAATCACCATTGAGGTACGCAACTTCTACCGCTGATTCATAAATTGATAATGTTAATTCGTATTGATTTTGCCAGCTATCTACTGTTAATAACCTCAAACCTTCTTTTAAATAACGCATGGCCGACTCATAGGCTGCTGCTGCTTTTGCTTTCTGCGCTGCTATAAGATTAAGTTCAGCTAGCTCATATTTATCTGATTCCAAAGTAAATAAATCAATGCCATGATTTAAGTTATTTACTAAATAAAAGACATTTTCTTTTCGCTCTTCGAGCAAAGTTTGTTGAAGAAGCAATTGCCCAATTTTCAGATGAGTTGCTTTTTTTTCAATGTCTGGAATCAAAGAATAAGAGGCTTGCTGTACGCGATCGTGCAAAAATTTGTATGCAATTATTTGCTGTTCTTCTAAATCCTCACTAACAACTAGGGGTATTTTATAAGATGAATCTATGGGTAAAACTAAACCTGCTTGCAAAGCTTCCCATAGCTCTTTGGCTGTTTCTGACAAAGATTTTTGATTAACAATACTCAAAATATCTAAAGTAAATTTATCGCCAATGCAAGCAGCTAATTTTAAAACTTGCTGTGTCGCTGGTAATAGCTTTTGAATTTGATTTACCATTAATTCAACGACATTATCAGTAATATCAATCTCGTGAATCAGTTCAATATTCCACTCCCAACACCCTGTATCAAAATTAAAAAATAACAAGTTATCTTGGTAAAGAGATTTAAGTAGCTGGGTTACAAAAAAGGGATTGCCTTGGGTTTTGTGCAATACTAAATCAGCTAGTTCCTGTGACTTTTCTAGACAACTACGCAGTGTATCGTTAACTAATTGCTTGATATGCCAAATTTCCAAAGGCTGGAGAACAATATTGTTAATATTTGCACCTGATTTTTGCAATTCTTCTAGAGTTAATATTAATGCATGACTTGAAGTCACCTCGTTATCGCGATATGCCCCTATTATTAATAAATGTTTACTCTCAGGGTCATTAATCAGGAGTTGAATTAACTTGAGGGAAGCTGCATCTGCCCACTGTAAGTCATCCAGAAAAATTACCAGTGGATGTTCGGCTTGAGAAAATACATGAATAAATTGTTGAAATAATCTATTAAAGCGGTTTTGAGCTTCATTAATTCCTAGTTCTGGTATTTCCGGCTGAGAGCCGATAATTTTTGCGACATCAGGAATAACGTCGATAATAACTTGACCATTAACACCAACTGCTTCTAAAATTTTTGTTTTCCAGTTTGTTATTTTGGCAGTACTTTCTGTTAATAGCTGTCGCATTAATTCTTGAAAAGCTTGAATTAATGAAGCATAAGGTATATTGCGTTTATACTGGTCAAACTTTCCTGAAATAAAATAGCCGCGCTGGCGAATTATGGGTCTATGAACTTCATTTACTAGGGAAGATTTACCAATACCAGAATAACCACTAACTAGCATTAACTCAGTTGCACCAGTACTAACTCGCTCAAAGGCTTCGATCAATTTGGCAACTTCTCGCTCTCGACCGTAAAGTTTTTGGGGAATCAGAAATTGGCTATATAAATCAAGTTGACCAACAACAAAATCTTCAATTTTTCCAGTTGTTTGCAGTTGGCGTAAACATAGTTCTAAATCAGCTTTTAAACCTAAGGCATTTTGATATCTTTCCTCAGCAGTTTTAGCTAATAATTTCATGACAATATCAGAAACTGCTAGCGGTATTTTGGCATTTAATTCGTGAGGCGGAATTGGGATTTTAGCAATGTGTGAGTGAACTAATTCTAAAGGGTCATCTGCGACAAAGGGCAGCTTGCTAGTTAGCATTTCGTAAAATGTTACGCCTAAGGAGTAAAAATCGGTTCGATAGTCTATTGAGCGGTTCATTCTCCCAGTTTGCTCAGGTGACATATAAGCTAGGCTACCTTCTAGCAAATTGAGATCGTTAACTATCTGATTTTCTCTAGATAAACGTGATGCAATGCTAAAGTCGATAATTTTTATTTTACCTGTGTTGGAATTGATGAGAATGTTATGAGGTTGAATATCTTTATGAATCAGATGATTTTGATATAGTTGATATAGAGTTGTAGCTAATTGAATAGCAATTTGCAAAAAGTTGTTGAGTTTTAAATTGTGCGTGCTAATAATATGCTTGAGTGTTTCCCCCTCAAAATCTTGCAAGATAAGTGCAACACCATTTTGTGTGCTTTCTAAGGCTAGAGGTTGAATAGCTCCTTCTATTTCCAAAGATTGCAGTATTTGATATTCGTGCCTTATCTGGGCAATTTGTTCTATGGTGGGATATTCAGCTTTTAAAGTTTTAATAATTACTGAAGTCTTTTCTGATTCTTTGAAAGCACGGTAGATGAAGGTGTTTATGCCATCAAAAAGAACTTCGATCGAGTTGTAATCGGCAAGGATAATACTCATGTTTATTTTGTCACTTGCAGTGACATCAATTCTTAAATCAGCTAAAAAAAACTTATTATAGTACTAAAAAGGATTGTTTAAATAATTCCAAAATCATTTGGATAAGTTTTCGCTCGTTTTTTGTATGTTTAGGGTAAATAATTTTATTTATCTGCTGACTCGCCCGACTACTATTATTTTAAATTTTTGTGATGCAACCTGCTGATTTTTGATTGATATTCTATAAGTTTTTTCTATGATTTTTATCCCAGTGTTTAATTTTACTGCCATTTAAATTGGAAATTGTCATTAATTTTTGACATATTAATAAGCATTAGATTTATTTATGCGAACGAAAGTAAAGGAAAGTAAAGCTTTGATGTGACAGCGTAAGTCTTGTTTCTTTTGTGAGTTGATACTGCTGTAGGTTTGGATGTGCGGATTAGTAGCCTTATAATTTCTTTGTCATACCATTTCACGAAATTATTCATACAAATCATTATTTTTGCTCCCCCTGTCTCAAGAGCTTCAAGAGCTTGCCATCTGTATCAATCTTAAGGTGAAACGGTATCACCCCTTCAGCCGTCGAAGTCACATCAATTTATTGAAAAGGTAAAAGCGATCGCTCCTAGCATCAATCAAAGGTGCAATCGCTTTTATCTTTGTTCAGTTTATGTGCGCGATGGTAACACCACTCCCGCCATCTGCTTGTTCTGCGGCTTCGTAGCTGTTAACTCTCGGATGCTGGTGCAAAAAGGCGTGGACGCCTTGTCGCAATTTACCAGTTCCGTATCCGTGAATAATCCATATCGGGCCTGTAGCTTCCGAGATAGCTTTATCGAGAATCAATTCGGCATCAGCTACCCGCTTACCACGCAAATCAACTGTATTTCGCGAGGTGCGAATTGCTGGGACATTTTGCGGTGGTGGTGTAACTGCGGCTGGGGCTGGTTTAGGTTTGACGATTGGTTCGGCTTTTTGGCCATCTAAAGATTCTACATCTTGCAACTTCACAGTCATTTTCATCAGCCCAAACCGAACGCTTAATTCTCCATCTGCGTCAGGTGCGGTTAACACTTCTGCTGTCTGTCCCAGCTTGGAAACGCGGATGCGATCGCCTACTTTCGGCATAAACCCAGGTTTTGGTTTTGCTGGGGTTGCTGGCTGATATTGCTGGGCAATTTGATTTAATGCGTTGGTTGCTTGCTGGGCGTCTTGTGCTGTTGGCGTACCTTTTTGCAGGCGGCGGATCACTTGGGCAATTTCATTTTTTGCCTGGGCGATCGCTTGTTGCACTGCTACTTCTTGTGAAGCCCGCAAAGTGCTTTCCCTCTCCTCCAACGCCGCAGCTTTAGCAGATACTTGTTTATATAAACGTTCTGCTTCCTGCAACAAATTTTGAGCTTCCGCAGCTTTGGTTTCCTGGCGACGGCGTTGCGCTTCCAACCCAGCAATTACTTGATTAACTTCATCTGTTGCTTCTCCCACTTGGCTTTTTGCTTGTTCTACCACTTCTGGTTTTAATCCCAAGCGCAGCGCAATTGTTAAAGCATTAGAACGCCCTGGTATCCCCCACAACAAACGGTAAGTAGGCGAGAGAGTACTTTCGTCAAATTCTACAGAGGCATTTTCAAACCGCTCATCATCATATTTCAGGGCTTTGAGTTCGCCAAAGTGAGTGGTGGCAATAGTTAGCTGGGCGTGATTAGCGAGATATTGCAACAGGGCGATCGCTAGGGCGCTACCCTCTACTGGATCGGTGCCTGCACCAACTTCATCGAGTAAAACTAGGGAAGAAGACGCGGGGACGAGGTGACGCTCTGACGCGGTGATGTTATCGTTCTCCGCGTCTCCCGAAGTTCCGATCGGCGGAAGCCGCCGCTCAGACTTCTCTCCGTGTCTCCGTGTCTCCGTGTCTTCCCCCAATGCTTCCAAAATCCGACTAATCCGCCGGATGTGCCCGGAGAATGTAGATAAACTTTGCTGTAAAGATTGTTCATCGCCAATATCTGCCAGCACTTTGTCAAACCAAGGAATTTCCACTGGTTCGCGGGCGGGGACAAATAAACCCACTTTGGCCATCAATGTTGCTAACCCTAGAGTTTTTAGGGTAACAGTTTTACCACCTGTATTTGGCCCGGTAATCGTTACTACCCGAATGTGAGGGCTGATGAGTAAATCCACGGGAACTACTGGCTGCCCTTGTTCGTGCTGTTGCTGCCATACTAACAGGGGATGCCGCAAGTTCCGCAAAGTAATCATTTCATTTTCTTGCGGCTGGATGAATCGCGGGGGGTTGGCTCCTAACCAGTAACTATACCTAGATCTAGCGGTTGCTAAATCTAAAGTGGTGACAATTGCTAGCAACCTTTCCAAATCTGGTTTGACTGCGGCTACTTGCTCGGTCAAAGCGCGGCGAATTGCTTCTTCTTCTGCTTGCTCTCTCCTAACGATCTGCCGCAGTTGGTTGCCCAGAGGTACGATGGAATTCGGTTCGATGTAGAGCGTCGCACCACTGGTGGAGGTATCGTGAACGATACCGGGGATGGCGTCCTTTTGGGGTGCTTTGACGGGAATAACATAGCGATCGCCCCGTTGGGTAATAATCTGTTCTTGAACTGCCCCAGATTTTGCCTGTATTATATTTTGCAGCTTTTGGGTAATTTGCGTGCGTACTCGCCGCAAATCTGTGCGAATTTCGCCGAGTTTTTGACTGGCGCGGTCAGTTACCTGCCCGCGTTCGTCGATACAGCGGTGAATTTCTTGTTCTAGTTCTGGATAAGTCCGCAAATCTGCAACTAAATCTGTGAGTATTGGCAAATCTTCCTGATTGTCAATGACACGGCGCAAATTTCTTGCACCAGCCAAGGTGGTGGCGATCGCTAAGAGTTCATCTCCTGCCAAAATTCCGCTGCGTTCTGCCCGTTCTAAGGAATCACCAATATCTTGAATTCCCTCAAATGACAGTCCTGTAGTCAGGCGAGTTTCCAGTTGATAGACTTCTTTGGTTTGGTTTAACAACTGTTCGCTTTCTGCCTGAAAATCAGGTATTTTCAGATGACGGGCGGCTATGACCCCCAGTTTAGTTGCCGCAAAGGTGGAAAGGTGGTGGCACAAACGATGCCATTCTAATAGTTCTAAGGTTTCAGATTGGATCAAGGCTTCAACGTCTAATCTGAAACTATCGTAACAATTCTAGCCCCTTGATGGGTAAATCTTAAAGGATAAAATACAGATGTTTGCTGATGCTCAAGGACTTCTGAAGAAGTACACAGAGTGGATAGAGAGCGATTAATTACGTCTGTGCTTAAGTAGATTAGTTCAAAAATTAAACAGCATTACTATAACTTTTGCCTACTTTAGGAAAAGGAATAAATTTAATCTTTCCCCTTTTCCCCTTACCCCTTTCCCTTTCCCCATGCCCCATGCCCCATGCCCAACATAATTGAGGGGCAATCTCCCCATGCTTGCTTTCACGAATCAAAAGCAGTCACAGGGCTATTGCCCCTAAATATTTTGAGCGTTTTTGGCGCTCAGTATTTCCCCAGAAACATTTATGAATTATTTTTCATCAAGCTGTCTGGAATAATGACTCCACACTCCACACTCCGCATTTAGTACTCAGCATTTACTAAGTATTTTTGGTGGGAATTTTTTTGAATTATAAGTTGACATTAAGCCAACTGTCACTACTCTCCACTAACTACTCAGCAGTAACGAGTTCAGTGCTACCGCGTGTACGACGCCGTGTGAGGCTGTTGTACAACATTACACCGATCGCTTTGATCAAATTGCCTTCCAATTCATTGAACATCTTCATGTTCATCCCAAAGGCGGCGTTAGCTTCATCAACAATGCGATCGCCTGTAGCATCGTCTAAAGGTAATTCATCCAAATTCTGGCGATATTTGGCTTTGAATGCCTTTTCATCAGAAATATCTGCAAATTCATAGAAAGCGGTACCTTGCCCATCAGACAAATTCATTGCCGTTACAGCAATATTTTTGAGAATTTGTCCCCCAGATAAGTCACCCAGGTAACGAGTATATGAATGGGCGATTAACAGTTCTGGTTCTGTTGCAGATATTTCCCGAATCCGCTTTACATAAGCTTCACCTGCGGGAGATAGTTGGATTTGCTCTCTCCAGTTCGCACCAAAGTAATAATTCAGGTCTTGCTCTAGGGTATGCTTGCGGTTTAACTGGGGAAAATAAATTTTAGAAACAATTGGATGCTGGCGGTGCTTTTCCATCTCCTCTTCCATCGCTGAGTAGATGAAGTAGAAGTTAGCAACTAGTTTCCGGTAAGAGTTTTTTTCGACTACTCCTTTTAAAAAGCACTTGACAAAACCTACATTTTCTGCCATCGTGTGGGCTTTTTTAGTGCCTACACGTAATTTGGTTGCTAAATTGCTGCTCATACTAAATTTCTCAACTTTAAAAAGTCAACTGCCGGAGTTTTAACTGACCAACGGCTAAAAAGGCCATTAAAACGTTACCTTAAAACTATTTGATGAGAATTTATATTAAAATTTTTTAAGCTATTTTATTTTAGTAGCATTTTACACAACAAGCCAATAAATGAATAAAAGCTTATATTGCTGGGATTTTGATTTTTTCTTGTTAGCAGCTAGATTTTACTTTCATTCTCGACTTTAAGGAAATATTACTTAAATATTGGAAGTATGATTTATTGCTTTTAATTAAAAAAGACATTAAGTATTAACTAATACGTATAAGAGTCCAGACTAAGATAGAGGGCATAAAGAGAAGAATTAGTTAAAATAGGTCAACTTTATTTACTAACGTAAAAACCAATACCGAATTCATGAAATATTTACAATCTCAGGAAATTTCTTTAAGTATTTTTACGTAAAAATAAGTTCATCTGAAGCAAATATATAAAGAGAATAAAGAATGCCGAAATTGCTCAATCAAGTCTCAAGTGCTATTTTTCAGTTTATTGTGTGGAGTGTTTAAAAATATGGTTTCATCTGTAACTCGGACATCAGGCATTGTTGGGAATTCTGCCTCCGAACCGAATGGATTAGGCAAAGGCATTGAGAGCAGTTTTGCACTGAATTTACTAGCGCTACCAGCAAATCCGTTATTTGGCACAGACGGTATTCGCGGACGAGTGGGAGAATTACTGAGTGCGCCCCTGGCATTGCAAATTGGGTTTTGGGCGGGTATTGTTTTACGTAACCATGCCACTAGTGTGGGGCCGGTGATTCTCGGACAAGATTCCAGAAACTCTAGCGATATGCTGGCAATGGCTTTGAGTGCGGGATTAACAGCAGCAGGATTAGAGGTTTGGTATTTGGGATTGTGTCCCACTCCTTGCGTTGCCTATCTCACGAGTATCAGTGATGCCATTGGTGGAGTAATGATTTCTGCCAGTCATAACCCTCCAGAAGACAACGGCATTAAGGTTTTTGGTGCTGATGGCGGAAAGTTACCACAACTATTGCAAGCAGAAATTGAAGCGGGACTGCGTGGCAATATATCAACTGCTGCTACTCACAGTAATTGCGGGAGGCATTACTCACGTTTTGAGTTAATCGACCATTATGGCGACGCCTTGAAAAAACCGTTGGATGGCGACTTCAATCTTGAAGGAATGAAGATTGTTTTAGACTTGGCGTGGGGAGCAGCAGTAGGATTAGCACCAACAGTATTTACACAGATGGGTGCAGAGGTAATTTGCTTGCATAACGAAGCAGATGGCGATCGCATTAACGTCAATTGCGGTTCCACCCACTTAGATATTCTGGCAGCAACCGTACAAGAACACAACGCCGACATCGGCTTTGCCTTTGATGGCGACGCCGATCGCGTCTTAGCAGTAGATAATACAGGCAGGCAAGTTAACGGCGATTACATTCTCTACCTCTGGGGACGCCACCTCCAACAAAAACAACAACTCCCAGACAACTTGATTGTGTCTACAGTCATGGCTAACTTGGGCTTTGAAAAAGCTTGGCAAGAAATTGGTGGTAACTTGATTCGTACCGCAGTCGGCGACCAATACGTGCAAGCCGAAATGCTGCGGACAGGGGGAATGCTAGGCGGCGAACAATCAGGTCACATACTTTGCCGTCATTATGCCGTAACAGGCGATGGTCTATTAACAGCCTTACATATAGCAGCTTTAGTAAAACAAACAGGTGTTTCCCTAGCAGAATTAGTAGACCAAAGCTTCCAGACCTATCCTCAATTATTGCGTAACGTGCGAGTTATAGACCGCGATCGCCGTTTGGGATGGAAAGATTGCCAACCTCTGCAAAAAGCGATCGCTCTTGCTGAGGCTGCAATGGGTGATTCTGGTAGAATCTTAGTTCGCGCCTCTGGTACAGAACCGTTAATCAGAGTTATGGTAGAAGCCGCCAATGCCGAACTTGCCAACCACTGGACAAATGAATTAGTCTCAAAAGTTCAGCAATACATAGCATAAACTGAGTGGGGCATGGGCCAAACAGGGCATGGGGAAAGGGGTAAGGGAAAAAGGGGAAAAGGGGAAAGATTAAATTTATTCCTTTTCCCTTTAACCTTTTCCCTTTAACCTTTTCCCTTTAACCTTTTCCCCTGCCTCCCCATCTCCCCACCCCCCTCAAATGGCAAAACCCAAGCAGAAAAAATACAAACGCTCAAAAAAGCCAGAAGCTCCTACCCTTAGCCTCAAAGAACAGTTAGCCCAAAAGCGCAAAGCAGCCCAAGCGCGTAAAGAACTCACCAGCTTACTCACCACCGCCACCTGTGGCGGTGTCTTCTTGGGTATCGTACTTTTTTTCGTAGCTGGAATTAAAGCAGCAGTTCCTGGCGTCTTGGGGATAATTGTCATGTCCCTTTCTTACAAATATCCCCGCCAAGCCCTATATGCCTTCATCATTTACGTACCTGCTGGCGGTACTATCACTTACTATCTAGGTAATAGTCCGGTACTGCAATTAGCTAAAGATGCTTTTTACGTTCCAGCACTGATTGGACTCTGGCAAACTTGCCGCAAACAAGGGCTACCGATAATTATTCCCCCAGGAATTAAAACTCCACTTTATATTGTTTTGGCTTGCTGTATGTTAACGCTGTTGTTTGTCAATGGCGGACAACAGTTTAACCCCCCTAGCGTGGGACTTTTACAAAAGGCACCCAAAGAACTACCTTTAGGTATGGGAATTTTGGGACTAAAAGTACTTTTAGGTTATGTACCTTTGATTGCTTGTGCTTACTATTTAATTCGCGATAAACAGGATTTTTTATTGTTATCGCGCCTCCAAGTTTCCCTCATACTGATTTGCTGCGTGCTGGGATTTATTCAATACTTCTTATTATTCACTGGTATATGTAAAGGCACTAGAGGTCTTGAAGGAAATGCTCTATTTGTCACATCACTAGAAGCGCGGTGTTATTTTGGTGGAGCACTACTATATAGTCCTGAAGAAGGAGTTATTCGCTTACCAGGAACATTTGTCGCCCCTTGGCAATGGGCATGGTTTTTAATTTCCAGCACCTTCTTTACCTTTGCTACTGGCTTTACTGACCCCTCAATAATCTGGCGATTAGTCGGCTTAGGTGCTTTAGGTTCAGTATTTATTAATGCTGTCATTTCTGGACAGAGAATTGCTTTAGCTTTAGTACCAACCTGCTTTGGAATTTTGCTATTACTCACAGGTCAAATTGGTAACCTAAAACGATTTATTCCCATAGGAATAGGACTAGCTTTTATTTTGGGAATAGCAATGATAACTAACCCTGCTGTCGTCCAAGAGAGAACCGCGAGTTTTACCAGTCGTTGGGAAGCTTCACCGCCCCAAGATTTTATCGTTCAGCAATTTGAAGAAAACTGGAAAAACGTAGACGGGCCTTTAGGTAGTGGCTTAGGTAGAGCAACTAACTCTGCCCGTACAATGGGCGAAACTAAGCTGGTAGAAACTTATTACCCCAAAGTACTTTATGAAATTGGGATTGTTGGAGTACTAGCATTTTTGGCTTTAGTCACGACTTTAACAATTATTGCCTTCAAAACCTATCGTTCGATAAAAAACCGTAATTTCCGCAGTTACGGAGCAGCTTTATGGGTGTTTATATTGTTTATTAGTTACAACACCTACTACTATCCCTTGGATGTAGATCCAGTTGCAGTCTATTATTGGTTTTTTGCGGGAGTTCTTTTTAAATTGCCAGAACTGGAAAAACAAGAAAAGGAAGATGCCGACCCCAACCCAAAAAACAAGAAAAAACGTCTAAAAACAATTTAAATCAGAAAAAAATGGCAAAAGTTATCATATGTGGTAATAATCACATTAGAATTCCTAATTTACCACGTAATTCTAGGCATAAACTAATCCATGCCAAATCTTTTCCTACAGGTAGATATCCTATAGAAAAACTTTGGTATCCTTTGGGAAGTTTTTTCCCTTGGCAACCATCATGGGAAAAATATCAGGTTGTTCATTCTTTCAACAGAGTTTTATATACAAATAAACCTTGGTTTGTCACATTTGAAGATCACCGTTTTTTGTATAGAAATCCTCAAAATAAACGCGAAACAGTAATTTATGAATTATTAAACAATCGTTTAGCACTAGATAATTGCCAAAAACTTATAGCAATATCAGATTATGCCAAAATGAGGTTTCTTAAGCGAATAGAAGGGTGGGGAATAGAAGATAAATTAAGTAAGAAATTAGATGTAATTCATCCAAATTTTCGTACCAGAACTGACAAAGCAAAAACTTATCAACCAAACGAAAATTTACAGCTTATTTTTGTAGGACACCACATTGCAAGAAAAGGTGGAGTTGTTGCTTTAAGGCTAGCAAAGAAAGCTGAAAAATTAGGTTTACCTGTTACTATCCATATAATATCGGGACTAGGACATGGTTCAGGAGTACCTACAGATTTTCCCGATACCACCAAATATTTAGAAGATTTAAAGTTACTGGATTTAAGTAACGTTGTCTTCCATAAAAATCTTCCTAACGACAAAGTTATTGAATTACTATCCCAAAGCCATTTTCAATTAATGCCTACATTACATGATACTTATGGCTTTAGTATCATCGAGGGATTTTCCGTTGCCACTCCAGCAATTACAACAAATATATGCGCCTTACCAGAGTTTATTCGTCATAACGAAAATGGCTATATTTTAGAATTACCAACCAACGATCTTAGACACTGGGCTGATTGGGCACATGGAGAAAAAACTAAAACTAATGAATATTGGGAAGTTCTCAATAATACCTATGACTATTTAGCAGAACAAGCGCTACAACAAATCATACAATTTATTGATAGAAGCGATAAACGAGAACATTATGAATTTTTAAGTGCGGGAGCATTAGCTCAAGCACAAATTTTGCATAACTCTGAAAAGCAAAATGAGTTATTTGATCATTTATATGCAGCAGCAGCGGGATAAAGGGGATGAGGGAGACAAGGGGACGCGGGGACGCGGAGACAAGGGGACGCGGGTAAAAACTAATGACCAATGACAAATGACTAATGACTAATGACTAAAATTATGAATAATTTGCCTTTAATTACAGTGGTTATTCCGACATACGGTCGGGAGGAACCGCTACGGGATAGTATTGTGGATGTACTCAAACAAGACTATCCCAATTTTGAAGTTTTGGTGGTAGACCAAACCGCAAAACACGAACCTGAAATTCAAGCCTATTTAGAGGAAATGGCGGCAGCAGGTAAAATTAAATGGTTGCGGTTAGATTGGGCGAGTTTACCTGGGGCGCGGAATTATGCTGTGCGGCGGTCATCTGGTGAAATAATATTATTTATTGATGATGATGTTCAGTTGACGCCTGGATTGTTATCAGCCCATGCGAAAAATTATCTGCAAAACCCAGAAGTGGGGGCTGTTGCTGGACGGGTATTCGACAGGATGAAACTGGGTGATTCTGGAGGAGATTTAGAGATTGAATATTTGCCTCCTGAAGCTATGGATCCAGGAATAGCTTGGTATCATATTGATTTAGTACATACGACTAAACCCCAGCAAGTACTGACAGCAAGGGGTTGCAATATGTCCTTTCGCCGCGAAATTTTTACTCAGCACGGACTGAGTTTTGATGAGAGATTTCGCGGTAGTGCAGTCCGCGAAGAATCAGACTTTTGTTTGCGGGTACGAAAGACGGGATATAAGATTTGGTACGACCCAGAGGCTCATTTGGTGCATCTAGGTGAAGAGACTGGTGGTTGTCATGATATTAGTATGCGATCGCTCAAATATCAACTCACCTTTTACCACAATCATTTCTTAATGGGACTGAAAAACCTTACAGTTACTCAAGCTTTACGCCTATACGCACGTTTATTTGATTGCCACGTCTTGGGACGCCCACCTTGCCACAAAAGCGGTTCCCCCATCAAAATTGCCACTCGCGGTATTTTTTACACTTTGGGTTTTTTCAAAGCCTTGGGTACTGTCATCCAATCAGTATGGAATGATGGTCAAATTTACACTCGTTTGGATGGAGAAATTGAGTTAGGAGTTAGGAGTTAGGAGTTAAAAGTTACTGAATCAAAAATCACAAATTACAAATAAAAATGAAGATTTTAGTTGCTAGTCACACTTATATTGTAGACCTCAACTGTGAAAAATTACGCGCTTTATCTCAACTACAACCTGACATTGAAGTAACAGTTGTAGTTCCAAAGCGTTGGAATCCTGGCGGCGTACAAAACAAAATTATTGAAACTGAATATCGCGATGAAGGTTCATTTAAAATAGTTCCGGTCTCTAACTTCAGCCAAAATCATCAGGGACTTCTAACCTTTGGTGCTGATTTGATATCTTTATTCAAACAATTTCGTCCCCAAATTATCCAGGTAGAACAAGGGTCTAGAGGATTAGCTTATACTCAGATGATTGCTTTAAATAAGCTATTAGGACTCAAAGCTAAAAATGTATTTTTTACCTGGTGGAACCTACCATACGAATTAAAATTACCAGTTGCGTTATTAGAAAAATATAACCTTAATCAAAGCCACGGCATTATTTCTGGTAACCAAGATGGGGCAGAAATTTTGCAGCAACGTGGATATCGAGGGCCAATTAAAGTCATGCCGCAACTGGGTGTAGATGAAAGTTTATTCACTCCCAAAGCACAACCAGAGTTAGCAGCAATTTTAGGTATTGAAAAAGAAGAATTTGTAGTGGGTTTTGTTGGTCGTTTTGTCCAAGAAAAAGGTTTGTTAACGCTTTTAAAAGCCTTAGTAAGTTTAAAAAATAAACCTTGGAAATTACTTTTATTGGGACGGGGAGAATTAAAAGCTGAATTACTCAAAATAGCGACAGAAAACAATATTAAAGAACAGTTAATTTTAGTAGAAAGCGTTCCTCATAATGAGGTGGCGAACTATATTAATTTAATGAGTACTTTGGTACTGCCTTCAGAAACAACTTACAAATTTAAAACCTTAACATCTGCTGGTTGGAAAGAACAATTCGGCCATGTTTTAATTGAAGCAATGGCTTGTCAAGTGCCTGTGATTGGTTCTGATTCTGGTGAAATTCCCCATGTAATTGGTGATGCTGGTTTAATTTTTCCTGAAGGTGATGCTCAAGCCCTTGCAAATTGCTTAGTTGAATTAATGGATAAACCATATTTTGCTCATAGTCTTGGGGAAATGGGTTATCAAAAAGCAATGATTAAATACACAAATAAAGCTTTAGCTAAACAGCAGTTAGAGTTTTATCAAGAGTTAGTTAATAGTCAACAGCACAGGACAAAGAACAAATAACAAATGACAAAAAAATGAAGATTTTACAAATTGTTCCCTCAATTTCTTTGATTTATGGCGGCCCCAGTCAAATGGTGCTGGGATTAGCTCCAGCTTTGGTAAAAGAGGGAGTAGATGTTACAATTTTGACTACTGATAGTAATGGCGATACAGGTCAAATACCTTTGGATGTTCCTTTAAATCGCCCAATTAAACAAGATGGTTATGAAATCATTTACTTTCGTTGTGCGCCATTTCGTCGCTACAAATTTTCTCTAGATTTATTAAAGTGGCTAAAACGTCATGGTAAGGAATTTGATATTGCACATATTCATGCTTTATTTTCGCCTATAAGTAGTGCTGCTGCTATTGTCTGTCGCCAGCAAAATCTACCTTATATTTTGCGTCCTTTGGGTACTCTCGATCCGGCTGATTTACGCAAGAAAAAGCAATTAAAACAGATTTATACAGCAATTATAGAACGCCAAAATTTAGCTGGTGCGGCAGCAATTCATTTTACTAGCGAACAAGAAGCTAAAATATCAGAACGATTTGGAGTTTTGACGCCAGATTTGGTAATTCCTTTGGGTGTGAAACAAGAAGGATTAAAAGGAAGAGAGGGGAGGAATATAACGCGTCAGCTATTCAATATTCCTGATGAGATACCGTTAGTATTATTTATGTCACGAATTGACCCAAAAAAGGGGTTGAATTTGTTGATTCCGGCGCTAGAAAAATTATTAGGAGTTGGTTATAAGTTTCATTTTGTTTTAGCTGGTACAAATCCCCAAGATCCTGATTACGAAGAAAAGATAAAATCCCAAATTCAAAATTCACCACTCCGATCGCACACTACAATTACTGGCTTTGTTACTGGTGAATTAAAAGCTAGTTTACTACAAGCTGCTGATTTATTCGTCTTACCTTCCTACTATGAAAATTTTGGCATTGCTGTAGCTGAAGCTATGCTGGCAGGAATACCCGTAGTCATTTCAGACCAAGTGCATATTTGTCAACAAATACGCGATAGTGAGTCGGGTTGGGTGGGTACAACAAATGTCGAAGCACTTGTAGATTTACTGCAAGTAGCTTTGCAAAATCCTACAGAACGACAACGACGGGGATTAAATGCCCAAAAACATGCTTATGTAAATTTTAGTTGGGATGCGATCGCTAAGCAAACAATCCAGGCCTATGAGAAAATTTTGGCAAATATAGCAGGAGGCAGGAGGCAGGAGGCAGAAGGCAGGAGGTAAAAGCATTGCTATTGCTACCTTTCACCCTTTGAAAATGTCCTAACATATCTGGCTACGGCTATAAATAGACATCTCCACAAATTAAATATATGTTATCCAGAACCATTGTAGAGACGTAGCAATGCTACGTCTCTACGTTTATTTTTGAAGATGTCTAATTAATTTAACCCAACGCAGACAACAGTAGTTTTTGCCAAATGGGCGCTAGAATTGCTTTGATGATAATATCCGCAATAACAAAAATAATTCCAATTAACATATAAGTTTTCGGAAAGGCAGATTTAGGAACTTCGCCTCTAATGCGAGTTAATAAATTTAATCCTAATGCAGCTAAAGCCACCCCAGTTGCAATAAACCCAATTACCCGCACAAGTGACCAAGGATACCACCCTAAAATAGCTGCTAACCAAGGTTTAGCACTCATTTTTACCAATTGTGCAACATAGAAATTCATATAATTTAGCATCCAAGTGCCAAAGATTAATGCAGTGCTACTGATGCTAACAACACACAGAATACAAAAAATTCCATAATGCAATAAATGGTTTGGTAAAAACAAACTAACTGTTCCTTCCATACCTTCGCCTGTGCGAATCCAGTGAAACATTTCCGTAGTGTATGACTCTCCGCGAAGAATGACTTTTGCTGCTGTTTGCGGGGCGATCGCTGTTGCTACAATTACAGCAATACTCTGCAACACTCCCCACAGTAACATCCACCAAAAAGCATTTTTATATTGTTGACGACGCACTTGTAACAAGAAAATCGGATAGGGTACAGCAGCACCCAAAATCGGCATCAACCACGGAACTCCGAAAATAAAACTTGCAGTTGTGCTGAGGATAACACCGACAGTCAAAAGTAAAAGTATTGCAATCATCGTTGGGAAAAGGGACTGGGGAGTAGCGAGATAGGGATCTGTTGAGGCAGGGGAAAAGGTTAAAGGTTAAAGGGAAAAGGAATAAATTTAATCTTTCCCCTTTTCCCCTTACCCCTTTCCCTTTCCCAATGCCCAATGACGGCAGTTGCTACAACGGGGGGAACCCCCGCAACGCACTGCCTCCCCTATGCCCATTCTCTGATACGAAAGTCTTAACAACCTAAAATTTTGTTTAAAACCGCTAAAGCCCGATTGGGGAATAGGGGTTTTGTGTCATGATGACAAAGTAGAACACAGATGCTTTTCTAACTACAGGGAATCTCACATGGCTCTCCACTTAGGTGATACAGTACCTAACTTTAAACAAGCCTCAACACACGGCGACATCGATTTTTACGAATGGGCAGGTGACAGCTGGGTTGTGCTGTTCTCTCATCCTGCTGATTTTACACCTGTTTGTACAACAGAACTGGGCACAGTTGCCAAGCTCAAACCAGAATTTGACAAGCGCAATGTCAAAGCGATCGCACTTAGCGTCGATAATGTTGAATCACATAACGGCTGGATAGGAGATATCGAAGAAACTCAAAGCACGACTCTTAACTACCCAATTTTGGCAGACGCCGATCGCCAGGTTTCTGACCTTTATGATATGATCCACCCCAATGCCAACGCAGCTGTAACGGTGCGATCGGTTTTCGTAATTGACCCCAACAAAAAACTCCGTCTCACTTTCACATATCCTCCCAGCACGGGACGTAACTTTGACGAACTTTTGCGGGTTATCGATTCGCTGCAATTGACTGATAAATACAGCGTGGCCACCCCAGCTGACTGGAAAGATGGAGAGGATGTCGTAATTGTCCCCTCACTCAAAGATCCAGAAGTCCTCAAAGAGAAATTCCCCAAAGGCTATGAGGAAGTTAAACCTTATCTGCGCTTGACTCCTCAGCCTAACAAGTAAATCTGAAAATGATTTCTTGCATTAGACGCAAAGACGCCAAGATTAGGTTGGCGTCTTTGCAAAGGACAGTTTGCTCAACGGGGGGGAACCCCCGCACGCAACTGTCCTTGTCTTTGCGTGAAAATAAAGTCACTGGGCTAACATCCGAACTTGGAGGAAATCCCCATGTTTTCATCCCCCCTGGTTTTGCAAATTCCGTCATCAATGCAAATGACAGACGAACAATTTTTTGAGTTCTGTCAAGTAAATCGCGATTTACGCATTGAGCGCAATAAATTTGGAGAATTAGTAATTATGCCTCCTACTGGTTCAGAGACAGGAAATAGAGAAGGTAACATTTTTGGGCAGCTATGGGTGTGGTCAGAACAGGATGGTACAGGTATCACGTTTAGCTCTAGTACTGGATTTAAGCTATCAACAGGTGCAGAGCGCTCTCCAGATGCTTCCTGGATTAAACTAGAACGGTGGAATTCTCTATCTTCAGAACAACAGCAAAAATTTGCCCCGATTTGCCCAGATTTTGTAGTTGAACTCAAATCTCCCAGCGACAACCTCCAAACTCTAAAGGAAAAAATGGAGGAGTATATGAATGAGCCGGGAATACAGTTAAGCTGGTTAATTGACCGTAAGCAACGCAAAGTCTATATTTATCGCCCTGGATTATCAGAGGAATGTTTGGATAATCCTGCTAGCGTTAGTGGCGATCCGATATTGCCTGGTTTTATTTTAAATATGAGTAAAGTTTGGTAAAAAAGGTAGGGTCGTACAGCCGATTGGCACTACTACCTGGAAACTCCCTGAAAACAAAAAAACCCGCTGTAGCGGGGTACACAACAAAACTATGAACACTGAAAACTTGATTTAGTTGGAATATTTCATCTCAGCTTCTAGTTGACGAATCAGCTGTTCGTCGCCTTTTGCTCTGGCTACTTGCAAGCGATGTTCTAGGCTTTTTTGAATATTCTGTCTGTGAGCTTCTCTGGCTTTTCTGGCAGCCTGTAGTCTACCTTGATTCATAGGAATTACCTCTTAATTTTTGCCTTTATGTCTTCTATTCTTAACATAGCATATATTTTGTAGCTGTTGCTACAGAAATTTTTGAATAAATCTAAATTTTAGTCAAATCATGTCTGAGAATTGGATGGAACGACAACCACTGGTGACTTTGCTAAGCGATTTTGGCGATCGCGATGTCTATGTGGGCGTGATGAAAGGAGTAATAGCCCAGATCGACTCTCAAATCATGGTGGTAGACTTGACGCACCAAATTCCGCCGCAAGACATAGCCGCAGCCCGATTTTCTTTGATGAATGCTTACCCTTATTTCCCAGTTGGGACAGTGCATGTAGCGGTAGTAGATCCAGGTGTGGGCAGCAGGCGACGGGCGATCGCAGTAGAATTTGCTCAAGGGTTTCTCGTCGGGCCAGACAATGGCATTTTCAGCGGAGTATTAAGCCAAAGTCCGGCGATGGCAGTTGTGGAACTCACAAATCTTAACTTTTGGCGAACTCCTCAACCAAGCAAGACTTTTCATGGTAGAGATATTTTTGCACCAGTGGGAGCTTATCTTGCCAGCGGTGTCCCCCTCAAACAGCTAGGACAAGAAATCGATCCAGCCAGTTTGGTGAAGCTGGATATCGGCGAGTGCAAGCAGACAACAACTGGTGTACTGGGTTGCATTCAATATATAGATGGCTTTGGTAACTTAGCGAGCAACATTCCCGGAAGTTGCGTTGAAGGTAAAAGCTGGTGCGTCCAGGCTGCTGGGTTGAGTATACCAGGATGTGAAACTTATAGTAATGTCAAGGTGGGAGAGGCGATCGCTTTGGTTGGCAGTCACGGCTGGGTAGAAATTGCCATCAATAGCGGCAATGCTCATTTACAGTTACAGCTTAATTTACAAGATGCCGTACATGTCTTGTTTTGATGACAAAACTATAACTGTTTATTAACTGTTGGCTGTTGACGGTTAACAGCGGTCGGTGTATCCTTGGTGGTTCTGAGAGTTGAAGCAAACTGGCTTTCATCACTCAACCGTCAACAGTCAACACTGCGATCGCAGGCTTATGAATAAATTTAAAAATCTAATTATTCATATATCCTAGAGCATACTTTGAGAAATACTCACATTAAATTCGTATCATTGCCGATAATAATAAAAGTACTATTCAGCAATTTACCGTACTACTCACTCAGGAATCATAACTACATTCTTAGCTATGAATACGCAAACACTACCTGCACCACAAGTTTATCAAGGTCAGTTTGGGGAATTTACAATTACTTCACACGATCGCACTGGCGTAATTATTTACCGCACTGGGTTAATGATAGCTGCACTCAGCTTTGCCGTCGGTAGCGGTTTGATTTTGCTTAATAATAACCCGACTGTTCTAAATGCCCTGACACCTCTATATGCTTGTTTTATTTTGGCTCTCGGTGTTAGTTTATTTACGATTCATATCTACATGATAATACTGCACCGGATGTTGCAAATTTTTTGGGCGATCGGTACTATAACATCCGCAATTTTAGCACTATCTAATAGTGAACCTTTGGCTGTTACCGTTTACAATCAGCCTATTACTTTATTTGGAGTTGGTTTTGTTTTTGTTGCTTTGACAGGTATTTATTTTAAAGAAGCTTTTTGCTTCGATCGCTTGGAAACTAAAGTATTAACTCCAATAGTACCGCTACTATTATTAGGACATTTGGTAGGAGTTTTACCAATTGAGTGGGAAGGTATTTTATTAGGAATTTGGGCAACGTTGTTTTTGGTATTTGCTCTGCGAAAGACAGTGCAACCAATTCCTGCCGATATTGGTGATAAGTCTGTATTTACTTATTTGAAAGAACAGCGTCTAGCTAAAGTTTAATGCAGGCAAAAAAACGTCGGCGTCAAAAATTTCTAAAAATAAAACTAATAAAACGCCAAGAAATGTGGACACTTACGGCTCCGGGGTGGGCGATTGCAATCACTGTGGTTGCTTATTTAATATTTTTCAGTATTACTCATGTACACTCATATCTCGCCGTAACTTCCCCTCTCAAATCAGCAGAAATATTAGTTGTTGAAGGATGGCTACCAGATTACGCTATAGAAGAAGCGTTGATTGAATTTAAAAACGGTTCATATCGTCAAATAATTACCACCGGAGGCACTTTAGGAAAAGGAACTTATCTTACTGGATACAATAATTTTGCAGAAGTCACAGCCGCCACCTTCAATAAACTCGGTTTAGAAGCAGAAAAAGTAATAGCTGTTCCCACACCTTATGTAGTTAAAGATCGTAGTTACGCCTCTGCTGCCGAATTTTATCGCTGGCTATCGAATTCCAATATAAAAGTAGAATCAATTAATCTTTTTTCCTTGGATGTTCATACTCGTAGGAGTTGGTTAATTTTTAAAAAAATACTCAATCCTGAAATTGAAGTTGGCGTAATTGCTGCCAAAACCCAAGATTACGATCCAGAGAAATGGTGGGGTTCTAGCCAAGGTGTGCGGACTGTTCTTGATGAAACAATTGCTTATATTTATGCGCGGTTTTTGAGTTGGAAAAATTAAAATTTTTCAGAATTCAGAATTCAGGAGTTAGAATTCAGGAGTTAGAACTTCAGCCGCTAAAGCTGTGCTTTAGTTCCCTAACCTTGCTAAAGCGGGGTTGGGTTATGTGATTGCGTAAGTCCTGATAATATGACTTGAGGCTAAATCCGCCACTTCAAGGATTGCTGAGTTCTGACTTTTGACTTGTGAATTGTAAAGTTATTTTTTTGCCGATTCTGGGAACTCTATTAATACGGTTCAGTAATTCACGCAGCGTTAACCACAATAGCTGACTTTTTAAGTAGCAATTGGTACTACTTGTCTGTGCCATTCTGATCCGTATTGTAAGAATAGTTTAGACTTTTGAGGATCGGTTCATGGATAAATCTATTATTCAGTTGGTTGACGAATTACCAGCTGACAATATCACTGTCAAAGTTTTAAAAGCTCTTGATTATGTAGCACCAGGTGAATGGAACAATTTGGTGGGGTTTGACAATAACATCCGCGCCATCACGGGAGAAAGCGATGCTAAGGTAATCCAAAGAATCCGCGATCGCGCTGTTGCGTTATATTACGATCCTCAAAATGGCTACCAGTCTGCAATCAAAGTTTATCAAATAATTGATAAAGCAGATACAGCTATGGCGACGGCGGCTTTAGCTAATAAAGTTGGTGAGAAAATTGGTTTTCTTTCTTTTTTAAGCAACCTTACTCCCAAAGCAGATGTAACTCAATCGATTGATTTAGCCCTGAAAATTGCGGTAGAAATTATTGCTTTCTGCAAACTGAATGGTATTCCTCAACCTAATCCCCAACAGTTTGCCAATTCCCTAGCTAACAACTATCAAAATGCATCTCTAATGCGGATGGTTGCTTTAGTTTGTCTAGATGGAATTTTGCCCTTAGGCCCAGATTTCTTAGGAAAAATCCAGTCAGTTA
Organism: Nostoc sp. ChiSLP01; assembly: GCA_034531195.2. Lineage (GTDB taxonomy): Bacteria > Cyanobacteriota > Cyanobacteriia > Cyanobacteriales > Nostocaceae > Nostoc. Next base: position 95,830 of record JAVRBO020000044.1, read on the forward strand.
TTAGTGGCGCTGATACAGGCGCAATAGCTCAAAATCCTGTGTTCTTAGCTGTTAATAGCTCTTTACCAGGCAATAGTCCCTCTGATAAACTTGGTTTTATTAATCAGAGTTTCAACTCTGTACAAGGGTGGATGAATAGCTTGGTATCGAAAACAGGCATCACTCCGCAATCAATTTCTAGCCATTTGGGTAATTTTATTCAGATTGCTGATGATAATTTAGATTTTGTAGCAGCATTTCTAGACCAAACTACAAATTACTACGAACATACGGGAATTCAAACTGTTGCTCGCAGCGTAATTTTGCAAGCATATACTTTAGTTAAAGAAGAAATTAAGCAAGAAGCACAAAAGCCGATTCAAGATGTTTCATCTGCTGCAAAGTCAGATGTGAAGTCAGACAATAGTCAGTATGCAGTCAGCAAAACAGTAGAAGTCTGGGATGGTGATGAGGAGGATTGGTATCAAGGAACAATTGAAAAAATCCAAGATGACCAATTTTTTATTCATTACCTTGGTTATGGCTCATCTTATGATGAATGGGTAGGTGAAGATGACATTCGTACTCGCGATCTTCGCTCTACTGATGACAATGGATATGCAGTTGGTCAAAAGGTAAAATGTTGGGATGACGATCAAGAAGCTTGGTATTCTGCCACCATTCAACAAATCCAAGGTCACCAATACTTCCTTCGCTACATCGGTTATGACTCATCTTATGATGAATGGGTTGATAACGACGAGATTCGCTAACTAGTGAATGATTGCGGGGCACCATGCCCCGTATTAATATACAGTAGTTTTCAAAAGCGATCGCAAGCAAGAGGCAGCAGGCTTGAAAGTTTGTTGCGATCGCGGTTTTACAATCAGTTGAATAAACGGGTTTAAGTGTGGTAGTAAATTCCCGGCTAATTACATTCTCAATCCTGAATTCTCATTTAATTACGAATTACAAATTATCTTGATACTTGCGCTACGATATCCCCTATTGCCTTTGTGCAATGTATGTGAGGAGTAGTTAGGACAAACACGAATATGATAAAAGAACTTAATAGACAAGGTACAGAAAATCTAGTTGCTATCGCTGACCAATTCGCCGGACTGGGGAAGGTTACAGCCACTAAAGCATTCGGTAGCGGTAATATAAATGACACATTTTTAGTAACTTTAGATTCCTCAGAACAACAGCATTTTGTTTTACAACGCATCAATACACAGGTATTTCGCCAACCAAAACTGATAATGCAGAACATGTGTATCTTCACTGAGCATGTTCGTAATAGATTACAATCTACTCCTTTAAATCGTCGCTGGGAAACACCGCAAGTACTACTGACTAAAAATCAACAAGACCACTGGCGAGATGCTGACGGTTCCTTTTGGCGGGCGATTAGCTTTATTGAAGATTCACAATCCTTTGATACCATGCACGATCGCTCACATGCACAAGAAATCGGTTATGCCTTGGGCATGTTCCACAATTTGATTAGCGATTTGCCACCAGAAAAACTCGCTGATACCCTACAAGGATTTCATATTACACCGCTTTACCTCCAGCAATACAATGAAGCTTTGGCGACAACCAAAGTGCGTAAAACCCCTGAAGTGGATTATTGCTTGCAATTTGTTAGCGATCGCCAAACCTTTGCACACATCTTAGAAAATGCCAAAACTCAAGGCATTCTACCTCTGCGTCTGATGCACGGCGATCCAAAAATCAATAATGTCATGTTCGACACAGCTACCCAACAAGCCGTCAGCGTCATCGACCTCGACACCGTAAAACCCGGTTTGGTACATTACGATATTGGTGATTGTTTGCGATCTGGTTGCAATCCGGTTGGAGAAGAAACGGAGAATTGGGACAGTGTTTATTTCGATACCGATTTGTGCCAGGGAATTTTAGCAGGTTATCTTGGTGTAGCTAAGGCTTTTCTTACAGAAAATGACTATGCTTATATCTACGATGCAATTCGTCTGATCGCTTTTGAATTAGGATTAAGATTTTTTGCCGATTATTTAGCAGGAAATGTCTATTTCAAAGTCAAGCATCCAGAACATAATTTAGCAAGAGCGATCGTCCAGTTTAAACTCACCGAAAGTATCGAATCCCAAGAAACGCAGATTCGCAAAATCATCAAAGATATTAAATGAATAGCCAGACATTTTCTTTGCAACCATTTGCTTCTAGCGAATCCCTAGCTAATTTGGAAATTACAGGCGATATCAGCCGAAATATTAATCAATTTAGCATCGGTTATACCGTTACAGGCGATTTAAAAGAAATTCTGGTTGCTTCACCATCAAACACACCATCACGCAAGCATCAACTGTGGGAAGATACTTGCTTTGAGTTTTTCTTTGGCATCAAAAATTCTCAACAATATTGGGAATTCAACCTCTCCCCCGCCGGACACTGGAATGTCTATCGTTTTGATGGCTATCGTCAAGGGATGAGGGAGGAAACAGCCTTGACAATACTTCCGTTTAATGTTAAAAATCAACCGGATAAATTAGTACTGACATTAAACATTGATTTGGATAAAATCATTTCGTTAGAACAGATAATTGAAGTTGCCATTACCACTGTTATTAAATACAGAAATGGTGGCGTTACTTATTGGGCATTAACTTATCGAGGTGCAGAAGCTGATTTTCATTTGCGAGATAGTTTCATTCTTGAATTGTAATGTAGCAACGCGAGAAATCACCGTTTATACAAAGGATTGATTGCGATAATGTCTGAGAAATTTTCGTTTTCTAATTCTGATGAACTACAGCGATGGCATCAGGGTATAAAACAAGCAAACCGCAATAATATTTTTTGTCACTGTCGTACTTGCGGTTATGAATGGATAGATTCAACATTTGATGTTATTTGTCTCAAATGCAGTAGCAACAATGTAGAAAGTATTTCATCTTGGCAATTTCCAGATGATTAAATTAGAGCGTTATATTATATGCAACAAAATTGGTCGCAAGAAAGTTATATAAAAGCCTTCAACAAAGCAGCGCAGGCACATCAAGGGCAGAAAATACCAGGTTCAGAAATACCTTATATTATGCACTTAAATTTTGTCAGCATGGAAGTAATTGCTGCCTTAAATGTTGAAAAAGAGCGTAACGGGGACTTAGCAATCAAATGTGCAATTTTGCATGACATAATTGAAGACACTGTGACAACCTTTGAAGAAATCAAAACTGAGTTTGGAGAAGCGATCGCTAACGGTGTACTTGCACTAACTAAAGATAATTCGCTAGAAAAAAATCTGCAAATGGCAGATAGTTTGCGAAGAATAAAGAAACAACCGCCAGAAATATGGATGGTAAAGCTAGCCGATAGAATTAGCAACCTCCAACCACCGCCACACTACTGGAATCAAGAAAAAATTATTCGATATCGAGAAGAAGGAATTCAGATTTATGAAACATTAAAAGATGCAAGTCCGTTTCTTGCATCGCGCTTGGCTAGCAAAATTGAAGACTATAAAGCTTTTCTTAAATAGTGGCACACCAATACTAGGTGAAATAGTATGAGGTAAATAAAAAATTACTAGAGATAAAATCATGGAATTAATTGAACTAATATTGGTGCTAGCCACAGTAGTTAGTGTTGCAGATGGAAATACAATTTTGATTAAAGATGATGCAGGCCGATCTATGACGGTAAAACTAGCCTGCATTAATACACCTAAACCAGCTAACCAGCAATCAAGTTTAGCAGCAACACAAAGGTTAAAACAACTGCTACCACCTCAATCTCCTGTAGTAATTAGAAGTACAGAACAACTCAAAAATGGTCGCGCCAGTGGTGAAGTGTTTGTGGATAATCGTTCAGTTAATCTGCTTTTAGTACAAGAAGGTAATGCTGTAGTTGACCAAGATTCTTTATACAATTGCTATGAAACCAAAACCCAATATTTAATTGCCGAAGCTAATGCTAAAAATAAGCGATTGGGATTCTGGCAGCAATCAAATAAAAGTATGAACGAATCAAAAATACAGACTTGGCGAGGCAAGTTAATTTATGAAAAAATTCTTCCTGTGATGTCACCTAAAGCTTATGCAGGCAACGAATTTTTTCTAATTACTAACTCAGCCAAACAGAATCGCTTAGTGCTGCGTCCATCTGTGCAAATTTCTCATTCTCAATTGCGATCGTTTGATAATAAAGAAGTTGAAATAACAGCGGTATATGTTGAAGGGACTCGCCCTTCTCCTACTAAAACTGCTTGTCCTATTGAGCTTAATGGACAATGTATGCCCCAAGGTGAAGGTTATCAAGTTTTATCTATAGTGCAGTTGAAATAGGAATTGGAATTGAGAATTCAGAATTCAAGATGTGTGTTTGATTAACTTGAAAACTGATGTAAAAACGATGCGTTAGGAGTGTTGCCTGTTTTCTATTCCCTGTTCACCGATCGCACTTCAGGAGATACTTCTAATAATAGATGACTCAATGATTGAGAAAGAGATAATACTCAAGGGCCTAATTTGTCTTCCCATTACTGAGTAGGAGATTAGTTGATGAAAACTAGAAAGCTAGGCAAACAAGGTTTAGAAGTTTCAACTATTGGGCTTGGTTGCATGGGAATGTCCGAGTTCTATAGCGGTCGTGATGAACAAGAAGCGATCGCCACAATTCATCGAGCATTAGAACTGGGAGTTAATTTTCTTGATACTGCTGATATGTACGGGCCTTTTACTAATGAACAATTAGTAGGCAGAGCAATTAAAGACCGCCGCGATAAAGTAGTGTTAGCAACCAAATTTGGCAATGTCCGCACTGAAGATGGTGGTTGGAAAGGCATTAGTGGCAAACCAGAATACGTCCGTCAAGCTTGCGATGCTTCCCTCAAACGTCTAGGAGTTGAAGTCATTGACCTTTATTATCAACATCGGGTAGATACAACCGTACCCATTGAAGATACTGTAGGGGCAATGGCAGAGTTAGTTCAGCAAGGAAAAGTGCGTTATTTAGGACTTTCCGAAGCTGCTCCCGCTACAATTCGACGAGCGCAAGCAGTTCACCCGATTGCAGCACTGCAAACAGAATACTCTCTTTGGAGTCGAGAACCAGAGGATGAAATTTTACCTACAGTGCGGGAATTAGGAATTGGATTTGTTCCCTATAGCCCGTTAGGAAGAGGATTTTTATCAGGTGCAATTACTAGCCCTGAGGATCTTCCAGCCGATGATTATCGAAGAAATGCTCCCCGGTTTCAAGGTGAGAATTTCTATAAAAATCTGCAAGTAGTCGAGCAAGTCAAAGAAATTGCCACTGAAAAAGGAGTAACCGCAAGTCAGCTTGCACTAGCATGGCTTTTGGCTCAAGGAGAAGATATTGTCCCAATTCCTGGTACAAAACGCCGTACTTACTTAGAAGAGAATATTGGAGCAACCGAAATTACTTTGACTCAAGAAGAGTTGAATCGAATTGAAGCAGTTGCACCCAAAAATATCGCAGCAGGCGATCGCTACTCTGACATGAGTAGCGTTAACCGTTAATTGATTGCTTATCTTTTGAGAAGTGGAATGGATGGAAACAAAAGCACTTAATTTGTAAGTGCTTTTTTATTTTCACTCACTTCTCTTCTTAAAAATATAATTAATGAAAGCAATTCTAAAGCTAGCTAAAGCAGACTAAAGATTTTTATGAGTATTTTAGTTATGAAATTTCCAATTAAAAAAAATAGCCAATTTTGTAGGGTGTGTTAGCGAGAGCGTAACGCATCGCTAGATATTTGCGGAACATCACTAACAATGATGTGGATTGGGAAACCATTTACACTGTATTATTCCTCCAGAGATTCTCTCTAAGCTCTTAGGAGTGTGTCCGGGAAAAATATCAAGATTAATTTTGCTATTAGCCTTAATTGAATAGCTAACATATAAAATTAATAATAAAATTACAATAATATTTATATTCTTCTTCATTCAGAATTCTAATTTTTGACTTCTCACCTACTACTCACAGGAGTAAATTTATCATGTCTTGTCTGCTAACAGCGATGCCTACAGCTGGCTACGTCAAGGGACTCTTGTGGAGTCTCGCTTTGACAATACTCCTAAGTTTAATATTTCCTAGCGCTACCTTGGCTGCTTCTCGCTTGGGACTTGATAACGGTTATCTTAGTTCTTGTCCAGCTTCAAACAACTGTGTTGTCAGTCAAAACGCAGATTCCAAACACGCCATTGACCCCATCGCCTATCATATAGATCGCAACGCAGCAAAAGAAATCTTACTCAAAGTTCTCACCGTTGTTCCCCGCACAGAGGTTATCGAACAAACAGATAATTACATCCATGCTCTTTCTAAAAGTCGCATTTTTAAATTTACTGACGATGTAGAGTTTTATTTTCCTCCCAATGAATCAGTAATTCATGTGCGATCGGCATCTCGTGTAGGAGAATTCGATCTCGGCGTTAACCGCAGACGTATAGAACAAATTCGTTTAGCTCTACGCGATTTAAATATTTGATTGTAGCGATTTTTAATTGGTATATTCTGAATTCTGAGTTTTGACTCCTATTTTATTGTTTGAGTTGGTGGACGTTGAGTTTTGCCTTCACTGTAACCTAAATCATACATACTCGCAGCTTGAGAATCTTGTTCTGGTGGCATTTTTGACCGTCCACCCCAAGCATCAGATTTTCCTAAGTTAAACCAATCTTCATCAGTCATCTCAAAGACTAATGTTTTAAAAGTTGTTTTTTTGATGTAGGTATCCATATAACTATCCCGCAGTGCTACAAAGAGTGCTTGTAGATTACCCTATTGCCATAATGACAATTACCCTGCTGAAGATTAACTCCTCCGCAAGTATGAAAAAGTATAGGAATCCTATTTGATTTTTAAACAAAATTCAAAAACTTAATCTTCTAAAATCCTCTTGCCTGTTGGCTTTTGCCTCTTGCCTATTTTTACGAGAACCGATACAAAATATTTCCATTTTCATTCACTTCAAAAGAAGCATTGAGTTCCTTGGCTTTATCATCTAAATATTCTTTAGCCTTCTGGGTTGATATATTGGCATTTTTCGCCATTTGCAATACTGTTATCGTTCCAGAATTGCTCTCTACTAATTCTAAAAACACGAACTGAAGATGTTTTTGTTCTGATTCAAGAAGCAATGCTTTTTCTTTTTTGCTCTGCTGTACTAAAGACCAACTCAACCAACCTCCTATAATTGTTGAGGGAACAGTGACAACAACTAAAGCAGCTACAGCATTCTCTTTCTCTTTATTGGTAGTTTTGGGATTAATAATATCCCAGATCATCACAACAGACAAGGGAACGCCAAAGAAGAGAAAACACACTGCTAAAAACTTTTTAACTAACCTCATATTTCCTCACTATTAATAAATATTCAATCCCTAAACTAATCAAAACTATTTCAGCTGGTCATGTTTATTCATTTTCTCTATCAACAGCGATCGCTCCTTCAAGCCTGCATAGATAAAATTAAAATTGATAAAGAGTTTTAGCCTTAACTAAATTGTATTGCTTTATATTATACAATGTATAATATAATACGTCTTGTTTTGAAATTTAGCCTAATCTGGTTTTTCTATTTTTCCCGAACTAATAAAACTGACTTCACAGATCGCTTAATGGAATTTCCCTGCAAATCAATTTTTCCATAGAAGGTTTTACCCTTGTAATAAAGCGAAGACGAACTACCACCATCTAAATTCATCGCTTTTTTGACACCAAGGTTTTTCATCAAATCTGCCAGTGCTGATAAGGAAATTCCAGAGTTAGCCCCAACTGAGGGTTTTTGAGCCACCATGACTAAAACAACACTACCATCATCAGTAATTCCTACAGCAGTTCTCGCATTGCGTTGGTTGCTACCAAGTGCATCTCGTTTATTAGCATTATCCACAAAACCTTCTTCTACTAACGTTAGTTTTGGTAATAGACGCGGCCCTGCACCTATAGCATCGACTAACTGACAACCCGGTGGTGCTGATTCATTGTGCAAAGCAATATCATATTTGATGTTTTCCCCGCATTCATAGCGACGGAATTCTGCGCGATTGAAAATTTGACCAAAGTAAGGTTTTAAGTTGGGATTATTTACTAAGCGATCGTTTTGCTTGGGGTCAGCTACCAATTTTCCTTGTATGATGACATAGGATGTAGTTTTTTGGTTGGCTGGGTCAAAAAAGCCTGCATTAAAAATGGCGATCGCTTCATACTTCTCGGCAAACTCTTCTACAGTGCCTACTTTCTCTGATAATGCAGGAGTTACCAAAAATTGGCTATTAGCTGGAATAAATAGGATATTCGCTATGCTTTGGGGTAAAGTCCGCTGTTCATAGCGGATAGGTTTTGCTGGTGAAACAGCAACAGTGGCTATTGGTGTTGGTAAAGAACGCATATTAAACCACAACACCGTACCCAAACTAGCTAAAGTCAAACCCAGCAGCCAAATTTTCCTCACTTTTTCCCCCCAAACATAACTGGCATATTCTTATGGATGCTAGTTTAAACGTGATTAAGTTTCCTCGCTCGTAAACCAGCTTTTGCGAGTTTTAAACCAGCTTTTGCAAGTTTTAAACTAGCTTTTGCGAATTTTAAACCAGCTTTTGTGAGTTTTAAACTAGCTTTTGCGAATTTTAAACCAGCTTTTGTGACTTTTAAACCTGTTTTTTTTTAAGAAGTTTCAGCAAATATACTCGCATCTATCCACTTAACTAATCCCATCCAATGCTCTCAAAATTCTGTAGCTTCACTGTGGCTGGTATATCTGCTCAGTGCGTATTGTGATGATATATAAATAACTCAGTGTTTAATACCGCTAAGGTTATTTATAAATAAATCCAAACAGGAAGACTATATGACGCAACGAAAACGAAACTCCATCGCACTGACTAAAGCTGAACGACGGATTGAAGGAATGCAGACAATTAATTCTGAATTAAACTTTGGTAATGAGTTTTCAATTGCTACTTACAACGCTAAAGTCATTGAGTTACGAGAGAAGCTAGCCGCCTATAATCAAGCACAAACAATAGTACACAAGACACTGAATGCATTAGTAGAAGCAGAACGTGAGTTGAATACTTATTCCGAGCAGATGCTACTGAATGTTGCATCTCGCTATGGCAAAAATAGTGATGAATACGAAATGGCTGGTGGAACCCGCAGGTCAAACCGCAGAAAAGCACGCCCAGCAGTCAACCAAACCGTGAAGTCTGCGGAGTGATTGTCTTAACTCGCCTGCATCCATCCTGTAGGGTGCGTTGCGCTTTGCGACAACGCACCATTTATATTAATTTTTACAAGAAAAACCTAAGCTATCTTATTCAAAAACAACGCTGCGATAAATTTCCGCCATCGGTAATTCCATCCCAACTGAATCTAGGGAAATAGACTGCTTTAAGCTATTAAAATCACTGAGCAACCAACCTTGTGGATTCTGCTTGCTATACCGTTCGACAAAAAATTCATCCTGTTCCACTAATAAATATTCACGAAAACTCGGAATCGTTCGATACATCCGAAATTTATTTTGTCGGTCGTAATCTGCGGTGGAAGGAGATAATACTTCAACAATCAAAATGGGATTCAAAATTTCATCGAAGCGTTCCCCATTCAGTTGTGGTTCACCATCAAAAACCATCACATCTGGATATACTCCACGTCGATGTTCAGGAATCCACAGCCGTAAATCGCTATTAATTGGCTCAAATTGAATATCGCGCAACAGAAACTTGAGAAAGGCAAAAATATTACCACTAATGCGGCTGTGTTTGAGCGTTCCTCCAGGCATAGGTACAATTTCTCCATCTCGATATTCGCTGCGTCCTTCTGCTTTTTCTTCGATCGCCCGATATTCATCCAAAGTGTAGCGACGCTTGATGGTAGAAATCATAAGTCCTAGCCGATGACATTGTTTTGAGGACAATGATATTATTTTCTCACAGATTTAATTGTTAGGTAATAAATAGTAATGTAGTCTTATTACCTGCTAATCTAATTCCAAGCTATGCGGTTATTGAGGTATACAAATCTTGCCAACTGCTGAACAAGGTATCAGGTGTGTCATACTATGCCAATCTTTGACCAATACATTCACCCCTATTTACATTGTCCGCCTCGATGAGCAAACAGGTAATGTGTTTATTTTGGCGGGAGATAATATAGAGATAGAAATCTATCGCAATGGTCTTTGGAGGTTCTTACGATCGAGCCGGACTTTAGCAACATGAGCAAAACCGAGTTAAGAGCCTTCGTCATTGCTCACCCCGATAATAAAGCAGCGTTTCGTGCCTTTGTTGACCGCTTTACATCTGAAGCGTCTCTAGAAACTTTTGATATCCCAAAATCAAATGCTGAGATTGAAGAAGTTGAAATATTGATTAGACACAAATTAGAACAATTAAAAATGAACTAAGGCTAAACCTGTTTGAGCAAAACTTGAAGCTGTTAAAATTCAATACCATGCCTAACTCTAAACATATCCCGATTTTGAAAGTATGACTGAATTACTTCAACAGGTGATTGCCGAGCTTGAGAAATTACCGCAAGAGGAACAAAATGCGATCGCCACTCGCCTGTTAGCTGAACTCGAAGATGAGCGAGCATGGAAAGCTCGGTTTGAAGCTACAACAGATAACCAGTGGGATCGTTTAGCTCAGATGGTACGTCAGGAAATTGCCGCTGGCGAGGTTACCCCTTTGGCTGATGCTTTTCCATCTGATTCATGAAGTCAAGTGGTTTAGCGCTAATTTTGTAATTTCCTATAATTATATTTTGCTGTAGTTTGTAACTTCAACCTCATGAGCAATGCTTGTAGGTTTAGGAATAGGTAAACCATCTTCTAGCATTCCTTCTATATGAAATACAATAGCTTCTGCAATCATCTGCTTGACTTCTTCTAAAGTTTCGCCCACAGCTATACAACCTGGTAAATCAGGGATATAAGCGCCATAGCTAGTTTCTCCCTTTTCAATCACAACTGTATAACGCATCAGTCTTCCTCCAATCGAGCTTGTCTCCAGATATTTTTCAGAGTACCAATTGGTACATCCACATTTGGCTTACCAGACACTGTTACAGTACCAGGTTTATCTGGATGTTTGAACTGTCGATGACTACCTTTAGTTCTATCAAGATACCAACCATCAGCTTCTAGTCGTTTGATAACTTCGCGTACTTTCATCCTACTACTTATCTGTACAGATAAAATTTCTGTTAACCTTTGTAGAGACGTTTCTCATCGTGAATAAAGCCCAGTGCAATGTCTACGACGGACGTAGCTGCGGCATCAATGATGATGGAATGCAAAAGAGCGATCGTAAGAGAACTAGAGGTGTTCTCTTACTCAAAATTAGACTTAATTGGAGGTTGGGTTAAACGAAGTGAAACCAACATCTGTGATGGGTAATGTTGGGTTACCCTGCGGAAAGCAAGCTACGTTCCTCAACCCAACCTACGTTTCATAACTTAAAATAATTTACTTAGTAAAATAATGCTTTAGTTCTCCATTTGGCATCATTGCACCATTCAATATAGTATTCTGAAAAATACTGCCGTTTATATTTGCTCTAAATAATCCAGCTTGTTCCAAAATTGTTTTGGTTAAATTAGCTTTTTCTAAATTAGCTTCAGCAAGCCAAGAAGATGAAAGATTAGCTTCTGTAAGATTAGCTGCTTTCAAGTTTGCTTTTTGTAAATTAGACATGAAAAGATTAGCTTTTTTTAAATTAGCACCTTGAAGATTTGCTTCTACTAAATTTGATTGTGTAAGGTTCGCTCCTTGAAGGTTTGCTTTTTGAAGATTAGCTCTAGGTAAAAATACTTGTGTAATATTTGCTTCTATAAGACTGGCTCCTTGCAGATTAGATTCTTGAAGTATGCTTGAGGAAAGATTAGCTCTATTAAGATTAGCCTTACTAAGGGTTACTTCAACAAGATTTGCATTCGACAAATTTGCCTCTTGAAGATTGACTCCTTGAAGATTAGCTTTAGCAAGAAAAGCTTGGTATAAATTAGCATTTGATAAATTAGCATTTGATAAATTAGCATCTTGAAGATTTGCACCATATAAATTTTTATTTGATAAATCTGCATTTGATAAATCACATCTAGGACAATTATTTGTTTTTAATAACTGTTCCAAATGCTGAGGATTTGCAGCAAATGTAGGTAAAGAGATTAATAAACTAGCTAAAAAACAACCTAAAAAAGCTTTTTGCATAAACTGATTTGAAATAAATTACATTTTACTAAAAAAGTTTAATATGAAAAAATTTATTTTTTCAGTTGAAATAATTATTGTCAACTAACTTTACATGAACCACCAAAAACATTACCCCTCTCCGCCACCGGAAAGGGGTTAATCGCAGCTGAAACTCAGCACTAAATTAATAAGCGTCTTGCAACTCGTAAAAATCAGGCGAGACGTAATCTTTCCGCAAAGGCCAACCTACCCAATCTTCGGGCATCAAAATCCGCTTAAGATTTGGGTGTCCTTCATAGATAATGCCGAACATATCGTAAGACTCGCGCTCTTGCCAATCAGCGGTCTTCCAAATCCAATACACTGAAGGTACTCTCGGATTTTCTCGTGGCAGGAACACCTTTAAGCGGACTTCTTCGGGGCGATCGCTATTATCACCGACTTTAATCAAGTGATACACGCTCACCAATTCCTGTCCCGGCCCAAGGTCAGCACCACCTTGAAACTGGAGATAATTAAACCCATAAGCATAGAGGGCTGTAGCGGTGGGGAGCAAGAAATCTGGCTCCACCTTAATTATCTCCACCCCATTTTTGTCTGGAGCCAAAGACTCGTGGCCAAAACCATTTTCTGTCAACCACTGAGAAACTTTACCAGCTTCTACCAATGACTCTTCTTTGGCTGCTGGTACTGGTTTAGATTCTTCTTCAGCCACGGGGTTGTTCCTCCTTTTCTTTCTTTGCTGTCAGCAATGCAGGTGGTACTGGCATACCGATCGCTTCTGTCAATTCTTTCGGTGGTACAGAGCGAGTATCTGACTGCAAATACTTACCAGTTAAGATTTCTTCCACTGGCTTGAGGTTATGAGTCGTGCTGTAATAGCGGTGAGTTTGCTTAATTTTATCCCGCTCTTGCATCGAATCATTAGCAATTTTCTTCCGCAACTTAATAATTGCGTCGATAATTGCTTCCGGACGAGGAGGGCAACCAGGCAAGTACACATCCACAGGAATCAGTTTATCAACTCCGCGCACTGCCGTTGGAGAATCAACACTGAACATCCCGCCAGTAATCGTGCAAGCACCCATCGCGATTACATACTTCGGCTCAGGCATTTGTTCGTAAAGACGTACCAATTGGGGCGCCATCTTCATCGTAATTGTCCCTGCCGTAATGATTAAATCGGCTTGGCGAGGGCTAGAACGAGGAATTAGCCCAAAACGGTCAAAATCAAACCGCGAGCCAATTAAAGCTGCAAACTCAATGAAGCAGCAAGCAGTACCAAATAACAGCGGCCACAAACTAGAAAGCCGCGCCCAGTTGTAGAGATCGTCAACCGTAGTCAAAATGACGTTTTCTGAAAGGTCTTGAGTGACAGTAGGACGCTCAATGGGGTTGATGATTCGCTCTTTGTCCTGGGTTATTAAGTTAGAATTCAAGACCATTCCAAAGCTCCTTTACGCCATGCGTAAACTAAAGCAACTACAAGAATTGCAATAAAGATTAGCGCTTCAATAAATGCTAATAGCCCCAGACGGTGGAAAGCTACCGCCCAAGGATACAAGAATACAGTCTCCACGTCAAAGACCACGAAGACCAGAGCAAACATGTAGTAGCGGATATTGAACTGAATCCAGGCTCCCCCGATGGGTTCCATTCCAGATTCGTAAGTAGTACGCCGTTCAGGGCTGTAACTACTAGGTCTTAGGAGCTTGGATGCTGAGAGCGCTAAGGCAGGAACTAGGCTACAGATTATTAAGAAGCCTAGAAGGTACTCGTAACCACTGAGGACAAACACAATGAGTATCTACCGCTATGAAGTATTTTGGTTGGGGTGGGGGAGTGGGGAATGAGAAAGCAGGGGGAGCAGGGGAGGCTCTTGAGGCAGGGGAAAAGGTTAAAGGGAAAAGGGAAAAGGAATAAATTTAATCTTTGCCCTTTTCCCCTTACCCCTTTCCCTTTCCCCATGCCCCATACCGATACCCCATGCCCAATGCCCAATCCCTATAATTACGTTACTTTCTTTTACATTATATCTGTTTGATTTTTCTGAAATCTACGAAACAAATGCATTTCAGGTATTTGATTGGTTTTTGGTATTGATAGAAAAGTCTAACAGTTATGTCATAATTTTTAACGTATATTTAAGATTTCTCCTCTGCGAGGCCTTAGCCATGAGCGAACCAGCTGTTGAGACTTCAGTGTTAGACCGCTATGAGTGTCGCGCCTGCGGTTATGTTTACGAACCTGAAAAGGGAGATGATAAACATGACATTCCTTCAGGAACACCCTTTGCAGAACTGCCCGTAAATTGGCGCTGTCCAGTTTGTAGTGCCAAGAAAACGGCTTTTGCCAACATCGGGCCTGTGGGTGCGGCATCCGGCTTTAAAGAAAATCTTGGTTACGGTTTGGGTGTCAACACCCTAACGCCAACCCAAAAGAATTTCCTAATTTTTGGTGCCCTGGCTCTTGCCTTTTTGTTTTTTCTCAGTCTCTACGGCTTACAATAACACCCGGTTGAGACTTCTGAGTGCTGAGTTAGGAGTTCTGAGTTCTGAATTCTGAATTCTCAAGACTTTAGCCTTTAAGGTAAACCTTTTAGAAAACACCTACACAAATTTAGAATCAATCTAAGAGATACTGATGCGTTCAATTGTGAAAAGTTGGCAACGAATATTTGCCTTGTTACTCGTAGTCCTGATGTGTATTGGTTGTAGCAAAGTGCCTTCTATTAGCTACAATCCTTGGAAAATCATTTCTGTGCCAACAGATGCGAAGTTGCTGGATATTGCTTTTACTGGTAATCCTCAGCATGGCTATTTAGTAGGTAGCAATGCCACTCTGTTGGAAACCAAAGACGGAGGTGATACTTGGAAACCAATATCACTGCAACTAGATGAGCAAAAGTATCGCTTTAACTCAGTAAGTTTTCAGGGTAAAGAAGGCTGGATTGCTGGAGAACCTGGATTTTTAATTCATACCACCGATGAAGGTGCTTCTTGGTCGCGGATTGCTCTGAGTGAAAAGTTACCCGGTAATCCGATCGCAGTTAAAGCACTAGCAGAGAACAAAGCCGAATTGGCTACTGATGTGGGGGCAATCTATCAGACCACAGATGGCGGCAAAAATTGGAAAGCCAAAGTGGAATCAGCAGTAGGCGTAGTGCGTAACTTAGAACGTTCTCCTGATGGCAAATATGTTGCTGTTTCCGCTAAGGGTAACTTCTACTCTACTTGGGAACCAGGACAAAGTGCTTGGGTTCCTCACAACCGCAATAGTTCTCGGCGGGTAGAAAATATGGGTTTTGCTGACAGCGGTCAATTGTGGATGCTAGCCAGAGGAGGCCAAATCCAGTTTACTGAGCCAACTAAACCTGAGGAGTGGCAAAAAGCAGATTTTCCAGAGTTATCCACTAGCTGGGGTTTACTCGATTTGGCATACCGCACACCCGATGAAATTTGGATAGGTGGCGGTAGCGGAAATTTACTACGGAGTACCGACGGTGGCAAAACCTGGGAAAAAGACCGTGAGGTAGAAGAAGTAGCTGCTAATTTGTACAAGATCGTTTTCTTCCAACCAGACCAAGGATTTGTAATTGGCGATCGCGGCGTCTTGCTCAAATACCTCCCAAACCCTGAAACCAGTTCCCCAGAAGCAGCTTAACGGGGACTAGTGGCTGGGGACTAGGGACTGGGGAAGTTTACAACACCCAATCCCCAGTACCCAGTACTTAATTACTATTTCTGAGAAGAACGTTGCAACTTGTAACTCTTTCTAAACTTTGTAGGATAATAAACTCAATACATTCTTTATGAAGGTAGGGATCTAAATGTCAGGTACCACTGGAGAACGTCCGTTTTCGGACATCATTACCAGCGTTCGTTACTGGGTAATTCATAGCATCACCATCCCCGCATTGTTTATTGCAGGTTGGTTATTTGTCAGCACCGGACTGGCTTATGATGCTTTTGGTACACCCCGCCCCAATGAATATTTCACACCAGTGCGGCAGGAAGTACCAATTGTGAAGAACCGTTTTGAAGCTAAAAAACAAGTTGAAGACTTTATTGGAAAGTAGTTTGAGATCATGACTAGCGGCAACAACATCAATCAACCAGTTACCTATCCAATTTTTACCGTTAGATGGCTGGCAGTTCACACCTTAGGTGTGCCAACTGTATTCTTTTTAGGCGCGATCGCCGCAATGCAATTTATTCAACGGTAGGAGCAAGTTATGGAAAGATCGCCCAATCCTAATAATCAACCGGTTGAATTAAACCGGACTTCGCTATACCTGGGACTACTACTAATTTTCGTTCTGGGAATTCTGTTTTCTAGTTACTTCTTTAACTAACTAGAACAAATGTTGTTAATCTTTGTTTATTGAACGTGTGTTGATTTGTTGTTAAGGGAGGAGAAAAGCTGTGTCTGGAAGTGGGAGAATTCCCCTGTGGGTCGTCGCTACGGTCGCAGGATTAGGTGTAATTACAGTCTTGGGCATTTTCTTTTATGGTGCCTACGCTGGGCTGGGTTCTTCAATCTAAAACTAGTTTGAAGCCAATACTATAAAGTCTGAATTTTCTAGCATTTGTTGAAAAATCAGCATAAAAAAACCGCCTGTCTCTTTGAGATAGGCGGTATTGTTACAGCATTTAAGTAATGTGAACTACGCAACCTGAGCTTGACGCATGGCGTCAAGCTCGTTTTACTTTCCAATTTTGACTTGTGAATTCACCAGTTCTGCTGTATAGTAATTAGCTCTACAATGAACTCGATGAAGTGATTGGAAATTTCATAATTAGGTAATTGGTAAATAGCAAAGTAATCTATTACCAATTACTAATTAGTCATAAACCAATCAAGCAATATCTTCGCTTTCTATGTATAAAAATAGAAATGCGAAAACCACACCCGGTAAAACCCAACCAATGATTGGAACGAAGATAGCAGACAAGTAAGAAGCACTATAAGAAGTACTAGCCAAAAGCGTAGGCAAAAATTCAAATGCCATAGTAAAGATTCCTGTTAAATCACACTACAATTCAAGATGAGCTTACTGCAAAGTGCGCCAGATTTTTTAAATTCTAAAGATTTTTAACACAGCAGATATTGGGCATTGGGCATGGGCAGATGGGGAGATAGGGGAAAAGGTTAAAGGGAAAAGGGAAAAGGATTGAAGAAGGCAGCTATGCTGAGGGCAAAGGGCAGAAGGTTTTACCTCAGTTGGGGATTCAGACCCCTCCTGAATAAGAGCCACCAAATTTTTAATTTGGTGGGGGTCTTAAACCCTTGTTCCCTACGGTCACGGCTCCAGAGCATGAAGCAGAATTCCATAAAAGCCTTCTGCCTCCTGCCCTCTGCCTTTCCTGATAAATTTAACCTTTCCCCCTTACCCTTTTCCCTTTCCCCCCTTCCCTGTTTGACCCATGCCCCATTTAAATACCCAATAGTTCATCTAGCTCTAAGTTTGGCAAGTCTGGAGGGATGACAGTTCGCACTGTTGTGGCTTTGTGACTCTCCTGTTGGGTTACCGGATCGAGAGCGATCGCTTCTAGGCGAATTTCCAAACAGCCAAAGGGAATGTTTAATTGCGTCATCACTTCCAACCCCCCTAAGGTATTAGGTAGTAAATTTGTCAGTAAATGAGGCCCGTCTAATAACCAACGAGTTTGACAGTCTTCAACCCATAACTTGATAGCAAGTTGTCGAGCTACTTCAGGCATCACTACCCGTACTATCACAGACTTACCAGCTATTAGTTCGCCCTCTGGCACATACAGTTGTGGAATTGGTAAAGGCTCAATTGCTTCCATACTTATAGCTAGGAGATGAGATAAATCTGATACTAGTTGCTCCTCTCCTTCTAAGGCATAATTCGTTGCATCGACTTCTAGTTCACTATATGTATCATCTACAACAATTTCTTGCGCCAACCAAGCTGAAGCTGTATTTGTGTTAATCGGCGGAGGTGGTGGTGGTATTTGCGATCGCAAAGCTGGTGAAAATGTCGGTTCTTCTAAGATTTCTTCTATTACCGCATTTTCCTGTATAACCATGTCTACTTTTTCTACTGCGTCTGTGTCTTCTAGTATTTCTGTGTTGGCATCTGAACTTAACAGCAAGTTGGCATCAACAGTATCAACATCGCTACTAAGAGTTTCTGCACTTGGTGAAAGCGACACCTGCGGCTCTGGAACATAATTATCGTAGTCTTGGGATGGCAACTCATTTAGGGGTTCAGGGAAAGAGTATCCTTGGCTATGCATCCACTTCTTGAGCAAAGGAGATGAATAAAGTTTTGTTTTAATGAATTCTGAATTTGGTTGAGAAAGTACTTGAGCAATAGATTCTTCTTGGACTTCTAAATTTGGTTGAGTTGGTACTTGAGCAATAAATTCTTCTTGAACTTCTAAATTTGGTTGAGTTGGTATTTGAGCAATAAATTCTTCTTGAAGTTCTAAATTTGGTTGAGTTGATATTTGAGCAATAAATTCTTCTTGGACTTCTAAATTTGGTTGAGTTGGTGTTTGAGCGACAGACTCTTGTTGGACTTCTGAATTTGGTTGAGTTGGTAATTGGGCTATGTTCTTATCTTCATCGATAATTGTCTCCAACTGCGGTATGTCCTCGGCTGCTTGAATTTCCAATGTATCGGGAGGATTATCTTTTACTTCTTCTGTACCATTTGACACGCTTTGTACTCGTTTCAAGTATGGAAAAGTCGTGTCGAGTATTGGTATTCGACGTTGCCTGATGACTAACTGCTCCAAGTTGATGGCAGCAATAGTAGCATCCTTTTCTAAAAGCTCATTCTGTAAAGGAGATTCTGCGACGACATCTGTGGGGATATTGACATCAGTCTGGATGGGAGGCAATTTCGGTAATTGAGGCGAACTAGCTGAATTTTTCAGTTGAGATGTCCGGCGGGCGGCTTCTCGCGGAACTTGCACGTTTATTTGCGCTGGTAAAGCGAGGTTTGGGGATGAGTTGGCTACCCCAGGGTCGTCTGTTTTTCGGACTTTGACTAGATTCAATAGTTTTAAATCGAGCTTAACAGTTGCCTGTGGTTGTGTGAAATTGGTAGAAGAAGCCGATGTTGTTATCACCTCATTGGAAGATGTACTAAATTTTGTTGCGGCTGTGATTGTCAGCAATTCTGTTACATCTGCTGTAATTGTGAAAGACTGGTTGGCTAACTGCGTGACTTCACTAGTTTCGGTGAATTTACCATACAAACTGATATCCGCCAAAATTAACTTGGATTCACATTCAGCAGGAATATCAATTGAGGTATTGATATTGAAGGGCAGTTCTTGGTCTGGTAAGGGTTGCCGTAACTGGGTCAAGATTTGCGACTCTAAGGGCGATCGCAATTCAATTTTTAGCTCTAGTCCACAAACGCTTTTTGGAGATAATGTTTCAGCCAGTTCTAGATTCGTCTTTTCCTCAAGTTCTACGCGCCCATTAATTGTTAAAGCTTGTCCCCAACGAGCAATATAAGTATCCCGATCTAAAGTCAGCAATAATGGCGGTAGCTGTTGTGTTTCTGAAGAATCTATAACCTTTTCATCTTCAGATAGTGGTTCAGGAGTGGGTAAAGCTAATTCTATTAAATTTTGTAAAATTTGTTCTACCGTTTCACCTTTAAGCCATACAGGACTGATCGGGCGATCGCTCCCTATATTCTCTTCTTGAGTTGTATCTGGCACAGTAGCCGTGTCAGTGCTGCTAAATATATCCTCTTCTTGAGTTCTATCTGGCACAATAGCCATGTCAGTACCGCTAAATATATCCTCTTCTTGAGTTCTATCTGGCACAGTAGCCGTGTCAGTGCTGCTAAATATATCCTCTTCTTGAGTTCTATCTGGCACAGTAGCCGTCTCAGTGCTACTAAACATATCCTCTTCTTGAGTTGCATCTGGCACAATAGGCGTATCAGCGCTACTAGCTTTATACTCCCCTTGAGTTATATCTAGGACAATACCTGTGTCAGTGGTAGCAAATATATAATTTTCTTGAGTCGTATCTGCTACAACAGACGTATCAATGCTGTTAGCTGTATCTTCAGGTTGGGTTACATCTGGCACAACAGTTGTAACAGTGCTGCTAGCTATATCCTCTTCTTTTGTTCCATCTGAGACAATAGCCTTTTCATGGCTGCTATCTGTAGGAATTGGCAGCTCTGTGGAGATGGCGATCGCCTGCTCTTGGGTTTCTACTGGCTGTAGATCGTGGGGCATGGGGAATGTGGGAGCCACTGCGCCCTTGCGTGCCGACTTAAAGCAAGTAGCGTCATCGGGAAGAGGCATAAGATAAAGACTTGCTGCAACTTCTCCTCTGCTCCCCTGCTCCTGTGCTCCCCCTGCTGCCTCTGCTTCCTGACACAAAACTTGCACTTGGACACCGTATTGCCAAGATTTACCCAGCATATCTGACATCAAATCGCCCGAACAGCGCAGTTCCCAAACTCCTGGCTCAAAGTGAGTAAACGGAATTACCGCCATTAAGCCTTCTGAGTTAGTACGGCGCGAACGCTTGAAAATTCGGCGTTTTGGTGTAACTTCGTGTGTTGAAAAGTGAGTGACGCGCACTTCCACATCCGTATTCAGCAGGTTGGAACGAGCCAGAACTCTATACTGCCCTTCCAAAATTTGTGAATTTGGCGATTCCAGGATATGCCACGAGCGATCGCCTTGCTTCTGTATCAGAAATTGCCAGTGTTCCATTGTGAGTGATGCCAAGACCTACAAGCCGCCCAGTAATATTGTGTGTTCGCTTGCTTGCAAGTTTACCTCAGTAATTCCTAATTGCATCCCTAAAAAGCCTATCAAGTTAACTTAGTTTCATATACTTAAATTTTCGCAAAGTCAATACCCTGGAATCAGGTTTTTTTAATCAACAACCCAATCTCCAATAAAACAGAACATACAATAAATTAAGATTCACTTCACAACTTTAGATTAAATTGTGACACCCACGTTTTGCTACAAACAGATAGGATGTGGCTTCTAAGTACGCTCTTAGATCGCCAATTGTCATAGCTGACAACGCGCTGTCTTTTTAGACCGCTACGACCAGCATCCTCCCGGAGTGAAATGTAGGTGACAATGAAAATTTACAGGAGGGATTACATGCTAGTCATTTTAATGGACGAGCAAATCCTTGCCCCTGAGCAAGTTTGCCAGTCTTGTTTACTCGCTGATGGGAGCGGCCAACCGCGTTGGCGTGCGGGTCAACTGCGTTGTGGTCAAGCGATTCGCAAACGAAATCAACAGCAGCCAGACCAGTATGAATGTGTAATGGGCTTTCGCATTGCCCATATAGAATAACTGAATTTACCAGCAAGACCAAGCAACTGCGTTATCCTAAGGTCAAGTAAGTGTTGAAAAATAACCATAGGAGAATGCATAATGACTTGGCGCGGGTCTACAACTGTTCCAGATCGGATTTTTGCTTGCTTGCCTTATTTGCTGCCCCTAATTGATGGTTTAGTCTTTGGTAGGTTTTTGTTTGCTCAGTTTCCAGTGCTACAAGTCCTGCTTTTACCGCTCCAACCAGTGCTAATAATTTACGGTAGTTTAGGACAATTGGGGCAACTAATCGTGTTCTTTGCCTTGTTCCTACTGGTGGTAAGAAACGAAAAAATCAGTCACTTCATTCGTTTCAACACAATGCAGGCAATTCTTCTGGACATCGTGATATTTTTGTGTTCCATATTAGTGCGAATTTTAGGACAGGTTCCTGGTACTAGCTTTGCAATAGAAACAGTGGCTAACACTATCTTTTTAGGTGTAGTGGTAGCAGTTGGATATTCAGTCATCCAGTCTTTGATTGGGCGTTATGCAGAAATTCCAGCGATTTCTGATGCCGTGCATATGCAAGTGCGCTAGTCCTTAACGGGTCGCTACGGTGTTTTCCAGGCGACCAATACCTTCTATTTCTACACGGACGCGATCGCCTTGTTGCAACGCACTAACACCCTCTGGCGTTCCTGTAAGCACCACATCCCCCGGTAGTAGCGTCATCACTTGACTGATATAGGATACTAAAACATCCGGCGGAAATACCATCCGATCGATACAGGTAGATTGGACTGGGTTGGCATCGTCATTCAGAAAAGTCTGCAATCTCGCACCTGGATTTAATTCCCGCACAATCCAAGGCCCCAAAGGACAAAAAGTATCAAAACCTTTGGCTCGCGTCCATTGACCATCTTGTTTTTGTAAATCCCGTGCTGTCACATCATTAGCGATGGTGTAGCCCCAAATTTTAGTTTGGGCGATTTCTGGCGTACAGTCAAAAACGCGATCGCCAATGATTAATGCTAACTCTCCTTCATAATCTACTCGTTGCGACTGGGGAGGATATTTAATTTCCGTCTCAGACGGAATAATCGACGTGGGTGGCTTCAGAAAAATTAGTGGCTCAGAAGGCACTGGAGTCCCCATTTCCGCGGCATGATCCGCGTAATTCTTCCCCACCGCTACAATTTTTGACGGGGCGCAGGGAGCCAAAATTTGGTAATTTTCTGGCGTTAAAATCAAATCAGTGGGTTGCCCTTGTAACCAGGGTGGAGCATCTAGCACCTGGACGTTGAACGATGGTTGTAGTAACCCATAATAAATTTGTCCTTCTTGATTTTGAATTCGTACATAGCGCTGCGCCATAACCTCAAACGATATCCTTTTGTCTTTGATTAATACCTGTAAGCGGGAAGTAGCAATCCTCAGTTAGCTTTTTGGAGAACCCATTAAGCCTTAAGCAAAAAAAGCGATCGCTACAAATGCCCCTTCAAAAAGGCTAAGCTGATAGCTGAATCAATTTGCTGGCGAACACCAAAAGCTGGATTCTTACTTGCTAAAGAAATCTGGGGTCGGGAGCCGACCTAGTATTTCAATAGGGACATCCAAGAAATGAAATCCAAAGTTCGGCGGATTGGCTAATGAAACAAAATTGAAAACTGGTAAGATTATAGTTCCTTGTTGCTTCAGATGTTGATGAATACTAGTATTTTGCATAATACCAAGTATCGATTGGCACTAGCAGCCATTTTTTGTCCATAAGGAGACTAAAAAATATGACCACAAGTTACGAAACAATGTACATCCTGCGTCCTGACTTAGGAGATGAGCAGGTAGAACAAGCAGTTGCTAAATATCAGAATTTGCTGCGCGAACAAGGCGCTGAGGATATCCAAATTCAAAATCGTGGTAAGCGTCGTCTGGCTTATGAAATCAAAAGACACCGCGATGGGATTTACATCCAATTGAACTACACCGCACCTGCAACTGCGATCGCTCCCTTTGAACGCGCCATGCGTTTAAGTGAAGACGTGATTCGCTATCTCACAATTAAGCAGGAACTGGAAGAAGCTAAAACTGCCAAAGTGGCTGCAAATGCAACTGCGTAGCGAATAGGGTATGGGGCATGGGGCATGGGGCATAGGGCATAGGAAGATGAAGGAGATGGGGGAGTATGAGAAAAGATTTCTTCCCCATCCTCCCAATGCCCAATCCCCAATCCCCAATCCAATTCAATAAAATTTTGTTTTTTTATTTACCAGTAACCTGGTTAGTAATGCTAAATTAACAAATACTTGCCAAAGGTAGTACTCCCGCAGTTATACCTAAGAGTGGACAAGATTCTGAATGGGAGCGGTAAGCTACTGTGAGTCAATCTAATACATCAAACATTCAAGTTCTCTCTACGGAAGTATCGCAACTACGCCAAGAGTTGCAACTTCGCGATCAATTAGTGCAACAGCTATCTCAAGAACTCTTCCGACTGGTAAAAGGTAATACTAGTTTTATGCCCCCACAGCCGGAAGTTGAGCGCGATAACACTCAGTTACAAGCTTTGCAAGAACAACTCCAAGCTGTTGAGCAGCAAGTGGCATTTTACCAGGAGCAAATTACAACTCGTGACTCCGAAATTTACCAGTTGCGACAGTCAGTTCAAGAACTGACCGATCGCACTCGGATGTTGGAGCAAGTAGTACAAGAACTGCCTCAAATTTACCGCCGTAAGTTTGAGGAGCGTATGACGCCAGTTAGAGAAAAAGTCGCAATGCTACAACGAGAAAACCGCCAACTACAGGCGGAACTGCAAAGTGTAAGTTACCGTTTAGCAATCAAAACCCGCAATGCTAGTCACAGCGGCATTGATTTGCCAAATTTTCCTCGTCCTACATCGGAACAAACTCAAATATCAACTCCCCAAAATGCCTAAAAGAGGATGTTTGAAAAGTAGTAGCTGATGTATCAAAAACTTTTCTTTAGATTTACCCTACATTCCTCCTTCAAAAGGAGGAATAGGAGGATTTTATATTCGATTCCCCTTTTTTAGGCTCCTTTGCAGGAATGTCCATATGAAGGTACACCACCTTTCAAACATCGTCTGAGAGTAGTTTAAAAATCCGTGCTTTCAAGAAGCTGGGGAGTCCGAGAAACAATTGCATCTGTTGTGACCGATTTTGGTCATTTCCGGTACTACATCAATAGCTCGGAAGCTATGAGTTTTCCTCAACATTGTTCTCTAGGTAAAAGAGGAAATTAGCCTGCTAGCACCAGACTTTTTTCTTTGACGATGTGAGGATGCACAAAAAGTTTAAATAAATGCAAAATCGCTTGACTCCACCATCCTTCTTAAGTTAGATTTATATATCAGCCGGCTAGCACCAGACTGTCATCTTTATCAGTAGTAAAGATGTCTTCATAAGTATCAAAAATTTCAAAGACTGAATCTAACTGTGTAAGTTCCAAAATTAATCTTACAGGAGTTTGCACGTTGCATAGAACTAAACGACAGCCTCTTTGACGTGCAGCTTTCAACCCTTTTACTAGAGGAACTAAACCAGAACTATCCATAAAGTTAACTTCTGCCAGGTCAATAACCCAGAGTTGATGAGGTTGGGGCACGACTCCAGCCATCTGTTCGCTCAAAGCCATGCCACCTTGCAGATCGATGCTTGCTTGGGGTTTGAATAAAATCACTTGAAGTTCTTGTGTGAGAGTCATGAATTTAACAGGGTAGTTGGAACACTTGACAAGAAACCGAAAAAAGACATAAATACATCTTCTCTTTCAACAGCAAAATCACTGTTTTACCTAAATATTTAGGTAATTTCAGCTGTGAAGTTGACAGAGTTTTCTTCAGTATTCATGTCGTATAATTTGTAATAACTTTCCCCAATATAGGCATAAGCGCCTAACAAATTCGGTATCAACCGTATCTTTTACGAAATTTTCATAATTCCACCAGAGATTTATAAATTTTTTATAAATTATTTTCATTACTCTTACAAAATTATGGCTTTGTGATAGCAAATGATAAAAATGTTATAGTTAATAGTCAAAACTTAATAATAACCATAGATTATAATATATGGATTATTCAGGCTAAGACGAGTCAATAAATCCATGTAGTGGTTTAATTGACACCCTAGCTAAAAACAAGCAAAGATATAGTAAAAGTAAAAATTTGTAAACACGGCGGTGCGGGATGTCTTTAGAGTTCATTTCACTAGAAAACATCCAACAAGTCGCCCATAACTACGGCTATTGGGCAATTTTTTTGGGAATTTTGCTAGAAAATTTAGGCATTCCTGTTCCTGGCGAAACCGTGACCCTAGTGGGCGGATTTTTAGCTGGTAGTGACGAACTAAATTTCTGGCTGGTTCTCGGTGACGCAATTATGGGTGCTGTAATTGGCGGAGTTTGTGGCTATTGGGTTGGTAGAGCCAGCGGCTGGTCTTTTTTGGTAAAAGTTGCTAGCATCTTTCGGATTTCGGAAGTGCGATTGCTGAATATTAAAGAGCAATTTAGTCAAAATAGCGCAAAAGCAGTATTTGTTGGACGTTTTCTGGCATTGTTGCGGGTTTTTGCTGCACCACTAGCTGGCGTAGCTGAAATGCCCTTCAGAAAATTCTTTTTATACAACTTTTTAGGAGCTGTTGCTTGGGCTAGCTTGATGGTGACATTAGCTTTCTTTGCTGGCAAAATTATCTCCCTAGAGCAATTGGTTGCTTGGGTGAGTAGATTTGCGATCGTAGCATTAGCGATTCTGGCTGGTCTAATTTTTGTGCCAGTATGGCTGGAGTCTCGTCAAGTTAAAGAAGTAGGAAGTGAGAAGTGAAGAGTGAAGAGTGAGGAGTGAGGAGTGAGGAGTAAAGAGTTATTTCTTTTAACTTTTCTTCTGTTATTTTGGATTTTTAACTCCTAACTCCTAACTCCTAACTCCTAACTTTTAGTTAACTGCGACCAAATGCGAGTTGGTAGACCCCAAACGTAGATAAAGCCTTCAGCAGCTTTGTGATCGAATTTGTCTTCGGCTCCGTAGGTTGCTAGATCGGGACTATAGAGGGAATTATCGCTAGAGCGGCCAACGATAGTGGCATTACCTTTAAACAACTTCACCCGCACAGTTCCAGATACTTGCTCTTGTGTCTTTTGAATAAAAGCGTCTAGTGCAGCTTTGAGTGGACTGTACCACAGGCCGTTGTAAACGATTTGACTGTAAGTTTCTTCAATCCCACGCTTGTAATGGGTAACGTCTGCTGTCAAAGTCAAACTTTCTAAATCTCTATGTGCCTGAATTAGGACTAACATCGCGGGTGATTCGTAGATCTCCCGCGATTTTATGCCTACTAGGCGGTTTTCGATCATATCAATCCGTCCAACACCGTGATTTCCTACAAGCTGATTGAGTTGTTCGATTAGCTCAACTGGCTTTTTGGCTCCGCCATTGAGGGTAGTGGGAATACCACGATGGAAACCAATTTCGATGTACTCTGGTTCATTGGGCGTGTTAGCGATCGCTTTGGTCATTTCATAGATTTCTTCTGGTGGCTCGAATGAAGGATCTTCGAGTAAACCAGCTTCGATGCTACGACCGAGCAAATTCTTGTCAATGCTGTAGGGAGAAGATTTTTTGACTGGTGAAGGAATACCAAACTTTTCACCATAGGCGATGGTTTCCTCGCGGCTCATTCCCCATTCTCTAGCTGGTGCGAGGATCTTCAGGTTGGGGTTGAGGGCGGTAACAGAGACATCAAAGCGGACTTGATCGTTACCTTTACCAGTACAACCGTGAGCGATCGCATCAGCACCGTATTTTTCAGCTGTTTCTACTAATACCTTGGCAATTAGCGGACGGGCAAGGGCAGTTCCTAGAGGATAACGATTTTCATAAAGAGCGTTGGCTTGAATTGCTGCAAAGGCGTAATCTTTAACAAAGCTGTCTTTAACATCCGCAACTAGGGATTCACTTGCACCGGATTTGAGAGCTTTTTCTCTGACTGGCTCTAACTCATCTCCCTGACCTAAATCTGCTGCTAGGGTAATTACCTCTTCCACACCCCACTCTTGCTTGAGGTAGGGGATGCAAACTGAGGTATCTACTCCGCCAGAATATGCTAGGACAACCTTTTTGGCGCGACCCATTAATTTCTCCAATTAGGAAAGAAAACAAACAATGAGTCATTATTATATCGAAACTAATCCATATATATTTTATTCATGCAACAACTGATAAGAGGAGTTTGGAGCCAGAATTCAGGAGCAGAGCAGGAGACGCTCTGCCAAGGCGTCAGAATTTCGCTCGCAGTTTGCTAAGAAAGCGATCGAATATTTTTTGATTTGGTTTTGAACGCCTGAATATTTTTAATTCAAAATATCTTTTGCTTTCAAGAACTTTGCTGTCAACAACTGTTAATAATTAAGTTTCAAATATCAACATAATATGTTGTAATTTTTTAAAAAATTTTACAATAAGTTTATATATACCTAGCAAAATTGAAGATTTAACGAAGATCATCTTTTGTTGGTTATTTCTTAACCTACATACATTGGTTCAAAGCTTATTTAAGTGAAATTACACAATTATTCATTTTTGAGCTTTGGAGTATCTTTTGATGAAATTAGCTAAAGATATTAGCATTACTGCTTTTGCAGTTGCTATCTCAGTGGCTGCTGTTGCTAAACCAACACAAGCTGCTTTGGTTAATTACGGTTTCACCGTGAATGCGACATCTGGCGATAATCCCGGTCAATATTTTGGCTCTTTTCAGTATGATGACTCGGCTTTAACCGGTATAAATGAGGAAACTATAGGGGTTAGCAATGGATTATCAATTTCGTTTGACTACTTGGGTACTCAGTATACTGAAGTAAATGATTTTGATTACCCGGTATCTCCTGTAGCCAGCTTTACAAATGGTAACCTGTTAGGACTGAGCTATTTAGTTGAAGATCGGTTTTTTATTGGTAACGATCCTGGTAATCCAAATACAGGAGGAACAAAATTTTATAGCATTCTCAGTGCCGATTTATTGTCTACAACAGAGGTGGGTACAGTAACCTACACTCAGAGTACACCAGTACCAGAACCGATGACTGTTGGTGGGGTAGCGATCGCAACTGCTATGGCGTTGGGAATGAAGCGCAAGAAAAAAGTATCTGGAATGACAAACTAACCATTCATTACTTCAGATCCCCGACTTCTTGAAGAAGTCGGGGATCTGACCGCCGCTAAGATAATTAACGTAGAAACTCTCTACACCAATATTTTTAAGTGAAACTGCCAGTAGGATTCTTGCGTTTGATGGCAATCACAGATGGTTTGGGAAGACCTTTAGGTTGACCCTTACCACCGTTAGAGGTTGGGATGTTACTTGGCCAACTGCTGCCACGAGGTACAGTACGAGCCTGATTGAATGTAACGCCATTCAAATCCAGTAATTCAATATCGCGGCTGAGTATTGTTCCGTCATTAATCGGACAATTTTCGCCGGGATGCTGTACGGAAATAATTAGAGTATCTCCGACAAAAGTCGGGCCAGTCATCTCACAGCGCACTGGGCCATGAGCAAAGGGTATTACCTCTCCGGCATGAGTACCAGTAGTAGGAATGTAGAATAGCCAGTTATTACCAAAAACCCCAGTAAAGGAAGAAACATTACCACTAACTGCATGATTGATGGTAGTTGGAGTTGCAGCAACGCCAAGGCCAAAACCATTGTGAGTGTCGGTAGACATATCCGTCACACCCCAAATATTTGCCTTATTGTCAAACACTAGGTTATCTACGTTGGCAAAACCAGCACCAGAAATCGATCCGGCTTCTCCACCTTGGGCGAATCTCTGCCATTTGAAGGTTAGACCCGTACCATCGGCACTATCTTCAATAATCTTGTACAATCCCCCAGATTGCTGCGTTGCGTTGGGATCTGTACTTAACTTGGCAACTTGGAAAATGCGGGAATCTGGATAACCGTCGCCTCCCGGCGCACCATCAGTATAGGCAATGAACACTTCTTTGGTGGTTGGATGCACTTCCAAATCTTCTGGACGTGCTGTGGGGGTGCCGCCGGCCAAGTTGGCTGCTAAGAAAGCATCAACGAGGATAGCACCTTGGGAAGTGTAGAAATCAGATAGCTTCTTACCTTGATAAGCAGGTAATATTGTTGCTTCATTGGTGCGATCGACTGGGAGGGAACCACCATCTGTGGTTTGGCCTGCAACCCCATTGCGTTTTGGTAGCGGTAAAAGACCATTTCTTTGAGCCGAACCCAAAGCGGCAAACTCCACAGAAGAAATTACCGATGGTGCAATGGGATTGGTGGGAGTGTTTAAATTTAAGGGTATCCATTGACCCGTACCATTTGGATTGTAACGGGCAACATATAAAGTACCACTTTCCCACAAACTGCTGTTGGCTTTACTGGTTGGTGAAGAAATCACACCTGCACTGACAAATTTCCAGGTGTGTCCCCCACGCCTATCATCACCCATGTAGGCAATTAATGGCTTTTTAGCTTCGGCACGGATGGCGACGTTTTCATGGCGGAAACGACCTAACCAAGTGTGTTTGCGAGGGCGGAAGTTGGGATTAACGGGGTCAATTTCTACAACCCAACCGTATTTTTCCCCGACTAAGCCGAAGGTTTTACCTGTAGTACCATCGGTGTAACCTGTTTGAGTACCATCACGGTTAACTGATTCTGTGACGCCGACGAAAGATCCTGAACTTCCTTGAAAGTTTTCTTCACCACTTAAAATAGTTCCCCAAGGAGTTGTACCGCCAGAACAGTTATAGGCAGTGCCAATAATTTTGTTACCTAGTCCATCGGAGGAGAGGTTAAATACTTGAGTTGCAGCCGGCCCAGTTCCGATTAAATAATTTTGGTCGCCTTTTTGGTAGCTGCGACTTCCCCAAGAAGTAACGTTTTTATATTCATCAGTCCTTTGACTATTTATTCCCAACCCAGAAAGACCGTGAAGGCGGCGGTTTCTCGCATCGCCTTTAACCACAGCATAACGGTTATTAGAATTACGCTTGGAGATGCGGATGATGGAACCGCCTAAGTTATATAAAGCTTCGCCGTCAAATTCAACGCC
This sequence comes from Nostoc sp. ChiSLP01, assembly GCA_034531195.2. Taxonomy (GTDB): domain Bacteria; phylum Cyanobacteriota; class Cyanobacteriia; order Cyanobacteriales; family Nostocaceae; genus Nostoc. The sequence goes on from JAVRBO020000044.1 coordinate 126,418, forward strand.
TTTGGTGGTAGGTAAAGCCCAGCCAATTACTGATTCAAAGGTGGTAGGCAATCCTTTAACATCAGCTGGAGCTTCTGGTACTAGATCGGAAAAAGGAAAACTTACGTATTCGTGATTAACCCACAAATAACCTACGTCGTTGGTTCTACCAAGGGGAATAAAACCTGTATAATCGCAGTTATAGCCGAAATAATCATCCCTGTTGGGAAATACGCGATCGCCCCAGCTGACAATTACATAACGTTCGTACTCTGGTGGCACTACTACGTCATCAAGTACGTTGTAGCTATTTAATTTCGCATTTGCAGATGTATTGAGTACCTGCCCCTGACCAATTCCAGTTGGCAAGAAACTTTTCTGCTGTTGATAAACAGGTAGCGTATGGGGTAAGCGCACTGGTGTAAAGCTCAGTGGCGTATTCTTTGCTCCTGCAACATTAGAAATACCATCTACAATGGTGTCTCCCAACACAGCAGCACCAGCACTGCCAGCAAAAAAGATTAAAATTTGTCTGCGGCTGAATTTAGACATTAAACTTTCCTCTCTTGTGACATAAAAAATCTCGTAAAGGCAAATCTTGATTACTGACAGAAAAAGCCATCAATTCTTGACGTGAAATGCCACAGATTTTGAATAGTCAATAACCTGTTATTAACAAAAACTTGTTTGCTATTTAGGTTAATTAACTAGACAAATTTATTCAGTTTGTCATTCAATCTAATGAATAAAAATTAACGCCAGGTTATATATTGATTAATGGAAATTTATTCTCTAGTTGACTAAAGTTTAGGAAATTTTGAAATCGGGGATTATTAAAAAATAAATTACTACTATTTGTAGGGTGGGCGTCTCGCCCGCCCATAACAAGGGCGGACAAGATGTCCACCCCACAAGAAAATTTGGATGTTTTTCATTTGGAAGTCTCTTAGAAATCAGAATACAAAATCAGCCCAGGGATGAATCCGCTAGGCAATAAATTTCACTGAAGATAACCCCACAATTTTTCAAAGCGTTGGTGAAAAATAGGTTTGCTAAAAAGCAGTTCTAAGCATTTAGCTGTAATTCTTGTAAAACGACCTCTGCAAATAATTCCTATAAGTAAGTTGACTGGAAGAAACAAGAATCCCACACCTTGAAAGTGTGGGAGTGTCTATTAAATAAATTTGCTGCCAGAATTTTTCGGGCGGATACCAATTACAGATGGCCGAGGAACGCCTGTAGCTTCCTCTTTACCACCATCAGCCTTGGAAATATTACTCGGCCAACTACTGCCACGAGGCACACTCCGAGTTTGATTGAATGTACTACCATTCAAATCCAGTAATTCTATGTTGCGACTCAGGATTTTGCCATCATTAATTGGACAATCTTCACCAGGATGCTGTACTGAAATAATCAGTGTATTCCCAATAAAACTTGGCCCTGTCATTTCACAACGCACTGGCCCATAGGCAAAGGGTATTACTTGTCCCGCATTTGTACCCCTGGTAGGGATAAAAAACAGCCAGTTATTACCGAATACTCCTGTAATAGTAGATACATTACCGCTAGCTGTGCGATCGATTTTCGTTTCTTTATTTTCAGCACCATCATTAAAACCGTTGTGAGTGCTGCTAGACATATCTGTGACACCCCAAATATTTGCCTGGTCGTCAAAAACTAAATTATCGACGTTGGCAAAACCAGCACCATTCACAGACCCGGCTTCGCCACCTTGAGCAAATTTCTGCCATTTAAAGGTTAGACCTGTAGCATCGGCACTATCTTCAATAATCTTGTAGAGTCCCCCTGATTGCTGGGTTGCATTGATATCTGTACTTAACTTGGCAACTTGAAAAATCCGGGAATCTGGATATCCATCGCTACCTGGGGCACCGTCAGTATAGGCAATGAATACTTCTTTGGTGGTTGGATGCACTTCTATATCTTCTGGACGCGCCGTGGGAGTTCCCCCGACTAAGTTTGCAGCTAAAAAGGCGTCAGTGAGTACGGCACCTTGGCTAGAGTAGAAGTCAGATAGTTTTTTATTTTGATAATAAGGTAGTGCTTTTGCTTCGTTAGTGCGATCGCATTTAAAAATACCACCATCTGTAGTTTGATCTGCAATACCATTACGTCTCGGTAATGGTAAAAGACCTTCTTTTTGGGCTTTCTCCAACGCAGCAAATTCTACAGAAGATAGAACTGTTGGCGCAATTGGATTGGTAGCTGTAGCTAATAGTAACGGTATCCACTTACCTGTACCGTCTGGATTGTAACGGGCAACATATAAAGTTCCATTTTCCCACAACTTACTATTGGTTTTACTCGTTGGTGAGGAGATAGTACTAGCACTGACAAATTTCCAAGTGTGTCCCCCACGCCTGTCATCACCTAAGTAAGCAACTAATTTCTTACCTTTTTCTGCACGCACCGCAACATTTTCATGGCGGAAACGACCTAACGAAGTATGTTTGCGGGGGCGAAATTTCGGATTCGTAGGGTCAATTTCTACAATCCAGCCGTATTTTTCACCAACTAATCCAAAAGTCTTGCCGATAGTTTTATCTGTGTAATTCGTCTGAGTACCATTAGCTTTGACTGCTTCTGTAACGCTGCTTTGGAAGTTTTCTTCTGCTGATAAAATTGTTCCCCAAGGAGTTTTCCCACCAGAACAATTAAAGGCAGTACCAATAATTTTGTTACCGAGTTCATCAGAGGAAAGATTAAAAACTTGGGTTGCAGCTGGGCCAGTTGCGATTAAATAATTTTGGTCGCCTTTTTGGTGATTCCGACTTCCCCAAGCTGTGACATTTTTGTAGTTATCTTTGCGTTGGCTATTGATTCCCAATCCCGAAAGACCATGAATGCGGCGATTTTTTTCATCTTTGACGACAACAAAACGCTTACTCGCTTTCTGGCGAGAGATACGGATAATAGAGCCGCCTTGATTATATAAAAATTCTCCTTCAACTTCAATATTTCTGGTGGAGGGTAAAGCCCAACCAATGACATTTTCAAATGCATCGGGTAGTCCTTTGACATCAGAAGAATCTTCCACCGCTAAAGTAGAAAATGGAAAACTAATATATTCATGATTGACCCATAAATACCCGACATCATTAGTTTTTCCAACGGGAACAAAAGCAGTAAAATCGTTGTTGTAACCGAAATAATCATCTTTGTTAGGAAAAACGCGATCGCCCCAACTGACAATTACATAACGTTCGTACTCTGGTGGCACTACCACATCATCAAGAACGTTGTAGCTAGTTAACTTAACATCCGCAGATGCATTAACTACTTCGCCTGCACTAATTTTTGTTGGCAAGAAATTTTTCTGCTGTTGATAAATCGGTAGAGGATGTGGTAGGCGTACAGGTGTAAAGCTGAGTGGCACGGTTTTTGCTTCTGCACTGTTAGCAACAGCGTTTAAGAGTTTGTCTCCTAAAACAACAGCGCCGGCACTGCCAGCAAAAAATATTAAAATTTGTCTGCGACTCAATTTAGACATTAAACTTTCCTTGGCTGTGACAGGGAAAAATTAGTAGAAATAAATTCTAATTAATTAACATCATAAACATTTAGTTTTATGAAATTTGCCATTCTTTAAATAACTAATAATCTAGTTTTATAATAAATAAAATATGAATTGTCTGGTTTATAGCGATTCTGATTTCAATGAAGCATAGGGTAGTGTAGCACATCTGTACTCTAGGCAATTGGAAACCGCTACTTTAGTAAAAACCTTAGTTTATAAAAGTTAAGCTTAGGTTATATATTAATTAACTAAGAATTATTAAACCTTGGGTTCTACGTAAGCAAAATCAAGTAGGGAACAGAGTCAGTGTCCCATCTGTCCTATCCTGGAGATGGGTAAATGTGTTGTGGGTGAGACTGTGTTTTTCAGCGTTGTGATACCGACTTATAACCGCCGTCCGATTTTAGAAAAGTGCCTCCGTGCTTTGGAGGTGCAGGAGTTAAATCAGCCAAGTTCGGTTACTGATTACGAGGTTGTCTTGGTGGATGATGGTTCTACTGATGGCACACTGGAGTGGTTAACAGCACATAAAGAAGAGTTTCCCCATGTGCGATGGTTTGTGCAAAATCATGCTGGCCCAGCTGCGGCGCGGAATTTAGGGGTAGAACAGGCGCTAGGAGACACAATTATCTTTATTGATAGCGATCTAGTAGTACTGAAGAATTTCCTGCAAGCTCATAGTAACGCACTAGTGCAGGGAAAAGAAAAATTGGGGAGCGATCGCTTTTTCACTTACGGCGCAGTTATCAATACTTGCAATTTCGACAATCCAACAACTGAACCTTACAAAGTCACAGATTTTTCAGCAGCTTTTTTTGCTACGGGAAATGTCGCAATTCCTAAACATTGGCTAGAAGAAGCGGGACTTTTTGATACCAGTTTCCAACTCTATGGTTGGGAAGATTTAGAATTAGGGGTGCGGCTAAAAAACTTAGGTTTGACACTAATTAAATGTCCTGAAGCTGTAGGCTATCACTGGCATCCACCGTTTAATTTAGAACAAATTAAAAGTTTAATTGACAAAGAAATTCAACGCGGGCGTATGGGAGTTTTGTTTTATCAAAAACATCCGACATGGGAAGTGCGAATGATGATTCAAATGACTTGGCTGCATCGCTTACTTTGGGGTATTCTTTCACTTAATGGGGCACTAAACGAACGGACAATGGCTCCATTTTTACAATGGCTAATCAACTTAGGCAAACCACAATTGGCTTTAGAAATTGCCCGAATTTTTCTCAATTGGTATAACGTCAAGGGTGTTTATCAAGCTTATGCTGAAATGCAGCAAACATCGTGAGTAGAGACGTTGCAGTGCAACGTCTCTACAGGGCGCACAATCCTTGAGATTTCGTTGATTTGAATAATTCACATCAGACGTAAATTCTGAATTCTGACTCCTGAATTCTGAATTATATTTACAGCCGATTCTAACATTCGTATTCTTCCAGCATCGGCATCTATTTCTACTTCTGTGCCAATTGGCAAGGTAAATTTATCTTTAATGTGGCCAATCATTGAACCGTACCAAGCAGGAATTCCTAAAGGAAGTATGTGGTCTTGTAACACTTGGATTAAGGTAAATGATGGTTGCTCTCCAGGACTACAATTAGTACATTGCCCAAATATCAAGCCAGCAATTTGATTAAGTATGCCAGCAGTTTTTAACTGGGTTAGCATTCTATCTACGCGGTAAACATCCTCGCCAATTTCTTCTATAAACAATATATTTTTATTCCAAGAAGGTAGATAAGGCGAACCTACCATTGCTGACAATACTGATAAGTTTCCACCGATAAGTTTACCTCTCGCTTTTCCTGGTGCTATTGTCTCCACTCGCACTTCTTTAGCGTTGGAATTTTGCATGGTGACAGCTTCACCATTAAATAGGATGCGCTTGAAGTAATCCACTGTAAACTGATTCCAGGTAGACGTGGCTACAGGGCCATGAAAAGTAATCAGCCGACTACGAGCATTAATCGCCAACAATAAAGTAGTAATATCGCTGTATCCTATGAGGATTTTGGGATGAGAGCGAATCAGTGAATAGTTTAGTAAAGGTAAAATGCGATTACATCCCCAACCACCACGCATGGCAATTATTCCTTTGATGGAGCGATCGCTAAACATTGAGTTTACATCATCGGCGCGATCGCTATCTCTACCTGCTAAATAACCATAACGGTCTAAAATATGCTTACCTTGCTTGACTTTTAACCCTAATTGTGAAATTGATTTCTCTGCTGCTTCGATTTCTTTGGCGTCAACAATACCCGCAGGAGCAATTAATCCCACGGTATCGCCGACTTGCAGACGTGGGGGTTTGAGGACGGTGTTTAGGGATAGCTTACCTTCAACCGTAAGTGTTGGTATTTGGGTGGCTAAGGTAGCTAGTCCACAAGTTGTGAGAAATTGCCGACGCTTGATAGTCATCGGCTACACCGGAAAGCTGGCGGCTTGAAAAATTTGTTCGGCAGTTAAATTCAATTCTGGGAAAATAGGTGAGATAATGCGATCGCTTGTGCGAAACTGCCGGACTTGGTATTCTCCCTCAACTAACGAGTAAATGGAGATAGTTGGCTGTTTAGGATTACCAATGAATTTTCTGCCACCTAGCGCGGCGTAATCCACAATCCAATATTCTGGGATGCCGATAGCTTCTCTTCGAGACGCTACGCGAACATATTGGCCAAGTTTGGTAAAGTAATCATCACGCCAGTTTGTGCTGACAACCTCGATAACTAATGGTATTGATGCCGATTGGCTGAGTGTTGATTTAGTTCTCCACAACGGCTCGTTGACTAGGTTGAAACGATTTAACAACAGCACATCAGGTAAGAAAGCGGATTCACTTTCAGATGCTTGAACAAATCCCATTTTAGGAATGTCATAGGGGATTGAAAGTCGAGCGCACTCCAGCAAAATTTGCTTGATTAAGAATGCGATAACTAATTCATGATCCCCTGTTGGCGTTGGCATTACCTTGATAAATCCATTATGTAGTTCGTAACGCAGCTGTGTTGAATTAACAGGATACCAGTCTAGAAACTGGTTAACAGTAATAGGAATTGGTAACGACTGAATCATTTACCTGCCTCCGTTGCGATAATTCCCAGTAGTTATATTAACCTCAATTTTTCGGTTTTTCTGATTTATTTATGCTAAACCTGTTGTAAGCCATCAATTAATCCATCTGAAATCAGAAACCCATTGGTAGCTGTATTTAATACCTCAGGATTAAAATAAATAAATTCAGTATCGCCAATTACAGGCAAAAAATGGTCAGATAATTGCATTGCCTGTAAACAAAGATTGATACTAGAAGCTGCTGAATTATATGTTTCAATATTTGCTTCTAGAACATTCAATAATCGCCGATTAGTGGCAATTTTAGCTTCCGCTTCTTGTTCGAGTGTTTTCTCTAAATAAGCACGTGCCTGTGGATATTGCTGCAAAATCTCATCTGCTTGTTGCTCAGCCATTGGTAATAACTGAGTTTTCAAAATTTGGTTGATGGTTTGGCGGAAAGATTTGCGAATAGTTTGAGAAACTTTTGGCTCAAAATCTAACTTCAATAATTGCCTAATTGCTGGTTCTGCTTCGACGATACTTTCAGCGTCGTAAGTTTGGGAAGTTTGTAATAAAGTCTGGCGAAATTGATATATAGAAAAAGTGCCTTCATCGTAAAATCTAGGGCTTTCTCGCACAAAGCGATCGCACTCTACGCTAGCTGTACTGACTACTGCTTGAGTAACTCTTTTTTCTAAATTTCTAATTTCTTGTTCAATGCCGCCATCATTATCTAATAAGCGATACAATTGGCGATAATATTCTGATTTGCGAATTTTTTCCAGCAACCGCTGGAAAAAGCTGGCAATTATTTGCTGAGAAGATTCAATTAAAATATCTTCTAATTGATTTGCTAAGTAATAAAATGCCTCCACTAAAATCGCTAGTAAAGGTGCAGTGGCATTGCGAGGGTGGCTGATTGTTGCACGTCGATAAGCATAAGCTACTGAAAAAGTATCTAGTAACTCATCTAAACGGCGAATCATTCGTGATTGCAATTGCTTAAAATCTGCTTCAAAAGCATCGCAAGAACTATTAATAATTAGGTTAACTTCTTCTTGGATATGCTGGTTAAAGTCTTTGCCAATCTGCTGGAGTTGTTGATTGAGGCGTTGTAATTCTTGCGCCTTCATCGTTTCAATTTCTTGTGGCTGACTATCTAAATTGCGTTGCGAACTTTGGTAATGTTTTTTCAATTTTATACAAATATCTTCTAGGTCATTAGCAAGATTTTTAAATAATTGCGGGCGTTTTTCTTCAGTCAAATAACGAGCGATCGCTGTGCGGAATTCCTCAACTCCACTATCTTCGATTAGCTGTTCTATTAGTTCATTTCCCCAATCTGCCAAAATCCGCACATAATTTTGATTCGGCGTTTCAAAACCGTTAACAGAAACACGGAATTTTGTAGAAGATAACTTTCCAGAATTCACACAATAATTATTAAAGGCATAGACAAATTGTGGTGTATCTTCTTTACCATCTAAAATTTTGACGCTTTCCGCAAAAAAAGAATCTAAACCAAATCTATCTTTTGCACTTGTTTGTTTAATCTGACTGCCATAAAATCCTAATAATCCACTAGTTTTATAAACCCTATTTGTATCCCGAAATTGCCCATTAATCAAATCATCTAATCGTTGGCGTAGCTGAGTATTATACCAAGTTTCATCGATGCGGTTGAAGACATAGAAAACGCGATCGCGTACTCCCGCATTTTGCCGCATTAATTCTAAAAGCTGTGTTTCTTCTTTTGTCATGTCACCCGCAGAAGCAGGTTTTAGCACGCATACCACCGCCGAAGTATCAGGATGTTGAATTTTGGCATAAGTTAGCTGTGCATCTTTCTCCACAGGCGCATCTATACCAGGGGTATCGATAACTACATTTCCATCTTGTAGCAAAGGATGGTTACAGTAATATTCTATCCGCTTCAATACCGCGCTATTACTACCACGACGCGCATATCCAGCAGCTTCTTTGAGATTAGAAAAGTTAAATTGCTCCATTGAATATGTAGCATTAGTCACAGTGTGAATGCGATCGCGGTTTGCTATATATCCTTCTAGCAATAAGATTAACGCCTTCGCCTGCTTTGCACGTTCTGATTTACTCTCACCACCTTCGTGCTGAATAATTGCTTCGCAACCTTGATTTAGCAAGTTAATTACATCAGCTTGATTAATATTAGCTACTGTTTTAAATTTTAGTTGCTGACACAAAAAAACTGCTTGTTCTCGGATTTCTGCTTCACTTAAAAAGGTTAAAACAACCCGTTCTTTATCTAGCTCTGCATACTCAATTTTGCATTCTGTACCTGTAGCATGTCCCTCTGCACTATACAGTAATTCTCTCTCCAAGAGTGCATTGATGAGCATTGATTTTCCAGCGCTAAATGCACCTGCAAACACAATTTCAAACTTGGGAGAAATCGCTTTATTTAAAGAAGTTTGTACAAATGTAATATCTTGAGAACGTAGTGTTGGTTCTTGCTGTAAAAGTTGTAATATTGACTCTACTTGTTGTTTCAAATTTTTGCACTGAAGCGGTAGATCGGACATATTCTGCATCCTAATAATATTTATGTATATATTAGTGATATTTATTGTGTTAATGGCTCAGTAAAATTCCTGAGAATTTGTGTTTAATTGCTAGATGTTACTAAAAAGGCTAATTAATAACTATAGATTAATGAAAGTTTTTGCTCTCCGATTAAAACCCCGCGACGATTTAAAAGAAAGCTTAAAGAATTTTGTTATACAAGAAGACATTAAAGCAGGATTTATATTAAGTGCTATTGGTAGCCTAGAAGAAGCAAAAATTCGCTTTACTAATCAAGTCGTAAGTACGGTATTAACCGAAAAATTTGAAATCATCGCGCTTAATGGTACAATAGCAAATACAGACCTGCATTTGCATATTGCTATTTCCGATGGAGAAGGCAAAACTATCGGGGGACATCTCGACTATGGATGCATTATCTACACAACTGCTGAAATAGTTATTGATGCAAGTCAGGAATTTACATTTAATAGAAAATTTGACGAACAAACAGGTTACCAAGAACTAGAAATTATCCGCGGCTCATAAATACTGTTGCATCAAAATAAGGCTATTTCATTAGCCATTCTCTCCTAATATACGCAGAAGAATAATTATTAACTCGATATAGCTAACTGTAAATTATTCCTAAAAATCTATTGCCTATTGCCTCTTTTACGTCATCACTGTTGTCAAACAAAATTAAAATATGATTTGTTATGCAACCTTCTCTAGCTCTTGATAGCTTAAATATTCTCGTAGTTGAAGATGATGATGATATTCGCTGTTTTATTACTACAGTATTGGAAACAGATGGCGCTACCGTCGAAGCAGTTCCATCTGCCGCAGAAGCACTGAAAATTTTACCCCAATTGCAACCTGATATCTTAATTTCTGATATAGGTATGCCTGACGAAGATGGCTACACCTTAATCCGAAAAATACGTGCGCTCAAGCCAGACATGGGTGGAAAAGTCCCAGCTATTGCTTTAACTGCTTATGGCGACAGCGAAAGCCGGATTCGCGCTTTGGAAGCTGGCTTTCAAACTCATGTATCTAAACCAGTCTTTCCAGAAGAACTAGTTGAGATTGTCGCTGATTTGTTTGCTTCTTGTAATTGGTAACGAGGCTATTTTTACCTTTTTTGAGGTACTAATACAGGCAGTTTACGAACCTCAGCTACCGACTTGGCGTGTTGTCCAACAGTCAAAACATTAAACTGACTCGTTATCATTTCTAAACTTTTATTCACCACTGCCAGCTTTTTGTATGTGGGGACATCCATACCCGGAAAAAATGATAACTCTGGCACGTCTTCTTGACTTAAAAAGTCTGTGGGATGGAGCAATAAAGATGGTTGGGTACGTGTAAGTTTGCACAGCCACAAAGCAATTCTCAAATAAAATAATGCCAAACCGCTAGAAAATCTAGTCAAATACATGATGTAGCTGAAATGAATTGGCACCTTGAAAATTGGCATGGTGGTAACAGGAATTTCAGTCAGTCTATCCTTACCCATTTGCCATTGGTAGGGGTTTAGAGGCTGCAAAGCATCTTTGAAATTACCAAATAAAGCTTCCCGTTTTTTGCGTTCTTCCTTGCTGAGTTTACAAGTCATCAAATAATAAGCTCGTGCTACTGGCCCCAAAATTGTGGGAAAAGTTGAAGCATCATATTCGTACCCGCGTCGCGCTAAGACTTTCAACACTCCTGGGGAAAAGCTGTATCCAGGGCCGCGAAAACCTACAGGTTGCTGATAAGTGACGCGCTTGATATGTTCTTCAGCCATAGCCACTTCTTCTTCTATCTCACTCTCAGAATACAGATGCAGCCAGGGAGAGTGATAGAATGAATGGTTGCCGATTTCGTGGCCGGCGTTGGCGATCGCTTGTATTGCCTGATGATTTTTTTCCAGCGCTGCATCTTGACCGACAATGAATACTGTGATTCTCAAATTCCATTGCTTGAGAATTTCTAAAAAACGCGGTACTGCAATATCTAAATAAGAGGGAAAACTCTCCCAACCTGGAGCGCCTTGATTTTTTAAATAAGACCAAATATTATCTAAATCTAAAGAAAGACTGGCTATTGGTTTATTTGCTTTTCCTTTGGTTTTCATTATTAGTTCAAGTAATTTATTTCAAAATAAAGATTGACTCTAAAATCAGCGTTTTTTAATTACTGGCGATTAATATATCATAAATATAACCTATTTAAACCTATATAAGTAAGTTTTAGCGATCGCTAGCATTTACAATCAGATTTCCATAACTGAGTTTAACAATGTAGCCTAGTTTGTACTTGATGTGCGATCGCCCCAGAAATCTCCAGTTTATCGTCACTATAACATGTACTCAAAAAATCATAATTGCCACTACTACAATCAACGTCTGCAATTTGATAGATGAAATTTTCGCAGAACGAAGATTTATTGAAAGGGAAGAGATTCGCTCAATAATTCTCGATAATGTTTAACACAATTGCATTCCTAAATGAATTGTGAAATTAGTCGTGGAGGGAGGTAATAGGCAATACATTTTTTCGCGAATAATTTAGGCTTGCTAAAGCCAGTTTAAAAAATAGAATATGAAATTTGTGTTAATTTCATATAAATTTTGTGTATTTATACTTATAAGATTGGATTTTTGTAAGTATTATGATGCTCGTAACAGTATTATTAAATGTTAGTACAAAAGTCCTGCTACCAGTACGGTAGTTAACACTGAATTTTGGACTAAGGTTAGTAACTTTTAATATTCAAGAAACCAGATCCTTGAAGAAGCAGCGATCCAAACAGTTCAAATTGAGGGCAATATCCGATGCAAAAGTCTTACAAATTGACAATTACGGCTGCTATTGTTGGATTCGGATTAGGAATGATGAATACAGCGCAAGCAGCAATTTTAAATTTGAGTGCGTCTAGCCAAGGTTGGTGGGCTGCTGAAGGTGGTCTGAATGTTGGTAATTCTAACAGTAACACCAACTACGTAACTGGAAACATCCGCGCAACAGATTTGCGTAATTATTTTACATTTGCTCTTGATAATATAGGAAAAGTTTCCTCAGCAACCCTACAAGTTCAACGATTTGAAGGTTCAGAAAATGGAATAAAAACTCTAGGCTTATTTGATGTTTCAACACCTGCTGATGTACTAAGCCAAAAAGTTAATAGCCCCAATGACACTATTTATAGCGATTTAGGAAGTGGTAAAAACTATGGAACTTTTGATGTCAGTAGTTCTGGCGATTCAAACGAAATTTTGAATTTTGCTCTCAACTCTGACGCCATTGCAGATATTAACTCCAGAAGCGGAAACTTTTTCTCTATTGGAGGTGCGCTTTTGGGTGATATAGATCTAGACGAATATCTTTTCGCCGCTAGCGGTGATGGTACTCTTGCAACACTTGTACTCGATACCGACGATTCTGCCACGGTTCCAGAACCTTATACCGTTGGTGGGATAGCGGTTGCTGGTGTTGCAGGTTTGTGGTTAAAGCGCAAACGAAAAGCGTCTAGATTTTAACGTGAGTCTAGGGTGAGCAGGAGGAGCAAGAAAAATGGTTTGTATCAATAATTTCGTGAAATGGTAACAGTACTACCTCAGCGACGCTCGGCAAGTTTCTGGACAAAGACTTGATGCTCAAGCGATGTCAGACCTGTTTGCAGAGTATTCAACACATCGAGCATTCTGCCTTCTAACAAAGCCGTAACCGCTAGCCACAGTCCTGGAAAGGTACGACTGCGAATTATGCCTGACTCATCCGGCTCGATGAGAACAAATTCCTCAGACTGCAACCGAAACCAACTGAAGCGATTTTCAAAGGTTTGCCACACCAGATACTCCTGTACGCCGTTACGACGATAAGCATTTTTTTTATCACCCAAGTCAATAGCAGCGCTGCTAGTGGCAATTTCGGCAATCAGTTCGGGTGTACCCTCAATGTAGCCGTCTTGACTGAGGGTAGAAGTACCGCCAGTTTCAATCCGCAGCAGAGCATCCGGTTGGGGTTCATTGTCTAAATCCAGCCGTGTGGTCGTGTTGTCAGCCCCACTGACGCCAGGAGTTGCAGCACTGTAAACTCCCAGCCAGGTAATCAAATTAAAATGGGGATTGCCATGAAAAGCTCTAACAGGGGATGCCACGTAAACCACTCCTTCAATGAGTTCGGCTTTGAATTTTTCTGGTGTTGCCTGATAGCGGCGCTCAAACTCAGCACGAGTGAGGCGATCGCCACTGGCTAAAGCCGGAACGGGTATAGAATCAGGAGGTTGATGCAAAACCATAGCCACCATTTCAGGAACGAAGCTACATTTAGCGTAACTCTTCTCTACTCTCTTGTTCTTCCATCGCCTCAGTTTTATCTTGTAATGGCTTCACTACTCTGGCGATCGCTTCCTGAATAAAAGCCTTAATAAATTCATCTCTGCGATTAATTTGAAACTGTCGCTGTACAACTTCTGTCATGCCGCCATCGCCCCAATCTTGGTCGTGGCGAAAATATTCAATAAAGCTTTTACCAGCAATTCGCGTTAAATAAGCTGCTGTCACACCTTGAATTGCTCTGCCAATAATAAAGGTAGCAACGTTAAGTTGCAAGGCTGTAGATAATAATTGAATTGCTCCTTTGACAATGCCCAAACTGGCGATGGTTTTTGCTAAAGAAAGGGCTAATTCTCGTCCCCTTTCCATATTCAATTCACAGCCATATACTCGGCCAATTTCTACGACCATTTGAGCATTGACGGCGGCTGTTGCTAATAAATCTACTACTGGTATAGGCGTGACTGAGACAACGCCAGCGCCAATCCATTGAAACCGTTCTACGATTTTGTCAGCTTGGCGGCGGCGCTGGCCATCGATGAGTTTTCGCGCCTCGTCACCCAAGCGCAGAGATTGTAAAAGAATGTTATCTGCCACCAAATCTTCACCTTCGGCACGTAAAACAGCAGCCATGCGCCGCAACAAAGGAACAATATCTGGTTCTGGCTGGAAGCTTTCGCCAGTTTCTAGTTGTGCAGATTGGGGATTAGCAGCGATCGCTACTACATCATTAGTAGCAATAAATCCCCGCACCCGCTGACGCAACCTGGCGAGGATGGCTTCTTTATCTTCATCTGTATATAGATCGGTTTTGTTGAGAACTAAAAGCGATCGCTTACCAATTTCCGCTAATCCCCGTAGTGGCTCATATTCCGAGCGTCGTAAATCGTTATCCACCACAAATAACAGTAAATCTGCTGCTGTTGCCAGTTCCCGCGCCATTTGTTCGCGTTCCGTCCCCGCCACACCCGCTTCTAAAATTCCTGGCGTATCCGTAATTAAAATTTTGCGTTCTAATCCCTTCAACCGCAGACAATAAGTTTCGCCAACTTGGGTTGTACCCATCGGTGCATCCACCTGACCAACCATGCGTCCCATGATTGCATTCACCAGAGAAGTTTTGCCAGCACTCCCGGTGCCAAATACCACCACTTGAATTTCACCCCGTGCGAGGTTGGCTTCAATCTCCCGCGATTTACTTAATAATGCTTGGCGTGCGACTTCATCTTGAATTTGCGCTACTTGTTGGCGCACAGCTTGGAGAGTCGTAGAAGCTGCATCAGATTTGCCAGCTGGGATTTGCGCTGGAGTCACACGGGAACGATTGCGGCGCGATCGCTTTTCGCCAGACTGAAGCACTAATACATAATAAACAAAAGCGGCAACCAACCCTCCAATCAGCACAATCAGCAGCAACAGCAGCAAATTGCCTAACAACGGCGAATAGGACAATTGCCAGTAAAGCCGCGATAGCGAATCAATTAGCCATAAAGTTAGCCCCAAAATGACGATTAGACCGACAATCAGCGTTACGATGCGTGACAGAGGCATGGCTGGCAAAGATTAGTGGGTATGAACTAGGCACATGCTTTCGATCTTAATGGTTTCAGTATTTTTTACCAGGGTAACAAGCAAATCAAAATTTAAAAGTGCCTCTAGCCCCTGACAACATGTTTCAAACTAGAATTAATTTTACTAACTCCTAACCGAGAGGCGACGATGCACATCCTATCTCTTCATTATCCTGATGATTTACTTATTACCTCCGGAAAATCACCGCAAGCATTAGAAGCAGAACTCACATTTTTGCTCGCAGTTAAACTATTTGAACTACGCCGACTATCCCTTGGTAAAGCTGCTGCCTTTTGTAACATGAACAAACTTCAATTCATGTACGAACTAGGGCGGATGCAAATCCCTGTTATCAACTTAGATGATGACCAAATCGCCGACGAATTACGCGATGATTAACTCTGTCATTGTTGCCGATAGTAGCCCCCTCATTTCCTTGTCAATTATCGCGCAACTAGAACTTCTTCCCCAACTGTATCAGCGGATATTAATTCCCCCAGCCGTATGGGATGAAGTAACAGTCCAAGGTGTAGGTTTACCTGGCGCACAAGCCGTTAGTCAATTAACTTGGTTAGAAATTCAAACTCCTGAAGCCCTTAATACTAGTACAGTGCGGTGAGGCTGAAGCTATTGCTTTGGCTCAGTCCACTCCAGACAGTACCGTACTTTTGGATGATGCTCAAGCACGACGGGTTGCAGAACGGTTAGGAATTACCCCCATAGGTACTCTTGGCATTTTACGTAAGGCGAAAAAAGCAGGCTTGATTGTTGAGGTTAAAGCATACATTCAACAGTTATGCAGCAATGGAATTTATATCAGACCTAGCCTCATTGATGCAGTATTACGGGATGTTGGAGAAATAGATTGACCTTCTGAGGCTCAACTTTGACCTTCTGAGGCTCAACGTTGACCTTCTGAGGCTCGACGTTGACCTTCTGAGGCTCAACGTTGACCTTCTGAGGCTCAACTTTGACCTTCTGAGGCTCAACTTTGACCTTCT
>JAVRBO020000045.1:0-33526 GCA_034531195.2 Nostoc sp. ChiSLP01
ACCTCCCACACCTCCCACACCTCCCACACCTCCCACCCCTCCCACACCTCCCACATTTCCTGCTTGCCCCATGCCCAATTTATAAAACTTTTGTATAGATAACGACCAAGTTCGTCTGATTGTCAAGTAATTTGTTGAAATTAGAAATACATGCTTGACCTCTACACTAATACCCTGTGTTAGATTGAGCATACTGACTATAAATTTTCCCTCTGACGCAGCTGTCATTATGGTGATTACAAAAAATAGGCTTGTTTTGGGTGCTACGGTAGTAACACTCTCCACGATCGCAGTTACTAGCCTTGGCATTCATTCACGAGGTCAGGCTTTATTTAAAGCAAGTCCCAAAGAACTAGTAGATGAAGTTTGGCAAATTGTCCAGCGCCAATATGTAGACGGTACCTTTAATCAGGTAGATTGGCAGGCTGTTCGTAACGAGTATGTGAAGAACAAGTCCTACAGTAATCAACAGGAAGCTTATAAGTCCATTCGGGAAATGCTCAAAAAGCTGGATGACCCATACACCCGATTTATGGACCCAGAGGAATTCAAGAATATGCAAGTGGATACCTCTGGAGAATTAACAGGAATTGGTATCACAATCAGTCAAGATGAAAAAACCAAGCAACTGGTTGTGATTGCCCCAATCGAAGATACGCCAGCTTTTAAAGCTGGTGTTCTAGCTAAGGATGTCATCCTCAAAATCGATAACAAAAGCACTAAGGGGATGGATACAAATCAAGCAGTATCTTTGATTCGAGGTGAGCCAGGAACCCAAGTCACCCTAACCATTCAGCGAAACGGTCAGACAAAGGAATTTAACATCAAACGGGCGCGGATCGAAATTCATCCAGTTAAATATTCTCAAAAACAAACTCCAGCAGGCAACCTTGGCTATATTCGTCTGAACCAATTCAGCGCCAATGCTGGTAAAGAAATGCAAGCCGCTATCAGAGATTTAGAAAGTAAAAAGGTATCTGGATATATCCTCGATTTACGTGGTAATCCAGGCGGTTTATTATTCTCCAGTATAGAAATTGCCCGGATGTGGTTGAATAAAGGCACAATCGTTTCCACCATTGACCGTGGGGGTGAGCGAGAACGAGAGGTAGCAAACGGACGGGCGCTGACAAATAAACCTTTGGTGGTATTAGTAGATAAAGGTTCCGCTAGTGCCAGTGAAATCCTCTCAGGAGCTTTGCAGGACAATAAGCGTGCAGTCTTGGTGGGTACTCAAACCTTTGGTAAGGGATTAGTACAATCGGTACGTCCCCTAGAAGATGGTTCGGGGTTGGCGGTAACCATTGCAAAATACCACACGCCGAGCGATCGCGATATTAATAAGCATGGCATCGATCCAGATGTAAAGGTAGATTTAACCGATGCCCAGCGACAGGACTTGTGGCTCAACGAACGTGACAAACTCGCTACCCTAAAAGACCCCCAATTCGCTAAAGCAGTGGAAATTATGCGTAAACAACTTGCTGCTAAAGGCACAGCGACAGCGGAAAAATAACTCCTTGAGGCAGGGGGAGCAGGGAGACAAGGGAGTGTGGGGAGTGTGGGGAGTGTGGGGAGAGGGGGGGGATGGGGGAGTGTGGGGAGAGATGAGAAGATGGGGGAGTGTGGGGAGTGTGGGGGGAAAGAGAATTAATGCTTCCCCATCCTCCCACACCTCCCACACCTCCCTCTCCTCCCACACCTCCTACACCTCCCACACCTCCCACACCTCCCACACCTCCCACACCTCCCACACCTCTTGCCTCTTGCCCCACTCAAACTGGTTGACACTTCCCACTTCTAATGAGTCCGACACGGCGGGCGATCGCTTCTTCTTGGGAACTATAAGGCCCCCACTGTTCTATAATTTCTGCATTGTCTTTCTCTATTTGGTCGCTGGAGACTATTTCGCAATTGCCAGCAGCAAGCTTGACAATATACCAATTTTGTGTATTTTCCATAGTGGAAGTGAAAATTTAGTTTTTTATAGTCAGAATTGTACAAAGCAGATTGCTACGATATACATTAAAAATCTTGTTTTGTCAAGCTTATGCCTTCACCGTTTCCAGGGATGAACCCTTATCTAGAGAATCCAGAACTCTGGCCTGAAGTTCACAGTCGATTAATTATTGCGATCGCTGATGAAATTGCTCCTCAACTACGACCGAAATATCGAGTGGCGGTTGAAAAACGAGTATATCAAATGATAGATGAAAATTCTATTCTCGTTGGTATTCCTGATGTGACGGTGGGACGTTCTCTAACAAACACAGATAAAGAAAAATTTAATATTGCAGTAGCTTCACCACCTGCAAAACCAATAACTGTTAACGTGCCCATGCCAGAGGAAGTGCGAGAAGGATACCTAGAGGTGCGGGAAGTTGGAACAGGAGAAATTGTCGTTGCAATTGAGGTTTTATCTCCAAAAAATAAGCGTTCTGGAGAGGGAAGAAAGGCATACGAAAGCAAGCGCCAGCAAGTATTAGGTAGCTTAACTCATCTAATTGAAATAGATTTGTTGCGTGGTGGCGAACCAATGCCAATTTTGGGCAACCAAATTAAGTCAGATTATCGTATTTTGGTAAGTCGTAGCGAATCTCGCCCCAAAGCAGAATTGTATCCCTTCGGACTACAAGAGCAGATTCCAACTTTTTTATTACCTCTACGTCGAGATGATACAGAACCATTAGTAGATTTACAAGGATTGATACACGGGGTGTACGAGCGTGCTGGATTTGATTTAGCTATAAACTATACTCTTGAACCAATTCCATCCCTTGGAGAAGCTGATGCAGTTTGGGCAAATGAATTATTGCAACAGCAAGGTTTACGTTAAGTGAAAATAAAAAAATAACAGTTCAATACAAAAGAAATTCTACGGCTTTGAGGTTCCAGTTTCTGGTTGGATTAAAATTGGTGCTCCGCCTTTTTCAGAACCGATAATTACAATTTTAGAATTATTAGATTGAGCTAGCTTTTCTGTCGCTTCAATTGCTCGTAATTGCAGCACTTGGTTGGTAAGTCCACCAGAAATAATTTTTTGGGAATCAGCTATGCCTTGCGCTTCAATACGCTTTCGTTCTGCCTCTTGACGCTCTTTTTCTAAAACAAATTTCATCTGCTGGTTTTCTTGCTCTGCGCTGAGTTTGTTTTGAATTGCAGCTTGTAGAGTATCGGGCATTTTGACGTTGCGTAAAAGAGTTTCCTCAACTACGAAACCTAAAGCGGGTATATCCTGGGTGAGTTGTTGGTCAATTTTTTGGGCGATTTCTTGACGTTTGGTAGAGTAAATAGCACTAGCTGGGTAGTTTGCCGTGATGGCGCGGACAGTAGAGCGGAATCTGGAAATCACCAGTTGTGTTTCGTCAGTTCCAATTGTTTTATATACTGTAGCTGCTTTCTGGGGATCGAGCTTGTACTGAAGGCTGACATCAAGATTTAGGCTCAAGCCTTCTTGGGATGTTGCATCTACGTTTTCCTTTACATCTTTAAGGCGAGTGGAAAAATTCAGCACTTTGCTAAAGGGGTTAAGCAAGTGAACACCAGGATTAAGAGTAGTTTCGGAAACTTCACCAAACAAGTTAACGACGCCAACATTGCCTGGTGGGACAATTACCAAAAACCTAGAAATAGAATTTAGTACTGCAATAGTGCCAATCAATATCGTAATTGTGCGTATTGCTAAACGTGACTTTTCGCTAGATATTTTACCTGTATTGAGATAAACGAGAACTGCAATCAGGTTAGTTAAAAGAGATACTATAAAGCCCATGAGTTTTTTTATGTGATTAAGAAGCATATACTTAATCACATAATTCCCTGACGCTTTTATGAAACTAATATCATTTCATAGAAACTACAAGTCAAATCTTCTTCCCTCCTGCCACCTGCCACCTGCCTCCTGCCTTGTTTGTTAAAAGAGGGATATTTACCAGCCTTGTTGTGCATTCTCAAAAACGTAAGCTGCTACCTGTAAAATTTCCTCAGGAGTTAACTTGTCTTTAAAGGCAGGCATGGCATTTTTGCCATTCTGTACTTGGTGGATAATCGCCTGGATTGAGTCGTTATCATAATTTTTTAGGTACTTGGACAATGCTTCCTTTTTCAAGGTTTTCTCTGCGATCAGAATGTTACCGCCACCGATATGGCAAGAAGCGCAGTTAGCCTCGAAAATTTTAGCACCGTTGGATGTTTCGGCTGCTAGTGCTGGATTGATGAATGTTAGGTTGAATAAGGCGATCGCTAACAGCAAAATTAATAAAAGTATTCTCAAGAGAATTTCCTCGCAACAAGCCTCCACGAAGAGTATAAACGCGATCGATCTTTAGATTAAGTCCAATTCGATCGAAATTGGCGGTAACTAGTTCACCCTTCCGTCGCTACGCACTGCTTAGCGTCTTCGGTGGGCAGATGACTTGTTACCGCCATTATCCATTGTCTGGTCACTCTGGGAGTGTGGCGTGTTGCTTATAAGCTGATTTCACTGAAGGAAACTGAAAAAAATCATCTAGTTTCAACGACAAAATTTCTAGCCTTCAACAGTGATTGTACCAATCATGCCAGCACCACGGTGAGGTTCGCAGTAGAAGGTGTAGTCACCAGCGGGTGCGTCTGCGGGGAAGGTGGTTGTTACTACTTTACCAGGGTTCATCAACTGTTGCTTATGAGACAGAGATTTTGCTAAATCGGCGCTCTTAGCTGGGTTTTTTGCAGCATCAAACACAACATTATGGGGAGGAACTTTGTTGTTCACCCATTCAATTGTGTCACCTGGTTTAATAGTCAACTTTTTCGGTTCAAATGCCAGCGCTCCTTTATCAGTACCAAGTTTCACCTTGTATGTTTCAGCCGAAGCAGTGGGAGTAAAAACAGCGAAGCTGCTAACAACTAAAAGTATTGTTAACACAGCCAGGCTCAGGCGTCGCCAGCTTGCCGAAATAAATTTCATGACTCTCTCCTAAACAAACATTTCTTTTCCTTTCTCATTTTAAATAAAAATCAACGCCAAATATGACAATATGTCGTAGATACAATTTTTTTTTAAGAATGGGCAGAAAATTATAACGAAAAGCTGTGCAATCAGTAATAGATACTAGACTGCCATACCCTAAATCTCTGTATGAAACCAGGGGATTGGGGATTGAGAATTGGGGGCTAGGGAGCAGGGAAGCACAAGAGAAGTTGTTGCAAGTCTTTCCCCTGTGCCCCTCTGCCCTTGGAGCCTCTTCCCGATACCCAATACCCAATCTTGAAAGCTCAGTACTGATGGACTAATTCAGGGATTTAGTAGTAGATTTTTCCGCCTCCCCACTTACTACCAACAACTTTGGGTTGTAGGAGAATATGACCAGCGATCGCTACTAAATCATCATCCGTCAGATTTCGCATTTCTGTGAAAATATCTGCGCTCTTAGTGCTGGGATGTAATTCGGAAATTTCCTCTACCCCGTCATAAGTAGTGGGATTTTTCATGTAATCCACCAAGCCTTCAATGTTATTACGGTTTGGTGTTGCCAATGCCAGAGCTTCTGGTTCTAGTCCCACGTTCTGGTTAGTCTTGGTAACGCCGCCAACATGACATTGGGCACAAGCGTATTGAAATAAGCGTTTGCCTTCTTTGACTTGTTTGAGGCTAAGTACAATGGTGTCACCCTGATCGTTTAATGCCACTGTCCGGGTAGCTTTGTCCAGTTCCACTGCTGTCGCGCTACCGACAATCAACCCAAACGCGAGTAAAAAAGTAGCCACAACAACGCCAATTAGTCTTCTAAACATGTTTCCCCTTAAAGATTTTGACGCTCAACACAGCTAATAAAACGATGCTCAATCTCCGTATCCAAAGTCTGAGATAGCCCCTGAGGTGATTTCGGTATCACCCACCGAATTGCCGACCTTCGGGCGTGTATCAGACGATATTCGGAAAATAATTGCCTTTGCATCCTCTAACGCCAAACGGCTCTTTTGGTGCTTGTCGGCAATTAAGAGTTGGTTGTCGAGAGAAAACAATTTTTCTACAGTCATGCTGTAGTCGGCTGCTATCTCTGCGATCGATAGGTTTGCAAAACCCATAATGCTTGTTAACTGATAGATAGAGATTGAGTCGCTGTAATACCAATATCACGTTAGGAGTGCAATTTGTTGCCGAAAATACGGTTTGGGTAATGGGACGTGGGGTATGGGGAGGTAAGGGGATGGGGAGATGGGGGAGCAAGGGGGTAGGAAACAGGAAGCAGTGGGGAAATAAGTAATTTTTCGTTTTTCCCTTTGCCCCCTGGATTTTCTCAATGTTTTATAGAAAGACGGCAAACAGAATAGGCGAAACTACAAAAGTCCCCAAAACCAAAATGGTAGGCATCACGAACGCATACCCAGCTAAATCTTCTGTGATGTTCCACCTATGGTTTAGCCATCACCTGTTGATTTCAAAGACTATTAAACCTCCGTTTAATCCCTCACTAACCAGGCTGTAGCGATGAGTCACGTATGATTATTTTTGGTGGTGTTGTAAAAAATATTTAGCCTGATTTAATGAGTCTTGATATTGGGAAAGCGTAAACGTAGGCTTGTCGGCAGACATCCCTTGTAGGAGTTAGCTCCATATGTGACTTAGGGAACTATATATTTAGTTTCCTTGTGGATGCTAATTAAACCTACTCAAGCAATAGGATACAAAATGACCTATACAGCCTACTTACGTTCAATTAAAAACGAACTTCAAAGAACTGGCAAAACCAAAAAAAGCCTACGAGTTAAAACAATCATAGAACAGTTTGGCTACCAGCGTAGAAGCCAATCATTCGTAAATGATTTTAATACTACTCTTGATGAACTGGGGCTTTGTGCAGATCCCATATTAGATTTACATATTCCGTTAGATACAAAGATAGCTATTTCTATTAAAGGGATAGAACCGATTAACCAAGTAAATGATTCTCAAGCAATTTCAGCCAAACTCAGAAAGAATATTTCAGTCAGACATGATTTTTTCTACTATTTATTTGATTTTGGTTCTGAACAAGAATATGAACGATTTCAAGCGTGTTTAGATTCTCACCAACCTGTAGGGATTTTTTTGATTCCACAAATAGAAGATTTTTTCTCTGATATTGTTGTCAAAATTTTTAATTATGAACTAATTAGAAAGTATCAATATGGAGGATATAATAATATCCCAAAAGCAGCTAATAGAAAAATTCCTATCAGTCTCGCCTCAGATGACGACTGTGAAAACGAACAAGAAAGCTCTATCGCTGATGCTAATATTTTTCAGTTTTATCGCTCCACTATGACTAGCATCATCTTGGGTAACACTGGTTTAGAATTACTTGATTCGGAAAAATTTGACCAGCAGTTTGAACAGATCTCGCTCTATGCAAATAAATATAATTCCGAACAATTTTTTATTGTATTTCATTGTCCGTCACTTTTAGAAATTCAAGCTCATCAGCAAGAAGACGCTTTGGGATATTTGGTAGATAGAGTTGCCCGAAAAATTCCTTTTACTTTTACTCTCAGGTGTAAATACCCAAATGAAGCATCAATTGAATATAAAGAAGAAGTATATGCCCATTTCCGTCTACTTATGGAACTCCCATATTATCAAATAGAGGAAGATGACGTTTCTTTAGGAGATTACTTTCTAGAATTACAAAAAGCTCAAATACAAGCTGAATCACAGTTATTACTGAAGATGAAAGCTGAACATTTTTATAATTTGAAGTGGCAACAGGAAAGTAAAGAATATATTTATCTAAAATACTTTGCTATTAAAACCTTGGAAAGTCTAGGATATCCATTATCTCGTATTAGCTGTGAAGTAGAGTTAACTTCTAGGGATGAAGAAACAAGTGATGAAGATATATCAGATGATGAGGAAGAATACCAAAGTGAAATCGTAGAAGTATATGTCAAAAATCAGGTTGTGGTTGAAATAGAAACTCTCAAATACCATGAATTTCAGGATAATAATCTTTTCTTAGATACAATTAAAAGAGTTTTGAGAAAATCAAAAGTCTGGCCGAATCAACTGGAAAGTGTTTGGTTGGTAATTCCGGGCTTTGAGATAGCACGCAACTATTATCAGTTGAAAAAAGCTAAGGAAATATTAGAGTATAAATTTTCTGGATATTATGGCGATCGCTTCCAGGTTATAATCATGGCTCCTGATTATGAAAATCACCAATTAGTGCCAGTATCTTTTGACTCTATCGAGTATCCATCTTTTGAATATGCAGCTAAAAAACTTAGCTTAGTACCAGCATATCCAATGACAAATTGCATCAAAGAATTTAAGCTTGATTTTAGCCAAGTCAAAGGATTAAATGAAGAAAAAGAAAAATTAACTAAACTCCTAAAGCTGCAATCTAAAGGATACAAAGGTTCAATTGGTGGAATTCTTTTTTATGGTTTACCAGGATGCGGTAAAACTTTACTGGCGAATGCCTTTGCTAATGAATCTGGAAGATATTTCTTTAAGTTTTCTCCTGCTGATATTGTCAGTGTTTGGATTGGTCAAAGTCAAAAAAATATTCGTGACATCTTTGCTCAGGCTAAGAAAAAATCTCCTTCACTTTTATTCATTGATGAGTTAGACAGCATTGGCTTTAATCGTAACGAAGATAATGCACACACAGACCAAAAAGCAACTATTAATCAATTACTGATAGAACTAAATAACCTACAAAATAGTGATGTAATTGTTATCGCTGCAACTAATTATTTGAGCGGTATTGATAGTGCTCTGAAACGTTCTGGCCGCTTGGATTGGAAAATTCCTATTTTTCCACCGGATCGAGTAGAAAGAATAGATTTGTTTAAACACTACTTGTCACAAATCGATATGAATCAGCTAGTTAATTTTGAAATTTTAGCTGAGAAAAGTATCAGATTTACTTCATCTGATATTGAATTGGTTTGCCGGGAAGTTAAAAATGCTATTCTCTTGGAAGAAATCAGTTCAGCTTTGACAACTTCTGATGTGATTACTTACATTAATAATCTGCAAGATGGTGGGTTAAGTCTCAATGAAGAACAAGTGAAAGAATTTTTGGAAGAGTGTAAAAGAATGAGTGTGAAGAATCCTAAGTTGGAAACTTTAAAATTAGAATGGGGATTGTATTAATAGTAGGCTAATAAAAACGGCGATCGCTCCTTTAGCAGTGTTAGAAAATCACTGAAAAAAATGCTAAATTTTAATTTTTGCAAACTGTTAATAAGAAGTATAGGATTAATGGCGATCGCCTACATTAATACTCGCGAATGAGTAGATCTCTTGCAAAAGTTCCAAACACCCCACCCCAAAGCATCGGAGAGGGGAGCTTTTGCTTTACTCAAAAGCGGGGTGGGGTTCTTTACTTTTGATTTATGCAAGAGACTTCATGAGTGCAACTCACAAAAAACAATGAAAATGTCTTTTCCTCCTGCCTCCTGCCTCCTGCCTTATTTTCAAGGCAGGTCTAGTCTTTGATACTCGTGAATGAACCTGATAAATTAGCTCTCACACTTATTTGTTATTTGCCTATCTCTATCTACTGTCTATTAGCCCTATTTCTTAAGAATTACTAATCCCATCTCAAACTCCCTCTCCTTACTTATCTCATTTGTAGCTAAAGACTGATATTTTTATTTTTTGAATTTTTATTGAGATATGCAAGTTAAAATAACGAAGAATTATGAACCATATTGATGAAAATAGGCTGAATTACTCGAAAAATGGATTGATGCCAAAAAGCTTCATCCATAAACATTAGAATTATGGATTTTGTTCCAGTTGAAATATCTACTCCTGCAAATCTGGAAATTGCCCAGATTACTACACCACAAACAACACTTTCTTTAACTTCTCGCATTCCCAAGGATGCCATTCGCAGAAGTTTAAGAGCCTCTACAGTAGATTCTGTCTTAGCAACGGTTTATGCTATCGGTACTAGCGGGATTTTGCTTGCCAATTTATTGGTGGAGTTAGATGCTAGTCCAGTGATATTTGGGTTGATGTCCTCTATTCCCATGTTGGTGAATCTGATTCAGCCGTTGGGTGCTTACATGTCCGAACGTAGCACCAGCCGCTTTCAGTATGCACTGCGGACACACGGAATTGCTCGCCTATTGTGGATGATTTTAGTAATTGCGATCGCAGCTGCAAGCTGGGGAGTGTTGAATAATAGCCAGTTGGTAATATTAACACTCTTAATTCTTCTATTGAGCAATCTTTTAGCAGGATTAGGAATCCCATCGTGGCTAAGTTGGATGGCAACGATAACTCCCCGGCGATTACGGGGTAGGTATTTTGGAATACGTAATAGTGCTGCTAGTCTCACCAATTTAATTTGCGTACCAATAGCTGGTTTTGCTGTATCCCATTGGTATGGGGGAGTTGTACAAGGCTATGGGGTGATTCTGTTTTTGAGTATGATTTTTGGAATTATAGGACTAGGGTGTCAGTATTTCCAAGTAGATATGAATCCCTTATCGCAAAACACTTATGTTGGTAAGTTACCTCAAACAAGTGAGATTCAATTAGAGGCTACAAAAAATGAAAAACTTCACCCACAAGGAGATGGAGTTTTTGGGCATGGGGAAGATGTACCGCCACCATACCCCATGCCCCAAGCGGCAGCGGGAGCAACCTCAACCACCCACAAGGAGATGGAGTTTCCCGCCGCTTTCAATGAATCTTCCCAAGAAAATCAATTAATTCATACACCACCACAACAGCCAACTATCAGTATTTGGAAAAACTCTAACTTTTTGAGATTTCTGTTGTATTTCGGCTTATGGACGCTGGCATTTAACCTTAGCGCTCCTTTTTTTAACCTCTACATGCTGGACACCTTGGATCTCAATGTTAGCTACGTGACTATCTACACCAGCCTTCAAGCGGGGGCAAATTTGCTGATGTTGATTGTGTGGGGCAAATTAGCAGACAAAATCGGCAATCGTCCCATCCTGCTATTTGGTGGAATTCTGGTTGCAACCACACCGTTACTGTGGCTGGGAATTGGCGTTAATCACCTTGATATCTGGCTGTGGTTGCCACTGTTACACGTCTTGACAGGCGGAACAGTCGCGGCGATGGACTTATGTAATAACAACATTCAATTAGGAATTGCGCCGATTAAAAATCAGTCTATCTATTTTGCGATCGCAGCTGCCGTTGCTGGAGGGAGTGGTGCTTTAGGCACAACCATAGGCAGCTTCATCTTGCAATTTACTCAATCTGGAGGCTCATTGGCGTTATTCGCCCTCTCTACCGTATTCCGACTAACAGCCCTGATTCCCTTGATTTTTACCCAAGAACCGAGAAAGTAAAGGACGCGGAGAGTGGGAGACGCGGTGAGGAAGTCGGAGTCTTGACGGTTTCCGTCGAGTCCGAGCTTCCGAACCCAAAGGGGGACGCGGAGAGTGTTTGTGATAAATCCCCCGTCTTGTCCCCGTGTGTCTGTGTCTCCGTATCCCCGCGTCCCTCTTCTTCCTATTCTGCGGCGCTGGAAGTCAAAGACATTGTTTCCCATAACACCATATGAGGTGGTGTTAGCACAGGCTGGTGTAAAGCAATCAGCTGGGCTAAGGTGTTCTTTAATTGGGTACGCGGTACAATGTCATCGACAAAGCCGTGCTGGAGTAAATCTTCAGCGGTCTGAAAATCATCAGGCAGCTTTTCTCGTATGGTTTGCTCAATCACTCGCCGACCTGCAAAACCAATAGTTGCTTTGGGTTCTGCCAAAATAATATCGCCCAACATTGCAAAACTAGCGGTAACGCCGCCTGTTGTAGGATTTGTCAAAACAGGAATATATAACAGTCGCGCGTCTTGATGGCGTTGTAGGGCTGCGGAAATCTTCGCCATCTGCATCAGAGAAAGCATTCCTTCTTGCATTCTCGCGCCACCGGAGGTGCAGACAATAACTACAGGATACCGCCGTTGAGTGCCTTGTTCGATCAAGCGTGTGAGTTTTTCCCCCACAACCGAACCCATACTACCGCCCATAAAACGGAAGTCCATAACCCCAAGGGCAACAGGCAAACCGTTGATTTGACCTAAACCGGTTTTAACTGCGTCTATTAACCCAAGTTTTTCTTGGCTTTCCCGTAACCGATCGCTATATGGCTTGCGATCGCGAAATTGTAGGGGATCGGTTGGACGCAAATGCTCGTCTAAAGGTTTCCAGGTATTATGATCTATCAGCTGACGGATACGCTCATCGCTATCTACACGATTGTGATGACCGCATTCCACACAAACCATCTGGTTAGATCTCAGGTCTTTTGTGTATGTCAACACACCACAATTAGAACATTTATGCCATAGCCCATCAGCAATTTCACGTTCTTGGCGTTCGAGACTAGTAGATCCTGATTTACGTCGATTTGCAAACCAATCAAATAGAGACTTTAAACCGCGTGATTCTTCGTTGTTAGCCATTTTTATCTTATTTTAAGTGGGTACGAGGTCGAAACCATCTGAAGCCCTATCGGGTCGTCCCTAGTCATTAACCACTTGTTTTTACGAATGAGTAATGACTAGATCGTCAAATTAAGCTTTTAAGCAATTCAGACCTTATTTTTCATCTTTGGTTGCCAGCTTAACGAAAATACTTATGCCAATACAAGCCTCTTGCTCTTTTTTTTAGAGGACTTTTTATATAAATGTAGTGACAAAGCCATGCAAATACTAACCTCCAAATAAGATGGTTACCCTCTCCCACCCAAATTAATTATTGTTTGTGTTGGGTCATAAGCAATCAGTATCTTTTTTATTAATTGTGCTTACCAACAGTTAATCATCGTTAAAGAGGGTAATACCAGTCACGAGCTGAATATTATCAAAATGTGAAGGGCAGATGGCGTAATGCAAGTTACAGTCACGAATTATAAAAAAGGGCATGCGGCATTGGGCAAGCAGGAAGTGTGGGAGGTGTGGGAGGGGTGGGAGGAGTGGGAGGGGTGGGAGGTGTGGGAGGAGTGGGAGGGGTGGGAGGATGGGGAAGCATTAATTCTCTTTCCCCCCACACTCCCCACACTCCCCACACTCCCCATCTCCCCTGCCTCCCCAGTCCCTATTCAAGACGCTGGAAAAAATAACCGTAGGTAGCTAGACAAAATAATTTCGCCAACAAATACAGTAATTACAGACCCTAAGGCGAGAAAAGGCCCGAAAGGCATCTTTTGTCCGAATTTATGACGCGATCGCACTATTACACCGCTACCTACTAACGCTCCTAGCGCACAGGCAACAAAACTAGCCAATAGCAAATATTTCCAGCCTAACCAGGCTCCCATCATTGCTGCTAACTTGGCGTCACCCGCACCCATCGCAGTTTTACCGAAGGCAATTGAACCTAATATGGCGATCGCATCAAATAGCCATAAGCCCAATACTGCACCAACTATACCCATCATCAAGTGATTTACCAGCGCTACAGAACTAGCCTCTGGTAAAAAACCAACTACCATTTGAAATAAAATGCCTACCACTAAACCCGACTTAGTAAGTGCATTGGGTAGCGTCATCGTATCCAAGTCAATCAGCGATAGCGCTAACAACCAACTGCAAAAAACCCAATAGCCTATTGTTAAAGTCGAAGCTTTAAATACTAAAAAAACGATTAAAAAAATTATCCCCGTTAGCCCTTCTACCACGGGATAACGGAGAGAAATTTTGCTTTTGCAATATCGACACCGCCCTTTTAAGGAGATCCAGCCGAAAACTGGTACGTTGTCGTAAGCTTTTAGCTGGTTTAAGCAATGCGGACAACGAGAAGGCGGCCAAAGAATTGACAACCCAGCAGGTAGCCGATAAACAACAACATTGATAAAACTGCCAACAGATGCACCCAAAGCAAAGACAATTACACTCGCCACGACGGCGAACAAAATGTCCATATAGTCATTTGTCCTTTGTCATTTGTCCTCTCTTACAAAGTTCCGATCGGAGGGAACCTCCGCTCAGACTTTGCGCTTTGTCCTTTGTCTTTTGTCGTTTGTCCTTTGTCAAGAGCTAACAACTAATGTCATTTGTCCTTCTTCTTTGACTAATGACTAATGACCAATGACCAATGACCAATGACCAATGACTAATACATGTGCGATTCAATTTGGCTTAAGGGCACAAAGCACTCTTGAGGTAAGAGAACTGGTTGGTTAGTAAAAATAACCTTACCTCGATGAGTTACACGATTAATTGCTACACCGGAAGGTTGCCCAGCTATTTCGGGGTGTACTTCGCAGTGAGTGTAGTAGATCTGCCCAGCGGCTCTGATTACGGCGGTATCAATCAAAGGGGGCTGGTTCTTTGGAACTGTAAAATTTGTTTGGCCTTGTCGTAATGCGTACACTATCGACTGTTATTTGATTGCTAGATTTCTCTTTAGTCTACCCGAAACTTATGATAAAGGTTGCCAAATTGCCCAGGTTGAATTGTTAAATTATTGAGCTTCCAGAGCTAAAATCAACGCATTGCCCATAGCACGGCAACCTAAGAGATTTTTTCCAGCTGAAATTATATCCCCAGTGCGATCGCCTTGTTCTAAAACTTGTAGTACGGCTTTTTCTATGCTGTCTGCGGCTTCTGGCTGATTTAAACCGTAGCGTAACATCATCGCCACACTCAAAACCTGTGCCAAAGGATTTGCTTTATCTTGTCCTGCAATATCTGGTGCGGAACCATGAACTGGTTCAAATACACCAGGCCCAGACGCACCCAAACTAGCGGAGGGCAGCATACCAATGCTGCCTGTGAGCATGGCAGCAGCATCAGAGAGAATATCGCCAAACAAATTGCCAGTGACAATGGTATCGAATTGCTTGGGAGCGCGTAGCAACTGCATAGCAGCATTATCTACATAAAGATGAGACAGTTCGATGTCTGGATATTCTTGGGACAGTTGGGTAATGCGATCGCGCCACAGCTGAGATACTTCTAATACATTAGCTTTATCTACCGAACACAGTTTGCCACTGCGTTTGCGGGCTGCTTCAAAAGCCACTCTTCCAATGCGATCGATTTCTGATTCAGTGTAAACCATCGTATTTACACCGCGTTTTTCACCAGTTTCGGTGGCAAAAATTCCCTTAGGTTTACCAAAATAAATCCCACCAGTGAGTTCGCGCACCACCATAATATCCACACCTTCCACAACTTCGCGCTTCAAAGTCGAAGCATCGATTAGCTGGGGCAGAATTTTCGCTGGGCGTAAATTGGCAAATAACCCCAAACCCGCACGTAGTCCTAACAAGCCTGCTTCTGGGCGTAAATTCGATGGAAGAGAATCCCACTTGTAGCCACCAATCGCAGCGAGTAACACAGCATCGCTATTACGGCAAGTATCTAAAGTCGCAGAAGGCAAAGGTTCGCCTGTGGCGTCAATAGCTGCACCACCGATGAGGGCTTCTTGGAATTCAAACTGAATATCAAACTTGTTCCCTACAACTTTCAGCACATCTACCGCCACTGCCATAATTTCAGGGCCAATGCCATCGCCGGGGAGTAGGGTAATGCGGTAGTTCTGGGTCATAGCTCGTTTCTATTGGGTAAATGCTTGCAGATTAAATATCATACCGAGCAAAACGTACCGATGGAGTTTTTAATTTATTTAGATGTTTGTCGCTTGAATCGCCCTATCAGTAACCAGACACAAGAACCTATCACTTTACAAGCCCAGAGAAGACGGCTGATTTTGATTGGTTTTCAAACTTGCGATGTACCGAAGACTCAATTACAAGGGATTTCAAGTTTTTGAAGTACACAATTTAAGTCTCCAACTCTGACGTAAAGCCTCTTTTTCTTCTGACTCCTGAATTCTGCTATATCTTTTGTCACTTGATGTAGTTGTATCTCTTCTCAAGCTTTTAAACACTCATCCAATCATCAGTTGTAGTGTGGCTTTTTAGAGCGCTTAGTGAGTTAAAGCATAAGCGCAGAAGCTCTTATAGACAATTTAAAAAAAATTTTCTAAAACCCCTTGACACTCTTTTGTAGTATTGTGTAGTATATATGTAGTGAAGTAAAATACAAGCTTCGCAAGGGTCAAAGTCATGTTCTACATACAACTCCAGGACAGGCGTTGGAATAAACCAAAGTCTCCAAATAACAAAGCTGCTGCTACTTGCAAATCATCGGAAGTAGAAGCAACAAACGAAAAAAGTTCTAACTTTGCACTCATTCAAACCACGGAATATATCAGGAATATACAACAGGTTTACTACCTAGAATTTCCGTTTTTTTGCTAATAGTTTGTAACACAAAAAACCAACTTTTCTGAACCTTGAAAACTGAATAAGAAATGGGCAAGTTCACCAACAAAACATGTGCCTAAAAACCTCAAATTTTAGGCACATATTCCCAAAATCGGGGTGTAGCTCAATTGGCTAGAGCGTTCCGTTGTCTGCGGAAATGTTGCGGGTTCAAGTCCCGTCACCCTGGTTGAAGTCCCGTAGGCGAATAGTTGAAGCCGTCAGCCTACGGCAGTCGCTACAACGGATAGCGCAGCGTTAGCGAGTCTTCGAGCGTCGGGAACCTCCGCAACGCGCTGCCTCCTCAAGCTGAAGATTGCGAGTGCAAATCTCGTCGGGACTCCCAAACGGCTGAGTAGCCAAGTGGTTGAAGGCATTGGTCTGCAAAACCGACATCGTGAGTTCAAATCTCACCTCAGCCTCTGGTGTCGCAGTGTAGCTTAACGGTAAAGCCCCCGGCTCATAACCGGGTCGATGCGGGTTCAAGTCCCGCCACTGCTACTAATGCAGGGATGGTGTAACGGCAACACCTCGTGACTCCAAATCCGATGTTCTGGGTTCAAATCCTAGTCCCTGCGTTAATCATGCCCCTGTGGACAAACGGTTAAGTCGCTGTTCTTTCAAACCAGAGATTGCGGGTTCAAATCCCGTCAGGGGAATCATTATGGGTCGATGGCCGAGTCTGGTTGAAGGCGACAGTCTGTAAAACTGTTCTATTGTGCACGCAGGTTCAAATCCTGCTCGACCCACTGTGGAGAGGTGGCTGAGTGGCTCAAAGCGTCCTCCTGCTAAGAGGAAGCGGATAGTTAATATCCGTCGCAGGTTCAAATCCTGTCCTCTCCGCCTTGAGAGTGTGGTGTAACTGGATAACATCTCAGTCTACGAAACTGAAGACGTGAGGGTTCAAATCCCTCCACTCTCGTTACATGGGAGAGATGATGGAGTGGCTGATTCGAGTTGAATTAAACCAGTCCACTGGGTAATACCCATCTCTCCTCCTCATACCAATTCTCCTCTCATGAAGCAACAGATATAAACCCTCAAACCCAGGTATTATCTGAATTTCTTAATTTTGAATTTTGAATTGGTATTATCCCCCGGTAGCTCAGTTGGTAGTAGCGCCTGTCTGAAGAACAGGAGGTCGTCGGTTCGATTCCGACCTGGGGGGCTTCGTTGCCTCATAGCTCAATGGCAGAGCAAGCGGCTGTTAACCGCACGGCTGTAGGTTCGAGTCCTACTGAGGCAGCCATTCATTGCCGGGTGGACGAATTGGGAAGTCGCATCGCTCTGAACGATGAGGTTGCAGGTTCAAACCCTGCCCTGGCAATAAAGCCCTGTGGTGTAATTGGCAACATAGCGCCCTTTGAAGGCGATGATTCCAGGTTCGAGTCCTGGTGGGGCTGTCAAACTTGCTCTTGTAGCCCAACTGGAAGAGGCTGCCGTCTCAAAAACGGTAAGTTGTGGGTTCGATTCCCACCAAGAGTACCAAAATTTGCTCCTGTAGCCCAATTGGAAGAGGTGGCAGACTTAAAATCTGTTTCGTTGTGGGTTCGACTCCCACCAGGAGTACTAACGGGGTGTAGCGCAGCTTGGTAGCGCGTCTGCTTTGGGAGCAGAATGTCGCAGGTACCCTTCGGGAAGCAAGCTACAAATCCTGTCACCCCGATATGCCCTTGTGACGGAACTGGCATACGTGCTGGAATCAGAGTCCAGATTTTACAGGTTCAAATCCTGTCAGGGGTACTAAGCTCTCGTGGCGGAATGGAATACGCACGCTTACCGAGGATCTAGTTTTTTGCAGGTTCAAATCCTGTCGAGAGTACCAAAATATCTGGGTGTGGCGCAGTTGGGAGCGCGGGAGTTTTGGGAACTCCAGGTCGTAGGTTCGATCCCTACCACTCAGACTTCGCCCTTGTAGCCCAACGGAAGAGGCGCTTCGCTTAGAACGAAGAGGTTGCTGGTTCAAATCCAGTCAGGGGTATTGACTTCTTGCAAAAATTCTTTTGCAAGAGGGGGAAAGGGAAAAGGTAAAAGGTAAAAGGTTTTTATTACTCCTGTTCCCTTTACCCCTTACCCTTTTCCCACTTCTGCAAGAAGTCTATTGGTGAGTATGCGGGGATGGAGCAACGGTGGCTCATCAGGCTCATAACCTGAACATCGGCAGGTTCGACTCCTGCCCCCGTCACCAAAATTAGTGCTGGTGTAGCTCAATTGGCAGAGCAACTGACTTGTAATCAGTAGGTTGCAGGTTCAATTCCTGTTACCAGCTTGATGCGGGTGTGATGTAACGGCAGCATGAGACGTTTCCACCGTCTTCGTGCGAGTTCAAATCTCGCCGTCCGCTCTAAAACTTGCGGGTGTGATGTAATCGGTAGCATCTGAGTACGCCATACTCAGTGCGTGGGTTCAAGTCCCTCCACTCGCTTGCGTAGTCCTGTAGCTCAATTGGTAGAGTGTCTTCCTTACAAGAAGGGTGTTGCGGGTTCAATTCCTGCCAGGACTACCAAATCTTGGGAGTGTAGCTCAATGGAATAGAGCTTCGAGTTTCTACCTCGAAAGTTGTGGGTTCGAGTCCTACCACTCCCGCCTATGGGTCTGTAGCTTAATTGGTAAAGCGTCTAACTGGCTGTTAGAAGGTTGTCGGTTCGATTCCGACCAGTATCCACCAAATATGGGGTCATAGCTCAGTTGGCTAGAGCGCCTGCCTTGCAAGCAGGAGGTCATGGGTTCAAGTCCCATTGATTCCACTGATGGTGTCTGAAGCCAAAGTGGTCGAGGCACTAGTTTGTGGAACCAGTCAGAGCGGGTTCGAGTCCCGTCAGACACCCCTAATGGAAGATGCCGCTGAATGGACGGCAACCAAGCTTGAACCTTGGAGTACAGGCAACTGTAGGGGTTCGATTCCTCCATCTTCCACTTTTTCCACCTGAAGCCGAAAAGCGAGGCGCTGTGCTGATAACACAGAAATAGGAGGGGCAGTACCTCCCTGGTGGATTGATATGTAATGTTTGTGTTACAGAGTTTGCGATGTAATACGATCGCACTTGCTCATTTCTTTTTCAAATTAACTAGGGTGGTTGGCATACCGGCTGTGCAGCGGGCTTTTAACCCGCAGAAATAGGTTCGACCCCTATACCACCCATTTATGAATTCAAACATTTATGAATTCAAAATTCAAGTTGCGCTTCTAGCGCACCAAAGGTGCGACTCAAAATTCAAAATTAAGAAATGCAATCCTAGCTAGGCTTTTGGCAATTACTAATATACAACTTGAATGCACGTTAGATTATGAGTAGGAACTAGCGATCGCCAGTTGAGCGTGTTGCAATAATACATCTTTATCCAAAGCCTGAATAGGATATTGCGGTGTTACTGCTAGTAGTTTCTCAATTCTTTCTCTAGCTGCTTCCACAACTAATTCATCTAAGCTACCGTTACTCAAAGAATCGGCAAAATCTTCAGCAATTCGATAAGTTCTTTCAATAGATGACGAATTAATATTACGCGAGACAATAAACAGGTCGCAGCCTGCATTAAATGACCGCGCCACAGTACCAGCTTGAGTAAACATATCTGAGATTGCTTTCATATCTAAGTCGTCAGAAACAACCACTCCCTCAAAGCCAAGTTCTTCCCTAAGTATGTTTTTGAGAATAGGGTGGGAAAGGGTTCCTGGTACATCAGGATCTATCTTGGGAAATAAGATATGGACAGTCATGATTATAGGAATCTGTACTTCGATAAGGGTTTTAAAAGGTATAAGTTCTCGAAGTCGCAGGTCTTCTAAGGTTAAATTGAGTATTGGCAGCTCGATGTGAGAATCTTGGCTAGTGTCTCCATGTCCGGGGAAATGCTTGGCGCATCCAATAATTCCTGAATCTCGAAGTCCGAGGTAGTAGTCACGGGCACCTTGAGCAGCAGTTTCAGGAGTGCGACCAAAGGCACGAGACCCAATTACAGGATTATTGGGATGGGAAAAAATATCTGCTACGGGCGCCCAAGATAAATTTATTCCGAGAGATTTTAGCTCAATAGCTGTTGCTTTTGCTACTTCGTAAGCGCGCGATCGCAACAATAAAGCATGAGGAAATCGCGTAATCGGTTGTGGTGTACGAATAACACGACCTCCTTCATGATCTAATGTTACAAACATTGAATCACGTTCAACATATTCTCGTATCTGATTATTCAAATCCTTGAACTTTTCTAGCCACACCTCATATGGAGTGCCATCTAAAAAATTCTTAGCAAAAAATATTACCCCAATTGGCTTTAATTCACTGAGTGCGCGTTTATCTTCATCACTTAACGTAGTGCTGGAAATACCTAGAATCAGGTGGTGTCCAAAGCGATTTAGCTTCTGCGATCGTGCCATAATCTTTTACCTATAGTTGTGTAGCAAACAATATCAACCCTAATCCTATACTTTTATCGAGGTGGGGAACGCAGGAGCAAACCAGACAAGAGGACAAGGAGAATACTTCTCACTCATTACTCCTTACTCCTGAGTCAACAGCCAACACGGGCTAAACACCCCGAAGAAAGCTAACAGCGCTCGAAATGCCCAATTCCCTATTTTCTATAAACTTTCAGCAACTCTTGAAAAAAGTATGACTTTAAGAACCAGTAAATATATTCTTAAGTAAATATATTTATTGATTTTTAACAATTAAGATACCAATTACATGGTATTACTTACGTAGTTCTAAAACAGCGATCGGCAAAAGCATTTTTGCTTAAACCCAAGAGTGCCTTGTCACAGCCATTGCATCCTGTTGTTTTCATATCGGGAGATTTATGTCAATAAGTGTATTTAATAACTGTCTCGATAGAATTACTTCCAAAATTTATAATATCTGTTACGAAAATTACAAAGGATTGACTAAAAATCCTAGATGGCTTTTGATGCGTAAAATTGCTCGATTTAAAGTTGGACGAGCTATTATGATTTATTTCTTAAAACGTTCAGCTAAATTAAATTTTCATGAAAGCAATTCTTGTTTTGCAGATGTAAATGTAGATGACGTTGTTAAGCATTTAAAAGCTGAAGGCATATATTCAGGAATTCAACTCCCTGAAAATCTTGTTCAAGAAATAGTCGAATTTGCCTATTCAACACCTTGCTATGGTAACCGAAAAACAGATATGGGTTTCTTTTACCACAATAAAGAACAAGCACAAACTAAATCAGAAAAAAACTTTATAATTGGCAGTTATTTTAATACGGGTTTGCTTTGCCCTGCTATAAAAAAACTCCAAAACGATCCAAAATTATTGGCAATAGCCGCTGCGTTTTTAGATGCTGAACCTATACATCAAGGGAATTTGATGTGGTGGAGTTTTTCAGGCAAAGCAACATATCTCGAACAAAGTCAAGCTGCTCAGTTGTTTCACTACGACCTTGACGATTACCGTTTTCTGAAGTTTTTCTTCTATTTAACTGATGTAGACGATGGCAGCGGCCCTCATGTTTGTGTTCGTGGTAGCCATAAGAATAAAAAATGGTCGCATCTCTGGCTACGCAAACGAGAAACAGATAAAGATATCATCGATTATTATGGTTCCGAATCTTTAGTAAAAATTTGTGGCAAAGCTGGTTTTGGATTTGTGGAAGATCCACTTTGTTTCCATAAAGGAATTACTCCTACTCATCAAGATCGTTTGATATTACAACTAGAATTTGCCAGAACTGACTATGGGATGCAGCACGATTTAAGACCACTTGCTCTACTGAAATGTATTTGATTTTGGTTGTGCGATCGCCACTAACCTCTAATTTCAGGTGCTAATACTTTTTCATTATAATTTTACATCACATACATACGAGTCAATTAAAACAGTCAAAATACTTAATTATAAATAAACTAAGTATTTATTATTACATTGCTACCATATTTAGCGATAGGCCAAATATTTATTGACAAGCGTTCCACCAGCACTGCGTCTGCCCTTATGAATGAATGAAACACTTTCTTTTCCCACTGCCTACTCACCACTCCCCACGTTTCTTAAGAAGAAGTACACGAATTATCTAAAGAAATCAACTGCTTAGAGACAACAGTTAATAACTAGTTTTTTTAGTCATAGGTAATGACTTTTGTTTCTCCACATCTGGTAGTCTAAATCTAGATAAAATGAACGCAGCAAAGCCATTGTCAACAATGGTTGCCTAGATGCGTGTGTATCAGGCAAAATTCCCCTTTAAACAAGTTTTTTGGGAAAGCGATCTCACAACGGCTACTAAATGTAACGGATTGCAACGTATAATGAAAACGGCAAAACCATTAAGAAATATTGAAGGGCAATAGGGTTAAATGCGAGTAGCGATCGCGGGTGCTGGTCTAGCAGGACTTTCCTGCGCGAAATATCTTACAGACGCAGGTCATACTCCCATTGTCTTGGAAAGCCGGGACGTACTGGGTGGTCTTGTTGCGGCTTGGAAAGACTCTGATGGCGACTGGTATGAAACCGGGTTACACGCCTTCTTTGGGGCATATCCGAATATGCTCCAATTGCTCAAGGAGTTGGGCATTGAAGACAGACTCCAGTGGAAAGAGCATACACTGATTTTCAATCAACCAGATAAGCCTGGGACATTATCACGTTTTGATGTTCCAGATATTCCCTCTCCATTCAACGTGATTGCGTCGATTCTTCGCAACAAAGACATGTTGACATGGGAGCAGAAGATTCGATTTGCTATCGGCCTACTTCCAGCAGTGGTTCGGGGTCAAAAGTATGTCGAAGACATGGACAAGTACAGCTTCCTAAAGTGGTTGGAAAGGCAAGGTGTTGATGAGCGAGTAACCAGTGACGTTTTTATCGCTGCATGTAAAGCCCTTACCTTTATCAATCCTGATGAAGTTTCTGCAACGATTCTCTTAACTGCGCTCAATCGCTTCCTACAAGAACGATATGGCTCAAAGATTGCATTTTTAGATGGATCTCCTACAGAACGTCTATGCAAACCTATCGTTGATTACATTACAGAACGTGGCGGTCAAGTGCGGTTAAATGCCCCATTGAAAGAGATTTTACTCAACCCCGATAACACAGTTAAAGGATTCTTGATTCGGGGGTTAAATGGGGCAGAAGACGAAACGATCGTGGCTGATGCTTACGTATCTGCCATCTCAGTAGATCCCCTAAAAGCGATCTTGCCTGGCTCTTGGAAGCAAATAGAGTTTTTTCAGAAGCTAGAAGGCTTAGAAGGAGTACCAGTGATCAACCTACATCTGTGGTTTGACCGGAAACTTACAGAAATCGATCACTTGCTATTTTCGCGATCGCCACTCCTAAGCGTTTATGCTGATATGAGCAATACCTGCCGTGAATACGCCAACCCTGACCGCTCGATGCTGGAATTAGTTCTAGCACCGGCAAAAGATTGGATTGCCAAATCCGATGAGGAGATTGTGGCTGCGACAATTGCCGAGTTAGAAAAACTCTTCCCCGACCACTTTGGGGGAGACAACCCAGCAAAACTGCTCAAATCTCATGTGGTGAAAACGCCGCGTTCAGTTTACAAAGCGACCCCCGGTCGCCAACAGTACCGTCCTGCACAAGTCACGCCGATTGCTAACTTCTATCTCGCCGGAAGTTATACCATGCAACGCTACTTAGGCAGTATGGAAGGTGCCGTACTTTCTGGTAAGCTGACAGCACAAGCGATTTCTGAGGCCTTCCCGGTAGCAAAATCCTCAAATCTGCAAACGCTCACCCGACCGCCTGCAACGAATGCTGCAACTGCCTGAATCCAAAGCCCGCATGAAAACGCTGGTCTCTGTGGACGAGTCCTACGAACTTTGTCGTCATCTCATAGCCAAATACTCCACGACTTTTTACCTCAGTACTTTGCTTCTGAGCAAGGAAAAGCGTCCTGCTATTTGGGCTATCTATGCTTGGTGCCGCCGTTTAGATGAACTGGTCGATGGCCCTGCATCTGCTATTACCACGCCAGAAACCCTAGACCTATGGGAGCAGCAGCTAGAATCGATATTTGCTGGACACCCATTGGATAATTTCGACGTAGCTTTGGTAGATACGGTTGAACGGTTCCCGATGG
The DNA here is from genome assembly GCA_034531195.2 of Nostoc sp. ChiSLP01. GTDB lineage: Bacteria > Cyanobacteriota > Cyanobacteriia > Cyanobacteriales > Nostocaceae > Nostoc. The sequence continues at coordinate 24,296 of JAVRBO020000045.1, forward strand.
ACATCGAGCCTTTTCGGGATATGATTGCTGGTCAACGTATGGACTTATACCGAAGTCGCTATGAAACCTTCGAGGAGTTATATCTCTACTGTTATCGTGTTGCCGGCACTGTAGGCTTGATGTCCACAGCAATCATGGGATTGGATACTGGCAAAAATACAGCTCCGTGGAACCGCGATCGACAGCCACATAATCCTACTGAAGAAGAAATTGCCTTGGGAATTGCCAAGCAACTCACCAACATCTTGCGAGATGTTGGCGAGGATGCACGACGCGGACGAATTTATATTCCTCTAGAAGATTTGGCAAGATTCGACTATACCGAACAAGACTTGTTCGAGGGTATAGTTGACGATCGCTGGCGTTCCTTGATGCGCTTTCAAATTGCTCGCGCACGACAGTTTTATCGCAAGGCAGAAAAAGGAATTTCCTACCTAGCTCCTGATGGTCGTTGGCCTGTGTGGGCGGCTCTGATGCACTACAGTGGGATTTTAAGCGTAATCGAACGTAACGATTATAATGCCTTTACAAAACGTGCCTACGTGCCTCAGTGGCGGAAGTTGCGTTCTTTGCCAGTAGCGTGGATGCGATCGCAAGTTCTGTGAAGATTAGTCGTTGGTCATTAGTCATTAGTCATTAGTCATTAGTTAAACAAGAAGGACGAATGACAAATGACTATTGACTCTCCCCAATATATCTGCTAACATCATTATTCGTGACCAGTGGAGAGGTGGCTGAGTGGTCGAAAGCGGCAGATTGCTAATCTGTTGTACGGCAGGCAACTCCGTACCGAGGGTTCGAATCCCTCCCTCTCCGTTTTTCAGACTTTGAGCTACATATCGCACTACATTGTGTGTAGAAAATGTGTGTAGAAAAATATTTACACAAAGGGTAAGGACTTTTACTCCTTCAGAGGGATGCTATGATTTATCCTTTGGAGTCCTGATAAAGTCAAGCTAACTTCTAAATCTAGTTTGAACATTACTTTTAGGCTCCTAAATATTCTGAGGGGTGAAAGTAACTTATGCAAAGAATTTGTACAGCCTTAACCTTGAGTATAGTTAGCATCGCAAGTGGGTTCCTGTTAGCTGCTTGTGAAGACGGTGGTGGAACTACCCCCACAGCTAGCGGACTGAAAATAGGTTCTCTATTGCCGACAACAGGTGATTTAGCATCTATTGGGCAGCAGATGGCACTTAGCGTTCCCTTACTAGTGGAAACCGTCAACGCTTGCGGTGGTGTAAACGGCCAACCTGTTACCCTTGTTGCTGTAGACGACCAAACAGACCCAAAAGCTGGTGCTGCTGGTATGACTAAACTAGCATCAGTAGATAAAGTTGCAGGTGTCGTTGGCTCTTTTGCTAGCAGTGTCTCCACAGCCGCCGTTTCAATTGCTGCTCAAAATCAAGTGATGTTGATTTCACCAGGTAGCACCAGCCCTGTATTTACAGAAAAGGCACAAAAAGGCGACTTTAAAGGTTTTTGGGCGCGTACAGTTCCGCCTGATAGCTACCAAGGGCCAGCTTTAGCCCAACTCGCCACTAAAAAAGGTTTCAAGCGAGTATCCACCGTCGTAATTAATAACGACTATGGTGTCGGCTTTGAAAAAGCATTTGTTCAAGCTTTTGAAAAATTGGGCGGAACCGTAGTTAACAAAAAAAATCCTGTGCGTTACGACCCCAAAGCAACCACCTTTGAAACTGAAGCCACTGCTGCTTTTGCTGGAAAACCCGATGCAGTTTTGGGAGTTTTTTACGTAGAAACAGGTAGCTTGCTGCTGAAGTCAGCATATCAGCAAGGTCTGAGCAAAGGCGTACAGGTAATGCTCACAGATGGGATGAAATCAGACGAATTTCCTGGTCAAGTCGGCAAAGGTAGCGACGGGAAATACATTGCATCTGGAACCATCGGCACGGTACCTGGTTCTGATGGTAAAGCATTAGAAGCTTTCAAAAAACTCTGGCAACAAAAAAGAGGGGGTTCACCAGGGGAATTCGCTCCCCAATCTTGGGATGCTGCTGCTTTATTAGTATTGGCGGCCCAAGCCGCTAAAGAAAATACCGGCCCTGGTATAGCTAAGCATATCCGTGAAGTTGCTGACGGGCCCGGTACAGAAGTTACCGATGTTTGCGAGGGGCTGAAGTTGCTGCAAAAAGGTCAAGACATTAACTATCAAGGAGCCAGTGGCAATGTCGATGTTGACGCTAACGGTGATGTTATCGGCGTTTACGATGTCTGGTCAGTAGGGGACGACGGCAAAATTAAGGTAATTGATAAAGTTACCCCTAAGTAGAAAGTTAGGAGTTAGGAGTTATGAGTTAGGAGTTAAGGAGTACTAACTTCAAACGTGAGAGTTGAGAAGTCAGAGCTTAGGAGTCAGAAGAATTTGCGATCGATGAATACACCAATCTATAGTAAGCTTGTTATCATTTATGGCTTCTGATTCCTAACTCCTAACTCCTAACTCTTAACTTTTAAAAGCCATTGAAGTTGTAACCAACACCTAATAACAAGCCCACATCAGTTTGGTCGAAAAATCCCGCATTCACAGACGCTGTTGCCGTAAATTGAGAATTTAGAGGCACATCAATGCCAGCAGATAGTAAAAAGGCAAATTCCGAATCATCGCCAGTTTTCCAAGCTGCACCTGCTCCTACATAAGGTGCAAAGGCTAACGGTTCTCTAAAAGGATCTGTTGACTGGAAGGAAAAATCATAGGTGACGGGAAGTAAAATTGTGGTATTGTCACCAAATATCGCGGATGGGCGAACCGAGATAGTATTTGTTAAGCCGACTTTGCTGATTACCGCAAAGTTGCCATCCCCTAAAGCTGAACTGTCACCACTCAAACCAATGTTGGCACCAACCCCAACATAGCTGCTACCGCCACGGGTAGTTGTACCTAGATCGATATCTGATTGTGCAACTCTAGGGGCAGATGGTTGAGAATTTGGTTGCCCAGGCTCAGAATTCAGCGTTGCAGATGAGGTTGGCACTGTCCCTGGAATGGGCGTGAGGGTTTCCTCTGTCCCACCATTAGAAAACTGCTGAATCGTAGTTACATTTGCTACTACTGATGGATCAGTTGTTTCTGTAGCCTCTAATTCAGTACTTAATTCATTACCAGACACTACAGCTGCCGGAGCCTCTGCCTCTGTCAATGGCTGAGTGCTTACCGTATCTACTGTTTGGGCAACGGCAGATAACCCGCTACTCAGGATTGTAAGAGCAGCTATACTTGGTAACCAAAAAACACCTTTACGAAGAAAACTAGTATTCACGTTCACTCACTCCTAAAACAATTATTGTCGCGAAAAATAAAGGGTTTTGTTGATTCGAGCCAACAAATTCAGACAATACTCAAAATTTAACATCAAAAAATCAGTTTTACATCCTGGTTTTGATGGATTTATTTACTTAGCAATAAGTAGCAAATAATTAATTAGTACATCCTAAATATCCGGAATTTAACAGATGACAAAAATTATCCAGATTTTACTCACTATTATATTTTTTGTGCTTGAGAGCAAAGCTTATACTGATAAAGGAAGCAATCTTCAATTTAGATAAAAGCTTAGCCTAGCCCAACATCCAAGATTCTCAGTCTTTAATTGGACGAGTAAATTGGCATTTCTGTTGTCGCTGGAAACGTGGTTATTATAACTCCAACTACTCGTGTAATGCGGTTTATTTTAGCGTTCGGATTCAAGAGAAAAACTGTAAACTATCAACAATTAGCTATCAATTATCACTGATGGGCGATCGCACAGAGTTTCAGTCTGTCACAACTATTCCTTAGCTGATTTGATTTAAGCTTTAAATCCGTAACTTTAACTTCACATCGATATTCCCTAATCAAATCTAAAAATTTCCTTATAATAAAAAAGCAAATATGAACTTATATTACGAACCTTGCAAAAATATTTAGAAATTGTCTCCAAGCCAAACATGGTTTTAAGGTAGAACCTATAGGAGAGACTTGAGGCAAATATGATGGGCGGAAATAATATTCAAAACTATCGCTATGTCTGTACCCTGACCTTTGGTGATATCTACGGTCAAATAATTGTTTGGTTAATTACAATTACCCTAAGCTTGGCATCAGCCTTGGCACTAATGGGTGCTAAGAAGCCGGTATACGCTTTAGCAACAGTAGGTCTCGTCGTTCTGCTATCGCTGCCTTTCTTGCTGTTTGCGTTTGTGACTACATTGTTAAATCATATTGAACTAGTTCCTGTAGAACCTGGAACCAAAACGGAACCCATACCAGGTAATGTGTCTCAGCAACAACCTGTACAACTAACTACGTAATAAGTTAAGAGTTAAGAATTAAGAGTTAGGAGTCACAGTGTCTAGCTGTTAACTCTTAATTCTTAACTTTTTTTTAAGAGGTTGTTTAAAAAGTCTAAATTATTACTCACCGGGCGATTGGAAATCGCGCGCCACTTGCTTCAAGTCGGGGAACCGCAAGGGCGCAGTGGCTTGGCTACACAGACGAAACCCACCTACGTGGGTTTGAAAACCTTGATTTTGTGTTAGTCCACCTGCGTGGACTAAGCTTTGTGTAGTAACGAATTCTATTCGCCTAATACTTTTCAAACATCCTCTAACAATAGGGAGTAGGGAGTAGGGAAGAGGTTATTTTTCATCACCTCGTTGTGTGATTTATGACCTGACCGTGTAACTTCAAAATTTGTAATAACATCCCTGTCTATGGGCAGGGAATTTTTTTTGTAGAGGTGCATACTTAAGAAAGGTTGGAAAATCGCACAACCAAATATCAAAAAGGTTTCTTCTCCTACTTCCTACTCCCTTTTTTAAGACAGTTTAATCACTTGGAAAACGCTTTCTTTCATCAGATTTCTACAATAGAACAGCAGTGGTTTGCAGTCGGGGGCTAAATAATGCTGGAACACGATGTGATTATTGTTGGCGGTGGATTGGCAGGATGTCGCGCTGCTGTGGAAATTGCCTGCACCGACCCTAGTTTAAATGTTGCTGTGGTTGCCAAAACCCATCCCATTCGTTCCCACTCGGTGGCAGCCCAAGGTGGTATGGCTGCGTCACTGAAAAATGTCGATTCGGAAGATAGCTGGGAAGCACATGCTTTTGATACTGTCAAGGGTTCTGACTATTTAGCAGATCAAGATGCTGTGGCAATTCTCGCCCAGGAAGCGCCAGATGTGGTGATTGACTTGGAACACATGGGCGTTTTGTTCTCACGCTTAGCCGATGGTCGCATTGCCCAAAGAGCTTTTGGCGGACATTCCCATAACCGGACTTGCTACGCCGCAGACAAGACTGGTCACGCAATTTTGCATGAATTAGTTAACAACCTACGCCGTTATGGGGTGCAAGTTTATCAAGAGTGGTATGTGATGCGTCTCATTTTGGAAGAGGGGCAGGCTAAGGGTGTGGTGATGTTCCATTTGTTGGATGGACATGTTGAGGTTGTGCGGGCAAAGGCAGTAATGTTTGCTACAGGCGGTTATGGCCGGGTTTATAACACCACCTCCAACGATTATGCTTCTTCGGGCGATGGCTTAGCTATGACTGCGATCGCCGGTTTGCCTTTAGAAGATATGGAATTCGTCCAATTTCATCCCACTGGCCTGTATCCAGTGGGAGTCCTGATTTCCGAAGCCGTTCGCGGTGAAGGTGCGTATCTAATTAATAGCGAAGGCGATCGCTTTATGGCTAACTACGCACCTAGTCGTATGGAACTGGCTCCTCGTGATATTACCTCGCGGGCGATCGCTTATGAAATCCGCGCCGGTCGTGGTATTCATACCGATGGAAGCGCTGGTGGCCCCTTTGTCTATCTCGATCTGCGACACATGGGTAAAGAAAAAATTATGAGTCGCGTTCCCTTCTGCTGGGAAGAAGCCCATCGACTAGTGGGTGTTGACGCTGTAACTCAACCGATGCCAGTGCGCCCGACAATTCATTATTGTATGGGTGGTATCCCAGTGAACATTGATGGTCAAGTTCGCAGTAGTGGGGATGGTTTAGTTGAGGGGTTTTATGCTGCTGGGGAAACAGCTTGTGTTTCTGTACACGGAGCAAATCGCTTAGGTAGTAATTCGCTGTTAGAGTGTGTAGTTTATGGCAAACGCACTGGGGCGGCGATCGCCCAATTTGTGCAAAAACGTAAATTGCCTTCTGTGGATGAGCAACGCTACCTAAACGAAGCCAAGCAACAAATCCAAGCTTTGCTAGAACAGCCAGGACAGTACCGGATTAATCAAGTCCGCCAAGCTTTCCAAGATTGCATGACTGAGTATTGCGGTGTTTTCCGCACAGAAGCATTAATGCGTGAAGGACTAGAAAAACTAGAACAAATCCAGCAGCGATATCCCCAAATTTATTTAGATGACAAAGGAAGTTGCTGGAATACGGAACTTGTAGAAGCCTTAGAACTGCGAAGTTTAATGGTAGTGGGACAGACGATTTTGGCATCAGCACTGAATCGCCAAGAAAGTCGGGGCGCACACTTCCGCGAAGATTATTCCGAGCGAGATGATGCCAACTTTCTCAAACACACAATGGCTTACTATTCACCCGCGGGAATTGATATACAGTATCGACCCGTGGCAATTACTATGTTTGAGCCAAAAGAACGGAAGTATTAGCGAGATATTAATTTATATTGAAAATCGAGGGGACTACAAAAACTTTGTCCTCCTCGATTAAGAATATGAATAAAATTATTAAGTTACTAATCAGAGCCTAATTGTTTTTGAATCACAGCTATTATCTTTTCTTCCCAAGCTGGATCGTTTAATTTTATTGCAGGATCGCTAAGACGAGCTTTTCGCCTATCCATGTAAGCATAAAAGGCTTCCTTATCATCCTTGTGAGTGACAAGGTAACTCTTTAGCTCTTGGTCGCTCATTGCTGCATAGTTTACCTTATTCATGGCTCTATGCTACCATCTGGTGTAATTTCTAGCTCTATTTGTTCATTTTGTCCAGCTAATATAAATATGTTGAGTGTTCGTTCATCTAATCGCACGATGTGAATCGGCGTAGAGGCTTTGCTCTTAAAAAAACTTAATCGAACTGAGTGAAAAAAGCGATCGCAAAGCATAACACCTAAACCATCAGAGGTGGTAACTCAGTGATGTAAAATCCTGGAAATAGTAAAAGATGATTAATAGAGTCTCAAGAGAATGGCACAGGATAGGAAAACAGTTGTAATTACAGGTGCCTCTTCGGGGGTCGGTTTGTATGCTGCAAAAGCTCTTGCCCAAAGGGGATGGTACGTAATCTTAGCATGTCGGGATTTAGCAAAGGCACAACAAGCTGCCCAAGCTGTAGGAATCCCTTACAACAGTTATACCAGCATACATATTGACCTTGGCTCCTTGGAAAGCGTTCGACAGTTTGTGAAAAACTTCCGCGCAAGTGGTAACTCCCTCGATGCTTTGGTTTGCAACGCGGCAATTTATATGCCCTTAATAAAAGAACCATTACGCAGCCCAGAAGGTTACGAGTTAACCGTCACTACAAATCATCTTGGGCATTTCCTTTTGTGCAATCTCTTGCTTGAGGATTTACAAAAGTCTTCTTCCCAGCCAAGGCTGGTGATTTTGGGAACTGTCACCCACAACCCAGACGAACTCGGTGGAAAGATTCCTCCGCGTCCAGACTTGGGTAATTTCGAGGGCTTTGCAGCAGGATTTAAAGACCCAATTTCGATGATTGACGGCAAGAAATTTGAACCCGTTAAAGCTTATAAAGACAGCAAGGTTTGTAACGTGTTGACCATGAGAGAACTGCATCGGCGCTACCACCAGTCAACCAATATTGTCTTCAGTTCTCTCTATCCGGGATGTGTTGCAGAAACGCCACTGTTCCGCAACCACTATCCGCTATTTCAGAAACTTTTTCCATTATTCCAAAAGTACATCACTGGGGGATATGTGTCTCAGGAGTTAGCAGGAGAGCGGGTTGCTGCTGTCGTTGCCGATCCTGAATATAGTCAATCCGGTGTTTATTGGAGCTGGGGAAATCGTCAGAAAAAAGATGGCAAGTCCTTTGTTCAAAAAGTTTCTCCTCAAGCCCGCGATGATGAAAAAGGCGAGCGGATGTGGGAACTGAGCGCCAAGTTGGTTGGAGTTGAATCGCCAAATGTGGTTTTGCGTTAACCTTGTGTATGATTAATCGATTCATCAATCCAATTTTTTGAACGGATTGACATGATGCACAGGTCAACAATAGTTGAGGTGATTATTAAATTATCTCAACTATTGTTTATATTTTTATTGGATTTTATCTTTTTATGTGAGCTTTAATACTGACATAATCTTCAGTAAAAATAAAGAAGATTGCACGATAGATCTCACTCATAGATTATCAATAGCATAGTCGAATCAATACAGAAATTTATCTAAAAATCTCATTCTGGTTTCGGCACTATCTCCGTTTTTCTCTTCATCGAAAAAACGCGTTTGTAAAACAAGATTCTTTACGAATCTTTAAAATTTTTCATATATTTACCACCTGAATTTAAATTTTTGTTTGCTCAATTTAATAGATAATTTCAGATAGAGACAGACAGAGAAATTTCAGCAAATATGATGCTCAGTCTAGATATTTAGAAAGATGGACTGCTTATTAGATTAAGCTAATCGCCTATATATAGCCTTTCCTGTTCTAGTGAGGTACAAGGTAGGGGCGCAAAGCTTTGCGCTTTTACAAATTCTGTACTTCATTTGATTGGGAACCGCTATATAAAATTCAACATATTTGCTGAGGCTGTTTAATTTCAAAAAAGCGAAGCTCAAAGAATTGTGCGATCGCATTTTTACATAGTAAGAAAAATAGCGATCGCACTTGCAGCATCAACCAAAGTCTGATTTCGCTTCTAATTGTGTATCAAAGGGTTTAAGGAAAATGGTTATGGCGGCACAAGAAGGATCTATTAACCTCATAAAAGATATCAATATCGGTGGAGTTTCCTCTAACCCGCAAAATCTGACTAATGTCAACGGTACACTTTACTTTGTTGCGATCGATAACAGTGGTGGCTATGAACTTTGGAAGAGTGATGGCACCGAGGCTGGTACTGTAAGTGTTAAGGATATCTTCTCTGGCATAGCTAGTTCTTATCCGCAAAATTTGACCAATGTCAACGACATACTATACTTCAGTGCCACCGACAGCAGTGGCGGGAATGAACTGTGGAAGAGTGATGGCACCGAGGCTGGTACTATCCGCGTCAAGGATA
>JAVRBO020000046.1:0-169782 GCA_034531195.2 Nostoc sp. ChiSLP01
GAGGTGTGGGAGGATGGGGAAGCATTAATTCTCTTTCCCCCCACACTCCCCCATCTTCTCATCTCTCCCCACACTCCCCACACTTCCCCATCTCCCCATGCCCCATACCCCATACCCAAAAACTCCACCTACAAAAGGATGGAGTTTTTTAATGTTCAATTGACATGGGGTAACAAGACACGATACATCATGATCGAGCCATTAAATTTTTTCAGATGAGAAATTTCTCTAATTCCCAACTTTATCAGTATCAGGAGGGGTGGAAATGGATGTCAGCTTGATAGTATCCAACATCCTGAATCCGCCAGTCCTGTTTTTCTTTTTAGGTATGACTGCCGTTTTTGTCAAGTCCGATCTAGAAATTCCTCCACCAGTACCGAAACTGCTTTCGCTTTATCTGCTATTAGCGATTGGTTTTAAAGGAGGGGTAGAACTGATTAAAAGCGGAATCACTCAGGAAGTAGTTCTGACACTCATAGCAGCCATGTTGATGGCTTGCTTTGTCCCCATTTATACGTTTTTTATCCTCAAGCTAAAGCTAGATATTTACGATGCTGCGGCGATTGCTGCAACTTATGGTTCTATCAGTGCTGTCACCTTCATCACCGCTAGCTCCTTTCTGAACGAGCTTGGTATTAATTTTGATGGCTACATGGTAGCAGCCCTCGCCCTGATGGAATCTCCAGCCATTATCGTTGGTTTGATCCTAGTGAATTTATTCTCCATAGATGAAAAGCGAGACTTTGCCTGGGGAGAAGTTTTGCGAGAAGCATTTCTTAATAGTTCAGTCTTTCTTTTAGTTGGTAGCCTGATAATAGGCTTCTTAACAGGAGAACGTGGCGGGAAGACTTTAGAACCCTTTACTCAGGGGATGTTTTATGGTGTTCTCAGCTTTTTTCTCTTGGATATGGGACTAGTTGCTGCCAAGAGAATTAAAGACTTGCAAAAAACCGGAGTTTTTCTGATTTTATTTGCAATACTAATTCCGATAGTTAATGCGGTTATTGGGTTGGCGATCGCCAAATTCATCGGTATGCCTCAGGGTGATTCGCTCTTGTTTGCAGTGTTGTGTGCCAGTGCCTCTTACATTGCTGTGCCAGCTGCTATGCGGATGACTGTTCCAGAGGCAAACCCTAGCCTGTACGTTTCTACAGCTCTAGCAGTGACATTCCCGTTCAATATTATTGTGGGAATTCCGTTATATCTCTACGGAATTAACCTGTTTTGGAGGTAATAAGATGCACCTAGTTAAAAAGATAGAGATTATCGCCAACTCTTTTGAGCTTGGCAAAATATTAGATACCCTAGACAAGTCTGGCGTACACGGTCATGCTGTAATCCGAAATGTTGCTGGTAAAGGATTACGAGGAACAACGGAAGATTTAGATATGACGATGCTTGATAATGTCTACATCATCGCCTTTTGTATGCCAGAACAACTCAAACCTGTTGTAGAAAACATTAGGCCAGTGCTCAACAAGTTTGGAGGCACTTGTTACGTCTCGGACGTAATGGAAATTCGCTCGATGAAATGTGTTGCATCGTTATAAAAAAAAATCATAAATCCAATGAAGCATTTCATGGAACGTCGTAACTTTTTAAAGTTAGGGGTCACAGGAGCATTCGGAGCGATCGCAACTGCTGGTGATTTTCTCTGGCGAGTTGAACAAGTAAAAGCCGCAGAATTGCCACCTCAAACTCTTAGTCCCGACGCCGCATTCCAAAATTTAATAGACGGAAATCAGCGGTTTGTTCAGCATAAACCCCAATATCCCGATCAAACTGCGGCTAGATTGCAGGAAGTCGCCCAAGCACAACATCCATTTGCAACTATCCTTAGTTGCGCGGATTCACGAGTACCCGCAGAAATTATTTTTGACCAGGGTATCGGAGATATCTTTGATGTTCGCCTAGCTGGAAATATTGTCACGCCAGAATCCCTTGGTAGTATCGAATATGCGGTTACTTTATTGGGTACGCCGCTGCTGATGGTGTTGGGTCACGAGCGATGTGGAGCCGTGACTGCTGCTGTTAAAAATGAAGCTTTACTCGGCGATATTGGTAGCTTTGTTGATGCCATTAAGCCAGTGGTCAAAAATGCCAAGCTTCAGCCAGGGGACGCGGTTGAAAATGCTGTGGTTGCCAACGTGCAATATCAAATTACACGACTGAAGCGATCGCGGCTCTTAACTGAGCGTTTACAGTCTGGTAAGTTAAAAATTGTTGGAGGTCGTTACGATTTGGATACGGGAGGAGTAACTATAATTACCTAATTCATCAATATTAGTAGCGTATTCTCTCGATCGGAGATCCGATAACTAATTGCTTGAAGATTGAGAGCGTCCGCTAATATTTTGCTTGAAAAGTAGTTTTTAATTAAAGGCGATCGCAAGAAAACGAACTCATCATTAGTTATTACTTCAATTCGCAACTAATTCACTCAGTCCACTTTATCAAGTTTAGATATCTAAGCCTTATTAATTTTGAATTCTGAATTCTGAATTCTGGATTCTGAATTCATTTTGTAGAGGCAATTAATCAATTACCTCTACACAAATCTTCTTCAGCTTCTTTAACGCCGAAATTTGGTACACTCAACCTACCCTAAAAATAATTATTTCTTAGCAATGATCCACACTGCATGAATAATACCAGGAATGTAACCAAAGAGCGTTAAAAGTATATTAATCCAAAAGTCTAAACCAAAACCTACTTGCAAAAAAACTCCCAAAGGCGGTATAAAAATCGCACACAGAATCCGAACTAAATCCATTTCAACCTCCTGTTAATTTCATACGAAACACCTTGTTAGGCAACTCATTCATCACCCTTCAAGCATGTTTATATTTGCAATACTTCTCAAAGATAACATCGACCCTCTCAATCTAGATTGCGGTGGAGATGCGGTAAACCGCACTTCCTCAACATTAGCCGCCGCTGATTTTAGCTTTGTAGCCTAGCTTGGTCAAAATCTCGACAATTTTCTGCTTATGGTCGCCTTGAATTTCAATTTCGTCGTCTTTAATTGTCCCGCCTGTGCCACACTGAGTTTTCAACTGTTTGAGTAAATCTGCCAAAGTTTCTGGCTTGGCTTGAAAACCAGTAATCACAGTGACGGTTTTGCCTTTGCGTCCTTTGCGGGAAGCTTGTACTCTCAAATTTTGTTGTTGTGGGGGCAATTCTGGAATTGGTCTTTCTGTAGCGGGGGAATTATCGTTACCGAATTCACGGTAGACAAAGTTTTTATCGGAAGATTTGGGATTGGAAGAAGACATAAAATTTTTATTAAGAAAAAATCAGACAGTCGAAAATTTTATCTGAAGGTTCGGGTAAATAAAAAATAATTATAGCAAGCAATTTAGCCACAGTTTAACTTGCTCTAGGAATCATCAAAGTCAACAGCAAAGACATCTACTTATTTGGGGGTTAAGACTACAAGAAAGTCTCGGCAGTTTTATCCAGCAGCTGTAGCGGCTTTTTCCAGTGAAACTTCCTGCGTCTAATACCAGTAAATCCCAGTAGCAAGGCGCATATCCCGTACAAATTATTCTGGATTCAGGCAATGGACGCTAAATACTTCTTCTGGCAGATTAATCGTGGCTAACGACATAAGTTTACCTCTGAAAATTTTAAGAATGTATTTATTGCTGTATTGAAAAAACTCGCCGTAAGTAGGAGCTGGAGATTGGGTTTGAAGCTCTAAAATTATGTACGGGGCTTTAACCACTGCTAAATTTTGTCATATTCCTGCAATCCCCAGATGACCTAGACTTTCTTATAATAATTAAGTTCTTTACCCTCATCAAAACCAGCCTGTGACTACTACTCCCTTGTCTACAAATTCAACTACTCAAGTTCCCGATACACTAGGCCGCTTTGGACGCTTTGGCGGTAAGTATGTACCTGAGACGCTAATGCCTGCTCTTGCTGAGTTAGAAACAGCTTATCAGCAATACCGCAACGATCCTGGGTTTCAAGCAGAACTACAGCAGTTGTTAAGGGACTATGTAGGACGTGCCACGCCATTGTATTTCGCTGAACGCCTGACTGCTCGTTATGCCCGTCCCGATGGCACCGGGCCACAAATTTACTTAAAACGTGAAGATTTAAATCACACTGGCGCCCACAAAATTAATAATGCCCTCGGTCAGGTATTGTTGGCCAAGCGTATGGGCAAACAGCGAATTATTGCCGAAACCGGTGCTGGACAACATGGAGTAGCCACAGCTACGGTTTGCGCTCGTTTTGGACTTGAATGCATAATTTACATGGGCGTTCATGACATGGAACGCCAAGCGTTGAATGTTTTCAGAATGCGGTTGATGGGGGCAGAAGTATGCCCGGTGGAAGCAGGAACGGGAACTCTCAAGGATGCGACTTCGGAAGCAATTCGGGATTGGGTGACGAATGTGGAAACCACTCACTACATCCTGGGTTCAGTCGCAGGGCCTCATCCTTACCCAATGATAGTACGTGATTTCCATGCAGTCATCGGCCAAGAAACTCGCGCCCAAGCAATGGAAAAATGGAGTGGATTGCCTGATATCCTCATGGCTTGCGTAGGTGGTGGTTCCAATGCTATGGGACTATTTTATGAGTTTCTCAATGAACCTTCTGTAAGGTTAATTGGAGTTGAGGCAGCTGGAGAAGGGGTCAATACTGAAAAACACGCAGCTACCTTGACAAAAGGACGAGTAGGTGTCTTGCACGGAGCCATGAGCTATCTGCTGCAAGATGAGGATGGACAAATCATTGAGGCACACTCAATTAGCGCAGGGTTAGATTATCCTGGTGTGGGGCCAGAACATAGCTATTTAAAAGATATTGGTCGCGCTGAATATTATAGTGTGACGGATGCAGACGCTTTGGCAGCGTTCCAGAAATTATCGAAATTAGAGGGGATTATTCCCGCATTGGAAACAGCCCATGCGATCGCCTACTTGGAAACCCTTTGTCCCCAACTAACCGGCAGTCCTCGCATTGTCATCAACTGCTCTGGACGTGGTGATAAAGATGTGCATACAGTAGCCAAATTTTTAAATCCCGCGTAAGTAAATATACGTTAAATATTGGGGAGAAAGCAACGATGGATCGACAGCTCCGACACGCTATGCTACCGGAAACCACTCAAGACGAGTTGGCACGCCAAGAGTTTGTCCAAAGTTTAAAATTGCATATTTTTCGGAATCTCTCTCCTGGCAATAAGGTAATTTATGAAAAACTAGCCAAGCCGAAGTTTGAACAAGAACATCAGCGTCCTCCCCAGAACCGTTATGAAATTCGCCAAGCAATGGAGGAGGAACCCTACTATCGTTGGACTGGTGTCCTGAAACGAATCAGCCAGGAAATGTTATGGGATGCTGTAAATACCAGCGTTGATAGGCAACTGCCAGAGTTGATTGAGCGTGCCAAAGACAAGGGTGGCGAACTTGGTACCTTAACCCTCGACCCAAATTTTTCAACACCCACTTATCAAAAAGCTGTAGATATTCACTGTATGCCTGGAGGATATCACAGCGAATTTACTGCCGATGATGTAACCGCTGGCGCAGTTTACGATCGCGGCACTTATGTTTATGGTGTGGGTTGGTTGGGGCCGCTCAACGATGATATGGGGCTATCTATAGTCCAAAACTATCTCCTACCAGAGTATCCAGAGTTTCGACCAAGAAAAATTCTCGATATGGGATGTTCTGTTGGTCATAGCACATTACCCTATGTAGATGCTTACCCAGATGCAGAAGTCCACGCTATAGATATAGGCGCACCTATGCTGCGCTATGCTCATGCAAGAGCCGAATCTTTGGGCAAACGCGTGCACTTCTCTCAACAAAATGCCGAACACACTAACTTTGCAGATGAATCTTTTGACTTAGTGGTTTCTCACATTTTGCTACATGAAATTCCCCCGCCAGCCGTCCGCAAAGTGATGCAAGAGTGTTATCGTTTACTGGCTCCGGGTGGTATGATGCTCCATGTGGAAGCACCACTGTATCGTCACATGGACGCCTACACGCAGTTTGTTTTTGATTGGGAAACCGCCAACAACAACGAACCCTTCTGGAGTGCTGTACGCGATTTGGATTTGGTGTCCTTAGCTACTGAGGCGGGTTTTGCAGCAGATAAGACATTTGAGAAATTTGTTCCGAATGGAGCATGGAAAGCTCAAGGTGATAAATCCAAGAGCTTTGGCACTTGGTTTGTAGTTGCTGCAACTAAGTAAGTAGATTAATTTGTAATTCGTAATTGAGGAAATCCGATTTTCTCTGGGTTTCCTCCTTTTGCTATGTAGCCTTGTTTTTGGAAAAGTGGAGTTAGGATGGCAAAAACAGCCAAGGGTAAACGACCAGTTTACTTAGAAAATCCGCAAGTTGATAAATTATTGGCGATGGTTATGGCTTTGACTGGTGAGGTGTCCGTACTACGCGATCGCCTCGACACCATTGAACGATTGCTAGAGGTTAAAGGTATTTTATCCGCTAGTGAGATTGAAGGTTATCAACCGGATGCCAAAGCGATTAACGAGCGAGAAAAGTGGCGTGGAGAATACATCGCGCGGGTGTTGCGCGTAGTGCAGCAAGAGTTAGAAACTCTCAGCCAAGACTCATAGAAATCACGCAGAAGTTAGAGTAAAAAATCCATACCACTTATGAGGAATATAATAAAAATAATCTTCCCAATGGGAGAAGAAAATTATCTGCCGACAGCGCAATTTTTTTTGTAAATTTGTAAATTTAAAAGTTTATTGGTAGTTTTTGAAGCGATCGCAGCATAAGTAGAGGTATATAAACTGATAACCAAGTTGTTCAATTAACAATAGTCTGGTTAGATAGTCTGGAAGTTTACTTTCAGCAAATGATTAGAACAACAATCTACGGCATTGGTTTAGGAACTCTTTTACTAGGCAGTGGAGCGATCGCTACTTCTATAACAGAGCCAAATTTAACACCGATGTCTTCACACATATCAAGTGATACTCTTAAGATCGCACAATCTACCATCAACACTGCTGCTATAGAACAGTCGGTTTTCACCCAAATTAATAATTATAGAGCTTCTAAAGGGCTACCAAAGCTGACTCGTAATTCTGCCATCGATAATCAAGCCAGGATTCACAGTCAGAACATGGCTAGCGGTAAAGTAGCTTTTGGACATACTGGATTTCTAGATCGGCTCAAAGCGATCGGTATCAGCTACAGAGGAGCAGCTGAAAATGTCGCTTACAACCAGGGATATAGCGATCCTGCGACACAAGCTGTGCAAGGCTGGCTCAAAAGTCCAGGACATCTAACCAATATCGTAGGTAATTATAATTTGACCGGGATTGGTGTTGCCAGCAACAGTAAAGGGCAAATCTACTTCACGCAAATTTTCCTTGGCACATAGGTTGTCGAAGATTTAAGTATTACCTAACACAAATAAATCACTGCTAATTGTCGGGTGGACATCTTGTCCGCTCTTGGTTATGTTCAAAGAACCTGTCCCTCTGTAAGTCTGAGAGGGACGGTTTTGCATAGGTAAAAACCTCTAAAAAGTTTTTGATCGATCAAATTGGTCAGATAAGTATCTAAGCAGAATTAATTACATACATAGGACTTACGCACCCTCTACGAATCCTTGGCGTCTTGGCGGTAGCCTACCCTTCTCCTTCGGAGACGCTACGCGAACGGGAACGCCAAGGGCGAACGGCAAGCCGCAAAGCGTCTACGAGAAATTACAGCAATTTGCAGTTGAATAGACCACAGTAGGGGCTTTAGCATTGTTGTGCCCTTACGATAATTTGGTATTCAAGCATGTATTCCATCCAAATGAAAAGCGCTGTAAGCGAAGTTGGTGATTTTTGCGTAAGTCCTGATACAGTATTTCTCTATCCCCTTAAGGCCAAACCCTGTTCCCTCTCTCCATTAATGAAAATCTTCAATTATCAGTTAAAGTACGGGCACAGCAGTGCTGTGCCCCTACATCGAGGGTCTATTTACGATCGAATAATCATTAATAAAAGCCTGAAACGACCTATGTATGTAAATTCACACCATGATTAATTTGTACAGTGCCTAAGTCCTAAAAGTAATGGTGATTTTACCGAAGGAAACCTATGGAAATATTGACAATTGGAAATGAGTGTTTGTATGCTTTGTAAACGATGCGGTCAAATTGCCGAAATTCATCAATCCTTAATAGTATTCTCGTATATATTTTCGGAACTATGAGGTAGAGTATAAGTCTTATATCTCTACACATTACGCAATTCTCCATGTTCCGACAAACTGCTTTTGGCATCGCTTTAACTGCGCTTGTCCTTGCTAGTGGATTAACAACTGTTCCGATACCAGGGCACAATTCTACAAATACATCCACCCGTAATAAGCTGTTGTCGCTTTTTTCCAGTCAGGCTGCAATATCGACTCCTACTTTTAAACCTACTGAGCTAGAAAAATCTGTTTTTGAGGAAATTAATCAATATCGAGCTGCTAAAGGGCTACCAAAGTTGACCCTAAATGCAAATATCACACGGCAGGCAAGAATTCATAGCCAAAACATGGCTCAAGGTAAAACCCCATTCAGCCATCATGGATTTGAAGGGCGAGTCAAAGCTGTCCCTATTCGCTACAACAGTGCAGCGGAAAATGTGGCTTTCAACCGAGGATATAGCAACCCCGCAGCTGAAGCTGTTACTGGTTGGATCGAAAGCCCCGGACATCTGAAGAATATTAAAGGAAATTACAACCTTACTGGAATTGGCGTTGCTACTAATACTCAGGGCGAAGTCTACCTGACGCAAATCTTTTTTCGCACTAGGTAGATTTAAATTTTGATATTTTTGCACAATAATAATGTAGTGTCTGACAAGACTTTTGTCTGCTGGACACTGCTATTATTTTTGAACCTTTCATGACATTACAAGATTTTCAGGTGAGCGATCGCGACCTCAGTGATGCAGCCGTTGAACAATATTTAGAATCAACAGCGATCGCAGTCGATACAGAAACGATGGGATTATTACCGCAGCGCGATCGTTTGTGTCTGGTTCAGTTGTGCAACCTAGAAGGAAAAGTCACTGCAATCCGCATCGCCAAAGGACAAACTGACGCCCCAAACTTAAAAAAACTTCTGCAAGCGGCGAATGTTGTAAAAGTTTTTCACTTTGCTCGTTTTGACCTTGCTACTTTGCGAGCCTATCTAGGGATTGAAGTTCAGCCTGTTTTTTGCACCAAGATTGCTAGTAAGTTAGCGCGTACTTACACAAATCGCCACGGACTCAAAGATGTGGTGCAAGAATTAGAGCAAGTGGAACTCGACAAAAGCGCTCAAAGTTCTGATTGGGGTAACGCTGCTAATTTATCTGAAGCTCAATTGAGTTATGCCGCCAATGATGTGCGCTACTTACTAAGCGTACAAAAAAAACTTACACAAATGCTCGAACGAGAAGAACGTTGGGAACTTGCTCGACAATGTTTTGAAGTTTTGCCAACAATAGTTTCTTTAGATTTATTGCAATTTAAAGATTTGTTTGAACATTAATTATAGGTAAGATAAATCGGTGGAAAAAAACACAACTGTGTTAAGAAAAATAATAAAGCTACAACCGTCCTGCCTCCTGCTTCGTGCCTCATCCAAACTACAAATATTTACACCGTTTTACTTAACAGTAAATGAGGCAGAGAAGAGAAAAAACACCTTTATAATGTTCGATTAATGCAAATCCCACCCCTAAAAAGGAATGGGATTTGACGTTAACTTTTGACCAATGAAAGTCAGTTGCTTCAATTCTTTGAACCACCACAGGCGCACCATAAATTGTTAACTGTCAACAGCCAACTTCCAACCTACGCCTAATGACTCATTTTTCAGGCCATTTTTTGCCTAAGATCCAACATTAGAATCATCTGGGCTAGAAGCTCTAGATTCATCAATGCCTTCTCTAACTTCACTAGCTTTTTCTTGAACGCCTTCTTTGACGTTACTAGCGCCTTCCTTGAGATTGCTAGCTCCTTCTTGAAGATTATCTTTGAGGTTGCTAGCTCCTTCTTGAAGATTATCTTTGAGGTTGCTAGCTCCTTCTTGAATGTTATCCTTGAGGTTACTTACTCCCCTTTTAATACTATCAGCAGTACTTTCGCCTCCCTTGGCCTGATGTTCTGCATGACTTTGTAGCCTTGCTACGACATTGTATTCATCTGCTCCTGGGGGAGTTTTTGATTCAATAATACCTTCGGTGGGGCCGCCGATCGCCTTCCATGCGCCAAGACCGCCTTTGAGTTGAGAAACATGCTCAAACCCGCTAGAACGCAGCTGTTGTGCGGCTTGTGCAGTTTCTTCATCATTACCGCCGTAAACATAAATATCGCGGCTTTTTTCCAAAGAAGCTGCTGCACGGTCTACCAATTCATCTATTGGCATGGGCATCGCTCCCATAATGTGACCTTCGTTGAAGGTTCTGCGATCGCGCACATCCAATATTGTAAAAGCTGGTTCGCCCCATTCCAAACGAGACTTCAATGTATGAACATCAGATTCTGCTTGTATTGGTGGCTGTGGGGGAATGATACCGCCTACTAAATTAGTCATAACTATTCCTTACTCACGATGTTAATAGCAATTTAACTAACAAAATAAAATTAATTGCTCTTTCCCTAGTATGAATATCTTTAAAATCTCTCCTCAGATAGAGTAAGTAATTTCCAGAATTTCTACCAATTAATAAATTGCAAATCTGGTCAATTAATACTATGGAGAGAATCATATTACTATCAATAAGAATTTATAATTCAGTATGAATTTTGTACTATTGTCGATTATTCTACTTGGTTATCAAAGTCTTATTTAATAGATTTTGAGTTCTCCATCGTGAGAATTATGTACATTTTCAATATCGGCGATCGCTAACAATAATGTATCCTCAATTTGCTGGCGCACTGTGGGAGTTACATCAGCAGCACTGTTGAGACAATCTACCAGCAATTTATTGACATCGTAATATTTTTGGAGTAATTCTTTTTGTTGCTTGTTGAACTCCCAGTCGTAACCAATATTACGATACTTAATCAGCAAATATCTTAATTGTTTACCCCAAACTTTTCCTTTGGTTTGCCACCACTCTCTGAATCTTTCTGGATTGCTGTCTATATCTGGCAGTTGTGTTTTTAGTTTTTGCAAAGATTGTTTTAATTTAGAAGTAATAACAAGCTCAATAGCTTCGTTAAAGGCAATAGCAAAGGCATGAGCATAATCAAGGGCATCTTTGAGATTGCGCTCAAAGGCAAAGTCAACGTCGTTAAAGCAAGCAATAGTACTATATAAAAACTCATCAACAGCAAGGTCAGAGTCAAAAGCTATATTACCAACAAGGGCATACTCAAGGTTATAACCAGAAGTATAGATCGAGGCGCGATGGCTATGGTAGAGGCTACGCTCAACACAAACTAGATAAAAAGCACGGACAGCAGCTGCTTTGTGGCGGGTAGAAACTGAACTAGATTTTTGATGCAACCAAGTTAGAAAATACTGTAATTTATCATCATTAGCCACTAGCAAATCAATTTTTTGCTTCATTAATTGTAAAATTTTGTCACTATTCGGCAATATATTAACAGTTAGTAAAAATACCTCTCGCCAGCGCTTTTCATTCATGTGACTTACCAGATATTCCCAGTTTTGGGCTTGGGAATTTTCCACAATTTTTCTAGCATTAAAATACTTTTGAAATATCAAATGAGAAAATGAGTAAATTTCCTGGGAGCGTTCTATCAATAATCCATGTTCAAGCTCAATTGCTTTTAATACTGCTTCGCTATCTAGCTGCAATTTAAATTTTTGCAAATCATCAGCAATAAAATTTAGTATTTTTTCCTTTGGAAAAAAGTAATTTTCTGCATCAAAAGTGATAGCTGCAATTTGAGAAAGCAGCTTTTTCTTGATTGCCAAATTCAAATCACAAGCAATGCGATCGCGTTTAATACCTCTAACCTCATCCCATCTACAAAAGAGAATATTTAATGCTTGCTCGTATAACTTAGCCTGGTTTAATGGGAATTCATTTTTGCGTTGGAACACTAAACAAATCCAATGCAGCAGTAATGGAGTGCAGCTCAATTCTCGGATATGCTGATTTTCCGGTAGATTTAGTTGATTAATAAATAAATTTCCTTTGGCTTCTCCATCTTGTTTGTACTTCAAAGCAACAGCAACAAACCATTTTTTGGCAAAAACTTCTACTTGCTCTTGGTGAAAGTCGGCCACTTGAACTTCAGTAAATCCGTGAAACCTATATTTTTGAGCAGCAATTCGGCAGCTAATAACAAACCTATTTTTGTAAAATATCTGAGTAAATCTACGAATTTCTATTGTAAGTTTTTCTATTTCTTCTATTGATACTTCATCTAATCCATCTAGTAAAATCAGCAGTTTCCCATGAGTCAACAAAGTTTTAGTTAATTCTTTTTCAATATCACAACTGAGAAATTCTTGGCTGATATAGTCAAATAAACTAAATTTGCTATCACTTTTAGCATCTTCAGCAAATTCTTTTGCTCTAATAAAAACTGCTATATGGTTTGGCTGAAACTGGCCTTTGTTACATTCAATAGCTAGATATTGTAAAAATATAGTTTTACCTGACCCTGGTTTCCCCAGTATCATTAATTTTGAATGTTGTAAGACAGCTTCTAAACCTGCTAATTTTATCTCATGCTTATATGTTCTCAGTTGATTAAAATTTGACTCAGATTTAAAGTCTTTCAACCAATCATCAATTTCCCGCCATTGCAAGTTATTTATCTCCTCTAAAACATTTATACTGGTGTAAATGTCCATCAATTCCACTGTCTGGGCAATATCCAACATTTGTATAATGTTGCACTGATTTTGGATTTTTTCTTGGCGTTTTTGCCGAACTTTTCTGACTAATGTATCGAGGTCAGTATCTTTGAATCCCCCTTTACTACTTTGCTCAAATGCTAGATCTTCTGGTAAACCAGCAACCTTTTGCCAAGATAACCCTAGCTGTTGACAAATTTGCACAAAACAAGAGCGAGAAACTGACTCACCTGCAAAAAATTTGGAAACTGGTTGCCGTGTAATCCCTAAAGCTGCTGCTAATTTATGCTGGCTCCAAGTTTTGTCTGTTAGAGCTGTTTTTGCTGCCCTTATGCCTTCTGGTGATGCTCTGAGTCCTTGGTTTGTCATACTAATTCATAACCATAGCTCATTCATAAATGCAGTTGATTTTGAAATATTAATTAGTACATTTTTTCTATGTCGATCTATTGATTAAGCCCCTATGTCCATTGATTAGGAATTACTAATTATTCTGCTTATATCCTTAAACCCAAACTTGTAGTATAGTATATGCTTAAGAGGATAACTACATGCAAATGCACGTCAAATAAATTTTTTTAGCGCTTCTCCAGCAGAGCATATCCCTTGGCTAGAGTACAGTTAAGTAGTTAAAAATTAGAATCTACATTGATTTATGGCTTAGTTTGTAAAGCTTGATAGAAACTTAATGCATCAAGCAGTGTGGTTCCTTTACACAGTTGCGGCCATCGCTATTTCTGTAGTGTTTCTTGGATGTATTTGTGGTGATGGAGGCGGTCGTTAATGGCACTTATTTTACGTGTCTAAGGTTAAATCTCACACCATAAAAATTCAAGAATATACTAAGGTCATACAATACTTATACAATTGATAAACATGAAGATGGCTGAAGTTTCGAGCGACTTCATGGAAAATTAATTGTAAACAAGTACTACAGTAGCGATCGTAGTCAGCAAAGGTCAGCGTGGATATACTTTCAACACAAACATGTAAAGCAAAACTGGCACAACAGCTAATTGCCCAATCAACAATAGGCAGCAAGGCAGCATTATGACTATGACCCCTGATACTACTCCGAAAATTCTCATCGTTGATGACGACTTCGGCGTCCGAAATCTCGTCTATCGTTTTTTAAGTCGGAAATATCAAATAGAATCGGCAGCAGATGGTAAGACTGCCTTATCCTTGTTTGAGCAATTCAATCCATCCTTAGTGATTTTAGATTGGAATTTACCAGATGTTAATGGCTATAGCCTCTGCCAGGAAATGCAGAGTCGTACTAATGTTTTAGTAATGATCTTAACTAGTAGAACTGACGAGGCTGATAAAATTAAAATCTTAGCAGCTGGCGCCGATGATTTCATGACCAAACCGTTTAGTCTTGCGGAAGTTGAAGTCAGAGTAGAAGCGCTTTTGAGGCGAATACGCTACATAAACCCTTCTCCAACACAACGCATAGTTTTCAAGCAGCTGGTAATTAACCCAGAAGGTAGGGAAGTAACACTCAACGATAAACCTCTGGCATTAACAGCCCTGGAATTTAATATTTTACATTTTTTAGCAAGCCATCCCGGTCAAGCTTGGAGTCGTCCACAGCTAATCCAAAAAATCTGGGGTTGCGACTATATAGGAGATGGCCGAGTAGTTGATGTACACATTGGTCAGCTTCGCAAGAAGATGGAAATCGATGCCAGTGTACCAGAGTATATTAAAACTGTACGCGGCTATGGTTATAAATTTGAAGTGCCTGACGACAATACTAATTCATAAAAATTAAGCATTAAGAGTATTGTTAGCGGTAGCGGGGCGTTGAGCCAGTGCTTAATTAGGAGTTTAAGAATTATTCTCCTTTCCCTCTTGTCTGTTCATCTCCCTCACTCCCCACTCGCTACTCCCTACTCCCTGTGTTTATTGAAAGGCTGGATTTAGCGTAGAAAGCTGCTAACCAACCACAGCAAGATAAAAGTCAGCACCGTAGAAAATTGGTTAGATCCCAGATTTATAAATGATACTTGTGGTAACAACCAGCTAGCAAGTAGGCCTCCGGCAATTAAGCCAATTATTAAACTGATTAGGGTGAACAAAACTGCTCGGCCAAATTTGCCTTCTTTACGATTGAGGAAGTAAATACCGATACTTACCCCAACCACCAATGCTAATTGTAAAACCTGGTCGCCTCCCTCTGGGTAAAACAAGCCAATAGCACTCAAACCAAGATACCAAGCTCCTGGTAAGAGGATATCAGCGGGGGTTGGCTGGTCTAGTATTCGTTGCAGCCATGCAGGTGAATGCTCGCGAGGGGTTTGAGTTTCTTTCGGAGGTGCTTGCACTCGCAACTCTGGAAACCGGATACGTTCTGGAACTTTGATTTTACCTTCCTGGCGCATCCGCAAGCGATCCATTAAAATCGCATCGTAAGCTGCTTCAATCACTTCTAGATGCTTGGCATCGCCACTATGTTGCTCGAATAGACGATTACGAGCATCCTGGATTTCATCGAAGGAAGCCTCTTCTGATACCCCAAGTTTTTCGTAGGGATTTTGATCGCTCATGGGAGTTTGTTACTTCAGCCTCAGTCAGCGGCAGTCTATTGTCGAAGAAAAAACAAATTTAGATTTTCTTTAAATCGAAACTAAAGGTCTCGACTTAATATTTATGCTCTACCAGGATAGTAGCACGAGTTAGTTTAATCGACTTTAAGATTTAGACTATAGTCACTTTAACATATCGCCATAACTCCGTGTATACCCTCATGTCGTTGCTCAGTTCTGGCTCTAATCTAGAATTTGAACTGATAGTACCTAAAACGCATAGTTTTTATGAAAAAATTAACTTTCCAGTTTCAGATCTGGCAACTTACTGTGCCCTAACGGATTTTTTTTTAATTATACTGACGATCGCTTGTGGTGCAGAACCGCATCTCGATTTAAAATTGAAACGTTTTGAGTTACCATCTAACGAGATCGAAAAGTCTTGAGTTTCACAAATTGCTTTGGCTGAGGTTTGAGCGTCTGTTTGGTAAGCATAATATTGATAGTTACAAAATCTGCACTTCAAGCAGGGCTGCACTATAGCTTTCCCCAAGTTTGCCGTTCTCATCGCCTATAATCCTGATTACAGTATTAATTATTTGAATAATCAGGATGTTTGTGCCGTAGCTCGTGTAGATTTTTAGTAACTCCCTAAGTGGCAACTGTGTTTTTACGTAACCTTCTTGTTAATCTTACGAATTTTTGTGTAAAGTGATGGTCATGGCTCCCGCCAAGATTCTTGTTGTTGACGACGACCCTGCGGTTCGGAATTTAATCCAACGCTTCTTGATGAAGCAGAACTATCAGGTGGAGGCTGCCGAAGACGGAAAGACAGCCTTAACTCTATTTGAGCAATTTAACCCCGATTTGGTAATTCTAGATGTGAATTTACCAGATGTGATTGGGTTTAACCTCTGCCAAGAGATGCAAAGTCGTAATGGTGTTTTTGTTTTGATGCTGACTAGCCGTGCTGACGAAGCTGACAAAATTCGCGGCTTTTCTAAAGGTGCTGATGACTATCTCACCAAACCTTTTGGATTGGGCGAGCTAGAAGTCAGAGTAGGAGCGATTTTGAGGCGTCAGCGAGTTATAACTACTGCCGAACAAAAACGCTTGGTATTTGAAAAATTGATGATTGACCCAGTGCGACGGGAAGTGGCACTCAATAACCAACCAGTACCCTTAACTGCTCTGGAATTTGATTTATTGCATTTTTTAGCCAGCCATCCAGGTCGAGTTTGGCGGCGTGCAGAATTAATTCAAGAGGTGTGGGACTATGAATATGTCGGCGACCAGCGGGTTGTGGATGTACACATCGGTCAAATTCGCAAGAAGATTGAAATTGATGCTAGTCAGCCAGCATTAATTCAAACTGTACGCGGTGTAGGGTATAAGTTTGAATCTCCTGCTCACTCCCAACAGTTGGAAGCTAAGTCCTAATTCTATAGTCTGGAGTTTTTTGACTCTTGACCGAAACAATTTTGGGTTTGAGATTTTGGATGAAATTTATTTTGGTTTTAGAGCCACCAGGAGGAACTGCCAAAGGTTTAAAAAGTTTGAGCAAACTGGTGACCGTTTGTAGGGTGGCACAGCTAACTGTGCTGCCCTACATGTGTTGCATTGAAATGAGAAGGAATAGGTAACAGGCAATAGGCAACAAGCTTCAAGTCGCTTGATGTCAGGGTTGTAGGAGCAATTTATGTCTTAAAGTATGCCTCAACTGCTATCAGAAGTCACTAACATCCAAGCTGATAGTATGTTGGATTTTAGATTTTAAATTTTAGATTATCAAAAAGTTAGTGGTAATCGCTTGTGGCGATTCATTTGTGACAATAATTTTTCAAATTGGATAAACTAGTTAAGTTTTCTTTTAATTCTAAATCTTGCGTTTTTACTAATATTTTTGGCGATACGGAAAACTATTGGAATTTTTTTCGATCGCAGTTTACTCTTGTTTTTCATTCTCATACCAATTCTGTATGAAGATGCGCCAAACTATATAAGAAACGTAGATGCAAAGCAGCTTGCCGCAGGCTACCGCAAAAGGCGCATAGACACGTTCGCGGAGCGTCTCGTAGAGAAGTAGCTTCCCCCAGGGTAGGACACAAAGAAAGAAGGAAGCCAAGAGAATTTGGCGCAGCCTCACAAAGAAATGATATCATCTCCCCTCACATACACAACTGCTCTCAAAATCTATTAATGGGACACGGTAAACCGTGCCCATTTAGGGCATGAGCTAGAATAACGCCCTTCATACTAGTACCTATGGGGTGTCTAGTAGATTAGCTGTTGTAGGTATCCTCTTGCGGATTTTTACTTAGGAATGATGAAATAAAGTTTCCAGATAGACTCTGGCAGCACGGCGATCGCTCTCTCCATTTTGGAGTAAAAACAATGATAGCGCCGCCGTCAATACTCTGTTTTCATCCCAATCAGGATGGGTTTCTAAGTAGTTCTTTAAAGATTCGTGAAGTGATTCAGGAATTTCTGTAAAAATGCTAACCGTTGCTTTCATGAGATTTTCCTCCTATGAGGTCAATCAAGAGGGATAAGTTGCTTGTGGTGAAGCAGCTTCAGGCTACGCCACACAATCTTTCGCCTGCCCGCCAATTTATGCCAACAACTCACGTAATTTTACACAGTTGATGCCAACGGTTGAACGGACTACAAAAGCAAGCCGAATCATTGTGCGCTAAGAGGGGGTGGGTTTGTCAATGCTGCGAAATGTTAAAAACGCTTGTATAAAAGATAAATCAGCACGAAGCAATCAGGCTTTCACCTCAATTTTCGTTACTTAACTTTACAAAAACTCAGTCCCCTAAGTTCCTGACTACTGGTAATTAACAATCCCCAGTAGATGGTCAGAAGCTGATTAGATCGTAGAACACCTGTGGAAAACTGCTAAAATTCCTGTGGAAACCCTGTGGAATTAGTGAGGAAAATTTCAGCCGATGATAAGAATTACAAAAATGTTATTAAACGGTGACATTTAAGCTGATGAAATTAGCTTCGCAATTCCAGTTATCTTCATGGTTACCTTCGATACATTCCCAGATATGGAATTTGGCCGTTGGTAGATTTTTGTCGGAAGTTGGCACTGGCTTTACTCTGTTTTATGCCCCCATCTTTTTTGTCAATGAAGTTGGTTTATCTGCAACCAGCGTTGGCGTAGCCTTGGCTAGTGCTTCGATTTCCGGCATTGTTGGGCGGGTTGTAGGTGGTTCTTTGGCTGATTCTGGTAAATGGGGACGCCGCCGCACTTTGTTGCTGGCGACGGCGATTTTAGCAATTGCTTCTCTAGTTTTCGCTGCAACCAGTAATTTTACTATTTTGGTAATTGGTAGCTTGATTCACGGCTTAGGGATAGGTTTCTATTGGCCGGCTGTGGAAGCTGTTGTTGCTGACGCAAGCGTTATTGAAAATCGCCGGGAAACTTTTGCTATTAGCCGATTAGCAGATAATCTGGGGTTAGCGATCGGAATTACACTGGCAGGGTTTTTGATAGGAATAATTGGGAGTTATCGCTGGCTATTTATTATTGATGCCATCTCTTTTTTAGTGTTTTTTGGCGTTATCTATATAGGAATTACTGAAACCGACAAGCAGCAAACCGACCATGAAAAAGCGCAACATTTTGCTTCTTGGATGGCAGTATTGAAAGATAGCCGTTTCCTCGTCTACATCGCAGCCAATATCTTTTTCACAATTTACATTTCGCAAATACATAGTATCCTGCCGCTTTACTTCAAAAACTTTGTCATCGAAAGTACTGACAAAGGATTTGCTGAAACTATCATTAGCAGAATATTTGCCTGGCATTTGGTGGTAGCTATCATCTGCCAGTTACCTGTTACTGCCCTTTTAAAACGTTGCTCTCATACACTCGCCCTCACTGTTTCCGCCATTCTTTGGGCAATTGGTTTTGGACTCATTTGGGTAAGCGGTACCGCTGGATCTCATAATTTGGTTTGGGCAATATTGGCATTGGGAATATTTGCTATTGCCGTTGTTTCCTATACCCCATCTGCTGCCTCTTTAGTTACCGAGTTAGCGCCAGAAAATCAACGCGGCGTTTATTTCTCTATCAACGCTTTGTGCTGGGCTGTTGGCTCTTTTATTGGTCATCCTTTGGGTGGATGGGCATTAGACCAGCCACGAATGATTACCGATCGCTTTTGGCTAAGCTTTTCTTTAAGTGTGGCGATCGCTGTGGCAATTTTACAGTATTTGAGTCGAATTTTGACTGATGAATCATCAGAATAGTGTTATGCTCATACTTAGAAATCTCTCAGGAGTTAAATCACAGTGATACGTTAATCCAACAAACAGCCAAATCATTATCAATCGCTGCGATCGAGCTAATAGTTCGATAAATATTGATTTTTTGTTTGTTGTAATTATGTGAGGATTCACTGTGAATATCCCTTTTTCCTATCTCGAAAAAATTCGTGCTGTCTATCCCAATATTTCTATTGACCACCTTGACTTTAATCAAGATGGGATGGTTAACGATGTGGTAATTGTTAATCGTGAGCTTGTATGTCGCTTTCCTAAAGATGATTGGGGAAAACAAGTACTTTCACATGAAGCTAAGGTGTTGGAAGTGGTGCAAAAATATGTTGAACTACGGGTTCCCTACTTTGAACATCTAGAAGCGGGCTTTGTCAGCTACAGATTTATTAAAGGTGAACCGCTATCTCGTAACACCCTGCTCAAACTCAGTGAAGCGTCACAAGCGCGTACTATCTCCCAACTCGCCAAATTTCACCAACAATTGCACGGTATCCCAAATGAAGTTTTAGTGAATGCTGGAGTGTCTGCTTCTGGTACAGAACGTTCCCGTAAAGATTGGTTGCAGTTGTACGAGCAAGTTCAAGAAACTCTTTTTCCTCACTTATGGCGTCATCAACAAACTTGGATACATGAACTTTTTGCGCCCATCATTACAGGTGAACTTGACCTTACCTACACACCCGTACTAATTGACGGTGATAAGGCAGTCTATCACATTCTCTTTGACCCCATATCAGAAAACATCAGCGGTCTGATTGATTTCGGAACAGCTGGTTTAGGCGACCCGGCTTGTGATATTGCTGTGCAACTCGGTAATTACGGTGAAAGTATTGTACAGCGTATGGAAAGCGACTATCCGATGTTACCGAGTATCATTGACCGAGCGCGTTTTTGGGTAGGAACGCTTGAACTTCAATGGGCTTTAGCTGGCAAAAAATTTAACGATATCTCGTTATCGTTGGCACATATTGGTTTGGCAAGAGATGTTCAACCTGTAGGTACATGAATAAGCTAATCCTCTTTGAGAGCTATTAGCGTACACTGATACCAATTCTCTGTAAACTTGCACTCTTCTAATTACGCTTTTCTTTCTTGGCGTTCTTGGCGTTCTTGGCGGTTCGTTAAAAATTCAGTGCATTTTCATGGAAAATTGGTATGACTATCGCCGACGTTCTTGCAGCTTGCGATATACAGATTTTAAATCAACTTGATGATGAGCTAGGGCGACCAAAGTATGATATAGCAAATCAGCGACTTCACCAGCGATCGCCTCTGGTTCATCATCCTTAAAAGCCATGACCACCTCGGCACTTTCTTCACCGATTTTCTTTAAAATTTTATTATCACCACCTGCTAACAACTTGCAGGTATAAGAACTTTCAATAGGATTGTCGCGGCGATCGCAGATTACTTGAAATAATTGCGACAATGTATCTCCTGGTGGAGGAGCTATTTTTCCTTCTATTTGGTGAAAGCAACTCCGTTCTCCTGTATGGCAAGCAATATCTCCTACTTGCTCCACCCCAATGAGCAACGCATCACTATCACAGTCATAACGAATACTCTGCACTTTTTGGATGTGCCCAGAAGTCGCTCCCTTGTGCCAGAACTCTTGGCGAGAACGACTCCAAAACCAGGTTTCTTGTGTTTCTAAAGTCTTTTGTAACGACTCCTGATTCATCCACGCCATCATCAGGACAGTGCCATCCAAATAATCTTGGACAATTGCAGGCACTAGACCCCGTTCATCGTAGCGAATTTCCTCAACAGGAATGGCGTAATTTAGCGAATGCGAATCGTTAGAATACATACTTTGCTAGTCTGCTCTAATGAGAATGATTCATGGATTCACGATACCATTCTAAATAGGGCAGGTGGTATGTTTTTTTAAATTCAGGTATCTTAATTTAGATCTAGGCAATAGCATTTCGTTCCATAGCAGAGTGCATTTTCACAGCACTCAAAGCCACTTTATGAGCTTTAGAAGCCTCACCATACCAATGAATTGCTGAGTTAAAAGCTGCTCGATAAAGATCCTGGTATGCCTCAGATAATCGAGTCCGAATATCTAAAGGCAAGTCTTCATTAGACTTGTATAACATATTGTTATTTTCTTGGTTCCGCTAATTTTATACGATAGAAATTCTAAGCAGCTTTTGACCCTATCCTAAGATAGAGCTTTTTATTGCCCACTGTTAGGAGAGAACCTTGGTAAATACCCCAATTAAAACAACAAAATCACAAGAAATCTTTGCCGCAGCTCAAAACCTGATGCCAGGAGGAGTCAGTTCTCCAGTTCGTGCTTTTAAATCTGTAGGCGGACAGCCCATAGTTTTCGATCGCGTTAAAGATGCGTATATTTGGGATGTAGATGGCAACCAATACATAGACTATGTAGGCACCTGGGGGCCGGCTATTTGCGGTCATGCTCATCCGGAAGTTACCGCAGCGTTGCGTGAAGCCCTCGACAAAGGCACTAGTTTCGGTGCCCCTTCACTACTCGAAAATGTGTTAGCAGAAATGGTTATCGATGCCGTTCCCAGTATCGAAATGGTCAGATTTGTTAACTCTGGAACTGAAGCCTGCATGGGAGTTTTGCGAGTAATGCGGGCTTTCACTAAGCGAGACAAAATCATCAAGTTTGAAGGCTGCTACCACGGACACGCAGATACATTTTTGGTGAAGGCGGGTTCTGGTGTGGCTACACTTGGTTTGCCAGACTCGCCAGGTGTACCGAAATCGGCAACTAGCGGTACTCTCACGGCGCCTTACAACGACTTAGAAGCCGTCAAAGCTTTGTTTGAAGAAAACAAAGATGAAATTGCTGGTGTCATTCTAGAACCAGTAGTCGGCAATGCTGGGTTTATTGCGCCTGATGCTGGTTTCCTCGAAGGATTACGGGAACTTACTCACGAGTATGGGGCGTTGTTGGTGTTTGACGAAGTGATGACGGGCTTCCGCATTGCTTACGGTGGCGCTCAAGAAAAGTTTGGCATCACTCCCGATTTAACAACTTTAGGTAAAGTGATTGGCGGCGGTTTGCCAGTAGGAGCTTATGGCGGTCGTCGGGATATTATGTCATTGGTTGCCCCCGCTGGCCCCGTATATCAAGCCGGAACTCTTTCAGGTAATCCCTTGGCGATGACTGCTGGTATTAAAACTTTAGAATTGCTCCAAAAGCCCGGTACTTACGAGTATCTTGACCGAATTACTAAAAAGCTAGCAGATGGTTTGTTACAAGTAGCTAAAGAAACAGGTCATGCTGTTTGCGGCGGTCAAATCAGTGCTATGTTCGGCTTATTCTTTACCTCTGGCCCAGTTCACAACTACGAAGATGCGAAAAAGTCTGATACAGCCAGATTCGGACGCTTCCATCGCGGTATGTTAGAACGCGGTATTTACTTGGCACCTTCTCAATTTGAGGCTGGATTTACATCTTTAGCTCACACCGAGGAAGATATTGACCGGACTCTAGCAGCTGCACGGGATGTATTGTCTAATTTATAAACAGGAGTCAGAATTCAGAATCCAAAATTCAGAATAGTTTGCCCATAAGAATTATGAAGCTTTGGCAAAGCTTTCCTTGCTTTGCTGATGAGTTCTGAATTCTTCTTCATAAAAAGGCGTCCATTGTCCCAACTTTAAAAAGATGGGATGACAGACGCCTTTTTAAGTTGTTAACTGTTGACAGCTAACAGTCAACAGTCATCGGTTAACAGTTAATAAAAACTACAAGTCAGGAGGTAAAATCACGTTATCGATCGCATGGATTACACCATTGCTAGCTGTGATGTCGGCCTGAGTGACTTTAGCATCATTGACAGTAACACCATTAGCAGAATCAACTTTAACGTTGATGACGCCACCTTCCAGGCTTTTAACTTCACCAGACTTCAAATCAGTAGACAATACCTTTCCAGGCACCACATGGTAAGTCAAAAGCTTGAGTAACACTTCTTTATTCTCTGGCTTTAACAAATCTCGCACTGCGTCTGCTGGTAATTTAGCAAAGGCCGCATCTGTGGGCGCGAAAATGGTCAAGTTATCTTTGCCTTGCAAAGCGCTAGTCAATCCTGCTGCTTTTAAAGCTTTGGTTAAGGTTGTAAAAGAGGCGTTTGATTCGGCCAAGGCTAACAAATTTTTGCCTTGAGTTTCGCTTGTCCCAGCAGGTGGTGGAGTTGTAGGTGCGGTAGATGGTGTTTCTGCGGGTGCTGTGCTGGGTTCGGTTCCAGGGGTAGAAGGTGGGGTGACTTCACCAGGTGTGGCCCTACCACCACGGTTGTAGGGAGGCTCGTCGAAAATACTGGGTCTGGGATTTAGCGTTCCACCACCACTGCTCTGGGCTACTGGCTGGCGTTTGGTATTGCCTTTTTCTACTTCTGCAACAGCGTTACCAGGCGTGTACTGAGCGTTTGCTTGAAGTCGCTGACCTCGATTATAGGGTGCTTCGTTGAAAATACTGGGGTTAGGATTTAA
This sequence comes from Nostoc sp. ChiSLP01, assembly GCA_034531195.2. GTDB lineage: Bacteria > Cyanobacteriota > Cyanobacteriia > Cyanobacteriales > Nostocaceae > Nostoc. The sequence continues at coordinate 24,117 of JAVRBO020000046.1, forward strand.
TACCTCTTTGGCATCAGATGGTAAAGTCATGAAAAGGCTGAAACTACTTAAGCCTGCTATGCCTGCCAACGTGGTCAGCAATTTGCCGTAATTTGTCTTCATAAATTTTGTTTGTCTTTTTTGTTCGCGTGTTACATAAAGATTTATAACATTTTGCTATGCACAAAATCTCACTTAAGAGGGAAGTAATCTTTTTCTTGCGAAATACTTCATACTAGTGAGGTTAAATATCCAACTTCGCTGACTAGCGATAATTAAGTATTAAATATACTTAAGCAGGTGGACACAATTATTTAGAAGACTCATTTCGACTTCGCTGATTTCGACTTCGCTCAATGCTCGGTAGCCTGAGTAAAAGAGGGTTGAGCGCAGTCGAAACCAGGTAATCTCAAGTTAGGTTTAATTTCGTCCTACTTAGTACATATTTAATGTAAATTTACCAGATTTGCTCCACACTACAAATAGTTTAAAATTTTTAGTTGCTGCGGTGTAAATTCTCTAAAAGGATGAAAATCTCAGATTTACAAGCCATCGCTCGCGGTAACACCCCATAAGCTATCTACTAAAAAGCAAATTTACATTCAATATTTTTAGGTAATTTACAGTCGATTAAAAAATTAGAATTCATGAATCAGATTGGTAAAAAAAATCGGATAAAATTTAATCCTTAATAACGTAAATCTTAAGTCGAACTTTCTGCTGGCTTTACTATCACGCACAACTATCTAAAATCCTAAGTAGGATATTTGACTGCGTTGTTCCTGACAAATCACATCAAATATACATACCTAACACATCCTCTAAAAATTTTATTTTTAATTTATAAAAGACTTCTAAAATGTTTTAATGTAAACGCAAAACGTTTTTGCCAAGTTTACCGCAAAGCAAGAGAAAAAAATAGATAGATAATCTTATGGCAAGAAGAGAATAATGCTAATAAAATTTACTTAAACTAAAGATACAATTGTAAAGTTAAGAAGTAAACCAGTAGTTATAACGTATAAAAGATGCTTGAGTTATACCAATGGGAACTATCGCAATACTCAGAAAAAGTGCGGCTAATTTTAGATTTTAAAGGATTAGATTACCGCAAAATAGAGGTTACGCCTGGGATTGGGCAAGTAGAACTGTTCCGACTGACTGGTCAAAGACAAGTTCCAGTATTAAAGGATGGTAATAGATATATTGTAGATTCTACGGAGATTGCTAAGTATTTAGACTTAGAATATCCCGGTCGCCCATTAATACCACAAGATGCTAAAAAACGAGGTTTAACTTTATTAATAGAAGAATGGGCAGATGAGTCCATCGGTATCAAAGGTCGCAAAGCGCTGTTTGCCGCAGTCAGCCAAGATCAAAATTTCCGCAGGTCTTTGTTACCCACTTCCACGCCAGATATATTTAAAAGTCTAGTTGAAGGAGTACCCGCTGACTTGCTGACCGTGTTCGGTATTGGCGTAGGTTATAGTCCAGAGGTAATACAGTCAGCGATCGCATCCTTAAAACAAGACTTACAAGCCTTAACATTATTATTGGCAGATAGTCCTTATTTGACAGGAGACGAGCCGACTTTAGCGGACTTAGCGGTGGCAGGTTTATCGATATTGTTGAAATTCCCCCCAGGCCCCTATTTAGATTTACCAGCATCTATCAGAGGAAAAGGACTGCCAATATTAGCCGAAAATCCTGATTATGAGGCATTTTTTAGTTGGCGCGATCGCCTTTACGCCCAATTTCGCAAACCTTTAATTACTACCACCCCACCATCGGCAAGTGCGCCAACTTCGATTCAAATTGATTAGGGAATGGTGATTAGAGAATGGTGATTGGGGACTGGGAATTGGGGCAGAGAAAAACTAATAACCAATGACTAGTGACTAATGACCAATGACTAGTGACTAATGACCAATGACTAATGACTAATGACCAATGACTAATGAGATGAATTCGGGACAGCCATTAGGTTCGGTTATTCAAGGTTCTCTAACTGAAGGGTTAGAAGTGCGATTGCATCCTGACGTTTCTGTGGAAGACATGCGGGTAGGTAAATTCCTTGTTGTCCAAGGGATGCGATCGCGTTTTTTTTGTATGCTGACAGATGTGGCACTAGGAGCTGCTAATGCCCGAATTATTGCTAATCCCCCTAGCTGGGAAGACACTTTTTTAAGAGATGTTTTAGCGGGAAGCGGTACATACGGAACTATCAACCTCGCGCCGATGTTGATGTTTACCCCGGAATCTCAAGAATCTTTTTCCTCTACAAATGGCAAATCGGCAAATCCTTTCCTACCATCGGTGACGGGTTTGGCTTCATTTGTGCCCCAAACCAGCACGACGATGGAATTATTGCCTGTTAAAACTATTCCTAGCCACTTTAGTCAAGTTTACGAAGCCAGCGTTGACGATTTTCGCCGGGTGTTTGGTTGGGAAGACGATCCCCAAAGGCGCAATTTCTCCATCGGCAAACCTTTGGATATGGATGTGCCGGTTTGCATCGATTTAAACCGCTTTGTAGAACGCAGTAATGGGGTTTTTGGAAAATCCGGTACTGGTAAATCTTTTTTAACGCGTTTACTTTTAGCTGGGGTCATCCGTAAAAGTGCGGCGGTCAATTTGATTTTTGATATGCACTCTGAGTATGGCTGGGAAGCTGTTGCAGAAGGTAAAAATGTCAATACCGTTAAAGGCTTAAAGCAATTATTTCCTAATAAAGTCGAAGTTTATACCCTCGACCCGGAATCGACAAAGCGCCGGGGTGTACGCGATGCTCAAGAACTTTATCTGAGCTACGAGCAAATTGAAGTTGAAGATATTAAGTTATGCGGTCGAGATTTGGGACTTTCTGACGCAGCCTTGGATAACGCCAATATTTTGTATAGCGAATTTGGCAAATCTTGGATTGTGCAGTTGCTCAATATGAGTAATGAAGAAATCGAGATGTTCTGCGATGAGAAGCGCGGACACAAAGGCTCGATTATGGCATTGCAGCGCAAACTCTTGCGGATGGACAGTTTGAAGTACATGCGAGCCGTTTGTCCGCAAAATTATATTACTAAACTTGTCCAGTCACTGGAAGCTGGCAAGAATGTTGTGATAGAATTTGGTTCCCAGTCGAATATGCTCTCTTATATGTTGGTGACCAATATGATCACCAGACGTATCCACGAGCATTACGTTAAGAAGGCAGATAAGTTTCTGCAAACCAAAAATCCGAGCGATCGCCCGACGCCATTGATGATTACCATTGAAGAAGCACACCGTTTCTTAGATCCAGCAGTGGTACAAAGCACTATCTTTGGAACTATTGCCAGGGAGTTGCGAAAATACTTTGTCACACTTTTGGTAGTCGATCAACGTCCGTCGGGGATAGATAATGAAGTTATGTCGCAAATTGGGACTCGCATTACCGCTCTGCTGAACGATGAAAAAGACATTGATGCGATTTTTACGGGTGTATCTGGTGGTGGGGGACTGCGATCGGTATTGGCAAAGTTAGACTCTAAGCAACAAGCCTTGATTTTGGGTCATGCCGTTCCCATGCCAGTAGTAGTACGTACCCGTCCTTATGACGCAGCTTTCTACGAAGAAATTGGTGACCCAGCCTGGGAAGAAAAACCAGACGCAGAAGTATTCGCTGCTGCTGAACTAGCAAAGGCTGACTTGGGATTTTGATTTTAGTCATTAGTCCTTGGTCATTAGTCATTGGCCATTAATCAAAACCCTTCGGGTAGGGAAAAGGGACTCATGTTAAAGGGAAAAGGGGGGATCTTACCTTTGCCCCTTGCCCTTTGCCCTTTTCCCCTAGTCACCAGTCACCAGCGATGCACTGAAGCTCAACGAAGTGTCCCCAGCCCCCAATTCGTAACATCCCTCCATTCCTAGAGCAAATCAAGTTCGGTTATCCGGCTAACTTTTAGCAACAGAAGAGGGGTTTTTGGCGTCACTATAGATGTAGTAAGTAATTTCAAGGAAGTTAAAAATTTTTTTGGCAAAGCGCCAGTTTTAAATTATAATTAAAAGCTTTATCTTAAGATACTTTACTATCTGCCTGATTTATCGTATTATAAAGCTAAGTAAAACTCATATCCACTTCGGATTTTTCAGTTACAGTCGGTAACTGGCTAAGAGAAGAATTCTCAAAAACTACCCAGCGTGCTTATAAAAGATTCAAAAATTTAGGGAAGGTAGGGGGGAACCTATCTGAGGGGCTTACCGTCTTAACAACGGCTTTATCAATCGATCTTATTGCTTTTGGTAGCTCCTAGTGTTCCGCGATCGATGTACTACCTTTCTCAATTAACTTTAGTAAGAAAAAATACATTGTGTTTACGGAGTAGAGGACAACGCACCAATGCCTACTGTCAATACCCAAACGGAAAACCTGAACACCAAATTCACGGCTGATATGGTGCGAACCTATCTGCGGGAAATTGGTCGCGTACCACTGCTAACCCGCGAACAAGAAATTGTCTATGGGAAGCAGGTACAACAAATGATGACGCTGATCGATGCCAAAGAAGCTTTGGCAAAGAAACTGCGTCGCGAACCAAGTTTACCAGAGTGGGCTGACCACGTTCGCCAATCAGAAACTGAGGTGAAACAAACAGTCGCACAAGGTAAGCGTGCTAAGCAAAAAATGATTGAAGCGAATTTGCGCTTGGTGGTTGCGATCGCTAAGAAATACCAAAAGCGTAACATGGAATTTCTGGATTTGATCCAGGAAGGAACGCTAGGATTAGAACGGGGTGTAGAGAAATTCGACCCAACGAGGGGTTATAAGTTCTCAACCTACGCTTACTGGTGGATTCGCCAAGCGATTACGCGTGCGATCGCCCAACAAGGTCGTACTATTCGCTTACCGATTCACATTACCGAGAAACTCAACAAAATCAAAAAAGTGCAGCGCGAGTTGGCTCAAACCTTGGGGCGATCGCCTACTCCAGCCGAAATTGCCAAAGAACTGGAACTAGAACCGGCTCAGATCCGCGAGTACCTGAATATGGCGCGTCAACCAGTGTCTTTGGATGTGCGAGTTGGCGATAACCAAGATACAGAGTTACAGGAAATGCTCGAAGATGACGGCCCGTCACCAGAGTATTACACCAACCAAGAGTTCCTACGCCAAGACTTAAACAACTTGCTAGCAGAACTAACTCCCCAACAGCGCGAAGTTTTAGCCTTACGCTTTGGTTTAGAGGATGGTAACGAAATGTCATTGGCGAAAGTTGGTGAGAGACTGAATCTCAGCCGCGAACGCGTCCGCCAATTAGAGCATCAAGCTTTGGCTCATTTGCGTCGCCGTCGTTCCAATGTCAAAGAATACATCGCTAGCTAAAACTAAAGACGCGAACTCTCGCGTCTTTACACCACCCTTGGTGAAGCGCCTCCTGAATTCAGGGGGCGATTTTTTTTGTAGTTACTGCTGGTGAATCAGAAATCATACGCGATTTTTTTCCCTATTCAAACACATGTAGAGACGTTGCAATGCAACGTCTCTTCAAAATCTAACACCATTGCCATAGTTCTACGGAGATAGATCGCCAGAGAAAAGATCGCTAATTTTTCTCTGGTGAAAAATGTAAAAGGTAAGATATTAAAGTTAATTGAGAGTACTAGATTTGGAATTAACCTCACCCAATGGAATGAATCTGCTGGATGAATCATAAATGTCTGAGTAATGGTAATCTAGGATTGTTAAGCTAAATTAAATAAAAACTTTAGTTTTTGAGACTTTTGTTTTTCGGACAATAGAAATTAAGTCATTAGCGATCGAGACTTGATTATGGTTTAAGTAATTTCTAGGAAATTTAGTTAATTTTTTAACAGGAGAAGTAAGGTGCTTAACAACTTCCATCGGTTATTATCTCCCCGTCAGTGGGGAATTTCCCTTGCTGGCTTAGGCTTACTTCTCGCGTTCGGCTGTATAGCCAACCAGACTGATGTTGTCTCAGTTAAAAATGCTCCATTCTCATCGGCTCGGATTCAAAAAAGCTCTGAAACTTCTCTTTTGTCAAGACTCAGGCAAATTCGAGAACAGAGAAGTCAACAGCAAATAGCTTCTGCTGATAGAGAAATTTTTGGCGATAAGAACCAAAAAACAGCATCTACAACCACACAACTGGCTCCAGATGCTCAGGCTGCGACAAAAGGGGTAGGAGTTTTACCACAAACGAATTTTCCCACAAGAGATGGAATTTATCTTTACGGTCAATCGCCACAAGCAAATCAGCTTGGTCAAGCTTACATCATATTTCAGAAGCAGCGGGACAGGGTGACAGGTGCTTTGTATATGCCCCAATCAGAGTTTAATTGTTTCCGGGGCACACTCGACCAGTCAGGAGAGTTGGCGATGACGGTTAGCGCCCCATCCACTGAAGCAAGTGTTGATGACTCTAATCGGGTGGCTACAAGCAATAGATTGCCTCAGGTTACTGAAGATGAGCTAAGCACCTATGCTTACTCGGTGGCTTTGCAAGACTTTCATCGGTTAAATTCTATCAGTACTGGCGATCGCCGCATCTTACAAACATGCAAATCATCTTTTAGTTAATACTCAATTCCCGGTTGCGCTTTCACACCTTGATCGCGGAAAGGATGCTTAACTAGGGTCATCTCTGTTACTAAATCAGCACGTTCAATTAAAGCAGCTGGCGCTCCTCGCCCTGTGAGAATAACGTGTTTGTTAGCTGGTTTTTGTGCCAAACCTGCTAAAACTTCTTCTATTTCTAAATAAGCCATTTTGAGAGCGATATTGATTTCATCTAGTAGCACAAGATGAAAGTCTGGATTGCGAATATATTCTAATGATTTTTGCCATGCGGCGCTAGCTTTATCAAGGTCGCGATCGCGGTCTTGAGTTTCCCAGGTAAAGCCTTCTCCCATTGCGTGAAATTCTATTTGGTCTTCCCAATAACTGAAAACCCTTTTTTCTGAAGGTTCCCAGCTACCTTTAATGAATTGGACGATCGCTACCTTATACCCGTGGCCGAGGGATCTTAACACCATTCCTAAAGCCGCAGTAGTTTTACCCTTACCGTTACCAGTATTTACAATAATTAACCCTTTTTCTGGTATGGCTTGTGCTATGCGCTTGTCCTGCACTTCTTTGCGTCGCTGCATCTTTTTGCGATACTGTTCCTCAGTCAGAGATGAGGACATAACTTCATCAATCAAACGCTCAATCTCTCGATCTTGGTTTAATTCTTGTGGTGTGTCGTTTTTCATTAATCTTCTGTACAAATAACTGTTAAAAGTGTTGAAAATGAACCAAAATTATACTGATTCTCTGATTTTACTTAGATCGGACAATTGGATATATAGAGTCAGATTGCACGCAAAAATATTAACCCTGTGCTAAATATTTTTACATATTTGGCAAACAGATATGTAAAAATCTATGATATACAAATTAAAGTTATTTTTTGAGTTAAATATTACTATTTTTAATAATTTAATTTAGTTGATACAAATACTTCGCTGAACCTTGTGTTAGTCTAGGTAGTTCAAGATTGAGTGCGCTTTCTAGCAGCGCAAATAAATTTTCTAAAAATAAAAATTTTCAATTCTAAATTCATAATTTATAGTTGTAGGTAACACTATTTTTTTATACTTTGGATACAGAAGTTATTTTCAGAATCATTAGCCGAGTAAACGTTGCAGTAAGACTATCAACACCGTAAGCTTAATGAAATGTTAATGATAATAGTTTCACATTCTGCTTAAAAATCTTAAAAATTTAATATGAATAGTAACACTCGTTTACAGACGATTTTAACAGATACAGCTATTGATAGAGTATTACCTGCGATCGCTCAACTCAATTTACCTAACTGGTGGTTAGCCGGAGGTGCAGTCAGAAACACTGTTTGGCGTTCAATTTTTGGCGACCATTGTGGTTTAGGTATTAAAGATTTTGATGTTGCATTTTTTGATATCGAAGGAAATCGTTCTCAGGAACTAGCAGCAAAGGCAAATCTAACCGAAAAATTCCCTTATGAGGAATTTGATGTCAAAAACCAAGCTAGTTTTGCTCGTTGGCGTCTTGGTGCAAGACCCTACACTAGTACAGAAGATGGTATTACAAATTGGTTACATACTGCTACTGCTGTGGGAGTTCGACTAGACGTACAAGGTGAATGGGAATTTTTTACTCCCTACGGGTTAGATGATTTATTTGATGGTATTATTCGACCGACACCAGCACATACTCATAATATTGATGCTCACAATAAGGCGTCTGGGTTTTTACAAAAGTGTCCTTATCTGCGTTTAGCGTAAAAGTGGTATGAAACCAGATGTAGAGACGTTGCAATGCAACGTCTCTTAATTTTTTGTACGGAAGCACAATGTTAATAATTTTCTACGTGTTGGGAATAATTGAAATAGAACCCCTTTCTGGACAGAACGGGGGGTGAAATTTTATAAATTTATAATCAAAATCAATGCCAAATCGTACTGCATATCAAATCAACTCAACTCTCCATGAAGGAATTCAAACCGTTATTTATCAAACACAAAGACCAAACACACAACAGCAAGTTATTATCAAGCTGCTTAAAAATGAATATCCTACCCTTGAAGCCTTTACTCGCCTGAAAAATGAGTATCAAATTCAGCAAGATTTAGACCATCCGAATATAGTTAAAGCCATTAGTTTAGAAACTTTTGAAAATCGCGTAGGGCTGTTATTAGAAGACTTTGGCGGTCGGTCTTTAGCCCAAGTTGTACAAACAGAAAAGCTTGATTTAATTAACCATTTAAAAATTGCTATCCAACTGACAAAAGCTTTAGATTACTTGCATAAAAACCAAATTATTCATAAAGATATTAAACCTAGTAATATCATCATTAACTCACAGACGGGTATTGTTAAACTGACGGATTTTGGCATAGCTTCCCGGCTGAATAAAGAAAATGCCCAATTTATTAACCCTAACTCTGTTGAAGGCACACTTGCCTATATGTCTCCCGAACAAACTGGGAGAATGAATCGTATTATCGATTATCGTACTGATTTTTATTCTCTTGGTGCGACTTTATATGAAATGCTCACCAAGCAAACACCATTTTTTAGCGAAGATCCCCTAGAAATAGTTTATAGTCACATTGCTGTTCAACCAATAAACCCACAGTCTTTAAATCCTAAGATTCCTACCGCCATCTCTGAAATTGTGATGAAGCTGATGGCTAAAAATGCTGAAGACAGATATCAAAGCGCCACAGGATTATTAGCAGATTTAGAATTATGCCTCAACCAGTTAGAAACTCAGGGTACAATTACTAATTTTGTTCCAGGTCGTTTAGATGTTTTAAGCCAATTATTAATTCCGCAAAAATTATATGGTCGCGAACAACAAGTTAATGAACTGTTAGCAGCATTTGAGCGCGTTACTAACCCGTCTGAATCCTCCTTTACTAAGGGGGGACTCAAGGGGGTTGAAATGATCCTAGTTTCTGGTTATTCTGGCATTGGTAAATCAGTTTTAGTCAACGAAGTTAATAAACCCATTACTCGCAGACAAGGTTATTTTATTTCTGGGAAATTTGACCAATTAAAACGAAATATACCTTATGCACCTTTGATTCAAGCTTTTGCTTCTTTAATGCGCTATTTACTTACAGAAAATAATGAAAAAATAGAACTATGGCGTCAGAAAATATTATCAGCTTTAGGAACAAATGGGAAGGTTATTACTGACGTAATTCCAGAAGTAGAATTAATCATTGGTACACAGCCCGAAGTTGCTCAAATTGGTGCAACAGAATCACAAAACCGCTTCAATCGTGTTTTTAAAGAATTTATCCAAGTTTTCACTCGAAAGGAACATCCATTAGTCATATTTTTAGATGATTTACAATGGGCAGATTCAGCAACCCTAAATTTAATTCAATTGCTGATAACTGACAAAGACAGTAAACATCTTTTGTTTATTGGGGCATATAGAGATAATGAAGTTACTCCGACACATCCATTAATCCAAAAAATAGAAGAAATTAAGAATAGCGGCACGGTTGTTAACAATCTGGTGTTGCAGCCTTTAAACTTAGAAAATGTAACTCAGGTAATTTGTGAAACTCTTCAACAAACAGAAACTAGAGTTTTGAATCGGCAAATTATTCAATTAGCTGAATTAATTTACAATAAAACTGGAGGCAATCCTTTTTTTATTACACAATTAATTCAGGTTCTTTATCAAGAAAAATTATTGATTTTTGATTTTATTATAGGCCAATGGCAGTGGAGTTTAGAGGAAATTCAAGCAATTGGCATTACTGATAAAAATGTAGTGGAACTAGTTGCTAGTCGCGTTGAAAAGCTGCCTCAGGTAACCCAACATGTATTAAAATTAGCAGCTTGTGTGGGTGACAGATTTAGTTTAGATATTTTATCGATAGTCAATGAAAAGCCACCTTCTGTAACAGCCAATGATTTACACTCGGCTTTGCAAGCAGGATTAATTCTGCCTTTAAGTGAAGCTTACCGCATTCCTTTAGTTTTTAATCAAGAAGAAGCGGTGAATTTAAATTTTGATACTTCACGAGTGGGTTATAAGTTTTTACATGACAGGGTACAACAAGCAGCATATTCGTTGATTCCAGAGGAGCTTAAGAAATCAACTCATTTAAAAATCGGTCAATTACTGATACAAAATATACGCTCAGAGGAAATAGAAGCAAATATTTTTGATATCGTAAATCAGTTGAATGTAGGTATTGTTAACCTAAAAGAGCAATGTGAAAAAACTGAATTAGCGCGATTAAATTTGATTGCTGGAAAAAAGGCTAAAGCCTCTACAGCTTATGAAGCTGCTCTGAAATATTTAACAACTGGGATAGAACTTTTAAGTATAGACTCTTGGCAAACTGAATATACCTTAACTGTAAGTTTATATGAAGGAGCCGCAGAGGTAGCCTATCTGAACGGTAATTTTGAGCAGATGCAACAATGGGTTGGCGTAGTAGAGCAAGAAGCTAAAATTATTTTAGATAAAGTCAAAGTTTATGAAGTACAAATTATCGCTTCAATAATTCAAAGCAAACAAATTGAAGCGATTAAGATAGCAGTATCTACTCTGCAATTGTTAGGAATAAGCTTTCCAGAGGAACCAACATCAGTTGATATTCAGCAAGGGATGGATGAAATTGCTGCTGATTTAAAAGGGAAAGTTATTGCAGATTTAATTGACTTACCATTAATGACCGATCCTAACAAGATTGCAGCCATGAGAATCTTAATGGGAGTTCTTCCAGCGGCTTTTCAAACTGCTCCGGCTATGATGCCAATTATTGTCTGTAAAATGGTTAATTTGTCCTTAAAATATGGCAATACGGCTGTATCTGCTTATGGTTATAGTCTTTACGGATTACTTCTTTGTGGAGTTCAAGGAGAAATTGATTCTGGCTATGAATTTGGCAAATTAGCCTCTAGTCTAGTATCGCAATTTAATGCTCAAGAACTTAAGGCTAAAATTCTGACAGTTGTTAGCGCCCATGTGATGCATTGGCGGGAGCATGTTAAGGAAACATTAATATCATCAATGGCAGGGTATTCTAGCGGTTTGGAAACCGGAGATTTAGAATATGCTGGCTATTGTGGTTACATTTATCCCTATCATTCATTTTGGTTGGGTAAGGAACTTTCGATTTTAGAAAAAGAATTCATAGCTTATTGTGATTCGCTGAAAAAAATCAAGCAAAAAGTAGCTTTAACTTGGAATTTAGTATATTTGCAAACAATTTTGAATTTGCAAGGAAGTTACGAAAATGTTGACTGTTTAATTGGTGAAGCTTACAACGAGCAAAATATGTTGCCAATTCATCAGCAACTTAACGATCTTTATACCATTAACCATTTATTTGTAAATAAGCTGATGCTCTCTTATTTATTTGGGGAGTATTTTAAAGCTGTAGAAAATGCTGCGATCGCAGAAAATTCTTTAGGTGGGGTTACAGGGTTATTTGTTGTTCCACTGTTTTATTTCTACGATTCTTTAGCCCACTTGGCTATTTATCATACTGCTAAAGAATCCGAGCAGCAAGCGATTTTGAAAAAAGTCGCAGCTAATCAGCAAAAAATGAAACTCTGGGCTACTCATGCTCCCACAAATCACTTACATAGATTTTATCTTGTGGAAGCAGAGCGATATCAAGTTTTGGGTCAAAAGCTCGAAGCAATGGATTACTATGAAAATTCTATTGCTACATCTGCTGAAAATTGTTTCCTCCAAGAAGAAGCTTTAGCTTATGAGTTAGCAGGAAAGTTTTATCAATCTATAGGCAAAGGTTTAATTTCTCAAACTTACATAACTAAAGCTTATTATGCCTATATTCGTTGGGGTGCGATCGCTAAAGTTAAACACCTAGAATTACAGCATCCTTTTCTAGTAGGACAAACTACTAATGTAGAAACTTCTATTTCCAAACTAGATAAAATTCAGCTTACTACTACCACGACTACTAATAGCAGCTTAAGCGATTTTTTAGATTTTAATGCATTCATCAAGTTTTCGCAAGCTATTACCAATGAAATTGTTTTAGAAAATTTGTTGAGTAAGTTAATCAAAATCTTACTAGAAAATGCTGCTGCACACAAAGTATCACTACTCTTGCTCAAAGACAATCAGCTTTATATCGAAGCTTCAGGAAATACTACTGAAAATATAGTAACAGTTTTACACTCTATTCCTGTTGAAAGCTCTCAAGATTTGCCGCTGACTGTTATTAACTATGTTTTGCGAACTCAGCAATATCTCGTCTTAAATGATGCCGGAATTGCAGAACCCTTTAATGTTGATATTTATATTCAAGAATCTAAAACAAAGTCAATCTTTTGTTTGCCGATTATTTATCAATCACAACTGACTGGAATTATTTATTTAGAAAACAAGTTATCATCAGGAGCATTTATTCCAGAAAGGGTAGAAGTCTTAAAAGTTTTAGTTTCTCAAATGGCTATTGCCATAGAAAATGCGCGTTTGTATACAAGAGAACAAGATAAATCTAAGCAATTACAAGAGTCAATTCAAGATTTACAACAAGCACAACTACAACTTATCCAAAGCGAGAAAATGTCTTCTCTGGGAAATTTAGTCGCAGGTGTAGCACACGAAATCAACAACCCCATTGCTTTTATTACAGGTAGCATTGCCCAAGCTAAAGATACCGTTAAAGATTTAATCGATTATTTACAATTGTATCGAGCAAAGTTCCCTAATCCTGGTACTGAAATTGAAGAGAAAGGCGAAGAAATAGATATAGATTTTGTCCTAACTGATTTACCAAAAATGATTGACGGGATGACAGTGGGGACACAGCGTATTCGTAACATTAGTACTTCTCTTCGTACTTTTTCTCGTGCTGATACTACTTCTAAAGTATTAGCTAATATTCATGAAGGGATTGATAGTACTTTAATGATTTTACAGCATCGCTTGAAAGCAGATAGTAATAGACCTGCCATTCAAGTTATCAAAAATTATGAAGATATTCCATTAGTGAAATGCTATTTGGGACAATTGAATCAAGTGTTTATGAATATTTTGGCCAATGCGATCGATGCTTTAGAAGAAGCAAATATCGGCCGTAATTTTATAGATATTCAAGACAATTATCCGAATATTATCACTATCTTCACCCACCTGAGTGAAAATAAGGAAAATGTACTGTTCGAGTTTCGGGATAATGCTAAAGGAATGCCCGCAGAAGTTAAAGCCTGCATATTTGAAAATCTATTTACTACTAAATCTGTAGGCAAAGGTACAGGATTAGGATTATCTATTAGCCGTCAGATTATAGTAGAAAACCACGCGGGTAATTTGATTTGTGAATCTGCTGTGGGAGAAGGGACAAAATTTATCATTTCTATTCCTATTTCTGGCGAATAAGATACTTTTGTGAAAGCAGAATAATCCTAGATACCTGCCTTGCCAAATAAGCCGGGTATCTTCTGTATCATGAACGATCGCAGATTACTATAGTAATTATATTTAAATTTTAAAGATTGATAAAATAGGTTTTATTTTACTATTCATAAAAATATGTAAGTGCAAATTTATTTACTTAATCAAATCAACACAGAATTGTTTTGAATTAACACTAACAAATTTATTTATTGGTTGCTATAACTAGTGATATCAATCAAATCTTGTACTAGCTTTATCATTTACTAGCTGATATTAAAGTAATCTCTAGCTAAATCTGGAAGGATTTTAGCAAGTTTTTATGAGCTAAATTTATCAGCCTAAACTTTAGCTGGCGAGAAAGTACAAGATGCGAAAATTGTCACAATTTAGGGAGTCATCTTGTGGAAAAAAGAAGAGAAAATGGGCGAATCATTACCAAAGCTATCTCGTTTTTGTTAAATCGTATAACTTTGCTGGTGCTAGCAGCCACTCTTGTGCTGTTTGTTGGAGGTAGGTTTGAAATAGCAAGTGCAGCTCAACCTAATGCAGAATTAGAAATTCAAAAATTAGCAAGCTGTTACGCGCTGGGAACTGACGCCATTGGTAGAGGAAATGTCTTACAAGGAAAGAATATTTATCGGGATTGTTTTACCCAAGATGCAGTTCTCACTGCCGTTTTTCCTGATGGTGCAAGCGAAACACGTATTGGAACAGATGCATGGGCAGATTTTGTTAATTCAGTATTCCAAGCAAATGGATATCTAGCTACCCAACACTTGATGGGTTCGATAAACATCTCATTTCAAAATAACAAAGCAACGATGACCTCTTACCTCCACGCGACTCATAAACGTTCAGAAACTAGTATTGATGTCGCTAATGGTACTTATGAAGATGAAGTCGTCAATAGAAATGGGCGCTGGAAAATCCGTAATCGTACTCTGAAACTTATCGATTTCTTAAATTTAAGTTCTCCAACAACTGATTCCTCAGCCGCCAATGCTCGAACCACTAATTCCTCAACAACAACAACCTCTGTTGTACCAAATATACCTCGCTTAAAAAAGCACTAATTTTTCAAACTCCATAATGTAAAAGTAAAAACTTAAAAAGTAAAAGAAAGATGAATTCAGTATTTCTTTTACTTTTTACTTTTATTTCGCTATTATCAGATCTATTTGTAGAAGGCCTTCTTTTTTTTATTGTTGTGGAAAGATTCTTAAAAGCTGTAAAAGTATTGCTTCTAAACTCTGCAAAGCCGCGTTAGTAGTGCGTTGATGCTCTTCAAAATTATGCTGGTGCTGTTCATGACTATCGCGCAGTTCTAGTAATACATCATCCAGTACAGCACTACGGGCAAGGACACGATTAGCGTTTTGTGTTAGTTCTGTTACTTGCTCACTTAGATTATCTAACTTTTGAGTTAATGCCGCCATAGCTTCAGTGTTAGCTTCCTGTTTAACGGATAAACCCGCAATAGCAGCACTATTAGCAGCAATAGCTTGGATGTTTACTTCCTGTTGTGCTGCAACCCTCACTAGAATTGCTTCGATAAGGTCTAATCGGTTTGGCTGGTCTGGCGTGTTAGTCATAGCTTTTATCCTTTATTCTAAAAACTCTACACCGCTCGCGAGTTACGTTAGCGTAGCGGCGCAAATCTTAGAGAAGCAAGCTACGCGATAGTTGCCCATTGCCAATTGCGAGTTGTTTAAGAGTCCTCAGTTAGGTTGATAATTTCGTCAAAGCAAAAGTTACGAACTAAATTTGCTAATTGTTCAGCTAAGTCAGAATGAGTTGGCTCAATTTGTTCGATGAGTTGGAAAATTCGCTCGGCGTCAACTTCAATGGCTGCTTGATTTAATTGTGCTGTCCATTCAGCAGGCATCATGGCAATTGCAGAGTGAATATCGAAAATGGGAGATTGAAGATTATCGGGCTTTTTCTCTGTGGCATTTTCACTGGTTTGTTCTGCATAAATATAATCCACATGCAAATATTCAGCGATTTTTTCAAAAATCACTTGTTCTCGGAATGGCTTACGAACTAAGTCGTCACAACCTGCGGCTAAGATACTTGCTTGTTGTTCTTCAAAAGCACTGGCAGTTAGGGCGATAATTACAGTGCGGAAAGAGGACACGGGGACGCGAGGACGCGGTGACGCGGTAATATTTTCGCTCCGTGTGTCACCGCGTCTTCCAGTCTCCGCGTCTCTTCTTTCCCTAGCTCTAATTTCTTTAGTTGCGTCGTAGCCGTTCATTACAGGCATCCGCATATCCATCCAAATTAAGTGGGGTTGCCAATTTTCCCAAATAGCGATGGCATCTTGTCCGTTATTCGCGATTTTGGTATTAAAACCAACACTACCAAGCAGTTGCACAATTAGATCGCAGTTTTCTTTGCGGTCATCCACAACCAAAATACGATAATCTGGTTGATTTGCTGCTAATTGCATCACCCGGCCTTTACCTAACTTTGGTGTAGCTTTTAATGCTGCAACTAAATTCACTTCGATGCCAAAACTAAAAATAGATCCTTTCCCAGGCGTGCTGCTAATGTGAATGTCACCCCCCAACAATCGCACAAACTGGCGGCTAATAGTTAATCCTAACCCAGTGCCCTCCTTAGTTTGGATACCGCTCGATGTCTGCACAAAAGGCTGAAACAAATTATTCATTTCTTCTTGTGCTATCCCCCGTCCAGTGTCTTCGATTTCAAAGATTAGGGATTGGGGATTGGGGATTGGGGCAGAAGAGGCAGAGGGGAAAGACTGCTGCAACTTCTCCTCTGCTCCTCTGCTCCCCTGCTCCTCTGCTCCCCATCTCCCCATCCTCACCCGCAAAGTTACCCCGCCAGTTTGAGTGAACTTGACGGCGTTACCTAAAAGGTTAATCAGGATTTGGCGCAGTTTCCCTTCATCTGTTTGGATGTAACGCGGGAGATTGGGGGACATTTCAAATTTGAGGAATAATTGCTTTGCTTGTGTCCGCACCTGGAACATTTCTTGTAATGTTTGCAACAAGAAATAAAGGTCGAAGTCTTCGGGGTTGAAAATGATTTGTCCGGCCTCAATTTTGGACATTTCCAAGACATCGTTAATCAAGTTAAGTAAGTGTTCTCCACTACGGTTGATAGTAGCTAAAGATTCACGCTGATTGGATTTGAGGCTGGTGTCTCGTTCCATTAATTGGGAAAAGCCGAGAATCGCATTTAAGGGTGTGCGGAGTTCGTGGCTCATGTTGGCTAAAAAAGCGCTTTTGGCTCGGTTGGCAGTTTCGGCAGCTTCTTTGGCAATTCTCAGGGCTTCTTCTGCTTGATGTCTGGCTCGACCGATCGCTATTATTTCACCAACTAGTTTCAATAAATTAATATCTTCTTGGTTCCAGGTTTTTGAGGAGTGAATCATCGCTGCACCAACAAACCCAACGACTCTGCCACCATGAGTCATCGGCACCGCGAGTAAAGATTGAAACGACATGGTTTCAAACAGTTTTCGCTCAGGTAGATGGGAGGGTAGTTCTTCCACGCGAGAGATTTGGCGATGTCTACCGCGCAGGATTGGCTCGTAAAAATACGGGAAAACATCCACCGGCGAACCTCTGGCAATATCAATTAATGGTGGAACATGTTCGCTGCACCATTCATGAATGAGGTTAAATTCTTTTCGATCGCTGGAACATTCAAAAATACAACTGTGTTCGGCATTAATAAATTGAGCGATCGCTTCTAGTGTAAAGTTAATTGCTGTTTCTAAATCTTGGTCGATGAATTGCCGAGAAATGCTACTGATTAAACTTTCTGCTTGGGTACGACGTTGCAGGGCTGCTTCTGCTAGTTTGCGATCGGTAATATCACGAGCTACCCCAACAATCTGAAAGTTACCTTGGGCATCTTGCGTGCGGGCTATATTAGCAGTTTGCCAAACCCAGCCCCCATTGCGATGTCTACCGCGAAACTCAGTATCCGAAATTCCCTCACCTGTTGCCAGGACTGTTTGGGCAACTTCTAGACATTTTGGCACATCATCGGCATGAGTAAATAATGCCAAGGAATTACCCTCGATTTCGCTAGGATAAAATCCGGTAGTCTTCAAAATGTTTGGAGAAATGTAAGTGAAAACATTATCTTCATTGACAACAAACAGCACATCATTGACTGTTTCAACAATAGTGCGAAACTTTAACTCGCTTCGTTGTAAAGCTGCTTCTGCTTGTTTGCGTTCCAATTCGGCACCGGCACGGGCAGCAAAAATTTTGACAATTAGTTCCCGACCGGGATCGGGCTGCATTGGTTTGACATCTATCACTGCAAGATGTCCAATGATTTCGCCGGCTGAACTGGTGAGAGGAACGCCAAGAAAACTTTCGGCATTCATCCTCACTAAATCTATATCTTCGGGGAAAGCGGTTTGCACTCCTTGAGGATAATGACACATGTTGCCTTGCAAGGTGTGTTGACAAGGAGTACCGCGCAAATCATATTCCAAATTATCACCAATATTGCCGGAACACCAAAATGCTAATGTGCGGACTTTGGTTTTTGGCTCATCACCAAACTCAGTAACTAGAGCATATTGAACTTGCAATACTTCGGCAAGATAACGAACGCAGGAATTAAAGAATTCATCACCAGTTTTAGCTGCTGTACCCTCAACAATTAAGCGTAAAGCTTGTTCTTGGTGTTTGCGATCGCTAATATCTGTAAACACGCAATCGAGGCAAGATTCTTCCGAATTCAGCCGCAGGGACAATAACAGCCAAACTAAAGAACCATCAAAGCGATGCATTGGTAATTCAAAATTGCATACTTCGCCGTACTCTTGTACCTGTTTTAAAATTATTGCCCGATCGCTGGGATTTGGATATAAATCAACGATGGAATGCTTACCAATTAAATCATTAGCACAGGTAAAACCCAAGATATTTGCACCGCGATCGTTTGCATCGAGAATTAATCCATCTTCTGGACGGGTGCGGAAAATCCCCACTTGGGAATTTTCAAAGATGTTGCGGTACTTCATTTCACTACGACGCAAGGCTTCTTCTGCTTGCTTGCGTTCTGTAATGTCACGTCCCACACCTGCGATCGCAATTTCACCGCTAGAAGTATCGATGGTAGAAGTGTTAAAGTTAAACCATCGCCAGCTGCCGTCTCTGTGTCGCAATCGGACTTCAATATTAGTTAACTTTTCGCCAGTTATCGCCCTTTGTAAAGCGTCGGCGCTAGTTGGTAAATCTTCAGGTTTGGTAAACTCCACCACAGAATGACCTTCGATTTCCTCCAAGCTGTAACCCATAATTGCAGTTACATTCGGCGAGTGATAAGTAAAAATTCCTTCTGGCGAGAGAACAAATATCAAATCGTTAGCATTTTCAACGATACTGCGGAATTTTAACTCGCTTTCTTGCAGGGCTGCTTGGACGCGTTTGCGTTCTGTAGCATCCGTGCCGACTGAAAGAATTTCGACTAAGTTTCCTTGTTCGTCTAGGATGGGTTTATTTGCCCAGACTATCCAAACGCGATCGCCATTTTTGCACAAGTTCTCGTTTTCGTTAAAAATATACTTTTCTGGGTACTCGCAAATATCCACCATTAAAGCTTGCAAGTCCCGTCCAGAAGTTTCGGTTTCTGGAACAATTGTGCCGACAACATTACGCCTTGTAATTTCATCTAAATCGAAACCAAACAGCCTTTGACCGTAGTCATTTAAATATAGAATGTCACCGTTGCTATCCCAACGCAGAATGATACAATTGGCTGTTTGCACTAAATCGCGATATTGTGCTTCCCTTTGGCGTAAGGCTTCTTGGGTACGTTTGCGAGCAGTAATATCTCGTACTATTGCTAAGATATGCGGCTTGCCATTATAAATACAAGTCGTTCCTTTGACTTCCACATCGATTAAAGTGCCATCTTTGCAGATATCAACTGCTTGTCCATAAAATTGCTCGCCAGATCGTGTTTTTTCAAGAAACTCATAAAAAACAGTGTGTGAATCTGGGTGAATATAAGCAGATGGATGCAAACCTATAAATTCTTCGTAGGTATAGCCGTGCATCTGACAAGCAGCGGGATTTATTTCGATGACTGTTTCAGTTTCGATTTCAGTGATAAATAGTCCATCATTGATAGCTTCAAAAATACTGCGGTATTCCAACTCGCTTTGTCGCAGTGCTTCTTCTGCTCTTTGGCGTTGAGTAACATCGCGGAAACTCCACACTCTACCAATAATCTGTTCCCCGACGCGCTGAGGACAGGAGTAGCGTTCAAATATTCTGCCATCGCGCAGTTCTAAGCAGTCGTAACTAACTACTTCTGGGTTTTGGTATAGTTCGCGGACGCGTTGTAAAAATCCATCGGAGTCTTTTACTTGGTCTGCCAGATGCGCTAGCCGCCGAGGATGACTTGGTTCGTTCAAAAGTTCTGGTGGAATCGACCACATTTCTAAGAACTTTTGATTATAACTAGTGATATTACTGGAAGTATTTACTACTAAGATCCCATCTTGAATTGATTCAAAGATAGCATTTAACAAAGACAAAGAATTTTCTAGAGCTAGCTGGGTTTTTTTGCGGTCTGTAATATCGCGTCCCAAAACCAGTAAAGCTTTGCGTCTCCCATCTTGGTGAAACAAAGGAGCTTTAATCATATCTAAACTGCTCGTTGTCCCATCAGGTCGGGGTATAATCTCTTCTACCCGATGCACAGATCCCAACTGCCATGATTGTTCGTCTGTTTCGCTGCAATTTAGTAAGGCATCCCGATAAAAATTGCTAAATTCTGCTAGCTCTGAGTCAGTTTTGCCAGGATAATCAACACCTTCTAACTCTAAAAATTCCAAGTTAGCTTGGTTGGACAGCAACCATTTTCCCTCGCCGTCTTTTAAACAGATGATATCTGGTGTAGCGTTAATTAATGTTTGCAAACGCTCTTCAACCTCTTGCAAAGATTCTTGAGCTTGTTTCGTCTCAGTAATATTGCGAATCACCAATATTGCACATTTATTATCAGTTAATCCGATAGAGTTACCGGAAATTTGCAATGTTATCCCGCGATGTTGCAACTGATAATTTGTTGTTTCATACTCTCCATTGAGTATTCTGATATCGGGATAGGCTGGTAAAGCAACTAACTGTCCAGCTTGCTCTAAAGGTAGCAAGTCAATTAACCTCAAGCCGCAGACAGTACCGTGAGCTTGGTTAACCAGAAATTCAAAACTAGAATTGCACCATTGAATTCGTTGGTCTTCTCCCACCCAGACTACAGCATCAGCGATCGCATCCAGTGTGAGTTCCATCTTATTCAACGTGGTTTGCAATTGCTCTAACTGCTCTAGCTGTTGTCTACTCATCAACGACGGACTCCTCTTCAAATAATTCGTAATAATCCTCAGTTAAAGCCTTTACAAATTAATAATCATGTGGTGTTGATGATACTCATAAATCTGTATAGTGATTGTATCGCTACTCCATCGCTGGAATATTCGGCTACAGTAAAACTACACATTCGCTTCAAAGTTTACGGAAGTCATACCGTTTCACCTTAAGATTGACACAGATGGCAAGCAGGGGAAGCAGGGGAGGCAGGGGGAGCAAAAATAATGATTTGTACCAATAATTTTGTGAAATGGTATCACAGCAGTTTTTACTACTCTTGCCTGCCTCTGAAGTTAATAGATAGTTATTTGATGGCAATGCAGAGGTTACAGAGAAACTTATTTTCCATCGTTTTTATCCACCTTGAAACTGCCTAGTGGCTACTTGGTATAAAGATTGAATTGTTATTCCATCACTGGGGTATTCGACTACAGCAAAATTACATGTTACCTGAAAGCGATCGCCATCAAAAGCTGTGAATATTTGCTGGCGTAATGTAGTTAAAATCTCACTCAGACGATGGTTAATTTCTGGTTTTGTTAACCCAGAAATTCCGACTACAAAATCTCCGTTACCCCAATAACCTAGAACTTCACCACTGCAAAATGCTGATTGAAATAAACGACTCCATCTTTGTAATACTTGATTACCAGCCTCATGACCATACTTAATATTAATTTGACGTAAATCATTCACACTCAAAATCACCAAACAAACAGATTGCTGATTTTTCTCGGCTTGAGTAATTAGGTGTTCCAAATTGCGGCGAGAGTGGAACTGATTTGCTAGTCCAGTTAAAGGATCTTTTATAGAAAGGGACTGAAGTAAACGGCTGCGTTCTAGGCGATGGGTAATCCGTGCCAATAATTCCGCCCCAACCACAGGTTTAATCACATAATCATCTCCCCCCACAGCAAACACCTGCTGTACAATTTTGATTTCTCGATGAGCAGTCAGAAACACAATCGGTAATTCTTGCCATTGGGGATCGGTACGAACTGCTTGGCAAAGTTCAATTCCACTGATTTGGGGCATATCTACATCTAAAATCAACAAATCCGGTGTCGTAGATTGCAGTACATCCCAGAAATGTAAGGGATTGTCCAATGCCGTCATCCGCATACCCCAAGGTTCTAACATTGGGCGCAGTGCTGCTAAAATCAGGGGATCGTCATCTACTGCCAATACATTGATCCGCAAAGAGCGAGTACGTTGTAATAGTTGAGACGAAACATCCCACACCTGAGCCGCTGTTACAGGTTTGGCTAAAAAACCCCGCGCCCCGCACTGAGCAAAAGCTACGCGTTCTACTAACTCATCATTACCAGCCAAAACTAGCACGGGTACGGGTGGGGTACGCGTTGCTAATTCTGACAGCAATGTTAAACTTTCTTGGCGCTGCCCTACTTCATCTACATTTAGTACTACTAAATCTGGGGATGTGGTTTGCAAAAAGTTTTTTGCATCCTCTAAATTTGTTATTTGCTGCCAACACATCCCCATACATTCAACGAGTTGTTGCAACTGAGAACCTAGTTGGAGATTGGGGTCGATTAATATTAATTGGCTACAAATTTCTGGGGCGATCGCCGTAGTTTGATTATCTACCTTTTGCCCTATTTGATTAATTAATTTACCCAAATCTTCAATCAAAGACAGCAATTGTCGCTTCTCACCTACAGACAAATCCCCATCTTTTCCTAAAATCTGTTCAATTTCCCGCGCTATCTGGGTGCCATTGTCTTGTTCAAACATCCCCAAGACACCGGCTAATTTGTGCGCCTCTCGTTCTGCGGATTTGCGTAACTCCTGAGTCAGGCTTTTGTTAGAAAGCGCAGCTGCTAATTCTTCCAGCACCCCCAACCGCTGCACCATCAACCCTTCGTATTGTTTCCACAAACCACTCATTGCTTGCTGAAACTGCTCCTCAACCTGAGGACTTGCAACTTGGGATTTTTCTTTCCCTCCCTGCTTCCCCTGCTCCCCCTGCCTCCTCTGCTCTGCTTTTCCGGGATTCAGCCGATATCCCAAGCCATAAACGTTTTCAATCCAGTCTACTGCTCCGGCTGCTTTTAACTTTTGTCGTAAGTATTTAATGTGTGATTTTACAGTTTCCTCCTGGGGTGGATCGTCAAAAGTCCACAAATGCTCAATGATATCCCCACGACTAAAAACACGCGAGGGATTGCGGAGAAATAGCTCCATTAAACTGTATTCTTTGGCAGTTAATTCTATGAGTTTGTTGTTATAGGTGACTTCGCAACTACTGGGATCTAGTTGTAGTGCGCCTATTTCTAGTATCGGAGTAATAGGGCGATCGCCTCGACGTAGCAGCGCCCGTATCCTTGCTTGCAGTTCTCCCAAATCCAAAGGTTTGATTAGATAATCGTCGGCACCTGCATCAAGTCCCTGAATCCGCTCTTTAGTACCATCTTTGGCCGTCATCAACAAAATCGGAGTAAAACACCCATCAGAACGTAATCGCTGACACAATGTAATCCCGTCCACTTTCGGCAATCCTACATCGATGAGCAGCAGATCGTAGCTGGCATTTTGGGTGTATTCCCACCCCATTTGCCCGTCCTGTGCCACATCTACAACATAGTGTTGTTTAGTCAAAGACTTCAACAAGACACTTGCTAAAACTTCCTCATCTTCGATTAGCAAGATTCTCATCGCACCCGTCCAATATATAACTTGCTACCTTTCCCAAAAAAGATAGTAGACTAAATAATTAATTTTCTACAAGAACAAAATATAAATAAATAATTTCTTAATGCGTAAGCTATTACGGTTTTTAATTGCACAGTAAATCATCAAGTTTGTTGACTGTTGATAGTTATACCGATTCAAAAAATGTTTGCGACAGATACCCCACCCGCCTAACGGCACCCTCCCCGATGCCTTGGGGAGGGTTGGGGAGGGGTTTTGTCTTGGATGAAGGAAGAATCTCCGCCGTTCTTCGGCGGGGAGTTGTCAACAGTTGTACTCACAACTATTCTGGAGGTCTAGCAATGAATCCAGTTTTCACTCCGCGCTTGAATCCTGCACGTTCATAGAAGCGCAATGTCTCCTCACTTTTTGAGCTAGTTAAAAGCATCACTTTGTAGCACTTTTGCTGCCATGCCAAATCCAAAGCATAATGCAGCACCCGCGTACCAAATCCCTGTCGGCGATAATCAAAGTGGGTGACAACATTTTCAATAATGCCGTATGGACGTGCGCCCCGTGTCAAGTTGGGAACAATGGTTAAGTTACACGTAGCAACTAACTCACCACCAATGTCGGCAACTATGTAATACAAATGGCGATCGCCCAGAATTTTATCCCAGATGGACTCTAACACGTCGTCAGCAGGTAGAGGTGCATCAACAGGATTGAGATGTTGATACAACGCCAGCAGTTGGGGAAGTTCGTTGCGTGCAATTAAGCGAATGTTGATTATGGGTTTAGACAACGGTAGCTATCTCCATGTCTATCAAACGGCATTGAGGGGACTTAAAACCCAAGGGTTACAGAGGTACGAACAACGCCCGCGCGTTCGTGACGAGCTAGCAATTTAACTGTGCTGCCTTGGGTGGCACGTACTAACCATTCCACCTTGGCGCGATCGCTAGTAGGATCTCTTTGTGGTCTAGAAGGTACTGAAGGTTTGTAGGCGCGTCCTTCTAATTGACCTAACTCTTCACGCAACTTACCTGTTACCAATGTTGCATCACTAGGCAATTCAATTTCACAGATGCAACCTCGTACCAGCTTTTTATCCAAGGCTTTTTGGGTGATGTATGTAGGCAACCACCCTGTATTATGTATTACTAATTGCACGCGATAAATATCATTACCCAAGCTGTGAACGCTGGCTTCGTAAATTTCTAAACGAGGGGAAATCAGCAGATGCCACACCAGCCACTCAGGGAACAAGGCTATTTCTTTCTCCAGAAATTCTGGAGGCGGATTTGTCCAGGCATACATTGTATCCCAACCGCCCAATTCAATCTGACCGAGTTGGGGATGGTCGAAAGGATACCAATCTATATAGCCTTTACCTGCAAGTTTTTCATCACTCCAACGCAGCAGTTTCAAGTCATCTTCTACAGGGTGTTCCCGCCGCCAATCAATGTATTTGTAATCAGCGATTCCGGCTTGGCGCTGGGGACTCCACACTTCTACTGTCCAGGCAAATAAACCTTGATATTCATAAGCCCAGTCATCAAATGTACCTGTAATTACGTCTTTAGGGTCGTAACGAAACTCATGAAAAGCAGAAATCGCTGGATATTGAGTGAGTTCAGTACCTTTTTCGCCAATGCGTTGGTAGGTGCGGAGGTCATTAACCGGGAATTCGTCGTCGCTCAGGTGGGTGTAAGGACGGATGAGGACACCACTGTAAGTATGAAAAGCGATCGCCCCCGTAATATTCGCATGTGTAGTGATAAACTCAACGAGCGATCGTACTTCTGTTTCCGATGTCGGATAGGAACCAGCCCCCTGTTGCTCAAATTCTTGCCGCCACAAAAATGGAAAATTTCGGTTTAAATCTAATCTTTCTTTGGGAGGCTGAATTTTAATTTGAACTCCGTCGTAATTTTCTATCAGTCCTTCTGGCAGTAAGCGATAATACTGACCACCTGTTTCTGTTGGTTCGCGCCGCACCAACAACCGTGGTTCGCTGGGGCAAACTTTCCAAGCGCCATTGGCATCGGGGATTCGCATCAGCAAAATCCGACCATCGCCATCGATGTCTGACATGACTAACCCATCGTTAGGTTCTTCATCATGGGGATAAGGACGGGTGCTTGAGCGAATAAATTTTGGCTTGTCAGCTAATGCTAACTCTGCACCATCAGGGTTAACACGGGGACAAATGTAGTAAGTGCGCGTATCCAAACAACGGGTAATTTCTGGGTGGGTGCCGTAGGCTGTAACTAACATTTGCAAAAAGTAAAGGCAAACACTCGACGGTGCTAGTTCGGTAGCGTGGATGTTGCCATCAATCCACAGAGCAGGTTTTTCTACATCTAAACCAGTAGCGAAGTTAGTAACTGTTAATAGCCAGATGTCACGTTGTTCGTAACTTTTGCCGATGCTTTCGATGCGTACTAATTGCGGAAATTCCTCAGCATAACCGTGAAGAATAAGTGTCAGGTCTTCGTAACGGTAGTATTTATCAAATCTAATATCTGGCATAACTAAACCTCACTATGCACCCGTCGTTCGTAAATCTACAATATCACTGACGAATCAAGCATCTGCCCATCGCCCAAGAGCGACCAAAAAAGTGCGGGCGCTAAAAGTGCTGAGTCATTTCAGGCAGAAGAAGCCAAAGAAGAAGCTGGTAGTTGTCTTCACTCCCAAAATTGGATCGATTTAATTTCTGGAATTTTCCAAGGCAATTTATTAAATAATTATTAAAAATATATATAATCCTGAAATTTATGCTTGAAACTCATTAATAACAGGTCTAACAATTAAATATAATTTAGCACTCTCAGCTTGCAAGTGCTAAATTATAACCAAAATTTAATAATCAAAAATTCAGGAGTCATTCTTCATAACTCTGCAATTTATTTTCGTGCGAATGCTGGATGAATAAGCAAGTTAAAGTCTTTCCCTGATTGCATTATGAGTTTCAAATTCTCTTTTAATACCTCCGATATAGACAGGAATTGTACTTTTTCTAGATGGCTAAGGTATTTGTCACATATTATTTTAAGAATACAAATTTTACTGTAGTAATTAAAAACTAGGAGGATTACTATGAAATACACTTTTGATATTGTAGGGGTATCTCCACTTTTACAGTTTTTTAATCACCAACAACAGATTTGGCAAGAACCATCCCGCCAAGGCGTAGAATATTTGGGAATGCATACATGTACGCTAGATACATTTCTCAAATCTCTAGAATCAGTTCCACCGCAGCGGGGTTGGAATATGGATAGAGTTGTAGATACAGTGATTCAGTTTTGGGTAAATAACTCAGACAGTATTCATTATTGGAAATTATGTTTAACTAATGCTGGCAAAGATAATTTATTAGTCACAAGGTTGGCGGATATAACCGCTTTACAAGCTGAATTTGAATCACTATTAGATAAATAGATAGGTATAGCAGTTCTAATTAAACTAAACCCCTCTCTTTTTACTCTTAACCCAGATTTAGATCCCCAACTTCTTGAAGAAGTCGGGGATCTGGACAGGAATTTTTGCTTAAGCTAAGTGCCATTCCATCCTACATACACTTAGATTTTTCAAAAATCAAATCGGACACCTATACAGAATTTACTTACGTATATCGCTTCAAGTTGCCGATTAATACTTGTCTTTTCTTTTAGTTTGGGTATTTTTTTATTCTGAAAACTCTTGTACATTCAAGCTTTAAAGGTCATAAATACCTGGAATTTAAAAGTTTGTTTGTTTCAAATATTACTCTCAGTATTGACAATTAATAAATAATCGAATAACAAGGTGGCAGCAGCTTAAAAAAAAAGCGTTAGTGCATTCCTACCTAGAAGCTAATTAACGCCCTTCATGAAACTTCATACGGAAAAGATAATTATGCCAGAAAATACTGAATACAGAGCTTCCAAGTCAGGAAATCAAAGTATTGCCTACAAAGAACGCCTAAATTCCTGGGCGATCGCTCGTTTGCTTCCTGATACGGAACGCGAAATTGTTGCTCGTTTCCGCAGTCGTTCGGATGCAGATGGTTATATACAACACTTGCGCCAGGAGATTCCCAACGCTTCTTTCGTGGTTGTGTTTGATTGTCAGCGCGAAGAAGCTGTGATTTAAATTACAGATTATTTTTTAATTTTTGGATGGAGGAAACCTCCATCCGATAAAATTTTTACTTTTGTGGGTGCTTCTCTCGCTTGAAATATAAAGTTGAGTGTTGAGTGAGAGATATTTCATGGTACTGTGGTGTAAACATAAGAATCGGTTTTTATCCCTCGGCTAAAGGTTTTCACCTATTTTTTTTCAAAACTGCGATCGCAGATAAAAATACTGGTTAAAATGTCACAACCCTAGATTACAATCCAGGCTTCGCTTCAAAATTCTGGAGTTAATCAACAAAAAGGACAAAGCAACACGGAGACAAGGAAAACCTTTTTAGACCATTAACTGTGAGGTTAACAGTTAGCAGTCAACAGGAAATCCTACCCTTTCTTATCTTCTAATAAAGTTTTTTGTCAAAAATACAAGTACTTTACTTCAAAAAAATTCCGTAATTGCCCCCTTGCCATTGATATTTTAGATTACTTAAAAGTGAAAGTTAGCACAAAAAGCCCTGAAAGTGCTGGAGGGTTAATAAGTGGTCAAACAGCACCAATGTGATTGGTTCAAAGCTGTAAAATTTTGCCGCAAACGAGAATTCCTAGCACTTTTGCTAGGGATTTTATTCTCAATTTGCGTAATCTTACTGTGGCAAAAACTCTCATTGCTAATTGCAGGGTTATTAACACAAATTACAATGATTGCTGGATTGTTTGTTGCTGGGTTATTGCTTACCAGTACGGTGACATTATCAATTTATTTTGCTCTGAAGAACCAAGCAAGTAACCAGCAGATAACAGCAATTAATCAGGAGTTCGCCCACAGGATTTTTGAACAAAAACAGGTAGAAATTGCCCTCCGCGAAAGTGAAAACCGTCTGCGGCAGCTATTAGAAACTGTCAAAGTTATTCCTTGGGAATTAGACTTAAAAACTTGGCGATTTATCTACGTGGGGTCGCAAGCGGTAGACATACTAAATTATCCCATCTCCCGGTGGTACGAGGAAAATTTTTGGGTCAATCATATACATCCACATGACCGGGAAAAAACCGTTCGTTTTTGCCAACAAGCAACTGCTAGGTGCGAAAATCACGAATTGGAATACCGGATGTTAGCAGCCGACGGGCGAGTTATTTGGCTGCGAGACGTTGTTAGCGTAGTTCATGAAGCTGGAACCCCTACGATGTTGAGGGGGTTTATGTTTGACATTACTGATTTGAAACTGGTTGAAGAAACCTTGAGACTCAGGGAAAGGGCACTTGCAGCTACCAGTAATGGAATTATTATTGCAGATGCCAAACTTGCATATAATCCAGTTATTTATGTCAACCCAGCCTTTGAGCAGATAACAGGTTACAGTGCTACTGATGTGATTGGGCAAAACTGTCGATTTTTGCAAGGCACAGATACCGAACAACCGGCCCTCGACGAACTGCGGTCATCTATTAAAGCGGGAACAAGTTGCAAAGTGATTCTCCGCAATTATCGCAAGGATGGGATGTTGTTTTGGAATGAATTGAGTATTTCTCCTATTCATGATGAAAATGGTAAGTTAAGCCACTTCATTGGCATTCAGACAGACATCAGCCATCGCAAACTTGCCGAAGCCCGCCTGCGTCACCAAGCCCTCACTTTTGAAACTATTCATGATGGCACGATCATCACGGATTTAACAGGAAGTATCATTGACTGGAATCCTGCTGCCGAAACGATGTTTGGCTACACCAAAGCCGAGGTATTGGGTAAAACTCCAAGTTTTTTACATCAACCCGAAGTAGTCGCAACATTAACCACCAAGGTTCTCCAAACAGTGACTCAGCAAGGACGTTGGTCAGGAGAAATAAATTTTATTCGTAAAGACGGCAGTCAGGGAATTTGCGAAACAACGGTAGCAGCTTTACAGGATGAACAAGGGCAAATTGTTGCCACTGTTGGCGTCAATCACGACATTACCGAAAACAAACGAGCTAAAGAAGCACTGCAAAGGCAATTACACCGCACCCTACTACTCGAACAAATTACTCAAGAAATTCGCCAAAGTCTCGACACAAGCAAAATCTTTGAGACGGCTGCTACTCAAATTGGCAAAGCATTTCGAGTCGATCGCTGTTTAATTCATTCTTACATTCATGACCCCATCCCCCGAATTCCCCTAGTCGCAGAGTATAACGTTCTCCCTGGTTACTACTCGATATTCAACTTGGAAGTTGTGACAGCTAACAATCCCCATGCCGAGCAGATGATGGCACAAGAAAGTGCGATCGCCTCCCCAGATGTTTACATCGATCCTTTATTCCAAGGGACTGAGCTTACCTGCCGAAAAATTGGGCTAAAATCCATGCTTTCAGTCCGCACTTCTTACCAAGGAGAACCAAACGGTGCTATAATTTTGCACCAATGTAGCCATTTTCGCCAGTGGACACAAGATGAAATTGAATTACTAGAAGCAGTGGCAGCTCAGTTGGGTATTGCTTTGGCACAAGCTCACTTACTCGAACAAGAAACCCGCCAACGTGAAGAACTCACTTTGAAAAACTTCGCCTTGGAGCGAGCCAAACGTCAGGCAGAAGCCGCAAATCTCGCCAAAAGCGAATTTTTGGCGATGATGAGCCATGAAATTCGTACCCCCATGAATGCTGTTATTGCCATGACAGGCATGTTGCTGGATACTGACTTGACGCCTCAGCAGCAAGACTTTGTGGAAACAGTTCGCAGCAGTGGAGATGCCTTACTCACCATCATCAACGACATTTTAGATTTCTCCAAAATTGAGTCGGGAAAACTGGAATTAGAAGAACAGCCCTTTGATTTGAGAGCTTGTGTGGAACAGGCTATCTACGTTCTAGCCCCAAAAGCTGCCCAAAAGGGTATCGAATTAGCTTACCTAATGCAGCCGCAAGTTCCCACCCACATCATCGGTGATTTAACTCGTCTGCGCCAAGTCTTGATGAACCTACTCAACAATGCCATCAAGTTTACTGAAAACGGAGAAGTGGTACTTTTTGTTGGATTGGCGACTGGGGATTTAACTCAAGAAATTTCTTCACAGTCCCCAGTCCAAATTCAATTTGCCATCAAAGATACAGGTATTGGCATTGCACCAGAAAAACTAGAACGGTTATTTCAACCCTTTACTCAGGCTGATGTCTCCATGACTCGCCGATATGGGGGTACAGGGCTGGGACTGGTAATCAGCAAGCGGCTTAGTCAGATGATGGGCGGTACCCTTTGGGTAGAAAGTCAGGGGTTTGTTGGTGGCAATCCCGGTACATGGAAAAGTAAAAAATCATCTTCTTACTCTTCCCAAGGTTCAACATTCTACTTCACCATTAAAGCTCAAGTGGCTGCTGTAGCAGAACAAGCTGAATTTAGCACTTTGTTAGTGCAGCTGGCCCGAAAGCGGCTATTGATTGTAGATGACAACCTCACCAACCGCACAATTGTCAGCTTGCAAGCAGAGTCTTGGCAGATGCAAACTTATGCTGCCAAATCTGGTGAAGAAGCTTTAGCTCAACTGGCTCAGGGAATGCAGTTTGACATTGCCATTTTAGATATGCAGATGCCAGAAATGGATGGTCTAACTTTGGCTCGTCAAATCCGCAAGGAACCTGGCTGTGAAAATTTGCCTTTGGTAATGCTGACCCCTTTGGGTAAACTAGAAACTTCCCTCGATTTTGGCGATGTGCAGTTTGCTGCTTCTTTGAGCAAACCAATTAAACAATCTCAACTCTATGATGTTGTTACCCGTGTTTTGGGTAATCAGCCGACTCCAGCCAGTGTTTCTCCTTCCCATTCTTCCTTAGTCGATCGGCATTTGGCATATCGATCGCCACTGCGGATTTTGTTAGCAGAAGATACACTAGTCAATCAGAAAGTTGCTCTACTGATGCTACAGAAAATGAGTTATCAGGCAGATGTAGTAACGAGTGGGCTAGAAGTGTTGAAAGCGTTGGAAAAACAGCCTTATGACGTAGTTTTGATGGATGTCCACATGCCCGAAATGGATGGGTTGGAAACAACTCGGAGAATTTATCAACAATGGGAAGTTGGTTTTCGTCCCTATATCATTGCGATCACTGCCAATGCCATGCGGGGCGATCGCGAAGCTTGCCTAGCTGCTGGTATGAATGACTATATTAGCAAACCAGTTCATATCGAGGAGTTAGCCCAGGCACTCAGCAAATGTCCACCCCAAAAAACTAAACAAGATCGAGTGATGTCTTGGGAATTGCAACCACTGGGTAATATCCTCCAGAAGAAACAAGACCAGACATTCAATAGTGTTAAGATTGATGCCAAAACTATCAAATCCTTGCGGAATATCCTTAGAGGAGATAATGCCGCATTTGCAGAACTGATTGAGTGCTATCTGACAGAAACTCCGAAACTAGTGCAAAATATCAGCACAGCGATCGCAACTCAAGATGCCCAGACTTTATGGAAGACAGCTCACCAACTCAAATCCAGCAGCGCCTCTGTGGGAGCGATGGGCCTGGCGCAACTTTGCAAGCAATTAGAAGCGCAAGGACGGAGCAACAAATTCCAAACCAGCCTAGAGGCGATATCACAACTACACCAAGAATATGAACAGGTTAAAACTGCTTTACAAAAAGAACTTGCTAAGGAAGGATAATGAAAGCCAACCCTCAAGAAAGCAAATCATTAGTTTTAATCGTTGATGATGAACCATTCATCCGTATGATTTTACGCAATTTCTTGGAACGGGAAGCGTATCAAATAGTCGAAGCTCGAAATGGTATAGAAGCTTTAACCATATATAATCAAGTTCACCCAGACATAGTACTCCTTGATGCCATCATGCCGGATATGGATGGGTTTGAGTGTTGCACTCAATTGCAAATTCTCGATCGTAGCAAGTATACTCCAGTATTAATGATTACAGGGCTTGAGGATGAAGAGTCAGTTGACCGGGCATTTGAAGTCGGGGCAATGGACTATATTACCAAACCGATTCACTGGCCAGTTTTGCGACAACGGGTAAAACGCTTAATTCAACAATCTCAGTTACAACAAAAACTCGAAGCTGTAAATCTGGAATTGCAACGATTAGTAAGTATCGATGCATTAACTGAAGTCGCAAACCGCCGGGGGTTTGAGGAGTATTTTTACCAAGAGTGGCAGCGGATGAAACGCGAACAACAGCCACTATCTTTGATTCTTTGCGATGTCGATTTTTTCAAATCATACAACGATACCTATGGTCATCGAGCAGGCGATCGCTGTCTGATCGAAATTGCTCAAGCCATCAAAGATATTGTCAAACGTCCTGGAGATTTAGTTGCTCGTTATGGTGGCGAAGAATTTGCTGTAATTCTACCTAACACAGACACCCAAGGGACGACTTATATTGCCGAAAAAATTTGCGATGCTGTCCGCAGACTGGCAATTTCTCATCAGAATTCACAAGTTAGTCCTTATGTGACCATCAGTGTCGGGTTTACCACAGTAATTCCTCAACTCAATTCTGACTTGGAAGAAATGATTGCCGCAGCAGACCGCGCATTGTATCAAGCAAAAAAAGCAGGACGCGATCGCTTTGTGCAAAATATCCCAGCTACTCAAAAGTAAACTACCCCAAAAGACGTGGGGATGATTGTTGCTGCAAATCCAAAATTATCTCACAATTATGTTTGCAATCATGCGTTTATACTAACAGGACTTACGCAAAATCATGATATTTTTTCCTTGGAAGTCCTAATTGGGTATTACGACATCCACAGACTTTCAAGCCTATTCCTCATTACCTCTTCCCTCCTATAACAGTTAATTTAGCTTTTCGATTTTTATTTGCTCAAATTATTAACTTTGGTGGCAAAAGATGAAGTAAGATTCACATTTATAACAGTCCCCGTATAATTCCATAAGTCCGGCTCAAAAATTGTTCAGTGCGATGATTAATAAATATACTTTTAAAATATTGTTAAAAAACAAATTATACAATATCGTGGGGTGGGCATCTTGCCTGCCCATGATTGCGGGCAGGCAAGATGCCCACCCCACAAGAGATAATTGGACATTTTCTGATTTGCAAGTTCCTAATATTGCAATGTTTTGGTTATTACCAGTGAGTGTGTTTGTATCTCTGTGTAGCCTTCCTTCTACACCCCTAAATGCTCAGACTGTTGATACGACACAACTACCAAATAACAATTCGATCTTGTCCCAACAAATCCCACCACCACCACCGCCACAGGATGTACAACCACCTGCGCCTTCCCCAGTTCCCTCACCGGAAGTGCCACAGCCACTTCCACCACCAGCAGAACTATTTCCGTCTTCTACCCCAACTCCCATACCTGAGCAACCAGTTCCTAATAATTCTCCTCAAACTATTGTCGTTGAACGGTTTGAAGTTATTGGCAGCACAGTTTTCACTCCCCAACAGTTAGCCGAAGCTACTGCTGAATTTACTAAAAGGCCGATTTCCCTCACCGAAGTCTATCAGGCACGCTCCAAAATTACTGAGCTATACGTCAAAAATGGTTACATTACTTCTGGTGCCTATATCCCACCTCAAACAATCCAATCCGGCGTGGTAAAAATTCAGGTCGTCGAAGGTAAATTAGAAGACATCCAAGTAACTGGTACTCGACGGTTGAACCCCAACTATATCCGCAGCCGACTAGCAATAGCGACATCACCTCCTCTAAATCGGCAGCGTTTGTTGGAAGCATTACAACTTTTGCAACTTAATCCTTTGATTGAAAATTTGTCTGCGGAACTTTCAGCAGGGTCGCGCACCGGTGTGAGTTTGTTAGAAGTCAAAATTAACGAGGCAAAAACCTTTAGTAGCCAAATAGCTCTAGATAATGGGCGATCGCCTAGTGTCGGTAGTTTCCGACGCCGATTACAATTGAACGAAGCTAACTTATTGGGATTGGGAGATAGTCTGGGCGTAGCTTACACTAATACCGATGGTAGTAACTCCTTTGACGCCAGCTACACCTTACCACTCAATCCCCGCAACGGTACCGTTGCCTTCAACTATGGCATCACATCGAGCAGTGTCATTGAACCTCCTTTCGAGATTTTAGATATCGACTCAGATTCTCGTTATTACGAACTGACATTTCGCCAGCCAATACTTCAAACTCCCACACGAGAATTAGCCATTGGGTTAACAGCTTCCCGACGGGAAAGCGATATTTCGTCCTTATTACAGAGAGAAGGGATACCTGCATCTGAAATTTCACCTGGAGCTGACGAACAAGGACGCACTAGAGTATCTGCATTACGATTTTTTCAAGAATGGACTTCTCGCAACAGCCGTGAAGTTATCGCTGTGCGCTCTCAATTCAACTTGGGCATTGGTGGCTTGGATGCCACGATAAATGAAAATCCTCCCGATAGCCGTTTTTTTTCTTGGCAAGGACAAGCCCAGTGGGCACGCCTTTTAGCTCCTGAAACCTTACTATTACTGCGTTTAAATACACAATTAGCATCCAGAAGACTTTTGCCCATAGAACAATTTGGCTTGGGCGGACTAGATAGCATTCGAGGCTATCGTCAGGATTATTTATTAACAGATAATGGCACTTTTGTTTCAGCTGAAGTTCAAATACCGATTCTGCGTTTATCGCAGATAGATAGTACTTTGCAGGTCGTCCCCTTTGTTGATTTTGGTGTTGGTTGGAACAGTTCTGGTAGAGAGAACCCCGACCCTAATACCCTAGCTGCCGTTGGTTTGGGGTTGCGTTGGTCGCAGGGCAATCGCTTCACTGTTCGTCTGGACTGGGGAATTCCTTTAGTTTCTGTTGAATCGGGCGATCGCACATTACAAGAAAATGGTTTGTATTTTAGCTTACTCTATAATCCTTTTTAAACCTCGTCCAAGTAGAGAACTGGAGTTTTTCAAAAGGTAATTAGATTGGGAAAACAGGGAAGAGTATAGAATTTGAGAATAAAATCTGATTCTAAAAAATTAGGGGTTTCATATCACGTTCGGGTAGTTAGTTATGATTTCGGTAATCATTAAACCCCACCCCTTAATCCCCTAAGAGCAAGCTCTTAGGGGAGACAAAGCACAGCTTTAAGGGGGTGGGGTTCTTCGGGTTTAGTAAGTAATTAACCATAAGTCCTATAACAGTAAACTATCTATCTAGTTTTGGTAGCTCAGCAAAAACCTATTCTAATAGTGAATTTTGCTGTATTAGTATTTTGTTTTGAATTTTTACTTTGATATTTTGAATTTTTCAGATCGACGCAGCAAGGAACGTTTCTTATATACTCTGTGGTTTTTCCTGAATCTAAACATCACTTAAAAATAAAAATCCGCAAATATACTAAGTGTATAATTCTGTATTTTATTTTATTTTGGGTATCCTAAAAAAGAGAAGGTTAGATGATATAGACGAAGGAGGGAAGTTGATAAATAATGCATGAGTTGAGAAAATAGCTAGGATTTATACAGCAAAAACTGGTTAAAGAATGGCCATCTCATTGTAGGAGGTAAAATCTGAAGATAAAAGTGGGTTCGGGTTATTATACTAATTTTGTAATCTATAGATAGCGATAAATTTAATTGAGTAAAATTCCCAAAAGCAGAGCTTAAAAAGCCGAATTGATGGGAGGAATATTTTTCAGACTAAGACCCAAAGATATGATAATTTGAGGAAGAATCATGCTAGGAAATGAGCGGGAAAAAATACGCCATCTGTTGGTCATCCAAGACCTACAAGGGCAACGAACTGTCCCTTTAAGAGAGGCTACTTATTCTTTAGGACGGCATTCCGCAAATACTATTGTCCTAGCTTCTCGGTCAGTATCAATGCAACATGCAATTTTATTGCGGGTAACTATACCAGAAACTGACCAATATGGCTTTCAGATTATTGATGGAAACTATAAGGGAAAAGGAAGTACCAATGGCTTATTTGTGAATGGCGATCGCTGTTTCTCTCACAACCTCAAACATGGCGATGTCATTGCCTTTGGGAGTAATCAAGCTCAAGCTAAATATTATGCTGTTTCCAATCTCTCAGAACAAGCATTTTCTGAATCTTCTGGCGTTGAAGATTTATCTGGTTTTTTATCAGAGCAAGCCGATCCTGCCAATCCTTTTCAAACCCTAGCTGTCGATCCTACCTTTGAAGCAGCGACAGAAACTGCTCTTGCTCGCCTAGCCTCCTTCCCCGAACTAATTCCCAATCCAATTATCGAGATGGATTTAGAGGGAAGAGTAACTTATCTCAATCCAGCCGCGACTCTCAAGTTTCCCAAAATCAGGGAAACTGGGATGCAACACCCAATTTTAAAAGGACTTTTGAGTGCAGCTAACAATTTAGAAAAAAATTCATTTATGCGGGAGGTGGAAGTAGGTACAGAAGTTTTTGAACAATCGGTTCTCTACTTACCTGAGAGCGATTTAATTAGAACTTTTATTGCCAGGGATATTACAGAGCAAAAACAAGCGACAGTTGAACTACGCCAGCGCGATCGCTTGCTCCAAGCGGTTGCAGAAGCAGCCAATTATTTGCTGGGGGAAATGAACTACGAAACAGGCATCGAGAAAGCTCTAGCGGTTTTGGGCGAAGCCGCCAAGGTCGATCGCGCTTATCTTTTTCAAAATCATCCCCATCCAGCCACAGGACAAATAGCAGTCAGTCTGCGGTTTGAATGGACACACTCTTTTATCGAACCTACTTACGAGTATTGGCAAAATCAGCCTTATGAAGCTTCTGGATTAACCCGTTGGTATAATCTTCTCTCTACTGGGCAGTCAATTAGCGGACTCAGCCGAACATTCCCCGTTGCCGAACAAGAATTGTTGATTCGAGACAGCATTCAATCCCTGCTTCTAGTGCCTCTGCGCCTAGAGAACGAGTTTTGGGGTTACCTTGGTTTGGCAGACTGCACCTATGAGCGCCATTGGTCAAGGCACGAAGAATCCGCCCTGTTGACAATGGCTGCCAGTATTATAGGTGCGCGGCAACGTCAGCAAGTAGAAGAAAAGATTCGCTATCAAGCCCTCCATGATATGCTTACAGGCTTACCCAATCGTCTACTATTTGACGAGATGCTAAGCAAAACCCTGCCTAACGCAACTCGTAACGGGGAAAGTTTAGCCGCGATCTTTCTCGACTTGGATCGCTTCAAGGTAATTAATGATACTCTTGGGCATACACTGGGAGACAAATTATTACAAAAGGTCGCCCAAAGATTAAAAGATTCACTCAGAAAGGGAGACACCGTAGCTCGTTGGGGAGGCGATGAATTCACCATTTTACTGCCGCGAGTCAGTAGTATCGAAGAAGTAACCCAAGTCGCACAGAGAATCTTAGAAACCTTAGAAGATCCCTTCTTTCTCCAAGACCACGAACTTTACATCAGTGCCAGTCTTGGTATTGCCTTGCTTGATAACAACAGTCCTGACGCCGAAACACTAATCCAGCACGCAGATACAGCTTTGTATCACGCTAAAGACAAAGGACGAAATAATTACCAATTCTACAGCGCTTCCCTGAGCGCCAAAAATCCTGAACTCCTGACTTTAGAGAAAAGCTTGCGTTATGCCCTAGAACGCAAAGAATTTTCTTTGTACTATCAACCTCGTGTGAACATTGCCACAGGGGAAATTACTGGAATGGAGGCTTTGTTGCGTTGGCATCACCCAGAAATGGGATTGGTCGCGCCCAGTGTTTTCATTCCCCTGGCAGAACAAAGCGGATTAATTGTCCCCATCGGCGAATGGGTACTGCGGACAGCCTGTAAGCAAAATAAAGCTTGGCAAAATGCAGGATTACCAGCCCTGATGATGGCTGTAAATCTTTCTCTCAAACAGTTTCGTCAACCTAAATTAGCAGAAACTGTAGCTAAAATTCTCGAACAAACCGGGCTAGAAGCTCACTTTTTAGAGTTAGAAATTACTGAAAGCACAGCCATTGAAGATTTAGATTTCACCCGCACTGTATTAGAAGATTTACAGCAAATGGGCGTTCACCTCTCCATTGATGATTTTGGTACTGGCCATTCTTCACTCTCGCGCCTACAGCTTTTGCCACTCCACAATTTAAAAATCGATAAGTCTTTTGTCCAAGATTTGACACGCGATGTGAAAGTCGCTCATATTATCAAGGCCATAGTTAGCTTAGGACGGAGTTTGGGATTGAGGCTGACAGCCGAAGGTGTAGAAAACGAACAAGAATTGGAGTTTTTAAGGTCTATCAATTGCGAGGATGTACAAGGTTTTCTATTCTACCGACCACTTTCTGCCCAGAAGGCAACAGAAGTCCTCGAAAGTAAGCGACCAAAGTAGGACTAGTAAAACGAAACAAAACTTGTAAACGCCAATCTTCGGTGCGCTTACTCATTCGTCTTCTGCTGTGCAGCAAGTCTCACAGCTTCTACATCAACATTAAGTTCTTGAGCAATCTGTTCTATACTGATCCCTGTTTTTAGTAACAGTGGCACAGCTGCTTTCAATATTTTTTCTTGACCCTCAGCTTTCGCTTCTTGATAAACCCTTGTTTCCTCTAAACTTAGTCCCAGCATCGCTTCCACTTCCTCTCTACTTAACGAAGAAAACTTGTAAACGGCAATAGTCGTGATAATATCTATTATCTCGTTTTTCGGCAGTGTGCCAGTTGACTCTAATTGTACTCGCTCAATTAACTGCTTTGCTTGCTCCGCCATCGTTTCATCCGATGCGATTGTCAACTGCATTAAATTGATGCCTATTGGCATATCGGGATTACCTAACTCATCCAAATAAATTCGCTGCACTTGGTCGCTGTTTAAAAACATTCGATGAGTTCTTGTATCGCTTGGTTCTAAACTGCGCTCCGGGAAAATTACCACACAGTACCAATCATCGTAGAGTTCCCTGTTGCGATTTAAGTACATCATCGACTCAGTAAAAAACCGATGATAAAGACCTTCATCTTTCTGAAATTGAACTTCTGCAAAAAAGATAACTCTCGGTGTTGCATCCTCTGGAGGTAAAAAGACCCCATCAATGCGAAAAGAGGTTTCTTTCACCTCAACTGACTCAAATCGATAATTCTGTGCCTGCTCAGGACGGCGATCGACGAGTTCAAAAATTAACGCAGGGAAGCGTTTAAAAATTTGGTAATAAATGGAGTCACGTTTCACTGAAGTATTGAAATTGGCTGACTGTTAAGTTGTATCAGTAAATGCAATGAGTGTGGAAATCATAATTAATTAACCGGACATGATATAACTTGAATTTTGGCACTTACCAGAGTTGCGTAAGCGTTGCTCGCCGCAGGCATCGGAGAGTGCAGAATATAGGTTCAATGCCTGAAAACCTTGTCAGAGCGGGTTTATAGAAAATACCAAGATTTTCGACCTAACTTGCGGAATGTGGGGTATTGGCATACTTACTCCCTATTTTTCCTGCTAGCAAACTATTGACTTCCAGTAATTATATTGAGAAACTAATAGTTAGTCTAACTAAATATTAGAGTGCATCGAAAATTGTGACAATACTTACGGGAAAAATCAATCGATCGCAACCTCCCAGCGAGCCAAAATCCCTGATTTTGGAAACTGAGGGACTGACGCGCCGTTTTGGCAAGTTAACCGCTGTTAATGACCTGAGCATATCTGTAGAGCGAGGTGAAGTATTTGGGCTGCTGGGGCCGA
Source organism: Nostoc sp. ChiSLP01 (assembly GCA_034531195.2). Classification (GTDB taxonomy): domain Bacteria; phylum Cyanobacteriota; class Cyanobacteriia; order Cyanobacteriales; family Nostocaceae; genus Nostoc. Next base: position 64,792 of record JAVRBO020000046.1, read on the forward strand.
ATGGGGCAGGCAAAAGTACAGTAATTAAAATGTTGACAACTTTACTGCCTATCAGTGCAGGGACAGCAATCTTAGCTGGCTACGATGTGACTCGTCAATCCGATCCTGTCAGACGAGCCATCGGCTATGTACCGCAGGCGCTGTCTGCCGATGGGAGCCTCACGGGTTACGAAAATCTGTTAATCTTTGCCAAGCTGTATGAAATACCGAAAAAAGGACGCGATCGCCGCATCTGGGAAATTTTAGAGTACATGGGTTTGCAAGATGCTGGCAAGCGATTGGTACGCACCTACTCTGGTGGCATGATCCGCAAGCTGGAAATTGCTCAATCGATTTTGCATCAACCGCAAATTTTATTTTTGGATGAGCCGACTGTGGGACTAGACCCCATCGCCCGCACGCAAGTATGGCAACTCGTCCAACAACTCTGTACTGATTACGGCACAACTATATTTTTAACAACCCACTTTTTAGAAGAAGCAGATAGTCTGTGCGATCGAGTGGTAATTATGCAACAAGGCGAAGTCGTGACCACAGGCGCACCGAGCGACTTAAAAGCCTCCTTGGGTAAAGCAAACGCAACTTTGGATGATGTCTTTATTCACTACACAGGCAACCAGTTAATATCAGGAGTCAACTACCGTGACACAGCAAGAACCAGACGTACTGCTCAACGGTTGGGTTAAAGTACAACAGGTACAACCTACTCGCCGACGTAATTCGATCTCTGCAATTAGCGAACTAGTTACGAAAACCCTAGCGATCGCGGAATTGGAAGTACGCAAACTCCGCCACGACCCCACTGATTTAATCGTTCGAGCTGTACAACCAAGCTTATGGTTGCTGATTTTTGGGCAAGTTTTCTCCCGGACTCGCGCCATTCCCACAGGTGACTTACCTTATTTAGATTTCATCGCTGCTGGTATTCTGGCTCAGAGCGTTTTATTTGTAGCAATTTTTACAGGTGGGATGACGCTGATTTGGGAACGGGATTTAGGCATTGTGCATAAATTCCTAGCTAGTCCTACACCCCGTGTGGCGATGGTCTTGGGCAAAGCACTGGCGTGTGGGGTGCGGTGCTTATCACAGGTTGCGGTCATTTACACACTAGCATTTTTATTAGGTGTCAAACTCAATCTCCATCCCCTAGCGATTCTGCAAGTGCTACTGTTGGTGATGCTGGGGGCGGCTTGCTTTTGTCTTTTTTCCTTAATTATTGGCTGTTTAGTGAAAACGCGAGAACGGATGACGGGTATTGGGCAATTATTAACGATGCCCTTATTTTTTGCTAGCAATGCCATTTATCCCATCTCGTTGATGCCCGACTGGTTAAAATTCATTTCTCATCTTAATCCTTTGACTTATGAGGTGGATGGCTTACGCGGCACCATGTTGTTGAACGGCACTAGCATCTATGGCTTTGGGCTTGATTGTACAATTCTCTTGTTAACATTAATAATCTTAGCCATCATTGGTGGACGACTTTATCCACGGGTGGCGATGTAATCAGGAGAACAACAATCCCATGACCTTGGATAAACCAACTCAAGGTACAACTTCCGAAGAATGTGCTGCCAGAGTAATGGAAACAGTTCCACTAGTGATGCGGTTTATCCGAGCCGATATGCGTGCCCACAGTGCCGCTTTTTTATCTATACCTCAGTTGCGATCGCTAGCATTCATCAACCGCAATCCCGGTGCTTCGTTATCTGACCTGGCAGAGCATTTGGGTGTCACCTCTGCCACAGCATCAGCGACCATAGAACGCCTAGTACAACGCAACTTTGTCGAACGCAATGCCGATCCTCAAGAGCGGCGGCGAGTGCTGCTCAATCTCACTGAGGACGGAAAACGGCAACTCAAACAATCCCAAGATCAAACTCGCGCTCATATTACCGACCTGCTCCAAGGTCTGACAGAAGAACAAATTTCCAACATTGAAGAAGGCTTAACTCTACTAAAAAATGTCTTCGAGCAAACAGAAATCAAATCGCCATAGCCCTGTTGTTGCACAGCACGATCCCTTTGCAGCTCTGAGGTTTCGGGACTATCGGCTATTTACCATTGGACGCCTGCTGCTGTTCGTAGGGTCGCAAATGCAAACCGTAGCCATTGGCTGGGAACTTTATGAGCGTACTGACTCGGCTCTAGTTTTAGGTGGGGTGGGACTAGCGCAAGTGTTACCGATGATTGCGCTCACCTTAATTGCCGGAGATGTCGCCGATCGCCGCGATCGCAAACTCACCGTGTTACTCTCAGTCATGTTGCTAGCTCTGTGTTCTGTGGGTTTAGCAGTACTTTCCTATACTAAAGGTGTAGTTTTTCTGATTTACGCCTGCTTGGTTTTAACGGGTGTTGCTAGGGCATTCCTCAAACCCGCTGGTGATGCGCTGATGTGGCAGTTGATACCTGTGAGTGCTTTTACTAACGCTGCTACATGGAATAGTAGTAGCTTTCAGTTAGCGTCAGTCATCGGCCCCGCCTTCGGAGGATTCGGGATTGCGCTTTTGGGAAGTGCCACAGGAGTATATATAGCAGCAGCTATCGCCGCGTTGCTGTGTTTCATTTTCACCCTGGCGATTACAGAGAAAAAAGGCATCCGTCCGACTGAGCCAATATCAATAAAAGCCCTTGTCGCTGGTGCTAAATTTGTCTGGGAAAATCAGTTAATTTTAGCAGCGATCGCATTAGATATGTTTGCTGTATTGTTGGGTGGTGCGATCGCATTGCTGCCCATCTTTGCCAAAGATATTTTACATGTCGGCCCAGTGGAGTTGGGATACCTGCAAGCAGCGAATTCCATCGGTGCTTTGACTATGGCCATTACCTTGGCGTATCTACCACCATTACGCAAAGCAGGCCCGGCTTTATTGTGGTCAGTGGTTGGCTTTGGCGTTGTCACAATTATCTTTGGGCTTTCTCGTTCGTTTTGGCTATCTATGTTGATGCTGATACTCGCTGGCGCACTCGATAGTATCAGCGTTGTGATTCGCCATACATTAGTTCAAATCAGAACCCCGGATAATTTACGCGGGCGGGTTGCTGCCATCAATAGCGTGTTTATTAGTGCCTCAAATGAATTAGGAGGCTTTGAATCAGGCTTGACTGCTGCCTTATTTGGCCCGGTGGTTTCCGTTGTTGGTGGTGGAATTGGCACAATTTTAGTAGTAATTGCTACAGCCATGATTTGGCCGGGAATTCGCAAGTTAGGTGCTTTGCAGGACTATAAGGTAAGTGAGTAGGAGGTGCTGAATATTTTGGTTGCAGTCAAAGTCGCGTTGGGTTCGTGGGCAGTGATTTTGGTTTTTATTCGTTATCCGAGCTTGTTGTAAACTGGTTGTAATTTTTAAGGTGTAAAACTATGACTCATGCTTGCTGCGGCCCTGGCTATGCTTCTCCAGAAGCAGCCAGCAAAGCTGAAACAGAAAAGGTGCTTTATGCGATCGCCCTCTATACTGGTACTGGTATCGAAGAACCAGATTATCTTGCCACCGTAGACGTTGACCCCAATTCTCCAACCTATTCCCAAGTGATTCATCGTCTGTCTATGCCTTACATTGGCGATGAATTACATCACTTTGGCTGGAATGCTTGTAGCTCTTGTCACGACGATGCTAGTAAATCCCGCAGATTTACCGTTATACCTGGGCAACGTTCTAGCCGCATCTATATTGTTGATACCGCAGATACCAAAGCGCCAAAACTGCACAAGGTCATTGAACCACAAGAAATTCAAGAAAAAACCAATTTAACCGCCCCCCACACAGTACACTGTTTAGCAGACGGTCATGTAATGATTTCCATGCTGGGCGACAGTGAAGGAAATGGCCCTGGTGGCTTTTTGTTACTGGATGAAAATTTTGATATTGCTGGACGTTGGGAAAGCCAAGCCAAAGGTATGCGGTTTAACTATGACTTTTGGTATCAGCCCCGTCATAACATTATGGTGAGTAGCGAGTGGGGCGCACCCAAAACCTATTATCCAGGTTTTGACCTCAACGATGTAGCAGCAGATAACTACGGTCATCACGTACATTTTTGGGATTGGTCAACACGAGAAATTATCCAAAGTTATGACTTAGGACAAGATGGGTTAATTCCCTTAGAAGTGCGCTTTCACCATAACCCCGACAGCACTCATGGATTTGTCGCCGCAGCACTCAGTAGTAATGTTTGGCATTGGCACAAACCTAACGGTCATTGGCAAATAGAGAAAGTCATTGATATAGCATCGGTAGAAGTGGAAGGTTGGCCGATACCGGTGCCATCGTTGATTACTGATATTTTGGTTTCAATGTGCGATCGCTATATTTACTTTTCCAATTGGTTGCATGGAGATATCCGTCAGTATGATATCAGCGATCCATCCCATCCTCGACTCACCGGTCAAGTTTGGTGCGGTGGTTTATTAGGTAACAGTGGTGAAGTTCAAGGTCATAAATTGGCTGGCGGGCCGCAAATGCTACAGCTGAGTCTGGATGGCAAACGGCTTTATGTGACAAATTCTCTATTTAGTACTTGGGATAATCAGTTTTATCCTGATTTATCCAAGACCGGCTCATATTTATTACAGATTGATTGCGACACCGAAAATGGCGGACTAAAAATCAACGAAGATTTCTACGTTGACTTTGGCAAAGAACCAGCAGGCCCCTCTCGCGCTCACGAGATGCGCTATCCTGGCGGTGATTGCACTTCAGATATTTGGATCTAACTCGTTCTATTTTGGATTTTAGATTTTGGATTTTGGATTGTTAAAGAGTTAGTAAATAAGCTTTTTGGCGATCCATCCGTCATATCATGTTCACTTGAAGCGCTAACATATCACCTCCGGCTAATCACTTATGATTATCGCATCTATGTAAAAATCCCAAAAGCCTCCTGCCCCCTGCCCCCTGCCTCCTGCCCCCCTGCCCCTCTGCCCCTCTGCCCTCTATTACAATTCCATCATGATCGATCTCAACGCTGAAGCCTGGGAAAAACGGTATCAAGAAAATCGAGATCCTTGGGATTTGGGCTGCCCGGCTCCACCATTTATTAATCTTCTGGCATCAGCTCAAGCCCCCAAGCCTGGACGAATGGCAGTTTTAGGCTGTGGAAGCGGACAGGATGCAATGTTATTTTCAACAGCAGGGTTTGATGTGATTGGATTTGATTTTGCTCCCAGCGCCATCGCCCGTGCTTCTAGTATTGCCAAAGCACGAGAACTGAACGTTCAATTTTTACAACGCAACATTTTTGAATTGGAAGCAGAGTTTCATGATAGTTTTGATTATGTATTAGAACATACTTGTTTTTGTGCCATCGATCCAACGTTGCGATCGCAATATGTACAACTTGTAAAAAACTTACTACGTCCCAATGGTCAACTAATTGCCCTGTTTTTTACCCATAGTCGGTTAGATGGCCCCCCGTTTGCCGTCAAGCCCCAGGCAATTTTGGATAGCTTTTCACCCTACTTCGATATCATCCTGTTTAAAGCTGCAAAGGATTCCATCCCCAGCCGCAAAGGCGAAGAACATTTGGCAATTTTTCAGGTGAGATCGACCTAGCAGCCGCAGCCCCCTGAGGCAGTTTCCTCATCCTCTGCTTTAAACATCTGCTTTAAATCGTCCAGCGCTCCACCCAACAGCACCCCATAACCATAAAGGGCAAATCTTTGGGTCACATCGTAGACATCATGGTTTTTCTTGATGTCTGCGCTTTCTAGGCGGACTCACTCATTCTCAAGAATTGGCAATTCACTTACAAAGACTAATTACGTCTGAAGATGCTTTACTTTACTGTATTAATGTTGAAGATAACGCCTATCAACTTAAATATAAATTTTACGATCGGTTCGTTGGCGATCGCCCCAATTTGTGAGAGTAAGAATTGAGAATATTCAACTTCAGCAACGCCAAATTTATCGAAGGCAGGGGAGGCAGGGGAAGCAGGGGAAGCAGGGGGAGAAATATTATATCTGATTGCAACTTAGTATGAACCGAACCTTCTGCCTCCTGCCTTCTGCCTTCTGCCTTTTGCCTCCTGCCTTCTGCCTCCTGCCTTCCGCCTCCTGCCTTCTGCCTCCTCTCTAATCCCAGACTACACGCGATTCCCGGAAGGATACTGATGTCCTAAGATGGTATGGGGTTTGTATGGTTCTTCCAAGTATTTACGTTCTTGGTCTGAAAGCTTCAAATCCACAGCTTCAACTGCTTCTTTGAGATGTTCGATTTTACTAGCGCCAACGATTGGCGCTGTCACACCCGGTTGATGCAATAACCAAGCTAGGGCTATTTGTGATGGTTTGACACCACGTTTTTGTGCTAATTCAACGACGCGATGGACAATTTCAAAATCTGAATCTTGATAGTAGAGTTTGTGGGCAAATTCGTCGGTTTTTGCCCGCACAGTTTGACCGTAGTCTTCTTTGCTGCGATTACCAGCTAGGAAGCCTCGCGCTAAGGGACTCCAGGGAATAATTCCGATTCCTTGGTCTAAAGATAAAGGTATGATTTCTCTCTCTTCTTCTCTATAAACTAGGTTGTAGTGGTTTTGTATGGATACAAAGCGATTCCAACCGTGTTTGTCAGCGAGGAAAAGGGCTTTGGCAAACTGCCATGCGTAAACACTCGATATCCCCAAGTAACGAACTTTACCTATTTTTACAAGGTCGTGCAGCGCTTCTAGGGTTTCCTCAATTGGCGTTTCGTAGTCCCAACGGTGAATTTGGTACAAATCGACATAATCTGTCTGTAGACGCCGCAATGAGGCATCAATGCTATCAAAAATATGTTTGCGAGATAGGCCGCGATCGTTGGGCCCATCACCGACTTTGCCGTGAACTTTGGTAGCAATAACTACTTGGTCTCTTTTGGCAAAGTCTTTTAATGCTCGTCCCAGGATTTCTTCGCTCACACCCAGAGAATAAACATCGGCGGTGTCAAAGAAGTTAATCCCCAACTCCAAAGCCAGTTTGATAAAAGGGCGACTTTCTTCTTCTTCTAATACCCATTCTCGCAATTTGCGATCGCCATAAGTCATGGTGCCTAAAGCAATGCGCGATACTTTCAGTCCGCTTTTTCCGAGATTTACGTATGCGGTCATACTGTTTGCTCTACTTTTTGATAACGTTGTGATAGTTCTAAAGCCAGTTGGGAGGCTCGATGTGCTTCAGCGGTGCGTCCTAGCTGGCTGTAGGTGTTAGCCAATTCCCGCTGAATTATTGGAATGTTGCTGCGGGCAGCTTGGCGTTTTTCCAGAACATTCAAGGCTTGGTGATACTGCCTTTGGCGGATCAAAGCATCAAGATAAATTTGCTCAAATAAATCTCGTTGAGCGTGAGATCCACCTGTGGATTGTAACTCTGGCAATACTGGCTCTAGTTGGGCGATCGCTTCAAATAAATCTCCACGAGCATAGGCTATCATCCCCTTAGCCGCAGGTACTCCAATGTCTGCCCAAGTACGTCTGGCATAGGGTAATACTATTTCGGCATGATGTTGCATACTCTCTAACATTTGAGTCGCCCAGTCTTCTTTACCCCCCCGCACCAGTGCATAAATGTACTGCAAATCCAGGAAGGCGAGGACGTGTTCGTGTACCCGTGGTTGTAAATAACCGGCAAGTTCTTGCCAGCGGGAACCCACATCTACACCGCGTAACTCTAGTCTGAGCAACAAAGCGATGGCATTAATCTGTTCGCGGCCACTGTCTTTTTTCGCCCGTCCCCAGATGCGGGTGTCATATATTTCCAGCACCTTGGCAAAATTTTCAATATCTAGGTAGTAAAGAGATGTATGCCACCAAAGATGTCCATAAAAAGCCGAGCTAGTATATTCCCAGGTATCACTGAGACTTTCCATTAAGCTAATCCCTTCTTCGAGGCGTCCTGCGGTTTCTAACACATGAGCAATGGCGTGATGCGCCCAACGGTTATCTCGTTTCAAAGCGATCGCTTGTCTTGCGTATCTTTCTGCTTCTGGTATCCGATGGCACTCTTCTAGTCCAAATGCCAGCATCCCGTAGATATAGGGATTATCTTGATTGGCGGCGAAAACTTTTTCAGCGATCCCCAGCATCCCCTGGCTGTTACCGGAATTTCTATAGTGAAATTGGGCTATATGCACTGAGGTTAAATCGCGGGGATACCTATCAGTAATCGCTTCATGATAAGCGATCGCTTGCTGGATATCGCGGTTTGCCCAAGCTTCTATTGCTGCAACGTAAAGTTTTTCGCGATCGTTGGCTGTTTTGAGGTTTGCTTTAGCCGCATTCAGATAAGATGTTGCCTGGGTTGAGCCAACACCACCACCAAACAAGTAAAATGCGGCAACTTGAGCATTGGCGATGGCACAAGTTGGATCTGCCTCAACTGCTTTGAGAATCACTTGAGCATCGTTCCCGACGCTAAATAATCGATCCACAAAGCTATTGATGGCATCTACCGCAGCCGATGAATCGGTAGTAATTTCCAGTCCAAATGAATCTTTAACCATTGTTTTCCCAGAGCATTGCACAGCTACAAGGGTTACTTTGCAAAAGCTAAGTTACAAACTACTGTATATCAATCAGATAACCGTAGATAATAATTATTAGATTAACAATTTTCGATAAGCAATGCTGTCGTGGCGATCGCTTTTGTGGAAAATCAGGTAGTAGTTGGCTAAGAAGGGGAAAGGGGAAAGGGTAAAGGGGAAAGGGATACAAGCCCCGAAATTCTATTTATGTTATGTAAAAAAAGAAAAATTTCTACCGAGATTGCTTGCAACGAGGTATAAGGCGTCTATATTACAAGCCCCTATCTTGAGATATGGGGTTTATGTTTCCCTTTTCCCTGGTTGGTGAGCTTGCCGAAGCATAACCTTTTCCCCGGCGAAGGGCTTTGACTATTAACAGTCATCAGTCAACACTCAAACTCAAGACGAAATTGTATGAAAAGTTACCAAGTGCAACTTGTTAATCGCAATAACTCTATTGTAGAAGTACCAGAAAGCCAATACATATTAGATGCTGTAGAAGCCACGGGTTTGCGGTTACCTGTGGGTTGCCGATACGGTGCGTGTATTACTTGTGCAGCGCGTCTAATTGAGGGTAAAGTCGAACAGTCTGGCGCGATCGCCCTCAAATCTGCACAGGAAGAAATGGGCTATGTTTTACTTTGCATTGCCTATCCTCGCTCAGATTGCAAGTTTGAGGTGGGTGTAGAGTGCCAAGATGAACTTTACATCAATCCGTTTAAAGGTCGTCGGTAAGATTAATTTCTTGGGAAAGGCAGGAAGCCCCCTGCCCCCCCTCCCTCCTATTCAGAAAATTAAGTTAATCAGATTTCAAATTTGGGAAAAATAAAGTCTGTTGAGATTACGCAAGCAACTGTAATTCATAAAATGAGGCTTTAATCCCTATGAGTTCTGATTTTCAACCGCCACCTAAAAGCTTGTCCCTTCTGGCTTCCGTTGGAGGAGTGGTGACAGCTGTCGTCGCGATCGCTGGTTTTAATTTTTGGTCAAAACAAATTTCTCCAACTTCTGTTGAAAAACCTGAAATATCAACATCCAAGACAGCTTCGCAAGCAAAGGAACCCGTACCAAATACTCCTTTTAGTACTCAAGAAATTGAAACAATTGCCAAGCTTGACGCTGCATCTATAGTTTTACCAGGGGAACCCATTCCTCCTAACCAATTGACGATAGCCATCACTCCTTATGTTGCTCCTGGTGCGGGATCGCTAACAAAAGAGGAAATTGCCACTGCTCGTCAAGCTTGGTCATACTTCCAGCGTAACTGGAATGACGAAACTGGCTTGGTTAATTCCGTTGATGGCTTTGCCGGGGTTACTATGTGGGATCAGGCGGCAGCGATCGCCGCCTTAGTCAGCGCTAGAGAACTCGATATTGTGCCTGCGGCTGAATTTGATGCCAAAATGACCAAAATGTTGAAAACGCTGGCATCTATACCCTTATACAAAGAAGAACTACCCAACAAAGTCTACAATGCCAAAACCCTCATACCCGTTAATTATGGCGAACTAGAAAAACGGGAAGAAATTGGTTGGTCTGCCATTGATTTGGGGCGGATGGCAATCTGGCTGAAGATTGTTGGTGCGAAGTATCCCGAAATGCGATCGCTTTCCAAGGACGTTTGGAAACATTGGCAAGTCAAGCGCCTTACCAACAATGGGCAAATGTACGGTACTAGCGTCATCAAAGGTAGAGAACAGTATAACCAAGAAGGTCGCTTGGGCTATGAGAATTATGCTGCCTATGGTTTGAATCTTTGGGGCTTAGATGTTAATAAAGCCTTAAATTATCAATCCCATACTGCCTTCGTAAATCTTTACGGACAAGGAATTCCTTACGACAAACGTGACTATAAAAAATCTGAAGCTAATAATTACGTTTTGAGCGAACCTTATATATTAGACGGTATTGAAACTGGGTTTCAAGCTTTGCCTAAAGCCTACGCCGATAGAATTCTAGCTGCTCAAGAATCTCGCTATCAAGCGACAAAACAATTAACTGCCGTCACCGAAGACAACCTAGATCGCCCTCCTTACTTTGTTTACAGCAGTTTGTTTGTCAACGGAGAACCTTGGGCTACCATCACAGACACTCGACAACAGCGTAATGATTTGCGCTTTTTAAGTGCTAAAGCAACAGTAGGCTGGCATGTGCTTTATAACACTGTTTACACGCGCCAGTTATTTGATTTCGTCCAAGCCAACCTCAAGTCAAAAGACGGTTGGTATAACGGTTTTTATGAATCTCTGCGTCAGCCGAATAAAACTCTGACAGCCAATAATAATGGCGTGATTTTAGAGAGTCTGCTGTACAAGAAAGTTGGACAACCGCTTACCATTTGGGCAGGAGTTAAAAGAAGTAGCAAGTTGTCAAAATAAAGATTGCGGAGTGGGGGTAGGAGTTTGGCAGACACGCATCTGTGCAAAAATCCCAAAAGCCTTTTCCCCCTACCGGCTATTTATATCAATTATTAAGTGAAACGGTATCACCCACCTCTCGCCGCAACACATAGCGTTGATGAAGTTTGTTTCCAAATTGCTGGAGTGGTGCTATGCGTATCACTTCAAAACCCTGCTTCTGCCAAAAAGCAAATCCTAGCTGATTTTCTTCCAGAACAGCTAAAAATACATATTGCGCTTGTTGCTGTTTCACCCAACTTTCATAAGCTTGGTAAAATTGAGAGCCTAATCCTTTGGTTCGGTGTTCTGGAGCCAACATCATTAAACCTATCCACCAACTTTTATAATCGGGATAATGCCGAATAGTTTCGAGCATTCCTATAAGATTGTCATCTGGAGTAAATAAACCAAAAATAAATTTATCTTCTATAGTTTTACCTTCGGGTAAGGCTAAAAATTCTTCAGCAGCAGCAGAAGCTAGAGGCGGATGTCCATCCGTCATAATGGCGTAGTCAGTACATTGCTCGAAAAGGTGCTGAATAATTTTTTCATCACTTGGAGCTAGTCTTGTTGCTATGTAACCTGCATCCTGTAATATAAATTTATTTAAATTATTCATATAGTTTTAATATTTTTAAAATCCAACAAATGTTTTGAAAGCTCTCAAAATACTGACGTTTTTTATTGATTAGTTTTTTCTAGTATTTGCGAAGATGAAATATCAATATAACCTAGAAAAACGATTTTTTAGTCTAGATGGTTATAACACCTTACTTTCATGATTTCTGGATATTTTTTGGCTTTTATAACGTTTTAAATCCGGTTGAGAGGCTTATACCAATTCTGTATGAAGATGCATTTAATTTTTTAACGAACCGCCAAGAGCGCCAAGTTAAGAGTTTGAGTATTTTATCAAATATGGGTATAGGTTTCTGTATGCTATAGAAATGAAAAAATCTCTAGCGTTCTCCCAATTCATCTTCAAAATCCTTATATTTACCACCTAGCGAGCGATGTTTTTACACGCGCACCTTCCAAACCAAAGATAGGAACTTTTACGCACTACTGTAATCTTAAAGCGTAATGATAAAACTCTTCATCCTTGATATATCCTTGTGATTTATAAAGTTTTTGGGCATTTGTGTTAGAAATATGAGTCGCTAATATTACTCTAATTGCTCCACTAACTTTTGCATACTCTTGTGCAGTGTTCATCAATAACGTTGCAACCCCTTTCTGGCGATGTGATTCTTTCACATACAAATCGTTCAATATCCATACTTGCTTCATAGATACTGAAGAAAAAGTCGGATAAAGCTGAGTAAAAGCAATGATTTCTTTATTATCATTAACTGCAAATATTATTGAATCATTATTCTGAAAACGCTCTTTAAGAAACTCTTTGGCAGCTTTAATATCTGACGCCTGATTATAAAAAATGCGGTATCTATCAAACAGTATCGACAAATTTTCAAGATGATTAATATTAGCTAAAAAAACTTCCATGTGAGTTTTCTTCCCCTACTCCTGAGCAAATTTTTCATTTAATCTGAATTCAGATTAGCTCAAAGAGCGTGCTTAAAGCGATCTAGTGGTCTGTCGAGTAAGTTTGAGGAGTAAAAAAACGAACCACAGAGGTGCAGAGGGCACAGATGCAAGCAAATTTACTTAAATCATAAAGCAAATCTAAGTACTTTGAAGAAACACACTTGTGGAATGTAGGGGAAACCATAAGCCACATTGACTTGTTTGGATCTTGATTTCAAATCTTATTCTTCCTCAGCCCTGCACCCCTACAAGCCTTTTTATACCCTGTTTGCTTCCCAAATCAGGGCTTGCGTTTGTACATTGTTTGTGAAATACTACTTTTAAAATACGGTAAGTCGGTAAAGATTAAGTGTTTTGCTAAATTTACCAACAAAGATCCCTACCTCAAAACAATTGGAAGCTAATCTCAAACGATGACAAACACAGAAATTCGCACTAGTCAGGTTAAAGTACCCAACGGTGATTTACAAATCGACGCTTATTTAGCGGAACCGACACAAAAAGGAACTTTCCCAGCAGCGATCGTGATTCAGGAAATCTTTGGGGTAAACATACACATTCGGGAAGTTGCTGAGAAATTTGCCAAACAAGGGTATGTAGCGATCGCTCCGACTTTGTTTCAACGCACTGCTCCCGGTTTCGAGGCTGGGTACAATCCTGAAGATATCCAAAAGGGGAGACAATATAAGGAGCAAACCAAAGCAGAGGAAATATTGAGCGATATTCAGGCTGCGATCGCTTATTTGAGAACTTTACCAAATGTGCAAGGGGATGCGATCGGTTCCATTGGCTTCTGCTTTGGTGGTCACGTCGTCTACTTAGCTGCTACATTACCAGATATTAAAGTTACAGCTTCCTTTTATGGTGGTGGGATTATAAACTCAACTCCCGGCGGTGGAGAACCAACCATCACACGCACTCCCGATATTAAAGGCCCCATCTATGCATTCTTTGGTCTGGAAGACCAAGGAATTCCTTTAGAACACACACAACAGATTGAAGCTGAATTAAAGAAATATCAAATTCCCCATGCAATCTTCCGCTATGAGGGAGCAGGACATGGTTTTTTCTGCAACCATCGCGCTAGCTATAATCCCGAAGCTGCTACTGATGCTTGGGAAAACGTTGTAGAACTGTTCCAAAAGAATCTTCAGTTGCAAACTGTCTAAATCTTTGTATTAGAAGCAATACACCATAGGCTAGCACTGCTGTGGATTGGTGTCAACTGAAGTGAAAGCCTTGCCAAGACGCGATCGTGAATTCACTCACTTACCATGAAGATCCCCGTCACCCCACCCTGGTTTTGTCTAAAGCCAAAACCGCCCCTCCCCTTGTCAAGGGGAGGGAAGTGGATTTTCCGGTTACCCCCCTTAACAAGGGGGGATTAAGGGGGGTAATTCGACTTGTGTATACACGGTAGTTGATAAAGGGAGGGGGTGGGGGTGGGGTAAAACGCCTGTGGGATAAGCGTTTTAACCTAATTTGACACCAATGACCGCTGTAAAGCCCCTACTAATGAACATAGCAAATAAAAATCAAGTATTACACCCATGATTACCGCCTTCAAACAGCCACGAGTGAAAATTTTTGAAAAGTTTTCACTATTCGTATTACCAGGATTATTAACAATCTCAACAACCTTAGTTAGTTGCTCAGTGGAAACCCCAAAAGCAGAAAATAAGACTACTGGTTTTCAAGCCAAAGTTGTTCGCATGGGATATCAAAGTTCTGGCGATATTGTCAGACTCAAAGGATTAGTTGAAAAGCGTTTACAAGCTTTAGGTGTTTCCGTTGAATGGGCGCAATTTGCCGCCGGGCCACAACTGATGGAAGCGATGAATGTGGGTAGAGTTGATATTGGTTCTGTAGGCGAAACTCCCCCAATATTTGCTCAAGCTGCTGGTACATCTTTGGTTTATATTGCTAGCAACAAACCAAATACTGGTAAAGGAAGCGGTATTATAGTTCAAAATAATTCACCTATTCGTACTTTAGCTGACCTCAAAGGGAAAAAAATAGTTTTTCAGAAAGGTTCTGCATCCCATTATTTATTAGTAAAAGCCTTAGAAGAGGCTGGTTTAAAATATAGTGATATTCAAGCCCTGAGTCTACCTCCTTCAGAAGCTCGCGATGCATTTATTCAAGGAAAAATTGATGCTTGGGTAACTTGGGACCCTTATTTAGCAGTGGCACAAAAAAAGGCAAATGCCCGTGTTTTAAGAAATGCTAGCGGCATTTCTACTCAAGGCGGATATTATATGGCGGCGCGAAAATTCGCTACAGAAAATCCCAAATTAGTGCGATTAATCCTTGAGGAAGTAGATAACACAGGTCAATGGGCTGACAAAAATCGACCTGAAGCTGTAAAACTGATTGCCCCTCATTTGAAAATTGATGAAGATATTTTAGCAACAATGGTTGGAAGGCGAAATTACGGTTTAAGACCAATTACTCCAGAAATTATGCAAAATCAACAGAAAATTGCTGATTTATTTGCTAAGGAAAAAATAATTCCTAAATCTATAAATATTCAGGAAGCGATGCTGACTACCGAACAATATGCAGCTATCACACCGGAAACTATTACTCAAAGCAGCATTAAATAGTGACTGGGGATTGGGGACACTTCGTTGAGCTTCAGTGCATCGCTGGGGACTGGGAAAGATGAGGGAGATGGAGAGACAAATAACTAATGACCAATGACTAATGACTAATGACTAATGACTAATGACTAAATTTGAAACAGAGGGATTATGGAAGTTTTTTGGTATTTGCCTACACAGGGAGATGAGCGTTATTTAGGCACTACAATTGGTAGGCGTCCAGCGACTTATCCTTATATGCAACAAATCGCCCAAGCTGTTGATAAATTGGGTTATGGCGGGATGTTAATTGGTACTGGACAAAAACAGGATACCTGGATTGTAGCTAGTTCTTTGATTTCAGTTACCGAACGTTTGCGGTTTCTTGTGGCTTTTCGTCCGGCAATTATGTCCCCTTCTTTAGCAGTGAGGATGGCTGCTACTTTTGACCAGATTTCTAATGGTCGAATTATTTTAAATGTGGTGACTGGTGGCGATACGAAAGAACTAGCTAAAGATGGAATTTTTCTAGAGCATGACCAGCGTTATGAACTGACTGATGAATTTTTAACAATTTGGCGATCGCTAATGCAAGGTGATGAAGTAACCTTTAATGGCCGCCATCTGAAAGTTGCAGGTGCAAAACTGCAATTTCCTCCCGTACAAAAACCTTATCCAACTTTATATTTTGGCGGTTCTTCCGATGCTGCTCTCCAAGTTGCTGCTAAACATATTGATGTGTATTTAACTTGGGGCGAACCACCAAATCAAGTTGCCGAAAAGATTGCCAAGGTACGCCAACTAGCAGCAGAACAAGGTAGAACGGTACGTTTTGGGATTCGGATGCATGTCATAGTCCGGGAAACTACGCAACAGGCTTGGGATGC
Organism: Nostoc sp. ChiSLP01; assembly: GCA_034531195.2. Lineage (GTDB taxonomy): Bacteria > Cyanobacteriota > Cyanobacteriia > Cyanobacteriales > Nostocaceae > Nostoc. The sequence goes on from JAVRBO020000046.1 coordinate 80,709, forward strand.
AGCTAACGAATTGATTCAGTATGTGGATGATGAAGCGATCGCTGCTGCACATCGCCGATTTGCTCAATCGGAATCAGAAGGACAACGCCGCATGGCACAACTACATAACGGTAGTCGCCAAGACTTAGAAATTAGTCCCAATCTATGGGCAGGTGTTGGTTTAGTGCGTGGGGGTGCTGGAACTGCTTTGGTAGGAGATGCAGATACAGTTGCAGCGCGAATGCTGGAATATACCGATTTAGGTATTGATACCTTTGTATTTTCAGGGTATCCGCATCTGGAAGAAGCCTATAGAGTCGCAGAATTATTGTTTCCCCGATTACCAGTGCAAACGCCAGCGATCGCATTACCGCAACAAGTTGCAAGTACATTCAGCGAATTCGTTACCAAAACAGATTTACTCAAACCACAGCCTGTTTAAAGGGCATGGGGCATGGGGCATTGGGCATTGGTTACTAATTCTTCTAAATAGGGGAAAGAGAAATAATGAGTACAAAAAAACGTCAACTGAGACTGGGCGCATTTTTATCAAGCAGTGGTCATCATATAGCCTCATGGCGGCATCCTGAAGCACAGGCTGATGGTGGTTTGAATTTCCAGCATTACAAAAGGCTGGCACAGACGGCGGAACGTGGTAAGTTTGACATGATATTTTTTGCAGATGGTGTAGCTGTTCGCGCTCGCAATCAAGAACCTGACGTTTTTAGCCGTAATGGTAAACTCGTGCAGTTTGAACCCCTCACCTTGTTGTCGGCTTTGTCTGTGGTTACAGAAAACATCGGTTTGACGGCGACAGTATCGACTACCTATAACGAGCCTTATCACCTCGCCCGCAAGTTTGCGTCGCTAGATTATCTCAGTGGTGGTCGTGCTGGTTGGAATCTTGTCACCTCTGCCACTGAAGCGGAAGCGCTGAACTTCAATCGGGAAAAGCACATGGAGCATACGCTACGCTATGAGCGTGCCCGTGAGTTTGTAGATGTGGTAACAAAGCTTTGGGATAGTTGGGAAGATGATGCTTTCCTCCATGACAAAGAGTCGGGTATTTATTTCGATCCAGATAAGCTACACATTCCCAACCACAAAGGCGAACATTTTTCAGTGCGCGGGCCGCTGAATGTTGCCCGTCCCATCCAAGGTTATCCGGTAATCATTCAAGCTGGGTCATCTGAAGATGGTAGAAATTTGGCTGCTCAAACTGCGGAGGTAATTTTCACTGCCCAGCAGACCCTTGCAGAAGCCCAAGCGTTCTATGCAGATGTGAAGGGGAGATTGGCTCAATATGGACGCTCCCCCGACCATCTCAAAATTATGCCTGGTGTGTTCCCGGTAATTGGCAAGACTGAGCAGGAAGCTAAAGATAAATTCGATCGCATTCAGGAATTGATCGATCCGGTGGTCGGTTTAAATTTGCTGGGAACGATGATTGGTGGATTTGATTTATCTGGGTATCCTTTGGACGGGCCGTTGCCAGATTTACCAGAAACAAATGGTGGTAAAAGTCGCCAGAAACTCTTGATTGATTTGGCTAAAAGAGAGAATTTAACCATTCGAGAACTGTATTTATGGACAGCTGGTGCGCGTGGGCATCGTCAGATTTTGGGTACACCAGAACAAATTGCCGACCAGTTAGAAGATTGGTTTGTCAATGATGGGGCGGATGGATTCAATATTATGCCCCCCTGGTTACCAGGAGGTTTAGATGAGTTCGTAGATTTGGTGATTCCTGAACTGCAACGTCGGGGTTTGTTCCGCACAGAGTATGAAGCAGCAACTTTACGCGAGAATCTTGGTTTACCTCGTCCAGTAAATCAGTTTAGCAAAGTTAGCGATCGCGAAGTGGCGATCGTCTAACTTCTGATAAAGCGATTTTTGCAGCAAAAAGGCTCAAGCATTCTTGCCTGAGCCATAATTCAATACGCTTGAGTTAAATATTTTTTGGAGAACCATAGACCTGTAGAGACGTTGCAATGCAACGTCTTTACATTGTTCTAAATCTTTAAATTTTAGTAACGATTGCGGAAGTTACCGTTTCCCCGGTTACCACCAAAGGAACCTCTGCTTTCTTTGGGTTTAGCCTTATTTACTTTTAGGTCGCGTCCCATCCACTCAGCACCATCAAGAGCATCAATGGCAGCTGTTTCTTCGGCATCTGTGCCCATTTCCACAAAACCAAAGCCACGCATACGACCTGTTTCGCGATCGGTAGGTAACTGAACCCGCTTTACAGAACCATATTCTGCAAACACAGCATTCAAACTTTCTTCTGTAACATCATAAGAAAGATTGCCTACATAAATTGACATAAACTGTCTCCAAAATCATAGAGTTGTAGAGATTTAGATTTCGGAGAAAAGTCTGTGAATACCAAAAGGAAAAAGCCTGTCAATAATAAAAACAAACAAGGTCACCGAATCAATTCTCATTTTTTATTCTTACATAGTAGGTAAATATTTAGGCAGACTTTTTATAACTGTTACGAAAAGTAATCTAAGCAATTCTAGCTCCGTAACTGGAAATAATTAAACGTCAAATCGTTTCTTTTTGACAGTTTTGATGCGTTATCACAACCTATACATACTAAAACAATTTAAGCAACTCACTCAAGCTAGATATTTGAGCATCTGGAATACAGATATCTTGTGAGAGAGTTTTTCTGGAACGATTAATCCAAATACCTCTGATACCAATTTTCTGCGCTCCTTTGATATCTCAGCTCAGATTATCGTCCACGATCGCAGCGTTTTCAGCAGAGATGTCAAGTTTATCAAGTGTTAACTCAAATATGCGCGGATCTGGTTTGCCAAATCCTTCTTCTCCAGAAATAGTGATGTGTTTAAAATATGAGAGCAGGTTAGTTTTTTCTAATTTTTCATGTTGTAAATCTGAAATACCGTTGGTAATTAAAGCTAAGCGATAATTCTGACTCAGTTGTTTGAGTGTTGATTCTGTTTCCGGAAATAAAACCAGGCGTTGGCGTAATTCATCCCCAAATAAGTCAACCAATTGCTGAACAAATATTGAATCATTAATTTGAAATTCAGCCAAAGCATTTGACCAAACTTCATATCTATAATTAGGAATGCGATCGCGGATAAATTTCAAGTTGCGATGGTTCCCCATAAAGTTACCCCACAATCCCTCCCAATAACCAATACCAATGTTGTCGCAGTATTGGATGTTAGCAAAAGCATTCCATAATTGGCGACCCTGATTTTTGACTGTATGGTATAACTTTTGAGTATCGATGCCAAATTTTTTGTGGGCTAGCTCACAGGTTGCCAAGAATGCTGCTTCAACAGCCGCTACCTCTACAATTAACGTATCGTCCAAATCGAAAAAGATGGTTTCCCAATTTCCTAATTTACTCATGTCTGTAAATATGTTTTTGTCTAAAATAAAACTACAATAAATGGGCTACGTATAAGGTAGTTAAGTAACCTTTGGTAATTTGACCATTAAATTTAGTATCAATTAACTCAGCAATTGCATGGAAAAAACGCTTTTTAGTCATGCTATCCAAATTTATATGACCGGAGTAAGTATTTAAGAGGTTGAGATAGGTTGCAGTATTATATGTTGCATCCCATCGATAAGAGCGATATTTCACTTCGCCAAACAGACCTGTTTGCTCAATTTCGCCTGTTTTATCCGGTACTTCGTTTTCACGAGGAAGAGGCTTGTCATCCTCAACTAGCTCAAAAGCCAAACGCCCATACAACTCCTGCACAGCTTCAAAGAAGCCTTTACTAGCGTCACTATGTACGTGTAGATTCCAAAATAGCGCGATCGCTCCCCCAGAACTGAGCGCTTGAGCAGTCTTATAATAAGCAATTGTTGGGTCGAGCCAATGAAAGGCGGTTGCTGAAATTACCAAATTAAATGCATTCTTCTGTGTCGCCCAGTCCTCGAAAGCGCCAATATGCACCTCTACCTGCGGATAAGCCGTCAAGTTTTGTCGAGCAACTTTAGCGAGGTTCTCACCAAGCTCAATGCAAAGAATCCGATAACCTCGACGGGCGAACGGTACAGTTGCCTGTCCGGTACCACAACCAATCTCTAGTATGCGTCCTCCTGGAGATATTCCCGACAGAGATACTACATCATCAAAAAGCACCTCTGGATATTTTGGTCGTACCTGGTCATAAAGCAGAGCCACCTGATTAAAAGTAGCTCTTAATTGACTCTTTTGTTCCGTCATCAGCTGTTCCAGATTTAACTTGCATAACATGGGCGGGCAATACGCCCCACCCCACAAGAGTTTAATTTAAATATGCAAACTAGATGTTTTTCAGCTTAATCAAAATTAAGGCTTGATTTGTCAAGGAGTCAAAGCAGTATATTGTTCAGAGGAAAGTGCCACTTCTTTAACATTGATTTTCTTGGTGATGAATTTCTGTTCATAGAACAAATCAGCAATCTTTTGCTGCCCTGACAGAATTTCATCAGTAATCGGCCTTAATCTATAACGCCTGCGTCTGACTACTTTTTCCAACATTGGAATATCTAGCTTGGCATCACGCGCGATTATTTCAGCAACATCTCTTGGGTTTGCCTCAGCCCATTTGCCTACGTTGTTAACTTCTTCAAGGCTTAACTTCTGAAGGAGTCACAGCAGCATATTGTTCAGAGGAAAGCGTTGCTTCTCTAACATTAATTTTCTTAGTGATGAATTTCTGCTCATAGAATAAGTCAGCAATCTTTTGCTGTCTTGACAAGACTTCTTCACTCAGCGGTCTTAATGTGTAAAACCTACGTTTTGATACGATTTCTAATGTAGGGACATCAATTTTGGCTTCTGGCGAAATCAGTGTGGCAACTTCTCGTGGGTTAGCTTCAGCCCATTTGCCAACGTTGTTGACTTCTTCTAAAATAATTTTCACTACTTCAGGATTATCTTTAACGAAATTACGCGAACCTAACCAATAGGCTCCTTGAGTCGTAATTCCTTTACCATCTCGGATAACACGAATACTGCCAGTTTTCTGAAATAGGGCAAGGTGGGGGTCGCTAATAACAGCTGCATCAACACTTTTACGTTCAAATGCTGCACGAGTTTCTAATGGTGTGAGGTTGATGTGTTTAATATCGCTAAGTTTTAGTCCTGCTTCTTCGAGGACTTTAATGACGAAATATTGTTGTGCTGTCGCTCTTTGAAAGGCTAATCCTTTGCCTTTGAGATCGGCTATTGTCTTGATAGGGGAATCTTTATCGACTACAAGAGCAGTTCCTTCACCGGTTCCAGGTTTCGTGCTAGCAACATAAACAAAAGGTACGCCAGATGCTTGAGCAAAAATAGGCGGAGTTTCACCCACAAAACCGAAATCTACGCTTCCTACATTCATTGCTTCTAGAAGTTGCGGCCCAGCAGCAAATTTTGACCATTCAACTTTAATCCCTAATGGAGTTAAACGTTTTTCTAACACTCCTTTAATCTTTAATAGATCTCCGGCGGTCATATAGCCCATGTGAAGGACTTTTGTCTTAGTGCTAGTCTTAGTGCTAGTCTTGGTGCTATTAGAAGCGTTAGCAGCTTGCTCTGGTGTATTTGGCGCTTTACAACTAACTAAACTTGTCGATAATGTGAATACTCCACCTACTAAGAATAGTAGAAAGTAATTAAATGGCTTGAAACGAGATTTGCTGGATATTTCTACCATAATGCACTAGGAAGTTTTGAATGTTTTTGCTTTTTCAGCACTCAATATTTGCCCTTTGTACTATTGACAATTGGCTGAAAAGTTATATGACAGGTTGTAGCCGATTAATTCCAGAACTTACGTACTCAGATCCCCCAACCCCCTTAAAAAGGGGAGCGAGCTTTCAGGCTTCAGTGCGTAAGTCCTAAATTCAATTAAGCAGCTTTGCAAATGCCGGATAATCCAGATCGACTTATATTTACGGTAAGTCGATAGGATTACAGTATTTTGTAGTTGCACGGATATTATCATAGACTCTTTCAAGAATCAAGCAGCAGATTTAAGAACACCAATAAAGTAAGGGTTTTGCTTATGGTTGGTATCGAAAATCCTATACAAGTGTTAAGTAGCTGATAGTAACACTCAGTTAAGGTTCAAGACCTTCACAGCAGATGCTTTTTAAGCTAAAAATTAATCAAATGAACTCAACATACTCAATAATTGTTCCATCAGGATGCATGGCTCGCATATTAACTCCGGTGGGGAGTTTGTTAGGTTCCGTCAGAATTATTGCACCTTGCTGAGTCAGTGCTTCTCGAAAATCATTGAGTGAGTCAACGAGAAATGTTGCGTGTGTACTTTTGAAGGGAGAGAGTGTTTCGGCTGAACCGGCAATTAAAAGAATAGAACCGACGCCAGCGAGTTCCAACTCGGTTTCGGAATATTGAAACCACAACCAGCATTTTTCTGTAAAGAGGTTTTCATAGAAAGCGATCGCCTCATCCAAGTCTATGGGGTTAAGATAGACTCTAGTTAGTACTTTAAGAATTTGCATTGCGACCTGTCTATTAGGTGGCTATTGTATTCGATGTTGCTAGGGAATTCGGGTATTGACCACCCAAAGGACTACTTTGGAAACTTTTCCAACGCAGTGGCCGCTTTTAAGTGCTGAATTGTTACTTTGAAAACAGGTCTTTAACTCTGTGTTCGCCTATTTCAAGATAACGTTACTCGCCATCACTCAAAATTCATTCCATTTCTACACCTTTAGACCAGTCTCAGTCATCTGTATGGTTATTACGAATATATATACACGCTTAAGTATCATTACTTAATTTCAGGAGTGTGTAATAAGTAGTCACGCAAAATTAGATTAATTCATGGAAAGAGGGAACAGGGTTTGAGGTTGGGAAACAGAAAAATAATAGACCTCTTACAAAAAGAACTTTTGCACTCTTGTGGGAAAGGGAAAAGGTTAAAGGGGAAAGGGAAAATAACAAACATGCACCCCTTTTCCCGACTTCTGTAATAAGTCTAATGTATGTAATTAATTTTTGGTTCTCAATTCTTCTGCAATAATTTAATAAATTTATTTAAAGTTTTTTGATATTTGTCTCCAGCTTCCGATAATAAATCATTATGGCTAGCCTGCTCAACCCAGAAAGAAAGTTTTGGTGATGATGCAGCAGCAAACAATTTTTCTCCATGAGCAAAAGGAATAATTTCATCCGCTTTTCCATGTACTACTAACACAGGGCAGTTAACAGTTTTAATTTTGTCAATATTAGAAAATTTATCAAAAGGTAAAATGCGGAATGGTACTATTACTTGAAATGCTGAAATGAAAGTACTTTCAACGATTAAACCTGCTACTGGTTTTTGGGCTGCTAAATTGACAGCAGAACCACCCCCAACAGAACGTCCCCATACTATAATTTTTTGTGGTGATATTTTTAAGTCTTTTGTTAAGTAGTTATAAGCGCTATCAATATCCTGATAAGCATTCTTTTCTGTGGGGACACCTTCACTTGTACCATAGCCGCGATAATCATAAGATAAAACGCTAAAACCCCAAGCGTATAATTGCTCTAAAGTTTGTTTAATATTACCTAAATCTTCTGCATTTCCGTGAGCATAAAGAATAGTATAATCAGCTTTAGGGTTATACAAATATCTAGCAGAAATTTTTGTATTATCGATAGTTATTAATTTGAGAATTTCTTGATTATCTTGATAACTAGAGGGTTGCGGTAAAAAAATCATACTGTCTGCTCTAAAATAGACATAGACTCCAAAAAATACATAAATAAAAAGTAGAGATTTCATCAATCTCTGCCAGGTTAAATCCCCGATTATTATCTTTATTAATTGATTTTTATACATATTTATTTTTGCCTAAAATCTACGTTTTATGAACAGTCTAATAGTTGAATAAACTTTCTAGGACTCATAGTTTATTTTTATGAAGGTAAGTATACCTTTATTCCTTTTTATCTGTTCCCCAACTCTGTTACCTCTCTCTAGAAGTGATTCCTATGTATAGCCAATCACAAAATAAATTTGCTCGAATTACCCTCTACAAGAGGGCTGATAATTTCTTATTTACATCTTTCCCCATTGTTGAGTCAGGCTAACAGATGTGGTGTAAAATAATGATTCAGGTAAGCTAGGCGATCGCACTCAACACAAAGCATGGAAATGTTTTAGCGATCGCATTGTCTCAAGGATGCACAAAGCCCTGTTTAGAGTAGTGCAGGCAAGGCATCAAAGAAAATGTTACTGAGTTTGCCACGTCATTGAGAAAAACATTATTCTGCTTGTATTCAAGATAGCCCTCGCTCCATTCGCCTAAACTTGAAACATAAAACTTAAAATATGTTTATTATCCTTTAAAATCATTTGCAGAGATTTAGGTACCAAATATGGCTGATATTGTTGATATTGCTGTTAATGCTGAGTCTTTCAAAACACTAGTAGCGGCTGTACAAGCTGCTGGTTTAGTAGAAACATTAAAAAGTCCCGGCCCTTTCACCGTCTTTGCTCCCAATGACGATGCTTTTGCCAAGTTACCACCCGGCACTATTCAAACTCTGTTACAAAATATTCCGCAGTTAACCCGGATTTTAAAATATCATGTCGTTTCTGGAAAGCTCTTGGAGACAGATTTGGCACAACTCGGTACGGTGAATTCTGTAGAAGGTTCGCCAATTAAAATTAATTCTTCTGATGGTTTTGAAGTTAAAAATGCCACAGTTTTAGCAGCAAATATCGAAGCTGATAATGGTGTAATTCACGTTATCGATACAGTGATTTTGCCCAGTTAATTCAGCTAGGGTGGGGGTTTCCCACCCTAATTATGCAAAATTTTTACAATTCATTAGGATTGACTATTGTTACTATAAGAACTTAATTGAATTATTTAAAGAATGTTAAAATTTGAATTTTCTTACTCTCTATCTATGCTAAGGTAGATTTCGTTATTTAGAATAAAGTTACATTAAATTATAAGTTGCTAACATTATCCCCAGGATCTTGATGTTCGATTTCAACACCTTAACTGAGTTCTCCCGCGCAAACTGCGTCACTATTTGTGCATTTCTTGTACCAGCGAATTTGCTGACCACAATTTTGACAATGATTTTGACAGCACTACGTCGGCCATCACATCAAATCTGGCAGTCTGCGGCAATTGCCACTTTTTTCGCTTCCGTGATGATCTTGCACGTATACACTTGGTTTATGATTGGCGTGGTGATGGCTCCTACTTATATTTTGATGTCTTTAGCGATCGCCTGTTTGCTAACAAATTTGGCAGCAATTCTTTTTCACAGACGCTACGCTAACAGCCCTAGTCTTTCCAACAACGTTTGATATTTGTTGTCATTTGTCATTTGTCCTTTGTCCTTTGTCTTTTGTTTAGAGACTGACAAATACAAAAGTATGCAATTATTTCTTGAAAATCCCTTATTTACTAATGACCAATGATCAATGACCAATGACTAATGACTAATAACTAATGACTAAACCGATTATTTGGGTGCATGGAGACTGCCTGAGTCCATATAATCCCGCGCTACAAGAATACCCTGATGCTCCTGCTATTTGGGTTTGGGACGAAGCTTTGATTGAGGAATGGCAACTCAGTCTTAAACGCTTGACGTTTATTTACGAGTGTTTGCTAGAGTTACCTATTGTCATTCGCCGTGGTGATGTGGTGCAAGAAATTCTGACTTTTGCTGAAGAACAAAAAGCAGACTTAGTGGTGACAGTAAATAGTCCGAGTCCCCGGTTTGGTGATATCTGCAATCAAATTGAGCGTTCTCAAAAATTGGAAGTCTTAGAGGTGGAGCCATTCTTTGATTATGATGGTTATATTGATTTGAAACGGTTTTCGCGTTATTGGAAAGTGGCTCAAAATTATGTTTTTGAGTAGGTGAATTGGAGAATTGTGATGTATGGCGATCGCTAAAAGCTTGACCAGCCTGAGAGAATGTTGGCACATCTCTGAGGCTTTTGCTACACAAGAATAGTCGTAATCATGAATGAAATTAAGTAGTTCAACCTAATTAGACGAATATATTCTTCAATTAATGATTGACTTGACCTCTAATAATCTGCGTGTTACTCTATACTACACAATAAAGAAATTTTTCAGGAGGCGCAAAGATGACAGCTTTCACCTACGAAATGTATGAGCTGACCAATGCTGCTCTATCTAGTGTGGTCTGCTCGTTTGTGGAGTGCGCCTTTTAACTAAAAGAGTACCTTCAGGTTGTATGAACGATCGCTAAGCTATTTGAGATACCTGTGACCATCCGGTAATTGTATCAGTTTCTAGCTCTCTAGTTTTCTTCAGGTCGCTGTGTATATTGCAGTGTCTAGTGGTTAGACTAACTTGTTACATATCGATGCATAGGTATATTATCTCCAATAGTGATTACGGAATAAGTGTGTAGCATTACGCTGTCTCAGCGTGGGATATAAATGCGTCAGTGCATTTGTTCCACTGCTACTTATTCATGCACTAGGAAGGAACATTTTCGGTCACAGGTGTACGCCACACTCGTGGCCGTTTAATTTATTAACGAATTATGCGGCTGTGGGAATCTTTCGTCCGTGGTCGTTTTGTTTTGAGCGGCTAGGAAGGGGATACCCTATGCCGCTTTTTGTTTTGCAGTCATGAGTATCACAAAGTTACTTTTTGATTTTTGATGGCTTTAGCGAAAAAACCAACAAAGCTTGATTTGGTTGTTTGTCCATCATTAAATGCAGCGTTAGCTATTTGAGGAAAACTTTATGGATGCTCGAAGCAAGAAATTCTTGTCGTATTACAAGCCGTATCTAGGATTGCTTGTTGCAGACCTCCTATTTGCATTTATTGTTTCGATAATTACACTGATACTTCCCTTATGTGCGAGATACATTACCAAAAATGTTTTAGAAGAAAATGCACCCAACGCGCTGAGTCAAATATATATAGTTGGCGCGGTCATGCTTGCTTTAGTTGGCATTCATGCTTATTGCAACACATTTGTTGACTATCGGGGACACATGATGGGAACCATGATGGAAAGTGATATGCGTCGTGACTTATTCGACCACTATTTAAAGCTGTCATTTCATTTTTACGATCGACAAAAAACAGGTCAATTGATGAGTCGTATCACCAATGATTTAATATCAATTAGTGAACTGTATCATCACGGGCCTGAAGATATTGCAATCTCTTTAGTGAAGTTTGTCGGTGCTTTTATTATTTTGATTACTGTCAACGTTAAGCTGACTTTAATCATCTTTCTCTTCTTTCCCTTCATGACAGTTTATGCCGTGTATTTCAATCAGAAAATGAATGCTGCGCTCAGAACAAGCAAAGAGAGAATCGGTGATATTAACGCACAAGTTGAAGATACATTGGCAGGTATCAGGGTAGTACAATCGTTTACCAACGAGACAAGGGAAAAGAAGAAGTTTGCTTATGCAAACACCCGTTTTGTTGAAAGCAGACGAGACGGTTATAAGAGCGAAGCCTACTTTCATGAGGGAATGAATGTCTTTACGCAACTGATGACTATTGTAGTGATTGTCTTTGGTGGTGTTGCTATTGTAAATACTTCTTTGGGTTTAGCCGATTTGGTGACCTATTTGTTGTATATTGGCATTCTCATCGATCCAATTCGGAGATTTGTTAACTTTGCCAGACTATATCAAGAAGGCATCACTGGATTTGACCGATTTATACACATTATGCAGGTGGAGCCGGATATACAAGACTCAGCAGATGCGATTGAACTTACTCATGTTCAGGGAAATCTGGAATTTAAAGATGTGAGCTTTAGGTATAAAGAAGACTACGATCGTGTGCTAAAAAACATTTCTTTGAATATAAAAGCTGGCGAATATGTTGCTTTAGTGGGGGCTTCAGGTGTTGGTAAAACAACCTTATGTTCCTTAATTCCCCGCTTTTATCAAGTAAGCAATGGAGAAATACTACTCGATGGTGAGAATATTAGGAATATCAGCTTACGCTCATTACGAAAGAACATAGGTATTGTTCAACAAGATGTGTACTTGTTTGTCGGCACAGTTTTAGACAATATTCGCTATGGTAAACCTGAGGCGAGAGAAGAAGAAATCATTGAGGCAGCTAAAAAAGCGAATGCTCATGATTTTATTATGGCATTACCAGATGGTTATAGTACGGATATTGGTCAGCGTGGCGTAAAATTATCAGGGGGTCAAAAGCAAAGGTTAAGTATTGCACGCGCTTTCTTAAAAAATCCACCCATTATTATTTTTGATGAAGCGACGAGCAATCTAGATAATGAAAGTGAAAAGACCATTCAAGATTCATTGGAGAAGTTAACCGACAACCGCACAACAATTGTTATAGCCCATCGTCTGTCAACAGTCAGAAACGCACAAAGAATAGTTGTGTTAACGGATAATGGAATTGATGAACAAGGAACGCACGAAGAGTTAATCGCGGGGAATGGAACTTATGCGAATTTATATAATATGCAACTAAAGATATAAAATCTCGTTTCAGGTACAGGGTAGAAGAAACCCAACATTGTTGATTAAGATATCAAGCTTACCAAACTGTTGAGCGATCTTCTTGACTGCGGACTGAATTTGGTTACTTTCACTGAATTTTAGATTTTAGATTTTAAATTTTGGATTGAAGATTCAAAATTTAAAATCTAAACTGGTTTGAAGCCTTTGAATTCATTAGACCTCTCGCAAAAGTCCCTAACACCCCACCCCCAACCCCACTCCCTACTCCCCACTCACGTTGATGCAAAATATGAAGTCTTCAACTTACTAACCGCATTCTCATGCTAAATTACTAAAGCTTGGGGTTGGGAAACTCCGGTGAAATTCCGGGACTGTGCCGCAACTGTGATGGGATCGCCTAAGTCAGAATGCCAACTCTCAGGATGTCCTTAGGACATACTCACCGTCTACTCCCTGCGTTGCACGGGGAAGGAGTTCTCAGTTTGCTTTCAGGATTTGCCACTTGTCCCGGCTTGTTTTATGCTACACCCGCCGAAGATGGTATACTGTCTCGCATGAGAATCCCAGGCGGGATTATCAGTAGCGAACAGTTTTGCGCGATCGCAGATATAGCAGACCAACATGGCGGCGGCTATGTGGATGTGACCAATCGAGCTAATTTACAAATCCGCGAAATCCGCACTCAGATAAATTCTCAAGTTCTCAACCACCTACAGGATATCGGACTCGGTTCTCGCAATACTGATGTAGACCACATCCGAAATATTATGACCAGCCCAACAGCTGGTATCGATCGCGAAGAATTAATTGACACTCGTCCTTTTGTTCGAGCTTGGGATAATTATATTGCTACACATCCAGCTTTATCGGCACTGTCAGCAAAATTTAGCGTTTGCTTTGATGGTGGTGGGATAGTTCGAGTGAGCGATCGCCTAAATGATATCCTATTTGCCGCTGTCTTAGTTGATGGTAATGTTTACTTTCGCCTTTATCTTTGTGCGGGTGCAAAGGCACAACCACCAACCGATACGAAAATTTTGTTAACACCAGACGATTGTTTACCCGTCTTAGCAGCTTTAACAGATGTCTATCTGAATCATAGCGATATTAACGATCGGCGTCGGCTACGTTTGAGAGATTTATTAAATACCTTGGGTTGTGAAAATTATCTTCACCAAGTTCAGCAACGTCTACCTTTTCCCCTTTCCCGCCGTGAAATATACCCAGTTGCACAAAAAATAGATGCTAACTCTCAGCATCTTGGCATCCATCCCCAACGCCAGCAAGGATTATTTTACATTGGTGTCGTCTTACCTCTTGGACGAGTCGAGAGCGGACAAATGCGGGGTTTAGCAGATTTAGCAGCAAAATACGGCAGTGAAATCAGGTTAACCCCTTGGCAGAATTTACTCCTAACAAATATTCCTCAACAAAGACTTACCCATATCCAAAATCAAATTACTCTTTTAGGATTAGATTCCTCACCCACCAATATCAAGAGTTCATTAATTGCTTGTTCTGGTAACAAAGGTTGTGCCGCGTCTGCCACCGACACCAAAAGTCATGCATTGGCGTTGGCGGAATATCTTGAAAATCGCGTCACTCTCGAACGCCCAATTAATATCCACTTTACTGGTTGCCAAAAATCCTGCGCCCAACACAGCCAAGCTGACATCACCCTACTCGGTGTCAACTTCGAGGCAGACAATCAAACAGTCGAAGCCTATCACGTTTATCTAGCTGACACCAACAGCAACCATAAATTCGGCCGCGAACTATACCGATACGTCACGTTCCCCGAACTACCTCCATTAATAGAGCAAATATTAAAAGTGTATAAAATTCCACACCAAACCTCCCCAACCCCTTAACCCACCTCAACCCCATCTAACTCTCTAACTCTCTAACTCTCTCCGCGCCTCCGCGCCTCTGCGTGAAAAAAATATTCATCACCCCCACCAACCCAAAATCCCAAATTGAATGCCCGACTACATCCGAGACGCCAGCGAAATTTACCGCAATTCCTTTGCCATCATCCGGTCAGAAGCTAACCTAGATGTGCTACCACCAGATGTAGCGAAAGTTGCAGTACGTCTCATACATGCCTGTGGAATGACGGATATCGTCACTGACTTAGGATATTCACCAACAGCAGTACAATCCGCAAGGGCAGCGCTAGCCGCAGGAGCGCCAATTCTGTGCGATTGCCGCATGGTTGCTGAAGGTGTAACCAGGCGGCGCTTATCTGCCAACAATGAAGTTATCTGTACCCTCAACTATCCTGAAGTCCCAGAGCTTGCTAAACATCTCGATACTACAAGGTCGGCAGCGGCTTTAGAATTATGGCGATCGCACCTCGAAGGGTCAGTAGTAGCAATTGGCAATGCTCCCACCGCTCTATTCAGATTATTAGAAATGCTCGATGAAGGAGCGCCCAAGCCTGCTATAATATTAGGCTTTCCAGTCGGTTTTGTCGGTGCAGCCGAATCGAAAGCCGCATTGGCAGCAGACAGCAGAAATGTACCATTTTTAACATTACACGGTCGGCGCGGTGGTAGTGCGATCGCCGCCGCCGCAGTTAACGCCTTGGCAACGGAGGAAGAATAATGAATACTAAAGGTCGTCTTTATGGAATTGGTGTCGGCCCTGGCGATCCAGAATTATTGACCCTCAAGGCGCTGCGGCTATTACGTGCGGCTCCTGTGGTAGCCTATCAATCAGCCACAGATCGTGAGAGTATTGCTAGAGGAATCGTGGCGCAGTATCTGACTGGGGATCAAATCGAGGTGTTATTTCACCTCCCCCGCGCTTTGGAACCAGAAAAAGCCAAGTCTATTTACGACAAAGAAGTTGAACCAATCGCCGCTCATTTAGCAGCAGGTCGAGATGTGGTGGTGCTGTGTGAGGGCGACCCCTTTTTCTATGGCTCCTTCATGTACCTGTTTACGCGGTTATGTGACGAGTACCAAACAGAAGTTGTCCCCGGAGTTTCCTCACTGATGGCTTGCCCAGTAGCTTTGGGCGTACCTTTCACCTACTACAATGATATTCTCACAGTCTTGCCTGCCCCCCTGCCAGCAGAAGAACTGACCACACAATTGTTGATGACCGATGCCGCGGCAATTATGAAACTAGGTCGTCATTTTACCAAAGTGCGGGACGTTCTGCATAAATTAGGTTTAGCATCGCGGGCAAAATATATTGAGCGAGCAACAATGACACAGCAACGCATTCTACCCTTAGATGAAGTCGATCCCGCAGAAGTACCTTATTTTGCAATGATTGTGATCCCAACCAAAAATCGACTATAAAACTTGTCGAACTTACGTTTAGTTAATAAAGTGGGTAACTTGAGTAAATAACACACAAAGATAAATCCATGCTCATGTTACTCTTCAAGGTTGGCAATGAGCGGTACGCCATCGCCTCTCAAAAGGTTGTCGAAGTGATACCGCTAGTTTTGCTCAAAACCTTGCCACACAAACCAGAACACATCGCTGGCGTATTTAACTATCGCGGATGCATTACACCAGTCATCGATTTATGCCAATTGATGCGGGGTAAACCCTGTAGCGATAACTTGAGTACGCGGATTGTATTAGTTAATTATTGCGGGCGTAATAATACCAAGCATATTTTAGGTTTAATGGCAGAACAGGTTGTGGAAACATTGCACAAGTCTGAAAGTGAGTTTGTTGATTCTAATATTCAGATAGATGCTGCGCCATATTTGGGCAAGATGATATTAGATGACAAAGGCATGATTCAGTGCATTCGTATTGAATACTTGTTGTCTGACGAGCAAATTAATCTCTTGCCTGAAAGAATTTTAAACAAAGCAATTTAGATTGGTGTGAAGACCGCATAAATGGCACAATCTGTCATCGAAGCTTTACTGAGAAGCAAAATTGGTTTAGATGTTAACTCAATTGGTTCTGCCGCGATCGCCAGTGCCATTTATCAACGAATGGCAGATTGTGGTATAAACCATATGTCCGGCTATTTGGAACATTTGCAGGATTCTCCTCAAGAATGGGACATACTAATTGACAGTGTGATTGTCCCAGAAACTTGGTTTTTTCGCGAACCAGAATCATTTGCATTTCTCAAACGTTACGTATTATCAGAATGGTTGCCAAAAAAACCGCAACGTGTATTGCGGGTTTTGAGCGTACCCTGTGCCACAGGTGAAGAACCATATTCCATTGCGATCGCCCTTTTAGAAGCAGGATTAACATCCGCTCAATTTCACATCGATGCTGTTGATATTAGCAAAAAATGCTTATTAAAAGCCCAACGAGCAATTTACGATAATTACTCGTTTCGTGGCAATCATCTTTGTTTTCATGAACGCTATTTTCAATCAATAAATTCAAGATATCACCTGCGAGCATCAGTCAAAAGCCTGGTAAATTTTATCAACGGCAATTTAGCTAATCCTAACTTTTTAGTTAATACACAGCTTTATGATGTAGTTTTTTGCCGCAACTTATTGATTTACTTTGATAGCGCCACTAAAGAACAAACTATTAGCATCTTAGAAAAGTTACTAATCGAAGGCGGTTTATTATTTGTTGCTCATGTTGAAGCGGCGTTACTTATGAAAACTCAGTTTTTTTCAGTGCGCCAATCTTCAGCATTTGCCTATAAAAAGTTGAGTAACCATCAAAATTTTGTTGAGAAAACTTATACTATTCCCAGCAGTTATAAACCAACAATTAATCCTCAATTATCAACACAAAACCGCTACACCTTTCCTATCAAAGACAGGGTGCAAGTTCCTCCCCAAAAACCGATAGCTGCAAACAACCTCAACACAGACTTATTAGATCTAGCTAAAACTGCTGCCGATGGAGGTTGCTTAGATGAGGCGGTGCAACTATGCAACGACTATCTCAACGAAAATCAAATGAATGCTGAGGCTTATGTTCTCTTGGGTGAAGTGCAACAAGCAATGTCACACAATGAGCAGGCTGCACAGTCTTTTCGTAAAGCAATTTATCTACAACCTAGCCACAAAGCAGCATTGATTCATCTAGCATTGCTTAAGGAACAAGAGGGAGATAAGGTTAGTGCTAGTCTGCTTTGGCAGCGTATCAACAGATTACAGCGTTAGCAAGACTCGGAGGGAGCAAAGCGATTGAAGAAGGCAGAGGGCAGAAGGCAGAAGGCAGAGGGCAGGAGGCTTTTATGAATACTGCCCTGGAGTTCTCTGCTGTGACCAGAGGAAGCAAGGGTTTAAGACAACAACACCAAATTCTTAATTTGGTGGCTCCTTTTCAGGAGGGGTTTGAATCCCATAAGTGAAAAGAACCTTCTGCCCTCTGCCTCCAGCATAGCTGCCTTCTGCCTTCTTCAATGATACAAATCATTTTTCTTGCCCCCCTGCTTGCCTAAATGTATCAATCTTAAAGTGAGATGGTATCACCTCCGAACCCGAAGGGACGAGAGTTTATGTAGTAGCGAATTATATTCGCCGAAAACTTTTCAAACATCCTCTAAGAAACTTAAGAACAATTTACATTATTTTAAGTAAATTCATAAGTATTTTCAAAATCTAAATATAGTAATTGTTAGTTTGGTTTTCAATTTGGGAATTTTAGTATTTGTAAGCTTTAACAGTTTTAAGACTAGTCTTTGACTGTTTATCTAATACCAATTTTTGCTTTTAGACTTGACTTCAAAGACCTTATTATTTAGCAATTTTTTCCGCATAAATAATATTAGCTAGGCTAATTCTATACAAATTAAAAAAATTGGGCTAGATAATTTATTTGTAGTGTTAGGCTTATATCTGAGAAACCATTAAACATTGAAAACTATAAATGCTGGATAACTGGAAGCTCAAAGATAGAACTTTACTAGGATTATCTATTCCCACAATTTTAATTTTTACTTTTAGTGTCATAGTTTATGCCACTACAAATCAGACAGAAAGAAGCTATAGACAAGTGGGAAGTTCGCACGAAGCTATCTTAGGAACAAATGATATGGCTTTGAGCATATGTAATATGAATCTTTCAATTCGTCGATATTTATTTGAACCAAAACAGCATCAAGATGCTCTGGAGAGATACAAAGTTTTTAAAAGAAGTTTTCAGGATACTTTCAATCGCGCATCCAATGTTGTTGAAGACGCATTACAGAAACAAAGATTACAAGTAATGCAGAATATGTATGAAGATTTTGATGATTTGGTTAAAGATACTCTGGCAACAGCAGATATCAACCAAAATCAAGCTTTAATAGATAAATTCCTGAATGAATCCAGAGAGATAAACGACAAATTTGGTCAATTAAACGATGAGTTTAATAGTCGAGAGAAAGAAATTATGGGACAAAGTATTGAAGCTACAAAATCAATGCTTAATTTTATGAGCTTCTTAGCGGTATTTGTGACAGTTTCAACTATAGCGATCGCAGTTTTTATAACTTCCATAATTTCCAAGTCTTTGGGCAGTAGAGTCTCTACTGCTGTAAATGTAGCAGATAAAATCTCTGCTGGTGATTTAACCTCATCTTTGGCTGAAAATCAATCAAATACTAAAGATGAAATTGGACAACTTTTGGAATCTTTTAAAACGATGATCCAAAAGCTGAGTAATTTAATTCGCCAAGTACAAAGCTCAGGTATTCAAGTAATGACCTCAGCCACGCAAGTAGGCGCTTCTGGTAAACAATTAGAATCAACACTTGTAGAACAAATTGCCTCTACTAATCAAGTCACAGCCACAGCTAAAGAAATCGCCGCCACCTCCAGAGAACTAGTCAACACAATGGAACAAGTGGTAACAATGTCGCAAGCCACAACCACAGCTGCAACTGTCAGCCAAAAAAATTTGATGCGAATGGAAACAAGTATGGGGCAGTTAGCAGAAGCGACAAATAGTATTGCTGCTAGATTGGGAACTATCAGCGAAAAAGCTAACAACATTAATAATATTGTCCTGACAATTACAAAAGTAGCCGACCAAACTAATTTACTATCCTTAAATGCAGCCATCGAAGCGGAAAAAGCAGGGGAATATGGCTTAGGTTTTGCCGTAGTCGCTAGAGAAATTCGCAGATTAGCAGACCAAACAGCAGTGGCCACCCTCGACATAGAACAAATGGTTAAACAGATGCAATCTTCCGTGTCTACAGGGGTGATGGAGATGGATAAATTTGCGGCTGAAGTTGGGCAAAGTGTGGCAGATGTCGGCAATATCAGTATACAAATTGGGCAAATTATCCAACAAGTACAAGACTTGAATCCACGTTTTGAATCTGTCAACAAAGGGATGGAAATTCAATCACTAGGGGCGCAACAAATCAGCGATGCGATGACGCAGTTGAGTAGCACTTCAGTGCAAACTGCTGATTCCCTGCGGGAAATTAATCATGCCATCGCTCAACTCAATCAAGTCGCCCGTGGCTTACGTCAAGAAGTTTCTGTTTTCAAAGTGAAAGTAGAAGATGACTTATCTATTTCTAATCTTTCTCGTATGCCTGCATGATGGAAAGCTTAACCCGGATTTCTCACCACATCTCGATGGAGCCTTTTGCTCTTGAGCAGCGGAGCAGGGGAGGGTTCAAGTACAAGTTCTTTCCCCTCTGCACCTCTGCACCTCAAGCTTGTGAGAAATGCGGGAGTGGCTCCTCAGCACTTTGCTATAACTCGGTAAATTTCGATAATTTTTGGGAACTATAGGTTTTAAAGATTATATAAAATTTACTGTCGAACATTGTATAGGGACAATAAATTTAATGTTCAAGAACATGACTTTGCAAACGCGAATGCTCAGTTCGTTTTTATTCATGGGTCTGATAGTACTCGTTGTTGCTTTGGTGGGATGGTTTTCAACCAGCGAGTTAAATAATTGTATTGACATCCTTAGTAAAAATAATATACCCAGTATTAACGGGGTATGGAAGATTAACGAAGGACAGACACAAATTCAATCGGCAGAGCGCCTACTCTTCGATCCTGAAATCACCATTGCTCAAAGACAGAATGCATTAACTCAGATTCAGCTTGCTTGGAAACAAATTCAAGAAGGTACTAAAGAGTACGAAGCAACTCCATTTAGTGAAGAAGAGAAGAAACAGTATGAAGTGTTCCGGCAATATCTGGGTCTCTGGAAGCAAGTCCATGAGAACTTTTTACAGATTGAGCAACAGTACAATCAACTCGGTATTCGCAATCCCTGGAAAAAATCCCTGGAATTAATTCGTAAGAAACAAGAAAATTCACCAGAATTTACTAAGATTAAAACTGCATTGAAATTACGTCAGCGGATGGTTTATGACGCAACAAAGAACAAAGAACCCTTATTTATCAAAAGTAAGGAGCAAGCATTAAATCTGTTGAAATATCATCAAAATTATGCAGCAGATACACAAAAGGAAGTTGAGAAGAATGTGGCTCGCAGTATCTTCTGGATTTCTTTGGGGATCGTTATCGGCCCGATTACTGCCATCGCTTTGGGATTTGCGATCGCCCGACAAATTGCCAGTCAAGTTATCAGTGTAGTTGGGATTGCAGAGGAGATTTCCCAAGGTAATTTGACCAACCAAATCAATGCTGACTCTAATAGCAAAGATGAGACAGTTAGGCTATTAAGTGCTTTCTCGACAATGACCCAAAACCTAAATACATTGATCGGTCAGGTACAAAACTCAGGAATTCAAGTGACTACCTCTGCTACTCAAATTACTGCTTCCGGCAAGCAATTAGAAGCAACGATAACGGAACAGGTAGCCTCTACCAATGAGGTGACTGCTGCTGCTAAAGAAATTGCTGCTACCTCTAAAGAGTTGGTAAACACGATGGAACAAATCCTTACCATGTCGCAACTCACAACCACAGCCGCAACTGTCAGCCAAAAAGATTTACTGCGCATGGAAACAACTATGCAACAGTTGGCAGAAGCCACTAATGCCATTGCGGCTCGACTGGGAGTCATTAGCGAAAAAGCCAACAATATTAATAATATTGTGGTGACAATTACTAAAGTGGCAGACCAGACAAATCTGCTGTCGTTAAATGCCGCCATTGAAGCAGAGAAAGCTGGAGAGTCTGGTTTAGGCTTTGCTGTGGTTGCTCGTGAAATCCGCCGACTAGCAGACCAAACCGCAGTTGCTACCCTCGACATCGAGCAGATGGTCAAGCAAATGCAATCGTCAGTGTCTACAGGCGTGATGGAGATGGATAAGTTTGCCGCAGAAGTAGGAAGAAGTATGGCTGATGTTGCCGGCATCAGTACGCAGGTTGGGCAAATCATCCAGCAAGTACAAGACCTCAATCCCCGTTTTGAGTTGGTAAATCGGGGGATGGAAACTCAATCTGTGGGAGCGCAACAAATTAGTGAAGCAATGGTGCAGTTGAGTAGTACCTCTGTGCAAACTGCCGATTCTTTGCGGGAAATTAATCGGGCCATCGTCCAACTCAACCAAGTCGCACAAGGTTTGCGTCAGGGAATTGCCCGATTTAAGGTAAAGGTCGAATATTCCGCCTCTGCACTCCTAGCCCCTTAAGCAACCGCCATGAATACTATCACTCCCCAATTACAGATGGAAAGTTGCTGGAATTTTATTGGCATTGAAGGCGATCGCTCTTGTCCGCAACTATCTACATATGCTCACTGTCGCAATTGCCCGGTTTATTCGGCATCTGGTCGCTACTTACTAGAACGCGCGACACCAGAACAATATCGCCATGAGTGGACGCAATTACTTGCACAATCTCAAACCGAGAAAAATCCGCAAATGTCTACTTATGCCTCGACGACAACGGAAACTTTGGCAGTTGTGATTTTTCGCTTGCAACAGGAATGGCTGGCGCTTCCCGCTCAAGTCCTCAAAGAAACGACTCCTCCGAGTGCGATTCATACCCTACCCCATCGTCACAACCAAGTCTTGCGAGGATTAATTAATATTCGCGGTGAATTGCTCTTGTGTGTTTCCCTCAACCACTTGTTAAATATCGAATCTAGCGATACTCCCCTACAAACTCTCAGTCCAGTGGCGTATTCCCGTATGGTAGTGATTGAAAAGGCTGGTAACGCTTGGGTGTTTCCAGTAGATGAACTCTATGGTCTACACCGATTCGAGCGTCGGGAATTGCGCGATGCTTCGAGGAATATGACTCAAACAAGCCAAACTTATACTAAAGGGTTATTCTCCTGGCAACCTGCAAATTTTCAGACATCGCAACACGAAGTGCGGTCGCATACTGTCAGCTATTTAGATGATGAATTATTATTTACCACTTTGGCGAGGAAGACGCAGTAATGATAGAAGACTCCGATCTCAGCCAACTTTCTTTGTTGGATTTATTCAATATGGAAGTCAAAACTCAGGTTGTGGTGCTGAACAATTGTTTATTGGCACTGGAAACAAACCCCGATCCCAAATCAGAATTAGCAGCCTTAATGCGGGCAGCCCATTGTATTAAAGGTGCAGCTAGGATTGTTCAAATTGAGCCAGCTGTCACCCTAGCCCATGTCATGGAAGATTGTTTTAGTGCGGCTCAAGCGGGAACAGTTACTTTAACTGCCGATTGCGTTGATGTGTTGTTGCAAGGAGTAGATATGGTGCAACACATAGCCGAAAACCCCAATTTACAACCAGGGAATAATCGTAATATTCAATCGCTAGTTAATGCGATCGCTAATCTTTCGACTTGTGTAAATATCCCGGTAATTGTTCCACAAGTAAATATCTTGCAGCCAACACCGGAGATAGAATCTCTGCAACCGGAAATCATCCCCTCCCCAGTTGAAGAATTAGTTGCTACCCAAAACCGGAGTGTACGAGTGAGTACAGATAATCTCAATCGTTTGATGGGATTAGCAGGAGAAACGATAGTTGCAACCAAGTGGTTAGAACCATTTACAGACTCTTTTTTAAACGTCAGAGCGAATCAACTAGAGCTATCGAACCTAGTGGCTAAGTTACAACAATTATTGAGCGATCGCCCCCTAGATAAACACATTAAAGAACATTTGAGCGCGGTATATCAAAAAGCCAGCGAATGCAGTCAATTAATTAGCGATCGCCAAAACGAATTAGAATCATTTTCTCAGCGTTCTGGAAATCTTGCCCATCGTCTGTACCGAGAAGTGATTGCAACGCGGATGTGTTCTTTTAGTGAGGGCGGACAAGGATTTGGGCGCATGATACGCGACCTCTCCCGGCAGTTGGGTAAACGCGTCAAGCTGGAAATTAAGGGTAAATATACCTTAGTAGACCGGGATATTCTCGACCGATTAGAAGCGCCCCTAACTCATATCCTCAGAAATGCGATCGATCACGGCATCGAATCTCCCCAAGATCGACTAGCCGCAGGCAAACCAGAGGAAGGAACCATTGAAATTGAAGTTGTCCATCGCGCTGGGATGTTATTTATCACTATCTCTGATGATGGCCGGGGAATTGATGTCGAGTTTTTGCGTCAAGAAGTCGTCAGAAAACAAATGACAAACGCAGAAATGGCAGCCCAGCTGACGGAAGCTGAGTTAATGGAGTTTCTGTTATTACCTGGGTTTTCCACTACCCAAACTGTGACGGAAATTTCTGGTCGGGGTGTAGGGTTAGATATCGTCCACAGCACAGTGCGGGAAGTTGGCGGGACACTGCGGGCAGTTTCTCACCCAGGAAAAGGTATGACCTTTTACTTACAATTACCCCTTACCCTATCGGTAGTTCGCACTCTGTTAGTTGAGATTGCTGGCGAACCATATGCATTTGGGCTGGCAAGAATCGAACAAGTGCTGATGTTATCCAAGTCAGAGATTGCTGTTTCAGAAAATCGCCCGTTTTTCTTACTGAACAATCAACCTGTGGAGTTAATTTCGGCGCGTCAAGTTTTAGAGTTACCCTCACCTGCGGTAAATCCAGATTTACTACCGGTGATTGTAATTAGCGATCGCCTCAACCATTATGGATTAGTTGTTGACCGATTTATCGGCGAACACAGTTTAGTAGTTCGACCTTTAGATTTCCGCCTTGGTAAAGTCCCTAACATAAGCGCCGCAGCCCTGATAGATGACGGTTCTCCAGTATTAATTGTCGATGTCGAAGATTTAGTACGTTCTATTGCTAAGGTGTTTTCTAGCGGGCAACTTAGTCAGGTAAATCAGTCAGCGCGTCAAGTAGTGACTAAAACCTACAAGCGCGTGCTAGTTGTCGATGATTCCATTACCGTCCGCGAAATGGAACGCAAACTTTTAGAAAATAACAGTTACAAAGTTGATGTCGCAGTCAATGGTATTGATGGTTGGAATGCAATCCGCAGCAGCGATTATGATTTGGTAATTACAGATATTGATATGCCACGGATGAATGGCTTTGAACTCACCAGCCAAATCAAAGCCCATGCCAAGTTGAAGCAAATACCCGTGATTATTGTCTCCTACAAAGACCGCGAAGAAGACCGAATTCAAGGCTTAGAAGCAGGTGCAGATTACTATCTCACCAAAAGCAGCTTTCATGATGACACTTTGTTAAAAGCCGTAATTGACTTAATTGGTGAGGGTTAATTAATGAGAATTGCCATTGTCAACGATATGCGAATGGCGGTTGAGGCGCTGCGGCGCGTTTTAGCCACAATACCAGACTATAATTTGGCTTGGGTTGCCTACGATGGTGAAGAAGCTGTTAGCAAATGTGCAGTAGATACTCCCGATTTAATATTGATGGATGTCTTGATGCCGTGCATGGATGGAGTGGAAGCCACACGGCAAATTATGAACCAATCGCCTTGTGCGATTATGATGGTGACTGCCAGCGTTAATCGGTATGCTGGCAATGTGTTGGAAGCCATGACTTATGGAGCTTTGGATGCAATCAATACACCTGCTGAGGGTAGTGTAGGTCTACTCAAAAAAATTAACACCATCGCTAAATTAATTGGTAAATCTTCCCAAGGACGAACAGTCAAAAAACCTAGAGTTTTTCAAAAATCTTTACCCCCACTAATTGTTATTGGCGCTTCTACTGGCGGCCCCCAGGCATTGGTCAAGATTCTTTCGCAATTTCCCCAAGATTTTCCGGCTGCTGTAGTAATTGTTCAGCATTTAGATGCTCAGTTTGCTTCAGGTTTTGGAGTTTGCTTGAACGAACAAATTCCCATACCTGTAGAAATAGCAAGTGCAGATTCTAGACCGCAACCAGGAAAAGCTCTTTTAGCAGGTACTAATTATCATCTTGTCATGAATTCTAACCTGAGTTTTGGCTATGATGAACAACCATCAAATTGCCTTTATCGTCCATCAATTGATGTCTTATTCAAAAGTGTGGCAAATCGTTGGACTGGACAAGGAATTGGGGTATTACTAACAGGTATGGGAAGAGATGGCGCTCAAGGTTTAAAACTCTTGAAAGAAGCAGGTTGGCACACCATTGCCCAAAACCGCGAAACTTCCGCTGTGTATGGTATGCCTAAAGCTGCGGTGGAATTGCAAGCTGCTGTGGAAGTTTTACCAGTTGATGCCATCGCTCCTGCTTGTACCAAGTTATTACGGATGTCAACAAATCCCTTTGTATAAAATAATGCTTAATCCCGTGATTTTACTGTTTTTTAATCAAAAAAAAATGATTTTAATTTAATTTTCTATCTTCAAATGTTTCTCTCGACTTGACTGTTTACATATTGTAAACATTTTTATTTCCTCTGGATGAATTTATATTCAACTGAATAAAACACATAAACATTTAATAATTAGTAATAAATATATGAGCCAGCCAGTCAACCCTATCTCTAAAGTTCAGGAAACAGAAATGTTATTACCTAGCTTGAATATAAAATTGGCATCGACAAACTGTGTAAATGAAGCCAAACTAAACACAGAAAATGTCAAAGTTTTGCTAATTGACGATCAAATAATAATTAGCGAAGCAATCAGTAGAATTATTGCTAACGAAGGGGATATTGTTTTTAATTACCTCAGCGACTCAACTCAAGCGATTCAAAGAGCGATCGCCATTGAACCAACGGTAATTCTGTTAGATTTAATTATGCCAGATATGGATGGGTTAATGCTGCTACGTTGGTTTCGTTCTCATCCATTAACTGGTGATATTCCCATCATTATGTTATCGAGTAAAGAAGAACCGAGACTAAAAGCAGAAGCTTTTGCTGAGGGAGCAAATGACTACTTAATTAAATTACCCGATGCTATTGAGTTAATTGCCCGCATTCGCTATCATTCCAAGGCTTACAATAATCTCAAGGCACTCTCGACTGCAACTGCAACTGCCAAACTACAAGCACAGGAACTAGAACATACTGTACGCAAATTGCAAACAACTCAAGTGCAATTAATTCAAACTGAAAAAATGTCTAGTTTAGGCAAAATGGTTGCAGGATTAGCCCACGAAATAAACAATCCTATTAATTTTATTCATGGTAATTTTAATCATCTACACGAACATATTCACTCTCTTTTAATTTTAATAGAATTTTACCAAAAAGAGTATCCAGAAGCGGAAAAAATAATTCCAGAGGAAATTGGCGGAATTGACCTGAATTTTATCATAGATGATTTTCAAAAAATTATTTTATCTATGAGATTAGGGACTCATAGAATTCAGGAAATTATGCTTTCTTTAAAAAACTTTTCTCGTCTCGATCAATCTGATAAAAAATCTGTAGATATTCATGAGGGAATTGAAAGTACGCTATTTCTGCTCAATCATCGGCTGAAGCAAAAAATAGAAGTAATCAAACAATATGCTAATCTTCCAATAGTAGAATGTTATCCAGCACAATTAAATCAAGCATTCATTAATGTTATTAATAACGCAATAGATACTTTACTAGAGAACCCAAATTCTCAAAATCAAAAACAAATTATTATTAGAACTGAAGTAACCGATATAGAAACTATCAAAGTTAAAGTTATAGATAATGGCTCTGGTATTGCTCCAGAAATACAAAGTAAAATATTTGACCCTTTTTTTACAACTAAACCTGTTAATAAAGGTACAGGTCTAGGTTTAGCAATTACCTATCAAATTATTGAAAAACATCATGGCAATATCTACGTAAAGTCTCAACCTGGTAATGGGGCAGAATTTATCATCGAAATTCCAGTTAGAGTCACTAGTTAAAAGCTTGAATAAAGCCCACACTTTACCTGAGGTCAGTGTGGGTAATTTACAACCACAGATTCATCTTTACAAGCGTTGTAGCAAATTCACGCCGTGGGTATCAGTACCGCAGGTATTGAAAAGAAAATATTCATCAGCCAATTTTTGCACTTGTTGTGATTCCACAGCGCTGGGTTTCCAAGGATTGGGGTTATTGTAAGCATAGAAAGCTTCTACACCATCAATACCCTTTTCGGCCGCAGCTGGAATTAAATCAAAAAGCGATCGCTTGTAACGCGCAGGATGAGCTAAAACTGCCAATCCCCCAGCTTGATGAATAGCAGCAATCACGTTATGTGCTTGATATTCTTTACCTGTAGTCGGCCTTCTTTGCAAATAGGGTTTTATACTAGGGTGTTCTAGCTCGAAAGCGTAAGCCAAAATGTGAACTTCTATGTCTAAAAGGTTGGCATTGATTTCCACACCACTCCACAATATAGGAGTGCTTGCACCAGGATTATTCCACTTCCAATCCTCTAACCAAGCTAGTGCTGCTTGATAGCCGCCAATACCATGATGATCGGTAATCGCTAACCCTTTTAACCCAATAGCGATGGCCTGTTCCATCAATCCGCTTGGCTGCAACCTGCCATCCGAGTGGACAGTGTGCATGTGGAAGTTGAATAATGTGGGACAACTATGTGCATCAATGTTCTGGAATACTTGCCTCAACAGTTCTCTGGAAGCAGTAGTGCGGGCCAAATTTATAACCATAACCCCCTCTAAACAAAAATATATATTCCTAACACACTAGAACGCCACACCTACAGATGAGAAATACTCACCACTGTAAATTAGTGTTGACTGCTAATTTCTCAGCTTTATTAGCAAATTTTTCGATATGTTAAGACTACGTTAGCAAATCTCAACGTCAGTAGTCATGATTAGTTTGAATTACCTCAAAAATTCAGTAGTAATAAAATATTGCATATTAAATTCGCTCGTCTGCCGAAACAAGCTGTACTAAGTACCTTAGATAGTAATTCATTAGTAGAAGAAGCAACTTTCCTAAGCTAATAATAAATTTTATATTTTGTATAGAAAATCTCTATCACAATGATAATCCCACTAATTCTCCTGAACCAGTAATCACCTCACCGATCGCAAAAGCTGGAATTTCATTTGAGTGAAAATGGCTGATTGTCTGCTCAACTTCATCAGGCGACACTAGCAATACAAATCCAATTCCCATGTTGAATGTGTTGTACATCGCTTGGGGAGTGACTTCTCCTACTTCAGCTAGCCACTGAAATACAGGGGGAACATTCCAACTGCTGTTGTCAATTTTTATTGCTTGACCTTCTGCCAAACATCTGGGCAAATTTTCAGGCAAACCACCACCTGTGATGTGAGCCATACCATGAATTGACAAACCTGCTTTGAGTGCTGTTAAAACTGGTTTGACATAAATGCGCGTGGGTTTGAGGAAAGTTTCGCCGATAGTTTCACCGCTTAACAATTCTGGAGTATCGCTCCAAGCAAAGTTGCCATC
Source organism: Nostoc sp. ChiSLP01 (assembly GCA_034531195.2). GTDB lineage: Bacteria > Cyanobacteriota > Cyanobacteriia > Cyanobacteriales > Nostocaceae > Nostoc. The sequence goes on from JAVRBO020000046.1 coordinate 109,767, forward strand.
GCTAACAATCTTTCGTACTAAACTGAAACCATTACTGTGTACGCCTGTACTAGCAAGGGCGATCGCTACATCTCCTACTTTTACTTGAGAACCGTCCAACATCTGACTTTTTTCGACAATTCCCACGCAAAACCCAGCCAAATCGTACTCACCCACCTGGTAGAAACCGGGCATTTCTGCCGTTTCTCCCCCCAATAAGGCGCAACCAGCTTGCTTACATCCAGAAGCGATACCTGCAACCACATCAGTTAATTGCTCTTTGTCCAACTTCCCGGTTGCGACATAATCTAAAAAAAACAGCGGTTCTGCGCCAGATGTCAAGACATCATTAACGCACATCGCCACCAAATCAATCCCGACAGTATCATGGCGGTTGAGAATGTGAGCGATTTTCAGCTTTGTTCCGACACCATCTGTTCCAGAAACCAAAACAGGTTCCTTAAAACCCCCTGGTAGTTGAAAGCAGCCACCGAAGCCACCTAATCCACCAATTACTTCCGGTCTGAAAGTACTGTGAACCAAGTTGCGAATTTGATTTACAAAGCCTCGACCAGCCTCAACATCAACTCCTGCATCCCGATAATCCATTCCCTGCTACACCCTTATGAATTTAAGTTAGAAATCAGAAATTACCAAAACTCTTAACTCTCAACTCCTAACTCCTAACTTTAAAATACCTCATCTTCAATACCGCGCCACCATTCCCCCAAATTCATCAAGTCTTGGAAAATATCTTCCAATTCTTTGTTGTAAGCATCGTCTGTTAACGTAGCTCGACGCTCTTGCAATTTTTTGAGACGCAATTGAATCAATAGCCAAGGTTTAGTGATGCTATTCGTTGCTTCGATATATTGTGCTAATTCTTTACTATCCATATATTTTAAAATCTTCCTATTTTTAAGATACAGGAGGCAGCACCCTTCTAGATTGTGGAGTTTGGTTGACCGATGCTGAAAGTATTATCGGGATTCGGAGTTTTATCTGCATTCACTCGCGAAATCCCCGGACTAAGCTGGTTTTTAGCTCTGTTATCCGCACCGACATGGAAGTGGCAACTGGCACAGGAGGTGATGCCATCACTACCAACCTGCATATCCCAAAAAAAAGCCTTTCCCAAAGCGATCGCAGCGGTCTTATCTTTAAGAATTGTCCGAGATTATCAGGCTCTGGAACCGTCACCGTCTTTAGGGAAGCTATCGTTGGGGGTGATAGCGCTGATACACTATGTCCGGCTAAAACGGCGATCGCAACCAATAGTGCGATCGTGGTAGCGCTTTTGATTTTCCTAGATAACCTTGATACCAGATTGGTAAGTCTGGCTAGCGCACCAGCCACAAAAGTAGCTCCAAATTGGATTTTCCTCATGTTTTATATGAAGGTTAATTTTATCAAGAGTTGAAGCTTTACTGCTCCACTCTCAAATCTGAAATTTTGTTGTACTTTCTTACACACAAACTTGAAAATATCAGCTTTTTTATACTAAAGTAAGTAGGTAAGAATAAATTAAACTATGTTACAAAATATAAATATTTTAAATCAGTTTATATTGAGGGTTATAGCCCTATTTTTTGACTAAAATAATCAATGCAAATCTTCAATTATTTACGCCCACTTTCTCATAGAAATTAAATTTGTAAACTCCGATTCTACTGAAATAGTACATGCATATATAACTTCTGGAACCTCCGGCAGTCGCTACCACGAAATCAGAAATAGGGAAAAATAAATAATGAATAAAGTCGTACTAATTTTGTTACACAAATCAAATATAAGTTCTATAGTCTTTTTTTAATAAAGAAAAAATCCTCAAATCATGGAATTGCCCTTTCCAAAACCCATATTCTCTTAAAAATCCTTCCTCCACAAATTGCAAATTACCTAACAATTTGATAGAAGCAGTATTCTCTGGTATAACAAATGCTTCAATGCGATTTAGATCCAACTGGTCAAAACCCCAGTGAACGATCGCTCTTAAGGCTTCTGTCATTATGCCCTTTTTCCAATATTCTCTTGCAAGTTCGTACCCAATTTCTGCCTGGAAACGGTTTTTAATGCTATAACCACAGGAACCAATAATTACATTGTCTTCTTTTTTAGCTATTCCCCACCGAATACCTTGTTTATTTCTAAATCGCTCTGCACGACGCTCAATTAGAAACTGAATTTGCTGTAAACTAGTGACAGTTTCTAAGTCATGATACTTTGTGACTTCATCATTGGCAAAAATCTGAAAAACTGCTGGCACATCAGCTAGTTTTGTTTCCCGCAAAATTAAATTTTCAGTTGTTAGTTCAGGAAAATTGTTGAAAGCATTACTGAAATTTTCCATATTTGTAAATGAGATATACACAGCTATAGGAGTTGCAGATGATTTGTGAAATCTTACATTTAGACTGTTGACTGTTAACAGTTACCACTAATATTTTTAACAACTCAAATAGGATTGCTATAGTTAATAAAAAACTTTTTGATCGTGATTTCAGTTTCAGCTTTTTTGGTATCTTTTTCAACCCTACTCCAAATAGAACTGCTATGTATGGCAGTTAACAATCAAAAGTCAACCGTCAACATACATTCACCCTCACCCAGCAAATTAAAAACAGCCACGATCCAAGATCGTGACTGCTAGTATTTATTGATAACTCTTAAAAGCCATCTTCACCGCCAGTTAAAAACTGGTTGTTGACTATGCTTTGGCAAAGTTTTCAGCAGCGAAGTCCCAGTTGACTAAGTTCTCTAGGAAATTTTTGATGAAGGCTGGACGAGCGTTTTTGTAGTCAATGTAGTAGGCATGTTCCCAAACATCCAAGGTTAAAAGTGCTTTTTGACCATGAGCTAGAGGGTTCTCAGCATTTGGTGTCTTAATCACCTTCAGGGTACCACCATCATCAATCAGCCAAGACCATCCACTACCGAATTGAGTTGCGGCTGCGTTAGAGAACTCTTCTTTGAATTTGTCGAAGCTACCGAAATCTTTCTCAATCTTGGTTGCGAGTTCACCGGTAGGTGTGCCACCACCTGCTGGTTTTAAGGAATTCCAAAAGAAGGTATGGTTCCAAACTTGGGCAGCGTTGTTAAAAATTCCGGTTTTAGAGGAGTCTTTGAAGGAACTTTGGATCACCTCTTCCAAAGACTTATCAGCAAGTTCTGTACCTTCAGTCAGTTTGTTGAGGTTATCTACATAGGCTTTGTGATGCTTGCCATAGTGGTACTCGAAAGTTTCAGCTTTCATACCGTATGGTTCTAGAGCATTAATGTCGAAGGGTAGGGGGGGCTGTACAAATGCCATTGTGTGAAATCCTCTCTTTAGCGGTTTCCAGGTTTAAGCTATTGCAGAAGCTTAGAAAATTAGCAGCTTTTATTTTTGGCAGTTTTATGTCTTTTATGATGAAACATAAAACTTAACATCGTCATTCTACTACCAAAGTGAAGATAAAAACAAAGTACTGCCCTAATAAGTAAAATAAGTCAAACCGCTAGGGAATAATGGCTATAAATAAAAATGACTAATATTTCATAGCTAAAAGCCAATATTGCAATCTGATTTGAAACACATCAATCGCAAGGCTTATATTTCCGAATTCTCTAATAAGTCACAGACTTCTTCGTTCACCAATAATTCAGGATTGCTATAACAATTGGTATTAAGTAATTAAAAACAGCAATTAAAGCTTTGAAACTTCTACCTTTAGTTAGATGAATTGCTATCTAAATAATCAGTCGAAAGCTGGATGAATTAATTATTAAAAAAACTTATTGTTTTGAAAAACTTTTGCATAAAATTAAATTCATCAAAAATAAAACTATCTAATATCTATCTGAATTTTGGCACTGTCTCTGGGTGTAGGAAATCTAGAGTCAGGGAGGTAGTACAGGGCATCCGCTCGTATCAACAAGGTTATTTCATTATCAATAAACTCCAAAAGCACCTCATTAATCTCTGCTTATTGCAAAAGATTTTAGAGATTGCCTTGGGGTTTACAAAATTAAATAAAACAGTAAATGCTGATGCTGATTTTTTCGTTGATTTTTAACCTTGGTTATGAGAAGTCTAATTTAGATGCGTTTGCCTTAGAGTCTGTCTCCTTACAAAGCATAAAAAGAAACTAATGAAACACTTTACCCTGTTTACTTTCCTGTATCTAGTAGCGGGAGTTTGCCTAAGTGCGATCGCACTTGGGCATCCTGACATCGCTCAAAACCATAAAACAGCCCTGCTAGTTAATGCTGGACTGTTATACCTTGTCGCTGTCCTCAGTACCTTTCCATTTTGGCGACAAGGCTCAATACGCAGGCAAGCGAGACTGCGCGATAAACCTGCTTGGGATCGAAATTTTTTCAAGATATTATTTTTGCTCGTCATTGGATTGACGCTTTTTACAGCGATCCCTGACTTGGTGAATCACAACTGGGCGATGGAGGCGATCGCGAGAGCATCTGCCGCGCCACTGGTCATTCTGGCAAGTGTAGAACAACTCTTTGTCAGAAGCCAAATTCGGTAATAATTCTGATTACTAGACAGGCAGCATAGAACCAGACAAACGCATCTTTGCTAACTAATCATTAGTGACCAGAAGAGTATAACGAAGCGGCAGACAAGGTGACAGTAGCAGAGATTGATTAAATGGTTGTTCTCCTGTCTCCTTGTCCTGTTCGGTGGCTACTACTCAGATAAACGTTGCTGGTAGTAGTTAACGATTCGTGCTGTGACTTGAGACACGTCTAAACCATCAGTTTGAACTTCGATCGCATCTGCCGCTTTTTGCAAAGGAGAAATTTTACGCGTACTATCTTTGGTGTCGCGTTCGGCAATGTCGCGTTCGAGTTGTTCTAAACTCACTTGGGGTTGACCAAGCTTTTGAAAATCTTGCTGGCGACGGCGTGCGCGTTCGCTAACAGAAGCGGTTAAGAAAATTTTCACTTCGGCATCGGGGAACACATGAGTACCAATGTCCCGGCCTTCAGCTACTAAACCGCCTTTTTTACCCCAGCTTTGCTGTTGTTTAACCAGTGCTTGACGTACAGCGCTTTGTGCAGCGATCGCGGATACTTGAGAGGTGACCTCAACCGTGCGAATTTCTTGGGTCACATCAATACCGTTAATCCAAACCCGCACGGGAAATTGTAAATCCTGGGTGGGAGTAAGTTGAATTTGACATCGGCTAGCTAATTCGGCGATCGCACACTCATCATTAATAGCAATACCCTTTTGCAGTACCAACCAAGTTACAGCGCGGTACATTGCTCCTGAATCTAAATACACTAAATTCAGCTTTGCTGCCACTTGACGGGCCACTGTAGATTTTCCAGCACCGGCTGGGCCATCAATGGCGATGATGGGTTCACGATCGCGCAAAATAATATTATCAATCAAACGTGTAGAACCCAGACGAGCTGCGATCGCCAGCATTCCTTCCTCCTGAATTTTATCTAAAGACATCAACGTAGTCGGTTCAACCAATTCAATATATTCCACTAAAAGCGTGCTGACCATTGTCAGTTCTTGCTGTATTATTGCTATCAACTTGCTGCAATCGCGAAGTCCTTGGCGAAACGCAGCTTCAGCTTTTAGCAAGCCGCGATACAGCACCGCTGCTTGCTCTTTTTCTGTTGCAGTCAAATAATGATTGCGAGAACTCAAGGCAAGACCTGATGCTTCCCGTACTGTTGGACAAGCAACAATTTCCACTGGCAAATTTAAATCAGCTACTAGCCGCTTAATAATTGCCAGTTGCTGACCATCCTTTTGACCGAAGTAGGCTCGGTCAGGCTGTACCAAGTTGAAAAGCTTGGTCACAATCGTAGCGACACCCTGAAAGTGACCCAGCCGAGAACGACCACACAAGCCTGTTATCATAGCAGATGGGGGGATAACTTGTGTAACCTTTGATTCTTGTATATTTTTCTGAGGTACTGCCATCTCTTCCGGAGTCGGCGCAAAAATGGCATCTACCCCAAATTGTTCGCAAAGCTGTTGGTCTTGCTCTAAAGTCCGCGGATAACGTTCATAATCCTCATTAGGGCCAAATTGCAAGGGATTGACGAAAATACTGACAATCACCGTAGAATTTTCTCGCCGCGCCCGTTGAATCAAGCTTAAATGACCTTGATGCAAATTCCCCATTGTGGGCACCAGACCGACTGCCGTCTGATGCCAACTACTCATCTCGTCTAGCGCCATTTCTGGAACCGCAATCAGCTTGTTTTCCAAGCAGCGTTTAGTTAAATAGCAGCGTAAAGCCGCAACTGTTGTCAACAGGCGCACAAAAATACCCCTAGTTCTCTCATCCCTCCCCCGTTAGTTTATATCTGAAATAGAGGAGATGGTTGAACTAGAGGAATTAAGTATGGGCATTGGGCATAGGAAGAGGACAAGGAAACGAAGGAAAGACTTATCCCCTCTGCCCCTCTGCACCCAGTCCCTTTATCTTCCCAAAACTTCAACATGCACTGGTGCAACACCACTACCCATCATTCCCAAAATTCGAGCAGCACCAGCGGACAAGTCAATGATTCGACCCCGAATGAAGGGGCCTCGGTCATTAATCCGCACCACTACAGAACGACCATTGCGGGTGTTGGTCACACGGACTTGTGTGCCAAACGGTAGGCTACGGTGTGCTGCGGTCATTCCTTCTGGGTTGAATCTCTGGCCACTAGCAGTACGATTGCCGGAACCGTCATAGCCGTAATAAGAAGCTATGCCTCTGAAGGCAGCTCGGACTCCGCCGACGGCAATCTCCTGCGGTAGCTTGCGTATTGATACTGGCTGACGCGCTGGCATGTTTGCAACCTCGCTTAAGGGTGATGCATTGCCTAGTAGTCTCCGCAAACGATTGGTTGCTTGCAATGCATCTTGCGCCAGATTGTTGGTGGTATCTGCTAGTCGCGTACCTTGATTGATTTCTACTAATTCTTCGCCGTTAACTTTGATTGTATAGCGATCGCCAGATCCCACTTCTACAGGGAGGCTCTTGCCTTGAGGAAGATTTGCAACTTTAGATTCCCCAGCTGCTTTCCAACTTACGGTAATCTTACTCGCGTCTATATTTTCCCGGTTTAACTGGTTAATTCTAGCTGCTATTACTCCAGCTATCTCAACCGGATCGTTGTCAACAGAATTAATCTGATTATTTGCTCCGGCTACATTTCCAACACTCGCCGATGAACGTGAGTTGCTAGCAATAAGGGCGTATGATTGTACGCCCTCTGTCTCGTTTATTGCACCAACTTTTTTAGTCTCAACACTTGTATCTGATACAGGACTCAAAAAGGTGAGAACGGGAATATTTTTGATATAAAGAGTTGCCGCCTTACGTCCTCCAATGTTGTAAGGATGAATTTGTGTAATCACAGCATCCGAGGTTTGCTCCCCTGCTCCTGATTTGTATTCTCCCACTTTCACCACATCAGATGCAGGCGATTTTGGGGCAGCCAGCGCATTTCCCTTGGTGGTTTGAGTACAACCGATTGAGGGTATTCCCAAAACAGTCAGAGACAGAGCAACAATTGTCCAGAAATGTCTTTGATTCATGCGTCCAATTTTAAAGCGACTGTAGAACTTAAGAGAACTTAAGTCTTATAATTTTTGGGATTTTCACGTAGTAAATACGTGAATTCCCTTCCTAAAAACTCGAATTCGTTCCGCTTTCACTTTGTATTTTGTAACTGCAACAGACTAGCATGAACCTTTTAGCTTGGGGATCAGGGTTTTACCGTAATTCTTGACAACTTTATCCAAAACAAATTGGTATTTTCAAGGTGAAACCTTGCTCGAATGCGGATTTTGACTATGTAACGTTTTTTTCGGCAAGCCCAAAATTTCTTAACAAAACTTTACATTTTTTGGTTGCTCAACTCATAGCACCTTGTCCACATAAGTTTCTCAGGCTCACATTGATGTGTGTATTCTATATCACATCATTTTGTACGGTTTTTTTAACATATTTAATATAACTTTATTAAAAAGCATCGGCATAAATACTCAAAAAATCTTATTTAATTAAATCTTTAGATTTTCCTATAAATCCTCTGTTATGGGAATTAGAGATAAAACCATCGTGGAAATCAGTCGAAGTGTATTATCTTTTTTTTGAAGTATTTTCCAGCTAAATTAACGATGATTTGTATTATTCATAACTAGGTTAAATCTAGTAATTTATATAACGTACCATAGCAGTATTACTGTGTATAAAAAAAAGAATAATACGCAAGCGAACTTTTTTTGTGATTAACGCTCAAAAAATTGGGAAAGCTTGGCGATCGCTTCTAGATAATTCTTAAAATGTAACAAAAAGCACTGCTGATCTTTTTATATCTAAGTAGGTTCGAGAATAGGAAGTAGGCAATGGGCAGTAGAGAAAGATTAATTACCTCTACCTTAAGCTATACATTATTTTTTCGCGCAATCAGCCTAAATTGCTATATGTGTAGCAAGTTTTTCGTAAAATGCTATCAGCTTCGTAGCAAACCAAGTAAATTCCGGAGATTTAGCTAAAACAAAAAGAAGCCTCTCACCTACCCGAAGGGAGGTGATGAGATGAATTTTTGGGCAATGACGAATTGACCTACAATCAATTCAATCCGCTTTCGTTGACAGGGCAATGGGTCGATGTTAGCGAAGCGGTAGCGACGAAGGAGCGTCGGAATTGGCGTTTTGTGTGTTTGGCAATCGGTCAATCCAGTCTTCTATTACTTGGGTCACTGTTTTATCTTTATTTGTGGCATATTGTCTGAGCTTGTTTAATCTGCGTGTTGACATCCTGACACTTAACCTAGAATCTTTCATGGTGGGTAAACAATGTGTACCCTTTTAGAATAAAATTATTTTGGTTGTGAGGATTGTTTGTGAGAACTACATACCAGTACAAATTACGTCCAACAAAGCAACAAGCCACAGAGGTAGATAGATGGCTGTCCATGCTGTGCGCTCAGTATAATTATTTGTTGGCTCGACGTTTCGCCTGGTACGAACAAAACCGATGTTCTGTTAATGCTTGTCCTCTTGTTTGCCACCTTTCAGAATTAAGAGACAATCCAGACTACTATTCTCAAAAGAAAACGTTACCTGAACTCAAGAAAACTCACCCTCATTACGGTGATGTTTATTCACAGGTTTTGCAAGATGTGGTTAAACGAGTTAAGGTGACTTTTGATAGATTCTTGAAGGGAGACAATAACGGTAAGCATAGTGGGAAACCAAGCTTCAAGTCTCGCAACAGATATCGCACATTCACTTACCCACAAATAAAAGATGGATGTTTGGAAAACAACTTAATTGATTTACCAAAACTAGGTAAGGTCAAAGTTATTTTGCATCGTCCGTTGCCAGATGAATTCAAAATCAAAACTGCGTCTATCACCAAAAAAGCTGACGGTTATTACTTAACTCTCAGCCTAGAAGATTCCACAGTTCAAGAAATTAAACCAGATATTAATCCAGAATCAATAACTGGTATTGACATGGGATTGAAAGAGTTTCTAACCACTGCTGATGGTGAAGCAGTAGTCATCCCCCAAAATTATCGTAAAGCGCAAAAGCGATTAAGAATTATTCAAAAGCGTGTTTCACGACGCAAGAAGCGCAAAGTCGAGCCAGCGTGTCGTGCGGCTCTTTCGTCGTCATCAACTGGCGTCGGAGCACCAGCTTGCTGGCATCTGAACTTTGTAAGACAGGCTAGCAACCGTAGGCAAAAAGCTATTAAGCAACTAGGCAAGCAACATAAAAAAGTTGCTGACAAGAGGAAGGATTTTCACTTTAAAACTGCTAATAACTTACTGAAAAAATATGACGTAATTGCACATGAAGATTTAAATATTAAGGGACTTTCAAGGTCTAGACTTTCAAAATCTGTACATGATGCGGGTTGGGGTAACTTTTTATCTATACTGACAACTAAAGCCGAAAATGCTGGCTTGTTGGTGATACCAGTTAAAGCATCTGGCACAACTCAGGAATGTTCTAGTTGTGGTGCAAAAGTTCCTAAAAAGCTACATGAACGATGGCACAAATGCGAATGTGGGTGTTCTTTGGGACGCGACCATAACGCCGCCATTGTTATTAAAAATAGGTCGGAGGGGCATCCCGATCTTAAAGCTCGTCGCCTCCTAAGCAATAGCCGGATTGGACGAGAAGCCTACACTTACTGCGAAGCAGAAGTGTAGGAGTATGTCACAAATAGACTCGTCATCATTATTAACTGTTCTCAACGACTTGCATTCCCAGTACAAGTCATTGGGCGAGGGTGCAGTAGCGAAGTACATTCCGGAACTGGCAAAAGTAAACCCAGACTTGTTTAGTATTTGCATTGCTACCGTAGATGGTCAAGTTCACAAAGCTGGGGACTGGGAGCAGTTCTTTACCATTCAGTCGATTTCTAAAGTATTTGCTTATGGACTTGCTTTAGAAGATCGTGGGCGGGATTATATGTTGACGAGAGTTGGCGTCGAACCGACGGGGGATGCATTCAACGCGATTATTTTGGATGAGCAATCGAAGCGGCCTTATAACCCAATGGTAAACGCTGGAGCGATCGCCACCACTAGCTTAATCAAAGGATCTGGCCCCACCGAACGCCTCAACCGGATGCTGGACATGTTCCGACGATATATTGGTCGCGATGTGTTCGTTGACATGTCAGTCTTTACCTCAGAACGCAGTACCGGACATCGCAACCGCGCAATGGCACACTTAATGCTCAACTTTGGGATGATAGACCAAAACATTGAACAAGCGCTGGATCTTTATTTTCAGCAGTGTGCTGTGCTGGTGAATTGCCAAGACTTAGCTGTGATGGCCGCCACTCTCGCTAACAAAGGTATTAACCCCGTCACCAAAGAACGGGCGGTAGATAAGGTTTACATTAAAGATATTTTGAGTGTGATGTATACCTGTGGGATGTACAACTTTGCAGGTGAGTGGGCTTATAAAGTTGGTATTCCGGCAAAAAGCGGAATTTGTGGCGGCATTATTGCCGTTGTACCAAATAAAATGGGCATTGGAGTTTTTTCGCCACCGTTGGATCTACGGGGTAATAGCGTGCGCGGTGTAAAAGTGTGCGAAGAACTTTCCCAGCGTTTGGGTTTACATCTATTTGATTGTTTAGGTCAAGAGGCGAAATTTGACTAAAAAAACTTAGCAGCGTTAAGGGACTTCCAATTAAAAAAATAGCTAATTTTATAGCCAATTTTGTAGTGGACTGACACGACTAAAATGATGCAAAAATTGTAGGTTGGGTTGAGGCTCTGCGAAACCCAACACCCCACCAAATGTTGGGTTACCCTGCGGGAAGCCGCCTCCGGCGTCTACGTTCTTCAATCCGACCTACTGCTAATGCACTATTTTAAGCTTGACACGCTACTACTAGGGTGGCAAGCCTAAATTCAATGCTATTAAAAGCATTAAGTTCGTTGGCGTAGCCTCAAAATGCCACCGGAAACACCAAAAATTAATATTGCTAAGGTATAAGTTGGTTCGGGAACTCCAATAATGATTACCTTATTGATAGCCAAACCTTGTTGGGGAAAAGAACTACTAAAAACGAGTCGTGAGATGTTTGCCTCATCACTACGAACGCCCAAGAAAAGCGCGGAATTATCCAACAGCAGTGAGGAAGTGCCTTGGGCCGAGAAAGTACCTAAAAGATTATCGTTAATATCATAGGCTGAAACAAATGCATCGAATGTAAAGCGATCGTCTACAGCTATCTGAGTCCCAGCGCCAAAAACAGGCTTGTCAAAAGTAATCGTGAAAGGCCCGCCATTACCGTCGGTGGGAAAAGAAGGATTAGGCCCAAAACCTGTTACGTCTATACCTCCAAAGAGAACATAGTCACCGTTAGCGAAGTTAGTCCGAATACCAGGAGGAGGTGAAGTTTGAAAGACAAATGGTTTGGTAATTAAAGGATTATTAGTTGGAGCTATATTTACATCCAACCCCAAACCACCTTCGGATGTTGCTGAAAAGGAGTTAGGTAAAAAAGCAGAAAAATCAGGGCTGACGGGATTGAATACTTTACCTAAACTCACCCAATCAACTTCATCGTTACCTCCAAAAGTAGTGCGATCTGTTACTAAAAATGTAGCTGCTTTAACTGGTAACGAAAAAAGAGTTATTAAAGCTGTAATTGCTGGTAAATATTTGACTGGAAACTTCAATAATGGATTGACCTTAACTGCCACCAGGCTTACTCCTCAATTTTTGATATTAAAATGAACAAAACAGTATTGTCTCTAACTTAGACTTGTTTTTTAATATACACAAAATTTCAATTTATAGTAATGAATTTATCTTACAGAATATAGTGAAAATATTGAAGTTTTATATAAAATTAAAAGTTACAGCAAATAGCAGGTTGATAAAGAATATCAGCTTTTAGGACAGTATAATAACTGCTGTGTCAGCTTATTGCATCGACTTACAAAAATTACAGCTTTTTTCAAATAATTCAACTATAGAAATCCGATTTAATTATTGAAAAAATTTAAGTATATGTAGCGTTATTGCGAAGTATAACGCTACACATACTTAAGAATGGTGCTGTACCCTCAGGTGTAACGCAACGCCAGTACTCTACGAGAAACCGCCCGGAGGGTCTACATTCAAGTCGGGAAACCCGCCCACACGACAGGCTACCCTACGTATATTTCAAAAATAAAAATTGCGATCGCCTACAGATATGGTTGCAAAATTTTTTTCCCACCAGTCCAGCATTGCTTGTTACCTTTAGCAGTAGCAATTTTGGGTTGGTACACTACTAGCTACTTAGCAACTTCTACTTACCAATCCATAGGGTGAAGACCGAGACGTTCTATTAGCATGGGTAAATCTTTAGCAGAGACTTGGCGGTGATAGGTTTCTACAGCGTCAACCCAAGAGATGCTTTTTCCCATTGTTGAGGCAAAAAACGCCCTCGACCAGCCTTTAGCTTTTCTGGCTTTGCGAATAATCTCACCTGATGGCGATCGCAGTTGACACTGATTTTTGGTTTGGCGGTTAATTCTGTTTTGGCTTTGCGGGTAGTTTAACCGTTGTTGTGCTTCTGACGGCAAATTGAACCGCCAGCGTGACATTAAAAGTTCTTGCCAAAATCCAGTGGGACGTTTGCCTTGCTTGTTCTCCAACCAATCTGGCCCAATTTCAAGTTCTATTTGCCATCCAGCTTTTTTAACAACATTCATATCAGTTGCAAAGTCGTCAGCTAAACAGCGACGCAGTTGGCGATCGTCCACAATTGTATCTCGCCTAGATGTAACCCAAATTTTCTGTGATGTAGATGATTTCTGTTCGTTGTGGGAGAGGAAGTGGGAACAAGTTTTATCGATTCAACCCCAATCAACGTTTGTCATAATTATCGAACTCCTAAGAAATAAGGCAGGAGGCAGCAGGCAGAAGGCAGAAGGAAAGAGGATTGACTTGTTTCTTTCCCCCTTCTCGCTGGTGCACTTCGTTGGAGACTCACGTTAAGTAATTTGCAGTTGAATAGACCACAGTAGGGGCTTTAGCATTGTTGTGCCCTTACGATAATTTAGTATTCAAGCATGTATTTCATCCAAATGAAAAGCGCTGTAAGTAATTGCGTTGCAAAAACTTTTTGAAGTTTGGCTGATGAAAGTTGAGACGATTCATAGTTTCTAGCCAAACGTCTTTTTTGCAACACAACTTTTAGCTTGTAATACAAACACAATTCCTCATGTTTGTAAGACTCTCAATTTGATATTGATAAAGTACTAACCAGTACTTTTGCTACAAGAAGCTTTAACTTGCGATCGCCTCGCCAACGGTATCATTTTTTAGACCAAATCAATACTGATATTGGGTGAAACGTTTTCCAGGAAAGCGAATTGAGTTCCCAGGAAAGACAAACTACCGTTAGAGGTATCGTAGAAAAAGTCAGCAAGGCTATTAGTACCAAATCCTACTTTAGAAATTTGGATTTTATCGCTCTGGCCAAAGTTGTAATCTTTGATTGTGTCAAGACCATCACTGAGGCTGGCAAAGAAAAACTTATCTGCACCAAAGCCACCTACGAGACTATCGTTACCTTTGCCACCGGAGAGAGTGTCATTACCCAAGCCACCGGAGATAGTGTCATTGCCATCATTGCCGAACAATTGGTTATTTTGTCCGTCGCCAGCAATGCTGTCACTAGCGTTTGTGCCTTTAACATTGTCAAAGTTGATTACAGTAAATGGCAATGTCCCCAAACCAGGAACGTTATTGGCGGCCAAACTTTGATTTTGCAGGTCAACAGTGATAGATACTCCAGGCAAAGATGCAGATGCATCTATGGTGTTGTTGGCAACGCTAGCACTAGCAACAATAGTTTCGACTTTAAAGAGTTCGTCTTGTCCGAATCCGCCAGCTTTTGTAATTGTGCCAACACCTGAGAGGGTAATACTTTTACCTAGCTTGCTGTAATCTGCGGTATCAATGCCATCGCCACCATCGATACTGTCATTACCCTTGCTGCCTTTGAAGGTGTCATCGCCTGCACCACCTGTTAACTTGTCACTGCCGTCTCCACCATCAATTAAGTCGTCACCACCTCTACCATCAATGGTGTCATTACCAGCGTTACCGAATAATTGGTTAGCTTGTCCATCGCCAGCAATGCTATCAGCAATATTTGTGCCTTTAATATTGTCAAAGTTGACCACATTAAATGTTAATGTCCCCAAGCCAGGAACGTTATTGGCAGAGATAGTTTGGGCTTCTAAGTCAGCAGTAGCAGAGACTCCAGGCAAAGATGCAGATGCATCTATGGTGTTGTTGGCAACACTAGCATCAGCAATAACTGTTTCTACTTTAAATACTTGGTCTGTACCAAATCCACCAGACTTGGTAACTGTGCCCACACCTGAGAGGGTAATGGTTTTACCTAGCTTGCTGTAGTCTGCGGTATCAATGCCATCCCCACCATCAATGCTGTCATTACCACGACTGCCCTTAAATATGTCGTTGCCACCATTGCCAGACAATTGGTTACTTTGGTTGTCGCCAGCAATGATGTCGCTGGCGTTCGTACCGATGACATTATCAAAGTTGACTACATTAAATGTTAATGTCCCCAAACCAGGAACGTTATTAGCAGAGATAGTTTGGGCTTGCAGGTTAACGTTGATGAATACCCCTGGTAAAGAACCAGATGCATCTATGGTGTTGTTCGCAACACTGGCATCAGCAATAACCTTTTCGACTTTAAAGAGTTCGTCTTGTCCGAATCCGCCAGCTTTTGTAACTGTACCAACACCTGAGAGGGTAATACTTTGACCTAGCTTGCCGTAATCTACGGTGTCACTACCATCGCCACCATCAATGTTGTCGTTACCTTGGCCGCCTTTAAAAGTGTCATTGCCGGTACCACCTGCTAGGTCGTCATTACCATCTCCACCATCAATAAGGTCGTTACCACCTCTACCATCAATGGTGTCATTACCGGCGTTGCCAAATAATTGGTTAGCTTGTCCATCGCCTTTAATGCTGTCAGCGATATTTGTGCCGATGACATTATCAAAGTTGACTACATTAAATGTTAATGTCCCCAAACCAGGAACGTTATTAGCAGAGATAGTTTGGGCTTGCAGGTCAGCGGTGGCGGATACTCCAGGCAAAGATGCAGATGCATCTATGGTGTTGTTGGCAACACTAGCATCAGCTATAACTGTTTCTACCTTAAATACTTGGTCTTGTCCGAGTGCGCCAGCTTTTGTAATTGTGCCGACACCTGAGAGGGTGATGGTTTTACCCAACTTGCTGTAATCTGCGGTATCAATACCATCCCCACCATTGATGCTGTCGTTACCCTGGCCGCCTTTGAAGGTGTCATTGCCGGTACCACCTGCTAGGTCGTCATTACCGTCTCCACCATCAATGAGGTCGTTACCACCTCTACCATCGATGGTGTCATTGCCGGCCTTACCAAATAATTGGTTAGCTTGTCCATCGCCTTTAATGCTGTCAGCGACATTTGTGCCGATAACATTGTCAAAGTTGACTACATTAAACGTTAATGTCCCCAAACCAGGAACGTTGTTGGCAGAGATACTTTGGGCTTCTAGGTCAGCAGTAGCAGATACTCCAGGCAAAGAACCAGATGCATCTATGGTGTTGTTGGCAACATCGGCATCAGCAATAACTGTTTCTACCTTAAATACTTGATCTTGTCCGAGTCCGCCAGCTTTTGTAATTGTGCCCACACCTGACAGTGTGATGCTTTTATTCAAGTAACTATAGTCTGCTACGTCAGTACCATCACCACCATCAATGCTGTCATTTCCTTGACTAGCCCGAAAGATGTCGTTGCCACCATTACCAAACAGTGTGTCATTACCTTGTCCACCATCGATGAGGTCATTTCCCTGACCACCAGAGATATTATCATTACCCCCAACACCAAAAATTTGATCGTCACCAATAGTGCCCGACAAAAAATCATTGTTGGGAGTACCAGCAATAGTCGCCATAATATATACCTTTGAGGTTTGACGGATCGAATATATTCAATCAATGTAATACTCGCATATTACAATCAAAAAAGGAATTAATTTCTGGTTAAAAATACTTAAATAAGAGTAAATATATCTCTGATAATTTAAAGATTTAGTAAAGCTGCACTCTATAACACTAAAAAACCTACGGTTTTTACTTAGATAAATTTGAAAAATGGTTGTTATACATCTGCCGCATTTTTGTTTGAATACGAATTTGAATCATGATTGCGACAGATAGTGTCTATACTAAATGCTGGTTGTGCTGCGATCGCACTAAATATCCCATTCAGTCGAAGGCTCACAGCACAACTACCGTATAATTACTTACGCAAAAATGTTATCAGCAGGGGCTAGCTGCATTCAATGGGAGAGGGAGGGGGCAAGGAGAATAACTTCTAACTCCTAATCGGCTAAACGCCTCGCTTGGGCTAACAGTACTCTCAATGCCCTATGTCCAATTAATTATGAGCTTTCCAATTTGCTAAGTCAGCTAAAGAGCGATCGCGATAACGTCCATAACGCTCTTGCTTATTTTTGATTTTCACACCCAGTTCCGGAAAAATTCCAAAGTTGGGCGGCATTGGTTGGAAGTGTTTGGGCGAAGCAGAACTAATAAATTCAAATAACGCCCCCATCATTGTTGTTGCTGGTAAAGTCAACGCTTCTTTGCCCAAAGCTAACCGTGCTGCATTAATTCCGGCCAAGCAACCACCGGCTGCGGCTGCGGTGTAGCCTTCTGTACCAATTAACTGCCCAGCTGCTAGCAAATTTGGACGCCCCTTAAATTGCAAAGTAGGATGCATCAACTGAGGAGCATTAATAAAGGTATTGCGGTGCATCACTCCCAACCGCACAAACTCGGCTTTTTCTAAACCAGGAATTAACTGAAATATCCGCTTTTGTTCGCCCCAGCGCAAATTAGTTTGGAATCCTACCATGTTCCAAAGTTGGCCGGCTTTATCTTCTTGCCGTAACTGTACTACAGCATAGGGACGTTCCTCGGTGCGACTATCCGATAAACCCACTGGTTTAAGCGGGCCATAACGCATGGTGTCCTCTCCCCGCTGTGCTAGTTCTTCAATGGGGAGACAGGCTTCAAAAAATTTCGCTGTTTCGCGTTCAAAATCTTTGAGTTCTGTTTGTTCGGCTTTGCAGAGTTCTTCTCGAAACCTCAAGTAGTGCTGTTTATTCATTGGACAGTTGAGATAAGCAGCTTCACCTTTGTCATAGCGCGATGCCATAAAGGCAATGTCACGGTTAATGGAGTCTCCGACGATAATCGGGCTAGCGGCATCAAAAAAACTGAGGTATTCCATACCTGTAAAGCGGCGCAAATCTTCTGCCAAATCGGGACTGGTTAAAGGCCCGGTTGCCAAAACTACAATTCCTTCAGGAATAGCTTGCACTTCACCCCGGCGAAATTCAATTAAAGGATGGCTGGATAGAGTTTGAGTTAAGTCTTGGCCAAATTGTCCCCTGTCTACAGCTAGCGCCCCACCGGCAGGAACGGCGTGTTCATCAGCTTTTTGAATGACGATAGAACCAAGCTGACGTAATTCTTCGTGCAACAATCCGGCGGCGCGATCGCTTGCCATTGCCCCAAAGGAATTACTACATACTAATTCTGCCAGATGTTCTGTGTGGTGTGCAGGACTAAAGCGTTTTGGACGCATTTCATATAAAATCACCGGCACTCCAGCCTGGGCTATTTGCCAAGCTGCTTCTGTCCCAGCTAATCCACCTCCAATTACTTGTATCGGTTGTTTTTCCATAGTTATATTTTCCAGTTGACCGAACTATATTAAGTCATCAATTAAAATCGATGGGATTTTGAATTTTGCATAGTGGAGTACTAATTCTAGCAGCAATTACCATACCCTTCAGACAGGGAGCAGGGTTGGGGGAACAGGGAAGAGCTTTAAAAGCGTACCCGAATATTGGATTTTAAGCACCATTATTTATTTATAAAAATAAAATATTTGAAAAATTATGCTAATTTTACCGTTGCCTGTTGTTCCAAGTTTATTTTAAAAATTAGATGAAATAAAAGCGATCGCTTGGTTGATTAACTGGCAAGCGATCGCTGTTTAGCAAAATAAAACTTGTGTCTTTTATTTGTGTGTCTTAGTTATGCTGATTTTCAACAAAGCGATCGCTCCATTTTTCGGCAACTTCGTACCACTCAGATGCATTTAAATGTAGATTCACAGAGTGCCCTGCATCTGGCTGAACATAGACCCGCAATTGTGCTTGAGGTGAATAAAATTGCCTTTCAAATTCTGCTACATTTTTCCGACTACAGATTTTATCAGAGCAGAAAAAATTATCTTTTTGTCCAATTACTAGCAAAACTGGAACGCGAATTTTTTTTGAAATGTCAGAAGTAACAGCCGGAAAAAATGTTGTTGCTTCGCCAGTTGTCAATGTCTGTTTAAGTTCTTCATCTTTATTGATGATTTTTGTATCGGCATTGGGCTGATTGTAAAGCAACTGCCCTCGCGTTCCTGGTAAAGTCGTCAGATAACCATTTGGCAAGTCCTTGTCTTTAAAACGTGAGTCCGATTGTGCTGGATATACAAAGTTAGGCAAGCCTTGTAATTCTGGAGTCAACTTGTGCAAAAATCCAGAAATAATTACCCCATCTACACCGCCATACTGACTCGCCTGTTCGATGACAACAATAGATCCAAAGGAATGACCTACATTGATAATGTGCTTGAATTTCACATTATTGATTTTGCCTTCCCGTAACCCTTGATTTACTTGATTCAGTACAAAAGCATTAGATTGCACAGTCACTTGATCTGCTCGCGGACGATAACTATTACCTATTCCAATTCTGTCAATATTAAATGTGGCATAACCAGCTTTTGTCAGAGCCTTCACATAAGAGTAACGCTCTTTTTGGTACGGGAAATCCCAATAATTGCGGTCGTATGTAATACCTGAAACTAATACATGAACAGTTTTTTGTTCAAGCTGCTTTTGCCCACAAAGTTCACCATAAATTCGATATTGTTTTGTTCCTCCAGGTGCAAGGGCTACAGGTAAGTAAGTTTTAGAGCAATATACTCTAGAATCAAGATCTTCTGATTTTGCTGTTTCAGTTGTAAAAGTTTGCAAAAGTAATACAGAAGCTCCCATTAAAGCCAGGAAACCTTGACGAAAAAATCCTTTCACTTTCATAATATGCCTCAATGGAGAATTTAATTCTCTTGAAAATTGGAGTTAACTAGTTGTGTTACTACACAAATAATCTTGTTAAATTTGCTGCCTGATAGACTTGGAAAAACTACGATGGATGCACTTTCAGCAGAGTCTTAGCTGGTATTACAGCTGAGATAGAGGCATAAATAACTGCCAAGGTAGCAGCTTTTGTTAAGGAGTTTCTGTATTGTCAATCTATCTTAGATTTCAACAATCAAATGAGCGATCGCCCACAACATGAGATGTTGTAGACTTACTACATCCGAGAAAGCAAGTTGCACAACAATGAGATTAATTGCCGCAAACTATTCTTGAGTTGTGGGTGAATTTTGCGAGTTGTTTTATTTTTTGGAAGTCCCTAAGAAAGATATTACATATCTGCAATACAGAACAATAGATTTTATGTCTATCGTCGCAGTCTCTAACATTGGCGATTCAAAGAAAATGCCTTCTTTACATTTTTATTTTCTTAGATAAATTATTACTTGAAGGTAACAATAGCAGATTTTTGAGCAAGAAGTATGTGCCTCTCAAAAGATCCTACTTTTCTTACTTTTCTTACTTTTACTCCAGATTGTATTGACTCTTAATAGAAAGTCTTCAACCAAGAAAAGGGCTTTTCCAAAACTTTAATTATCGATAGCTATAAATTCATGAAATGAATTTATACAAGACTTTGATTTTGAAATTATTTGCGTAGTTAAGGAGCAAGGAACAGAAAAAAAGGAGTAAAATTGTACTGATTTGTTTCAGAAATCAAATACAGCATTTTTCAGCTAAATAAGGTACACGGGTAGCGGCACAACATTGTTGTGCCCTTACAATAACCTGTATCTCACGCCTGCTGCAATCTGCTGTATTGTTCCTATAGTAAAGCTACTGTTTCATAACAGACTTAAATGACATTTTCAAGTCTTAAAATTTATCCTCGTTGAGAATATTTCAACTGAAAGAATTTACCTGTGATTCTTATTGATAAGTATTTGAACTGGATAAATCCAGCTTTAATATTCGTTAATTTTTTCTTAACCAATCAGAAATATTGCGGAAATTGGAGTTAAGCAACATAAAGTAGTATACTTTTCTGGGTTCTCATGATGCCTATCTAAAGGTTTCATTCAAAAACTAAGAATTTTGGTGTTGCTCTAATGCTAAGTCCTGTAGTCACAGTCGGTATATTTCAAAAACAACCCAATCCTAAAGTATTTTCACCAGGCGAAGTCATCTTTGAAGAACGACAGACTGGTAATATCATGTACGGCATTGTGGAAGGGCAAGTAGATATATCAATCAAGGGTAAGGTTGTAGAAACCATTGATACAGGTGAAGTTTTTGGTGTGGGCATACTTATAGGGGTAAAAAATAGAACTTACACAGCTATTGCCAAAACGGACTGCAAACTTGCTTTCCTCGATGAAAAAGCATTTCTCTTTGCGGTTCAGGAAACACCAATGTTTGCCATTAAGGTAATGAAAAGTTACTCGGAGCGTCTGAGTAAGTTATTGCATACCCTCTAAAGGCTTCCAAATGGATGAGGAAGATGTAGTTTTAGCTTGCCAGAGTGCGGGAGTGTGGGGAGATGGGTAGACAAGGTAACAAGGCGAGAACTTGCAACAAGTCTTTCCCCTCTGCGCCTCCACCCCCCTGCCCCTCTGCCTCTTTTTGACGTAAGGTGAAAAATTTGCCGGAGGTTTTAATGGCGCGTAAACGATTGATAATTGAAATGGGGATGGGAGTAGATCAGCATGGACAAGAACCAACAGTAGCAGCATCTAGGGCGGTACGCAATGCGATCGCTCATAATGCTTTACCTGGTGTTTGGGAAGTCGCTGGTTTAAGCCATCCCGATGAAATGATTGTCGAAGTGCAAGTAGCAGTACCATACCCAGAAAAAGTTAGGCAAGAGGAAGTACTAGCCGTACTTCCATTTGGTCAAAAAACTCTGACAGTAGAATCTGGGGGAATGGTAGTTCAAGGCCGAGCGATTCCCGAACTCAACGATAGAAATGACGAAATGTTGATTGCGATCGCAGCTGTTACAGTTCTGATCGAAAATGAGTAGCTAAAGTAAAAGCTGCAATATTTAATTAATTAAATGTTGTATCTAAATAGGAAGATTTCAGTACATTTACATTTTTTATTTTTGAAGTTTTCCTCTAGAAAGATTCTATCTCTGGGACTAATAATTTACTGATTTCAAGGTCTACAATTATAGAAACCTAGAGAGAAGTATGTCATTAGAAACAGAGACACTACAGGCTACACCACCAACTTCTACCTTTGAGAAACTTGAGGATAAGCAAGAATTTAACTGGAGGCAACGTTGGTATCCTGTTACCTTTATACAAGACTTGCCTGCCAATCGCCCTCATAGCTTTTCCTTGTACGACGAACCCTTGGTTTTGTTCGAAGATCGAAATGGACAGCTTATCTGTTTAGCAGATCGTTGTCCTCATCGTACAGCGAAACTTTCTGAAGGACAAATTATTGACGGCAAAATTGAATGCTTATATCACGGTTGGCAGTTTGGCAGTGATGGTCAATGTCTGCACATTCCCCAATTACCAACAGATGCGAAAATTCCAGTCAATGCTTGTGTGCCATCTTTTAAAGTTGTGGAACGCCAAGGCATGATTTGGGTGTGGGCTGGTGAAAAAGAAACTGCTGTTGATGAAATTATCCCAATTCTGCCAGATTTAGACAAGCCAGGATTCGTGCGTACAGACTTTATTTTGGATCTGCCTTATGACCAAACATATCTAGTAGAGAACGTCATCGATCCTGCTCATGTTGCTATTAGCCATCATGGCACCAGGGGTGGTAGTAATCGGAAAAATGCCCAACCGCTAGAAATGGAAGTGTTAGAGAGTTCGGCTCAAGGGGTTCGAGGCAGGTGGCGGGGAATTAACAAATCAAATGAAGCCTGGAAGTATATTGATTTTATTGCTCCAAGCCTTGTGCTGAACACTGCTTATATTGAAGAAAAAGGTTGGACATTTGGACTAGCTTTGTATTCAATTCCTTTAGGCAAAGGACGGTGCCGTCTTTTAGCTAGAGGTTATCGTAATTTTATGACTTGGGGAGTTAAACTCAGGCCTCGCTGGCTCGATCACTTGAATACGAACAAAATATTGGAGCAGGATTTACCCTTGATTGTTGGACAACAGTCAGAAATTGAGCGTTTGGCAACAAGTCTTAAAGAACTATATTTGCCGCTGAAAACATCTGACACATTAGTGATTGAGTACCGCAAGTGGCTAGATAAGTTTGGGTCGTCTTTGCCTTTCTATCAAGGTTATTTCACATGGAAAAATGTTGAAAATGGCGAGTTCAATTCAAAAGCGATTTTGCAAGACAGATTCTCGCGACACACACTGATTTGTAGTTCCTGCGATCGAGCTTATCAAGTAACAAATAGGCTTAAACAAAGCTGTATAGGGGTAGCGATCGCTTTAGCCGCTGTAGCGATACTTGCAGATGATTCTAGAATCAAAATCGCAGCAATATCGGTTTCTGTAGCGGCAGTTGCAATATCCACCATAGCTCAGAAATTCAAAACATTGTTTGAGCGTTCCTACACTCGTCACTAAAATAGGAATTGGGAAACTCGGAACTCCTACGTTAGCAAAGCGCATCGGGGATTAGGGACATAATGATTCTGAAATGAAATCGAAATTATTCCCAACACCTAATCCCTAATCCATAATCTTAGTCATAATTAAGTTAGCGACTCGGCGCTAAACTAGAAACATTAGGGTAAAAATCTCTGGCAGTAAGTTCAAAAATCAGTTATTCGCGAACAGTTTTACGATTTCCAAGTGAAAAACTGTTTGACTGTTGACTGATTTAATACACTACTACTCTTCACCACTGCTAGTAAAATGTCTCCAGAACATAACGAATCACTCCTTCAAGAAATCACCAAACTCAAACCGAAACACTTTGCTGATTTAGTCAGATCTGCACAATTGATTTTCGATCCCACAGCAGGAGTTTCGGGAAGAAATGTAAAAATTGACTGGGAACAATTCGGAATTCCCAGCGATGTAGCAGATAATTTGAAATCACTTGGCCAGGAGTATCAATATGCATCTCCTCATATTCCTCCTGAAGATATTTGGAGTAAATTAACTCCAGAAACTCGTATTTGGTTCGTTGAAAATAAAGATAGACTCTGGCAATTTGAGGAAGTGTTTCCGGCGCTTGATGAAGATTGAATCAGAATTCAGAATTCAGTTAAAAATAAAAGTACGTTGGGTTGAGCTATAGCAAAACCCAACATCCCCCTAAAAGCAGACTTCAGGAGTCAGAATTTACAATAAGCTAATATACAGCAGATTGCAGGTAAATCAAGTAGAAAATTTAACAAAAAAGCTATACAAACAAGAGAATTTAAACCCTGTTTCCTGTGCCCTGTGGTAAGTAAAATCACTAATTTATAAGAAGTTCTAAACAAAAAATATTCAACTATTCATTTATTGTGGGGTTGGCGTATCGCCCGCCCTTGATATTAATGGCAATATGTCTAATGGACTAAATTGAAGAAAATAACACAAAAGAATAGCTAAGGTATTGAAATTAGTATTAAATTAATAATAAAGCTTATATCAATGAATCAAAGTCTTAGTGTTGCTCCCAATCTAGAAGAACATACTCATAACAATCCTACTGTTACCAAGCAACAATTATTTGTAAAACAATCAATTGTTCTTGCCCTGGAAATACTTTTAGCATTGCCTGTGGGCATAGGTCTAGCAAAGTTTCACATTGGTGGAATTGCTTGGATATTTGCTGGGATTGCAGCTGGTACAGTGGTTCTCCAAGGGTGTCGAATTTTCTATGAATATTCTCCCAAACCAAACCGCACTGCCAGAAAAGTGGGAATGGCACTTGTAGGCTTAACCGTCGGCGCTTCCAATGCTCATACTAATTTAGCTAGTATTGGTTCTGGTATTCCCATCTTTATTTTTCTCACGTTGTTTCTGTTGCTGACCGGGGCTTGCATTGGTTACATTTACTCCCGTATTAGTAAAACTAACCTATTGACAGCAATGCTAGCTACGGTTCCTGGTGGGGTGGGAATTATGGCAGCGATCGCTGCTGATTACAATAAAGATGTGAGCTTGGTTGCTTTAGTTCAAGCGATTCGCGTTACCTCAGTAGTTTTTCTGTTTCCCTTCATCGCTAGAACATTAGTTGGTAATCCTTGGATGCAAACACTACCCGTCAAAAGTGGTTTGCTCAATTTCGATCCATCTCAACTAGGATTACTCTTATTGCTACTTGTAATTACTGCATTAGTAGTTTATCCTGCTATATTTTTCAAAATTCCAGCGGGCGATTTTTTTGGTGCATTGTTAATTGGTATCGGGTTTAATCCTTTACTCAATTCGCTGCCTTTTGTGAGCGATATTAGCTTTACTCCACCACCTTTAGTTAACTTATTCGGTCAAATGCTGCTGGGAATCACTATTGGTGAGTATTGGGGAGACAAACCCAACTTTACCAAGCGGACTGTCGGCTATGCTTTGATATCTGTGACAATGACCCTCGCAACTGGAGCGATCGCTGCTATACTTGCCATGCAATTAACCTCTTGGGACTGGTTAACCTGTCTTTTAGTCACAGCACCAGGAGGCTCAGCAGAAATGATCCTAGTTTCCTTAGCACTAAATCATAATGTTGAAATCGTCACGACTGGTCATTTAGTACGGCTAATTGCGATTAACAGTTCTTTACCTTTTTGGGTGTATTTATTTAGCTCTTTGGATAAGCAACTTTCAAAACCAGCTTAATTGTAAGTATTGGGCATTGGGAATGGGGAATAAACAGTAGGAAGCTTGAGGCTTTGAGCTTGGAAGTTGCGGCTTTGAGTTTGGAAGTTGCGGCTTTGAGCTTGGAAGTTGCGGCTTTGAGTTTGGAAGTTGCGGCTTTGAGCTTGGGAGTTGCGGCTTTGAGGTTGAAGCTTGAGGCTTTGAGCTTGGGAGTTGCGGCTTTGAGCTTGGGAGTTGAGGCTTTGAGCTTGGAAGTTGCGGCTTTGAGCTTGGAAGTTGCGGCTTTGAGGTTGAAGCTTGAGGCTTTGAGCTTGGAAATTGCGGCTTTGAGCTTGGGAGTTGCGGCTTTGAGCTTGGGAGTTGCGGCTTTGAGTTTGAAGCTTTAAGTTCTAAGCCCGATACGGTTCAGTTAAAGGTATTTAGCTCTAAAAGATCCTCCCAACCCCCCTTAAAAAGGCTTGCTCAGTTCCGTCTTTTTTAAGGAGAGTTAGGGAAGATCGAGTCTTAAGCGAACTGTATTGGTTCTAAGCCTGCTTCTTGCCAATGCCCCATACATAACTAATGACTAATGACAAATTCGCTTATCCTTTTGTTATCCAGACACAAAGGATGTTTTAGATGGTTGCTCAAATCCAAGAACTTGAAGCGCAGCACTGGGTGAAAACTCGTTCTTCCCTTGACCCTAGCGAATCCACTTTTCTAATCTGGAAAGGAAAAATTTACGCTCTGATCCCTGGCGAGAAAAGACAACTTTTGTTTAAAATATTCGGATTGAGTGTTAGCAGGTGTATTCCCACAGAAGAAGGTAGTTGGGATTTTACTTCTAGGGAACTGACTTACTACCTAAATCCACAAACAGAGGAAGTCTTGAGCAAATGGGAAAATCCTTGGACAGGGGAGACAGTTCCAGTTATCCACGTTGCGAATAATCCAGTGCAGGGCATATTTAAGGGAAATTTTCCCGCACAAGTGGATGGTGACAGTACAACCTTCATTTTTGATATATTCCCGTATTACCCCAATCCCTTAGCAGAAGATCCCAAGTTTGCTGAATACAGCCCACATCCAATTTATCAAGCAGCCGAATTATTTAAATTAACTGTGCCAACGGCAGATTTATTCAATCCAGCACTCAACTCAGTTTCTGAACTGAAACTGAGTTGGGATAGAATTGGTCAATGGCTTCCCTGGATGAAAATAGGCGATCGCCCCGGTCAACTGATCTACAGTGCTTTTGGTAGCAAAGTCAATGGTATAAAAGACCTGCCTCAATTCTTGCAAGACGAAATTAATAACCGTATTCCTTTATATAAACAAGCACCAAAGGGCTTTATTGATGGTGAAGATATGACTTCTTGGTTGTACTTCCAAAAACACTTTCAGGCTTATTTAGCCGGTGAAATCTTTCCACTTCCCCAAGCGGAAGAATTGTAGATAAATATCTCCAGAAATTAATTCTGCGTTGCCCAAAACCTTGTAGAGACGTTGCACTGCAACGTCTCTACATTTATTTTTACTCCTATGTCTACTGATAACAGTTATGAGTTCGATGTGTGGGTTTTAGCCGATAACCCAGCTTCTCGATTCTATCAAAGCCTTGGCGGCCAGCAGGTAACCCAAAAGCAAGTTGTTTGAGGTTGCTTATGGTTGGCTGGATACGCGAAGCGGGTTAATTTAGAGTTGGCGATCGCTAAATTGGAGTTAATATGGCTGTTCCCGAACCACAACGAGAACTACTACAGCAAATTCTGGCAAACTTGAAAACAGATGAACGTTTGCTAGGTGTAGCGATCGCTGGTTCCTATTTAACTGGAGAAATGGATGAGTATTCTGACCTCGATTTAACTATCGTTGTCGATGATGTTCATTATCAGGAAGTTTTACAGGAACGTCAGCTTTTAGCCAGCAAGCTGGGAAAACTGCTGGCTGCTTTTACTGGCGAACACGTCGGCGAACCGAGATTGTTAATCTGTCTCTATGACGAACCTCTCGTACACGTCGATTTGAAGTTTTTGCTTTTAGAACATTTCCAAACAGACCGCATAGAAAATCCTATTGTTCTTTGGGAGCGAGAAAATTTACTAAGCTTGGCTGTTTGTGAAAACCCGCGAAACTATCCACCCGTAGACCAACAGTGGATTGAAGACCGTTTCTGGGTGTGGGTACACTACGGTGCAACGAAATTAGGAAGAGGCGAACTTTTTGAACTCATTGATTTTCTTTCTTTTTTGCGCGGACAAGTCCTGGCGCCATTAGCCAAAGTCCAAGCTGGACTGCTTCCACGCGGTGTGAGGAATCTGGAAAAGGAAATTCCATCTCTGGTGAGCGATTTTCGTGAGACTATTCCTGTTAAACACGATGCCCAAGAAATTGCGCGATCGCTCCAATATACCATTAGCTTTTACTGCCAGCTTCGCGCTGAATTAAAAACCCCGGAGTTGATTATCCGTTCTCAAGCAGAAGCCGCCTCTAAAAAATATCTGCAAGCAGTAATAGATAAGTTCAAATAGCTATGACTAAAACTTTTAATTCGCGCAATAATTTATTAACTATTTATAGGAGGTTGGGTTGAGGCTCTGCGAAACCCAACCTTGTATCTTAGCCCGATCCTGCTACTACTTATTACGTCTTGACAGGTAAACGAGAAATTGTCCATAAAAACAGCATAAATATGAAGTAAATTACACCAACTAGCCCAAACTCAATCAAAGGAATATAGGTTACTTCGTAAATTCTGCCTAAGCCGCGTTCGCTCAATGTATAAACGGCCAGTACGCTCGCTAAGAAAGCTGCATAGATAGTGCGTTTAGTCCAGATACCGACAGGTAAACCGTGGAGTTGGGTAATTACCAAAATACCAATAAAACCAAAAAGAAATGTTGGCCATTTGGTCTGTCCCAGCATCCAAGACACAACTACACTATGTAAAAGCACCATAATTTCCAAACTAAATGTCCACCAACGATTGACATGGGTGCGGTTAAAAATCAACGATGATTGGAGCAGCAGCAAAAACATATAGAGAAATCCAATTAAGTGCCCCAGAGTCGCTTCCATTGGATGATACCAAAAGGTGTAGATAGCGGCGAAAGAGAAAAAGTAGCCGTGGTACAGCTTGATAATTTGCAAAAATTGTCGATGAAATGGGACAGGATTACCAAAAAACAAACCGCGTCGAGGTGTTTCTAAAATCAGTACCAAGACTAATAGAAGTACGACTGCGCCTTGGGAAGCCCAAATTGAAGTATCTTGAGCCAGAGCATCGTACCAAATATATGTTTGGAGAAAGTGCAAAGCTATAAACGTAAGATTAATACCAAGCATCAAATAATTAATTGGGTGCAAAGCTGATTTGTATTTCAGCTGCGTTTGCTGTGCCCACCAGATACACCCCCAGATACTAAACTGATGCCCAAGATACATACCCCAAGCCGTGACTCGACTCCAAAAATTTGGGTTGGGAAGCTTCCAGTAGTACCAATTTAATCCTTGGTCGGGAAGTTTGGTAATGCTTGCAGGAATGCTCCCACCCACCCAAATTCCGTAGGTGATGAGAATACTGACAAAGATGCCTATAAACAATATTCGGCGACCAGTCATAGTTATTTTAGATTTTAGATTTTAGATTTGGGATTAAAAGACTTGAGTACCAGACTTTTGGCAAGAATTATTTAGCTTGGGTACTAAAATCTTCTGAATTCTGAATTCTAAATTCTTACCTAGCTACACGTTCTATTTTTGGTTGAGAAGCACTTTTAATTACTCGCAAACTCAAAGTCAAAGCTAACAGAATTACTAATGAGCCACTCAAAAACGGAGCAGAACTTCCAAATTTCATAAAGCTAGCTCCTGCCCAAGTCGGGCCGCCGATGCGGGCTAATGCAGAGGAAGAACTGGCAATTCCTAATATTTGTCCTTGTTCTTCTGAGGCTGTCATCTGAGAGATCAAGCTGGTCAATATTGGTTGGCTGATACTAATTCCCGATGCCACAAGTATGGTGGCAGTTAACAATAAAATTAAGCTTTGTGATAATCCAATTAATAGTAATCCTAAACCTAATCCAAATATCCCCAAAAAAAGTAACTTGATTTCACCCAAATATTTTTTGAGGAATCCGATGAGTCCTCCTTGAATGATTGTACTTACAATCCCCATGAAGGCAAAAAGATAGCTAGTTTGTTGAGGGCCCCAATTTAATTCTTGTTTAGACCATAAAGCCAATGTAGAGTCCATAGCTGCAACAGCAAAGGTGACTAAAAAGTAGATACCAATGAGGATACACAACTGTGGACGCCTAGATAGTTCTAGCCAATTCAACTTTCGCTGATGGTATTGATGAGCTTGGATTTTAGCTTCGATCTCAGAATTTAGGGATTCTGGAAGTAATATCAAAGCACAAAGCAATGCTAATAAAGATAATCCACCTGCGAATAAGGACGGTAGATGAAAGTTGGCACTGTTGGGATCGGGGCCTGTGAGAATACCTCCAATAGCTGGGCCGAGGATAAAGCCAAGACCAAAAGCCGCTCCGATTGCGCCCATACCACGAGCTCGATTCGCTGGAGTGGTAATATCTGCTATGTAGGCTTGAGCAGTGGCAATATTCCCTGCCATCATCCCGGCAAAACCACGAGCAATAAACAACATCCATAATGAGTTGGCAATGCCTAACCCTATGTATGCAATTACAGAACCTGATAAAGTGAGTAATAAAATCGGACGGCGACCGTAGCGATCGCTAAAACCACCCCATAATGGTGCAAATAGGAACTGCATTAAAGAATAAATAGCTACAAGTAGAGTGGCTACATTTGGATTTGCGCCAAATTCTTGAGCATATAAAGGCAGTATCGGTAGGATAATTCCAAAGCCAAGTAAGTCTATAAATACAGTCAAAAATAAGACAAATATAGCTCTGCCATTATTTTTATTCTCCATAGGTGCAATTCCCTTTGATAAAAATATCTGTAACTTTAATTAGTTTTCTCAGCATCAGGGAACGCTTATTAATCAAGACTCATTCAAGCCAACCGATAATCAATTCAACCAAATTTGTCGAATCTGAAGGTGGTTGAGCCAAATTGCGTGGAATAAACCTACTATAAAAATAAAACCAATAATACTACTAATGCAAGCAACTATTATCTCGTGCTTCCGTATAGCTTTTTGTATCTTCGCGTCTATAATGTCTTCTAAATCTTTGTATGTCATTTAGTTTAATTTTACTTAAAGTAAGAATGATGTTGGACTTATGTATTTATATTATTTGCAGTATGTACGAAACCTCTAACTTATCTGCCTAATTATTAACAAGCTATTAGAGCTTAGTACCAATTAAGCTTATTACCAATTCTTGAAGAAAGGTATACGTATAACTGAAAATAAGAATGAGGAAACGAGTGAATTATATGGCAAGTTTATACAAATAGCATTTTAAGATACACAACTTAAAGATATATTAGGCTAGCAGAAAACAAAACCAGGAAAATAATACAAATTAACTTAAACTAAGAATTTTGGCACTTAAAATGCCCAGAACTCTCTTGCTTGACGCAAGGTTCCTCTGTTACAGGATGTTCTACCTGTAAAATCTATAAGCTACGAAGTAATAATAATACATTTTGCAAAATCTAGATAGTATGTTTGTGATTTTTTTATTCCCAATGGTTAACCGATGTAGCTAAAACTACATTATGTAGCATAAGTGTTGTTGCTCAATACATATTGAATGGCTCCAAAAGTTTTTTATCAAAGAATAATCAATAGCAATAATTTCTTGAAACAGATTAGCTGGAGTGATAGACTACTCATCAAAACAGCTTTTCAAGTTACACGATAGCTACAGGCAGATTCAATTAATTGATAACTTGGGTTAACAGCTTGTTATAGAAACAATAACATTCAGCACAATTAGTGAATTCAAGCTTTCCAGAGCATCAGCCGACGGAAGCCAGAATTCAAACAGGCTTTCTCGCTGACTTTGAGACTTATTTTGCGTACTTCACTTTTTGGGAAATCCGTTGTTTATTTAAGCTTTCGTTAAGCGGTTTTTATGGGCTAATCTTTTTCCAGGTCGTCCGAAACAACTCATAGTTATAAAACTCCCCGACTTTTTATTTGAGCGTTTGAGAGACTTTACTGTTTACCTGGCTTAATTAAATCAAAAATGGATAAAACCAAGGTAAGAGGATATTTTAAAAATAGTGCCTGAGGCTTCCAAAGCTTCAAATTCCTCCCATTCTCCTCGTTGTTTGAGAAAGACCAAACTGTGGGTTGTCCGCAAAGATATGATAAAAAGTAGCAGGTACTTAAATGTAATGCTACGTGTTACAAAGTTTTGAGTTTAGATATGGGGTTGTTCTATTGTCCCTTTCTCTTCTTTGCTGATGGTTAGGAACTATCCAAACAAGCATGACAAATAGTAAAATTTAGGGGCACAACATGTTGTGCCCCTACGATTATTTGTACTTTTGTTAATTTCAACGAGCGCGGAGGGATTTGAACCCCCGACCCACAGAACCGGAATCTGTTGCTCTATCCACTGAGCCACGCGCCCTTAGTCCTCTGCATTATAGCACAGATGCGATCGCATTTGCTCTCGTATTAAAGATAATCGGCTGGATTAACGGGCGAACCATTGCGGCGTACTTCAAAGTGGAGGTGCGGCCCAGTCGATAAACCTGTGGAACCAACAGCAGCGATCGCTTGTCCTCGTTCCACTCCTTGCCCATCGCTAACATACAACTCGCTGGTATGTCCGTACAGCGTGGTAATGCCTTTGCCGTGGTCGATGATTACAGCTCTGCCATAACCACCATACCACCCAGCAAAAATCACCGTGCCCGAATCAGCTGCCCGAATTGTACTACCATAGCTAGCGGCAAAATCCATCCCTGCATGAAAACGACGATAGCCGAGAACTGGGTGCATCCGCCAGCCAAAGGGACTGCTAGTAGCAGCATCGCTAGGATAGGCAAACATGCCAGTTCCTTGAATGATAACGCTTGTGCGGCTATTGGTTTTTGCTTGCGCTGCTGCTACCTTTTGCTGAATTAAAACTTCCAAATATTTGGATTCTCTTTCTAGTTGATTTTGGGCGGCTTCCAAAGCGAGGCGATCGCTATTGAGGCGTTGAATCAATTCTGATTGTGATTCTGCCTGGGTTTGATAATCGGCTTTTTGTGCTAATAGTTGTTCGCGAATCAAAGCAATTTCGTTTTTTTGCTCCTCTACTTGAGTTTTTTGCTGATTTATAGAGTTTGCTTGGGCGTTGAGTTTTACCAAAATTTGTTGGTCTGCTTGATAGACTAACTTCAACTGATGACGGCGGCTGATAAAGTCGCTGATATTTTGACTTTGCAGCAAAACAGCCCATCCTTGACTCGCTGGCGATCGCTGGAGATAGCGCAATCGTGCTACTGTTGCTACTTGGCGAGTTTCGTAGGAACGTTGGGCTACAGCTAAATCATTTTCCAACTGTTGCAAACGTTGGTTAGCCAGTTGCAATCGCGATTCACTCTCTTGAATATAGCTATCGGTGGTTTGTAGATTTTGCTTTAAACCAGTCAGGTGTTGTTGCGCCTGTTGTTGAAGATTTGTTAAGCGATCGCGTTCGTTAACCACACTCCGATGCTGCTGGTTCATTTGTTGCTGTTGTTGGCGTAGCATATCAATAGACTCTGTAGAATTGGCGTGTACTGGAATTAAAGCCAAACAAACCCAACAAATACAGCTAAATACAACAGATAAACCCCAAAAAATCTGGTTTTTTTCTAGAAATCGCGCTCTCATAGTGTGAGACTAACCAAAACGATGCTTTCATACACTATGAGGATTATTCCCAAAATCTGATTAATTCACTCTACTAGTGGTCTGTCGCATTAGTTCTGAGGGGTGAACTTCTTTTTAATTTTTCTTTCTTTGCGCTCTTTGCGTCCTTTGCGGTTCGTTTATTAAACCTGCAAAATTAATGCGATGAACCACTAGGGCGATCGTTAGTTAATACTGAAGCCAGGTGAGCAGGACGAGATAAATGTGGGCAATGTCCTCCAGGTAATTCTATAGCATCAACTCCCAAGCGCTTGCGTGCAGCGTAGCGCGACCATGCAGGAGAGATTATCAGGTCATCAGTACAAAAAATATATTTACAGTCTACATTTGGTAAAGCCTTCAAAGGATTGACTTCATAAATATATGCCATTGATTGCTGCGAACGTCTTTTTGAAAGTGCCCAACGCATTACATCCGGTTGGCAATCTTGATAGAAAACTTCCATCAATACTGCTTCATCCGCAAAGTTTTTACCAGCAGAAACTGGATTAAACATATAAGGTTCATCATCAAATTGTTCGAGTTGACGCGACTGTTTTGGTTCGTAATTTAATGATTTGAGGCTGTCAGAATCGAGATGATGAGAAAATTGGTCAAGAGTACTGCTTCCTGGGCATGGAATAAGGGCGGTAAGGAATACCAATTCACGTACTCGATGGGCTTCTGCCACAAGGGGAATCACCGTACCAGCCATTGAGTGACCAACCAGCACAATATCATCATCAGTTTTTGGAAGCGCTTGCAATACTACATTCGCGAATTGCGATAAACTTGCAGATGCATCTTCAATCGGCAAATCCATTGCTACGGTTTTGTGACCTTGCGCTTCTAAGTAAGGAATTAACAAATCCCAACACCAAGCGCCTTGGAAAGCACCATGAACTAGGCAAAAAAGACTCATAGCGATTTAAGGTAAGTTTTCTAATGTGTGCTTATCTTCTACCTTACATCACCATAAAAAGTTATCAACAACTAAAAGCTAATGACTAATGAAATAGCTGGAATTTTAAAACAATCTTCTGCTGATTTGTTAATGACGAGTGAGTCAGACTACCCTTTTGAGGTTGTTTTCTGGACTGGCCCAGCTGAAAGTCTGACAACTCAAAAACTACTCCAGTTAACAAATCATCCACCAGATTCGCAGGTTGAGGAAGTAGGTTTAGATTATTTATTTCGGAATTGCGCCTATGAAAAAGAATGGCACGACGAACAACAGAAAGAGAATGTCAAAAAATTTAAAACCCTTGTCCAGACACTTAAAAATAACCTTAATGAAATCAAAGTTTATCGCATAGGTACGATAAATATTGATGTCTACATTCTCGGCAAAACATCATCTGGGGATTTAGCAGGTCTTTCGACTAAAGTTGTAGAAACCTAGCAGTTAATTGTTAATTCGTAATACTCGCCATAGACAAGTATTACGAATTAACAATTATGTTAAAGCTGTGTAGTTTTAGTTTTTATTTAACTACAGATTGTCAACTCTAGATTCAATCGTAGATTGAACAGATGAAGACACATTAGATAAAAAATTGTAGCCTGTTTTGAGTTCAATTGAATCAACAGAAACTCTATATGTTCTCCAATCGTTGTTTCTTATGCCTTGGGTATTGGGCATATCAACACTGATAACCCTCGTGCTAGTCGTAATCCCAGATGGCCCAGTACCAGGATTAACGACTACAGCAATCTTCCAGACTCTATTTGGAACTTGAACTCTGCCATTGACAATTGTATTTATTGTGCCATTTGAGCCAGTTCCGCCAATACCGTAGGGGCCAGAAATAATATATAGTTCTTTGCCCTGGCTCACTAAGCTTCTCAAATAGTTTTCTAACGAAGCCCACGGCCCCTGATTATTATCAGGCGACTGTGGCACCATATTTGTCATCAAGAAGGTTGCAGAGTTATCGGTTACTGTTCTTGTTCTGTCAGCGGAAGGTGTCATATGTCCTCTATCAAACCCGCTACCAGAATAATCAGAGCCACTTACTCGATACCATCCTGTAGGGAGGCTGGTATCAGCGCGGAAGTCGTCTTGTCTTGGCGTTGAACCAAGCCATGACGAGTTTAATTGCCAAGACACCCAATTTGGAATCCCTCTGTCACGGCTGTAACTGAGTGCATACTGGGACTTTAATAATAAATAGTTGTTTGGATATGAGACGTTTATTGTTGCATTACTTGGATTGCCCAAATTTAGATGCACACTCGATTGTTGTGCTTTAGTTGGGCGTAAATATGCAATCAGCGCTATAGGTAAGGCTACAGCTACACAAGGCATCAGAAATCTAAAAAGCCTAGTTTTACTCATACTTTTAGTATTGAAAGACACAATTAGTCTCTAAGGCTTATCTTCTAAAATCAAGTATTCAGGGATACAAAAAGTATAAAAACTGTAAATTATTAAGCTGATTTGAGAATAATGGACATAAATCCATAGTTTGTAGCAATTTTTATCTTTTTAGTTGAGAAGCCAAGATGCGCTTTTTCTTCACTTCTTTACGCACTGTGAAAATTTATATAGGAGATATTCATATCTAAAAAAATTATTTTTTAGATATAAATATATTAATATATGTTGGCAAAATTAGTTTTTTTGGAAATATAAAAGTCTAATTTTAAATCGAAGTAAATTTCAACTTTTGATGACAAAGCGATTTGTATTTTAAGACCCTAAATAACTTACGTAAAAATAATTATAATTTAGGTATGATTGTAAAAAACATATATCTTAAATTAATGTTTGGTGTATCCTTGTGTAGGTGTAGACTGTATTTAAATCGGCAGATTTACCAAAATTGAGGATTAATTTGCCTGGTCGCCAAGGCACAAATATTTAGTTTACTTACCTAATTTAGATCTGATTGTTGGCGCTGTTACAATCCGTAATTTTAAAACCGTTTACTATCACCATAAGTACTTTCATAAAACCAAAGTAGTTCGCTAGTAACACAAAGCTCTGATTCATTAGAGAGTTTTGTTGTTCTCCTACCTGACTAAATCAGCTTATCTCAGTAAAACTTCAAAAATTTCCAATTTTATTAAGGGTTTTGCAGTGATAAATCAACAATTCTACATTTTGATTTTTCAATTCTGACTTCTTCTTCAAATTGTTATTTTTTCTGCGCCACTAGTTAAGAGGTAATCTATGGTGCGAAACTCAAAGCTAGGGTACACAACGTCCCCTAAGTCTATTCTGCGTCCATCCGTTGCTATAGGTATAATTGCATCTTTATTGGTTGGCGGAATAAGTTTTTATACAGTAAAACTCTGGCAAAATTCTGTCACTCAAGAATCACAATTGCCAGCAAAACAATTGCCACAGTTAAAAACGGTAACAGCCTTAGGAAGAATCGAACCACAGGGTGAAGTCATTAAATTATCTGCTGCGGTGTCTGGGGAAGGAAGCCGAATAGAAAAATTGTTAGTGAAAGAGGGCGATAGGGTAAAAGCAGGACAAGTAATTGCGATTTTGAGCAGCTACGATCGCCTACAAGCAGCATTAAAAGAGGCGCAAGAACAAGTCAAAGTAGCCCAGGCTAACCTAAACCGCACCCAAGCAGGTGCAAAACCCGGTGAAATTAGCGCCCAAAAAGCAGCGATCGCCAGACTCAAAGCAGAACGCCAAGGCGATATTGACGCCCAAACAGCGACAATTGCCAAATTTCAGGCCGAACTGCAAAACGCCCAAGCAGAAAACGAACGCTACGAGCAACTATATCAACAAGGAGCAATTTCCGCTTCCCAACGGGACAGCAAGCGTTTAAATTTGGAAACAGCCCAAAAAAACTTGCAGCAAGCTCAAGCACAGTTAAATCGCACCCAATCCACTAGCCAGCAACAAATCAAAGAAGCCACAGCAACACTCGATGGCATCAGTGAAGTCCGGGGAGTAGATGTAGCAGCTGCCCAAGCAGAAGTCAGTCGTGCCCTAGCAGCGATGAATCTAGCGGAAGTTAACCTCAAACAAACCGAAGTGCGATCGCCTCAAAACGGACAGATATTCAAGATCCACACTCATCCTGGCGAATTAGTATCAAATGATGGCATTGCTGATATCGGGCAAACCAGCCAGATGTACGTCATCGCTGAAGTTTACGAAAGCGATATTGCCAAAGTGCATTCAGGGCAAAAAGTACAAATTTTTGGCGATTTTCTATCGATTGAACTCCAAGGAATCGTAGATCGTAAAGGCTTGCAAGTGCGGCGGCAAAATGTCATTGACACCGATCCTGCGACCAATATCGACAACAGAGTAGTAGAAGTCCACATCCGACTAGATAAAGCCTCCAGCCAAAAAGCCGCCAGCCTAACCAATATGCAAGTTAAAGCAGTAATTGAAATTAGTCATTAGTCATTAGTCACTGGTCATTAGTCATTAGTGATTAATTATTCTCACCTCTGCTCTGCCCCTCCGCCCTCATCTCCCCCACTCTCCACTTATGGGATTGATTGAACAACTGCGACGCCGAACCCCTTTAGGATGGCTGCAACTGAGTCATGAAAAAAGTCGCTTGTTAGTGGCTTTGTTAGGCATTGCCTTTGCGGATCTTCTGATGTTTATGCAGCTGGGCTTTCAGACTGCGCTCTATGACAGTAACACTAGACTACATCGTAGTTTGCAAGCAGACATTGTTTTAATTAGTCCCCAAGCCCGTAACTTGCCAAGCTTGTCTACCTTTTCTCGGCGGCGACTTTACCAAGCAATGGATATACCGGGGGTCAAGTCGGCCCAAGCGATGTATTTCAACAACACAATCTGGAAAAATCCTCTAACACACCGAGAGACGGGGGTGTTAGTTATCGGCTTTGACCCAGACAAGCCAGCTTTTGATTTACCAGATGTTAACCAGCAATTGCAGGCAATTAAGCTGCCAGGTGCGGCATTGTTCGATCGCGGTGCTAGAGGAGATTATCAAAAAGCGATCGCCCAAATCGAGGAAGGTAAACTTGTAACTGCGGAAATAGAACGCCGCACAATTATCATTAGTGGTTTATTCCAAGTCGGGGCTTCCTTCGGCGCTGAAGGTAACTTAATTACCAGCGATCGAGATTTTTTGCGGCTATTTTCTGGGCGACAGTCTAGCAGCGTCAGTCTAGGTTTGATTAAGGTAAAACCAGGCTATGACTCGAAAAAAGTGGCAGTAATGCTCAAAGCTTACCTCACAAATGATGTCAAAGTCCTAACCCACGCAGAATTTATTGAATTTGAAAATAACTTTTGGAGAACAAACTCCCCAATTGGGTTTATTTTCAATCTGGGTGTATCGATGGGGTTTGTGGTAGGCGTAATCATTGTCTATCAAGTCCTCTCCACCGATGTTAATGCCCACGTTCGGGAATACGCCACCTTCAAAGCAATGGGATATCGTAATTACTACCTGCTAGGTGTGGTGTTTGAAGAGTCTTTAATATTGGCAGCACTAGGTTTTTTTCCCGGATTGGGAGTGTCCTTAGCACTTTACCAACTGACTCGCAAAGCTACAAATTTACCCATGTACATAACACTGATTCGGGCATTACAAGTATTACTGCTGACTATAGTTATGTGTGCAATTTCCGGTGCGATCGCCACCCGCAAACTCCAAGCCACAGACCCCGCTGATATGTTTTAAATTTGTCATTTGTCATTGGTCATTGGTCATTTGTCCTTTGCAAATGACCAATGACGACCGTCACGAGTAATCGATCTATTTATGACTAGTCAACCCGTCATCTCTATTAATAATCTCGATCACTACTTTGGTCATGGCTCACTCCGCAAGCAAGTTTTATGTAATATCAACTTGGAGATTAACGCTGGTGAAATTGTTATCATGACCGGCCCATCTGGTTCTGGAAAAACTACTCTGCTGACTTTAGTGGGTGGGTTGCGTTCTACACAATCTGGTAGTTTGCGGGTGTTGGGGCGAGAACTGTGTGGTGCTAGCGCCCAAAAACTAATACAGGTGCGACGCCATAACGGCTACATTTTCCAAGCACATAATTTACATAGTAGTTTGACGGCACTGCAAAACGTGAAAATGGCTTTGGAATTACACAAACATATTGGGTTAAAAAACATGCGAACTCGGTCAGCCCAGATGTTAGAGCAAGTAGGATTAGGCAACCACTTGGATTACTATCCTGATGAACTATCTGGGGGACAAAAACAAAGAGTAGCGATCGCCCGCGCCCTAGTCAGTCATCCCCAAATTATCCTAGCCGATGAACCCACCGCCGCCCTTGACAGTCAATCGGGACGAGATGCGGTCAACCTTATGCAAAAACTGGCAAAAGAACAAGGGTGTACCATTTTGATGGTTACTCATGACAACCGCATCTTAGACATTGCCGATCGCATCGTTCGCATGGAAGATAGTAAACTAAACTCAAAACTAAAACTATCAGCCTGAAGCTAATCAGCTAAAATTTATAGCAAAGTGCTGAGTTTGTCATTCATTAATCATTACCAAGAAAGGCAGAGGGCAGAGGGCAGAAGGCAGAAGGTAAGAAGTATTAATAAAAACTTTAGTTGTGGGTCTAGAGCCGCACTATATAAAAAAATACTGGTACGAGACGCCTAGCGCGAGATACAAAGCGTCCTTACTTCAATCCCACGTTTTTAAACGTGGGTTCCATAAAAGCCTTCTGCCTCCTGCCTCCTGCCTTCTGAAAAGTGTTGACTGTTGAGTTAGGAGTTATTTTCCTCATTTCCCCACTCCCCACTCTTTACTACACAAATAAGTTTAAAAATCAAAGCGCATACTATAAATTAGGAAAATTTGAGTTCAAAGCTCGATTATTCCAGTTGATATGTCGAAATTTCAAGCTTTAATCTCGATTATCGATCCTTAGTACTCCAAACGAAAAGCAATTAAGTAAAACTACTGAATTTTTTTATATTTTACCAACACACAAAAAATCTGTTATTACTATGTAGATGGAGATTAGTAATTACATACTAAATTGAAGTAATTTTGTGTAAAATCCTAACCGCGTTAATTTTTTGGGTTATTTCTGGTACTTTACCTCTGATTTAGCTGAATTGCTTAGACCAAATTTGACCTGAAAGTGTGGTATCGGTGTCCAGTTGAAGAAGTGTCCAGTTGATTCCCAGATTTTATTCAAGTACCATTATGTAGTGACTTTAACCAAAAAAAGTTTCTTTTGTTGCTTAACAAGCGATCCCTATGGCAAGTCACTAAAGAGGTTTTACCATCAATCAAGTTAAATTTTACAAACAATTACAATGTCATACACCTTAGTTATTAGAGTTAATAGAAATTTACAAATTAAGCTTACAAATCATTCTCCATTAGTAACTGTTCGCTGTTGACTTAATTTTCATAAGTGCCTAGACCATTGGGCAAACAAAATTTATGGTTTTCAACAATATGTGCTGTCAAAAGAAAATCCTACTAGTAATAAACTAGTCTATTTTCCAACACAAGCAAGGGATTTATGGTAGCTCTATGATTACTGAGAATCGCACTAGCAATTCAGATAAAAAGTTGCTCGGCTTGAATGTCAAAAAATTGACAGCTAATGGTCGTGCAATAAATTTGTTAAAGGGAATTTTTGCTGTTGTGCCCATTACCTGGGCATTGCCTGTAGATGCTTTGCAAGTAAAAGTGGCTCCAACTAATCCTAAATTAGGAGATACACTTTCGGTAGAAATTAATTTAGATAATCCGGAGAATGGTATAAATCCAACGGTAGCTATTGGCAAAAACACATACCCAGCATTTGAAATTGCACCCAATCAGTATCGAGCTTTTGTTCCTACAACTCCCTTGGAAAAAGCTGGAACTAGATCGCTTCAGGTGACAGGAGATGGTCGGGTGCAAAACTTGGCGGTGAATGTACAAAATCGCAAGTTCCCCATACAACGCATTACTTTACCACCAGGTAAAGCTGGAGTGGACGCCACCGAATATGAACTCAAGCGCGTAGCGGCTTTCAAAGCACTACAAACACCAGAAAAATATTGGAATGGAGTATTCCTCAAACCAAATGCAGGGCGCATGAGTACAAACTATGGTGTACGTCGCTACTATAATGGTAAATTTGCAGAGGACTACTATCATCGTGGTCTTGACTACGCTGGTGCTGCCGGTTCACCCGTGATTGCTCCAGCCGCTGGGCGAGTTGCTTTGGTAGGTAGGGTATCTCAAGGATTTCGGATTCACGGTAACGTAGTTGGCATTGACCACGGTCAAGGAGTAACCAGTGTTTTCATGCACCTGAGTCGTATTAACGTTAAAGAAGGTGATTTTGTCAAAGCTGGTCAACTCATCGGCGCAGTAGGTTCAACAGGTGCTTCCACTGGGCCGCATTTGCACTGGGGTCTATATGTCAACGGGCTATCTGTCGATCCAACACCTTGGCGAACTAAGGTCGTGAAATAGTAGAGGCGGAATCGATCGCGTCTGTGTATAATTTGGATATTTTTGCCCAAAGTAAGCAAAATCAATTGGGTTGATACCGTCCCTACCTTCCTTGGCTAACATAAATGATGATAAGCGTTATGAGTATCGAAAAAATCGTAGAACAAGCTCTCCAGGATGGTTATTTGACACCAGCAATGGAAGCAGAAGTCGGTAGAATCTGTGACAACGCTTCGGAACTCTCTATTGAAGAGTATATGGCGCTCGATCGCCTAATGGGTGCGCTATTGACAGGTGAGGTAGTGGCGGTACCTCGAAAACAATTCATTAACGTTATGGAAGAGTTGGTACTCACAGAAGCGATCGCCAGAGTCGCCGAAATTGAGGCAACCAGCGAAAGTTCCCTGGATGTTGGTGATATTGCAGCTTACGCTCTCAATCGGCTACCACCCTTGTATGCAACTACAGAAGAAGGCGCTAACTACCAGCGCCAACGTGCTCAAGCAGAACTGCAAGAACTAATTTCCCAGCAAGTAAATGAAGCGATCGGTCGTTACCTAGATCGGCCTAACTTCTTCCCAGAACGGCAAGCTTTGGGCAAAAGTACTGGCAATGAAGTTCTCGACCAAGTTGGTGCTTTACTTAGGGCATATGCACCTAATTTTGAGCAAAAATTATAATTTTAAGAGTCATTGGTCATTAATCATTTGCAAAGGACAAACGAAAAATCACAAAACACAAAGTCTGAGCGTCGGCTTTTGGCGCTCAGACTTTTTAAAAGGGACAATTAACAGAAAAAAATAACCAATGGCTAATAACTATTGTACAGACGCGATGAATCGCGTCTCTAATGACCCTTAATTCAATCACGCACTAACACAGTTGTTCCTAAACTGACTTGCTCGTACAACAATCTGA
Organism: Nostoc sp. ChiSLP01; assembly: GCA_034531195.2. Taxonomy (GTDB): domain Bacteria; phylum Cyanobacteriota; class Cyanobacteriia; order Cyanobacteriales; family Nostocaceae; genus Nostoc. The sequence goes on from JAVRBO020000046.1 coordinate 152,363, forward strand.
CATCAGAATTACGCATTCTTAAGCAACCGTGAGATACAGCCGTTCCCAGCAGGTCAATATCCGGCGTGCCATGAAAGCCAATTTCATTCCGTCCATCTGACCAAAAGCCAATCCATCTGTCTCCCAAAGGACTATCTGTACCCGCCTCAAATACTTTGCCTGTAATTGGGTGACGCCAGACTGGATAGTGTCGCATGTGCATTACTTGGAAAGAACCCGTCGGTGTTTCCCAACCTTTCTTACCTATAGCAATGGGGTAGCTGGCTATAACTTCGTCTCCTGCGTATACGTAGGTGCGGCGATCGCTCAAATCAACCACCACTTTTGTTTTACCAGATACTAGCTTATTAGATGGTATTTGTTGTGCTGAAGCTTGAGGCCATAAAGCTTTAGGCCAACTGTCCACAATTGGATTTTGTGTTTCTGCTTGTGCCACTACCCGCGTGTTGGTTGGGGGTTCTGTGGGATTAGCTATATTTTTTTTAATTGTTTGGGACTTAGTTTCAGACTTCAACGCAGAACGCTTGAGTGTAAAAGCTATTGGCTGAGTTACTTTAGCTAGATTTTTCTTAATTTTTTTTGACTTAGTTTGAGCCTTGAGTTTAGAAGACTTACGAAGTGTTGCTTTAGCTACATTCTTTTTAATTTTTTTCGACTGAGAACTAGACTTAACAGCTGAAGACTTTGATGTTAACTTCCTTTCAACAGTTGAGCCTTGGGCGTTTTCAACAGGAGGTACAGATGCACCCAGCGCAACTTGCCCTAAACTCACCTGTGAGGAATTCTTATAGGCTTCCTCTCGACGGCTTCCTTGAGGGTTGTTTAGGCTAGAGCTTTGCCGCATCGAAGCAGATGCAGACTGTTCAAATTGCCGTTGTGCCGTAGTAATGCGCCAATGCACAGCTAAAGACAAAAATGCTGTGCCAAAACAAAGCAACATTACCATACGCCCTACAGATTCATTTTTTACCATTGCTATTGCCTATTGTTTATCCCTGACGTATCCAACCGAAGAATTGGATGCCTTCATCATCCGATCGCTAAAAATTTATCAATACTTATCACTTCTGTTATAAATCTGCCAATAGCTCTGGGCAAACTAAGGCTATACGCATCCCAGCAGCAAAAATTTAAGCGAGGAATTAGATTCCTCCAAAGTTCAGGAGGTCGTAAGCCTCTACTCGGACTTTCTGGCACAACTTTGGAAATGCAGCAATCAATTATTAATGGTGTGGGTGGGAGAAAAACTATGTTTGAAAAACTATTGCTAGCAGTCACGATTACATTTTCCCTCAATTTCTTTTTTCAAGTTCACTTACCAGAACAAGATAACACTGGTGCTAGTTACGGGGTACAACCAGAACAATCAGCAACTATTCTGGTAAGAAAATCAAAAAAATAAACCACCATCATTGCCACCAGAGCAGCCCAACTTCTAAAGATTATTGCCTAAATTTTAAAGGTATCAAGAAGTCAGAATTACAAAATTTTCATCTTCATCCTTATAACCAAATTTAATTATCTCGATCAAGCGTATATACCCAGTTGCTAAAAGTAACAAAATGTGCTTATTTAACATACCTTTGTTAGCTCATGGGTAACACAGAAACATCCAAGTAGTATAAGGAGAAACAGGTTCTTTTTACTGCTATAAATTTAGCCAAACTTTTGTGCCTCAGTGTTCCAGTCATAAATCCGTCACCTTAGCAAGGAACTTGTGTCCTATTAGCAGGTCTAATAGAAAGGGATGATTTAGAGCCAGTACGATCTATGAGTCAGTCGATTACTGTATCCTGGTCAACGGTTGATGCAAAGTATCCAGAAGCATCAGTGCAAGTTGACAAACTTCCTAACCACGATTTAATTTTGCGTTGTCAAGCTGGACTGCGCCCGGATCGTGCTGCGTTTGCGGAACTATTGCGCCGCTATCAAACCCAAGTAGATAGGGTTTTATACCATTTAGCTCCAGATTGGCCTGACAGAGCTGATTTGGCTCAAGAAGTTTGGATTCGAGTGTATCGGAATATTAACCGCTTACAAGAGCCGGCTAAATTCCGGGGCTGGTTAAGCCGCATTGCTACCAACTTATTTTACGATGAGTTGCGGAAACGCAAGCGGATTGTAAGTCCGTTATCACTCGATGCCCCCCGCTCAGTAGAGGATGGCGAGATGGATTGGGAAATTGCTGGTGATACCCCAGGGCCTGAAGAAGAACTAACAACCAGAGAATTTTACGAACAACTACGGGAAGCGATCGCGGATTTACCAGAGGTATTTCGTACTACTATTGTCCTGAGAGAAATTGAAGGCATGGCATACGAAGAAATTGCTGAAATTACTGGAGTTTCCTTGGGAACTGTCAAATCAAGAATCGCCAGAGCTAGATCCAGATTGCAAGCTCAGTTGCAAAACTATCTAGATTCTTAATTTACAGTATTTTGCCTCTGCCCAATGGGAGAATTTAAGCATTGATTAAGAATTACCACAAAGACGTAGATTACTTCTGCCGTAAGGAGGAAAATTGAGTAATTTTTCCAAATTTCCGGTTTACTTTACCCGTGTATGAATTGGTAATAATGTTAAGATGACTACTGATTCTCAGTTTAACGATCGTTCCCACTTACAACTTCCTGAAGATTTGTCAGAAGGAATGGCTGAGTATACCAATGAATCAACGGGTTTTATGGATATGGTGAAGCGCGATCGCTTCGAGTTATTAAGTGCTTATCTCGATGGTGAAGTTACAGCTGCCGAACGCAGGCAAGTGGAAGAATGGCTGGCCGGCGATCCCTCAGTTCAATGTTTGTATGCCCGACTGTTAAAGCTGAGGCAAGGCTTACGGACTCTGCCAGTGCCGACAGCCCAACAGTCGCCGGAAGTAACAGCAAAGCAAGTATTCACACGTTTGCGCCGACGTTCTCGCTTGAACTGGATGGTTGGAAGCGCAGCTGCCGCGGCTTGTCTAATTGGTGCAGTATCTGGCTTAATACCTGGTAGTGGTTCGAGAACACCACAACTGGCACAGCGACCACAAATACAGCCAGTACAAACGTCGTCGGAATCTGTAGTACCTCCTTCCTCGCTAATGGTGGGACTAAATAACCCGGTAATTGAAATTCCGAAAGCAGCAGTAGCCCCTCCAGAAAATTCAATTTATCAGATACCACCCCAACGCCAAGACTCCAGAGACGACATAAATTAATTAATCGCAAAGTTAACAGATAATAAGTTTACTTTGCAGTTAGACTAGAGCCACTCCACCAACCGTCAGGTTGGAGGACGCCTCCTAACTGGTCAACTCGCTCTAAACTCATTAAGTAAACCCAAGCCCAACCCAGAGAAAGCCACTCTCCCTGATAAACCTCGATAGTTTTTCGGCTATAAAGGTTTTCTGATACGTCTCTAGCGGGGTGGTAACCTTCCAATACATCTAGCTGATTTAAAATCGCTGGGTTGGCAAAAGAAACTAAATATCCGTGGACTTGGCTATTTCCCAGCGTCATCGCTGGGTAGCCCATCGGCAAAGCAAACAATTTGCCTTTTACAAAAGCTTTTTTGGCATCTACGATTTTGCCAGCACAAAATCTTTTATAGTTAGCTTCACCTGGTTTGAGAGTGCCGTAAACAAAAACCTGCACCAAATCAGAAAATTTTATATTTGATTCCAACATCGCCTATATTAACTAACTAGAAGGACTCAATTAAACTAAAGTTCGTAGTATGGGCTTGAGCATTAAAACATCTGTTAAGAGCGATAAATCGCTTACTACGGACAAAGCTCCAATCTTACATTTAATTATGTCTACCTACTTATCTGATTTCTTTGCATACCACAGAGGTGAGTATTGTAAATGTGTGCTGTGAGCATAGCAAGAAAGAGACTCAATCTTATTACAGAGGCACAATAAAGAATATAGAGAAGAATATGGAAAGTTTCACCAATAATCCCCTTCTCACAGAATACATAGAAAAATAAGGTATAATAAGTAGCTAGACTGCAATATTGATTTGGGCAACTTAAGAGAATAGTTAGATCCACTCTTAAGGCTTCTGTACGATCGTTTCTAGCCCAAAGGAATCACAGATAAAGTTTAGATTTTTTGATGATATTTATAAACCAAAAATAGAAAAACTTCCACTTATTTGCGATCTTGATATAGATCATGGTAGGAAAGTACTCAATACAGAAGCGGAATGTGATAAGTATATTGCTCTCTATGGCGGACACCACTTTCACAAGCTTTACGCAGCATTTCCTTCAACTAACTTTCAGTACACGGAAGGTAAAAGCATAGAAATTATCGACTGGGGATGTGGACAGGCGCTTGCAACCTGCGTTTTAATCGACTATCTCATAGAAAAATGTATCAGACCTAAAATAGAATTAATTACACTCATAGAACCATCTTCGATTGCACTATGGCGAGGCTATAGCTTTGTTCGCCAGATGTTACAGCCTACTTTCTCTAATAACTCTCTAATAACAACAGTCAATAAGTGTATAGACAAATTAAATTATAGTGACTTTGTTTCAAGTTCTAGGAATATTAAAATTCATCTATTTTCAAACATACTAGATGTTGAAGATTTTGATTTATATAAGCTCTATCAGCTAATTATTCAATCATTTTCAGGATTTAATCGTATTATTTGTACAAGTCCGTATAATAATGCAAGAAACTACAGAATAGATAGTTTCTACGAGCTATTCAATGGGTATGCTATCCTGAAAAATTCGTTTTATTCGCATGAAGCTATTTACGAAAGAATTTTTTACAATAACTCAGGAAAATTTAAAACTAGCAAAATACAGAGGTACGAAAGGCAGTTCACTATAAAACTTTGAGGAAAATTTTATGAAAAATAAGCCAAGTATAGATGTAATTCAGGGAGACTTATTTTCAGGATTTGGCTCTCTTGTAGATAAATCAATAGAAAATATAGATAAAGAAGTTTTATCTATGCAAGATGCAGACGTTACTTTCTATCGCAATTTTTTTAATCAGCAAGACAGTGATGATATTTTTCAAACTTTGCTTAACCAAATAAAATGGCGACAAGACAAAATGAAGATTTATGGTAAGGAGGTAAATTTACCAAGAAAAACTGCTTGGTATGGAGATAGAAACATGTCATATAAATTCTCAGGTATTCATCTCGATCCAGAACCTTGGATACCTACATTATTACAAGTAAAAGAAAAAGTTGACGAAATTGCAAAAGTTAATTTTAACAGTGTTTTACTGAATCTTTACCGAGATGGAAACGATGGAATCTCCTGGCATACTGATGCTGAACCAGAGCTAGGTCAAAATCCTGTAATTGCTTCTGTAAGCTTTGGCGGAACAAGAAGGTTTATGTTTAGACATAAACACAATCAGGATTTGAAAGCAGAAATTGAGCTAGTAGATGGTAGCTTCCTTCTCATGGCGGGTGTAACACAGCATTTTTGGCAGCATCAAATCCCCAAAACATCGAAGCAGGTTCAACCAAGAATCAATTTAACTTTCCGGGTAATTAATAGTTAAACAATTAAGTGTAAGTGCTACTTTGCTTTTTTCTCATCCAGCGCTTTCTGAATCGCTTCTCTACAGAATTCAGCAGGGTCATCTTGTGCTTTTACCTCTTGCTTCATCTTTTCAGTAGCACGGAAACTAATAGTAGTCGTTAATGGTTCCTCTCTGTCTGTGGTGAAATTTTTTAGATTTTCTGGGCTACCCTTAGGATTAGGCATTGTTGAGAGATGTAAATATAGCTTGAACTGCGTGCAAACGAGCAATTAGAGTTAAAAATCGGTGGTGTTCTCACCTGACAAATGGTTGACCACCGATACCACTTTTGAGAAATGGTAATTCTATGTTTACACGTTCAGAACTCGAAATAAAGACTGTCCCTGAATTACAGGATTTATGCCGTCGATACGGTATTCGCTCTACAGGGAGTGCAGCGTACAAAGCAAGCTATATCACTTCTTTAATGGCATTCCCGATTTTAGCGATTCAACAGATGGAAGTAGGGAGAGGGTTAAAGTCACCTTCCCTTACTTCTATCCAGGTTTTTGGTTCAGCGATAGATGAAATGGGTACACCTACTAACGAGCAAATAGCGCTGATTAGAATCACACTCGAAGGTAGGCGAATGAGTTACCCAGATAGATTTGAACAAGAAAGGTTGCTGAACTTACATCTAGCTAAGATGAGGCTTGAACAGGCGATCGCACTAGTGAGTCAGTAGTCCACACTTTACAGTATTCTTACCCTACTCCTCAGTAATGGGGAGTTTTTTTATAAAACTTTCCGATAGGCAAATAATGACTGTCCCTGATAGCCTAAGAACTTTAGCGATATAAGATAGATAGGAATAGGGAATACAGGAGATTTATAAATTTATTTTATAATTTAATTTTAAAAATTACTAGACATAGAAATCATTAATTAGTTCAAATGTTCTAAAAGTAGCGAAATACTTAGGATTAGTAGAAATAAAGCGTAATAGGCATGAAACCATTGGAAATAGCAAATTCAGTTGATTCCCGATACAATCCCGCAGCAATTGAGCAAAAATGGCAAAAAACATGGACAGAACTTGGCTTAGATCGAACACCTACAGCTAGCGACAAGCCAAAATTCTACGCTTTGTCCATGTTTCCTTATCCATCGGGCAGCTTACACATGGGTCACGTCCGTAATTATACGATTACTGATGTGATTGCCCGCCTCAAGCGAATGCAAGGGTATCGGGTAATACACCCAATGGGTTGGGATGCCTTTGGCTTGCCAGCAGAAAACGCTGCCATTGACCGTGGCGTACCGCCAGCAAAATGGACTTATCAGAATATTACCCAGATGCGGCAACAATTACAGCGTCTCGGTTTATCTATTGACTGGGAATGCGAACTCGCTACCTGTTCGCCAGATTATTACAAGTGGACGCAATGGATTTTCTTGCAGTTTTGGCAAGCGGGTTTAGCTTACCAAAAAGAAGCGGCGGTAAACTGGGACCCCATTGACCAAACTGTACTGGCAAACGAACAAGTCGATAACGAGGGACGTTCTTGGCGCAGTGGGGCAATAGTTGAGCGCAAATTGTTGCGGCAGTGGTTTTTTAAAATTACTGACTATGCCGAAGAATTACTGAGTGACTTGGATAAGTTGACTGGTTGGCCGGAACGCGTCAAATTAATGCAAGCAAACTGGATTGGCAAATCCACAGGCGCTTACTTGGAATTTCCAATTATTGGCATAGATGAAAAAATCGCTGTCTACACCACACGGCCAGATACAGTTTTTGGCGTAAGTTACGTGGTATTAGCACCAGAACATCCTTTAACAAAGCGTGTCACCACCAAAGAACAACAAGCAACAGTAGAAGCTTTTATTAAAGAAATTTCTAATCAAAGCGAGTTGGAACGTACCGCTGAAGATAAACCTAAGCGAGGCGTACCTACAGGTGGTAAGGCAATTAACCCGTTTACAGGGGAAGAAGTACCAATTTGGATTGCTGACTACGTACTGTATGAATATGGTACTGGGGCAGTCATGGGAGTACCGGCACACGATGTCCGGGATTTTAAGTTTGCCCGGACTTACGATTTACCCATTGATTTTGTCATCGCTTCCCCAGAAGATGTTGCAGGTTTTGACTTAACTCCAACATCACAGACGGATGAAGTCACACAACTGGTGCAAATTGAATACAACCAGGCATATACCGAACCAGGAATTTTAATTAATTCCGGTGCTTTTACTGGCATGGCTTCTACAGATGCAAAACAGGCGATCGTGGAGTACGCCGAACAACAAGGTTTTGGTAAAATGCGGGTGCAATATCGACTGCGGGATTGGTTGATTTCCCGGCAGCGGTACTGGGGCGCACCGATACCTGTAATTCACTGTCCTAATTGTGGGATAGTACCAGTGCCCGATAAAGATTTGCCAGTACAGTTACCGGAAGAGGTCGAATTTACTGGACGTGGTGGTTCACCTTTGACTCAATTGGAAAGCTGGGTAAATGTGCCTTGTCCGACTTGTGGCACTCCAGCGAAGCGGGAAACTGACACGATGGATACTTTTATTGATTCCTCGTGGTATTTCTTACGTTTCCCTGATGCTAAGAACGAACAACAGGTTTTTGATTCCAGTAAAATCAATGACTGGATGCCAGTCGATCAGTACGTAGGTGGAATTGAACACGCAATTTTACATTTGTTGTATTCGCGGTTCTTTACCAAGGTACTGCGGGACAGAGGCTTATTGAATTTTGACGAACCCTTTCAACGCCTGTTAACTCAAGGTATGGTGCAGGGTTTAACTTACTTGAACCCTAATAAGGGCGGCAAAGATAAGTGGATTCCTTCTAATTTGGTGAATGCTGCTGACCCCCGCGACCCTCAGACAGGCGAACCGCTGCAACGTCTATATGCCACCATGTCTAAATCCAAGGGTAACGGTGTTGCGCCAGAAGATGTAATTTCCAAGTACGGTGTAGACACAGCGCGGATGTTCATTTTGTTCAAAGCGCCGCCAGAAAAAGATTTGGAATGGGATGAAGCCGATGTTGAAGGACAATTCCGCTTTTTAAATCGGGTTTGGCGTTTGGTGACAGATTATATTACTGCTGGGATATCCGATAAAAAAGCCGAAGTTTCTGATTTGAGTAAGGCAGAAAAGGAATTGCGGCGGGCAATTCATACTGCTATTCAAGCGGTGACGGAAGATGTTGAAGATGAATATCAATTCAACACGGCTGTTTCAGAATTGATGAAGTTGAGTAATGCTCTCACTGATGCCAGCTGCAAAGATTCACCAATTTATGCAGAAGGGATTCGGACTTTAGTGATTATGCTAGCGCCTTTTGCACCACACATTGCCGATGAATTATGGCAGTTGTTGGGTGAAAACGATTCAGTTCACACGCAAACCTGGCCATCATTTGACCCAGCTGCTTTGGTAGCTGATGAAATTACTTTAGTAATTCAAGTTATGGGTAAAACTCGTGGCGCGATTCAAGTACCAGCACAATCTGATAAAGCTGCTTTGGAGAAATACGCCCGTGAATCTGAGGTTGCCCAGCGTTACATTGAAGGCAAAGAAATTAAAAAGGTAATTGTGGTGGCTGGGAAGTTGGTAAATTTTGTAGTCAGCTAAAGGTACAGGGAGCGGGAGACAAGGGGTATGGGGCATTGGGAGCAGGGAGCAGGGGAGGTAGGGGAAAAGGTTAAAGGGAAAAGGGAAAAGGAATAAATTTAATCTTTCGCCCTTACCCCTTTCCCTTTCCCCGTGCCCTGTTTACCCAATGCCCCATACCAGACTCTTTACTTCTGGCTCAACACTGTTGCAGTTGCCAAGGCTTCCACTAAGCCACGAACAGCGGCAATCATCGCTACTTCGCTGTTGAGTTGGTTGATGGCGGAACCAACACCAACACCAGCGGCACCAGCGGCGATCGCTAATGGTGCGGTAACGCTAGAAATGCCTGAAGCACACAGTACTGGTACTGTGACGGCACGAGAAATCTCATAAGCTGCTGCTAAGGTGGGGGCAGCTTTTTCAATTAATCCTAAAGTTCCAGGGTGAACTGGGTTACTGCTAGTACCGCCTTCGGTTTGGATAATGTCTGCTCCAGCTTTCACCAGTTCCTCTGCTAGTTGTACTTGTCGATCTAGTTCCAGGATGTGGGGAACGGTGACAGATAAGGTAATTTCTGGCAGCAGAGCGCGGGTTTGCTTAGTCAAGGCTAGTACTTTCTCAGCCTCGAAACGGCGTCCTTGAGCATAAAATGAATCGAAATTCCCGATTTCAATTAAATCAGCACCAGCAGCCACAGCTTGAACAAATTTCTCTGGTTCGACTGCGGACACACAAACTGGTAAATTTGTCAAACTTTTAGCTAGCTGGACTAAGCTCGAATCAGCGGCGATATCGACAAAAGTAGCACCACCAAATTCAGCAGCTTTGACAGTAGCGGCAACGCTAGCAGTGTCGAAGTTATTTAAACCGCTGATTACTTTGAGAACGCAGCGGTTAGCAAATGCACGTTGGAGTGTGGAATGCATCGTCATAGTTCGGCTTTGAAGCTACAAAAATTAGGTATATTCTACCGTTCCTTAGTCGATCGAGAGCCTAAATCACTATGACAATTGCTAAATTTTGATAGCTCGATCGCAATGTGGATTGTAAGCGATCGCTTAAACTACCAATCAGTATACTAAAATTATTTAGTAATTTTTTATACATTTTACTTCCCATCAAATAGTAGTTCTATATATCTAAAAAATTTATTTTTTTAGATATATCAGAGGGTGTAAGGGTAGATGATGGAATATTTTTTTGAATTACTAGATAAACATCATCATATTCATTGCTTTCTTTAAAGAACCTTATTACTTCATTTTTCTTCCAGCCTTGAATATAAAATATAAAATTATTCTTTTCATTTTTAACTGCAAGTAAATCTATAGTTTTTGTCGGATTGGTTTTCAATATTTTACTCATTTTCTGACGTTTAATTTGAGTATCTGTAAATAACGATGTTTTTAGAGGCTTAACCTGAACTTTACTAGATAAAAGTTGCATTTCTAGCACTACAGGGATTGAATCAGCAACCACAAAAATTCGCTGTTCTCTAGGCGGTAAATCTTGGAGATTCTTGGCAAGCGTTTTGTTGTCTTCGGTTTGAGTTTGCCAATAAGGATAAGGAACTGAATAAGAAACTCTGTAACTTACAAAAATTATACCAATCAAAACTAAAGCCAAGCTAATGCCGATAATTTTTTGATTTCTCCAAAAAGGAAGTAGTTTTTTAAAAGCAGCGTGCAACAATATTGCATTACCAATTGCTAAAACTGGAGAGACATAGATGAAATGACGGGGTGGATAATAGTTTGGTAGCCAAAAAATATAATTGACAAGTAGCGTAGGAAAGATGAATAACAGAGTTAAATCGTCGCGTTTGACCCAAAGGTAAACCAAACTAATAAAGAAAATGAGAACATATAATGGATTACACGCTTCAATAAAGGCTTTAGTTCCTGTTTTGAAATTCTCAACTACTATATCGGGGCCATGATAGAAAATTAAATCTTCCAATATACTGTCACTCTCTATATTAATTTCTGGAAGTTGAGATTTTACCGCAAAAAATATAATTATGGCGAAAAAAATATATAAACTAGAATAAGAAATAACTTTTGTTAAAGAATATCGCTCCAAAAAAAAGCAACCTGGAATAAGTAAAAACATTAGGACTGCATCCAGCCTAAACATTAAGCATAAAGAAAAGGCAGAAATTATCAATATATCTAATAATATTAATTTCAGTAACCCAGCTTCTGAAGATTTTATCTCTGAACGATATGCAATTAACGCTAAACCTATGAACATGAATAATACAGCTTGGATCATTGGATGGCCATACAAACTTGTACTCCACCAAACTGGAATCAATATTAATAGTAAATTCGCTAATACTGCCGTGGTTACTCCCCAATATCTTTTGACAAGATAAAAAACAGGAATAACCATTAAAATTGAACTCAAAGAACTTATATAGTTAGTAATTGGGGTAATTATAGTAAAGTTATTTTGAAAAATCGGTCTAAAAATATCTATTAGTGCATAGTAGCCAAAAGAGATGTTGCGACCATAAAGCAATGGGCTACCTAATGGTTTTCCAGATATAACTGAGTCAATTATTCCGATTTCCATTCTGAAACCATCCCTCTCACCTGGTGTATCTCTGTAAGTGAAAGGTAGATAGGAGATACTGGCTAAAATTAACAGCAAAACTACTGTCAGGATAAGGTTTCGTCTGAATTGCATAATGGTAATCTCAGTTTTTTATTGTCAATCTAGTTCAGTTAAGAATGATTGTCCCCTGGATTGGGAGTAAGCAAATACGTTGGTTAAGAAAATGATAAGCTAGTATGCATTTAAATTTTATATTTTGCGCTCAAGTTGTCAAGAGTCTCAAGTGAAAGTTAGCCTTTGGACTCTTGAAAGACGATAGGCATCGATCGCATAATTATTTACGCAAATTCACATTACGTATTTTATTGTTTAAAAGTTTGAGCTAAGATATTGATTTCGGAATAAAAGCTAATTATATAATGGTAAATATGAATAAATTGAAAAAATTAGAAATCCAATATTTTAAGAGATACAAATTTGCCCCAGCTTGCGAAAACGAGCAGGTAGTTTTTGGTGCCAGGCGACCTGGATATACTAATCAGATGGTTGAAGATTGGATACAATTCATGAAAGGTCAAGGTATCAAACGAGTTTGCTGCCTTCTTCCAGATGAACAATTAGCTTCCTATTCCAATCTTCTGGGGATATACAAGCAGGAATTTGGTAGCGAATTAGTTTGTTGGGCACCGATCGCAGATTTTAATTTAGCTGATTTAGAAACCCTTACACGCAAAATAATTCCTTTTTTAACAGAAGCAGATAAACAAAACGAAAAAGTTGTTGTACACTGTTCTGGTGGAATTGGACGTACTGGACATGTGTTAGCGGCATGGCTAGTTAGCGTCCGAGGATTATCAAATGAAGCTGCAATCAAGGCTGTGAAAAAAAAAGGAAGAAATCCTTATGAAGCGGCGATCGCTGCTGTATTTAAAGGCAAAAATCCTTTGAAAGTTGTAAAAGACACTAACATACTTTTGAATAATTGTCGTCTAGCCGTGCGGGGCAAATAGTAGATAATCGTATAATTCTAACGAATGCCAAATTTATTTAATATGTGTCTTAATGACGAATTGCCAATTACGAACTAGTACAATCAATCTACTTAGGAGGCAAACTCTATGACAATGGTTTTAGATAAAGTAGTTCCTTTTGGGAGATCGATGGATGAATATATTAAAATTTTCAATTTAACAAACGCAGATTTAAATAAAAAAATTATTGGGGTTGGGGATGGGCCAGCGAGCTTTAATGCTGAAATGACGCGTCAAGGTAAAAGTGTAGTTTCTATTGACCCACTGTACCAATTTTCTGGCGATCGAATCTTGCAAAGATTTAATGAAGTAGTAGACAATATTATTAATCAAGTTAAGGCTACACCAAACGATTGGGTATGGAGCTATCATAAATCTCCAGAAGACTTGCGACACAACCGAGTCAAAGTCATTCAAGAATTTTTAGCTGATTATCAGAATGGCAAAAATACTAACAGATACATATTTGGTGAATTGCCCAACTTGGCATATAATAATCAAGAATTTGATATAGCCCTGTGTTCGCATTTATTGTTTTTATATTCAGACCAACTAGATTATGATTTTCACCTAAATTCAGTTGGTGAAATGCTGCGTATTGCTCAAGAAATCAGAATATTTCCTCTGATAGATTTAATGTTAAAGCCTTCGCCACATTTAGAAAGAATAATTAAATATTATAATAACAAAGGTTACAAAATAAATATTGAAAAAGTTGAATATGAATTGCAACCTGGTGGAAATAAAATGTTGAAGATAAGCAAAGATGTGAATATAGTTTAGAATTCAGAACTCATAATTGAGAATTAAAAAATAAAGCTTCTACTGATAAAAATAGAAAATTGTCATAATTAATGTTAAAACTCTCTTTGATTGACGATTCGGCTGGATTGTAAACTAATGTTCATCAAAGAATCAGACCCCAATTCATGCTGACTTGTGAGTTCTGAATTATTCTTAAAAAAGATACAATGGCATTCAGTGTTGGTACTATTTTTCGCCCTATGCTACCAGTCATATATTCCGACGAATTTTTAGATCACAAGACTGGGAAATACCATCCGGAAAAACCAGAACGGTTGATAGCGATCGCTAATGCCCTAAAAGCAGCTACGTTTGCAGATAAAATTGCATGGCGATCGCCCACACCAGCACCAGAACAGCCAGAGTTGATGCCTTTGTTAGTTAAGGCTCACAGCCCAGCCTACATCAAAAAACTTTGGGAAATTGCCTCTAATGGCGGCGGCCCTTTGGATGGAGATACCCCAGTTTCGCCGCGCAGTTATGATGTGGCATTGTTGGCGGTGAGTGCTTGGTTAGATGGAGTTGAGGCTGTATTAAAATCTGGTAATCCGGCTTTTGTATTGGCGCGTCCACCAGGACACCACGCCGAAAGTAACGCGGGTATGGGCTTTTGCCTATTTTCTAACGCCGCGATCGCCGCTTTTTTTGCCCTAGAACAGCCCGGAATTAACCGCGTCGCCATCCTCGATTGGGACGTACATCACGGTAATGGTACTCAGGCGATCGTCGAAACTCATCAGCAAATCGCCTACTGTTCCCTACATCAGTACCCATGCTATCCCGGTACTGGCAGAGCAACAGAACGCGGCTTTTATAATAATGTCTTGAATTTACCAGTACCCCCTGGTAGTGATATTACGGTCTATCAGCCATTATTTGAAAAAAAGGTAGTACCGTTTTTAACTAACTTTGAACCGGATTTATTAATTGTCAGTGCTGGTTATGATGCCAATGAGGCAGATCCTTTGGCAAGTATCAACTTGCAATCACAAGATTATGGTTTGTTCGCCGATTATTGTCTGGCGCTAACTCGTAAAATTCTCTTTGGCTTAGAAGGTGGCTACGATTTTGATGCACTTTCTCAATCGGTTCTAGCAACTATTGAACGTTGTTTACTTTAACCTGGACTCAAAAATCGTAATATTTCTTTACATTCTTGCCGGAGGCAATCGCTCCTCAACAGCTTTCATCCGTTTGGGAAAAATAACGTCTTTTTATTTAAAAATTTTTTAGGGTTTCTTTTTTCTCAGTATAATCTTGGGATTGTGGATGGATCTGCTTTTGTATATGCACTGAGATAGATGCACATGGCTAGGAATTTTTTCAGTAAATTCTCTAGAATCTCTTCTTGAGATTTCAGAAAATAGTCTTGAAAAATAAACCTTTTAAAGGTATTTGGTTTATTGAGTATTTGTCACTGAATTGACGAATCCAGAATCATATTTACGTAAGTCTAAGGTTTCATAACTTTTGTTGGGACTTGTGTCTCAGTAATTTCTTTTACAAATACTGTTTGAAGTTCATCAAATCTTCAGAAATAAAAAGTTTCAGCAGTGTTCATAAACAGCTAAAGTTTTGTTAAGATGCAATTGCTAGCACTTTTTCAGCGAAATTCACCTATCACCATGTGGAGAAATAAAAAGTACTAGCGGCACAAAGTTTAGAAGGTGAAGCAATGACCACCTATATTTTTTTCGACGAAGCCTTACGAATGCTGACCAACGCTTTTTTGATATCAGCAATACTGTTAATAGCAGCTTCTGGGATAGGTTTGGCTGTAATTGAAACAATAGAAAAGACAGGAGAACGCTAAGTTCGTAGATAGCAGTGTAATTATTGCTAAAAGCCATTGGGTGCGAGTGTTCGCTGTGAAATAATCCTGGGAACACTAAACTATAAAAGTCTCACAGCGTTGCAGTCTTACCTGGAAGTCCAGCAAATGCACGGGTAACTGTATCGCTATTGAGACCTTAACCAAGGAGCTACTACAATGGGTCTACTCGATGCTGTGTTGGTTGCAGGAAGCCAAAAACCAGTACTGAATTCAGCGGAAGCTTTTGCTGTTATAGTTTTGATGGCAACAGCTCCAGACGGTTACCTTTCCGTCGAGCAAGCAAACTCTATCACTTGTGTGCTGTCTCGGATGAAACTTTTTAAAAGTTATCCCCATGAGATGATGAAGAGTCTATTGGATAAAATTTTATCTCTTTTTCAAGAGGATCATTTTAATACTTTATTTAATGCGGCCAAAGATTGTCTATCTCAAGACTTGCGGGAATCAGCTTTTGCAGTAGCCACCGATTTAGTTTTGGCTGAAGGTATAGTAGCTGAAGAAGAAAAAAACTTTTTGAATGATTTGTATCAAGCTTTAGGGGTTTCCAGTGAGATAGCAATACAAATTATCCAAGTAATGTTAATTAAAAACCGAGTATAGCCTAACAGAAAATATCCCCAATTTAAACTATATGAATAAGCGATAAATAAAGTAAGCCAAATTTGATTCCCTAAAAAAATACCATACACTATAAAGTAAGCGGCAGTAAGCCAAAGGTACTTAATCTTTCCCTATTGCCTATATTATCAAAAACTATTAAGCTCGCGAATTGGTTGTTACTTCATACACTATTATCTAACAGCCGAGCCTGGATGATTTTAAGTTGCTCCTGAGTCTTAATAGGAGCTCGTGGTGTTGGTAATTCAGTATTAGGCCAGCTTAATAAATCGTTGCAAGGACACAACAAAGGTGGCATCCCAAGGTTTCGTGCAGCTACTGGCATTGTACAGCGACAGCAAGGTAGCATCTCCCATACCGATGTCAACAGTTCGGCAATGGTTTCTTGTGTACCTTCCAGATGACACTCAGCAGATTCTTTGGAGAGAATCTGCTCCCAGCATTCTTCAAATTCTTTACTATAGCGATCGCCATCTAGCACCGATTTTGGCAAAATGCTTGCCTTGCCGTTGCCGACGATTACTTTCTTACCCAATTGAAACCAGTAGGCGAGATACGCCTTAACTTCTTGTTTGGTAGCCATAATATAATTCTAAATTTTAATGAGGATATTTCGGAGGTTAAATGTTTAATTTTGAATTAAGTCTTTGACGCTGGTAATGGCGAACCAAGAAGAGTGAGATTGAGAGCATAGCCACCAGCGATTAGATAAACAGCATCACACAGCGAACTTAGCCGCCGTACTAAAGAACCCAGGCGATCGCGGAACGTCCTGCCAATAGGGTAAGCTGGCACTATACCCCAACCTACTTCTTCTGCCACAAACAGCATATCAGCAGCCACCAAATCCACCGTCTCTAAAAACTCTGCAAGCATATTTTCCCAGGTTTGGTCATCTTGTTCTAGAAGATTAGCTACCCAAGTTCCTAGAGAATCAACCAAAAGACAGGTATGGGGTTTCGCCTCAGCTAGGGTAGCAGACAGTTCCACGGGTACAAACAGAGTTACCCAGTCTTGGGGACGACGTTTTTGGTGTTCTAAAATGCGTTTGTGCCATTCTTCATCATTTGGGTTATCAGTGGCTGTTGCTATGTAAATAACTGCTTTGCCCGACTCTATGGCCAGAGTTTCTGCCCACTCACTTTTACCAGATCGAGCTGGGCCTGTTACTAAAATGACTTTACCCAAAGTTTTTTCCTGAGTATCTTCACAATATGGCTACGTTTGCAGTTTATCATCACAGCAGTATCGAGTAGGGAGTGGGGAGATGAGGGAGACAAGGGAGACAAGGAGAATAATTCTTTAAGTACAGACAAGGGTTAATCGTATCTCTACCCCAAACTCCAAACTCCTAACTCCTAACTCCTAACTCCTAACTCCTAACTCCTAACTCTTAGAGCTGATTCGTAAAGAAAATCTAAAGAGAACGGAGCCTTGATTTACTCA
>JAVRBO020000047.1:0-15306 GCA_034531195.2 Nostoc sp. ChiSLP01
TCTTTGATACTCGCGAATGAGTCTTTAATACTCGCCGACGAGTCTTTAATACTCGTGAATGAATATCTGAGCTTCGTCGATGAATATCTGAGGTTCGCCAACGAATCTTTGATAAGTCAATACGGTTCAGTTAGAGACAAAAACTTTAAACTGCGTAGGTTGGGTTGAGGAACGAAACCCAACATTTTTCGAGGTTTGTTGGGTTTCACTTCGTTCAACCCAACCTACGATTATCCTTAACACCAAGCGTATTGTTTGATAAGTAGATGGACAAAAATATTTAGGGATTACCAAGAAATAAATTATCCAGTCTTGTGGGGTCGACATCTTGTCCGCCCCTTTCTACGGGCGGGCGAGACGCCCACCCCACAAGAAAAGTTGTATATTTTTTTATTTGGTAGTCCTTTACAGTCATTGCGAGCGAAGTGAAGCAATCCCAACCGCAAGCGAATTGCTACCCTTCGGGAAGGCTTCGCCTACATTCCGCTTCTCTAGGAGACGTTCCGCGAACGCTTCATTCGCAATGACATTGTGTAATTAATTCTGTCCGACTACTTATTCGTTGACGCGGTTTGCAGTTGAGCCAGTAGAGTGCGTTAGGACTATCGTCCATAACGCACCGCAAATCTGTGGCGGTGCGTTACGCTGGCGCGATAACACACCCTACAAAACTTATTCTTAACCGAACAGTATTGACAGAGGTGAAAATTTATTGTATCTAAAAGCGATCGCCTAAATAATTCTTAGCCTAAAAAAGAGTTGGAAATTATGCGGCGATCGCTCTGTCACTTAGATTCATCGATCAAAGCTTGTAAACGTTCACTTCAAGTCTGCGATCGTAGAAATTAGCTATGTCTTTTGCTGTATAGCACAAGTAATAGTCAGTATTATAGTAAAGTAGCATCAGGACAAGGCGAAAGGCGATTGCATAGACTGACCCAGTGAATTGTATAAATAACTATGAATGTACAACTTGTTAATTCTCTTGTAGAAGTGGTACTAAACCTCTCCCCCGAAGAGCAAAAACTCTTTCAAGAAAAACTTAGTAACAAGCATTTAACGTTACTAACTAGTAAACCTAAAACATCATCATAGAGATTATTACTTTGGCAGGAGTGGATAGATACAGCACCAAAAAGCTATGCCAACCTTGATGATGAAGCTTTGCGTCGAGAAAATATCTACGATGATGAAGTATGACCAATTATTTATTAGACCGTGTTTTAAAAGTCTGAAAAGTTGGAAAAAAGCTCTCTCGGCATCTTTAACTACTTGGGAAACCTCCAGCTTGAAAAATCTGTTCGGCGGTTAAATTCAATTCTGGGAAAGTAGGCGAGATGATGCGATCCTTACCTCTAAATTGAGTAACTTGGTATTCACCATCGATTAATTGATAAATAGACATAGTAGGCTGTTTGGGGTTGCCAGTAAACTTTTTAGCACCTAAACCGAGATAATCTACAACCCAATATTCAGGAATTCCGATAATCTCATATTTACCTTGTTTTGTGTAGTAGTCATCATCCCAATTGGTACTAACTACCTCAACTACCAAGGGAATTGATGCCGCATAACATACAGTTGATTCTTTTTTCCATAACGGCTCATTCACTAAATTCAGACGATTTAATATCAACACATCTGGGGAATAAGCAGATACCGAATTAGCAGGTTTTATCAGCGCCGTTTTAGGGATTGTATAAGGTAAATTTAATCGGTCAAATTCTACTGTTAGTTTTCTAGCTATAAAACCAACAACATCTTCATGGTCACCGTTTGGTTGGGGCATTTCAACGATCGCACCATCATGTAATTCGTATCTTCCGCCTTCAGGTCGCCACGCTGCAAAATCTTCAAAGCTGACTAGTTTGGGTATGGCTTGACTCATAAATTGTTACCTTAATACTTGCTTTTAAAGCTGACAAATTGCTTTTAAAATTTGTAGTAACTGACTTGAACGCTCTCTTTCCATTAAATTTAATTCTGGTAACAGATAATAAATAGGGGGATTTCCTTGTTCGATATAGACAAACTGATAACTTCTACCATTACTCGTTAATCCCCAAACTGATTTTTGATTATCTAAATTTTTATAAGCGTAGGTGAGTAACTGAGGCAAACCTGTTGATATATCAATTTGGCTATTTTTAGATTCAATTAACAGTACCCAAAAATAAGTTTGAGGGTTTGTATGTTTAGCTTTACTAATAGCTAAAATATCAAATCTACCTTTAATTTTAATATCTTCGTCTTCAACTTCAATATCAGCAATATTTTCTTCTAAAAGTATCTCAATCGGATAGCGATAAAAACCAGCTAATCTTAGTAAAGGCGCAACTGCAAGAAACTTTACCTGACCCTCAGAAACTTTACCTATTGTCAGGTATCTATCAAAGTCATTCTGAATTTGTTTGAGTTCCTGCTGTTCTGCTTCCGTCAGAGGTTCCAGAGATAAGTAGTTAGAAAAAGAGTCACTGTACTGTCTTTGAAAGCCAAACAGACGATGAACTTCTTCTAAGGATAAATTACGAGCATTCAGAATTGTCATATATTTTTGGTTGATTCAGGCGCAACTCAATCCAAGGCGTTGCTGATTCAGAATATGAATTTAGATCGCGCAGAGGCGCAGAGTCGCAGAGAGTAAGAGCATATTCAGCAACGCCATAAAACCTATATTAACTCCTGGTTGATTACACAAGACCTCTTGCAAAAGCCTTTCTTTGTGTTCTCTTCTCTGTGCCTCTACGCCTCTGCGTGAGAAAAAATCTAGTTTCAGTTCTAAAGAGTAAATGGTTTGCGGTTACGTTCTATTAAACGATCCCATTGCATAGTTAAAGTGCTTCCCATTTTTTGCTGTTGTTTTGCCCACACCGATAGTAAATCTAGGCAAGAGTGATCTATATAAGCCAAGTCTTGCATATAAACATGCAATTCCCTTCCCGGAGGCACCAGTTCTAAATTGTTCGCCAGTTTTGGTAGCCTCACAAATGTTGCGGCACCTTGTAAATAAATGTCTATTCGTTGGTCGTTATCGTGCTTAATAATTTCGACATTCAGCACGGACATTTTGTGAATTAGTAAAACTCCTGTTAACAGAATCCCAATTAAAACACCTGTGATTAAGTCAGTAACAACAATGCCTATTAAAGTAGCGGAAAATATTACCAAAGGGAAACGACCATACTTTTTTAACTGGCGAATATGTTCTACTTCGATTAATTTAAAACCAGTAAAAACTAGAATTGCTGCCAAACTAGAAATGGGAATTATTTTAAGCAACGTTGGAACTGCAATTACTAAAATTAACAGCCATACACCGTGAAGTATGGTTGATAATCTCGTTTTAGCACCAGCTTCTACGTTTACAGAACTGCGGGCTATCACTCCTGTCATGGGTAAAGCACCCAAGAATCCACATATAATGTTGCCAATTCCTTGGGCTGTTAATTCGCGATCGAAATTGGTTCTTGGCCCGGTATGCAGTCGATCTACTGCTACGGCTGAAAGCAAACTTTCTGTACTAGCGATGAATGCAATGACGATCGCATCAATCAAAACTGGTGCTTGAATTAAACTAGGTAAGTTAGCAATTGTTGGTAATTGAATTGCTTGTAATAGATTTGCAGGTACGTCAACATACTGAATCGGGAATTGATAGAATGTTGCAATGACAGTGCCAATTACAACGCCGACAAGCGCACCAGGTATCAATTTCAAACTCCTGGGTTTCAATTTTTCCCACAGCAGAAGACTGATAATAGTTGTTACACCGATGAGTGCTGCAAGGTGATGAGGGCTACCATCAATAGGAAACAAAGCTTTATAAATAGTGTTGGGAATAGATATTAAATTCTCAATCCCATGTATGCGCGGTTTGTCGTCTAGCATGACATGAAATTGGGAAGCAAAGATTAATACCCCAATACCTGCAAGCATTCCATATATGACAGCCGGCGACATGGCGCGAAATAACTGGCCGAGTTTAAAGATACCTGCGAGTAATTGAATTAAACCGGCTAATAGCAGAATCGGCCCAACCATTTCGATACCATATTGTTGAACTACTTCTGCAACAACCACCGCTAGTCCAGCAGCCGGGCCGCTAACTAGCAAGGGAGAACCAGAAACCGCACCAACAATAATTCCGCCGACTATTCCTGTAATTATGCCGCGGGATGGCGGAAGTCCCGAAGCGATCGCAATACCCATACAAAGAGGGAGGGCGACAAGAAATACCACAAATGATGCTGGTACTTCGGTAGTAAATGAGGATTTGTCTGCGATCGTTTTCAAATTTCTCATTTGCTTATCCTCCAATGAAAAGTTTTCGATTTTTGACGTGGCAAACTAAACCATTACAATGCAACACAAACTGGGTTTGCATTGAATAGTTGACACATATTTACTGGGTTTTAATTACATCATGGCTACAGCGGTATATTCAGCCCTCAAATAGCAAATACGCAATCATCAAGTTCAATCAATTTGTATTTATAGCTACCATTTACATTTCTTAATGATTACAAACCCATGATAACAGTAGAGTTAGCTGATGGATAATACATAACTTTTTCTATTGGATTGGTAGCAAAAGGTAAAGTAAATTTGTCCGATCGCTTAAATTCGGTGGTAAATAAGCTATAATCCACGCTCATCAATGGCGATCGCTAACATTATTTATCAATACAAAATGGCGATCGCTATCTTTTCAAAATGAAATCTATCATTATGAATTAGGTCTAAACTAAAAATTATTAGCTTGCAAAAAAGGTGAAAATATATGACAAATAACAGTAAACAAGCTTATAACTATACGGTTCTTCTAGAAAAAGAACAAGATGGTAGTTACCATGCTTTTTGTCCTATTCTCAAAGGCTGTCATTCTCAAGGCGATACTTTTGAGGAAGCTATTGAGAGTATTACAGAAGCTATTGAACTATGTCTTGAAAGTTTAATGGCTGATAATCAACCTATCCCTAAATAAGATTTAATTTTTAAACGCAAAGAAACGCAAAGTAAAACGCAGAGGTACACAGCGAAAAGTTTGAGCGCCGGCTTCCGGCGTAGACCCGAAGGGGCTTGCCGCAGGCATCAAAGCTTTTCAAGACAGAGGTTTATCAATTTGATTAGTGATGCAATGTATCCTATTTATTCTGGCTTTTTACGGGATTCATCCAAGCTTCCAATAGGCTAAATGCTTGGGAAGAAATTAACGTCAAACATAAGTAAACCACCGCTACACCTGCGTAAATTTCAAAGGCGCGATAGTTATCAGCAACAATTAGCTGTCCTTTGCGGAACAATTCTTCAAAACCGATTACTGCAACTAAACTTGTATCTTTCAACAAACTGATAAACTCATTACCCAAAGGTGGAATCATCCGCCGAAAAGCTTGGGGAAAAATTACATACCTCATGGTTTGTACGGGACTCAAACCTAGCGATTGTGCTGCTTCACCTTGTCCTGCTTCAATAGATTGAATCCCAGCACGGACAACTTCTGCAATATAAGCGGCGCTATTTAAACTTAAAGCAATGACTCCAGCAAGTAGGCGATCGAAAGTAAATGTCGAACCAAGTTCTTGCAAAATTGCAGGTAATCCAAAGTAAATCATAAAAATTTGCACTAACAAAGGCGTTCCCCGGAAAAAATCTACATAAGCCCTCGCTATCCAACGCAAAGGTGCAATATGAGAAAGGCGAATAATTCCAATTAAAGAACCACCAATTAAACCAAACACTACAGAAAGTATTGTCAATTGCAACGTTACTAAAGCTCCCTGTAATAAAGTCGGAACAGCCTGTAAAATTACATTAATTGACGTAAATATTCTGGGAACATTCGCGCTAGTTTGATTCTCAAATGGTGATGTAACTGGTAATGATGACGGCGGTTCGGCTTTAAACCATTTTTGGTAAATTTGCGAATAAGTGCCATTTTTCAAAACGTTATCCAAACCTTGATTGATTAATGCCAAATAAGGTGAATTTTTCGCTGTAGCAATTCCATAAAACTCTTCCGTGAGCAATTGTTGTACAACTTTAATTCCCTGAAGATTGCCTGTATTGATAGCATATAAAGTTACAGGTGCGTCATTAATTACCGCATTGACATTACCATTGAGTAATTCTTGTAAAGCTAGAGGTGCTGAATCAAAACTGCGAATTTGCACGCCAGGAATACTTTTAGCTTTGGCTGCGCCAGTTGTGCCAATTTGTACGGCGAGTTTTTTATTTTTGAGACTATCAAAGCCAGTAATATTTTGATTGTCGGCGCGAATGGCGATCGCCAACCCAGCTTTAAAATAAGGACGAGAAAAAGAAATGGTCTTTGCCCTTTCTTCTGTAATGGTGATGGAACTTATGGCTGCATCTACGGTTTTGGCTTGGAGTGCTGGGATAATGCCATCAAAAGGCAGACTTTGAAAATTTACTTTAAAGTTGGCAGCAGTGGCAACGGCATTCATCAAATCGATGGAAAAACCTTGCAATTCTCCACCTTGTCCTTGAAACTCGAAAGGTGGAAATGCGGGTTCGGTGGCAACGCGCAGGGTTTTTCCTGCATTAGGATTGGTAGTACAACTAGTCAATAATAAACAGCTAAAAGTTATAACTAGAAATAATTGCAAGTAACGGATAAAACGAAATTTAGGCATATTTGTTAAACCTTTTTTTCACGCAGAGGCGCGGAGGCGCAGAGAAGAGATTAAAGAGAGACTGTGTTGGTGGTTTGTTAAAAATATTACAATCAAATTTAGAGCGGCTTGATACACGCAATGAACAATTCTACTCCGGCAATTATTTTTGACAATATTGAAAAAAGCTTTGGTTCTCTAAAAGTTCTTCAAGGAATTACAGGCGAAATTAAGCGGGGGGAGGTCGTTGCAGTGATTGGTTCTTCAGGTTGTGGTAAAAGTACTCTGCTGCGGTGCTTTAACGGTTTGGAAACTATCGACAATGGACGTTTGATAGTCAACGGTATCAATTTATTCCGGTCAGGTGTCAATTATAATCAACTGCGGCAACTACGGACGCAAGTAGGCATGGTTTTCCAGCAATTCAATTTGTTTCCGCATCTGAGCGTTTTGGAAAATATGACACTTGCGCCGCGTAAAGTATTGGGGAAAACACCGAAAGAAAGCGCCCAATTAGCGGGGTTATATCTGGAAAAAGTCGGTTTATTTGACAAAGCCTCTGCTTATCCGGAACAACTTTCTGGCGGACAAAAGCAGCGAGTAGCGATCGCCCGCAGTTTATGTATGAATCCCCAAATCATGCTATTTGATGAACCCACCAGCGCCTTAGATCCGGAACTCGTCGGTGAAGTTCTCCAAGTGATGCAACAATTAGCAAGAGAAGGGATGACTATGGTAATTGTCACCCATGAAATGCAGTTTGCAAAAGAAGTAGCCCATCAGGTGATTTTTTTAGATAAAGGTATTGTGGCAGAACGAGGTTCAGCCTACGAAGTTATCACCAATCCTCAAAGCGATCGCCTGCGTGCTTTTCTTAGTCGCCTTCAAATAATTCGCAATTAAATACTTCCTTTAAACTACCCATTCCTACAGACAAGGGTTAATTGTGTCTCTACCCACTTCCCACTTTTTAAAGATATTCACGCAAGAAATCAAACGGGTCATCTTCCCAACAAGGTTCAGGTATCAGCCAAAACAAATTAGTGTGGATGTCGGCTTCAATTTCATCACCGTCATCTCTGTCGAATAGTTCTATTAAAGCTGTCGAGTCACGGTCTCTAAGTGATGTTAACGATGGAGTATATAGCTGAAAGTTAGTTGGGTAATTCACGCGCTAATTCGTAATTTAGTGCTGCAAAAAGTTAGTTTAATGGTTTGTAAATAATTTATATTTTAACTTTGATAACCTAGCTCTATAGATAGTTTGATACTATGAACATAACAATTCAGTAGTCAGTGTCTGTATAACTACTTGATTTTGTTTAAATTACAAACTTGTCTATCCAAGCTTTCTGAATTCTGAATTCTGAATTTTTACATAGGACGATAGATGACTCCTCTGAGTGTCTCATAATTTAAATAAGACTGGTATAGTATTTATTACATAATTTGCAGCTTAATTTATTCATACTGAAAAAATGCTTCTGGCTGTGATTCTACTACTTCTACTCCAAATACTTCTGCAAAGGAATGCGCTACATAAAAACGCACTTCTTCGCAGGTAATATTTGGAATCCATTCGGCTAAACTGCCTACAGGTTTATCAGGGATACCACAAGGTACAATGCGCTCAAAACCTGTCATATCTGGACAAACATTTAATGCAAAACCGTGCATGGTAATCCAACGGCTGACTTTAATACCAATAGCCGCAACTTTTCGTCCTTGCAACCAAACGCCAGTAAAACCCGAAATTCTTTCTCCCTGCAATTTATAAACTGCTAATACGCGAATTAACACTTCTTCAAGTTGCCGTAAGTACCAGTGCAAGTCTTTTTGATAGCGTTGCAGATTTAAAATTGGATACCCCACCAGTTGACCGGGACAATGGTAAGTAACTTCGCCGCCTCGTTCAACTCGATGCACGTCATACCCACTGTTTCCCCTGAGCAAAGCCGAAGGGTCAATATCAAATTTCAGAAAATCTGAGTTGGCTCCTTGTCCCAAAGTATAGACGGGTGGATGTTCTAGGAGAATTAACACGTCATCTAGGCTGGAGTCGTGGACGCGTTGAGTAAGGAGCGATCGCTGCCATGCATGAGCGTCTAAGTAAGGCATTAATCCTTGGTTATACAAAAAACAACGGTGTTTTGCTAGTTCTTTACTATGGATCATGCCAAAAATCAACTGTGAAAAGAACGAAATATATTTCAACTTAAAGGAATAGAATCAAAAAATGTCAAGCTTTGCAAAGGATTTTAAAGGAAAGTCAAGGGAACATGCATCTTAAAATACAAAGTGCTAGCTTGAATATATAACCTTAATAGGTGTTGGGAGGAATTCTCTACAATCAGCATCAGACCAAGAGAATAGACATAGAATATACTGGCTGATGACTCTAATAACATTGTTTGCATTTCAAACAAAATCTACTTCCACAAAACTTGTGTTCTTTATCAACAGCAAGCAAACCTCAACCGGACGCACAAGGAGCAACTATCAACAGTTCTTTAAGCCTTGCTTTCAAAGGGAAAGTAGTCACAGCTGCTATTGTTAAGATTTCTTCATTAAAGAGTTCTAAGTGGATATCCAATTGGATATTAGCGCAGAGATGAGGAAATAAATCAAATCAACGATATGCTTGGAAAAAACTCAGATGCAATGAGTTTAGAGACAGCACAGCAGCAGTAAATGATAAAAGTTCACAATTTGTTTTGGCGGGAGTGAAAGACCTTACCGCAACTTCTTTTCATACAAAGCAAATTCACACATCCAAATATTCAGCGGGAGAGTTTACATGAAGCTTGTCATCCACGGCAAAAACATTGAAATTACCGATGCAATTCGTGAGTATGTACATCAAAAAATTGAAAAAGCAGTTAATCATTTTCAGAACATTACAAATGAAGTGGATGTACATCTTAGCGTAGCCCGGAATCCCCGAATTAATCCTAGACAAGCAGCTGAAGTAACTATTTTTGCTAATGGTAGCGTGATCCGTGCAGAGGAAAGCAGCGAAAACTTATACGCCAGCATTGACTTAGTTGCAGATAAGATTGCCCGTCAACTGCGGAAATACAAAGAACGGCGTCAAGATCAGAAAACTCATGCCCAACCAACAGAAGAAGTTGTTGCAGAGTCAGTAGTCACAGATTTAATTGGCGATCGCACTCCCGAACTACCCAACGAAGTCGTCCGCACCAAGTATTTTTCCATGCCTCCTATGACCCTTGCAGAAGCTTTAGAACAACTGCAACTCGTAGGACATGACTTTTATATGTTCCGCAATGCTGAAACAGGCGAAATAAATGTCATTTACGAACGTAACCACGGCGGTTATGGCGTAATTCAACCCCGCAATGGTAACGGCCATACCAACGGCAAGAATGGCAAGTCAGCCCATGCGAATGTTGCGATGGCGGAAAAGTCGCATATTAAATAGGGCATGGGGCATGGGGCATAGCGAATAGGGAGATGGGGAGCACAGGGGAAGCAGGGGAAGCAGGGGAGGCAGGGGAGGCAGGGGGAGAAATGCCCAATGCCCAATGCCCAATGCCCAATGCCCATTCCCTATTTCACAGCAAACTGTTGCAGCGTTTTTAGGGCTTCTTCAACGTGACCTTTAAAGTTAAACATTGAATCAAATACGTATTGCACAACTCCTTCTTGGTCAATGACGTAGGTAACGCGACCGGGGAACAAGCCAAAGGCGGCTGTTGCGCCATATAGCTTTCGTACTTGGTCGCCTTTGTCGGTCAACAGGGTAAAAGGTAGATTGTACTTGGCAGCAAATCGCTGGTGAGATTCGCTGGAGTCACCACTGACGCCGATAACTTCAGCACCAGCGCTTTTAAAAACTTCATATTGGTCGCGAAAGGCGCAGGATTGAGCCGTACAACCGGGTGTGTCGTCTTTGGGATAAAAATATAAGACAACGGCTTTTTTGCCGCGAAAATCTTGCAGGCTAACTGTTGAGCCGTTTTGAGCGGGTAGACTGAAATTAGGAGCTGTATCTCCAACTTTGACTGACATAGTTTTTAATAAATTTCAAATTTGTGTTCTCTAAATAAATATTTATCATAATTAATAATTTTTGAACATTTTTCATATAAATATGCTTTTGAAATTCTACGTTCAGAATTTATTTTTTCCGGTCTAAGTATATTTTGAAGCCCAACCCACTGCCAAATCCACCGCCAAATATGATAAGTATTTTCAGAATATCTTGATAAACAGCCACGTCTTTATTGACGAGAAAAACCGTTAAAAACACGAAAACAGCCACAAAAATCAAAATAGTAAATAAATTATACTTTCTTGCTTCTTGTGCATCTAAATATGCTCTTTCACTATCTTTTTCTACGCTTTCAAGTATTTTCGTTATGTGGTTTGGATTAATTTTATTTAATATCGGTGAAATAGAAGATGCAGAGAAGCGACCCATAGAAAGAACGTTGTGATTTGCTTCCTGATTTCTGGCGGTAGATTTCCTAATTCTTCAGGAAATTTTTCTATATATCCACTTTCACTATCTTGCCGATCTTTTTCTCTATCAACTTCTTTTTCTTCTTTATTTAATTCATTTTCTGAATTAGACATATCTATTTATAGTATAAGGAAATAACTTGATAAATCGAGAACTAGCTGTCGTTTGAGATTAGCCTTCACTTCGTAGTAAAGTACTTGTCTATAGCAGAAGACAGCTTTGATTCCCAAAAATTTATAAACTTATTTTCGAGAGCATTTTCAACTCTGGCTTCAACCTCATTTTCAATAAAAATAGAGCAAGCATAACGAACTAGAGCTTCCAATGCTTGATCGCTAATTTCTCCATTTATATTTAAATACGAGAAAAAAGATAATTGACTTTGAAGCTTGACTAGATTTGAAGCAGAAAAATCAACATTAGCCAATTCTATATCTTTGCTTAGTGCTGAATTTGATATCGCTGTAAATTTTTTGTCTTTTAAAAACATGGGAAAGCTTTCCAAATTCATCTTTAATCAAGATTATCAAAACTCATTTTCAATATATGTTAAATTTTAACCATAAGGATAAAAAAGTTTATGCCTAATTTAGATTATATTCTAATTATTCAATAATACGCATGTATTAAAATTAAGCCAAGTCTAAAGGAATAGGGTCATAACTGGTCAATTTTACCTTATATCCAAATTTATAAATTTTCCTTGATTAGCTGCACCAAGCGGGTTACCTTAGATGCTCATCAAGGAAAAAATTCCGCTTATGCGCCTGACTTCACTCGATGTTTTTCGCGGCATTACCATCGCTGCGATGATTCTTGTCAATATGATGGGAGTTGCGGATGATGTCTATCCTCCCTTCGCCCACGCTGATTGGCACGGCTGTACGCCAGCTGACTTGGTATTTCCTTTTTTTCTCTTCATTATCGGTGTAGCAATGAGTTTTTCTCTGTCAAAGTACACCGAAGGTAATAAACCAACCCCAGCTGTTTACTGGCGAATATTACGCCGCGCCGCCATTCTCTTTGTTTTGGGATTACTACTAAATGGCTTTTGGAATAAAGGTGTTTGGACTTTTGATTTAAGTAGCATTCGGTTAATGGGGGTGTTGCAACGCATCAGCATTAGTTATCTGCTGGCTTCTTTAATAGTTCTCAACATCCCGCGCAAAGGTCAATGGATACTCGCAGCAGTGCTACTCATCGGCTACTGGCTAGCGATGATGTATGTACCGGTACCCGATTATGGGGCGGGAGTTCTAACGCGGGAAGGTAACTTTGGTGCTTATGTTGACCGTTTGATTATTCCCAAAGCGCATTTATATAAAGGTGATGGTTTCAACTTTCTGGGAGATCCAGAGGGACTGTTTAGTACTATTCCTGCAATAGTAAGCGTCCTTGCTGGTTATTTTAGCGGGCAATGGCTACGCAGCCAGCCTGTACAGTCCCGCACAAGTATCGGGTTAGGATTATTTGGAATCGGTTGTTTAATTATTGGTTGGGCGTGGGGCTGGACATTTCCTATTAATAAAAAATTGTGGACGAGTTCTTATGTAGTTTTTACAACAGGTTGGGCATTATTGTTGCTAGCAGCTTGTTACGAACTCATCGAAGTAATGTTAATACGTCGCTGGGGTAAGCCTTTTGAAATTATGGGCTTAAATGCGATCGCTCTTTTCGTTGCGTCTGTTTTATCGATCAAAATCTTAGTCAAAACCACCATCGGTACGGGAGAAAATGCTCCTAGTACCTACAATTGGATTTACCAGAATTTTTTCGCATCTTGGGCGGGGGCGCTGAATGGTTCCCTGTTTTTTGGCATAGTCACCGTGTTGTTGTGGTGGGCTGTTGGTGTTGTGATGTATCGCCAACGCTGGTTTTTGAAAGTGTAAGTAACTACTCCCGGTTCGCCGATTTTTTCTAACTCCCGAAAAAATCGGCGAACCGGGAGTTACATATTGGCACAGATTTCATTGATGGGCCCAATGCCGTCAGTGCTGCTAATCTCAGAGAGCTAGGGGCGGTGAGTGTTTTAACTCAAACAGGTATCAGTGCGGTGCTGACTAATACTAGCTTTGTTGCCAACGGTGCTGCCACCTTTAGCTTTGGTAGCCGTACTTTCCTGGCGCTGAATAATAGCACTGCTGGTTTCCAATCTACCAGCGATGCGGTGATTGAGATTACTAGGTTTGGCGGTAGTTTGACTAATTTGGCAATTGTTTAGGTGAAAAGCGATCGCTCTTTGGGGAAAGTTGAAGGGCGATCGCGCTATTTTGAAGAATTTGGTGCGTTACACTCTCCTTGTAAGAGCTTCCGCCTTCCCTGCAAGACTTTCTGCCTTGACGTTTCAGTATATCGCGCAGGCTGTAAGAGCTTCCGCCTTCCCTGTAAGAGCTTCTGCCTTCCCTGTAAGACTTTCTGCCTTGACGTTTCAGTATATCGCGCAGCCTGCAAGAGCTTACGTTTTCCCTGTAAGACCTTCTGCTTTGACTCGATGGCAAACACACTTATGTTACACCAATTTTTCCCCCCCTTAATCCCCCCTTGGAAAGGGGGGAAACAAGAATATCTGGTTCCCTCCCCTTTACAAGGGGAGGGTTAGGGAGGGGTAAAACCTATGTTGCCTAAGCATTTGAGCTTAGGTTAACACTAACAGCCGTGCTACTACCATAAATGTGGTTTCAATCTGTAAAGAATGCTGGAAATCACTGAAATTTTAGATTATTGCAAAAAAATCAACAATTTTACGTATGACAACTTTTTATACAATTGTCCACCATAGATATGTAATCATTTAGTCTAAATGGTGTCAATTATGGCAAGAGCAAAACGGACTTCACGTACACTTGACAAAGCTGAAGTACGACTAGCAAGTGTTAAATCTATCAATCCAACTCTTGAGGTGAGGGAGGGATTGTCAGTAAAAGATTATACTGACAGAATCGAAGGACTGCGAGAATCTATAGAAGCATACAATACCGCGCTCTCCAATATTGATATATTGCTAACTCATATCGTCGAAAGTGAAAAAGATTTAGCAGATTATTCCGATCAATTTTTGCGTGGTATAGCTTATAAATTCGGTCACAATAGCAATGAGTATCTGATGGCTGGAGGAATTCGCAAAAGCGATCGCAAGCGTCCTGTACGTCAAAGCGCGGTTTTGCCCGCAAGTTAATTGTAGGGGCACAATATATTGTGCCCCTAGCTGTGTACTTCAAGCTAACCTACGTCATCATGGGCGAAACGGTTAAACAGGAAGTCTAAGGCATAGTTACGCAGTTGATAATATTGTGGATCTTCCATGATGCGGGCGCGATCGCGGGGACGCGCAAAGGGAATTTCCATGACTTCACCAATCTTTGCATGGGGGCCGTTGGTCATCATCACTAACTTATCTGCTAAAAATAGCGCCTCGTCGATATCGTGGGTAATCATCAACACTGTGCAGCGGTTTTCATTCCAAATTTTCAGCAGTTCTTCTTGTAACTCTTCTTTGGTAATGGCATCCAACGCTCCAAAAGGTTCGTCTAAAATTAAGACTTTGGGACGAATCGCCAAAGCGCGGGCGATGGAAACTCTTTGTCTCATACCGCCGGACATTTGCATTGGTTTCTTTTCCATCGCATCAGCGAGTCCCACCATTGCTAAATGATCGCGCACGATCGCTCTTTTTTCAGCTTGTGGTTTATTGGGATAAACGGCGTTCACAGCTAAGTAAATATTGTCGAAAGCAGTCCGCCACGGTAGCAAGGCGTAGTTTTGGAAGACAACCATTCTGTCCGGGCCTGGTTTGGTAATGGGCTGTCCTTCTAGTAATACTTGCCCGGAGGTGGGAAAGTTAAAACCTGATACCATGTTTAATAGGGTGGATTTACCACAACCAGAGTGACCGATGACACAAATAAACTCGCCTTGTTCGACGTTGAGGTTAACGCCATCGAGTACGGTGAAGGGGCCTTTTTTTGTGGGATAGACTTTGGTAACGTCTTTGATTTCTAGGAAGGGCTGGCGGGTGGTGGCTGTATTTCCTAGTGGCTTTCTGAGGTCGGTAACTGTTGAATTGCGGTTTTGCATGGTGATTTGGTTATTGGCTATTGGGGACTGGGGACTGGGGACTGGTAACTGTTGACTGGGGAGTGTGGGGAGTGTGGGGAGTGTGGGGAGTGTGGGGAGTGTGGGGAGTGT
>JAVRBO020000048.1:0-183793 GCA_034531195.2 Nostoc sp. ChiSLP01
AGCCTGAGTAAATCAAGGCTCCGTTCTCTTTAGATTTTCTTTACGAATCAGCTCTTAGGAGTTTTATCCCTTAAATATGCCCTACTGTTAATATCCCGTGTCAGCATTCTTCCTGCATAAGCATTTACCAAATACTGAGTCCGATCTGCTGTAGAGTTCAAGTAATGCCACTCTTCAACAAATATTTCTTGAGATGCTAAAACAGTAATACCTAGTAGCAAGGGCGTTTTCATTAACTCTAATAAATCTAAATCACCAGCGATCGTTGACCATATTTTTGTATAATTTATTTGTATTAAATATTCAGAAATTTGATTTTTAGTTAAAGGCTTTAAATAAACAGCACCATTAAGTTGTAATTGAGTAGCGTAGTTACTATATTCTTCTCTTCGACTACAAACAACTAGATAAAGCGGTCTATTTTCGCTTACTAAAAACTGATTAATGGCATGAACACAAAACTCTTGACGCTGTGGCTCAAGTTCATCCAGACCATCAAGCAATGGTAGTAATTGCTGATTATCTACCCACTCTTGAGCAAGCTTATTTGAAACACCATACTTAGATTTGAGTTCTGCAATTAACCAATCAGTTATAGATTGTTGGTCATCTTTCCACGAGGACAAGTTAAATAAAACGGGAACGGGATAATCAGGCTGTTCTTGGGCACGGCTAACTAAAGCTTGAGCCAGTTATAATTGTGTGGTTGTCTTTCCTGACCCTGGCGCACCCAAAATTAACAGTTTACCTGCAATTTCTTGGGAGTCAAAAACTTCTAAAATTGTTATCGTGTGTGGGATAGGTTCAGGAGGCTTTAATCCAATTTTTATTTCTGCGTCCCAAGGTCGCTTTACCTGTTGCGGTTGTAACTCTTTGCCCAAATTAATCAGCACGGCATTGTGTAGAGATTGCCTTAACCGTGCGGTCACTTCTTCCTTGACTGCGGCGAGTAGTATACGTTCATTCTTGGGCCGAGCCGGATTGCCTACTGGTGTTGTCTGCTGCCCAAAGAAAATATTCCAAATATCGCCACCTATTCGCCCAGCACTAACATTCTCAGCATTAATAAACCCGCCACCAAACCGGGCATTGCTTAAGTCGTTGTTATTGACTTGCTTCGGGTTTTGGTAGTCCGGCATAAGTTAGTTAGTTTGGGCAGGCTTAAGCGTTGTTATTGTAAATAATATCACCCTTATTTTTACGCCAACAAATGCAATATCTCTCTTAACTATTGCGAATTGCGAATTGGATATTACTCCGCCTCCTGCCACCCCTCAATTTACCAAGTTGCAGTCAGATGTAGTAAAGAACACTGAAAACAACACGATCGACGAACCAATCCAACATCATAACCAACAAAACGCACATCTATTGAACACATCAACAATTGAACCAGAAAGCCGAGACTCTTTGCGCTCCCAACGCAGGCAGCATAACGTTCTGGTTGAGCGGTTGCTAGTTGGCGGGAGCAACACCACCAACTCACTTTGCTAATCCGCTCCAACCAGGTTGTTATACTGCGTCCTCTATATTCTTCAACTCTTCATCGCTGACCACCTTCGGGGTAAAAATACTCAGTCCTCGATCGCCTCAACACCAAGTTGCTTGAGTCGCTCAAGGTAATCCTTCATGGTCTCGATCGCTTCTGGGGAGTGCCCCTGCCAATCCATGACCTCGCCCATGACCCGCAGCGGCTCCCGCGAGCGGTATGACTTCGTCGGATTACCTGGGAATTTCTTGTCCGTCACATTGGGGTCATCCTCGATCGGCCCGCTAGGTTCCACGATGTAGATTCTGCCGCGTCCCTCGCCGAGAGCTAGTTCAGCCCCCCAGGTTGCCGCATCCAAAGTGGCAGCCAGATAAACGTAGGTTGCCTTCTTCCGCTGACCGTAGTTAGAGTGATAACCGGGTTCGATTAGGTCTCCTGGCTTCAGGTCTGCCCGTGTGCCATGATAAAGAGTCCACTCCGTGACCACTCCCGTGACCCGCAACGGTTCGCGGGAGCGGTATGACATCGACAGATGCTTCGGAGACTTCTGCTTTGCGAGTTCGGGGGCATTTTCAATTTGACCGATCGGCTCTACGATGTAGACTCTGCCGTGACCTTCGCCGAGAGCTAGCTCTGCCCCCCAAATAGCCGCATCCAGGTTGGGGGTTAGGTAGACATAGGTTGCCATCCTATCCCGCTCACCCACATCCGGGGGATTGCAGGACTCGATCAAGTCTCCTAGCTTCAGGTGTGCCTTTGTACCGTGGTAGAACTGCTGCGAACTCAGATCGTTGATAGCTGCCATCGGCTTGCTCCTTTTATAGAATTTTTCCACATAACATCCTTCTAAAGTTCGTAAATTTTATAGTTGGCTTATCGTTTTGGCTCATGATTCATGCAGCATTCAACGTTAGAGCCAATACGTGTAATCGGTGACTATATGTATTGATGTAACGCGATCGCTTTTTTGGCATTGAGCCTATAAGCGTGTAATTTGGGTTCGTTCAGGTAGAGAGTATGTACTCTACTCTGTGGTTAATCTCGGCAGGCCCCTGAAGACCACATATATTAATGTTCAAATCCCAAAATTTTGGGGAATACTTAGTTTACGTTTTTACGAGACATAAATAGATACTTTACAACCCTGGATAAATTGCAATCTCGATAGAGTTAGCATCTATCCAGGTTTTTCTATGTTTATCTTAATAGCATTGATTTCAATCTATACATTCACCAAATCACCCAATTTCTCGCCGACTGACAATTAATGCTTATTTAAGTAATCAGTCGAGAATTTATGGCCGGATTGATACGGTTGAGTCTGAGTTTGCTCCCGACATCTGTGCAGTTGAGAGCATCCCAATTTTTCGCTCTCCAGGCTGTTGCAAGATGGCGGCACTAAAGGTAAATTCAAGCCGCGACAGCGCAACAGCGATGCGACACAATGGCTCTCAAAAGTCTCTCTCTGTCTGGATTTTACCTTGCAATTAAGCAATCGACAACACCACATTTCTGAAAACTGTAGACAATCAACATGGTTGATTTCAGTAAAGGTATTTGTAGTGCTGCAATTCAACCTCAACTATCTCTTCTCTTATTGCGTTTTCTTGCTGAGAGTTTTGCCAGTGTGCCTCTCAAAACAATTAAAACAGGAACCCCAGAAATAATTAAGTATGGGATTAGAGCTAAAGATATTGATGATATGGCAATACCTAATACCAAGAAAAATAACCCTCCAAACAATATCCAGCCGGAAATCAGCACCCACCAAGGCATTCTTCCAGAAGACATCGTTCTTATTGCTCGACCTCTGAGGTAAATTTCGCCCATCGGGTCATACCCTGAAGGAATCCTTTGCTGATAAATCGGTTCTTGCTCGGCTGGAATCTCGACTCTAATTTTATCCGAGTCGAAATTACTGCCCTGTCCAAAAAAATTGTCAGATTCGTCGTTATTGCTCATGGTTGGTTGCAGGTAATTTCACTGCATTTTCAAGGCATAACTATACCTACAATTGCTAATTTGGGTATTTCGCACTTCCTTGCTGGCGATGCAGCTGCACGGGCTGTCTTGGAACTACTGCCACAGGCCAAGCCGCTTAAATGCACAGCTGTTGATTGGAATCAGCACCTACTTGATTATTGGCGGCAGTTAAAGCAACAGCTTTGGCATGAGGAGGATTTGAGTCTTTAAAAGCCCCTTTTGTAGTACTACTGTAGTTTTTGGTAGTTATTTGGCAAGATTACTCTTCAAACCGAATCACTTTTGGCTTGAAAAAACTTTCGCCAAAATTTGGCGTACTGTGCGTCAAAAATTTTAGGGTATGCCGCAAAAACGCCACAGTCAAGTCATACAAAGCGCATGGATACACAATATAAAGCTTATGTGTCCGTCACTACAACCAGGGAACAGATAATCATCACCAAAGAGCGGTTAGTATTCAGCCAGTAAGCGCCGCAAGTTTTCAATGACTGGGATTGAACTCCAAAACTCTTGCAGCTAAACCAGAACTACCTGTAAGAGTTGAACATGAGTATGAACGCAAGGGCGCACTTAATTTGTTTGCTGCATTTGATACTCGCACTGGTAGAGTATGGGGGCAGACTTATGAGCGTAAACGTCAAGAAGAATTTATTGGATTCCTAGAATATTCAATTTATGGAGAGCGAGGATGCTAACCACTGGAATCAGGTTTTTCTCGGCTTAGTTGATGAGGTAGTTGTTGAATAACGCGCATAAAAACAGATGGGTTGTTCAACCCCTGGGATAAAATTAGAGAACCTTGGATGGCAATCACCGCATCTTCCCCCCGATATTTGGCAATTTCTTTATCCATCCCATCTTCGGTTAAAACACTGGCGATCGCATCAATCCAGACACGCAATAAAGCATTAACTCTAGTGTGAAAAATATCACGGGCTGAACCCATCAATAAAATGGCAGACAGACACGGTTGCTGTCCTTGTTCATAAAGTTCACCCAGGTGCTCACACATTCGTTGCAATCGTGTGAATGCATCCCCTTGGGAACTAAGTGCTACCAAGATATTTTGTGCCAACCACTGTTGGAGAAAATCTAGTACCGCCTCAACCATTTCATCCTTGCCACCAGGAAAGTAATGGTAAAGGCTAGCCTTCCCCAGTCCAGTTGCTTGAGAAATTTTAGATAGGGTTGCACCATCATAGCCATACTGCCGAAACAGTCTTATCAAGCATGGAATATATGTTTCTTTAGGCATTGTGAGATTTTACAAAAATAGCTGTTGACATTATATCGAACGTTCGGTACAGTTTTTGTATACCGAACGAACGGTACAAAATCTCAAACTATTATCAATTTAGAACGGGCAATTCAAAAATCAGAGTTCGTCTTGACGCAACTCAATGACCATCTCGCAAACAAGGAATGGCTGGAGTTAGGACATCCTACCATTGCCGATGTTGCTGTTTTCCCCTATATCGCCCTCGCCCCTGATGGCAAGATTTCTCTGGAACCTTATCCTCATGTTCTAGCTTGGATTGAACGGCTCAAGCATCTTCCGGGTTTCATTGGCATGATTGGTATTGAAGAACCTGCTACAGTTTAGGAGCGCACTATGCCACGCAAATTTGGAGAAATTGCTTTTACACCTGAAGTTCAAGCCGCACAGACACAACGGGGTTCGCGGCAGACTTACGAACGTTATATTGCTAACGGCCCTGCCAATGACTCAATTACCCCACAAATTGCCCAATTTATTGCTCATCTGGATGGGTTTTATTTGGGAACAGTCAGTTCCAATGGCTATCCCTATATCCAGTTTCGAGGGGGAGCGCCGGGTTTTTTAAAAGTACTGGATGAAAAAACCCTGGGCTTTGCAGACTTTTCAGGGAATGTACAGTACATTACCGTAGGCAACCTATCAGGGTCAGCCAAAGCATTTCTCTTCTTAATGGATTATCGCCATCGCAAACGCATTAAAGTCTGGGGAAGGGCAGAATATGTTGAAGGAGATCCTGCTTTGATTGAGCGGCTGTGCATTCCTGATTACCCAGCAGAAGTTGAACGAGCAATTGTGTTTCATGTCGAAGCCTTGAGTGAGAATTGTCCTCAGCACATTCCTATTCGTTATTCTGTTACCGAAGTTGAAGCAATGATGGCTCCGCTTGTGGCTCGAATCCAAGAGTTAGAACAAAAGTTAAGTGAATCTGCTTCGTAGACATTGAACGATGTCTGTGGCAACCTTAAAAGGGAACGCAACGCTGATAATAACGTTCAGTAAAAAACACCTTGACATTCAAAATCAAACTACTCGTTTCGGTTCAATTTTCCCCAAAATACCCATAATGGTGATTTAGGCATCCAAACAATACCAGATAATTAAACTATACGGCAGAGCTAATATAAGGCAGGTTTACTTTGATAACCGAAAAATACGAAGATGTGCTTCGGTTCTGGTTTCCAAGCCAACCAAGCCCCGATCGAGCAACGATGGTTCGTCGTTGGCAATGGTGGTTTCGCGGTGGGGCGAATGTTGAAATAATCGAGCATTTTTCACCACTGCTAGAACAAGCCATACGAGGTGAACTAGATGCTTGGTCTGGTCAGCCGCGATCGCGGCTGGCGCTAATTCTCGTCCTCGACCAGTTCTCACGCTCAATCTATCCAGGTACAATGCAAGCGTTCGCA
This sequence comes from Nostoc sp. ChiSLP01, assembly GCA_034531195.2. Taxonomy (GTDB): domain Bacteria; phylum Cyanobacteriota; class Cyanobacteriia; order Cyanobacteriales; family Nostocaceae; genus Nostoc. Next base: position 6,158 of record JAVRBO020000048.1, read on the forward strand.
CAGGACTCGAAAGCTTGCGAGCTGACGCTTGAAGGCATCAATGTGGGACACTATGAAGCTCTCAAAACCCCTTGGGAGAAGACCTTCTTCTTCCTACCATTGGGGCATTCTGAGGATCTTAACAACTTGGAACTGGCAATCAAACTTGCGGACAACCTTGTGCAGGAAGCACCACAGGAGTATCGTGCATTACTAGAGTTCTCCGCAGCGCAAGCACGCCAACATCAAGATATACTTATCCGATTCGGTCGCCATCCTCATCGTAATGAAGCTCTAGAACGTCAATCAACCCCTGAAGAACTTGAGTACCTCGCAAGTGGTCAGCTTGTACACACGCGATCGATGCCGTCTCACCTATCGCAATTTCTCTGTGAGACTTGAGCGATTTAATTTCGTTCGAGTCATCAAGAAGTGCAAGAGGTATTGCAACAGTAGAGCGACATACCCTATACTCCACAGTTTCGGCTCAATGCAGAGATTGGGCGCACAGTTAGGCGGTACTAGGAGAATGTGCCGGGGGCGATTGCCTATCTCAAAGAAACGATACGGACGAGGATTGGAAGAGTGATGCGTAGACGCTTTGCGGCTTGTCGTAGACATCGCTATTCGGTCAAAGGCACGGACTTGGCGAATGGAAAAACTGAAGATGGCAGTGATTTTGAGAGAAAAACCTGACTTTGAGTTTCTTGTAGAATGCTGGGACGACGACCCGGCTTTATAGATTGCGATCGAGAAATCAGTGGCGAGTTTCCGCAGTGGGTTTTTGCGATGGTGGAGACAGAGCTGGTGAAGCGTAACCAATAGTGATATGTGACAAGTTATTATAATTCCCGAAATATCTGTATTATGTTGACATTTCCCTGTGATTATTACTGCTTCCAAGGACGACAGGGAAGATCTCTTATTTCGTCTGGGTATACGGCTTTTATTACTTGATGTAAGTCACAGTTATACCCTTAAGAGTATTGCTTTACCTATCTAGAGGTTGATTTAGTGCTTATAACCAGCTTTTAGCAAAGATTTTTGATTAATCTTTGAAATGGCAGCAATAAAAGCATCAAGTTGAAATGAAGTTGGTAGTACAAATAGTAGGCGTAGTGCTGGTAACTGTATCGCTTGTAGATATTTACTTGACAGTGTTGTTTCCTCGTCTTGGTAGTAGTTTACTGAGTTTGCCACTAGGTAAAGCAATGTGGCGATTGTTTAGATTGATTGCACATATTAGCCCTTTCAAGGACGAGATGGTACTTACCCACAATGGGCCGATGTTGATGATTGCAACAGTAACAGTATGGATATGCTTGTTAATCTGCGGTTTTGCTTTAATTATTTGGCCTGAGTTAGGTTCGGATATTCAATCTAGTGATGGTTGGACGGAGACTAATTTTATTACTGCACTTTACTATAGTGGCTTTTCACTAACAACCCTTGGTACAGGAGATTTGACACCAGAATCAAGCTTTCAACAACTACTGATGATTCTAGAAGCTGCGCTTGGCTTTTCAATCTTTACTTTGACAATTACTTATCTACTGTCAATTTACAGCGCACTCATCAGACGTAATACGTTTGCTTTAAGCTTACATCACCGTTGTGCTGGTACAGCAGACGCAACAGAAATATTAGCCCGATTAGGCTCTACTGGCAAACTTAGTGGCATACAGCAAGATATTTCCAACATGGCTAGAGATTTAATTAACTTGCTGGAATCACAGCACTCTTATCCAGCACTACTTTATTTTCGCTTTCGGCAAACTTATTATGCTTTACCACGAATATTACTTTTGACAATGGATACAGCAACTTTAATGAAAACTGCATTAAACGCCCAAAAGTATCCTTCAATAATTCATTCCACAGCCCTAGCAGAATTATGGGGTGGTAGTCAACAACTGCTGATGGAGTTGTCTAGCTTTTTTCTGCCAAAAAAAAGTTTAAATGTAGATACTTCTTTAGAAGAAGTATGGCGCAAGCGATATTATTATGCAGTAGCAAAATTTAGAGATGAGGGTATAGAAACAACAGTAGATTTAGAGTATGGTGCTTCTATGTATGTTTCTTTACGCCGAAAATGGAATCCTATTTTAGTTGGGCTGACTAATTATATGGGTTATAGCTGGAGTGAAATAGCTCCTTATGAAGATTAAATCTAAATTGACTTATTCAATATTGAAATTGTCTCGTAAGGATTCAGGTCTAATATAACCCAAGTAAAGAAGGGTGAGACTGAGAATTAATAGAGTCAGCCAGTAGAGCTTGTGCAAAAAAATCAATGCTTTTCTAGGATGCAAAAGAGTGCTTTGGGAAGGGGATCGAGTATACCATGATAGACCGTTTGTTTAGCTAAACGCAGATTAAATCGTTCTTTGAATATCTGCTGAATCTCCTCTGGGCTAAAGCGGTAAGGCCCTTGTTCTCTTGTTTCCTCTTGAGAGAAGCATTTCAGTAACAGGTAGCCCTTAGGCTTTAATAAGCTTGCGACTGTTCCCACGTAAGTACCATAGCTTTGGGGTGGCAGAACATGGAAACATCCTCTGTCGAGAATCAAATCGAAAGATTGTTCCAAACGACTGTTGAGAATATCATCTTGCTGAAACGAAACTTCTAATCCCTTTTGCTTTGCTTTTGCTGCCGCCTGAAGAATGGCAGCCTGTGACAAATCTGTCGCCATCATCTGAAATCCTCGTTCGGCTAGAGCGAGGGCTTGAGTTCCCGGCCCTGTTCCCAAATCCAGCACTGAACCATTGCTCAGTTCAAGGGTGAGGAGCGCTTCTTCAACATCTGGATCTAGGCTAACATTGAACCAGGGCATGGTTTCAACCGCCTGTTCTTGATAGAGTGCTTCCCAGTTCGGAAATTCTCGTGCGGTCATCATTAATTACCCTTTCTATTTATTTTAGCTTGGCGAAATATTACTTAACATAAAAACGTCTATTCTTCCGCATATTACATGGATAGATGATTCTAACGTCTGCGTTTGGTCAAGGAACCAGAGAAGCTAAAACAAGCTGTAGCGATCGCAAGGCCCTAAAGCACCTTCGATCGCGACAGCGAAGCGATCGCTATTTTTGATTTCTCACTCTTGTGGTCGAATTATTAATTAGGAGTAAAACGGATGAATCAAAACATTAGTATTGCGGAATTCAGATAATGCATGGTGTATAGTTAGTTCTGAAAATATCGAGTGGCGTTTGTCACCCCTTGAAGGGCTTGCTTTAGAACAACTGATATTAGTACTGCACGATACTTAATAGTTATTAATTGGAGTTAAGTATTATACCTTAATTGGCAGTGTAATTACAAACTCTGTTTTCTCGTGGGGAATGACATCTACTTCAATTATGCCGCCATGAGCTTCCACTACAATTTGACGGGCAATAGCCAATCCTAATCCCGTTCCTTTGCCCACAGCTTTGGTAGTGAACAAATGGTCAAAGATTTTCTGTTTAACTTCCTGAGACATTCCTACACCATTGTCAGCAATCCGAATCACAACGTGTTGACCTGATTCGGCTACACAGGTTTGGATGGTAATGCAATTAGGTTGAGCAGTCATGTCTGCCATACTTTTCCCTAAATTAGATTCGTCTAGGGCATCAATGGCATTTGCTAACAAATTCATAAAGACTTGATTGAGTTGTCCAGCGAAGCACTCCACTAAAGGTAATACACCATAATTTTTTTTCACTTCAATTGCTGGACGCAATTCATTAGCTTTCAAACGATGTCTGAGAATTAAAATTGTGCTGTCAATGCCTTCATGAATGTTGAAAGGTACTTTGTAATCTCGATCGGTTCTGGAAAAGGTTCGCAAACTGTTGCTGATACTACGAATACGATTAGCACCCAAGTTCATGGAGTCAAGTAACTGCGGTAAATCTTGGCGCAGGTATTCTAAATCGATCGCTTCAATTTCATCTTCTATTTCTGGGCCAGGATCGGGAAACTTTTCTTGGTAGAGGTTGATTAATCCGAACAAATCCTGAACGTAATCTTTAGCTGGTTCAATATTGCCAGCAATAAAGCCAACGGGATTGTTGATTTCATGTGCAACACCAGCCACGAGATTTCCCAAGGCTGACATTTTTTCGCTCTGTACTAATTGCAATTGCATCTGCTGTAAGTCTTGCAGCGATCGCTCTAATTGTTGACTATTTTGCAGTGATTTTTGATACAAACTGGCATTTTCCAGAGAAATAGCCGCTTGAGTACAAAGAAGGTTCAATATATCAACGCGATCGTCAGTAAATGCGCCAATGGAGTGATTATTTTCTAGATACAAAATGCCCAATAACTTCCCTTGATGCAAAATTGGGCTACACAAAATACTCCTTGGCTGGTGCTGCTGAATATATGGATCGTGCGTAAATCTAGGATGCACAGTTGCATCAACAATCACCAATGGTTGCAAACTCCGTTTCACAATATTGATTAAGCTCAAGGGTATTTCCTGGCTTTCTTCTATTGGTTGTGGATGGAGTAGTGTTACAGAATTATCTATATTGGCGATCGCTTGCACTATCAAACTACCGCTTTCAGATAGTAGTAACGCACACTTATCAGCTCCAGCATTTTCTAGAGTAACGTGTAGTAAGCTAGAGACAAGTTTTTCTAATTTAATTTCACTCGAAAGAGTTTGAGAGGCTTTGAGAATTAATGCTAAATCTAAAGCAACAGAGGCACTAATATTACCTGAAGAAGAGGAATTGTGAGAACTTCCCCGACCAGAAACAATGATTGTTTCATTGCTAGAGATAGGGCAAGATCCTTTTTCGAGGATAGGGGCTAAAAGTTGAGGATAACGAGTTTCTAAATCAGTAACTTTGGCTTTAGCTCCCCAACGGGTATAGCAGTAATAAGCTTCAATCATATAGTTTTGTGCGAGCTGCTGTTTGCCCCAGTTAAGATAGAATTTGGCGGCGAGTTCATTAGCGATCGCTTCTGGTTGAATGTAGCCCTGCTGTTTGGCATTTTCTATAGCTTGGTCATACAATTCGATGGCGGCGGCTTTGTTACCTAGCACCCGGTTTCTTTCTGCTTCCACCAAACACCAGAGATGTTGATAGTTCATTGGCGCATGAGTTACCCAATGCTGCATCAAGGCTTGATTTTCAGCTACCTGTTGGAGATATTGCTGCTGTTCGCTGGCTGATACAGCTGAGTAATGCGCCAAGAGTGATAGAGACGAATACAGTTTGTACTCTACAAAATGAATGCTATTTCTAGTACCATTTTGATATGGTTGGGCTAGTCGCAAATTTTCTATCGCATCAGTATAAGCTCCAAAGAAATAGGCAAGAATTAATTTGTAGAAATATACAAAAAATAAGATAAAGCCTACCTGATATTTAATCCAGATTGGCAACATTTCTGTTTCATTGCAACTCTCACCCACTAAACGCAAATTATCAATTGCGCGACCGCTTAAATTTAAGAGAAATTGTCTACTGATTTGACTTTGAATTTGCTGATATTCTTGTTTTAATTTTTGAATAATCTCAGTATACAGAGTTTGCTTGCCAAGGACTGTTTCTAGCTCTAACTCAGTATGAAAAGAAAAATCGCAATATGTCGTAGCATTGTAGCAAGCAAATTCTAAATCTCCAGTTTCTAACCCAAGCTGAAATCCTTCCTGTAAAGGTTCCAATGTGGCTTGAAAATGTTCTTTCCAGTGACGAATGCTGCTATTAAACATCATGTAAATTTTAGATTTCAGCTTCCTGCTATCAAAGCGGTCTAACAACTTGATTGCCATCTGACCAAATTTGTAGCCAGACTCAATATCCCCCCCACTACAGAGTAATAATCCATAGGTGACATAGGCATAAGCAGCAAGGCTAGAATTGCCATATCTGATGCACAGATTGACCATTGTAAAGATAATTGATGGGTACATCTGAGGATTAGTTAGAAACACAGCAGGAGCAACGGTCATTAATATTCGCTGTGCAGCTAGTTTATCCAGATCTGTTATTTCTGGTAGGTCGATTAATGCTTCAATATCTAAGGTGGCGATCGCTTCTGCCTCTAAACTGACACCTAACATCTGCAAAACTTCTAATGCTATGTCTACCGCTGACTGCATCTGAGATTGCGAAATTAAAGATTGAATTTTAATTTCGTAAACACTGGCTTTTTGTAATGTATCCTTGACATTTTCGAGAAGTGTCTGTATTAACAGATTGGCTTGCTCATAGTTCGTATTCAGGCATTCTGCTTCTGCGGCTGCTGAATATAAAGAGAGCGTTAAATTGTACTGAGTCTGCCATCTCTGCGGTTCTAGGTAGATTATACCTGTATTAAAATATCTCAGTGCAGCTTCGTAGGCTGTTGCGGCCTTTGCCTGATGACCCGCTATTAGACTCAGATTCGCTAATTTTTCTCGTTCGCCAGGACGATCGATTAGTTCAGCAGCCAGGTTGAGATGGTTCAAAATATTAAAAATCTTTTCATGCTGGTCTGCTGCTGATGTATTGTCTAACAACCGTCGCCCAATTTTGAGGTGAGTTGCTTGCTTGTGGTCTTGGGGAATCAATGAATAAGCTGCTTGCTGGACGCGATCGTGCAGAAATTTATAGTTGGTGGTTATTTTTTCTGGTTGACCGTTTGCCAATAACTCGCGATCGCTCAAAAATACTTCTTGTTGGAAAAACTTATAAACATCATTTTGCGGTAAGATTAACCCGTCTTTTAGAGCTAGCCACAAATCTTTGGCGGTTTGAGTTGGGGATTGTTCGTAAACGATCGCCAGTGTTTCTAAATCAAAAGTGTTACCAATGCAAGCCGCTAACTGCAACACCTCTTGAGTAGCTTGGGGCAACTTCTGGAGTTGAACTGCCATAAACTCTACTACATTATCAGTAAGAGTAAGCGATCGCACCTGTGCAATGTCACATTCCCAGTAACCGCCGCGAACATTGAATGCAATCAGTCCATCTTCATATAATGCTTTGAGAAACTGAGTTGTGAAGAAGGGATTGCCTTGAGTTTTGCTAAATATCAACTCTGTCAATGGCAAAGCTAACTCTAGGGAGCAACTGAATGTATCAGCTACCAACTGATTCACCGCCGACCGATCTAGCGGGGCGAGAGTAATGGTATTTACTGTAGCCTGTGACTTCTCAATTTCTTGCAGCGTCAGCATCAGTGGATCGGTTGTAGAGACTTCGTTGTCTCGGTAAGCCCCAATTAGCAACAGATATCGGCTATCTATCTCGCTCATTAACAGTTGTATAAACTTGAGAGAAGCAGAATCCGCCCACTGCAAGTCATCAATAAAGATTACCAGAGGATGATCTTTTGTCGCAAACACCTGGATAAATTTTTGAAATAGGATGTTGAAGCGGTTTTGAGCAGCACTTCCAGAGAGTTCGGGGACAGCCGATTGTTTGCCAATAATCTGTTCTAGTTCTGGAATGACTTCAATAATAACTTGAGCGTTTTCTCCTAAAGCAGCGAGAATTTTGTTCTTCCATCGATCTAATTGCGTATCATTTTCAGTGAGCAATTGCTCAATCAAATCGCGAAATGATTGTAAAAAAGCAGACAGGGGAATGTTGCGCTGAAACTGGTCAAATTTACCTTTAATAAAATAGCCCCGTTGCCGGACAATTGGTTTGTGGACTTCGTTGACCACAGCAGTTTTGCCGATACCAGAGAAACCAGCCACTAGCATGAGTTCGCTATGTGCTTGAGAAATTCGCTCAAAAGCTGCTAGTAAACTTGCTACTTCGTTATAGCGACCATAAAGCTTTTCTGAGATGATAAAGCGATCGCACACATCTCGTTGTCCAATCTCAAATGGCTCGATCTGCCCGGTTGTTTGCAGTTGGTTGAGACACATTTCTAAATCATGTTTCAGCCCCAACGCACTCTGATAGCGGTCTTCAGCATTTTTCGCCATCAGTTTCATCACTATATTTGCAATTACCTGCGGAATTTCTTCCCTTCTGCCTCCTGCCCCCTGCCTTCTGCCTTCTAATAAAGGTGGTTGTTTAGCGATATGACAGTGAACTACTTCCATCGGCTCGTGAGATTGGAAAGGTAATTGTCCGGTAAGTAGTTCAAAGAAAGTTACCCCCAAAGAGTAGAAATCACTGCGGTAATCAATACCTCGGTTCATCCGTCCGGTTTGTTCTGGGGATACATAGGCGAGTGTACCTTCCAAAATATTCGGACTATAAATTTCTTGGGTTTCTCTAGACAGTAAGGAAGCAACACTGAAATCAATCAACTTCACCTGCTGGGTATCTGGATTAATTAAAATGTTGGCAGGCTTAATGTCTTTGTGGATAATCCGGTGGCGATAAAGTTCATCAAGAATTGTTGCTAGAGCGATCGCAATTTCCAAAAAAGCTTTCAGGTGTTGCTGCCAAAGAGAGCCGCCATTGCTGTTAATTTCTTTATGTATCCACTCTCGTAAAGAAATACCACCAAAATCCTCCATTACCAATGCATAGCTGTTGTGGTAATGTTCCAAGCTGTAAAGACGAACAATACCCCCAAAGTCAAGATTTTTAGCAATGGTGTACTGATTGCGAAATTGCAACAATTCATTAAATGATGGATACTCTTGTTTAAGTATTTTGATGACTACTGGCAGTCGATCCTCCGTGCGAATTGCTCGGTAAACTAGGGTTTTAGAGCCTTCATAAAGTCGCTCGCTAATTCGATAACCCAGAATCTTGGTAAGTGGCTCAACTACTGTAGTCATTTTGAGTATTTGTGGCAAAGAAACTGATTGATTTACAGTATTTTTCCCAAATCATAGTGATTTCTAACTCACTTGTTAGAAACGCTATAATCCCTCAAAACCTAACTGGGGCTTGGGTAGCTCCTCTAATTTTTTGACAGCAATCAGTAAAAATTAATATTTTTCAACTTGATACTTTCAATTATTTTTTACATTTTGAAAACTAGGGTGTGTTTTAAAACTCGATAGCAAAATCCAGATATTGCGATCGCCATTCAAAAGCTACTGGAACGAAATACCATTGAATTTTTGCTCAAGGTGAAGGTGTTAAGAGTTGAAGGCTCTTGGTGCAGCAGTGGATGAGCGTGGATTTCTTCTAGTCAACGATCATCTTAAGACAAATGTACCAGGAATTTGGGCTTTAGGTGATATCAATACATAACTTTATACTTCAATCACCAGTCCGCGGTAATGCGTAGGCTAGCAAATACCGCAGGCATCGCAGATCTCCTGCACCTGCTGGCATTCATCTGGCAGGTAATTGAAAGATTTCAAATGCTGCACCCCAACAGTACATTCGCCATCCCACACTGTCACGATATATCAGCTAGCGTTTTAAATATTTAAAATAGCATAATTTAAAAACTAATTGACAAAACAAAGTTTTGAATGAAGTTGCCAGACGATAAGTTTTGCGGAGCATATTTAAGGCCGAGTATGGCACACGCAATCGAAGTGGGCGCAACACAGGACGATATAACCAGTAATAAGCTTTTTTTAAGTCATTCCATTTTGAACAGGTTTCTTGATGTAGAAAATCTGAAATGTCTACAACTAACCCTCTACCCTGGTGCATCATCACATTACGACCGTGGACATCATGAGGGTGGAGTCCGCGACTTCTAGCATAGTCCAAAGCTTCATCGATATCCCGTATTACCTGCTGAGGAATTGGTAAACCCAAGTGCATACAATCATACAGGGTTATGCCATCAAGCCGTTTCAAGACTAAAAAACCATCTGCGGCATACAAACACTCCGAAAATGCTGGATGAAAACCTAAACGACGGTAAACTTCTACTTCTTCTTCATATCCTGGTCGCCCTGGAGCATAAATCTTAACTACACATTCAGGGTAGTCAGGGCGAACGACAACTGCGGCATAATTTCCTATACCCAGCAATCTCCAGGGTTGAGAGAGATATTTGACTTTGATGGGATCGCGGGGATTGACACTTTCTATTTGTAAACTAGGTAATAAATCCCGATCGATGCTCTTGAGCAGATGTAATAAATTTGATTTGTTCATATTGATTCACGATCTGATACGAAGCAACAACATTACGGTAACAGTTGAGATTACACCTGATTTTTCAGCTAATCGCTACTGTTATTTATGATTTTTCAAAAATAACAGTAGCGATCTCCTCTCCACTTTTCTGCTGTCTGCTGCCTCACCAGTTGTTTTGCTTCAGCAATCAAACAGTTTTTTAGCTGATTAACTGTCTTCGTTTGTTGTTGAGAACGATCGGCCAGGTGCGATTCTTGTATAGGAAGCAAAGGGCTGTGAGTGCCTAATTAAAGCAGTTGATTCGCTAAGTTAAACTTTTGTGTTTGAAGGACAATGCTCTTTGCCGATCTCGCCTTTGCCAAATTGCGATCGCTATCTCATTCAAGCAATTAGCTGAAAATCACCCTGATGCTGAACTTGAGATAGTCGCAATGGAGAAACGAGATCGGGATAAGTTTCTGCTGACCAATAATTCTCCCCTAGTTTTCCCCGATTGTTTTTTAATCTAAAAACATCGACTTATGGAAACGACTTATAAATTAGACCTTAAGTAGGGTGTATGACGGCTTTAGCCTAACGCACCCTACAAAAATTATAAAAAGGTATGGGCAAAACCCATTCCTTTTAGCGTTAATAGTCAACAATCAACAGTTCACCTATCCTATGAATGGAGATACAAAGTTCTTTCTTATATTTGGTTCAATCTTCGGTAGTGTTGGCAGCATAATTGCTGTCACAGGCATCATTATTGGAATTAATACCCGTTCTTTTGTGTCTGCGGCAATTCCAGCACAAGGAACAGTTATAGAGTTGGAGCAACGTCTTTCATCACCTGATAGTAAAGGGTATCGGTCTTATCTATACTATCCAGTCGTGCAATTTACTACCAGTTCTGGTGAATCGACTGTTTTTGAATCAAATTCAGGTAGCAGTCCACCACAATTTGCTAAAGGTCAGCAGGTAAAAGTTCTATACAGCCCTGATAACCCAGATTCTGCACAGATCGACTCCTGGCTAAGTTTATGGTTTTTACCTCTAATGTTGGGCGGCTTAGGATCGAGTTTCGCTTTGGTTGGAGGAATTGTAATATTTAAGTCGCTTTTAGGTTTAACGAGTTCTAAGAAGATGGTTTGAGTGTAGTCCAGTTTAACAATTCAAAATTCACGCATTAAAGACAGTTAGAGTTGGGGATTTAAACCCCAACTCAACTGATACTACGTGTAATGGTTGGGGTCTTAAACCCTTGATGTTACGGTAAACTTCCCCGGTCTAAAGACACGGGGCTTTCAGTAGTTCTGAAGTGTGAGTAAATCCTCAAAATCATCTCTTCAGGGCAATTACTACAGTCTGATGCACAGATGGGTGTTGTGCTAATACTGCCTCAATTTCTCCAAGCTCAATGCGTATGCCGCGAATTTTTACACAAACTAGCCACAATGTCCTGATATGAGCAAGCTGGAGGTGTTCGCACCAGAATCTAGAGACGGCTGGGACTGCTGGGGGGATGAGGCAAAGATTTTCGATCGGCCAGTTTGCACCAGAGATCGTCGCACTAAGTAGAAAGGTACAAAAAAACCAACGTATGTAACGAAAAATAAATTTGTTTGAAAACCTCTTCCCTTCTGCCTTCTGCCTCCTGCCCCCTGCCTTTTCATAACGACAATTTTTAACACCGACCTACTTAACAATTCTGTTAAAATCGCTTTGCTCCCGCACGTTTTGAGGCACTGCTATGCGTGCAAAGGGATTCGGGCAACTACAGTTACCAAAACTGCAACGGTTATGAAATCCCAGGCTGCTCAAGACTATTCTAAGTAAGTGGAAACTTTAAATGTCACCAACCCTAGTCTAAAGAGACAAAGCTTCCACACATCCCACGAGGTTTTGAGCCAATACACATTCTTTAGTGTGAGGATTTAGCCATGTCTTACCCGATTCCGTCCAAAATGTGGCAGAGAGTCAGTATTGTAGCACTGTTGTTATCGATCTCGTCAGTAGGAATTGCAATTTTACGTCAGTCTGCTACGGTTGCGGTTCCAGTCAATCAGACTCCTAAGAGTTCTACACCAACAACCTCCATTCTACCCAATCACCCTGACTACCAAGCACTCCAGGCATTTGTACAAAAGTATAGTTGTGTCGTCTCCGTTCAAAATTTTGGTACTGTTCCCATAACCCGGACTGAGTTTGCCACAATCTTGAATGCCTGTGTGAATCGGAGCAATGAGCTAACAGCGACTGACCCCAAGATAGTTACCGAAGCAGATATGAAAACTTTGCGACGGTTGCAGTCCGAATTCGCACCGGAGTTAGCAACCCTAACAAGTCAAATAGATGAATTGCTTCCTTCTACTCCTACTCAGGCTCCCAGAGAACTTACTCAAGAGGAGTCCACCCGAAAGACTCAACCCTTACCTACGGCTCCATCCCTTAGTATTTCGTCTGGCTCATCTGTGCAGAATCAAGTTGTTAACCGTGCGTACATGCCTAAAACCGAAGCTGGTGGAATTAGGGGAGGGGTTGCCCCAGAGCCACAAACAGGTAGCAGATTTAATACTGAAAACTACAACCGAATTGAGGATAATCCCTTTCATCGCGTCGATAATGACCCCCTTTCCACCTTTTCCATTGATGTAGATACAGCATCTTACAGCAACGTGCGACGCTTTATTACTCAAGGAGAATTACCACCGAAGGATGCAGTGCGAATTGAGGAACTAATCAACTATTTTACCTACAATTATCCCCAACCAAAAGACAATCGCCCTTTTTCTGTCACCACTGAAGTTACTGCTGCTCCCTGGAATCCTCAACACAAGCTGGTACAGGTGGGTTTGCAAGGTAAACGCCTAGAGAGTGAAACCTTACCACCCAGCAATTTAGTATTTTTGATTGATGTTTCCGGTTCTATGAATGACCCCAACAAATTACCGTTGGTGCAACAGTCCCTGAAATTGCTGGTAAATAAACTACGTCCTGAAGACCGAGTAAGTTTGGTAGTCTATGCTGGCAATGCTGGATTGGTATTACCTGCTACTTCTGGGAGTCAGAAATCAACAATTCTGGCGGCGATTGACCGCTTAGAGGCTGGAGGCTCCACTGCTGGCGGTCAGGGCATTGAACTGGCCTACAAAATAGCTAAACAAAACTTTCTTAAGTCTGGTAATAATAGAGTAATTTTAGCTACTGATGGAGATTTTAATGTCGGAGTTTCCAGTGATGCCGACCTGACGCGATTAATTGAACAGAAGCGAGATCAAGGAATTTTCCTGACGGTGTTGGGATTTGGCACTGGCAATTATAAGGACTCAAAAATGGAGCAACTGGCTGATAAGGGTAACGGCAACTACGCTTACATCGATACCCTATTGGAAGCCAAAAAGGTTTTAGTTAACGATCTTAGAGGAACTCTGTTTACCATTGCCAAGGATGTGAAAATTCAAGTGGAGTTTAATCCAGCGAAAGTTCAGGCATATCGCTTGATTGGTTACGAAAACCGCCTGCTGCAAAACCAGGATTTCAATGACGATAAGAAAGATGCAGGCGAAATTGGGGCTGGTCATTCTGTGACAGCGCTTTATGAAATAATTCCCACTGGTATGAAGAGCGATGTGAAACTGCCTACAGTAGACCCCTTGCGGTATCAGCGTTCTAGTGAAACTGCCTCCAATGCTGGCGGCAATGAATTGATGCTCTTAAAACTGCGCTATAAATTGCCCCAGGAAAGCACCAGTCAACTAATTACCCAAACCATTCAAGATGATGATTTGAGAGCCGACCCCTCCACCAACCTAAGGTTTGCTGCGGCGGTGGCGACCTTTGGGATGGTGCTGCGTGACTCTGAGTATAAAGGGAATGCTAATTATGATTTGGTAATGAAATTGGCAACTCAAGGGAAGGGAGAAGACCAGGAGGGCTTGAGGGGTGAGTTTATTCGCTTGGTGGAGCAATCTAGGGCGTTGATTACGAGGAAATAATTTGAATTGCTTCGACCTACCATTGCACTTGTTTTTTTATCTGCGATCGCTCTCATTACACCAGCTTTCGATCTGATTTTCTGACTTCTTAGCCCCTGACCCATCAGGGGATTTTTGTTAGCTAATTACTTAACTCATGAAGTTTTACTATCAATTTTCAAACTTTGCTTGAGCCGTGCTACTTCCTGGCTCCTTTTCAGGAGGGGTTTGAATCCCATAAGTGAAAAGAACCTTCTGACTTGAAAGAGCAGTTCTTGAGCAGGGGAGGCAGGGGAGGCAGGGGGAGAAAGATACTTTCATGCTTGGTGGTGAAATTTGTTTCATTGGGACTGCTCTCTGCCTCCAGCATAGCTGCCTTCTTCAATTTAACTATTCCATTTATTTTTTAGGCTGGTTTTATTGATGAGTTTTATGCCTAAAATTTTGACTGTGCCATTATTATGGTGAATACTAACTGATGTTAACTGTTGACTAAACAAATAAAATCTACCCATAATACTAATCTTTCCCTTGTTAAGAATTAACTTTGCATCTCTTTGATGATTTACGCCTTTTAGTATTAAAATGCCAGCAAAATTGAAACTACCTGATGCGGTTAATTTATCGCTATCAACGCTAGCTGCAATATTGGTAAAAGTATAACCTAGAAATTTAAGGTTACCGGCAATACTGGCAAAATTATTGATATTACCATTACTATCTTTACCTAGAGTGACTGTAGCAGCGTTGAAAGCTAAAATACCAAAATTAAAATTACTCATAGCTTGAAACCCAGTTTCATTAATGCTGATACCTAACGCTGTAAATTGTTTACCTAGTAGAGTAACATCGCCTAAACCAAAAAACTTTCTTTTTGTTGAATCAAGCTCTAGTTTAGGAACGCTAAGTTTCAGAATATTTACTAAATTTAAACCTACATTATTAATTGAAAATCTCTGAGAGTTAAACAATAACGTTCCAGTACCCAAAGATTGATTAAAAACAGTAATATTTGCTGTTCCTGATGCATTTTTATTTGTTAAATTAACTGTGAGGTTTGGAATAGTAAAAGTCAAAAAACCTATTAAATTTAACTGAACATTCTTCAGGATAACACTATTTTGATTAATATCAAACGTAATACCTGCTAAGGTATTATCCCAAATTGAAATCGTTCCTAAACCACTACCGCTACCAGATTTTATATCGATACTCAAGGCATCCACATCAATACTCAAAAAATTTGCTAAATTTAGGTCAAAATTTTTAAAGACAGCATTGGTAGAAGTAATTTTAAATTCAACATTTGCAGTTTCGTTGTTAAAAATTTCTATATAACCATCTCCTTGAAGATACTGCTCGTTAGGCGTAACTTTTAAGGCTAAATCTAAACTATCATCATCCGTACCTTTAATTTTTATAAATCCTAAATCTATTTCAAAAACTTTTAAGTAACCCCCAATATTCTTAAAAGTTTTGTCACCTTGAAGACTTAAGATTGCTTCTTGTCCCCAAGCATTAATTTTGCCATTTATTTCTAACCCTTCTGATATTGCTTGTCCTGCAATTACTGTTGGGAAAGGAACATATTTAATTAAGGGGTTAAGTTGTGTATCCCCATTTCCGTCAATCGGTTCGATGTTTAAGTTGACAAAGCTTTCTAAAAGGCTTAATGCTTTGTTGACTAAATCAATTGAATAACCTACTTGTTTGGTAATAAAAGAAGCAACTGGCCCCCGCCACAAATCAATTAGGCTAACTGCTTGATGAGGATTTAAAATTAAAGCTAATCTTTTAGGATCGTTTGTATCTAATAGAAATGCTACCTCAAGGTCTATTTTTTCCCATTTCAAATTACCAATGAAGCCAAAGTTATCAAAGTAAGGAGGTAAATATGTTCCACCTCCTTGAAATCTAACATTGCGAAGTTCAGTTCCAGCTAACCCATAAGGATTACACCAGGATTTTTCACTTTGTTGACTGAAGAATGCTGTTAAAGATTCGGTTTCAAGAGCAAGATTACCAGTAAGAAATAATAATGGTTCGTTTTCTTGAGTGGAATCGTAGCCTTGAAGAATTAGATTTCCAGTTAATCCAACACTTGGTTCTAAGTTAGCCTCAATATTTAATCCTATGAGCAAATTGTTAAAGGTAGCTTTAAATTCTTTAATTGAGCATAACTGAATATTGCCTGGAATATTACTTATTAAACTAACCTGTCCTACAGGATCAAAATTAATCAAGGATTCTAGTGAGCCAATTTTCAAATTGCTATTAATAAAATTACTAAAATTTGTCTGAATATTTTTGAAATTAATATCACCAATAAAGTTGCATCCTCTTCTTAAGTTAATATTTCCCAACTTGGGATGGATGAAAGAATAGCCAAATTTAGTTATAATTAACTCACAGTTAATCAATTCTAAATCTTTAATTATAGAAAAATTATTAGTTAAGCAACTAAAACTCATGTTGTCAAATAATTTATACTTTAATATAGGCTGCTTGCCTAAAATTAATTCAATGTTCTGGTTATTTAGTAGTCCTTTAAAACTAAGTTCAACTACTTGAGATGTCTTTAAAATTTTATATTGTGGTGTCGAGATTTCAATTATAGGTTTGCCAAATATTTCTTTAATAATGCTATCAAGTGCCGCATCCATATAAGGAATTTCACTATGAAGGCTAAAAATTTCGTCTAAGTTTAGCTGTAAATCATGACCAATATCTAAATAAAGTTCCGCATCTGAGCCAACTAAATTTAAATTCTTTAAAGAGTCAAGTTTTAATTTTATGGCATCGGGTAAGGTAACTCCTGCTAAATTAAAGTTATTAGACATAAATAAATTAGTTTAAAATGATGTGTTAGTTTTCAAATACTCTTGCACCAAACTGCAACCATAAGTTACTGCATCTAACTTGAGAATTTGCGGCAAATTCAATTCTACAGAATCAGTGTATTATTATCACCACCAGAAGCCAGGATTGTCGCATCACGGCGGCAATTTTCCTAATAACTGCGGTATGTCTAGTAAGTGTTGTGAGTTCTGTACCATATAGTTTCCAAAGCTTGACGTTTACATCTTAACTCCCAGAAGTAAGTATTTTACCGTCAGGACTAAAGGCAACGCTCCATACTACTGCTGAATGTCCGATAAGGGTTTTGAGCAACTTACCCTCCAGCCTCCATAGCTTAATAGTACCATCCTCACTTGCCGAGGCAGGTATCCGAACATCAGGACTAAAAGCGACTGCTCTGACTGCTCCCTGATGACCTTTGAGAGTTGCAACTGCTGTACGTTAAAGGGAAAAGGGAAAATACCAAACATGCACCCCTTTTCCCGACTTCTGCAAGAAGTCTATTGTTGACCTCTCTCTAAATTCATGTGTGGAACCCCTTTTTATGGGAGCATAGCGAGTGGGAACTTGGCTAGTATGGCAGATGCACTTATTTTTTTCGCGTCCAAATCTGTAACGAAGTATTATAAGTTAATAGTATAAGATAGAGCTAAGAAATAATATGAAGCTTTCCGATCTAGAAATAGAAGTTTTGCTTTTTGGAAAATGGCGTTTTAATACAGATTGGGATAAAATTTTTATTGAATTTAAACAAGATATGACTTACGAACAAACGAAGATTCAAACATTTGTTTTGTCTCAACCTAGTGAATTGATTACAGGTAATAAATTTACTGGCGTATGGTATGTGAATGATGCCAGATTATATTTGATGCCTAAAACTGCTTCTAAATCATTTTTTAATTTCCAAATACCATTATTTCCTAGATTTTATTTGGCAGATATAATAACTAGTATTGTTTCTTTATTTATAACAAAAAAGTATGAACTTGTTGAAATTAATAGTTCTAGATTTGTTATAAATGATGTAGATAAATCATTTATTGGCATCAAGGTAAGTTAATACATGAAACTCAACTTTGCTTAAAATTAGAGCGATCGCTGTTTTCTAAAGCTATGTTAGTTTTCAAATAATCTTTTCCTGATAGCCTAGCCGCCGCCCTTGCTGCCTAGTCCGGGGTTATCTTTGGCTAAAATCTAACAAATCCCTATTTGGAATGAAATAAAATAAATAGCTTCTTATGCCAAGGCTACTATCAGAATAACCAAAAAAAACAGTTTCAAACAGCACTCCAAAGTGGTGAGCTAAAACCAACTAAATTAGCCAAAATGCGTATGGTGCAAGGATTTGATGCTGGTGAACTCCAAGCGTGGCGCACCGAAGGTATTTCCGACATAGCGATCGCAATTATTCTCGAATACTACGCTTTTGACGCTGGCAGGTATTGTAACCCACAAGCAAGATTGGTATGCCGTTCATTCAACACTATTGGTATTCGGGCTTGGATTCAAGAAAAGTTGGGCTGGACAAAACCCATAATTTCCAACGAAACTGCGACGATCCAAATACAGTTACTCGCTGCGATCGCCAAAAAGTCCACTTCTTTACAAAAGTTCTTGAAATGCTCCTGAGAAGCTGATTTCGGCTCCTACTATTCTAAAGGAAAAATCAAAAACTGGTAAGGCTTCTGGAAAACTTTTCGGTCTACTGACAGTGAATAAACTTAGATCGCTGCTACCAATTAAAAATTAGAAGGTAAAGCTAACAGCCTCTGATTCCCAACAGTGAATAAACTTAGATCGCTGCTACCAATTAAAAATCAGAAGCAAGAAAACAAGCTTACCTTCAATTCAAACCCCAATGTAAGAGATGATTCATAAAAAATCTGAAGGGTACTCAACTCTTTGCTAGGTCTGAGTTTCAGCGAATAAGTGCTGTATTGACTTAAATTACTGAAACCCTTATTACATAAGTACTTTACTTGAGTTTACAAATTAGCTCTAAAACTCAGGAGAAAAACAATGTCTCACATCAATAACCACAAAGTAGAAATGAACAACAACATATTAGCCCAACTAAATTTATAGCAATCTTAAATCAGTTGTGAGAGATAAAATGGCTGAAAACACTATAAATAACTAGTTTTTATCTCCGTATTTTCTCACGTTTTAATTCGGATTGCTATATACATTTGCTCAAACCTTGTAAATATGAGAAGAAAAATGGATGAATTTTCTACCTTTTTAGATATCTTGCAATACCGAGCAATACATCAGTCCAAACGAATTGCCTATACCTTTTTATTAAACGGAGAAACAGAAAGCGTAAGCCTTACTTATCAAGAATTAGAGCAAAAAGCGCAAGCAATCGCTGTTCTACTTCAAGACCGAGTTAAAGTTCCTGGTTCGCGAGTCTTGTTGCTGTTTCCACCAGGTCTAGATTTTATTGCTGCTTTCTTTGGCTGTTTATACGCTGGGTGTGTCGCCGTTCCTGCCTATCCGCCTCGACGCAATCAGAAAATATCCAGACTGCAAACGATTGTATCGAATGCCGAAGCAGCAGTAGTACTGACTACAGCATCTGAATTAAACAGAATCCAGACTGAACTAATTAAAAATCCTATATTAACAGCATTACCCTGGTTGACTACCGATAGCGTTAATAATAACTTAGCTTCAAATTGGCAAGAACCAACAATTAACAGCGATACTCTGGCTTTTCTTCAGTACACATCAGGTTCTACAGGTACGCCAAAAGGAGTGATGGTCACTCATGGTAACTTAGTACATAATTCCCACCTAATTTATCAATTTTTTGGACATACACCCGCAAGCCAGGGTGTAATTTGGTTGCCACCCTATCATGATATGGGACTAATTGGTGGAATACTACAGTCTATGTATGGTGGCTTTTCTGTAACACTCATGTCACCAGTAGCCTTTCTGCAAAAGCCTTTTCGTTGGTTACAAGCTATCTCCCGCTACCAAGCTACTACTAGTGGGGGCCCTGATTTTGCTTACGATCTCGCTTGTCGTCACATCGCTCCCGAACAGTTGGCAAGTTTGGATCTCAGTAGCTGGGAAGTTGCATTTACAGGTGCGGAACCTGTACGCGCCCAAACCCTAAAGCGTTTTGCTGAAACTTTTGCACCATGTGGTTTCCGTTGGGAAGCATTTTATCCTTGCTATGGTATGGCGGAAACGACTTTAATCGTTTCTGGCTCCTTAAAGTCTCAAGCTCCAATACTTCGCCATGTCCAAGCCGCAGCCTTAGAGAAAAATCAGGTTGTAGACGCTACTGGTAAAGACAATGTGCGAACTATTGTTGGTTGTGGTCAGAGCAGTCGAGATCAAAAAGTTATAGTTGTAGATCCTGAATTACTAACTCTATGTCCTGCTGGACAAGTAGGAGAAGTTTGGGTCTCAGGAGCCAGTGTAGCTCAGGGTTATTGGAATTTACCCGAACAAACAAAAGAGGTCTTTCAAGCATACTTAGCTGATGGTAAGACTGGCCCATTCTTACGTACAGGAGACTTAGGATTTTTGCTGGATGGCGAATTGTTTATTACAGGTCGCTTGAAAGATTTAATTATTATCATGGGTCGCAATCATTATCCCCAAGATATTGAAATCAGTGTCGAAAAAAGCCACCCAGCTCTACGTTCCGGCTGTGGAGCAGCATTTACAGTGGAAATCAACAACTCAGAAAGGTTGGTGTTAGTCCAAGAAGTAGAGCGGAGTTACCTGCGGACACTCAATGCCAATGAAGTCATAGGAGCAATTTGCAAAGCTGTAGCAGAAGAACATGACCTGCAAACTTATGCTATTTTGCTACTGAAAACAAATAGTCTACCTAAAACTTCCTCTGGGAAAGTCCGACGCAGTGCTTGTCGGGAAGGATTTATTGCTGCTTCCCTTGATGTGGTGGCAGATTGGAGTCTGCATCCTGAAAATAAAAGCGAATTTCGGCATTTGGAATCAGAAGTTGAATCTTTGCTCAAAAAGCTCAAAGAGGGTAATTTGCAAGCATTAAATTCTGAAAGTCAAAGTTTACTACCAGTTATAAATTCACAATTAGAACAAACGCCAGCAAGTCTTAATGCTTCAACTTTAAAGCACAAGCAAGAATCACCAACTAAAGAAGAAATTGCCGCTTGGTTACTAGTTAAAGTTGCCGAACAACTACAAGTTTCTCCCCACGAGATAGATATTTGCGAACCTTTAGCGCAATACGGACTGAGTTCGTTAGCAGCTGTCAGAATTTCTGGTAAATTACAAGAATGGTTAGAGCGAGAGCTTTCTCCCTCTTTGTTATATGATTATCCCACTATTCAAGCTCTGGCACAATATTTAGCAGGTGCAGTTCCTGTTTCCTTAGATTTAGTACCTTCACAGGTAATACCTGACAGTTACAAAGAAAATGATGCGATCGCCATCGTGGGAATGGGTTGTCGTTTCCCAAAAGCCAACAATCCAGATGATTTCTGGCAGCTATTACGCAACGGAGTCGATGCGATCGCTCCTGTACCTGCATCGCGTTGGGACAACTATGCTTGCTATGGCGGCTTTTTGGAGCAAGTAGATCGGTTCGACCCGCAGTTTTTTGGAATATCTCCGCGTGAAGCTCTAAGTATGGATCCCCAACAGCGTCTCTTACTAGAAGTAAGCTGGGAAGCTCTAGAACACGCTGGCAAGGCACCAGATAAGTTAGCAGGAAGTCAGACTGGGGTGTTTTTTGGCATCAGTAACTTTGATTATTCTCAGTTACAGTTCGATTTGAATACTAGATTGGATGCATATTCTGGAACTGGTAATGCTTTTAGTATTGCCGCTAATCGTTTATCCTATTTTCTAGATTTGCGGGGCCCAAGCTGGGCAGTAGATACAGCCTGCTCTTCATCTCTAGTGGCTGTTCATCAGGCTTGTCAAAGTTTGCGCCAAGGAGAATGCGAACTCGCATTAGCTGGAGGAGTCAATCTCATTCTCACTCCCCAACTAACTATCTGTTTCGAGCAAGCAGGAATGATGGCTGCTGACGGTCGCTGTAAGACCTTCGATACCAATGCGGATGGCTATGTTCGTGGAGAAGGTTGTGGTGTAGTGGTTCTCAAATGTCTGTCTGACGCCCTTAGGGATGGAGATAGAATTCTGGCGATCGTTAAAGGTTCGGCAGTCAATCAAGATGGGCGCAGTAATGGACTTACAGCTCCTAACGGTGCTGCTCAACAGACGGTGATTCGTCAAGCTTTAGCCAATGCTGGCGTCACACCAGGACAGATCGGTTATGTAGAAACTCATGGTACTGGGACTTTTTTAGGAGACACCATTGAACTGAATTCTCTTAAAGAAGTGTTGACGCAAAAATGCCCGCATCGACAACCTTGCACCATTGGCTCGGTTAAAACTAATATAGGTCATTTGGAGGCTGCTGCCGGTATTGCTGGTTTAATTAAAGTAGTACTATCTTTGCTTCATCAAGAGAAGTTTCCTCATCTACATCTCAAACAAAGAAATCCTCATATTTCTCTTGAAAGCACTTCCTTAACGATCGCTACCGAACTTCAACCGTGGTTAGACGATGGACAACGTCTTGCTGGTGTATCTTCATTCGGTTTTGGCGGCACTAATGCTCATGTAATTTTGGCACAAGCACCTATCCTCGATCCTTCCCTTCCCCTGACACAAAGCGATTTTCCCCAGGAGACGCTACGCGAACGCCCCAAACATTTATTAACTCTCTCGGCAAAAAATGAATCGGCTTTGCAGGAGTTAGTACAAAAATATCAAACTCATCTAGAACAAAATCCCCAAGAGTCTTTAGCAGATGTTTGCTTCACAGCCAATACTGGACGAGCGCATTTTGACCATCGATTGGCTGCGATTGTTGAATCCCGACAGCAATTACAAACGGTATTAAATGCTTTTATTCTTGGCAAGGAGAATTCTCAGGTAACAAGCGATGCCTACGGCGGGCTGCGCCTACGCTCCCTCGGTCAAAATCCTAAAATTGCCTTTTTGTTTAGCGGTCAGGGTTCCCAATATTTAGGAATGGGACGACAACTTTACCAAACTCAACCTACTTTCCGCAACTGTTTAGACCGCTGCCAAGAAATTCTGTCTTCTTATTTAGAAAAACCACTACTATCAATTTTATATCCCGAATCAGAGAGCGATTCTTCCCTAAATGAAACAATTTATACTCAACCAGCGTTATTTGCTTTAGAATATGCACTTTTCGAGTTATGGAAATCTTGGGGGATAACTCCAGATGTAGTTATGGGTCATAGTGTGGGTGAATATGTCGCTGCGTGTGTAGCGGGAGTATTCAGCTTGGAAGAAGGACTCAAACTGATTTGCCAACGGGCAAAATTAATGCAGACATTGGCTCATAAAGGTGAGATGCTAGTTGTATTTGCTGATGAAGCACAAGTAACAACAGCCATTCAACCTTACGCAAAAGAAGTAGCGATCGCCGCCATCAACGCCCCCAAAAATATTACGATCGCTGGACGCATACCAGCGATCGCCTCAATTGCTGATGACTTGGAAGCAAGAGGAATTGAGACTCGCAGCTTAAAGGTGTCTCATGCCTTTCACTCTCCTTTAATAGATGATATTTTGGATGCCTTTGAGTTACAAACCAGTCAAATCCAATTTCGCGCTCCAAGTATTCCCCTAATATCTAATTTGACGGGGCAAATGATGTACTCAGAGTTTATCCCTGATGCCAAATATTGGCGACAACACACTCGCCAAACAGTGCAATTTATGGCAGGGATAAAAACTCTATTCGCACAAGGATACGAACTATTTTTAGAAATCGGCCCCAAACCCATCCTGTCGAGCTTAGGTAAACGCTGTCAACAAGAACAAAAGGCGGTTTGGCTACCCTCTCTAGCACCGCAGAAAGAGGATTGGCGAGTGATGCTGGAAAGTTTATCGGCACTATACATCAGCAAAGCAAAGATTGACTGGTTGGGATTCGATCGAGATTATTCACGTCGGCGACTTTCGCTTCCCACCTATCCTTTCCAAAGAAAACGCTACTGGATTCAACAAGAAAGCACAATGCCAAACCAGTTATCCCAGCCGATGAAGACAAACGCGATTGCGGGGAGTGCAGCGTCAGAGGCGCTTGCTACTAACGGTTTAAATCCTGCTTTGACTACATTCACCAAAACAAACCAAAAACAAACAATTCTTACAACCTTGCGAACTCTGGTTGCGAATTTACTGAAAGCAGAACCATCTGAGATCGATATAAACGCTCCTTTCTTAGAAATGGGCGCTGATTCTATAGTTCTAATTGATGCCGTTAACAGCATTGAAACAACTTATGGAATAAAAATTACTATTCGCCAATTATTTGAGGAGTTGACGACCCTTGATGCCTTGGCAAATTATCTCAACGAGCAGATCGTCCCAGAAGATTTTATTTTAAATCAGACAGAAACTGAGGTACTGCCGCGATCGCAACAACAACCAAGCGAGCGAACGACAGTAGACCAACAAATGGGATCTAACAAAGCGATGGCAGCAATTATTCAGCAGCAGCTTCAGCTGATGTCTCAGCAATTAGAACTGATGCGGGGTAATGTATCCACAGTTCCTAATTTTTCTGCCCACAACGGACACTCAAAACCCGCAGTCGAGACACTCAAGCCAACACCACCCAAACCAACACCTCAAGAAACATTTTCGCCCTTGCCCCCCTGGAAAGTCAGCGAAATTCGCCATCGAGGACTCAACCCGCAACAACAGCGTCACTTAGACAATCTCATCGTTCGTTATACCCAGCGCACTCAAACCTCAAAACAACTAACGCAAACCCATCGACCATTTTTGGCAGACAATAGGGCTGCGGCGGGCTTTCGTTTCTCTACCAAAGAAATGCTCTATCCGATTGTGGGAGAACGTTCTCAGGGTTCGAGAATTTGGGATATCGATGGAAATGAGTACTTAGACCTGACAATGGGATTTGGGGTGAATTTATTTGGACACCAGCCCGATTTTGCGATCGCCGCTTTAAAAGAGCAGGTCGATCGAGGAATCCAAATTGGGCCCCAAACCCGTCTGGCAGGAGAGGTAGCGCAGCTAATTTGCCAACTTACGGGAATGGAGAGAGTTACTTTTTGTAATTCTGGAACCGAAGCGGTGATGACAGCACTGCGCTTGGCACGCACAGTTACAGGTCGTCAAAAAATTGCTTTGTTTGCTGGTTCTTATCACGGTCACTTTGATGGGACTTTGGCAATGACTCAAACGAGCGATGACAGTTTAAATGTAGTGCCAATTGCCCCAGGCATTACACCAAATACAGTCGCAGATGTTTTAGTGCTTGAGTATGGCAATCCTCATTCCTTAGAGATACTCGAAGCTCACGCACGCGAACTGGCAGGCGTTTTAGTCGAACCAGTACAAAGCCGCCGACCCGATCTCCAACCGAGAGAATTTCTCCACCAACTCAGACAGTTAACGCGAGAAAAGGGAATCGCATTGATAATTGATGAAATGATTACTGGTTTTCGCATTCATCCTGGTGGAGCGCAAGCATGGTTCGGTATTGATGCAGATATCGCTACTTACGGCAAGATCGTCGGGGGGGGAATGCCTATCGGTGTGGTTGCTGGTAAAGCTATTTATATGAATAGTCTTGACGGTGGGATGTGGAACTATGAAGATGCATCCTACCCTCAAGCACAGACAACATTTTTTGCTGGTACTTTCTGCAAACATCCTCTAGCTCTAGCGGCTGCGAGTGCTGTCCTCAAAGAAATAAAGATGCGCGGATCTACTTTGCAAGAGAATTTGAATCAGCGCACAGCTAAGTTAGCAAACACGCTAAATGCTTATTTTGAAGGCGAGAATTTACCCATTCGGATCGTTTATTTTGGCTCGTTGTTCCGTTTTGCTTTTTCGAGCAATATGGACTTGTTATTTTATCATTTGCTCGAAAAGGGGATTTATGTTTGGGAGGGACGCAATTGTTTTCTGTCTGCGGCGCATACTGACGAAGATATAGATTACCTAATTCAAACAATTAAGAATATTGTCGCCGAACTGCGAGAAGGTGATTTTTTACCAAAATCTGCGGCTGATAAAAGCCAAAAAAAGCAAGAATTAGCCAAAATATCGCAGAAAAACAGTGAATCTAACTTAGTAAAAGCAGCCGAAGTCGAGAAAGAAACAGACAAAATCCTTTTAACTAAAGCTCAACAGCAACTCTGGATTTTAGATCGCATGGGAGACGATGCCGCCCTCGCTTACAAAATCTCCATCGGTGTGCAATTAAAAGGTTCGTTAAATCTAGAGGCGATGAATCGAGCCGTACAGCAAGTTGTAGATCGGCATGATGCTTTACGGACAAAGATCGATAGTCAGGGTAATTTTCAGCAGATTTTGCCATCTCTAAAGATAGATATTTCGTTAATTGATTTATCTAATGCAGGCGATGACCCTAAGGAAAGCAAGCCTTTGGGCGATGGCGATTTTCAAGTAACACAGTGGTTTCAACAAGAAAACCTCAAACCTTTTGACCTGGCCACAGCACCTCTGTTTCGCGCTCAGATTCTCAAACTAGAAGAGCAATTACATTTGCTAGTTCTGACGGCGCATCACATTATTACTGATGGCTGGTCGCTGGGCATTATTGTCCAAGAAATAGCTCAATTGTATTCAACAGAGTGTCAGGGCGTTGTTTGCCAGCTCTCATCGCCTCAACAATTTAGGGAATACGTCAATTGGCAGGAAGAGCAGCACCAGACAGAAAAAATGGCTGTGCATGAATCCTACTGGTTGGAAAAATTTGCTAGCTCAATTCCCGTCCTAGACTTGCCAACTGACTGGACTCGCCCACCGATAAAGACCTATAAGGGTAGCAGGCAAACCATGAGAATCGATGCTAACCTTGGTCGTGAAATCAAAAGGGTCAGCAAAGAGAAAGGTTGCACCCTGTTTATGACGCTCCTGTCGGTATATACGGCTTTACTTCACCGACTGACGGGACAGGACGATATCGTAGTAGGTATTCCGACTGCGGGGCGATCGCTTAAGGGCAGTGAAGGGCTTGTTGGCTACTGTGCCCACATATTGCCTATACGAAGTTGGTCTGTTGGGTGTTCGACATTCTCAGAGTATCTGATAACGCTCAGGAATGTATTGTTAGACGCTTACGAACATCAAGATTATCCTTTCGCTTGGTTGCTTAAACAGCTAAAATTAGGTCGGGACGCGAGCCACTCCCCTTTAATTGCAACCATATTTAACTTGGAGCGACCTGTAGCTGTGCCAAAAATGTTTGGAATGGAAACAGAGATTTTTGCTCCACCTATCAGTTTTACTGGATTCGATATCAGCTTTAATGTTATGGAAATCGGCGATGAACTGATATTGAATTGTGAGTACAACACAGACTTATTCGATGCTGCCACAATTAGCCGGATACTAGGTTATTTCCAGACCTTGGTAGAGGGGATTATCACTCATCCCGAACAACGCCTTTTGGAATTGCCTCTGCTGAGTGAAGCTGAACAACATCAGTTACTTGTGGAGTGGAACAACACTCAAGCAGATTATCCCCAAGACAAGTGTATTCATCAGTTATTTGAGGCTCAGGTAGAACGTACAAAACAAGCAATTGCTGTCACCTTTGGGCAGCAACAACTAACCTACCAACAGTTAAATGCCCGTGCTAATCAACTAGCACATTACCTGCAAACATTAGGCGTTGTACCAGGGGTTTTGGTTGGCATTTGTCTAGAGCGCTCCTTGGATATGCTTGTTGGACTCCTAGCCATCCTCAAAACGGGAGCAGCATACGTACCATTAGATCTATCCTACCCGCAACAGCGACTGGCATTCATGCTAGCAGACTCCCAAGCATCAGTGATATTAACTCAGAAACAGCTTTTAGACACCCTACCAGAACACAGCGCTACTGTTGTCTGTTTGGATAGCGACTCTGAGTTGATTACTACGTGCAACCAACACAACCTGATAATTGAGGTACAACCGCATAACCTGGCATATATAATTTATACCTCCGGTTCCACAGGTCAACCCAAAGGTGTTGCAATTGAACACGGCAGTGTAGTAAATTTCCTCACTGCTATGCAACAGCAGCTTGGGTGTCAAACTGTGGATACACTGCTATCAGTGACAACTATATCGTTTGACATTGCAGTGTTGGAACTATTTCTACCTCTAGTTGTGGGAGCCAAAGTGGCTTTAGTCAGCTATGAAGTAGCGAGCGATGGTAGCAAATTATTACAGCAAATGTCTGATTCTTGCCCCACATTCATGCAAGCCACCCCAGCCACATGGCGAATGCTGTTAGCAGCAGGTTGGCAAGGTAGTCCGCAGATGACAATTCTCTGTGGTGGAGAAGCGTTACAACACCAATTAGCTGAACAGTTGCTACAACGGGTTGCAGCGCTGTGGAATATGTATGGCCCCACCGAGACAACCATCTGGTCTACAACCTACAGAGTTGATGGCCAAGAAAATGCAGTTTCCATTGGTCGCCCCATTGCTAACACGCAGATTTACATCCTCGACCCCCTTCTGCAACCAGTTCCGGTTGGTGTGTCGGGCGAACTGTACATTGGCGGTGTTGGAGTAGCTCGCGGCTATCTCAACGCCAGAGAGTTAAGCGTCGCTAAATTTATCGCCAACCCCTTTAGCCACAAAGAGGGGGCACGGCTGTATAAAACTGGAGACTTAGCCCGGTATTTAGGCGATGGCAACATTGAGTATCTCGGTCGAATTGATAACCAGGTGAAGATTCGCGGCTTTCGTATAGAGTTGGGAGAAATTGAAGCATTGTTGTTAGAGCATCCTCAAGTGCAGGAGGCGGTGGTCATTGTCCGAGAAGACCAACCGGGTGACAAGCGCTTAGTAGCATATGTCGTCTCAGATCGGGATCGAGTCCCTACCACCAGCGAACTGCGCGGCTTCCTCAAGGAAAAACTGCCCGACTACATGCTGCCGTCAGTTTTCGTCATGCAGTCGGTTTTGCCTCTAACACCTAACGGTAAAGTAGACCGTAAGGCTCTACCAACACCAGATTTATCTACGAATGGTTTATCAGAAGACTTCGCTGCACCTAGTACTCCTACAGAGGAAATATTAGTTCAGCTTTGGATGGAAGTTCTCGGACGAAAACAAGTAAGCATCTACGACAACTTTTTTGATATTGGTGGTCATTCACTCCTGATAATTCAAGTAGGGAACAAAGTTAGAGAAATCTTTAATAGTAATATCTCAGTCACAGACTTGTTTAAATATCCAACTATAAGTACTTTGGCTAAATATTTAAGCCAAGAAAATAATGTAGAACAAACAGCCATTGCCTCAATTAATGAGTTAGCCAAAAAGCAAAAAGAGGCTATCAAAAGACAAAAGCAACTCATAAAGCAGAAGAGGAAAGCAAATGTATAATTGGGAAGCTCAAGATTCTCTAGAACCTATAGCCATAATTGGCATGTCTGGTCGTTTTCCAGGAGCTAACAACGTTGATAAATTTTGGCAAAATTTAGTCAACGGTGTAGAGTCAATTACATTCTTCACGGATGAAGAACTCATCGTTTCAGGTGTAGACCCGGCTTTAGTAAATTCTCCTAACTATGTCAAAGCCAAAGGAGTGTTGGAAAACATCGAAATGTTTGACGCTCTATTCTTTGGCTTGACACCCAAGGAAGCTGAATTGATGGACCCTCAGCACCGCCTCTTCCTAGAGTGTGCTTGGGAAGCTCTGGAAAATGCTGGTTATGACTCTGAAGCATACGACGGTCGCATTGGTGTTTACGCTGGCGCTGGTTTGAATATTTACCTAGCAAGAAACTTAATTTCAAACCGCGACCTCATCGAATCAGCAGGCAATTTACAAGTTTCAATTGGCAATGATAAAGATCATGTGCCTACACGGGTTTCTTATAAATTGAACCTGACAGGGCCCAGTATTAACGTTAACACTGCCTGTTCTACTTCGTTGGTGAGTGTTCATTTAGCGTGCCAAAGCTTGCTAAATTATCAATGCGATATGGCACTGGCAGGTGGTGTTTCTATTTACACTCCACAAAAAGAAGGTTATTTTTACCAAAATGGCGGTATTGCCTCTCCTGACGGACACTGCCGAGCTTTTGATACTCGTGCTCAGGGAACTGTCGATGGCAATGGTGTCGGCATTGTTGTGCTCAAGAGGTTAGAGGATGCTTTGGCAAATGGTGACTGCATTCATGCAGTTATCAGAGGTTCTGCTATCAATAACGATGGTTCGTTGAAAGTGGGCTACACTGCTCCAAGTGAGTTTGGTCAGGCGGCGGTGATTTCAGAGGCTCTGGCAATAGCAGGGATTGAGGCTGAGGACATTTCATATATAGAAGCGCACGGAACTGGAACAACTCTTGGAGATCCGATTGAAATTGCAGCACTGACCCAAGTTTTTCAAACCAGTACTCAGAAGAAGGGCTTCTGTGCCATCGGTTCCGTGAAAACAAATATCGGACATCTTGATGCAGCCGCTGGAGTGGCAGGTTTAATTAAGACTACCTTAGCGCTGAAACACAAGTTGCTGCCTCCTAGCCTGAATTTTGAAAAACCATCACCCAATATTGATTTTGCCAATAGTCCATTTTACGTCAATACAACGCTGTCTAAATGGACAACAGACGGGACACCCTGCCGTGCTGGGGTCAGTTCCTTTGGCATCGGGGGTACTAATGCCCATATTGTCTTAGAAGAAGCACCTGTTGACCAGAGGCAAGATATCGCGTCTCGACATTCCCGACCTTGGCAACTACTATCGCTGTCTGCTAAAACCAGTTCGGCGCTGGATGAAATGACTGCAAATCTAGCTGCGTACTTAAAACAGCATCCCGATCTTGACCTTGCTGATGTAGCTTACACCCTTGCTGTTGGTCGTAGAGCTTTCGATCGCCGACGGATTTTAGTTTGCCAAGAGCTTAATGAAGCTGGAAACGCATTGGAGCTAGTCGATCCGCAACGAGTTTTTACAAGCTTTCAAGAACTCAAAGAGCGGTCTGTGGTATTTATGTTTTCAGGGCAGGGTTCTCAATATGTGAATATGGGGCGCGAACTCTACCAAACTGAACCGACATTTCGCGAGCACATCGATCTGTGTTCGGAAATCCTCAAACCTCATTTAGGATTTGATTTGCAATCTGTATTGTATCCTCAAGAGCAATTAGCACAACAAGCAGCAGAACAACTTAAACAGACAGCTATTGCACAGCCAGCTTTGTTTGCGATCGCCTACTCCCTAGCTCAAATGTGGATGTCTTGGGGCGTGCATCCCAAAGCGATGATTGGTCACAGTATCGGTGAATATGTAGCAGCAACTCTAGCTGGTGTTTTATCTTTAAAAGATGCCTTAGCCCTAGTAGCTTTACGAGGGCAGCTCATACAACAACTGCCAACAGGGGTAATGCTTGCTATTCATCTTCCAGAAAAAGAGGTGCAAGCTCTCCTAAATGTAGAGATGCAAACAACGTCAAGACAAATTGCTGCCATTAACGGGCCATCCCTTTGTGTGGTTTCAGGTTGCACGGAAGATGTGGAGGCATTGCAGAACCAGCTTGCAGAAAAAGGTGTAAACTGCCGCCGTTTGCATACCTCCCATGCATTCCATTCCCAGATGATGGACCCCATTTTGGAACCCTTCACCCTTGCAGTCAAAAAAGTAACTCTCAATCCCCCACAAATTCCCTACTTGTCCAATGTCACTGGCAGCTGGATAACGACTTCCCAGGCAACAGATCCAAATTATTGGGCCAAGCATTTGCGATCCTGTGTCCGCTTTTCAGAAGGACTGCAACAGTTGTTGAAAGAACCCGAACAAATTCTGCTAGAGGTTGGTCCGGGAAGAACGTTAAGTACATTAGCCACACAGCATTCAGATAAGACAGCAAAGCAAGTTGTCCTAACTTCGTTACGTCATCCGCAAGACCGTCAATCAGATGTAGAATTTTTGCTCGCTACATTAGGCAAGCTTTGGCTTTTTGGCGTAAAGGTAAATTGGTCTGGATTTTATAGCCAGCAAAAACGTCTTCGCACTCCTTTACCTACATATCCCTTTGAGCGTCAGCGTTATTGGATTGAACCTCAAAAACAGTTAGATCGTAACCGTGAATCTCAGGTATCACTGGGCAAGAAGCCAAATGTTGCTGACTGGTTTTACTTACCTTCTTGGAAGCAATCCTTACTACCAGCGCCTCTTGCAGATGAAGATTTAGCAAAGAGGAAATCATCGTGGCTAGTGTTTATTGATGATTGCGGGTTGGGTTCCCAAATTGTAGAAAGACTAGAACGGGACGAGCATGATGTTATTAGTGTTAAGCTTGGAGCAAAGTTTACTCAGCAGAGCGATCGCGCATATACTCTGAACCCTCAACAACCTGATGACTACCATACTTTAGTCAAAGAAATTTTAGCGCAAAGAAAGTTTCCAAACACAATTATCCATTTGTGGAGTGTCACAAATAACAGCCAAACAGTATCAAGGCTTGAAGGAGTTGACAAAGCTCAAGATTTAGGATTGCACAGTCCGATCTTTCTAGCGCAGGCACTTGGGAAACACAATGTTATGGATGATATTCAACTGACTGTTATTTCCAATAATGTGCAGCCAGTAACTACAGAAGAAGAACTGTGTCCAGAGAAAGCGACCATGTTGGGAGCAATTAAGGTCATTCCGCAAGAATACTCTTCAATTAGCTGTCGTAGCATTGATGTTGTCCTTCCCAAATCAGGAACTAGAAGCGAACGCAAGCTTATAGACCAACTACTCAACGAACTACAAGCAAAATCCTCCGACCTGTTTATTGCCTACCGCGGTCTTCACCGTTGGGTAAAAACCTTTGAACCAGTCCAATTGAATCAGCCCAGTCAAACAAATCTCAGGTTAAAGGAAGAAGGAGTCTACTTGATTACAGGTGGTCTTGGAGGCGTTGGATTGACGCTAGCGGAACATCTGGCGAAGACTGTAAAAGCCAAATTAATTTTGTTAGGTCGTTCAGCTTTTCCCGCATCAGATGACTGGATTAAATGGCTTACTAATTACGGTGAAGACAATGATATCAGCCGCAAGATTCAGAAAATTCAAAAACTCGAACAGTTTGGGGCGGAGGTTTTGGTTGTCAGCGCCGATGTAGCTAATGAAGAACAAATGCAAGCAGCGATCGCCAAGGCTCAACAGCGGTTTGGTTTAATAAATGGTGTTATCCATACTGCTGCGGTTGTTGATTATGCAGGTGTTATTCAAAGAAGAACAAAAGAAATGACAGAGAGTATTCTAGCACCCAAAGTGAGGGGTACATTAATACTCGGTAAGCTATTAGAACACGTTGAACTAGATTTTTTGGTTCTTTGTTCATCTGTGGGTGTTGTACTGTATAAAACAAAATTTGGTGAGGTTAGCTATGTTGCTGCCAACGAATTTCTTGATGTTTTCTCTTATTACAACACTTGTAAAAATGGAACTTTCACAGTTAGTATTAATTGGGATGATTGGCAAGAAGTTGGAATGTCAGTAGAGGCAGTCAAAAACGCTGTCAAAAGAAACTACAATATTCTTGAAGAAGAATACCTCCAGAATGCACTACTTCCTTCAGAAGGCGTTGATGTTTTTATGCGTATTCTGGGCAGTTCACTCCCCCAAGTTGTAGTATCAACTGAAGATTTAACGGCTAGGATTAAGCTAAATGATTCCTTATCAAAAACTGCTTTTGAAAGCTTAGGAAAAGTTACTATCTCCCAAACGACACACCCACGACCTGAACTCAGTAATGTTTATGTTGCTCCTCACAATGAACTTGAGCAAACTATTGGCGAAATCTGGCAACAATTACTTGGTATTGAAAAAGTGGGTATCTATGATAACTTTTTTGAACTAGGGGGACATTCATTACTAGCCACTCAAGTTATTTCTCGCGTTCGTGAAGCCGTTCAAGTGGAACTTTCCTTAAATAATCTGTTTGAAGAACCTACGGTAGCTGGCATATCTGCTTTAGTAGATAAAATGCTTTTAACAAACCAAAAACGACAGATAACGGCTAGCGATTTTGTGGGCGAACGAGAGGAGATAGACCTATGAAAAGTACAAATAGTTTTCGTTCTATCTTGCCTAAGGAACTTTTTCTGCGTTGAACCCGCCAACAAGGTCGGAAAACGTCAATTGCCGACGGTCGTAAAGTTTTTGAGCGCGTGGATATTACTATCAAAGAACAGTTGATGCAAAAGAAGGTCATGTATGTCCGAAACTATGCTGAACTAGACTTATCCTGGCAAAATGTTTTTCATTGTTGGTAAAAGAAAAATTGTAGTAGACATGGCAGACTCCTATTCTTTAAATACTTTTTGAATAAGGAATTTTTAGAAACTAAAATTATGAAACCTATAGAAGAGTTTTTGTCCTATTTAGATGACTTAGATATTAAACTTTGGATTGATGAAGTTAACGGATCTCCTGCACGAGATGTTCGCTTGCGCTGCAATGCCCCTAAAGGAACGCTAATGCCAGATATACGTGCTGAGTTAGCTGAACGTAAAGATGAAATTATCGCCTTTCTGCAAAAGACCAGTCTCGCCTCAACTTTTACTCTTGAACCCATTCGACCCATTTCAAGAAACGGAACTATCCCTTTGTCGTTGAATCAGCAAAGATTGTGGTTTTTACATCAAATTGAGGAAGAAAGTACTACCTATAACGAGTTTTTTGCCGTGAGCATTAACGGTTTACTTCAGATTAGTCATTTGGAGCAGAGCTTACAAGAAATTATACAGCGTCACGAAGTTCTACGCACCACTTTTCCCAATCAGAATGGGTATCCGATCCAGGCGATCGCTCCTACTTTGGCAATAACTTTACCAATTGTGGACTTGCAGACATTACCAAAAGTTGAGCAGTCTGCTCTCATACAAAAGTTATCTAAAGAAGTTCAACGACCCTTTGACCTAGTACATGGCCCGTTGTTGCGAGTTACTTTGGTGCAACTAGAGAAAGAGTCTTATATGTTGCTACTTTGTATGCACCATATTGTTTCTGATGGTTGGTCAATGGGGGTATTCATCCAAGAACTATCTAGTTTATATCAAGCCAGTTGTGCTGGAGTTCCATTTTCTTTACCAGAATTACCTATCCAGTATGCCGACTTTGCAGTTTGGCAGAGACAATGCTTGAGTGGAGAAGTCCTAAAATCTCAACTAAATTACTGGCTTTCTCAATTGCATGGCGCTCCATCTCTATTACAATTACCTACTGACCGGACTCGTCCTAGCGTGCAAACTTACCAGGGTAAGACTGAAAGTTTTACGTTAAATAGAGATTTAACTCAGAAATTGCAAAGCCTATCTGGTAAATCGAGTACAACCTTATTTATGACACTGCTGGCAGCGTTTGCCACTTTACTATATCGTTACAGTGGTGAATCAGATATTTTGGTGGGTACGCCAATTGCCAATCGTAACCGCAGTGAAATAGAGTCGCTGATTGGCTTTTTTGTGAATACCTTGGTATTGAGAACCCGTTTTAAAGATAACCCCAGTTTTGAGAACTTATTGGCACAAGTTCGGGAAACTACACTCAAAGCTTACGAACATCAATATGTACCTTTTGAACAGGTAGTTGAGGCATTGCAACCACAACGCTCCTTGAGTTATCCCCCTTTATTCCAGGTGATGTTTGTATTACAAAATACACCAAAGAGTGAATTAGAATTACCTGGTTGTACTTGGTGTGAGTTAAATCAAGAAAGCACCATTGCTAGGTTTGATTTAACACTGACAATCACCGAAACTGACCGGGGATTGGTGGGGTCATGGGAGTACAATACTGACTTGTTTGATGGCAGCACCATCGAACGCATGGCGGCTCATTTCCACAACTTGTGTAGCGCAATTGTGGCAAATCCAGAAGCAACTGTGGGTGAATTACCCCTGTTAAGTGAAGCAGAACGCCATCAGTTGTTGAAGGAGTGGAATGATACTGCAACGCCCGCAACCACAGATAAATGTATTCATCAGTTATTTGAGGAGCAGGTAGAGAGAACACCCCAATCTGTAGCGGTGGTATTTGAGAATCAGCAGTTGACCTACCAGCAATTAAATCAAAGAGCAAACCAACTAGCACATCACTTGCTTTCCCTCGGTGTGGAACCAGAAGTATTGGTAGGCATTTGTGTAGAACGTTCGATTGAGATGGTGGTAGGACTGTTGGGGATACTTAAGGCTGGTGGTGCTTATGTACCCCTTGACCCCAGCTATCCCCAAGAACGGTTGAGTTATATGTTAACAGATTCACAATTACCAATACTATTAACTCAACAGCATTTATTCAAACAACTTCCACAACACCAAACACAAACAATTTGTTTGGATGAAGATTGGCAAAACTTTGCTGATTACTCTCAGGATAACCCTTGTACGCAAATCAAATCAGACAATTTAGCTTACATAATTTATACTTCTGGTTCTACCGGAAAACCCAAGGGAACAATGATTCTCCATAGTGGTATGGTGAATTATTTAAGCTGGTGTACAAAAGCTTATAATGTTGCAGAGGGAGAAGGTTCTACTGTCAATTCTTCTATTAGCTTCGATGCCACTATTACCAGTTTATTTTCTCCTTTATTGGTAGGACTAATGGTAGTTCTTTTACCAGAGAAAGGAGAAATTGAAGCACTTAAAGCAGCATTGTGTTCTGGTACTAAGTTTAGCCTTGTAAAGATTACCCCAGCTCATTTAAAAATACTCAGCCATTTATTTGCCTCAGAACAAGTAAACATTCAAACTCAAGCATTTATCATTGGTGGGGAAGCCTTATCAGAAAAAGTTACTTCTTTCTGGCAAAAATACGCACCAGCAACTAGATTGATTAACGAATATGGCCCTACAGAAACTGTAGTAGGATGCTGTATTTACGAAGTTGGAAAACAAAGCTTAAGAGGAGGTGATATTCCCATTGGTCGGCCTATAAGTAACACCCAAATCTACATCTTAGACTCACACCTGCAACCAGTACCAGTGGGTGTGGCAGGAGAACTTTACATTGGAGGTGATGGTTTAGCCAAAGGTTACCTCAATCGCCCAGAATTAACCCAAGAAAAATTTATCCCAAATCACTTGTGTAATTCTAAATCAGAACGTCTTTACAAAACAGGCGATCGCGCCCGCTATAGTAGTGACGGTAACATTGAATATCTTGGTCGCATTGACCAGCAAGTGAAAGTGCGGGGCTTTCGCATCGAACTTGGAGAAATCGAAGCAGTCCTCAACACCCATCCGCAAATCCAACAAGCTGTAGTTATTGCAACAGAAGATATTTTTGATAAAAAACGCTTAGTTGCCTATTTTGTCAGTTCTGATGAATCGCTTAGGACTAATCAAATACGTGAATTCCTCAAACAGAAGCTACCAGAATACATGGTGCCAAATGCCTTTATCACTTTAGATACCTTACCGTTAACACCCAACGGTAAAATAGACCGCTCTGCACTACCAGCACCTGATGGAGAAATTACGCGGTCAACTGAAGCTTATGTAAAACCGCAAACTGAGCTAGAACGAATGATTGCAACTATTTGGCAAAACGTGCTTCAAGTGGAGAAGGTGGGTTTACATGACAGTTTCTTCGATCTCGGCGGTCACTCATTACTTCTTATTAACGTTCATAGTCAGCTGCGGGAAATTTTTAATCAAGATATATCAATACTCGAAATGTTTAAATACCCAACCGTCAGCTCTTTCGCTCAATATCTGAATCAGGAAAAGAGCGAGCACTTATCTTTTTTGGACAAAAGCAACAATCAGCTTGAAGACATGAAAGAAGGGAGAAAGCGTCTAAAACAAAGGTTGGTGCGTTCATCAGTAGTCAATTAAGAAAAATAAGAAAAATGCAATATGAATAACTTTACAGCATCTGGTTATAATACTGGTTTAGAAGTAGCTATTGTTGGTATGTCTGGTCGTTTTCCAGGAGCCAAAAATATTGATGAGTTTTGGTACAATCTACTCGATGGTGTCGAGTCTTTATCAGTTTTCTCAGACGAGGAATTATTATCTTCTGGTATAGATCCTGCTGTACTAAGTCATCCTCAGTACGTCAAAGCAGGCCCTATGTTAGATGATGTAGAGATGTTTGACGCTTCATTCTTTGGCTACACACCCAGAGAGGCTCAAATTACAGATCCTCAACACCGCTTATTCTTAGAGTGTGCTCAAGAGGCTCTTGAGAACGCTGGCTACAACCCCCAAACATATAAAAGTCCAATTGGTGTCTACGCTGGTGCAAGCACGAATATTTACTTACTCAAAAACCTTGCTTCCAACCTTGAGTTAATCGAATTGTTGGGAAATTTCCAAACGATAATTTCCAATGAGAACGACCACCTTAGCACTCTCGTATCTTATAAATTAAATCTCACCGGACCAAGTGTCACAGTCCAAACTGCCTGCTCTACATCATTAGTTGCTGTGCATTTAGCTTGTCAAAGCTTGTTGAGTGGGGACTGCGAGATTGCCTTGGCTGGTGGTGTTGCACTAGAATTGCCACAAAAGACTGGCTATCTATATCAAGAGGGCGGGATTTTATCTCCCGATGGGCATTGTCGCACCTTTGATGCTAAGGCACAGGGAACGGTTGGTGGTTCAGGTGTAGGCATTGTTGTGCTCAAGCGGTTATCTGTTGCTCTGGCAGATGGCGATCGCATTTATGCAGTCATTAAAGGCTCGGCAATTAATAACGATGGTTCATTAAAAGTTGGTTATACTGCTCCCAGTGTTGAAGGTCAAGCAAAGGTAATTCGATCTGCTCAAGTTACAGCTGAGATTGAAGCCGAAACACTGACCTATGTTGAGGCACATGGGACTGGAACAGTTTTAGGCGATCCCATTGAAATTGAAGCTTTAACTCAAGCTTTCCGTGCTAGTACCCAGAAGAAGGGCTTCTGCGCTATTGGTTCAGTGAAAACAAATATCGGACATCTGGATACAGCGGCTGGTGTTGCAGGCTTAATCAAGACTGTCCTGGCGCTGAAACACAAGTTGCTGCCACCCAGTTTGCACTTTGATGCGCCCAATCCCAAAATTGATTTTGCTAACAGCCCCTTTTATGTGAATACCAAGGTTTCCGAATGGAGGGCCGAGCAATTTCCCCGTCGGGCTGGGGTCAGTTCCTTTGGTATTGGTGGTACCAATGCCCATGTTGTTCTTGAAGAAGCTCCTACCGTCCAGATACGAGATACCAGGTCTTTCCATTCTAGACCCTGGCAATTGCTGTTTCTATCTGCTAAAACTAGCTCTGCACTTGATACCGCTACCAAAAATTTACTTGACCACTTAAAGCAACATCCAGATTTAAACATTGCTGATGTGGCTTACACCCTTGGAGTTGGTCGTAGGGATTTCAACTACCGACGGATGCTTGTTTGTCATGATTTTGAAGATGCTGTAAATACACTGGAGATGCTACCCGATGAACGAGTTTTGACAGATTTCCAAGAAACAAGGCAGCGACCGATGGCGTTCATGTTTCCGGGGCAGGGAGCGCAGTATACAAATATGGCGTCGGAACTTTACCAGGTTGAGCCAACATTTCGCTCATTTGTCGATCAGTGCTGTGAACTTCTCAAACCGCATCTAGGGCTAGACCTACGCCATGTATTGTATCCAATATCTGAACAGGTAGAAAAAGCAACGCAGCAACTTAATCAGACAGCTATTACACAGTCGGCGCTGTTTGTCATTGAGTACTCCTTAGCGAGATTGTGGATGGAGTGGGGAGTGCGTCCTGTGGCGATGATTGGTCATAGCATCGGTGAATATGTAGCTGCGTGTTTAGCTGGGGTTTTCTCCCTAGAAGATGCCTTAATGCTAGTGGCGGCAAGAGGACAATTAATGCAGAGACTGGCACCTGGAGCAATGCTCGCCGTTCCACTGTCTGTAGAACAAGTGCAACCACTATTGAGCGAGAAACTGTCCTTAGCGGCAATTAACGAACCATCCTTATGCACGATCTCAGGTTCCATAGAAGCTGTAGCTCAACTGGAAGCTCATCTAATTGAAAAAGGTATAAGTGGTCGCCGTTTGCATACTTCTCATGCTTTTCATTCAGAAATGATGAACTCCATCTTAGAGCCATTCACTCTGATGGTAAAAAAAGTTAACCTGAATCCGCCAGAAATTCCTTATGTGTCTAACGTTACTGGTAACTGGATAACAGCAGCCCAAGCTACAGACCCAAGTTACTGGGCTACACATTTACGCTCTTGTGTGCGCTTTGTAGATGGTATACAGCTATTGCTGCAAGAACCAGAGCGTATTCTGTTGGAGGTCGGCCCTGGACGAACGTTAAGCACGTTAGCGAAACAGCATCCCCAGAAGACTATAGGGCAGGTTGTACTAAATTCACTACAGCATCCGCAAGAGCGGCAGTCGGATGTAGAATTCTTGCTCGCTACTTTGGGTCAGATTTGGCTAGCTGGCATACAGGTTGATTGGGCAGGTTTTTATCGGCATGAGCAACGTTATCGCATACCCTTACCAACGTATCCGTTTGAGCGTCAGCGCTACTGGATTGAACCCCGAAAACAAGCAGATGCTGTTAAGACCAGTGTAGAAATGTTGTCTTCAACATCTCAACCAGATAAAAAGCCAAACATTGCTGAGTGGTTTTACATTCCTTCCTGGAAACGCTCCCCGCTTGACATCCGTAAACGAGATAAGATGCCAGTTCAGTCAAATACACTTGTGCTTGTTGATGAGTATGGCTTAGGTTCTCAACTGGTGAAAAAACTCGAACTTGAGGGACACAATGTCATTACGGTGAAGGTGGGATCGGAGTTTACAAAGCTGAGGGACGATGTATATACCTTAAATCCCAGACAAAGTAATGACTACAATACCTTGCTGAATGAACTACGCACACTGGGCAAAACTCCACAAACAATTGTTCATTTATGGAATGTCACGCCGAACAGTGAAGCAGAATTAGGACTTGAATCGATTGACAAAGCTCAATATTTAGGGTTTGATAGCTTGCTATTTCTAGCACAAGCCCTTGGGAAACAAACTATCAATGATAAGCTGCATATCGCGGTTGTTTCC
This sequence comes from Nostoc sp. ChiSLP01, assembly GCA_034531195.2. Taxonomy (GTDB): domain Bacteria; phylum Cyanobacteriota; class Cyanobacteriia; order Cyanobacteriales; family Nostocaceae; genus Nostoc. The sequence goes on from JAVRBO020000048.1 coordinate 47,073, forward strand.
AATAATATGCAGGAAGTCACAGGCGTTGAGGTGCTGTGCCCAGAGAAAGCAACTATACTTGGGCCTGTTAAGGTCATAGCACAAGAATATCCAAACATCAGCTGTTGCAGTATTGATGTTGTGATTCCTCCAAAAGGAAGTTCGTATGAGGAAGAACTCACAGAACAGCTGTTGGCAGAACTGACAACTCAATCTGGCGATCGCATTATTGCTTATCGCGGTCTTCATCGTTGGGTACAAACTTTTGAGCCAGTTCAGTTGGATAAGTCAAACGAAGCGACGCCACGGTTAAGGAAAGGAGGAGTTTATCTGATTACAGGTGGACTCGGAGGCATTGGACTTGTGCTAGCGGAACATTTGGCGAAAACTGCTCAAGCCAAACTCATCCTCATAGGACGTTCAGCTTTGCCCGTCAAAGAGGAGTGGGAACAATGGCTTGCCAGTCATGAGGCTCTTGATAGTGTTAGCCTAAAAATCCGAAAAGTTCAGGAACTTGAAGAGCTAGGTGCTGAAGTTTTGGCGATCGGTGCAGATGTCAGCAATCAGGAACAAATGCAAGAGGCTATTGCTTGGTCAAAGGATCGATTTGGTCAGATTAATGGAGTACTCCATGCCGCAGGAGTTCCTGGAGGGGGCGTAATTCAAGGTAAAACACCAGATAATGTAGAAAGAATCTTAGCACCTAAAGTGAAAGGCACCCTAGTTCTCGATTCTATCTTTAAAGATATTCCGCTAGATTTCTTTATTCTTACATCATCAATTACTTCAATCGTAGGAGGATTTGGGCAGGTAGATTATGCTAGTGCAAATGCCTTTCTTGACGCCTTTGCTCACTACAAGAATTCCCAACGTGGCACTTTCACCATTTGTACTAATTGGGATACTTGGCAAGTAGGCATGGCAGTAAATGTAGCGTTACCACCCGAACTCCAAAAATTGCGTAATGAGATTCTTAAACAAGCGATATTGCCCCATGAAGGTGTAGATGTTTTTACCCGGATTTTGGAAAGTAAATTGTCTCGTGTTGTGGTATCTACGAGAGATTTCAGAATTCGGGATGAATGGGAAGATACTTCAAAAGTTCTCTTAGAACCCTTAGAAAACATAATTTCATCAAAACCAACACATCCAAGACCTAAACTCAGTAATGCTTATGTTGCTCCTGGCAATGAACTTGAGCAAACTATTGCTAACATTTGGCAACAGTTATTGGGAATTGAGCAAGTGGGCATTCACGACAACTTCTTTACCTTGGGAGGACATTCCTTGCTAGCCACTCAACTCATTTATAGAATACAAAAAACCTTCCAAATTGAGTTACCTTTGAGCAGCTTCTTTGAAGCGACTACTATTGCAAAATTGGCCGAACTGATTGAAGAGATGCTAATCGAGAAAATCGAAGAATTGCCTGAAGAAGAAGTTCGACTTCTTTAAGACTTATTTCATTATCTTTTGCTTGTAATTGTAAGTAGTCGTGCAAAATTAAATTCATTGGTAGAGAGAGGGAACAGGGAACAAAGAAGCAATCGTAATTAATTCTGCTTAAGTACTTAACAGCCAAGTTGTGCCGAGAAGTTGTTAAAAAGCTATAATCTCAAACTGTTTTTCTCCAATTATCTGGCTAAGAAGAGGTGCAATGTGTCTAAACAAGATAATCTTTCCAGACGGCGAGCTAATCTTTCACCAGCAAAGCAAGCGCTTCTGGAAAAGTGGACGCGAGGCGAACGTAAAACCAAATTGAGTGTTATCGAGCAGCGAAAAGAGCAGGCTCCTCCTCCACTGACTTTTGCCCAACAGCGGCTGTGGTTTCTTAACCAGTTGCATCCTAACAGCACTAGCTATAACATCCCTGTCGGCATTCGCGTTACAGGGAGGCTTAACCAGGCAGCATTGGAGCAAAGCCTCAACAAAATTGTGCAGCGTCATGAAGTCTTGCGGACTACCTTTGCTGTTATAGATAGCGAACCCGTTCAAGTAATTCACTCTGCCCCCAACTCCATCATATCAGTAGTAGATCTCCGGAATCTGCCTGTTATTAAGCGTGAAACTGAGATAAAGCAACTGCTTATTGAGGCGGCCCAATGTCCTTTTGACTTGGGGGTTGGCCTATTGCTACGTACAACCTTACTGTGGCTGGATGAGGAGGAATACATCCTGCTAATAGTGATGCATCACATTGTTACTGATGAATGGTCAATGGGGGTATTCATTCAAGAACTATCGACTTTATATCCAGCTTTTTGTGCTGGAGTTTCATCCCCCTTACCAGAATTACCTATCCAGTATGGAGACTTTGCAGTTTGGCAAAGACAATACTTGAGTGAGTCCGTCCTAGAAACTCAACTCAATTATTGGCTTTCTCAATTAAATAGTGCGCCAGAATTGTTACAATTGCCCACTGACCGCCCTCGTCCTAGCGTGCAGACTTACCAGGGTAAAACTCAAAGTTTGACTTTAAATACTGATTTAACCCAGAAGTTGCAAACCCTATCTCAAGAGTCGGGTACTACCTTATTTATGACCCTACTGGCGGTGTTTGCCACTTTACTATATCGTTACAGTGGTCAATCGGATATTTTGGTGGGTACGCCAATTGCCAATCGCAACCCCAGTGAAATTGAGTCTTTGATTGGCTTTTTTGTGAATACCTTGGTGTTGAGAACCCGTTTTGAAGATAATCCTAGTTTTGAGAAGTTGCTTACACAAGTTAGGGAAACCACACTCAAAGCTTACGAACATCAGGACGTACCTTTTGAACAAGTAGTAGAAGCATTGCAACCACAACGTTCTTTGAGTCATTCCCCTGTGTTTCAGGTAATGTTTGTGTTGCAAAATGCACCCAAGGGTGAACTAGAATTACCTGGTTGTACCTGGTGTGAGTTAAATCAGCAAAGCACAACTGCTATGTTTGATTTAACAGTGTCAATGACCGAAACTGACCAGGGATTGGTAGGTAAATGGGAGTACAATACTGACTTGTTTGATGGGTCAACCATTGAGCGGATGGCTGCTCATTTCCAGAACTTGTGTAGCGCAATTGTGGAAAATCCAGTAGCAGCAGTGGGTGAATTACCCCTATTGAGTGAAGCAGAACGCCATCAGTTGTTGTTATCGTTTAATGATACTGCGTCAGTATATCCCACTAATAAATGTATTCATCAGTTATTTGAGTCGCAGGTAGAGAGAACACCCCAATCTGTAGCGGTGGTGTTTGAGAATCACCAATTGAGCTATGTTGAGTTAAATCAAAGAGCCAACCAACTAGCACATCACCTGCTTTCCCTCGGTGTGGAACCAGAGGTGCTAGTGGGTATTTGTGTAGAACGTTCTGTTGAAATGGTGGTGGGACTATTGGGGATACTTAAGGCTGGTGGTGCTTATGTACCCCTTGACCCCAATTATCCCCAAGAACGGTTGAGTTATATGTTGGCAGATTCGGGTGTTGAAGTGTTGCTGACTCAAAGGTCTTTGCTTGAATCTTTGCCGTCACATACTGCACGAGTGGTTTGTTTGGATAGCGATTGGGGGGCAATAGAGCAACACCAGAATGATAATCTTGATGTTGGGGTATGTTCGGATAATTTGGCTTATACGATCTACACTTCTGGTTCTACTGGACTACCGAAAGGGGTTCAAATTTGCCACTACAGTGTGGTCAACTTCTTAAATTCTATGAGTTATTTTCCGAGATTAACTCAGGAAGATACTTTCAGTGCAGTTACCACCATTTGCTTTGATATTGCAGCCCTTGAAGTTTATCTGCCATTAATAGTAGGTGCAAAAGTTATCGTGGTTCCTCGTGAAATAGCTACTAATGGGGATTTGCTGTTTTCTGAATTATTCAAGTCGAAAACAACCGCGATGCAAGCTACACCAGCTACTTGGCAAATGCTATTAGCTGGTGGTTGGTCTTCTGATTATCCCTTGAAAGTATTTTGCGGTGGTGAAGCATTACCAGCTCAACTAGCTCATCAAATTCTAGAAACTGGTAGCGAATTGTGGAATTTGTATGGCCCAACAGAAGCAACTATCTGGTCTACAATTTACCAAGTAGGAGCAAACAAAACAGTAGCAAGAAACGAAGATGCTGCTTCTTCCATTGGTCGGCCTATAAGTAACACCCAAATCTACATCTTAGACTCATACCTGCAACCAGTACCAGTGGGTGTGGCAGGAGAACTTTACATTGGAGGTGATGGTTTAGCCAAAGGTTACCTCAATCGCCCAGAATTAACCCAAGAAAAATTTATCCCAAATCACTTGTGTAATTCTAAATCAGAACGTCTTTACAAAACAGGCGATCGCGCCCGCTATAGTAGTGACGGTAACATTGAATATCTTGGTCGCATTGACCAGCAAGTGAAAGTGCGGGGCTTTCGCATCGAACTTGGAGAAATCGAAGCAGTCCTCAACACCCATCCGCAAATCCAACAAGCTGTAGTTATTGCAAAAGCAGATATTCCTGGTAACAAACGCTTAGTTGCCTATGTAGTTCCTTGTCAGGAACTCACCACCAACCAACTACGTGAATTCCTCATACAAAAGCTACCAGAATACATGGTGCCAAATACCTTTGTCACTTTAGACACTCTACCGTTAACACCTAATGGCAAAATAGATCGCTTTGCACTACCAGCACCCGAAACTGTAAGAGATGACTTATCAAAGACTTTTGTTGCACCTCAAACTCCAGTAGAAAAAATCCTAACCGAAGTCTGGGCTCAAGTTCTCGGCATCGAACAGGTAGGCATTCACGATAACTTCTTTGAGTTGGGTGGAGATTCAATTACCAGCATTCAGATTGTAGCCAGAGCCAAACAGATGGGTTTGGAACTCACTCCCAGGCAGATGTTTGCTCGCCAAACAATTGCCAAATTGGCCGAGGTCACTACAACAACCCAAAATATTCACTTGGCAACTGGGGAGATACCGCTTACCCCTACCCAGCAATGTTTCTTCCAGCAAAATTTACCCAACCCAGCACGTTGCGATCGAACAATTTTACTGGAAGTGCAACAAGCAATTGCACCCAAGCTTTTAGCGCAAGTTGTACAGCAGTTACTGTCGCAGCATGATGCACTCCGCTTGCGTTTTAGAAACGAGGAATCTGGATGGCGGCAATTGCTAGCCTCTAGCGACGATGTTTTACCAATTACAAAACTGGATTTTTCCACACTGGCAGAAGTAGAGCAAGAATCGGCACAAAAAGAAGCACTCGTCCAGTTACAAGCAAGTCTAAATTTATCAGATAAACCACTAATACAGTTTGCTCTTTGCGATTTAGGTAAGCAAAAGCCTCAGCGGATATTCATAGTCATTCACTCTTTAATTGTCGATCCTGCTGCTTGGCAGATTTTGTTAGAAGATTTCCAGACAGCTTGCAACCAAGTTATACGTGGAAAGACGATACACTTGCCACCAAAGACAAGCTCATGGCAACACTGGGCTAATCGCCTCCATCAGTACGCTCGCTCGTCAACCATCCAGCAAGAACTAGACTACTGGTTGGCAGAGTCTCGCAGGCAGGTACAGCCTTTACCAGTGGACTTCTCTGAGGGTAAAACACAAGTAAAAAATATTACTAAAAGCTCAGTTGCCTTAAGTGCGGCACAAACGCAAGCCCTTTTACAGAAAGTACCATTAGCTTATCAAACCCAAACTGATGATGTATTGCTGACAGCACTAGTGCAGGCATTTGAGCAGTGGACGGGAGAAAGCAAACTGCTGGTAGATTTGCAATGTCAAGGGCGAGAAAAAATCTTTGACGATATAAATGTATCGCGTACTGTTGGCTGTTTTACTAGTACCTTCCCAGCACTATTAGATGCAACAGAGGCTAGCGATTCTGGAGAGACATTAAAAGCAATTAAAGAGCAGTTACGTTTGATACCAAATAAAGGTATTGGCTATAGTATTTTGCGCTATCTCTGCGGTGACAGTACTGCCATAGAAATGCAAGCTCTACCTTCAGCAGAGGTGAGATTTTATCACCAAGAGCGATTCGATCGAGTTCTTTCTCAATCATCTCTGTTGACAGCGAAACAATCCACTGATTTGAACCCAAGTATAGAAGAAAAGCACAACTATTTACTAGATATTAGTTGGTCGATTATTGATAACCAGTTGCAACTGAATTGGACATATAGCAAAGATATTTATCGCCAAAGCACGATAGAGAGATTGATTGAGACTTTCATGGAGGCATTGCGATCGCTCATCAGCCATTGTCAATTGAGTGAAACCCACTATACACCTTCTGACTTTCCGAAAGCGAATTTGAGCCAAAAAGACTTAGATCGATTCCTAGCAACATTCAACCGCAAGAGCAAAAACGCTCTTTAATTAAAATGAAAACAGAAAACATCGAAGATATCTACGAATTGACACCGATACAAAAGGGTCTGTTATTCCAAAGTTTGTACGAGCCAGAATTGGGAGTTTATTTTTTCCAGTTTCGCTTTGCGATAGACGGCAATTTGCATGTTGCCGCTTTCGATCGCGCCTGGCAGCAAGTTGCAGCAAGGCATACGGCCTTACGTACAGGCTTTTACTGGGAAAATCTTGATAAACCGCTACAAATTGTCTACCGACAAGTCAAAGTCCCGCTCAAAGAGCTTGATTTGCGAGGAATAGATGCAATAGAACAGCAAAAGCGCTCTTCTTGTTTTTTGGAAAGCGATCGCCAAAAGGGCTTCGATTTGTCCCAAGAATGCCAGATGCGCCTAACTTTAATTCGTTTAACCGATGACTCTTACCAATTTGTCTGGAGTTTCCACTTTATTATTATTGACGGCTGGTCAATACCGTTAATCTTCAAGGACTTAATTGAATTTTACGAAGCACAGTGCCGAGGCCAAGATTTACCTATAGAACCAGGTGTTCCGTATCGATACTACATTAACTGGTTGCAACAGCAAGACATATCTAAAACCGAGAGGTTTTGGCAAGAAGCACTCAGCGGCATACAAGCGCCTACTCCACTAACTAACCTAGATACGGATCGTCAGTCGAGTTTAGAAGAAAGATTTGACGAGCAAAACCTTTATTTATCAGCAGCAACTACAGCAGGATTGCAATCATTGGCAAGACAGCATCAACTGACTCCAGGTAGCTTATTTCAAGGAATTTGGGCTTTACTTCTAAGTCATTACAGTTGTCATCGCACCGTAGTTTATGGCTGTACTGTTTCTGGTCGTCCAGCAGACCTAGAAGGGGTAGAGTCGATGGTAGGGACGTTAATCAACACCTTACCTGTAAAAGTGACAATTAATACTGAACAATCTTTACTGCAATGGCTCAAACAGCTGCAAGCTCAACTGTTGGAAATGCGTCAGTATGAATACAGCCCATTAGTAGAAATTCAAGGCTGGAGTCAAGTACCAAGAAACTTACCCTTATTTGAGAGCATAGTAGTATATGAGAGATTACCAGTAGATCCAATTTTAGAGCAATGGCAGGGAGATTTAGAAGTTTCTTCACCCACTAGTTATTACAAAACTAATTATCCCTTAACCATAGCAATTTATCCTGGTTCAGAGTTTTGTATCGCCATCAATTATGATTTCCGCCGTTTTGATGCTGCCACAATTAGCAACATTCAGGAAGATTTTGAGATATTGCTTCAAGGTTTGGTGAATTATCCTGATGTGCTATTAAAAGACTTATTATTGCTTTTGGATCGAGAACGGCATATTTATTATTTGCTGGAAAAAGAAGTAACATTTGATTTTGATTTTAACAAGATAGCAACAGCTTATTAAAAGACACTGGCGATCGCTATTTTAGTTGATTCATCTACAAAATTCCTGACAGCCTAATCTACATTACCTAAAAACTGAGGTATTTATGAGTTTTACATCCATTAAACAAGAAAGTAATCATCTGAATATTTTTGTAGAAAAAGAATCGAATGTCAGAAGTTATTGTAGAAACTTTCCGGATATTTTTCATCGAGCTAAAGGTTCTATCATCTATTCTGAGTCTGGTAAAGAGTATATTGATTTTTTGGCTGGTGCTGGGGCTTTAAATTATGGGCATAACAATGACTATATCAAACAAAGAGTCATATCTTATTTAGATTCAGATGCGATCGCGCATGGTCTAGATATGTATACATCAGCCAAAAAAGAGTTTTTAGAAAAGTTTTCCAGTAGTGTGTTAACCCCAAAAAACTTAGATTATAAAGTTCAATTTTGCGGACCTACTGGTACAAATGGGGTAGAAGCAGCTTTAAAATTAGCCCGAAAAATTAAAAAACGACCTGGTATTTTCTCTTTTATGGGAGGATATCATGGGATGACTTTGGGGAGCTTATCTGCTACCAGTAATATTAAGATGCGATCTGGATTTGGTGTGACAGCAAATCATGTGACATTCATGCCTTATCCATACGGATTTATGGAAAGCTTTGACACTATAGGCTTTATTGAATCTGTACTCAGTGATGTCAATTCTGGAATTGAAAAACCAGCCGCAATTCTTTTTGAAACAGTACAAGCTGAAGGGGGGATAATTGTAGCACCTGTTGAGTGGATACAAAAACTCAGAAATTTATGCGATCGCCATGATATTTTACTAATTTGTGATGATATTCAAGTTGGTTGTGGTCGCACTGGCCCGTTCTTTTCATTTGAAAGAGCAAATATTGTTCCTGACATGGTAGTGCTGTCAAAATCAATCAGTGGTTATGGATTTCCGATGTCGTTATTATTAATTAAATCAGAGTTAGATATTTGGGAACCTGGAGAGCATACTGGCACTTTTCGGGGAAATCAACTAGCTTTCGTTGGTGGTTTAGCTGCCTTAGAATATCGAGATAATTGTCATCTTGAAAATGAGGTTAAACTTAAAGACTTTTTTTTACAAAGATTTTTAACTCAGGAAATATTGCCAATTAATGAATGCATTAATATCCGGGGAATAGGGATGATTTGGGGAATCGACCTAGCCAATTTTGGTGGTGCTAGTCTTGCTAAAAATATAACCGATCGATGCTTTGAATTAGGGTTAATCATTGAGCGAGTTGGAAGAAACGATACAGTTATAAAAATTTTACCACCCTTGACAATTGAATTATCAACATTACAAACCGGATGTTCAATTATCAAAAAGGCATTTTTTGATTGTTTATTACATTCAAAATAAAATTTAATTTCTGAAGCTTAGATATTGAATAGACAACCCACAGAATCCTTTTCAGGAGATAGAAAGAATGATGCTTGCTAATGAAACTAGAATGAACCTGATATCTCAAAATTCTTTTTCTCAAAAAATCTACTGGTTAAATAAATTATCTGGAGAGTTGCCAGAGACAAATATTTTACCAGATTATCTCAGATCCAACTTAGATAATAACAAAAATCAAAACTTCACATTTGAGTTATCAGATGCTGTATCTCAGAAAATCATTAAATTCACTAATAAATCTGAATTATCTATATATTTATTTTTGTTAGCAGTAATGAGTATATTGCTACATAAATATATTGGTAACCCTGATGTAATTATCGGCTCACCTACTTATTACCCAAGAAGTAGCAAAGAATTGATTAATAATTTTGTGCCATTGCGTTTTCAGATTACCAATCATCTTACTTTCAAACAACTCCTGCTACAAGTTAAAAATACTACTGTTGGTGCTTATAGCCATCAAAATTATCCCTTAGATGAATTAGTGCGTTTATTACAAATTTTACCAAGTCAAAACCGCTGTCCAATTTTTGACATTGTAGTTTTATTAGAAAATATTCATACACAAGCAGCGCTATCTCAACTGAAAAATGATATCACTTTTGTTTTTACAGTTGAACGCAATCATATTAGTGGCAAAATCATTTATAATGAATCTCTTTTTGATAAAGAAACTATCAAAAGAATAGTCAAACATTATGTAACTATAATCGAGCGCGTAATCGATAACTTAGATTTAAAAATTTCAGATATTGATTTATTAAAAGATGATGAAAAATGTCGATTACTAAAAGAATTTAACGATAATACCAGAGTTTATCCAGTTGAACAGACAATTCATCAATTATTTGAAAATCAGGTACGGCATACACCTAATAAAATTGCTATAGTCTATCAAGATACTAAAGTCACATATAATGAACTTAACGAAAAAGCTAATAGACTAGCCTGCCTCCTACAAAAATTAGGAGTAAAACCAGGCGATTTTGTTGGAATTTTACATCGTCGTCATCCAAATTTCCTCATAGGAATGCTTGCTATCCTCAAGGCGGGTGGAGCTTATGTACCTATTGATAGCAGTTATCCTCAAGAGAGAATTAGATATATGCTATCTAATAGCGAAGTTCAGATTATTTTAACAGAATCAGCATTGTTAAATGGATTAAGCGATCGCACCAAAGACGAGGGGTATTTAAAATGCTTAGTTTGTTTAGACATTGAAGATAGTCATCAAGTAATTTCTCCTTTAGCTGGAATAAATATCTACGGACACAGTGACTTTGAACAATTATCAAAATCTAATCTGGTAGCTATAAATAATAGCGGTATCGATCCGGCTTACACGATTTATACTTCTGGTTCTACCGGCTTACCAAAAGGAGTTATTATTAGGCATGGAGGTGCAATTAATCATATCTATGCCCAATTTGATGGTTTAGAGTTAACTGAAGAATTGGCTTTTCTACAAAGCGCTCCTGCTTCATCAGATATTTCAGTTTGGCAATTTTTAGCACCCCTACTTATTGGGGGAAAAACTGTCATTGTAGATACAGAAACTCTTTTACAACCGTCAAAATTATTTCACATCGTTCAAGCACAAAAGCTAACTCTCATTGAACTCGTCCCGGTTGTACTCAAAGGATTCCTTGACTATATCTCCAGTTTATCGATTCAGCAAAGATTATTACCGCATCTGAAATGGATGATGGTAACGGGAGAATCTGTATCGGTAGAATTAGTCAATTATTGGTTGAGTATTTATCCAGAAATTGGGGTCGCTAATGCTTACGGGCCGACGGAAGCAGCTGATGATATTACTCAATTTATTATCAAAAAACCTTTACCAGAAAATCAACGAAGTGTTCCAATCGGTAAACCATTAGCAAACTTAAATCTCTATATTCTTGATTCTGAGATGAAATTACTCCCGATTGGTGTTCCAGGAGAAATTTGTGTATCGGGATTTGGGGTTGGCAAAGGATATTGGAAAAATGAAGCAAGTACCAAGTCAAGTTTTATTCCCAACCCATTTAGTTGTGCCAAACCCTTACCAGGCACTGAACAAGACTTTATCTACAAAACTGGAGATTTAGGCAGGTGGCTTGCTGATGGAACTATCGAATTTTTAGGACGGATAGACCACCAAGTCAAGATTCGTGGCTTCCGCATTGAGCTAGGAGAGATTGAGGCGCTACTGGCACAGCATCCAGCGGTACGAGAGACTGTGGTGATAGCTAGGGAAGATAGTCCTGGAAACAAACGCTTAGTAGCTTACGTTGTGCCTCAAACAGAAGTTGTAGGAGTCCAGGATAACCTGCGGTGTTTTATGCAGGAGAAACTGCCAGAACACATGATACCAAGAGCTTTTGTGGTATTGGAGGCACTGCCATTAACACCTAACGGTAAAGTAGACCGCCGCGCTTTACCAGCACCAGAACAAACACAGCAACCATTATCAGAAACATTTATACCACCGCGCACATTTGTTGAGGAAATGGTGGTTAATATCTGGTCTAAAATTTTGGGTATCGAACATATCGGTATTAACGATAATTTTTTTGAACTGGGGGGACACTCGTTACTAGCAACGATGGTAATTGCTCGCCTCAGAGAAGCATTTGGGATTGAACTACCTCTACGCTGTTTATTTGAAGCACCTACTGTAGCTAGTTTAAGCGATCGCATTGGACGCATAGACCAAAAACTTCAGGCTCCTCCCATTCAACAAGTATCGCGGGATCGAGAACTGCCTCTGTCTTTCGCTCAACAGCGACTTTGGTTTCTCGACCAATTACAACCCGGTAACGCCTATAACATCCCAATAGGAGTGCGTCTTTTTGGCGTACTCAATATAGTGGCGCTAGAGCAAAGTTTTCAAGAAGTTATTAACCGTCACGAAGCCCTGCGGACAGTATTTACCACGGTGGCAGATCGACCAATTCAAGTAATTATCCAGTCTGTTAGCTTCACTCTGTCAGTGGTAGATTTACAGCATTTACCACCAACAGAACAACAAGCCAAAGCTCTACAACTAGCTAAAGAGGAGGTACAAAAACCCTTTATGCTAGATCGATGGCCATTGCTGCGGGTAACTTTACTACAGCTAAATGATACAGAATATTTACTACTGCTAACAATACATCACATTGTGGCTGATGGCTGGTCAATAGGAATATTTGTTCGGGAAGTAGCTACACTCTACCAAGCCTTCTGTGCTGGTAAACGCTCTCCACTTCCAGATCTTTCCATCCAATACGTTGATTATGCTGTCTGGCAGCGACAATGGTTACAAGGAGAAGTCCTAGAGACGAAGCTTTCTTACTGGAAGCAGCAACTGGGTCATAACTTGCCGACGTTACAACTACCAACGAAGCGTAACTCCACTGTTTCCCATTCCCAGAGTGCAATCCCTGGATTTCTCACAAGTGAGAAATCCGGGGGTGTGGGAGGTGTGGGAGGAGAGGGGGGCATAAATTCTCTTTCTCCCCACACTTCCCACACTCCCCACCTATGCGTGAGAAATTCGGGAATCCACGACTTTCAACTCTCTCGACAACTGTCCGCAGCACTGAATAAACTGAGCCGCCAAGAGTCTGTCACCCTATTTATGACACTGCTAGCAGCTTTTCAGACACTGCTATACCGCTACACAAATCAAAATGACATCATTGTTGGTACCGATGTGGCTAATCGCACCCAGTCTGAGACTGAACAGTTAATCGGTTTCTTTGTCAATCTCCTGGTTTTACGCACCGATATGAGTGGCAATCCCACTTTCTACGAATTGCTAGAGCGAGTCCGGGAGGTAACATTAAAAGCTTATGCTCATCAAGACTTACCTTTCGAGAAACTGGTAGCAGAACTGCGTCCAGAACGGAGTGTGAGCCAAACACCATTATTTCAAGTTTTGTTCGTGATGCAAAATGCACCCATGCCGACTTTAGAAGTTAGTGGGTTAACTATGAGTCCGTGGGAAATTGAGAACGAAACAGCATTTGATTTAGCTGTGTTCGTTGCGGAAACAGAACATCAAATTGTGGGTAGTTGGAAATACAATGCTGACTTATTTGATGCTGCCACGATCGCTAAAATGTCAAATCATTTTGAAACTTTATTAGCCAGTATTATCAAACAACCTGATGCTCGTTTGCATACATTAGAAATGCTTACTGAATCAGAAAAGCAGCAACAAGCTATGGAAGAAATTAAACGGGAGAAAAGCAATTTTAGCAAGTTCAAATCTATTAAACCTAAAGCGATACCTCTGTCAGAAGAGTTAATCAAGACAGAGCATTTGCAGCCAGGACAGACATTACCTTTAGTAATCAAACCTGTTACTGACGATATCGAGTTAGTAGATTGGGTAAAGAACAGTCGCGCTTTTATCGAAAGTAAATTATTACAGCATAGTGCAATTTTATTTCGAGGTTTCAATCTCAAATCAATTTCTGAATTTGAAAAAATAGCTAGTGCTATTTGTCCTCAATTATTTGCTAACTATGGAGATTTGCCCAAAGAAGGCATTAGCGATCGAGTTTATAGTTCTACTCCTTACCCGTGCGATCGAGCGATTCTTTTTCACAATGAAAGTTCTCACCTGCACCAGTGGCCGCTAAAAATCTGGTTCTTTTGCTTGCAACCAGCCCAACAAGGAGGAGAAACACCGATTGTTGACTGCCATCAAGTTTATCAACTTCTCGATCCAAAACTGCGAGAAAGATTCGAGCAAAAACAATTAATGTACGTCCGCAATTATATTGAAGGTTTAGATGTAAGTTGGCAAAATTTCTTTCACACTGACGATCGAACAGTTGTCGAAAAAGCTTGCCGTCAGTCTGGTACGGATTTTGAGTGGCTTCCTAATAATGGCTTGAGAACTCGTAAAATCAGACCTGCAATATCTTATCATCCCCAGACAGGAAAATCTCTATTTTTCAATCAAGTGCAACTGCATCACATTTCTTGTTTGGAATCAGATGTCAGAGCATCTCTCCTATCTATGGGAGAGGAAAATTTACCGCGCAATGTCTATTACGGAGATGGTTCTTCTATCGAAGACTCAGTGATGGCAGAAATCGAGGCAGTTTATCAGCAAGCCAAAGTCAGCTTTCCCTGGCAACAAGGAGACATATTGATGCTGGACAATATGCTGGCTGCCCACGGACGCAATCCCTATAAAGGTTCTCGTAAGATTGTCGTGGCAATGGGCGAAATGATTTCTAGCACAAATAGTTAAAGGATTGGAACGATCGATGCAAAATCAAACTTTTGAAGGCTTTCGGCTTTCTCCTCAGCAAAAACATCTTTGGTTATTGCAAGAAAATAGTGTAGCGTATCGCGCCCAGTGCGTCCTGCTGCTGGAAGGACAGCTGAAAATAGAAATTCTCCAAGAAGCGTTAGAGAAAATCATCAATCGACATGAAATTCTTCGCACGATGTTTCATCGGCGATCGGGACTAAAAATTCCCATTCAAGTCATAAGCGATCGCAGCAAACCATCGTGGCAAACTTTTAATTTAAGTGACATAGATGCAAGACAACAGCAAGCTAAAATTGAGGAATTATTTTTAGAGGAGAGAAATTTTCCATTTAACCTCGAAGGAGGTTCTCTGTTGCGTGCATCCTTACTGATTTTGTCAGCTAATCGGTATATATTGCTGATAACTCTGCCATCTCTATGTGCAGATAGCTGGACGCTAAAAAATCTGGTCAAAGAAATAGCTGATACCTACGGTCAATGTTTAAATGATGAACAATTGTACGACGAACCAGTGCAATATCTCCAATTCTCTGAATGGCAGAATGAACTACTAGAAGATGAAGATGCAGAAGCTGGAAGGGACTACTGGCGACAGCAAAGCTTCAAGTCACCTCCATTGTTAATTCCTTTTGAGAAGCAATCTAGTGGCAAAACAAAATTTGAACCTGATGTTTTGTCTTTAAAAATTGAGCCAGCAGTAGTAGTAAAGCTGGAAAAGATAGCTGAATTAAATAACATAAGAATTGCCGAATTCTTATTTGCTTGTTGGCAAACATTAATTTGGAGGTTAACAGGAGAGCCAAATATTATCATTAATACTATTTTTAGTGGCAGACAATACGAAGAACTCCATGAAACGCTAGGGCTGCTAGCAAAATGGTTGCCTGTGTGCTGTGAATTTCAAAATGATTTGAAATTCCACGAACTTCTGACGAATATTAGCGATTCGTTGCACGATCGCCACCAATGGCAGAAATATTTTATCTGGGAAGAGAATACAGAAACTACTAGTAAAGCTGTCAACTTACCGATGGCTTTCGAGTTTCAAGAATGGTCGAATAAATATGATGTAGGTGGAGTTTCATTTTCAGTTGAGAAGCAGTATGTCTGCTTTGAGAGATTCAAAGTAAAGCTTACCTGCGTGCAAACAGAAGAATCCTTAACGGCAGAATTTCATTACGATCCTGAAAAAATTGACTTAGAAGGCATTCATTACCTGGGAAAACAATTCCAGACCTTAGTAGAAAGTGCAGTTAACAATCTTGAAGCTGAAGTTAGTAAATTAGATATTTTGAGCGATGGCGATCGCCAAAAACTGCTATTTGATTTTAATCAAACCCAAATCGATTTTCCTTTAGACAAATGTATTCACCAACTTTTTGAAGAACAAGTAGAAAAAACACCTGATAGTATTGCAGTTATCTTTGAAGACCAGCAATTAACTTATGCTGAACTAAATGCTCGTGCTAATCAGCTTGCTCGTTATTTACAAAAATTGGGAGTAAAACCAGAAGTACTGGTAGGGATTTATTTGGAGCGATCGCCCTTAATAATTATTGCTCTTCTCGGAATTCTTAAGGCTGGAGGAGCTTATCTTCCCTTAGATCCAACCTTACCAACTTCTGGCTTAGATTTTCGTTTGCAAGATGCTGGAGTTAAAATACTGCTGACACAAAAGCAACTAGTAAAAAATCTTCCTGAGTCAGAAACAAAAGTAGTTTGTTTGGAAACAGACTGGGACATTATTGCTCGTGAAACCAGCAATAATCTAAATTGTGAGGTAACACCTGAAAATTTAGTCTATGTAATTTACACCTCTGGGTCTACAGGGAAGCCCAAAGGTGTAGCTATCGAGCAGCGGCAACTTCTCAACTACCTGTATGGCATACAAAAAATCCTAAATCTGACCCCAGGTAATAGCTTTGCTCTTGTTTCTACTTTTGCTGCTGACTTAGGCAACACCGTTATCTTTCCTGCTCTTTGTAATGGCGGGTGTTTGCATGTAATATCTTTTGAGCGTGCCAATTCGCAAGCCCTAGCGGATTACTTTCAAGAGTATCCCATCGACTTTCTCAAGATTGTTCCAACTCAATTAAAAGCTCTGTTGCTATTTGAACATCCAGCCAAAATTCTGCCGCGTCGGCAACTAATTCTTGGGGGAGAAACAACAAGTTGGAAAGCGATCGAACAAATTCAGCAACTAGCTCCAGAATGTCAGATTATCAATCACTACGGCCCAACTGAAACTACGGTAGGGGTTCTTACTTACCAAGTTGAAAAAGCACCTGACACTCGACAATCTTCAACTGTTCCCATCGGTCGCCCCCTAGCCAACACTCAAATTTATATACTTGACTCCCAAAAACAGCCGACACCAATTAATGTTCCTGGGGAGGTATACATTGGTGGTGCAGGATTAGCCAGAGGCTATCTCAACCGTCCCGAACTGACTCAAGAAAAATTCATTCCCAACCCCTTTAATGATGACTCCCAAGCCCGATTATATAAAACAGGGGACTTAGCTCGGTACTTAAGCGATGGCAACATTGAATTCCTCGGACGCATCGACCAACAAGTTAAAATTCGGGGGTTTCGGATTGAACCCGAAGAAATCGAAGCAGTTCTCAGTAGTTATCCCCACATTGAACAAGCCGTAGTCATAGCGACAGAGGATACTCCTAATAATAAACGGTTAGTAGCTTATGTAGTAAGTGATAATCAAGACTTCAGCACTCATCAACTACGGGAATTTCTCCAACAGCAACTCCCCGCCTACATGATGCCCTCTGCCTTTGTCATCCTTGACACCCTGCCCTTAACTCCCAACGGCAAAATAGATAGACTTGCTCTACCTGCGCCAGAGCCAGAGAACACCAGAACTGAAGAATATCTAGCTCCCCACACCCCAGGGGAAGAAATCATCGCCGACATTTTTGCTCTTGTGTTGGGGATAAAAACCGTCGGCATTCATGATAACTTCTTTGAACTGGGGGGACATTCCCTCCTAGCCACCCAATTAATCTCCCGGCTCAGACAGAGCTTTGAAGTAGAAATTCCTCTCAAAGCTGTCTTTGGGGCGCCTAGCGTCGCCCAACTCGACCAAGCGATCGCTCAATTACGAACTCACGGGCAGGGATTGAGTCTGCCACCGATTGAGCGGATTGCCCCGGACACAGAGAAAATCCCCCTCTCCTTTGCCCAAGAAAGACTGTGGTTCCTCAACCAACTCGAAGGAGCATCGGCAACTTATAATAGGCCTGCCGCCCTGCGTCTGAGTGGAACATTAAATCTTAATGCCTTGCACCAAGCCCTAGCCGAAATCATCCGTCGCCACGAGGCACTCCGTACCAGTTTTGCCAACATCAATGGTACGCCGATGCAGGTGATTCAACCAGAAGCCAGGATGGATATGGAAGTGGTGAATTTACAACACTTAGAACAGAGCGAACGGGAACTAGTTTTAGAGCAACAATTACAACAAGCAGCGATCGATCCGTTTGATTTAGAGAGCGCTCCCTTAATCCGGTGCAGTTTATGGCAGTTATCAAATAGCGACTACGTATTCGGCATTAATATGCACCACATAGTCTCGGATGGGTGGTCGATTGGCGTGTTGATTCAAGAACTATCAGCGCTGTACAAAGCCTTTTGTGCCGGAGAATCATCTCCTCTACCAAATCTAGAGATTCAATATGCCGACTTTGCCCTATGGCAGAGACAATGGTTAAGTGGGTCAGTACTAGAGGAGCAAATGCAATACTGGGTATCGCAATTACAAGGTGTACCAGAATTGCTACAACTGCCCACCGATCGACCGCGCCCCAGCGTGCAGTCCTATCGAGGTGCAATTGCTTGCTCTAGCTTAAGTACGGAATTAACTGAGAAATTAAAATCACTGTCGCGGCGGGCGGGCAGTACGTTATTTATGACTTTGTTGAGCGCTTTTGCCACCTTATTGTATCGTTACAGCGGGCAGCCAGATGTGATAATTGGTTCGCCGATCGCCAATCGCCACCGCAGTAAAATAGAGCCATTGATTGGCTTTTTCGTGAATACCTTAGTCTTGAGAACTCGCTTAGAAGATAATCCCAGCTTCGAGCAGTTGCTCGCCCAAGTCAGAGAAACAACTCTCCAAGCTTATGAGCATCAGGATGTGCCCTTTGAACAGGTAGTAGAGGCATTACAACCCCAACGCTCTATGAGTCACTCTCCGCTGTTCCAAGTGATGTTTGTCTTGCAAAATGCACCGATGGGGGATCTGGAACTACCTGGATTGTCGTTGAGTGTGTTAGAGCAGCAGGGGACGATTGCTAAGTTTGATTTGACCCTATCTATGTCTGAAACTTCAGCAGGATTGGAGTGTGAATGGGAGTACAACACTGACTTGTTCGATCCCTCAACCATCGAGCGGATGACGAGTCATTTTGAAAACTTGTTGTCAGCCATTACCTCTAATCCCCAGCAAAGGGTGAGTGAATTACCCTTACTGAGTACCGCCGAACGCCAGCAGTTATTATTCGAGTGGAATGACACTCAGACGGAATATTCACTAGACAAATGTATCCATTCCTTATTTGAGGAGCAGGTAGATAGCACACCAGATGCGGTGGCAGTAGTATTTCAAGAGCAATTGACCTATCACCAGTTAAATGCAAGGGCGAATCAACTGGCTCATTACCTGCAAACTTTGGGTGTGGGGCCAGAAGTACTGGTGGGTATTTGTGTCGAACGTTCTTTGGAGATGGTGGTGGGATTGTTGGGGATTCTCAAGGCTGGTGGTGCGTATGTGCCTATCGATCCCACGTATCCTCAAGAACGATTGAGTTACATGTTGCATGATGCTGGGGTGAAAGTGTTGTTGACGCAAAAAAACTTGTTGTCATCTGTGCCATCTCATACTGCCCAAATGATTTGTTTGGATACTGATTGGGAGGCGATCGAGCAGCATAGTCAGGAAAATTTAGTAAGTAGCGTCGGTGCAGATAATCTGGCTTATGTCATCTACACTTCTGGTTCTACTGGACAACCCAAGGGGGTAATGAATACCCATCACGGAATTCGGAATCGGTTACTGTGGATGCAAGAAGCTTATCAATTAACGAGTAGCGATCGCGTTCTCCAAAAGACACCTTTCAGCTTTGATGTTTCAGTATGGGAGTTTTTCTGGCCTTTATTAACCGGCGCTAGGATTGTAGTTGCTAGACCAGAAGGACATAAAGATAGTAATTATCTAATTAATTTAATTGCCCAAGAGCAAGTTACGACCATACATTTTGTCCCGTCTATGCTGCAAGCTTTTCTGCAAGAAGATAGTTTAGAAGATTGCAGTTCTTTGAGGCGAGTTTTTTGTAGTGGAGAGGCATTGTCATTTGAACTGAAGGAACGTTTTTTTCAATACTTTGAATGTGAATTTCACAATCTTTACGGGCCTACAGAAGCAGCAATTGATGTCACTTTTTGGCGATGTCAGCCCCAATTAAATTATCAGCTAGTCCCGATTGGTCGTCCAATTGCCAATACTCAAATCTATATCTTAGACCAACAAATGCAGCCAGTACCAATCGGAGTAACTGGAGAACTCTACATTGGTGGTGATGGTTTAGCCAGAGGCTACCTGAACCGTCCCGAATTGACTCAAGAAAGATTCGTCCTCAACCCCTTCTCGCCTGACAAATCGGCACGCCTGTATAAAACTGGCGACCTCGCTCGTTATCTTTGTGATGGCAACATCGAGTATATTGGTCGCATCGACCATCAAGTTAAGATTCGCGGCTTCCGTATCGAATTGGGAGAGATCGAAGCAGTACTGAATAGCCATCCCCAGATTCAACAAGCTGTGGTGATTGCAACAGAAGATAATTCTGGCAACAAACGTCTCATCGCTTATGTAGTCAGCGAGGAGGAAACTCTTAGCAATCATCAACTGCGGGAATTTCTCCAACAGCAACTCCCCGCTTACATGGTGCCCTCTGCCTTTGTCAGCCTCGATACCCTGCCCTTATCGCCCAATGGTAAACTAGATAGGCTTGCCTTCAGAGCACCTGATGGCAACATCGAACGAGAGCGCGAATATGTAGCTCCCCGCACGCCAAGCGAACAAATCATCGCCGACATTTTTGCTCTTGTGTTAGGGATAGAAACCGTCGGCATTCATGACAACTTCTTTGAACTGGGCGGACATTCCCTCCTAGCTACTCAATTAATCTCCCGACTCAGACATAGCTTTGAAGTAGAAATTCCCCTCCAAGCTGTCTTTGGGGCGCCCAGCATCGCCCAACTCGACCAAGCGATCGCTCAATTACGGGCACAGGGACAAAGCTTGAATCTGCCACCGATTGAGCGGATTGCCCCAGACACAGAGAAAATTCCCCTTTCTTTTGCCCAAGAAAGATTATGGTTTCTCGACCAGTTAGAGCCAGATAGTGCAGCATACAACATGCCTGCCGCCGTCAGAATAGAAGGAAAGTTACAGGCGACGGCTCTCGAAAGGAGCATCAGTGAAATTATTCGTCGTCATCAAGTTTTACGCACCAACTTTGTCAAACAAGACGGGCAAGCAATACAAATCATTCATCCTGCAAGTGACTGGCAAATAACTACCATTGACTTGCAAGCTCTGTCAGCCAACCAGCGAGAAACCGAAATTCAGCACCTAATTAGTGCTGAATCCGCTAAGCCTTTTAACTTGGCAACAGACTCTTTAATCAGAGGTACACTACTGGCATTATCAGATAACGAGCATGTCTTGTTACTGACGATGCATCATATTGTCTCTGATGGTTGGTCAATTGGAGTATTCATCCAAGAATTGACTGCCCTCTACCGTGCATTTGTAGAAGGTAAAGCTTCTGTGCCAGACGCTACACAAACACCTCTGCCGGAATTACCAATTCAGTATGCAGACTTTGGAGTATGGCAACGTCAATGGTTGCAGGGAGAAGAACTACAAAAACAACTGAACTACTGGCAAAAACAACTGGCTGGCGCACCACCCTTATTAGAATTACCTACTGACTACCCTCGTCCAGCAATACAGACCTTTCGAGGAGCGAGGCAATCTCTACAATTATCAAAGACTTTGACTGAGGAAATTAAGACCCTAAGTCGTCAAGAAGGAGTCACTTTATTCGTGACACTATTTGCGACATTTACATGTTTGCTGTACTACTACACTGGTCAGGAGGATATAGTTGTAGGTACTGCTGTCGCTAACCGCAATCGTGCTGAAATTGAAAAATTAATCGGTTTCTTTGTTAACCAGCTAGTCTTACGAACCGATCTCACTGGCAACCCTACCTTCAAAGAATTATTAGAGCGAGTTCGAGAGGTGGCACTGGAGGCTTATGCTCGCCAAGATTTGCCATTTGAAACGCTGGTAAGAGCCATGAAATTAGAGCGAAATCCCAGTCGAACTCCTCTATTTCAGATAAAATTTGTTCTCCAAAATACCCCAATGTCAGATTTAGAACTTTCGGAGCTAAATATAAATTTGATAGAGGTTAATAACGAGACGACGAAATTCGATCTTCTTTTAATTATGGAGGAGACAAAACAGGGATTGTCTGGTTCGCTGCAATACAATACAGACCTCTATGAATCTACTACCATTACGCGGTTTTTAGAAGAATTCAAGACACTTTTGAGCCATATTGTAGCAGAGCCTAATCTCAGATTGAACGCCATCAAAGAGATACTTTCTGAGGCAGACAGGCAAAGGCAATTGGTAAAAGAACAAGAATTACAAAAGACTGCCGTTCAGAAACTAAAAAAATCGCACAGACGTATCTTAAAAAACTCAACTCAAGAGAAGGAGAGATTATGAAAATCGTAGAAACCGAAGAAAACAACATCAATAAGTTACGTCAGGCTAAACGAAAGCCAATCAATAAAGAGGGAAAAAAATTAATTGAGGAAAAATATCTTAATGACAACTTTCTTCCCTTAGTTATTTCACCCATTGTAGATGGAGTTAATTTAGTAGCATGGGCAGCCAAAAACCAGGATTTTCTTGAATCTCGTTTACTAAATTATGGAGGCATACTATTTCGGAATTTTAACGTGAATGGAGTAGAAGAGTTCCAGAAATTTATTGAGGCAATTTCTAGAGGAAAATTAGTAGAGTACAATTATCGTTCAACTCCACGCACTCAGGTAAATGATAAAATCTATACTTCAACTGAATATCCTCCCAACCAATCGATCCCTCTCCATAACGAGAAAGCTTATTCTTCTGTTTGGCCGATGAAAATTTGTTTTTTCTGCGCCGAACCTGCTACACAAGGCGGAGAAACACCGATTGCTGACAGTCGAAAAGTTTTTGCAAAACTCGATTCTGTCATCAAAGAAAAGTTTATGCAAAAGAACGTAATGTACGTTCGTAACTACGGTGACTTAGATTTGTCTTGGCAAGATGTTTTTCAAACCACAAAAAAATCAGAAGTAGAAAATTTTTGCCGTAAAGAAGGGATTGAATTTGAATGGAAAAACCATCGCCTAACAACTCGTCAAGTTTGTCAGGCTGTTGCCAAACATCCTCATACAGGTGAAATGGTATGGTTCAACCAAGCTCATTTGTTTCACATTTCAAGTTTGTCAACAGAAATACGCGAATCATTATTCTCTTTATTGGCAGAAGATAGTATTCCACGCAATGCTTATTACGGTGATGGTTCGATTATTGACCCCTCTGCAATTGAGGATATTAATCATATCTATCAACAAGAAAAGGTTGTTTTTTCTTGGCAGAAAGGAGATATTTTGGTGCTGGACAATATGTTAACTGCTCATGGACGTATGCCTTTTGTCGGTACGAGAAAGATTTTGGTAGGTATGTCCGAACCTTATTAAGTGACAACATTTTTAGTTCAAAAAGGATATGGAGATATGCAAAGTACAATTATTGATGGGTTTCGTATTTCACCTCAGCAGAAGCGTCTGTGGCTTCTACAGCAAAACGATTACGCTAGTCACGTATGCAGAAACGATCGCCAGAACGCTTATTATTCTCAAATTGGTATACGTATTGAGGGAAATATCGCTGCAAAAATTTTAAAAGCTGCCTTAGAAAACATCGTTAAGCGACAAGAAATTTTTCGTACCGTTTTCAATTGCTTGCCTGAAATGTCAATTCCGTTACAGTTCGTAACCGAAAACACTATGCTAATGTTTGAACGCGATCTGAGCGGTTTGACTTGCCAAGAACAAAAGATTGCGATCGATGCACTTTTTCAAACTCGAAGTTGGCAAACTTTCGATTTGGAAAAAGGGCCTCTTTTATATACAGTATTAAACAAGCTATCATCATGGGAGCAGGTCTTATTTATCAGCTTACCTGCCGTTTGCGGCGATTTAACAACGCTTCATAATTTGGTAAAAGAAATCTATTATTTTTATGAAGCATACTTGCACGATAGAGAACTTGATGATGAATCGATGCAGTACGCAGACATATCTGCATGGCTAAATGAATTATTGGAATCAGAGGACACAGAAACAGGAAGAGAGTATTGGCAAAAAGATGTTTTTTCGGTTTTCAATAGAAAAATTCCTTTAGAAAATCACTCATCTGCTAAAGTACGATTCGAGCCTCAATTTTTAACACTAGAAATTAATTCCGATACGGTAACAAAGTTAGAAATGCTTGCTCGCAAGTATGACACTTCGATTTCTGTATTCTTACTAGCTTGCTGGCAAATTCAACTCTGGCGTTTCACCGAACAGTCAGATATTGTTGTCGGTACTGCTAGCGATGGACGTAAATATCAAGAATTAGAAAATGTCTTAGGATTATTGACCAAGTATTTACCCATCCATTCCCATCTTGAAGAGAATCTTCATTTCAAAGAACTGCTGGAAAAAGTTGAGGAAACTCTAAGTTCTGGCCACAAATGGCAAGAATATTTTAGCTGGGAGCAAGTTGCTGCTAAGAAGGGAAATGGAACAGAGCCACCCTTTTTTCCTTTTTGTTTTGATTTTCAAGAACAGCCTGCAAATTGTGTTGTTGGTAACGTCTTATTTTCTATCTACAAACAATATACTTGTATCGATCGCTTTAAAGTAAAACTTTCTGGGGTTCGTCTCGACGATCGCTTGTTGCTGGAGTTTCATTATGATTCGAGCTTATTTCCCCTCAAAAATATCAAAATCCTTTCAGAACAATACCTGACTTTACTCGAAAGTGCGATCGCTCACCCGGATAATGCGATCGCCGATTTAGAAATGTGTAGCGATCGCCAACGACAGCAGTTGTTATACGAATGGAACGAAACATTTACCAATTATCCTCAAGATAAGTGCATTCACTCCTTGTTTGAAGCACAAGTCGAACGCACACCAGAAGGAGTAGCGGTGGTGTTTGAGGATCGACAACTGACCTACAGAGAATTGAACAATCGCGCTAATCAACTGGCACAATACCTGAAAACATTGGGGGTAGAAACAGAAACATTGGTAGGTATTTGTGTAGAACGCTCTTTGGAGATGATGGTAGGTATATTAGCAGTACTCAAAGCAGGAGGAGCTTATGTGCCACTTGACCCTAATTATCCATCAGAGCGTTTAGTCTATATGCTGCAAGATGCTCAAGTTTTAGTATTATTGACTCAACAGAAACTACAAAAAAATCTTACTGATTCTCAAGTTAATATTATCTGCCTCGATACAGATTGGCAGACAATAGCTAGGGAAGCAAACGACAATCTCAACACTCAAGTAAAACCAGAAAATCTAGCTTATGTCATTTACACTTCTGGTTCTACTGGGTTGCCTAAAGGTGTAGCGATCGAACATCGGCAATTGTTTAACTATCTCAACAGCATTCAAACAGTACTTAATCTGCCTTTAGGAGCCAATTATGCAACAGTTTCTACCATAGCAGCAGACTTGGGTCACACTGTTATCTTCCCTTCTTTGTGTGGTGGCGGATGTCTGCATATAATCTCTTCTGAGCGAATCACTAATGCCAAAGACCTGGCAGATTACTTCGAGCGTAATTTAATCGATTGTCTGAAGATTGTTCCCTCCCATCTAAAAGCGTTGTTAACATCAGAAGCTGGCGTGCAAATTTTGCCACGTCAGCGTTTAGTTCTGGGTGGAGAATCAACCAGTTGGGAGTTAATCGAACAAATTCAACAACTAGCTCCAGAATGTCAAATTATCAATCACTACGGGCCAACTGAAACTACGGTAGGGGTTCTTACTTACCAAGTTGAAAAAGCACCTGACACTCGACAATCTTCAACTGTTCCCATCGGTCGCCCCCTAGCCAACACTCAAATTTATATACTTGACTCCCAAAAACAGCCGACACCAATTAATGTTCCTGGGGAGGTATACATTGGTGGTGCAGGATTAGCCAGAGGCTATCTCAATCGTCCCGAACTGACTCAAGAAAAATTCATTCCCAACCCTTTCAGCGACGATCCACAATCGCGACTATACAAAACAGGGGACTTAGCTCGGTATTTACCAGATGGCAATATTGAGTATATCGATCGTATTGACAACCAAGTCAAAATCCGTGGTTTTCGGATTGAGTTGGGCGAAATAGAAGCAGTTTTGAGCCAATACCCCCACATACAGCAGGTTACGGTAATCAAGAGCGAAGATACCCCAAGTGATGCTTGTACTGAGCAGAGTCGAAGTAAACGATTAGTAGCCTATTTAGTGAGCGATGCCGAGGAGAACCCCAGTATTAGCGACTTGCGACAATTCTTGAAAGAGAAGTTACCAGAGTACATGGTTCCTGCCGCTTTCGTGTACTTAGATGCGCCCCCCCTAACGCCCAATGGCAAAATAGATCGCCGTGCCTTACCTGTACCCGGTCTTAATAACATTGCTGCGGACAATCGCATTTTTCGATCGCTCGATCTCGTAGAACAGCAACTAGCACAAATATGGTCAGAAGTTCTCAATCTTTACCCCATCGGAGTCAAGGATAACTTTTTTGAGCTTGGCGGACATTCCCTTTTAGCTGTCCAACTGATGGCCAAAATCGAACAGCGATTCCGAATCAATTTACCCTTATCAGTACTTTTTCAAAACTCGACTATTCAACAACTAGCGACTTTTTTACGTCAGCCAGTAGATACATCGATGTGGTCTCCCTTGGTGGCAGTTAAACCCAGTGGTTCCAATAAACCTTTCTTTTGTGTGCCTGGGGCGGGTGGCAATCCTATTTATTTCTACAATCTTGCTCATTATTTAGGCCGAGAACAACCTTTTTATGGACTACAAGCACTCGGTCTTGATGGGGAATCAGAACCACACACACAAGTCGAGATTGCGGCAACATACTACATTCAAGCAATACAGTCTATTCAACCGCAAGGGCCATATTTGTTAGGAGGTCATTCTTTTGGATCTAAAGTAGCTTTTGAGATGGCGCAGCAGTTACAAAAACTAGGTCACGAAGTAGCACTTTTGGCTCTTTTTGATACCCCTGCACCAAATGTTGATGACGTTGATGCCAAATCGCAATATGTTGGAGTGGATAATGCTTTTTGGTTAAATCGGGTTGGTTTAGTAATAGAACAACTTTTTGAAACAAGCTTAGATATATCCTACGAAGTTCTTAAATCCTTTGATTCAGAAGAAGAGCAATTAAAGTATTTTCAAAAACAATTACAAGTAGCCAATATCCTACCCACTGAGATTGGAATCAAGCAACTGCGGGGACTAGTTCAAGTTTATAAAACTCAGGTCAATACTATTTATCTACCAGAAAAGACTCAGGCTATAAATCAAATTACTTGTTTTATAGCTAATGGTGAGAATAAGTTTTTTGAAGACTTATCTGAAGACTTAGAAAATAAAGCTTTAAGCTGGGGAAATTTTTCCAAGTTACCAGTGAATATCCAAGCTGTTCCGGGCAAACACATAACAATGCTCAATGAACCTCATGTTCGAGTTTTAGCAGAAAAATTAAGAGATTGTCTTGAAAGAACACAGGTAACTGGTTATTCATATGATTCCCCACAAAATTAGATTACTCTCAAACATCCTCTTAAATCTTTATCTGTCAATTAAAAAACTCAAAACTTTGAGACTATTCTTGATTGTTTGGTTTGGACAATCAGTTTCTTTAATTGGGTCTAATCTTACCAGTTTTGCTTTAGATCTTTGGGTTTATCAAAAAACGGGTTCGGTTACGCAATTCGCGTTTGCCTCCCTATGCGTGACTATACCCTTCATCTTTATCTCTCCAATCGCTGGGACGTTTGTCGATCGGTGGCATAAGCGCTGGATAATGTTTTTTAGCGATTTAGGTGCTGGAATTGTTACCCTATCGATCGCGTTGCTGTTTTATTTCAATCAACTACATATTTGGTGTATTTATCTAGCACTTGTCATCATGTCTATTTGCAACGTATTCCAAGGATTAGCTGCTACTACAGCAACTAGTTTATTAGTACCCAAAAGACATTTAGGACGCGCATTCGGATTCGTAAAAATTGGAGAATCTGTGTCTACTATTTTTGCTCCAGCTTTAGCTGGAATACTATTATTAACAGTGCAATTACAAGGAGTATTGCTAATTGATTGTATTACTTATATTTTCTCTCTTGGGACTCTCTTACTCGTTAGGTTTCCCAACAATCAATTGTCTGTTAACGAATTAGATACTTTAGCATTACACAAGTCTACTAATGATTCGGATCGATTAGATTTAAACCAAACACACAAGCCTCAGTCTGCTTCATTCATTAGAGAATTAGGTTGTGGATGGCGTTATATTTCATCTCGCTCAGATTTGACAGGTTTAATTTTGTATTTCATAGCCAATAATTTTTTAGTGGCGATGGTTCATATATTAATGATGCCCTTGCTCCTTAGTTTTGTTTCCACAGCGACAGCTGGCACAATTATGTCGTTCGGTGGTTTTGGGGCTTTAGTTGGTAGTATCGTAATCGGAATTTGGGGTGGGCCAAAGCGTCGGATTGATGCCATTTTATGCTTGGGATTTTTTCTAGGCGTATGTATTATTGCAGGAGGTTTGCGGCCATCAATTACGTTGGTTACTGCATCTCTGTTTAGCGGTTTTTTCTGTTTTTCTATACTTCATGCACTTAATCAAGCTCTTTTACTAACTAAAATATCCAATCACGTCCAAGGTCGAGTTTTTGGATTAATTAGTACAATGAGCAGTGCTTGTCAACCGTTTGCTTATCTTTTAGCTGGGCCATTAGTAGATTTGATATTTGAGCCGCTTTTAGCTACCAATGGTTTTTTGGCTAATAATGTGGGAATGGTGATTGGAGTAGGCAGGGGAAGGGGTATTGGGCTATTATTAGTAGTTTTGGGCTTACTACAAGTAGCTATTTCTGTGTTTTGGGCTTACTACTTCTCTGATAATTCTAATTCTGCCTAACTCCCAGGGCAAACGCATCTCGACATAGTACATATATACTAAATAGATAAAAGTAGCGATCGCCGGGTGACATATAGTGTACAGTGACAAATTAAATGGTGTTGAGACAAATTCCTGGCATCGAGTTAAGCCTTACCCATTTTAGGTTCGCAAATATTGGCGTTAATACAGCTTGTAATTTTCCGTGTTATTTTTAAGCTTAACGCTCTTTGAGTGCAAGTCTTACAGCCTCAATGACAGTAAATTGTCACAGCGACAACTAAAGAGTCACTGTACAATCTCGCTCACATTATGGTATTAAATACAAAGTATTATTGTAATACAATATAAAATAAGATACCCTTATCTTTTATCCGACAAAAAATACGATTAAAACTAACGGTCTTTGACAGCCAGGTTTGTTAGAGTCAGGAGTATCCAACGACTTGTGAGGATTGGCAAATGGTTAGAGAGTACTCACCCCAAACACAATCCAATTCCACACAGAGACATCTACCCCCACTTCAAAGTGGCGATCGCCTAACTCGCCCTGAATTTGAGCGACGCTATGCGGCTGCTTCCCACATCAAAAAAGCAGAACTAATCGAAGGTATAGTTTACGTGGCATCTCCCTTAGGACACGAACAGCATGGCAAACCCCACAGTCGAGTTATGACCTGGTTAGGAGTCTACCAAGCAATGACTCCCGGTGTTGACTTAAGCGTTGAACCTACGGTACGCCTGGATTTAGATAACGAACCTCAGCCGGACGCAGTGCTGTTTATTGAATCTACTAATGGTGGACAAACTCGATTGAGCAGTGATGGTTATATTGAAGGATCGCCTGAGTTAATTGTGGAAATTGCTGCAAGTAGCGCCGCCATTGATAGGGGCAGCAAAAAGCAGGTTTATCGGCGTAACGGAGTGTTAGAGTACATCATTTGGCAATCATACGAAAATCAAATTGAATGGTTTTGCCTAACCGATGGAGATTATCAATTGCTATCTCCCAGTGCAGATGGGATTATTCGCTCTGGGGTTTTTCCAGGGTTGTGGTTAGCGGTGGAGGCGCTGTTAAACAATCAGATGCCACGGGTGTTAGAAGTATTGCAGTTGGGATTAAACTCACCCGAACATACAGAGTTTGTCCAGCAATTAGGCAAGAAATAGAAAGGCGATCGCTTTTCTATTGTTGGCACTTCCCTAACTGTAAGATATTAATTCCACTCCTTTTGAAATTTGCGATGATGCGATCGCTATTATTGGACTTGGTTGGCGTTTCCCCAAAGCAATGGCTTTCAGGCTTTGATGCGACAAGCTTCTCCTTTAAGTCACACAATATGTACCTTTAAGTCACAACTGCGGCCACTTTATCCTTTAAGTGACATAATTGTTTATAGTAAACGCGGTTATATCTATGGAGATATTTGCTATAATTGCATAGCACAAAGGTCTAAATGGCTGGCTAGTCAACTTCAAAGAGTAAATAACAAAAGCAGCTTTTGAATTTAAAAAATTAAAATTTGTATAGAACCAAAATTACTAAATTTAATAATAACTTTTAATCGAGATCCTTTTTCTTAAAAGAGACTAATTTAATCCAAATAAAAAAAGGTTTTTATGAACTTATTTGATATTAATAAGAATGGAGTTGCGTTATCAATTAACAGCAATGGCAAGAATGCTCTTGACTGGAAAAAAATAACACATCCACGTCCACAGTTGCAGCGATCGCATTGGCAAAGCCTCAATGGTTTGTGGAAGTTTGCATTTGATGACGAAGGAAAATGCGTTCAACCCAGCGACCTGAAGCAATGGACTCATCAGATAGAAGTTCCATTTGCTCCTGAATCAGCTAAAAGTGGGATAGGTGACACGAATTTTCACCCGAACTGTTGGTACGAGCGGGAATTTGCCATACCAGAAGGTGATGGTAGATTGCTGTTACACTTTGGTGCAGTGGATTACCGCGCTCGTGTCTGGGTTAACGATCGATACATAGCTGAACATGAAGGCGGACATACCAATTTCTCCCTCGATATTACCCACGTCTTAAATGACACTGGGATCGCAAAAGTCACAGTGTGGGCACAAGACGATCCGCAAGACCTCGCTAAACCTCGCGGTAAGCAAGACTGGCAATTGCAACCGCACAGTATTTGGTATCCTCGCACCAGTGGTATTTGGCAGACAGTCTGGATTGAGCGAGTGGGTAAGACTTATCTTGGTCACCTGTGCTGGAATTCTGACTTTGAGCGATGGGAGGTTAGTTTTGAAGCGGGGCTAGCGGGTGATGTACCTGCTTGTGGCGTACAAATCAAGATGAAATTGAGCATTGGCGAAAAGGTATTGGCGAATGATACCTACGAAGTATTGAACGGAGAAATTAATCGCCGCATCGCCCTTGCCGATCCTGGGATTGACGACTTCCGTAATGAATTATTGTGGAGTCCAGAAAAGCCAACGCTAATTGATGCCCAAATTCAACTGTGGAGCAACGATCGCTTACTGGATGAAGTAAAATCTTACACCGCAATGCGAACAGTCAGCGTACAGCGCGATCGCTTTATGCTCAATGGTCGCCCTTACTATTTACGTTTGGTTCTCGATCAAGGTTACTGGCCAGAGACACTGATGACTCCACCCAGCGATGAGGCGTTGCGACGTGATGTAGAACTGATCAAAGCAATGGGTTTTAACGGAGTACGCAAACACCAAAAAATTGAAGATCCTCGCTTTTTATATTGGGCAGATGTTTTAGGCTTATTAGTATGGGAAGAAATGCCTAGCGCCTATCGCTTTACTCCCAAAGCAGTAGAACGCATGACGCGGGAGTGGAATGAAGTTATCAAGCGAGATTCCAGCCATCCATGTATTGTTGCTTGGGTGCCTTTTAATGAATCTTGGGGAGTGCCGAATTTAGTGGAGACAGCCGCTCACCGCAACTATGTTTTAGCAATGTATCACTTAACGAAAACCCTCGACCCAACTCGTCCAGTGATTGGTAACGATGGCTGGGAAAGTACAGATACAGACATTCTTGCAATTCATGACTATGACACCAAACCGCAGCAATTAGTTCGTCGTTACGGGCCAGAGATGAAGCTGTCGGATATGCTTAATCATAAGCGCCCCGGAGGACGTATCCTCACACTGGACAATTATCCACATCAAGGGCAACCAGTCATGCTCACAGAGTTTGGTGGTATCGCTTATGCCCCTGATGACCAGCCAGATGCAGCTCAAGCTTGGGGATATGAACGCTGCTGGAGTGTCTCTGAGTTAGAAATGAAATACAGTGCCCTACTCGAAACCGTCAATAATATTGAGCTATTCAGTGGATTTTGTTACACACAATTTACTGATACTTTCCAGGAAGCTAACGGTTTATTGTATAGCGATCGCACACCAAAATTTCCCCTGGAGACAATTCGGGCTGCAACCCTTTCAGGAGAAGGATTTTGCACTCCCAGTAGGTGTTAAAACGCTGTACCTGTTCTACTTGTTGCTTTTGCAACTATTTTTGGCACATCGTCACAGAGATGGCGATCGCCCTGACTGACATTGGAATTATTTTTCAAATAGTCGCGAACGCGATCGCACCCCCGCCTCAATAAATCATTTAAATCTATGTTCAAAATGGTAACAGTGTCATCACTTACAACAGCCAGGGTTTTGCCATCGGGGCTAAAGTAGGCTCTACTGCGCGGGAGCAATGCGATTTTGTCTACTTCCGTAACGTTCTTCAAGCTCCAAAATCTGATGCTATTATCAGCACTTGCCGAAGCCAGGATTTTGCCATCTGGGCTGAAACTGACACTATTAATATCGTCTGTATGCCCGTTAAGCCGTCCAATGTTCTCGCCGTTCTCTAAGTTCCAGAGTTCGATCGTGCCATCACTACTTCCTGAAGCCAGGATTTTGCTATCCGGGCTAAAACTGATGCTTGTAGCCTGAGTCTTACCTCCTTGTATACTCATAGCCGGATTTCCCAGGGAGGGGAGTTGTTTGCCGTCCGTTATCCTCCAGCGTTGGATAGTATTGTCATTCTTTGGTACTGCCAGAGTTTTGCCATCTGGGCTAAAGCTGATGTCATTTTTTCCACTATACCCTTTAAGCGTGTTAAGTTTTTTGCCGTCTGAGCTTAATATCTCGATCTCGCTCAGAAGAGGTGTAGCTATCTTGCCATCTGGGCTGAAACTGACGCTACTGAACGAACTACTATAATTTTTGCCACTTTCTGGGCGCTTCCAAAGTTCCTTGCCGTTCTCCAAGCTCCATAGTTGGATAATGAAGTTAGCAGACGCAGCCAAGCTCTTGCCGTCAGGGCTGAAACTGAGGCTTTCAACCTGATTACTGCTCTCAGTGTCTGGGGCATTAGGAGCTACCTCGAACGTCTTGAGTAGCTTGCCATCCAAGCTCCAGGTTGTAACTTTCTTGAAACCACCTAAAGCAATTGTTTTACCATCCGGGCTAAAGCTAAAGCAATTGATTGAACTATCCAGTTTAAGTGTTAGTGGCTCGTTTGACAAACTCCAAAGTTTGATGCTGCCATCTTCATTTCCCGCAGCTAATGTTTTGCCATCAAGGCTAAAGCTAAGACTATTGACACTACCACTATGTCCATTAATAGTGGTGAGTTCGGTGCCGTCCAAGTTCCAAAGTTTGATGCTGCCATCAAAATAATCTGCCGAAGCGATGGTATTGCCATCGGGGCTAAAACTGACGCTACTCGATCTGCTGCCATTTATCGCACGCCTCCCCAGTGCCTGGCCGTTGAGATCCCACAGTGTTATCCTCTTAGAATTTGCCAAAACCAGCATTTTGCCCTCAGGGCTGAAACTGACATACCCCGATTCCTTGAAAGCGGCCTTTAATTTCCCATCTAGGCTCCAAAGCTTAGTAGTATCGCCACTTGAAGCGATGGTTTTGCCATCGGGGCTGAAGCCAACGCTCTGAACTGTCCCAATGTTATGATTTTCGCTATTAAGCTCATCGCTATGTCCTTGGATTGTCCAGAGTTGATCGCCATTGATACTCCAAAGTGTAACGGTGCCGTCTTCAGTTCCCGAAGTCAGTAGCTTACTGTCGGGACTTAAGCTGACACTCGTAACAGAAACGATATGCCCTTTGAGGGGAATCAATTCTTTGCTTTTTTTGCTACCTCGGCTCCGAAATATAACGGTTCCTTTAAGAAAGATCAATTTTTTGCTTTTTTTGCTATCTAAATTCAAAAGTGTAATGGTTCCACGCCCAGTGCCCAAAGCTACCATTTTGCAGTCGCTACTGAAACTAACGCTGCTAACATCAGCACTCTGCCCATCGATGGTGTCAAGTTCCTTACCGTCTAAGCCCCAGCGTTTAATGATCCCGTCCTGACTTACTGAAGCGATGGTTTTGCCGTCATTGCAAAAGCTAACGCCACCAACCGTAGTGCTATGCCCTTGCAAGCGGTTGTGTTCTTTCATTTTGTCAACTACCTGCTGTAGGGCAGTCACAACCGGAATCGTGGTTTCAGGTGGTGCCCCAACTACTCGTTGTAGTGTTTTTCCTGCTTTTAAGCCGTCTACTAAGGCATCTAACTGTTCGTCTCGACCAAACTTTTGTTTTGCAAATGTAGCTAAGTTTAGACTTTGTGTTTGTTGGTTTTGATTCCACTGATTAAAAGCAAAGAGCAATACGCCAGTAAGCACCAAAGTACCCAGTCCATAGGCACGAAGCTGGTTGTTTCGTCGGCGCTGGAGGCTAGAAACAACAAACTCAGTCTCTACCTGGTTTAACCAGTTGTCTGTCTGAGAATTGAGTACCTGTTTTAACAAATCCAAGCGGGGGTTAGCATTCCAAAGCAGACCTAGCTGTTGGTTTCTTTTCCCTAATTGCTGGAACCAAGTACGCAAAGCAGTATTCCAATGAAATTTTTCTGGTTGCTGATTTTTCCAGTCCACAGCAACGGCTGTTAGCTGCTGTTGCAAAATACTAATTTCCTGCTCTTTAGGATCTTGTTTCCAAACCAGTAGCTTTTGCCAACTCTGCACCAGGGCATCGTGGGCTGGCTCCACATAGGATTTACCCTCTGTATCTTGTCCTTCAATCAATAGGCGTGCTGCCGAAAAACGCTTGATCGCTTGCTTCACTCTCTGATTTTCTGGCTCTGGATACTCTAGTTCCGACCAAGATACCCGTCGGCGGGCGGCTAACTCACCTGTGCCCACTGCTACCATCCGTAGCATCACATGACGGATCGTCTGCTCGTATGCTGGATCGAGCTTGACTAATTCCTCATATTCACGATCTGCTCTTTGGGTGAGACTTAGAGTCACTCCACCTAGTTCTTGGTAATCTGCCTCGGCGATCGCTCTGTCAATTGTTTCACCCCGTTGTTGAGCAATTCTCTGCCGTTTTAGATATTTAAGATAAAGCTCACTGAGTGTAAAAGATAATAGAGGTAATGCACCGGGCATATTTGCCACCTCATCAATCAGGCGATCGACCAAAGGATAATTAGGATCGTTCGATTTAAAATACATCACTTTGCTAGATGCCGGTTCTTCTATTGCTTGGCGCAAGTCTGTCCGTGTCATTGGTGGCACAATAAATCGAGCAGCTATCCAATGTTGCTTTAATGCGGTATCTCTAAATTGAGATTCAAAATCCCAGCGTAGCGTCAGTACCAAACGCAATTTTTGGGAATAATTTTTTACTGCCTCCGCCAAAAAATTGAGAAATAATTCCCGCTCCTGTTCCTCTTTACAGAGGGTAATCAGTTCTTCAAACTGATCGATTACCAATAATAATTTTGACTGAGGATTTAACTCCATCCAAGTTGCTAAATGAGCGCCAAGAGTTTCTACTTTATCAAAAGTAGGCAAGCTGGTAATAGAAGAGAGCAAATAATTTTTTGAGGTTAATGTATTATTTAAAGCTCGTAATGGAGACTCACCAGGACGTATTGGCTCTAGAATACGCCACTGTTGGTGAGTTGTGTCTAAATTTTTTATGTAAGCAATTAATCCTGCCTTCACTAAGCTTGATTTACCTGTACCTGAAGCCCCTAAAACTACGGTTAACGGTTGCTGACAAATGTGTGTAAATAACTGTTTTGTTAACGCTTGTCTACCAAAAAACAACTGAGTGTGTTCTTCGTTAAAAGATTCTAAGCCGCGATAGGGATTTTGAGATTCATCCAGAGGTGGCGCTGGTGGTAAATTGAGTGGATGTCCAGGGACGAGAAATATATACTCGCCTTTGTCATGTTTTTTAAGAGGCCAAATACCGGGGGTTTGCCGTTGGCGATTTTCTTGAGTTGCTGGTTCAACTGCATCGCGCAAATACAAGTAGAGTTCGGTAGCAGTAATGATGCCGTCTCCAGAGGGTTTGCCATTACTAGCAGGCGGATAGGCATCAGCAGAACCTGTTAACGCTTCCAGTAATGCCGCCGCAAAGGGTGAATGATCGCCAATCTGACCACGTTCTGTATTCAAATTAAAAGCATCTAAGGCTTTTTGGTCATAAGCAGCAGAGGTAATTATTTGCCAAGCTGGGTCAGTAATAAAGCGGTCATAACGTTCTTTATGAATCACTTCCGGTGCAGCTAATAAATCTCTCGTACTCGACCAGCGAAATGCACCAGCAAAGCAGCAATCGAGAATTCCCAAGAAATGACGACATGGTAAATCGCTCAAGTACTCCTGCAAATAAGTCATTGGTAGATAGGTTTTGGTATCTCCCAGTTTGGCATCTTGGGGAATTAAATAACCTTCTGGCCCATCATCACCATTAAGGGCAATTCCATGTCCTGCAAAGTAA
Organism: Nostoc sp. ChiSLP01; assembly: GCA_034531195.2. Taxonomy (GTDB): domain Bacteria; phylum Cyanobacteriota; class Cyanobacteriia; order Cyanobacteriales; family Nostocaceae; genus Nostoc. The sequence goes on from JAVRBO020000048.1 coordinate 83,675, forward strand.
AATAACAAGCGGTCATCTGCGGTAACGTGTTGTGGAAGAGTTTTTTCTAGAAAATTTTTCAGGCTCTTAAGGGTGGCTACTTCATCTAAGCATACCCATACTTGATAACTATGCTTTTCTCGCAATACTTCAACTAAATTTTTGGCATCATTGGTAGCATTTTGTAGAGAAGAAATACCGTTTGTGTAATTATTAATGCCGATGATAAATGCCAGATTTCTGGAAAACTCAGACATAAAAATAGTTCCTTCATCGGTTAGTTGTTTTACTTGTTTAAAACTGATGTATTTATGACCTCACTGCATACTGACTTTTTTTGAATTCAAAATGAATAATAAAAAACACTGATTAGGGTTTAAAATTAGGTTATATGTTGGGGCGCACAGTAATAATGTTGATTTGATTGGTAATCCAGTCATCATACAATTCCTGTTCCTCTGGTGCAGATCTGAGTTTGCGAGATTGCACGCGCTTCATCAAACGGTTTAGCGTTCCCCGTCCTCTGTTTACTTCTCTTTGGGCGAAAAAAGGCAAGTCTAGCTCATTTTGTCTCAATAAGGTAGCATCAAACTCAGCAGTACTAACAATCAGTTTGAGAATATCTTGGCTCTGAGTTATTCCCTGTTTCCAAAGTTTTTCTGGCACTGTCGGATAGATATTTTCACCTCTCAATGCCCAAGCTTCCTCTCCTGGTTTGAGCCAAACACCTCCAGTTTCCAAAAGTTGGGGATCGACTGCATAGCTGTCTGTCAGATCCAGAAGGGCGCAAAAAAGTTCTCGACTGCTAGTATTTTTGAGTTTGACTTTAAAAGCCGGACTTTTCCACTTACCATTTTGCTGTTGGTACTGGAATCTAATCTGAGCATCTTTAATCTCTTCCCCTGACTGATAAATGACCATTTGCACTGCCGAGGCTTGAATGCTACTGGTCGCCGGGCTGGAGAGTTCAGCAATATTTGTCCAACGGGCAATATGCTCCAATCGCTCGATCGCTTGTAAGGCATTTTTTTCTGTATAACCTTGAATTTGAGCAACTATTGGACGGTCATCGGCTGGGCGAGTAATCAAATATTGCCCATTACGAGCAAGTAACTTAAATTCGGCATCTTCAGGCTTTGCAACTTCCTTAAGGAATAATGAGGGCTGTTTTTCTGTCCCTATAGTCAGCAGTGCGGTGCGAGCTAATTTTACTCCTGCTGATTCACCAGTAATCAAAACACCTTTAGGCGGTAGGGGTAGACTAGTGACAACTGCTTTAAAAGTCATCTCTGGTTCTAAATTTTCAATATCACTAATCTGAATTTGACTTAGATGGGGCATAACTGCAACCACTTTAGCTTTACCGATCGCCGTTGACAATTCCTGCATTCGTTCGAGGGAACTGTCAAAGGAAAATAATGCAAGTTCGGTTGTTTCATCAAAAGAAGGTTGGGGAACTCCATGAACCGCACCTCCATCAATTACCCATTCATAGTCTTTGTGATAACTGACACTTAGGTAAGGTTTGCCAGCAGCGATCGCTCCCCCTAAAAACGGTTGTTCTAAATCATCCAGTACTGTTGCTTCTAATTGGGGAGATTGATCTGCAACTTTAGCGCGAACTAAAGCATTAGTGCGTTTAAATAAATCTCTATAAGTTAAACTGCCATTGGCTTTTTTTAAGGTATCGAGTAAAAAATAAGAAAATGCTCCCCGATGTTGTCCACCCCCGTTATATTCTTTGGCTGTTTCGCGATCGCGGCAAGCTGCTAGAAAAATATGTTTTGCGTGTGGTAAAGTCCAGCCAGTGGTATTTTTTGCCAGACTGCGCTCAGTTGATAGTTGCTCGGCATCTTTATTGGAAAAAATAAAACTGTTTAAGGGGCGCTTTCTTCTATCAATAGGAGCAAGACGCACTGCTGTGTCTGATTCTAAGTCACCACGAGTACCAGAACTGGAGTGACAACAATCCATAATAATCGTAATCTGAGGCTTTTTATGGGCTATCTCTGCAATCAGCTTTGCTAATTCTTTATCTGCTAAGTCCCAACCCCCCGGACTACGGGTGTCGTAACAAACAAGGGTTTCATTCATTCGGTCTGGTTCTATAGTCCAAAACTCTTCTGGGGCTTCTTGTTGAGAACCATGTCCTGCGTAGTAGAAAAATACTATATCTTCGCTACTAGCTTGGCACAGGTGTTGACGAAAAGCATTAATAATTGCTTGGCGGGTAGCATCCTGATTCAATAATGTCAGTAGATGTAACTGATACTCATCATTATCAACTCGCCCTTCTAAGTACTCTTTGATTGCAGTTATATCATTTACACACCCCTGCAATGAAGAAACAGGACTTGGATATTCATCAATGCCAACTAGTAATGCGTAGATATTCCGATTCATATAGCAATAATACTAATTTTTGACGATACACTGCAAATATACGTTTACTTGCTCTGCTACAACAATAGGTAAAGGTTTTCCGAATTATTGTCAAAAATTTTTTGAGATTTAACTGGAGACATCTAGTAGTCTGCCAATCCAAAAATGTGTTTGTGGAGGTTGGGTAAAGGTTAAAGGGAAAAGGGTAAGGGATAAAAAACATGCACCCCTTTCCCCCGCTTGCGTTGCCTTGGCGTAATACTAGCAATTGTTCGCAGTCAGCCGAAACGACCCCATACGACATTACCAGCACAATCCGCTGCTTCCTAGCCCATTCAAACCACGCACTCACATCTGCTGTTACAGTATTCTTGCCCTTTGCGCTACTCTTGCAAGAATTGATAAACAGGCCAGTGGAACATCCCTGTGCGATCGCTCTCTCACTCCAATCAGAACAAAAGTTCTTCAAACGCAGATTATAAACTGATTTCGGTTCTTGGTATTCCAAAGCGAAAATCAAGAACTGGTGAAGCTTATGAAAAACTTTTCGGTCTACTGACATTTTTTTTTCGTTTTTTTTGCGTAAAGCACAGAACTAAGGCTGGATAGTATTACATACTAAACACTTTATGTATAAACCAAGGAACAACAACCTAAAAATCCCCTATTGTATGTAAACTCAAACTCTAAATTTTTAATTTTTTATGCGTCCTCGCCAAGAAATTACGGAGATGTTCTCTACCTTCGTTCAGTTGGAAAGCGACAATTTCAGCAAATGGTTGATTGATGTCAAACTGCGTCGAAATATTCAAAATTCTATAGAATCTTCGCCAGAGTTCTCTAACTCAGAAAACCTTTGGGCTATATATTGGCACAAGCGCTGGTTAGAGCAATCCGATTATCTTGCTAGAATGCATCTGTCTGCTTATTTACAAGAACCAATCTACTGGACTGCAAAAAAAACAATTACCAAGTTTGCAAATACTCAATATAGCCTAGCAGATTACTTTCAAATAGCAAACTCTGAAATTGAAACAATTCTTAAAAACTTTAATCCAGAAAAATGCTCTAGCTTAAAAGCTTATGCAACTATGGCAATTCCAAGTCGGCTAAAAGATATTTTACGCCAACGTAAAGAAGCTGACATTTGCACAAATTGGGCATTGTTACGCAAAGTGAGCAAAAAGCAGTTCTTAGAAGCTCTGGATAAAGCAGGGTTGTCACCTACTATAATTGCTCAGTATCGGCTAGCTTGGACTTGTTTTAAAGAACTATACGTACAAAACCAACCAGGAGGTACAAAGGCATTACCGGAACCAGAACGCCAACTTTGGGAAGCTATTGTCAATCTCTACAACCAAGAAGGCCAAAGTCAGTTAACTCAACCTAGTCCACAATGCACTAGAGAAAAAATTGAACAGTGGTTAACTCAGGCAGCTATATACGTGCGTACTTATCTGTATCCACCTGTTAATTCCCTAAATTTAGTTGTATCGGAATATGATGCCACAATAACTCTTGATTTGCTAGATTTATCCTCAGACTCATTAATCGCTGAGATGATAGCCGAAGAGGATGCTCAAGACCAACAAAATCAACAGTCTCAAATTCAAGTTATTCTGTTAAAAGCTTTACAAAAACTTGAAGTGAAAACCCAAGAAATACTTAAACTTTACTACCAACAGGGACTGACTCAGCCAGAGATTGTACAACGCCTGCAAATAAGCCAGCCTACTGTTTCTCGCAGACTGATTAAAGCCAGAGAATCTTTACTGACAACATTGCTCGAATGGAGCCAAGAGACCTTTAATATTTCTGTGACTTCCAACCTAGTTAAAGATATGAGTATTGCTTTGGAAGAATGGTTGGAAGTTCAGTATGGCAAATCTATCTGACATGACGAGACAGGAGGTAGTGAAAATGAGTTCTGCTTTTACAGATCCAAAAGAAGTTTTGTTAGAAATATCACCATCACTACAGCAAAGTTCTTGGGAAGAAAGTCAAGCCTACGCTACACCTAGCAGTCGCTGGCGTGCTTACATGAATCAAATTTGCCTTAATGTATTTTTGAATTGGGTAAAAGCTGAATATGTTTCTCAAGCAAGTGTTTGGTACAGTTCCCCTGGCTTACCTGCATTTTGGGAATTTGTCAATGGCACAGCAATTTTGTTAAAGAACAAGCGAGTTGTTTTAATTCCCAGCGAGGCAATTGATGGTAGCGAGTTAGAAGTCCCTCAAGAATGGGTAGACATTCCCAGTTGGGCAGCAGACTATTATTTAGCAGTAGAAGTTGCACCAAATGGCGAATGGGTAAGAATTTGGGCTTACACAACCCATCAAGAGTTAAAATCTTTGGCTCATTACGATCCAGTGGATAGAACTTATTGTATAGATACGAAGCACTTAATTAAAGACCTTAATGCTTTTTGGATAACCTACCAATTTTGTGGAACAGAACAGATGAAAGCTGCGATCGCTCCACTACCAGAATTATCTACTGCTCAAGTAGAATACACAAAGCAACTATTAAATAATTCTTCAGTAACATTTATCAGACTGGCAATGCCATTTACAACTTGGGGAGCGCTACTAGAGAATGAACATTGGCGGCAATACTTGTATCAACAGCATCAGCGATGTCTGCGACAAGCAGAGCCTACGCAATCCCAAGTACAAGTAAATCTCAGTTATTGGCTGGAGCGGATTTATGATGTTTCTTGGCAAGCTGTAGAGACTTTTTTTGAGCCAAACTCCAGTAACCTAGCTTTTAATTTCCGCAGTTATTCTGAGTTTAATGCTATCGGTATCAGACGCGCCAAGCTAATTGACTTGGGAATGCAATTTGAGACTCAAAAAGTTGTTTTATTAGTTGCCATCATACCAGAGTCTAACAAAAAAGTTAGTATTCGCGTGCAGCTACATCCAGATCGTAACGAACCTTATCTACCTACTAACATCAAGCTAGTTCTACTTTCAGATCGAGGAGAGATAATTCAACAAGTACAAGCAAGAGTTCAAGATATATATATGCAATTAAAACTTTTTAATGGGGAAGTGGGAGAATGTTTTGGTATCCAAGTTGCTTTGAATAATTATCAAATAACAGAGAATTTCATGATTTAATCATTAAAAGCCAGCAGCATCAAATTGCTATTAATTATGGCATTAGCTTAACTTATGAGTAAACTAGTTGTCTTCAGCTTTCTAGGAGGAGATCTAAATAAAGGATTTCCTGTTGTCACGGCTCAAGTTTGGTATCATAACCAAATTGTACCTGTGAAATTAACAGGGAGTCTGCCAGCAGCACCAGAACTTAACGAACTCTACCGCAGATGGCAGTTACTCTACGTAGCAATCCATCAAAGCCTGGGTAGCAATCAACGTATAAAAGTGCATTCGCAAGACATAACCAATTTTTCTATTAATGATTTCGATGAAGTATGTCAACAGCTACAAGCAAATATAAATGCTTGGTTGAAGTTTGATTCATTTCAGAATATTGAGCGGCAGTTGCGAACTTTACTCAGTCAGGATGATGAAATTAGAGTTATCATTGAAACCAACATAGTTCTACTGCATCGATTACCTTGGCATTTGTGGCATTTTTTTGAAGATTACCCTAAAGCTGAATTAGCTTTGAGCAATCATGAGTATGTATCTCCACAGATATTAAAAAAATCTGCCACAGATCCAATCAAAATTTTAGCTATTTTAGGCAATAGAGTTGGTATTAATATTGATAAAGATAGCTCTTTGTTGCAAAGTTTAACAGATACTCAAACTACATTTCTTGTCGAACCTATACGAAAAGAACTTGACGAGCAACTCTGGAATCAGAATTGGGATATTCTGTTTTTTGCCGGACATAGCGCTAGCATTGCAGATGGGGAAATAGGAAAAATTTACATTAATCAGACAGAGAGTTTAACAATTTCCCAATTTAAGAATGCACTTAAGACAGCGATCGCACGCGGTTTAAAACTGGCAATTTTTAACTCCTGTGATGGCATTGGTTTGGCACGAAATTTGGCTGATTTGAACATTCCCCAAATAATTGTAATGCGGGAAGGAATACCAGATTTAGTCGCACAGGAGTTTTTGAAAAACTTTCTTGTCGCTTTTGCAGCCAATAAGCCACTTTATCTAGCTGTGCGAGAAGCGCGAGAGAGACTTCAAGGATTGGAAAATGACTTTCCTTGTGCTAGTTGGTTGCCAGTTATCTGCCAAAATCCGACAACTGTTCCTACAACTTGGGAAGAACTACGTGGTGGTTCGGGTGATAGCGAGACTCGCGGCGAAGTTTTAACTCAGAGCAGAATTTCGACCACAAAGACTAAAAGCACAATTGCGGCTCGAAAGTGCAAACTTTGGACTGTACTGCTGAGTACCGCTATTGTGACTCTTTCAACGATAGGTCTGAGATACTTGGGGGTTTTTGAGAACGCTGAACTGCAAACTTTTGACCAAATGCTACTCCTGCGACCAAACGAAGATTTAGATCCAAGATTGCTCGTTGTTGAAGTTACTGAAAAAGATATTCAATCCCGACGAGAGACAACAAAAGGAGTGAAATCTATTTCGGATAGTACATTAGCTCAATTACTCAACAAATTGCAAAAGTACCAACCGCGAGTAATTGGACTGAATATTTATAGAGATTTTGCTGACCCCCCAAATAAATTAAAGCCGATACAACTCCCCACTGAACTGAGCAAAGAAAATGTGGTAGTTGTCTGTAAAGGTAGAGATCGTAAATACGATCCCCAAGGAGTGAAACCACCTCTTGGAGTACCTGTAGAACGTCAGGGTTTTACTGATGCAATCCAAGATCCAGATGGTATCGTGCGTCGCCAAATTATGATGATGGCACAAGAGCCTTTGTCTGGTTGTACAACGCCTTACTCACTCTCGTTGCAATTAGCTGCTCGTTATTTATCTTACGAAAATATTCAACCTAATTTAAATAAAGATTATGTACAGTTTGGTTCTAAAGTATTTAAACGCTTAAAATTAGGTCGCAGTGGTGGCTATCAACAAAATGTTGATTTAGGCGGATTTCAAATACTTATTAATTACCGTAATGCAGATTACCAAAGAGTTTCTTTGGAAGATGTATTGAGTGAGAAAGTTAACTTTGATTTGCTCAAAAATAAGGTAGTTCTCATTGGAGTGACAGCTAACACTATCAGCGATACTTGGTCAACTCCCGACTCTGCTGCACAGCAACCTTACCAGGAAACACCAGGCATATTTATACAAGCACAGATGGTCAGCCAAATTTTGAGTGCAGTTTTAGATAAACGTCCAATTTTTGCGGTTTTGCCTTTCTGGGGCGATATTCTCTGGATATGGGGATGGTCGAGTGTGTCTGGTTTGATTGTTTGGCGCGTGCGTCGTTCGTTACTCAATAAGGGATGCGCCATATTTGCAATACTTATCATTTTATATGGAGCTTGTGCGATCGCCCTCTGCGCGGCTCCTTTTGGAAGCATCACTGTTTTAAAACAAGGGGTATGGTTACCATTTATTCCCTCAGCTTTTGCTGTGGTTGCAACTGGTGGCGTTATGTTATTTGTTCAACGCAGTCGGAAATTTCCTACACTCCTTGAAGGGAGCGTGCAAAATCCGCGAAAACTTGATGAAACAACGTAAGTAGGTTGGTGTTAAAAATTGTCGTTATGAGAAGGCAGGAGGCAGAAGGCAGGAGGCAGAAGGGAAGAGGTTTTTAAACCACTTTACTTTTTGTTACATACTTCGGTTTATTTGCGTCGTTCTACTTAAATATAACTACTCGCTTTGGGAGTTGAAGTTTTGCCATATTTTACACCTCACTGAGATACAGGACAGTTAGCAGGTGTTTGCCGAGGACTGTGGGGGTTGAGTTGAGGAAGTGCTACTAGTTCTATGTTTCCATTATGGTCAATTACCCAGCCAGAAGCTTCCACAATTGGAGTTGTAGCAGCGATTTTGGTAGTAGTTGATACTGCTGTTGGCTGTGGCATCGTTGTGTTTGTCAAGTTTTCTGCTTTTGGTCTTAATCTCACCCATGCAGACACAGTACTTAAATCTTGTAATGGTTCAGTGGGATTGATAGGTAGTCCGCCGCGTCCTGTTGCCACAAATGTATTTTGGAATTGCCGATTTCCAGGTGTGCAAGCATTGGAAATTTGCCTAGAAGCATCAACGAGATTAATCGGCAGTTCGACTAAACCGTTATTGGGGTCTACATCAGGTGGAGTAATGTCTATATTCCCTATTAAATCAGGCGTTGCTCCTTTAGCAGTGATATCACTTTGTGGAGAAGGTTCTTTTCTAGACTGGATGCCAAAGATACCAGCAGCATTTTTGATGGTAATATTCCCGCCACGGAAGTTAGCGGAATCTGCTCTAATGTCGCTATTTTCTGATGTTACGGCGACGATGAAACCATTTTTGGCATCAATGGTAATATTACCGCCAGTGATATTATTACCACTCGCGTCAGTGGTTATCCTGCTACCTCGACGTAAAAATAGTAGAGGCGAGTTGAGAAAGATATTTCCACCTCCTCCTTTAGTATTAGCATTAATTGTGGCTGCGCCATCCAGCAGGATAGAGTTAGCATCTACTGTTAAATTGCCAGCTTTCCCAGAATTTACGCTGCTGACAGTAACTTCTGCCCCATCTTGTGCTACTAACTTTCCTGTACTCAAAGTTAAGTCTCCGCCATTACCAGCACCTGTAGTTTCAGCGGATATAATCGAGCCATCACCAGTAAGTGTAATAGATTCAGGGGCAGTTATTCTTAAGGTTCCACCTTGACCGCTGCTGCTTGTAGATGCTGATATCTGCGCTCCTTTTTGGAAGGAAACACTTAAACTTTGTCCATCACCACGCGGTTGAATAGTTAAGTTCCCTGCTTTCCCTACACTGGTTGTTTGAGCTAACAAACCACTTTCTGAGTCGGATAGTTGTATTTGTGTTGCATTGACTGTTATCTTACCAGCATCCCCAGTGCCGGAAGTTGAGGTAAGAATCTGTCCACCTTTATCAACACTCAAAGTGTTGGCGCTGACTGTAATATCGCCCCCTGTTGAGTTGGTTACAGTTGTGGCGTCTAAAACAGCTCCATCAGTTACCTGTAGGTTGTTAGCTGTAACGCTAATGTTACCGCCCCGTCCGATTTTACTATTACTGGATGTCCCTGGTAATAGTTCATTAGTACCACCACTAGCAGAGCGTAAAGCGCTTCCCTGATTAGAAATGCTGACTGTATCAGCATCCACCACTATATCTCCTGCAACTCCTTCTCCCAAAGTCTGGGTTTGGACAATTCCAGAATTGGTTAACTCTAAGCTGGAAGTGTTCAGTTCAACTTTACCGCTGTTGCCAATTGCATTAGGAGCCACGCCGCTTAATATTGAGCCACTGTCGATTTTTATCGAGTCACGAGCTGTGATGGAAATATTACCTGCATTGCTATTTTTTCCAAAGGTAGTTGTGGCGATCGCTCCACCATTATTAATGATAAGCCTTCCGGTTTCTATTGTTAAGTTACCAGCCTTGCCAGTAGAAGCAACGGTTGTTTGAGAAAACACACCGGAAGGAAATACAGTTCCAGAGGGAAATTCGGGAAATGCTGGATCGGTGGAGATATTGAAAGTTCCATTTGGAATATAACCACCAAGGTATTCACCTGGTGAAAGTCCAACAATGTTACTAGACACATTGTTAAAAATACCTTCTGGTGTGCTGGTTGTTTCTCCAGTCAGTTCTACCGTATCAGAAGCAACTAAAGTGATGTTTCCGCCTGCTCCAAAATAGTGACTGGAAGCGGATAGTTGTGCGCCGTTAGTAATGGAAATTGAAGTCGCCTTAATTTGAATATCTCCCGCTTTACCAGAACCAAATGTATCGCTTAATATTGCACCATTATTTAAAACAAAAGGAGCATTGCTGTTGATAGTAATGTTTCCTGAACCCGTTGCCCCAGAAGAGTTAATTGAACCTCTTGAATTTAGTTGGTATGTTTTAGTAGAAGAGTCGTATTCTTGAAAGTTGATAGTATCACCAGCGCTCAATGTTATCGCTCCTCCTGTACCTCCATTTTTAAACAGGAATAAGACTTCGGTGCGGGAGTAGGATCCCAGAGATTCTATATAAATATTTGCTCCTGCGTCTAGTGTTATCGCTCCCCCTGTACCTGCTGTCAGGAAGCCTGAGGAGCTGGAGTACAAAGATTGTGTATTAATATTTGCTCCTGCGTCCAGTTTTATCGCTCCTCCTGTACCTGCTATCTCACCTCTGGAGGAGGAGGTGATATATTGTGTATTAATATCTGCTCCTGCATCCAGTGTTATCGCTCCCCCTGTACTTGCTGTACCGTAGTTGGTGAAGGAGCTGGAGTCCAGAGATTGCGTATTAATATTTTCTCCTGCGCTCAGCTTTATCGCTCCTCCTTCACCTGCTATGCGATCGTAGGCGTAGGAGCTGGAGTCCACAGATTGTGTATTAATATTAGCTCCTGCGCTCAGCTTTATCGCTCCTCCTGCACCTGTTGTATAGTAGGCTGAGGTGCCAGATTTCAGAGATTGTGTATTAATATTAGCTCCTGCATCCAGTGTTATCGCTCCCCCTGCACCTGCATAATTTGAGTCTGAGGCGTTCGTACTACCAGAGTAAGAGAGCAAATCGCCAGTAGTGGCAATGTTGCCATTAATGGCACTGATAGTAATATCCCCAGCATTACTACCTGCGGTAGCATTAACTGTAGCGGTTTGAATATCTCCTTGAGCAGTCAAAGAGATGTTTCCTGCACGACGATTGAAATCTGAATTCTCTTCAATTTTGGATGTAATAGTTCCTCTAGTTGTATCAATAGCTCCTGCGATACTGGTGAGATTAATGTCCCCGCCATTACCAACACCAAATGCTTCTGAGTTGAGATCGCCAGTGGTAATGTTGCCCAAAGCAGTGAAGGCGATCGCACCTGCACGCTCAGTTCCATTTGAACCTTCACGAATTTCGGATGTGATAGTTCCTCTAGTTGTATCAATAGCTCCCGCGATACTGGTGAGATTAATGTCCCCGCCATTACCACCACCAGATGCTTCTGAGTTGAGATCGCCAGTGGTAATGTTGTTCAAAGCAGTAAAGGCGATCGCACCTCCATTTCCCTCATTTCCTTTTAGGGTAAAATCTGAGTACGAGACAGAATATAAATCGTCTATAAAAATACTACCTTTGGCAGCACGCAGATTAATTGCTCCTCCATTTCCTGCTATGCCAGAATTAGCCTGCGAATATGAGTATAAATTGTTAGTGTCAATATTACCGTCAGTTGCAGTCAGGTTAATCGCGCCTCCATTTCCGGCATTATCAACAGCAGAGTTTGAGTAAGAGAACAAACCAGCAGTGGTAATGCTGTTAGCGGCTTCAAGGCTGATTTCACCTCCATTTCCTGCACTACCAGATGTAGAGTAGGAGTAAGAGTACAAATCAGCAGTGGTAATGTTACCGTTGGCTGCTTCAAGGCTGATTTCACCTCCATTTCCTGCACTACCAGATGTAGAGTACGAGTAAGAGTACAAATCACCAGTGGTAATGTTGCCATTGGCTGCTTCAAGGCTGATTTCACCTCCATTTGCTGCACTACCAGATGTAGATTCCGAGGAAGAGGACAAATCACTTGTAGTAATGCTGTCAGCAGCTTGTAGGCTAATGACACCAGCATTCCCATTTCGAGAATCAGTGTATAAAGTTCCTTTAGTGGTATCGATCGCTCCATTAGTGCTAGTGAGTTGAATGTTGCCACCATCTCCTTTTTCAGCACTGGCATCTAATAAAGCGGTTTGAATATTTCCTTGGGCAGTGAAGGCGATCGCACCTCCACGCCCTGTTCCATTTGAACCTTGGCGAATTTGGGATGTAATAGTTCCTCTAGTTGTATCAATCGCTCCTTCAATACTGGTGAGATTAATGTTCCCACCATTACCAACACCAGATGTTTCTGAGTTGATATCACCTGTGGTAATGTTGCCTAAAGCAGTGAAGGCGATCGCGCCACCATTTCCAGATATGCCAGAATAAGAATTGGAGCCAGTACCTAAATTACCAGTGGTAATAGTGCCGTTTTTAGCTTCAAAGCGAATATCACCTCCATCTGTGGCAATGCCTTCAAAAGAAAGCGAGTAAGCATACAAATCACCATTGATATTGATATCGTTGTTAGCAACGAGGTTAATTCCACCGGCTTTTTTCGCAGTGCCATCAGGAGAGAATGTTGAAGAATTCAAGCCACCACTAGCAAAAGCTCCAGGTTGAGTGTTAAAAGTGTCAGTGATGTTGATACTATCCGAGGCTTCAAGATTAATTGCACCGCCATTTCCAGATATACCAGAACCAGAGTATGTAGCAGAGAACAAACTACCAGTGTTGATGCTGCCTTGAGCGCTTAATGTAATAGCACCCCCGTTTGCATCAGAATCAAATACTGGAGAAGAGTCTAAAATACCTGTGGTAATGCTACCATTCTCAGCTTTTAGGTTAATTTCGCCCCCATTACTTGTAATTACTTGAGTAATTACATCCCCCGATGCTGTCGTTAAGCTAACTATTCCTCCTGCACCATTAAACGGCTGTAAAGTAACATTTCCATCCAAAGTAATTCCCTCTGGCACAGTTCCATTCTGCAATGCAGATACCGAACCAGAATTGACACCCCCATAAGCTAGAGTATTCTGCCCAGAACGCATAATTAACGCCGTACTGTTACTTAAAGTTGCAGTATCTTGTCCAGCAGGTATGTTAGTATCCGGTTGAGTAATATTTATATCACCTTGAAAGCGAATATTACCCTTGCTTTCGACTAACAACGATGGGCCTGTATAGTCAGCTGCAACATCCACGTCGCCATTGCTACTAATAATCGGGTCATAAAGGCTCACAAAGTTTACCAGTCCCCCTGATGCACTCCGAAGCGAAAAATTGCCACCACTGGCAACACGAGCATCAAGAGAAATAATTCCATCACTGATTAAGCTAAAATCGCCTCCACTCACAAACGATGTCCGCGTTGGATGATTGAGGGTTAAAATGTCAATTCCTTGATTTCCCTCAATTGTGAGATTACCACCTGCTTGAGCTAAAAACGGAGTTGTCACACTGTCTTGCACCTGCACTGTATCAGTAGCTTGCAGTGTTAAATTTCTTCCTGCTTTTAGCTGTCCCTGCAAATCAAGTTTGTCAGCTACTAGTGTCAAGTCTTGTTGGGGTGCTAAATTTCCGGTGTTGGTAATGGTCGCCCCTGGCTGACTTGCTCCATATTGCAACCCTGGTGTAATATTTACAGTTAATAATGGTGGTGCTTGGGGATTGGTAGCACTGAAGGTACTGCCATTAGGAAACTTGAAACTGCTTGCCGTAGTTGCAGAAAATAAGCCACCAATGTCTAACCGGGCATTTTGCCCAAAAACAATTCCATTGGGATTAAGTAGGAATAAGTTTGCTTTACCGTTAGCACGAATTAAGCCCTCAATATTAGAAATTGACTTACCTGTTACTCGTGTCAGAATGTTCTGAATATCTAGTGCATTATTAAATAAAGCTGTTGAGCCATTAGGAACAGAGAACTCCTCAAAGCTGTGGAACAGATTAGTACCTCTTGTGGTTCCACCCTCAATAATCCTGGTATTGCCCTCTAATTTAACATTGGAATTATTTGGGAGAGTGCCGTCTGGGGTGATTTGGGCAATTGAGATATTTGGATATAAACTAACTGTAGTTCCAATAGTAATTCCTAGACCTTGTAGCCAGTACAAACGCATAGATACACCAAACATTGTACTCTCCTATAGAAAAGGAAGTTTAGCTTAGAAGCCTTAATCTTGAGTAATATCAAGTCCGATTAATTACTTATGAATAAAATGTGTGTTCGTAGTTGCGCTCTTTGCGCCATACATACTAAAAGTGCTAAAGCACAATTACGAACTTCATTATAAGTCTTCCATCGGTTAGGATATAGTGTTAGGGCAATCAAAAGCATAAAAGAGGATATTAGCAAATTAGCACTGCCCAATCAAGTAAATAAAATCATGTCACTGCTACCAATTAAAAATTAGGAAGGTTAGCAAGCCAGAATCAGAAGCTTCTACAGTTAGATTGGTTAGTTATTTTTATTTTATTCATGTCAACTCTAGAGTGATTTTTATTTGTCCCTGTGCCAAATTAATCTCATTGAGGATGTGAAGCTTAAACTCGAAGATTGTTAAGCTTAGAAGTATCACAGGTAACTTACAAGCTTTATCAACGCAAATTCTTGCCAGCCTAAACTCGCTAAGGCTCAACTTCATGGCACAAATTTCTCTCAACGCGATTTAATTTGTCGCTCTACAAATTTATTAATATCCTCGCTTGTGCATAAATTTATTGCGCTGACGCGTCTAGTTAATAGACGATTCCAAGCTAATACCATTTCGATATGAAGACGCATAGAAAGAACCCCACCGCCTGCGGCACCTCCCCGATGCCTTGGGAAGGTTGGGAGGGGTGCAATACTTGTCGGTTAAGGGGAAAAGGGAAAGAAAAAACCTTTAACCTTTACCCTTTAACCTTTTCCCCAAACCCAATGCCGAGTTAAAAATCGTTAACCGAGCAGTATTGGGGAGGGGTGAAAATAATGTGCAGCTTCACAAAGAATTGGTATAAATTTCCTTTTTAAATAGGATAGTGATATGTCTAGAGGTATCTATACGTTTGTACTGCTAGCATTTAGGAATATGAAATGGATGCTAACAATCGCTCTGATTTTGAGCAGCGTTACCTATTATCCAACAAAGGTAATAGCCCAAACTCAACAACCAGCAACCAATAAACAGCCTGTGCAACCAACCAAAGATAAGATTTCACCTCAACAACGTACCTCTCGACCAGTTTTTGTTTGGTCAAAGACACCATCTCGGTTAAGTCCTGTATCTGGACGTAGAGCTGGAATAGGTAGCCGGAATAATTGTCCTGCGGTGACAACTGCTCTCACTGCTTTAGTCCCAATGGGAGAGGAACAAAAGGTTAGCAAACAAACAGACAAACCAATTTCGGGGATTGTGGGAGGACTAACCACCTCTGTTCGACCAACATTTTGGTTTTACGTTCCCTACACTCAGGATTTAACAGCTAGTGCTGAATTTATCTTACAAGATAGTGCAGAAAACGATATATATAGAAATGCGATCGCCCTACCTCCAAAGCCTGGTGTTATAGGTGTTTCTCTTCCATCCAATGCATCCTTGCAAGTAGGGAAAACATATCGCTGGTATTTAAAAGTCTTTTGCAATCAACAACAAACAGCGAGCGTTCCTATTTATGTAGAAGGAGACATTCAAAGAGTCAATTTGGACTCCCGCGTGATGCAGCAGTTGGAAGCAGCAATCGATCCGCAACAAAAGGTTACAATCTATGCGGCTTATGGTATTTGGTTTGATTCTCTGACTCTGCTGGCACAACTGCGCCAGGAGAATCCTAATGATGTATCTGTTGCTGAAGATTGGCAAAGTTTATTGAGATCTGTCAACTTGGATAATGTTGCTACGGCTCCTCTGGTGAAATAATATCAAGTTCGGATAATTATTTATGATTAAAATCTCTCCGCGTCCCCGCGTCAGTCCTAATGATAAGTCATCAGCCGAACATAATATAACTATTTCTCTACAACCAATTACCAACTAAAACATAAGGTGCCCAGTAAAGAGGACGAGTGTATTCTGAACTAGACAACAGCTTTAATTGAGCTTGGCGTAAAGCTTCTGCGGTAGTTTTGCTAGTTATTAACTGATGGTAGAATTCACTAATAAACAAAGCAGTGGAGTCATCCCCAATCTGCCATAGGGACGCTAAAGTACTGCGTGCCCCAGCACGCAGGGCAACTCCCGCTAATCCTAATGCTGCACGGTTATCTCCTTGTGCTGTTTCGCAAGCACTCAGAACAAGTAATTCCACTGGCTGTGTTCGTTTTTGCTCTCTACTTTTGAGCAAACTATCTAATTCATTTACGTAGATGCGTTTATCGGCTGCTAGGATAAAAGTGTCTTTTGCTTTAGAGCTAAATTGTCCGTGAGTTGCCAAGTGAACAACTCTAAAAGGTTGGGCGTTAATCGTTTTTCTTAAAGTTGTACTTTTGAAATTTTCATCCAATAATATCTTTGTTGATACGCCCGATTGCTGAATCAATTTCAGTTCAACTTTAACGTTGGGAAGCGGTGCAAACTTTTCGTTTTTAGGTGGTTGAGATAGTCCTCCAGCAAGAGCATTTAATCTTTCTCGTGCTAGAGGTTTGGGGGTAAACAGTTGCAATCCTGGGCTAATGGCGATCGCGTACTTCTGGACTAAATACAATGCGCCATCATACAATGCAGACATTGGAATGTTTCGTAATGACCCATCTGGAATAAAAACTAAAGTATTCACTCTACTCTTTTTGAGTTCGCCTTCAACTGGTTTAATCAACCAATCATAAAGCTGCTGAGAAACCACTTGAAATTTCTTACTAGCTTCAGGTTGGACTATCGTCTCTCGCAGTTGTGCGATCGCCTGTTCTATTTGCTCGTGATTCACCACAGAAGTTTTATGTATCAAAGGTTGGTTCGGAAGCTTGAGGATAACTTCTAACTGGTTATCTAAGATAATCGGGTAAAAAATCGCAGTAGTAGGATTATCGCGGTCTACCACTTTGTCCAATACTACAAATTGGTTACTTAAGCAAGCTTCTCGAAAAAAATTGTCTATTTCTGCCAATTGCAAAGCTTCAATTCGCTTGCGGATTTTATCTAGATCGGGTTTTCCTTGTCCTTTCTGTTGTAAAAGCAGTTCTACTGACTGGCGATAAATAGGTTCTACGCTATCACGAAAATTAAACTGTACCTCTCGGTTTACCCTAACTAAATCCGTGCGGAGAGATTCAAGAGTTGCAACTGCGACATCATAAGCAGGGATGGCTGCTTCAGTATTTCCCTGTGCTTTGAGCAAGCGTCCCAACAACCACTCCCAACGGTAAGCTATATCCGAAGCATCAATTTTTTGAGCGATAAATAATGCTTGCTCCGTCAATTTCTGTGCTTCTTGCCATTGATTGTTCTGCTCGTAGACTTCTGCTAAACTGCCAAGTGCATAGGATTGAGTCCGCTCATCACCTATGGTTTTGCCTTGTTGAGCGCTGTTTGCCAGAATCTCGGCGATGTTTTTTTTATCGCCAATTTTACTTATGGTACGAGCAAAATTGATACGTGCATAAATACCAGCTTGAGTGGTAGGCAGACTTGTGAGTTGAGATTGGATTATAGGTATTATTGTTTTTGCTTGTGCTATTTGTTCATTCTCGACAAGCAAGCTGAGTTGATTGATTTGAGCTTGAACTTTGGCAAGTGGATTGGGTGCAACTAAAGCCGCATTTTCATAATGAGCGATCGCGTCTTTTTTATTACCTAATATCCTAGCGGTATTACCAAGGGAAAATTCTGTCAGACTAATTTCTAGAGGCAGTTGCAGACGTTGAGCAATTTCTAAGCTTTGTTGTAAGATTTGCTGGGATGGCTCAAGTTCGCCTAATTGTTGTAAAACATTACCAAGCGATCGCAAAGCTGTTACTTTTACAAGTGAGTCGGGTTGAGAAATTAATTGTTGAGATACTTCATTCAATATATTTAAGCTACGGCGGTAAAAACCACCAACTCGTAAAGCTTGTGCTTGGTTAATCCGGCTGCGCGTTACTCCAGCATTGTCACCTAATTTCTTCCAAATTTGCTCTGCTTGTTGTGATGTTTTTATAGATGCATCAGTTTGTCCCTGTGCTAGCTGCAATTCCCCCTGAATATTTAGAGTTTGTGCCAGAATTTCTAACAATTCAGATTTTGGATTATTAACATTTAATTTTTGCTTTGTATCGTTCCAGCCAAGTAGATTTAAGCTGGTATTAATAGCTTTTGACGCTTCTTTCCACAAGCCTAGTTGCTGGTATACAACACAGAGGTTAGCCAGTGCTGCGGCTTGTGCGAGGTTGTCGCCTTCTCGTTGATAAATAAGGACAGCTTGTTGGAGAACATTTACCGCTTCGGTAAAGCGTCCTGCTTGATAAAGTGCTTCTCCTTGAGAGACAAGTTGCTCTGAGGTTATGGCTGGGGGTTTAGTATTTTGCGTGTAAAATCCGGCGGCTGAATTTGTCTGCGGTTGTTTAGCGAATGTGCTGGGGATGATTGTTAGGGAAAAAGCAAGGGTAAATAGGACTACATTCGTTACCGCAAATCTAACGAGTCGCTTGGTCAGCGCAAATGGATGCATATTTCACACCTTAGCGAGATACAGGACAAAAAGCAGGAGTTTGCCAAGAACTGTGAGGAGCGGCTTGGGGAGATTGTGCCATGAATTCTACATTCATATTGCTATCAACTACCCAACTAGTAGCTTCCACAATTAAAGTCACCGCAGCAACTTTAGTAGTATCCCATCTTCTGCTCCCTAACTGTCAAAAACGAAAATTACTGAGAGTAAAAAGCCAAGCAAGAGTTCTATAAAGGAGCAGACCTTTGATCAACTTAAACCTACGGTTTGAGTTGACCAAAGGTCGCACAATTTTCGTCCGGTCATTTATTCCACATTCATCTGAGTACAGATAGAATATGAGACTTCTGCCCGATTAAGCTAAAAAATGCACACAGCACTAATATTTCTTTCAGATCTAGCTAACGAATGTGAACTGACTAGCTGTAGCTAAATCTAACGTTGAAGAGGAAACATCTTTGACAACTGCAATCAACTCATTCTCACCGAAAAATATTCCTGCACCGAAGGTAACAGAACCGTTATATACATCAGCTAAACGATAGTCTGAGGCATTCCCTCTAAGCTGGATTGAGTCAAGGCTATTAGAAAAGTCAGCGATCAGAGCATAGTCTGTAAATCCTTTACTATCGTAGAAGACAGAAAGCTCGTTTCCTAGAACGAAAACATCTCTACCTCCACCACCAGTGAGAACGTCTAACTCACCTGAACCGAAACCTAAATCAGGATTATTAGGTTCTACCCCAGTAAGAATATCATTGCCATTTCCTCCATTAAGCTTATCGTTCCCCTGACCTCCCAAAAGAGTGTCACTCCCCGAACCACCGACTAAGGAATCGTTTCCTGAAGTAGCATCGATAAAGTCATCCCCGGCGTTTCCCTCGATAGAGTCATTACCTTCATTGCCGAAGAGCTGGTCGTTTCCTGTTCGTCCGAAAATCAGATCGTTACCAACTCCTCCAATCAAGATATCGTTACCGAGTCCCCCATCGATGAAATCGTTACCCCCCTCTCCAGCTATTGCATCATCACCACCACCACCGAAGAGGATATCATTACCATTTCCACCGTCTGCAAGGTCAACTCCATCACCACCAAAAATAGTGTCATTGCCATCTTCTGTTGCAACTGTGTTCAGCGTACCGGATGTGAAGACAACATCTTTACCATTACCCCCAAATACAGTATTAACACCAGTACCAGTAATGATGGTATCGTCACCATTATCTCCAATTAGAGTATCGTCTCCCTCGCCACCATCAAGGGAGTCATTTCCATCTTGAGCAGCGAGGAGATCGTTACCTTTACCACCGATGAGAGTATCGTTTCCGGCACGAGCTGGAATAACATCATTTCCATCTCCTCCATCAAGGCGATCGTTACTGGCACCTCCAAAAATTAAATCATTACCCCCAAGTCCAAAGATATTTAGAGATCTAGCTTCTGTAATCTGGCGAACAAATGTGTCATCACCATCTGTACCGAACAAAGTAATACTGGGCATAATCATTTCTCCAAATTCAACTACAACTTCAAAACGAACCCATGAACAAGCACATGTCAGTAATAGAGATCGAATCTATATCTGCGGTAATTTTGATACCAGGATCTCAATTTGTTTGATATCAGGGGGGGAAGCTAGAAGCTCATCTGCTTGAGAAAATAAGGCTTTTGCAATTTTGCCACTCAAGTGAGCTTGGCGTGCATCCTCGTGAGGAAAGGTATCGAAAATACCAAATGTTGTCGGGCCTAACCTAATTGCAAACCATGTATTTGTATCAGCCTCTTGTAAGGCCATGGGCAATGCTCCTTTCAAGAAGTCTTCAACCTCTTGTACTTTTTCGGGCTTGGCTTCCAAGTGCGCCAGAATTCCTAACTTTGCTTGTGTCATTACTTTCTCCGTATTTAACGTTAATAGCGATCGGCGTTCTCTTGCCAATTTATATAACTGTTTGAGCTTGGACTGAAGGTAATCGTTAGTTTGGCCTAACTCTAATTTTTAATTGGTAACAGTGATTGAGTTTTATTCAGAGTAAGTTTTTTCTACCTAGAAAAACTTTTTGGGATATACCTGCTTTATGCCCTATCCATTTTGCTCCATCTGCAAGACACGGCACTGTGAGCTAACCGCTGACATCAATTCACTAAAATAATAAGACAGATGCAAGCCCTGAAAACCTTACTAATTCTGATTTTTTAATTTTTAATTTTGAGTTGGTATGACTCATCTAATTACTGCTCAATCGCATTAAAAGCTGTAACCCTTATTATCCATAGCTTAGAGCTTATCTTAGTGGCATTCGTACCATTTGTGTCAGGACATCAACTGATGCACCAGAGAAGATACTAGCAAATTGGTACTGCCCAATCAAGTGAATAAAATTCAATCACTCCTACCAATTAAAAATTAGAGTCAAGCCAAACTAGCGATTAACTTTAGTCCAAGCTCAAATTTGAAATTTTGGAGAAAAACAATGTCTAAAATCAACAGCAACGGAGAAAATATTAACAAAAAAACATTTTAATTTCAATCTTAATAACACTAATCAGTTACTTTTTTATTTAACGGGAGTTCCTGACTCTAATAAAAGTGGCTGTTTTGGCAATATCTACTAGTTATTTTAGCGATGGACGAAATATTTTCCAACAAATAATTTGAGGTTTTTCTAAGTATTTCAGGAATTGTGTAAACGCAGATTGTGTGTATATGTTGATAACCTGAGGATTAAATTTAGACGATCGCACTGCACGTTACTTATTCCAATCCATAACATATAAAGATTTATGAAACACCAAAATCGGTCTTTTAAAAAGACTAAACCGAAACAAAATCATGAAGCTAACAAATTAGAAGTTATGCCTGATACTCTGAATATTGTTCAACAACATTGCGATATACTTGAATATTGCGATGTACTTGTTAAGCATCTAGCTCCAGATGAGCTGACTAATTATTTAAATCCTGATGAGATTTTTTTAGGATTTGGATATGGAGGAAGCGAATCTATGACCCTCTTTTTAGAAAAACCAGGTACTGGAAAATTTGTTCGTAAGGTGTTAAGCGAACGTTTGATTACCCCAAAATGGGGACGGGAAGGGACTAATGTAATGTTGCCTCCTTGTGCGAAAGCCAAGAGTCAGACTCAATACTTGATGAATTTGCCAGACTTAGTTAAGCCTCTTTTTCCTCAAGTATTGAGTGTGATTGAGCGCGAACAAAAAGTCATAGAGGATGGATCTACAATCTACGAATATATTTACGACATGACTTTTGTTCCTGGCATCGAAGTTAGTCAGTTTGTCAGAAGATGTAATCCGTCCAAAGAAATCGTAGCCGCACTCTATTGCGTAGTCTTCCGGCTGCTGAATGAAAAGATTCACTCTCAGCGGCGGCGCAAAATGTCGCAGCCTACTTTGGAGCAATCGTATTTCACCAAAATTGAAAAGCGTCTTGCTCTCGCACAGGAGACAGCACCAAAAACTTTCAGCGACAGCCTGCTAAAAAGCGAAGACATTATGATTAACGGCAAGAGAATGCGTAACTTGCCTCGCCTGCTCAGAGAGTTTCGGGAAAATCCAATTTACCATTCGATTCTAGAGCCGAAGTTTCACTCTCTGGTTATGGGCGATACTAATACCGAGAATATCAAAATTGGCAATATCGAGCCATTGTTAACACAGTATGACAACTTGTCTGTCACAAACCCTCCTTTTACTGCTGAAGATCTAGAGATTCGTTTCCTCGATCCGCGTGCTATTGGATTTTATGAGAATGGTGTTGATACCAATGCAGACGATCCGATGTACGACAACAAGCCCTGGCATAATAGTCTCGGCAACTATGATAAGATTCACGGTGAATATTTCGACCTTGCCTACCAACTCCACAGAGAAATACCGCATATTTTGATCGCTTTTGATGAAGAGAACCCCTATGAACTCTCATACAAAGGTATAGAACAATACTTTGCCGAAGTCATGACTGCTGCTTGGAAGTTGGACAATCCAGATTCAGATGTAAATCAGAACGATCCTAACTGGCTCATACGTTTTGTTTTCCTAATGGGTACCCACTTTATGGCAATGCCCCCGTACCACTTCAGCAAGAACAACGATGGTGTTTTGATCGACAATGCACATAATCAAAAGCGTCCGTTAGCAATCTACGTTGAAGGCATTAAGTGGCTGAATTTAACTCTAGATATGCTCCAAGGAAAGATAGATGAGTTCCACGGCATCCCAGTTCCTGATTTCAAGATTTTTAACCACGAACCAGTAACAGGAGAAGTACCTTTAGATTATGCAGTTCCCGAAAATTTTGCCGCAAATCAGTCAGACGATCGCTCAGCACCAGTGTTTCAAAGGGCTGCTAAATGAACGGCGGGTTTTTCCAACTCCCTGGCACTGGTGCGTTCATGGCTTAGGAATTGGGCAAGAAGCAACAGGCTTCGATCGACAGAAATCGGATCGGTTACTCGAAATAAGTCTTGCGCTATCTCGAAAAACTAACACTAGTTACAATACATTTGCATATCATTTGCTTAATGGCATCCTGGCAAAATGTGAAGCTGTATCGTTCAATAGTTGCCTCGCTCAAGAGCGATCGCATGACGAGTTTAAAAAGGCGATCGACCAGTTACCGAGGGAACCTTGGCAGTACGCACGCGCTTGTGCTTTATTAACTGAAAGTTTAGTCAAAGTCGGTCAGCTTGAACCCTATCGACATCTTGTTCGTTGGCATCTGGAAAGGGCATTAGAACAAGTAACGAAATTGGATTTATCCAGCGATAAGCTTCGTTATGAGAAATTACAGCTATTCGCTAATCTGCTGTTGGCCGTAGGGCACGCAGAGTTCACAGACTTGCTAGTATTACAGCAGGAAAATGGGGATACCTATGCTGATAAAGCTTTGCAATTGGCTGCAACTATCTCTGATGTCTTTTACCGTGGTAGAGGTTCCGCGATTATTTTTTCCGTCTTGGCCATCATCGGTAGCAGAGAGCAAGTATGTACTGGAAGGCAAAATCATCTTCAGACTCTTTTAAATATCTTTGATTCGGAGTTAAACGATTCATTGGCACGAGATTCGGATGGAGTTCATGAGGGAGCAGATTACTATCTATTTCCACTCTCGCTGATACTCAATGCAATTGCCGTGTTAGATTGTCCAGATTATCTCACTTATAAGAGGGACTGGGTAGAACAAGCTGTATCGCTTTATCATACACTCTCGCCTGCTTCACAGGCATCGCAAATAACATTTTTTATCTATGCATTAGATAATCTCGGAGTACTTGATGTCTATGTGCCTGATATAGTTAGATTCTTTCATCAGTGTATGAAAGGATATATACAATCAATACATGACTTCCGAGTTGATACTTATTTACGATGCACTTACTTAATTCATCTAGCTTGTCAGTTAGGATGTCCGGACATACTTCATCCGTCTATTTGGTCAATATTCTCAAATAATGCAGCACAGATATTCGGTTCAAAACATTATCTCAAAAGTAATTATGGCTCCAGTTATATGGTGGCTGCATATGCGTTATCTGCATTCGATAGAATAGGCAAATTGGATATGTTGTTTAGTTCAGAACTCACATTGCCGAATGCGATCGGTGGTTTTCAAGATAATCCTGAGTCAACCGCAATAAATTCACCAAAAACTGTTTTTGCGCTGATTGAAACTGGGTTGCGAATGCGCCCTATTGGGTCTTGTGACACACCACTTTTCCAAAAAGTTTGCATTGACAAGTGATACCAACAGGTGATATTAACAAAACTTACGCAAAAATAGCCAAAAAGCTTAATTTATCGAACCGCCTTCGCGCAGCGTCTCGTAGAGAAGACGCCAAGAACGCCAAGAAAGAGTTCCTAGAGTTTGCCTAAGTCCTAACCAATTCAAAATTCTTGCATTAACAAAGTGAGACTTAGCATTAGTTTGAAGGTTTGCATCTACATCATATTTTTTGTGAATTGTATGACAGTTTGGAAAAGTATATTCATTGTTCATAGTTTTGGTAAAGTTAATGACTGCAATGAAATTCGTAATATCCCAGAAGCTGTTAAAGGTTAATGATTAATATGCCAACTATAAATTTAAAGGTGAACGGAGAAGATAGAGAGGTTAATGTCACAGACGACACTCCACTTTTATGGGTGCTTCGGGATCGTCTTGGGCTAAATGGTACTAAATTCGGGTGTGGTATGGCGCAATGCGGAGCCTGTACAGTACATCTCGACGGTATTCCTATTCGTTCGTGCGTGACACCAGTGTCGGACTGTATCGAGCGAGATATCTTGACTATAGAAGGACTTTGGGAGATTGGCGATCGCTCAGTTCAACTAGCTTGGATGGAACTTGATGTACCGCAATGTGGATATTGTCAGTCCGGGCAGATGCTCGCTGCTGCGGCACTGCTTTCTGAAAATCCACAACCCACAGATGCTGATATTGATGCTGCGATGTCTGGTAACATTTGTCGCTGTGGTACTTATCAAAGCATACGAGCCGCCATCCATAGAGCTTCTGAGTTATTGAGCCAGCAAAGTTAAGGAGGTTTGCCAGATGGAAAACAATACAACTACGCGGCGCAGTTTTCTTAAGGCATCTGGCGCAGCGGGAGCGGGTTTATTTCTTGGGTTTTTTCTGCCACCGACCAGCCGCGTACAGGCTGCCACCTCTTTAGCTAATCAAACAAAGCCCCTGTCAAAGCCCAACGCGTTTATCCGTATCTTACCGGATAATACCGTGACGATTATTGTCCATAAAGTTGAAATGGGGCAAGGTGTTTATACTTCTTTACCGATGATACTCGTTGAAGAACTCGAAGCTGATTGGGACAAAATTCGCATTGAGTCTGCCCCCGTGCATCCCGACTATTACCATACGGTGTGGAAAAATTATCAAGGTACCGGCGCTAGCACTAGCATCAGCTCCACTTGGGAGCAACTGCGGCTCGCTGGTGCTACAGCACGAGAAATGTTGATCGCTGCGGCTGCCATAACCTGGGATGTCTCGCCAAAGAGTTGTATTGCTGAAAAAAGTTATATTTTACATCCAGCTAGCGATCGCCGCTTATCTTTCGGAGAATTAGCCGATCAGGCAGCGCAAATGCCAGTGCCAGAAAACGTTACACTCAAAAAACCCAGTGAATTCAAACTGATTGGTAAGCCAATCAAACGCTTGGACACCGAGGACAAAGTTAAGGGTAAAGCGGTATTCGGAATTGATGTCCAAGTTCCCGGAATGCTGATTGCTCTGATTGCGCGTCCACCAGTGTTTGGCGGTCGCTTGCAACATTTTGACGCTCAAGCAGCCAAAGCCGTTGCAGGTGTAAAGTATGTGGTAGTTCTGCCTATGGGTATAGCAGTTGTGGCCGATAGCTTCTGGACTGCTAAAAAAGGGCGTGATGCACTCACGATCGCATGGGATGAAGGCCCCAATGCTGAGCTTTCGTCTGAAGGTTTACAGAGCAAATATGCTGACCTAGCAATCAGTCCAGGGCTAATAGTTAGAAAAACGGGCGAAGTCACACCCGCACTTGATACAGCAGCAAAAAAGCTCCAAGCAGTTTACGAAACACCTTACCTGGCCCATGCGCCGATGGAACCATTGAATTGTGTTGCGGATGTGCGATCGCATAGTTGCGATATCTGGACAGGCACACAGATGCACACGACCGATCTACAGGCGGCGTGTGAAATTACCGGACTCAAGCCCGAACAAGTTCAGATTCATACAACTTTACTGGGGGGTTCCTTTGGACGACGCTCTAATCCACATGGGGATTACGTCAAAGAAGCCGTGCAACTATCCAAAGCCATTGGCAAGCCGGTGAAAGTAATCTGGACGCGGGAAGACGATATCCGTGGCGGTTATTATCGACCAGTGCATTACAGTAAAATTGCGGCCGGACTCGATAAAAATGGCAACATTACTGCATGGTCTCATCGGTTGATTGGTGAGTCAATTGCCAAGGGTACTCCGTTTGAAAAATTATTGATTCATGAAGGAATCGATCACCTTTCTATTGAAGGGGCAGATCACCCTTATGCAATTCCCAACCAACTGGTAGACCATCATCCTGTTGATAATGGCGTACCAGTGCTGTGGTGGCGTTCTGTTGGTCACAGTTTTACTGCCTTTGTTGTCGAGTCTTTTTTGGATGAATTGGCCGCCGCCGCCAGCCGAGATCCGCTAGAATTCCGGCTTGCCATGCTGGACGACCAACCGCGACACCGAACTACCTTGGAACTTGCTGCCAAAAAAGCAAGTTGGGGACGCAAGCTTCCGGTAAATGTACACCAAGGACTAGCCCTACATAAATCATTTGGCAGCATCGTTGCTCAGATTGCAGAGGTATCAATTGCTGCCGATGGAGAGCCGCATATTCATCGAGTAGTTTGTGCTGTTGATTGCGGTATTGTGGTCAACCCCGACACTGTGCGTGCCCAAATGGAATCGGGCATTGTCTATGGCTTATCCGCCGCCTTGTATGGAGAGATTACCTTTAAAAATGGTCGCGTACAGCAAAGTAATTTTCACGATTATCCTACACTACGGATGAATGAAATGCCCAAGGTCGAAGTTTATATAGTTAATAGCACTGAAAAACCTAGTGGTGTAGGTGAAATTTCCACACCGCCGATTGCACCTGCGGTATGCAACGCGATTTTTGCGGCTACTGGCAAACGGATTCGGCGATTACCGATCGATGCTGAAACTTTACAGCAAGCATAATCAATTAATCTCAAGGATTAGCCAAATGGGGCAAGAATTTTTTTAATCAGGACTTACGCAAAAATCACCAAAAAGCTTAATTTCTCGTAGACGCTTTGCGGCTTGCCGAAGGCTACCGCCAAGACGCCTTCGCGCAGCGTCTCGTAGAGAAGAACGCCAAGGAGTCGTAGAGGGTGCGTAAATCCTATTAACAACAAACCAGGAGATAAAATGGCTACAACGACAACTGCTGCTATCATCCACGAACCTCACGGGCAATTTACATTCGAGACTGTTGAACTCGATGATTTACGCAGCAATGAAATATTAGTTCGTAATCAAGCAAGTGGTATATGCCATACAGATTTTGTGGCGCAAAATCTCATGAAACTGCCGGTTGTTTTAGGCCACGAAGGTGCAGGAGTAGTGGAAGCTGTGGGATCGGGAGTTAGCCGAGTTAAAGTAGGCGATCGCGTAATCATCTCTTATCCCTGGTGTGGTACTTGTCGTGGGTGTTTGGAGGGTCAGCCTTACTTTTGCGATCGTCACATTCCCTTAGGATTTGGTGGCACTCGCTTAGATGGCTCCCACACTATTAAGTTGGGTGGAAAGAGGATTTCCAGTGCATTTTTTCAGCAGTCCTCTTTTGCTAGGCACTCAATTACAGTGGAGCGCAATGTCGTGCCAGTGACCAGCAATCAGGCTGCTGAGAGGTTGGCGGCCATTCCCTGTGGGGTTCAAACCGGTGCAGGTTCTATTCTCAATACGTTTAAAGTCGGCCCCAGAGACGGACTAGCGGTTTTTGGTGCTGGTGCTGTCGGTTTGAGTGCCATTATGGCAGGTAAGCTAGTTGGCGTGTCGCCATTGATTGCGATTGATGTGGTGGAAGAACGCTTAAATCTGGCGCTGGAGTTGGGCGCAACCCATATATTGAATGCTAAAGACGGTAGAGTTGCCGAACGGATAAAAGAAATTGCTCCTCATGGTGTTCGCTATACCCTGGAAACCTCTGGAAATGAACAAGCACTCAACGATGCCATTGAGTGTCTGGCCACTGGTGGCGAATGTGGCATGGTAATTGCGCCTCATTTTGGCGAGAAATATCCGTTTTCACCAACGCAAGTCTTTAAACGTGCAGCAAATTTGCGGGGAATTATTCAGGGGTCTTCCGTACCAAATACGTTTTTGCCGACATTGCTGGAATTAAATCAGCAAGGACGCTTTCCCTTTGAACGTTTGATTAGTGTTTACGATTTTGAAGATATCAACAAAGCTGTAGCAGATACTAAAGCGGGCAAGGCGATCAAACCAGTCCTGAAAATATCATAATCAGCCATCATTTACAGTTTTTGAAGTTAATAAAAACGAAAAGGAAATCTAAGCCATGCAATTTATAGTATTTATATTAAGTGCCTTCTTGATGGGAGCCATTACCCCCATCTATCTGCCAATGAATAGCTCGGTGGCTCGGTATGTAGGTTCGCCAATTCTAGCCAATATAGCTTTCTTTTTCATGGGTCTGGCCACCACCCTTATAGCTTTGTCGATAACCTTGCTTTTGACATCAAACACAGATGGGTTAGCGATCGCTGCAAAATTTAAAAATGTTCCCATACATTTATATCTCAGTGGTGTCTTTAGTGCTTTGTTAATCTTGGGAACCACCGTTTTAATTCCCCGTTTGGGAGCTAGTACTTTCTTTGTTTTGTTTGTGTTGGGTCAGGTGGTGATGGCAGCAGTAGTCAGTCATCTAGGCATCTTAGAATCTCCTAAAGATCCGATTTCGCTCCAGAAAATTGTCGGTATCATCTTCTTGATCGCAGGTGTAGGGCTAGTCACATTTTCTAATGTTAAAGAAATCAGTTGGTTACCTACTGTCTTCAAAACCTTTCGTGCCAGTCTTTAGGAAAGATAGCCCTCCGTTGGAGACTCATGTTAAAGCAAAGTTAGTATAACAATGAAATGCTAGTAAACGTTACAACCAGTTCTGTAATCAACGCATCGGTTAAACAAGTATGGGCAAAAATACGTGACTTTAATGGCCTGCCTAATTGGTATCCGTCTGTAATCGACAGCCATATAAAAAATGGTGAGCCTAGCGATAAGATAGGCTGTATCCGTAGTTTTAATCGTGAAGATGGGGTGACGTTACGAGAACAATTACTAGGACTTGACGATCGAAAACATGTCTGCACCTATTTGCTGCTAGAGCCTAATAAGCCGATGGAAGACTACATTTGTACTATACAGCTGTTACCAATCACAGACGGCGATCGCACTTATATCGAATGGTTCGCAAACTTTAAATGCTTACCTGAAGAAGAACTCGAATTGCGGCAGAATCTAGAGCAGGTGTTCCAAGTCGGTTTTGATGCTTTGAACAAAATTTTCAGCAGCTAATACTAATTTTGGATTTTAGATTTTGGATTGTATCATTCATTTGGTCAAATGGTATTACACACCTAATGCTCTAATCATTAGACCTCTTGCATAAATATTTTTTTGTTTCACGCAGAGGCGCAGAGAGAAGTCGGAGCGGCGGCTTCCGCCGATCTGAACTTCGGTGGGCGCAAAGAAGAGAACGCAAAGAACGACTTTTGCAAGAGACTTCATGAGTGCAACTCACAAGGAACAATGAAAATGTCTTTTCCTCCTGCCTCCTGCCTCCTGCCTTATTTTCAAGGCAGGTCTATTTATTAGTCTTGCTTGAGATTACAGCTTTTGAGTTATTAAGTTAGGAATAGTAATGGATTTTAGCAAACGAGCTTTTTTGAAAAAAGCAATGGATCTTTGTGTTGGTGTAGGGGTAAGTCCTTTGGCGACAGCAACATCTCAAGTTGCCAACGATACTACTAAATTCAGCAAGACTGTCTTCAAGAAAATTGCAATTGAAGAGGCTTTTGCAACGCCAGAATTATTTGATGAGTGGCGCAAACTGCTTGCTACTGACACCGAAAAAGAACCTGGATTCCAAAAATTGTACAAACCTTTTTTGAGTAGTTCTGCAACTAAAGAAATACGCGATCGCCTTACTGATGTAGGAGCTGGCCGCATTGGTGATATGGATCGATATGGAATTGATATGCAGATACTTTCAATCACCTCACCAGGCATTCAAGTGTTCAGTGCCAATAAAGCAATAGATCTTGCCAAAAAGAGCAACGATCGATTAGCTGAATTCATCCATGCTTACCCACAACGGTATGCTGGACTTGCCGCAATAGCACCCCAAGCACCCGATAAGGCTGCTTGCGAGTTGGAAAGAGCAGTAAAAGATCTGGGTATGAAAGGTGCAATCATCAATTCCCATACCCAGGGGGAGTATTTGGATCGATCGAAGTATTGGGTAGTGTTTGAAACTGCCGAAGCATTGGATGTACCTATTTACCTACATCCAAGAACACCTTCTCCAGAGATGATAAAACCTTTTCTTTCATACGGTCTTGAAGGTGCTGGTTGGGGCTTTGCTGTCGAAACTAGTACCCACGCGATGCGTTTAATTTTGAGTGGTTTATTCGATCGCTTCCCCAAACTTAAGTTTGTTTTAGGGCATTTGGGCGAAGGTATACCATTTTGGCTTGCTCGTATCGACAGTCGTTTTGCTAATGAAACTTGGACAAAAATGGATGATTCGAGTCGAATAAAACAGCGGCAAAAAACACCTAGTGAATATTTTATGGATAACTTTGTTGTTGCCACTAGCGGTGTAAATTGGCCTCCAGCTTTGATGTTTGCACTTTCAGTATTAGGTTCCGATCGGATATTGTTTGCAATTGATTATCCATATGAATCGACAGCGAAAGCAGTCGAAGGAATAGATAATACAGCTATGAGTGATATTGATAGAAAAAAAATATACCATCTAAATGCAGAAAATTTATTTAAACTAAAAGCAGCTTAAAGTTATGAATACTGTAGATTATCTTCGGATTAGTTTAATTGACCGTTGTAACTTTCGGTGTCATTACTGTATGCCAAGATGGATAAAACACTTACTTCTGCAAATAAAATAAGTCCTAACATTTTCTGGATATCCTGCCTTTTCTACCCTATCTATGAAAGAACTCCAAAACATAATTGCAGCTTTTAAGGACACTCAAAATAGAAGCGAACTTACTGCCTTGGCCACTGTTGTCAAGACTAGTGGCTCTGTATATCGTCGCGCTGGTGCCCGGATGTTGCTGACTGAAGAAGGGCAAATGATTGGCTGTGTGAGCGGTGGTTGCTTAGAAAGTGATGTGTTTGAAAAAGCCCAAGCTCTGATGTTTGCAGGTGGAAGGCCAATTATTGTCAATTATGATACTACGGCCAGCGATGATATTGTTTGGGGATTTGGTCTTGGTTGTAATGGTGTAATTGAAGTACTCATTGAGCCGCTTTCTAATGAATTAGCTAAAAGCCAGCTAGATTTTATTGCTGAATGTTTGCATGGGCAACAGTCAGGGGTAATGGCTACTGTATTTAAAGTGGCTGGAAAAATCATGACTAAAATAGCATCTCGATTATTCTTAAAACCAGATGGTACTGTTATTAGTAATATTGAAGACAAGCTATTTGTGCAAAATATTTTGGTAGATGTCCAACAAATACTTAAGCAAGGAAAATCGCAAATAAAGTCCTATACTCTTGCCAATGGTATGGCTGAAGTGTTCTTAGAAGTAATTCATCCTGTTGTTCCTGTGGTAGTTTTTGGTGCAGGTCATGATACCATTCCTGTCATCAATCTTGTGAAACATCAAGGTTGGCACGTCACTATTGTCGATAATAGACCAGGCTACACAACCTTTGAACGTTTTCCAAATGCAGACCAAATTATTTTTAGCGAACCTCAAGAAATTCAAAACCATCTTAATTTGAATTCACGCACAGTTGCGATCGTAATGACTCATAGATATGAGAGCGATTTGGCACTGCTGCGAACCTTGTTACCATCTTCTGTACGCTACATTGGTATTCTCGGCCCTCGAAGCCGTACCCAACGATTACTGCAAGATCTCAAATCAAAAGGATTTGTGCCAACAGACGCACAATTGCAACGTCTTTACGCTCCTGTAGGTCTGGATATTGGCGCAGATTCTCCAGAAGCGATCGCGCTCTCAATCGTAGCAGAAATTCAAGCAGTACTGGCAAATCGGGCTGGTGGAATGCTCAGAGCACGACTTGGCTCAATTCATGGAGAGGAAATCACATGTCTGATGTCGGTCTAATTATCCTTGCCGCTGGTGCATCCACTCGTATGAAAACGCCAAAACAATTACTACCTTACGCACAGCAGAGCTTGATTGAGTATGTAGTTAAAGTGGCGGTTGCTTCAGTTTGCCGTCCAATTATCGTTGTATTAGGGGCATATGCTGAATGTATAAAACCAGAGATTAACTTAGAAAAAGTACATATTGTAGAAAATCAACTTTGGAGTGAAGGGATGAATAGCTCCATCCGTGTTGGTATAGAAGCTCTAAACGTTATCAACAAAAAAGCAAAAGCTGTCGTTTTGATGGTATGCGATCAACCTTTGATTTCACCTCAAATTATCAATCAACTTGTTGAGGTTCACGAAACTCTTCTTAAGCCAATTGTTGCTTCACAATATGCAAACACTTTAGGTGTTCCTGCATTATTTGACTACACTTTATTTGCAAAACTAACTACCCTCAGTGGTACGGATGGTGCAAAACAGCTAATAAAAAAATATCCTCAAGAAGTTTTGGGAATTCCTTTCCCAGAAGGTGCATTTGATTTAGATACTTCAGATGATTACGAGCAGTTTTTGATAAAAATGGAAACGCGCACGAGCGATCGCCAGTTATTTGCTTGAGTGAGAAAGAGCATTATACCACTTCACTTTAAGATTAATACAGATGGCAAGCAGGGGGAGCAGGGGATGTGCGATCGCTCCTACGGACTTAAGACTTACCTAACCAACCGCATAGAAAGCTATTTTATACAAGTAATGCCTACCATATCGGGATAGTCAATGTAGTCCTGCCAGAACTCAAAACCAAATTTCTGTATGCCTTCAGGACTGATTTTTGGTTGATGCCAGCAGATCTCTTTAAAACCAGCACTCATCAAGGCCCATTTATAAGTTGCTTTGCTGAGGTAGTAGTTGTCAAAACTGATACTAATAGGCTCACCGTCATGAACAATTGTTAATGTTAAAGTTATGGGAGTACCTTCCTTCAGCGACTGGGTACATTTTCTAGAAATGCCATATTTTTCATGTTTATGATAAAACTCTCTTGGCAGTTCTAAATTGTTGTTCAAACCGACAAATCGACCACCAGGTTTGAGATGAATTGCTATGGTCTGACACATTTTGAGTAGTTGCTCTTTAGTTGAAGCGTAATTTAGCAAGTAGGAGGATACCACAAGATCGAAGCTGCCAAGAGAACCAACTTCGGTGACATCACCGATAATATATTCAATTTTCTTGGAACCAGAGGGTTCTTCAAGTCTTGCCAGTTCTATCATTTTTGAGGAAATATCCACACCAACCAAACGTGCAGGGCCATAAGAAAAGAGCAATCGTGTGAAAAATCCTTCTTTACAAGCTAGATCGAGGATTGATTTCCCGGCAACATCTCCGATGAGATTTAAGTATGTATATGCCTCACCATACAAGCGATAAGGCAATTTGTTAAGTTTTTGAAACTGGAGAGCTATACTATCATACACAGATGCCATTTTTTCACCTCAGTTGCAAGTTTTTTATCAAAGGATATCTGATACAGTTCGGTCTCGATCGCTGCTTGTCGAGGAGAGTAACTCAACCCGTAAGCCTGGCGCCCATCATAGTTGCCTAGTAGTTCGCCAAGGCAACGCAAGCGGGGTAAAGGCTAAGGGGTAAAGGTTTTAATTCCTTCCCCTTTCCCCAGTCCAAACCTAGCAATTTTGGGTTGGCAGACTACTAGAGCAATATCCGAATATCCGAATCTGGATAATACCAATGCATCCAAGCAGCTTTTTGACATAGTAAGACAGTTTTACCAGAGCCAGCAATTCCTTGAATACGTGAGAATGTTAAACAGCTAGTTCTTGAGCTTTTTGTGGCTCCTTGAATTTATCGGCTGAACCTAAACCAACATTGCCCCAACGCGTTACAGTTGCAGCAGCGTTAGACACTGAACCAATGGAGTATATAAGAACCAAATCGTTTTCGTGGATCTTGCCTAATTGTGCGCCGTGGTAAAGATTAGCGATCGGTAGCATCGGCCCAATATTTGCATATTGGGGATATAGGTCGATGGTTCGCTCTTGCTCGATACCTAATGCTTTGGTGCACAGACGCGAATACCAAGCAGTGGGTGTATTGAAAGCAAAAAATTGAATGCGATCTAGGGTAACACCAGCCGTAGCGATCGCACCTAAACAACACTCACGTAAATAATCTACAGCAGTCTCACTCAATACTTTGTTTGTCTGCTTGGCTGCTCGGATTAACATCCTTGGCTTGCCCTCAGCATCAGTGGTGAACTCATTATAAAAAGTATCACAAGTTGCACAGGTATTTACAACTTTCGTACTCAAAATCCCCTGGTTTGCTTTAAGTGCGCCAACCACAAAGGCTCCAGCGCCATCACCGAAAAACCACGAAAGGGTATCATTTTCATCAGTAAATCGAGAATAAGTGCAAGAGACTACCACTAGTACATTGCGATACTCTCCTGTTCGCACCAGTGCAGTGGCATTTTGCAAGGCAACCATAGCATTAGAACAGGTAGAATCAAGATTCCAAGCCGCGCCACGCACGCCGAGTTGAGCCGCCAGGAAAGCCGCATTCCCAGGTAGAAGATTTTCCGGCCAAAGAGAAGCAACAATCATCAAATCGACTTCTTCCGGAGACAAGTTTGCTGCTGCTAAAGCCTCTTTTGCTGCACCATACTCTAGCGTCAGTGATGACTCTCCCGAACCCAATATTCTGCGCTCAACAGTACCGCGGAAAGGGTCTTTGAGATACGGCAACATTTCCAATTCAAACTGATTGCTGGGAGTAGAATCAGCAGGTGAAAATACCTTTGATAAACTTTTTTGCTCAGCTTTTGCAACTAAATCGGGGTAATTCTTTCGCCAATAATCATTAGTACGAATCACACTAGGAAAGTTAACTGCAATTGAACGAATTCCGACTGGGCAATAAATCATGGTAAATCTCCTGAGGGGGTAGGGGGGTAGGGGGGCAGGGGAGGCAGGGGAGCAGAGGGGCAGGGGGGCAGAGGGGAAAATCACTAATGACTAATGACTAATACTTCGACTCCGCTCAGTACAAGCGACCAATGACTAATGACCAATGACTAATGACTAATGACTAATGACCAATGACTAATATTACTTTCCACGCAAAATAAGGCTATCGATCCTACTGCCTATCGGTGCTGGACGAGTCGGATCGATAATCACATCAAGAACAAATGGAATACTCAAAGCTAGTGCTTTTTCTAAAGCCACTTCGACATCAGACTCTTTGTTGACACGAATACCATCGGCTCCCATACCACGGGCAATCATCACAAAATCCGAACTGGGAATCTCTGCATCCACACCGTGGAATCCTTCCATGTTCATACCTTGGTCGCACATGTTGTAACGTCCATCATTGAGTACAATCCAGACGGCAGGAATTTTGTGTTTGACAGCAGTACTGATTTCGCTGTTCATCAACATCGCACCATCGCCAAGAATGGCTACAGCTTTGCGATTTCCTGCCAATGCGGCACCTAAGATACCCGTACCAGCGTGTCCCATTGAACCAAATCCAGTACTTACCCGGTAACGCCCTGGTGCAGCAAATCGTAATCTATTTGTTCCCCAAGCAAAGGAGTTACCAGCCTCAGTCATTACTATTGCGTCGCTGTTCTCAACAATTACCTTTTGAATTGCATACATCAAAAATTCAGGACGCACCAGACCTTCTTGGGGTTTAATTACCTGAGGTTCGGGGCGAGATATAGGTAATATTGGTGAGAAATGAGAGATTTCTGGAAAATACTTCAGTATATTCTTGACAAAAGCTCCGATATCAGATTGTACGGCGAATGTTTCTGCATAAGGATACGCAGCTCCCGGTACTTCTGGGTCAATGTCCACATGGACAAACCCGCGTGCAGGAACCATAATTGGGTTCCAAAATGAAGTAAATTCACCTAATTTAGTTCCTAAAACCAGCACGCGCAAAGGACGCTGCTCTTGCATATATTTTAAAACAGAGCTTTGTCCGCCAAAGCCAGTCACACCAACAAACTGAGGATGATCCTCAGGAAATATACCCTTACCACGGGGCGATGACATGACTGCTGCGCCAGTTCTCTCGGCAAGTTGGCGAATTTCTAAAGCTGCATCTCTAGCACCGAAACCAACCCAAATGGCAAACGGGCCTTCACAGAGTAGTTGTAAACTTTTGCTGATAGTATCTTCTCCAGCAGTTACCAGGCTTGGTGACAAATTGATATTGGGTAATGCTGTTGCGAGCAAACTTGTCTGAATTGCTCTCGGAATACTGATATGAGCTACAAAACTACCTAATTTTCCTACACCTAGCGCCAGCCTGCGAGTAATTTCTGGGAGTTCGGAACTGGATTCAATGGCGATCGCATAATGAAATAATGCACCTGAAGTAAAAATGCCTGTATTAGACATTGTGTACTGACTAGTTTCTTGAAAAGCCCAACGTCCGCGTTGCGTTGCAGAAGTGCAAGGAGATACGAAAATAATTTTTGCTCCTTCCCAACGAGCAGCAAACAACCCAGTCAGAGCATTAGTAATACCCGGGCCAGTTGTGCTGAACACTACAACAGGATGTCCGCTAGCAAAGTAGGACTCAATAGCTGCGAATACTGCTCCGGCTTCATGACGAAATTGCAGCACCTCAATAGAGCTTTGCTCTAAGCTAGCTATGAAAGGTGTGATTCCGCCTCCAAACAAACCAAAAGCATAGCGGACTCCCAAATTTTCCAGCGTCTTCACTAAAGCTGCTGCAACAGTTAAATCGCTTGTCTGTTCAATTGAGAATAGATTCGGTTGGATAGCAGTCTTTATTTGCGACTTATCCAATGAATTTAAGTTTTTGGTAATAGTTTCTACGTTCACAATAGCCTTCTTTAAGAAATGAGGGGATAAGGGAGATGAGGGGGATGAGGGAGAATAACTCCTCATTCTTGTACAGACGCGATTAATCGCGTCTCTAAGTCAACACTATTTACTAACTCTTGTTTTTTTCTGAGCAAATTGAGATATTGATTCTTGGCGTAAAACTCGCTTTAGCATTTTGCCAGTTGAATTTTTAGGAATTGAATTCACAAAATTAATTACACGCGGAACTTTATAAGCTGCCATTTTCTCATAACAAAAATCAATGATTTGTTGTTCTGTAATTGTATGGCCAGCTTTCAGGACAATATTTGCTTTGACAATCTCGCCTTTAAGATAATCAGGAACGCCATAGACGGCTACTTCGGCAACTCCTGGATGTTGATAAATGACATTTTCAATTTCTGTCGGGTATACTTTAAACCCAGAAACAACAATCATGTCTTTTAAACGGTCAACAATGAAGAAAAAACCGTCTTCATCCATCCAACCAATGTCGCCAGTATGTAACCAACCCTTTTTGATTACTTCTGCTGTTTCAAACGGGCGATTCCAATAACCAAGCATGACGTTAGCACCCTTAATTACTATTTCACCTAACTCGCCAATTTCTACTTGATTACCATCACCATTGACAACCTTGACTTCTACGTTTGCAATCGGTGTGCCAACACTACCTAGTTTATATTTCAAGTTATGGTTATAAGTAGCAAATGGTGATGTTTCAGTTAGACCATACCCTTCGTTAATTACGATTCCATATTTTTTGTACCAATTTTCTGCTACTTGTAATGGCATGGGTGCTGCTGCTGAAAAGTAATAGCGGATATTTTTCAGGTTGTAGCTATCCGTATCCATATTCAGTAGTTTGATAAATACTGTTGGTACACCAAATAACATTGTTACTTGATTTTCAGTGATAGCTTTTAGAGTTTCTTTTGGGTCAAACCTACGTTGTAAAATAATAGTTGAACAAGTAGAAATAGCAGTATTTAAAAGTGCGTTTTGCCCAAAACAATGAGATAAAGGCAAGAAAAGCAGTAAGCGATCGCTCTTTTGAATGCGATAACCACAATTAGCACTATAGCTATTAAAAATAACATTGCTATGAGAAAGTGTAGCGCCTTTAGGAAAGCCTGTAGTGCCTGATGTATAAAGAATACTTGCAGGAGCATCACGAGTCATTTCAACTGCCCGTGCCTCAGGAGAAGATTTTGCCATCAATTGTGTTAGGCTAATATAATTCTTAGCTTTACCTTCTGCAATTAAAATGTGTTGCAATTCAGGTAAATCTGCCTCTTTAATATACTCAGTTTGTGACTCTGTTGTAATAATTGCTTTAGCAGCACAATCATTGAGAATGTATCTGACTTCATCAGTTTTGAGCATGACATTGATTGAGACGACAACCGCGCCAATTTTCAGAATGGCAAAATAAGAAATTACAAATTCTGGAATATTTGGCAAAAACAAAGCTATACGATCTCTACGCCTAATACCCAAAGTGCGTAGACCGTTAGCAGCACGATTTACCATCTCATCAAGGTCTTGATAAGTCAAACATTGTTCTTCAAAAATCAAGGCTGGCTTGTTGGGGAAAAGATAGCAACTAAGCTCTAGGTTGTGTGCAATATTCACGATTAAATCTCCGAAATAATTTAGATTCAGGAGTCAACCCCTTTTGGGGCGGGTGCAGGGTGTGGGGTGTACGGATTCTTGTTTTAAGAGACTTCCAGAAATTAAATTATTCAATTTTGTGAGTGAGGATATTTGTTAAATTCTTCCTCCCGTACCTCGTCTGCTCACCAAAGCGATGGGATATTTTATTACTTGGAAGTCCCTACACCCCACACCCTATTCATCTCAAGCTAGAAAAAATATCCTCGACTGCTTGGACAATTAAACCGCCAGCAGCAATATCAGCTGAAATCCGGGCAATATGCTCATCTAAACACTGTTCGTTATCGTTCCAAATATACGGACGTGTAGGGGTTGGCCGCCTTCCAACTACATCGCAGACTGCGGTGTATAATTTCACAGTATTGGGAGAAAGACAGGTACGTGCATCATAATGACCTGTCATCTTATATGTGCGGAGGTCAACAGCTTGGACGCCAAACATTAAGGCGATCGCCATATAATACTGAAATGTTTCTACGGAAGTGCGTGTCAGATTTGCGGAAATATATCCTTGGCTGTTGATATTTTGATTAAATTGTTCGGCGTGGGTAGGAAAGCGATCGGCTAGGGAATTTCCATAGAAGCTCAATAGTGGCATAATCGAGTTGCCGGTGATTTGCAAACCTTTGAAGCCCATATTGACTTTGCGATCGCCATTCCCAACTAAACAAGCAGGCAAACCGTTGTTAAACTCCGGCGACACCAGAAGCGCAATCTGCACATCGATGTGCTTGGCTAATAGTCCTATGTAGTAACGCAGCCGATCCATTGTCACACCGACATACTGTCCGAGAAAATTACCACCGTGATAACTAGCTTGGTTGCGAACATCAATCAGGGGATTGTCGGTGACTGAGTTGATTTCTACTTCGATTTGTTTGGCAATCTGCGATATTCCATCAACTATCGGCCCGATAAACTGTGCTAGACAGCGCAGAGAATAACGATCCTGTATCAAGTCTTTACCGCGATATTCGTGCTTACCATCTAACTCTTGACGAACTAAAAATGAATCTTGCAGCAAGCCAAACATCTGTTCTGCTGCCCATACTTGCCCAGGATGCGGTTTGCACTGATGAATAAACGGGTGGAAGGATTGATTTGTTCCGTATAAACCTTGGATGGCTAAGGCGTGTACGCCCATTGTGAGGGCGAGTAAAACTCTACTGTCGTATACACAATTAGCTGCTATGCCCGTCATTACAGAAGTGCCATTCATCATGGCCAAACCTTCCTTCGGTTGGAGTTGCAACTTTGGCAAATTCAATCGAGACAAAGCTGTAGGAGCATCCATTTCTTTACCGTCGAAGTCAACCGTAAAACTAGGATCTAGTCCAATCAATGCCCCGGTGATGTAGGATAATGGCACCAAATCGCCGCTAGCACCGATAGAGCCAAACTCATAGACATGGGGTGTAACGCCGGCATTGAGGAAAGTTTCAATGCGTTGAATCAGTTCTAAGCGAATACCAGACGCTCCATATAAGTGTGAATTTGCACGTAAGAGCATAGCTGCACGCACATCTGCTAACGGCAATCTTTTTCCGGCACCGGATTTGAGAAACCAAATTAAATTGGTTTGAAGTTCTGCTGCTTGTTCGCGGGAGATGACGACATCCGCCATTCCGCCAAAGCCAGATGTCACGCCGTAAATCGGCTGTGCTGTTTTAACTGCATTGTTAATGTAATCACAAGACGCTTGAACGCCGCGAATGACATCTGCATTATCAGTTAAATGTACCTGTGTGCCATGACGTGCCACACTTACAACCTCATCGATTGTAAGACTGCGATCGCCTACAATTACAATTGCATCCGAACTATTAGTAAAAGGTATCGGCCAAGAATGCTTTATGTTTTGGTGTAGAGACGCTAGATTCTTCATAAGTAAATGATTTTAATTGATAAAATAGGCATTCCAGAAGACAAATTTTTCATGACTTTGCCTACATAATGATGGGGTAAATTTGAAAACAATAATTTGCAATTCAAAATCCCAAATTACAAATATTATTAATTATCGAAACAATCGGATCTAAAACCTCTCTGCGAGACGCTACGCGAACGCCTTTTAAGGCGAAAAGTTAGGCGAGCGAGGTATAAATCCTCGTTACAAAAACGGCCTCCTGCCTCCTGCCTCCTGCCTCCTGCCTTCGTTAATGAAATCATTCAAAGAACCCCATTCAAAAATCGCAGCACCCCAAGAAAGTCCTGCTCCAAATCCAGCAAAAGCAACAACATCATGGGGTTTGATTTGTCCTCGGCGCACAGCTTCATCCAAAGCCAAAGGAATTGAAGCAGCAGAAGTATTTCCATAATTTGCTAGGTTACTAATAATTTTTTCATCAGAGATTCCTAACCGTTGAGCTACAGCATCCAAAATTCGCTGGTTCGCCTGATGCATCAACAGCCAGTCTATTTGTTCAACATCAAGACCTGCTCGGAATAATGCCTTTTCAATAACTTCAGGAACCTTTTGCACCGCAAATCGATAAACTTCTTGTCCGTTCATGGAAATCGGTTTATATGTACCTTGACCAATGCTGACATTATCAACAAGTACCTTTTCTGACTCTTGAAAATCTAATTTTAAATACTGATTTTGCATTCCATCAGTGTGGAGTTGAAAACCAAGCAAACAATCGTGTTCGCTTGCTTGTAAAACTACCGCTCCCGCTCCATCACCAAATAAAACGCAAGTACGTCTGTCAGACCAATCAACCCACCGTGAAAGAACTTCAGCGCCAATGAGCAGCACATTTTGATATGTACCGGCTCGCATAAATTGAGCAGCAGTTACCAAACCAAAAACAAAACCAGAACAAGCTGCTGTTAAATCAAAAGCTACAGCTTGAGTAGCTCCCAATCGCGCTTGGATTTGACTAGCATTACCAAACAAATCATCAGGAGTAGATGTAGCTAAGATAATCAAATCGATATCTTGTGCTGCTATCCCTGCCATTGCAATGGCTTTTTGAGCAGCTTCCGCAGCCATATTTGTCAGCGAATTTTTGGGTGGAAGAAGATGGCGACGGTGGATTCCTGTGCGAGATTGAATCCAATCATCAGAAGTAACCACAATTTGATTGAGTTGATGATTATCTAAGTACGAATCAGGAACCGCAGAGCCAGTTCCCGTCAAAACAACACCTTGTCTTACTAAGGATTTCATCTGCTTTTATTGCTAATTATTTTATGTAGTTAAAATCTTTGATTTTGCTTTAGTGCGTTATGGACGTTAGTCCTAACGCACCGAAAATATTAGGTGGTGCGTTAGCCTACGGCATAACACACCCTACTCTGTACAGATGCGATTAATCGCGTCTATACCCACTTCTGCCTGATATTTCTTAAACGCTAAAGAGACATTATGACCTCCAAAGCCAAAAGAATTAGAAAGAGCAACATCTACTCTTTGAGTTCGGCTTTTGTGGGGTACATAGTCCAAATCACATTTTGGATCTGGCTCGTCTAAATTAATTGTTGGTGGAATTAAATCATCAGCTACAGTCTTGACAGTGGCAACAGCTTCGATACCTCCAGCCGCGCCCAAAAGATGACCAGTCATTGATTTTGTGGAGCTGATGGGAATTTGCAAGGCGCGATCGCCTAGAGCTTGTTTAATTGCTAAAGTTTCTATGGCATCGTTCGCTAATGTGCTGGTGCCGTGAGCGTTGATATAGCTGACTTCGTTGGGGAACAAGCCAGCATCCTTTAAAGCTAGTTCCATAGCTCTGGTGGCTCCCTCGCCGGTAGGAATTGGCGCGGTCATGTGGTAGGCATCACAAGTCAGACCATAACCTACAATCTCTGCATAGATATGAGCGCCACGACTCAGAGCGTGTTCTAAATCCTCTAATAGTAGAATGCCTGCGCCTTCTCCCATGACGAAACCATTTCGTTGGCGATCGAATGGACGAGAAGCACGGGTGGGTTCCTCGTTTCTGGTTGATAGAGTCTTGGCGGAACCAAAGGCAGCGATAGAAAGAGGTGTAATCACTGCTTCTGTACCGCCACAAATCATTGCTTGAGCGTGACCTAATTGAATTGAGCGAAAAGCTTCTCCAATAGCGTTACCTCCAGCAGCGCAAGCCGAAACAGTGCAATAATTTGGCCCTTTTGCTCCCGTGTAAATTCCGATGAGTCCAGATGCCATGTTAGCTATTGTCATTGGTACTGTAAAAGCACTACAGCGTTTTGGCCCTTGAGTTAAGAAAACTTTTTCTTGCTCCTCTACCGTGTAGAGGCCGCCCATCCCATTACCCACAATAACGCCAACTTGAGTAGCATTAAAGTCATTAATTTTAAAGTTAGCATCGGCGATCGCTTGAAGACTTGCCGAAATTGCAAATTGAGCAAAACGAGATATGTGTTTAACATCTTTGCGTTCTAGATAATCGTAAGGGTTAAAGCCTCTAACTTCGCCTGCAATTTTACAAGTATGCAAAGAAGCATCAAATTGGGTAATCGCATCAATACCACTACGTCCTGCAATCAACCCCTCCCAATATTCCTGGACAGTATTTCCTAAAGGGGTAATAGCTCCCAGACCTGTAACTACAACCCGCCGTATATTTTTGCTAATCATAAGTCAAACTCAAATAAAAACTTTTCGATCTATGTAATTAACGATTTGTTGTACTGTTACAAGTTGCTTTGCTTCCGGATAAGGAATTTTAGTATTAAAAGTATCCTCTAGTACTTGGAACATTGCTATTAAGTCTAAGTAATCTGCACCTAAATCTTGAGTCAAATTAACATCTGGTGTGATTTTTTGTTGTTCATTAGCTAGTTCTGCTGCAACAACCGCTTGGACTTTTTTAAAGATATCTTGTTGCGTCATAAATAACCTCTTCTCATTTGAAAACCTAAAAAATTAGTCAGTATTTATCTTG
This sequence comes from Nostoc sp. ChiSLP01, assembly GCA_034531195.2. Lineage (GTDB taxonomy): Bacteria > Cyanobacteriota > Cyanobacteriia > Cyanobacteriales > Nostocaceae > Nostoc. The sequence goes on from JAVRBO020000048.1 coordinate 127,727, forward strand.
TATCGAACACTTATAATATAAATTCCAAAAACTAAGTTTACAATGGAGTTTTATTTGAAAATAAAGGATAATCATTTGATACTTTATTTTAATATTTAGTCAAACATAAGATTTTTATTATTAATTTTTACTAAAAAAGCCCCCTTAAAAAAGGGGGTTTGGGAGGATCTTTGAAAAATAAATTTTAAACTGAAGTACTGAATATATTGCTAATAAAATTAGACAAATCTCTCCGTACCTTTGCGCTTGCCTCTGCGTTAAAAAATATTAATTCTGTACCTCACTTAACTGCAAATCACTATATTCTTTATTCGGAGTGCTTATCATACAGTTGTCAAAAAGCTTCGCACAGGAGACCCAGATACAAGCATTTCAGAAGTAGATAATCTAATATTTCTATCTGCACTTAATTTTTGATAAGCAGAGAGAATAACTTCCTCTGTTTCTTCCCAGCCAATACATTTATCTGTTACAGAAACACCGTACTTCAATCTTTTCAAATCTGTAGGAATTTTCTGATTCCCTTCATACAGATTAGACTCAATCATCATACCAATAATCGATTTGTTACCGTCTAAAATCTGCTGAATAATATTATTAAAAACTGTAGCTTGTAGCTTGTGATCCTTATAGCAATTGCCATGACTACAGTCAATAACAATTCTTTGAAGTAACTTGAGTTCTTCTAGCTTCTTCTCTACCCAAGCTACGGTAGCTGCATCAAAATTAGGTTTACCACCACCTCCACGTAAAATGATATGGCTGTGGAGATTTCCCTTGGCTTGAAAAGTACAGACTTGACCTGTTTGATCAATTCCTAAAAAATGATGGAGTTTATTAGCTGATTGAATAGCATCAATAGCAACTTGAATATTTCCATCAGTACCATTTTTAAAACCTACTGGCATAGATAAGCCACTTGCCATTTCACGATGGGTTTGAGATTCAATGGTACGAGCGCCAATTGCAGCCCAAGAAATTAAGTCAGAAAAATACTGAGGTGTTACAGGATCTAAAGTTTCTGTAGCAGCAGGTAATCCCAATTCAGCAATCTTAAGTAACAAATTACGTGCTGTCAATAATCCTTTTTCAATATTAAAGGAATCATTCAAATCTGGGTCATTAATCAAGCCTTTCCAACCTATCGTAGTTCTGGGTTTTTCAAAGTAAACCCTCATGACAACCAAAAATTTATCTTCAACTTTGTGTGCAAGAGTTTTCAACTTTTCTGCATATTCTAAAGCCGCTTTGCAATCATGAATAGAGCAGGGGCCAACAATAATTAACTTGCGAGAATTTTTTCCATCAAGAATATCTTTTATAGCCTGTCTACCTTGTAGCACGGTTTTTGCAGCAAGATTATTTATCGGTAGTTGCTCCTTAATCTGCATTGGTGTCATTAAAACCGTTGAAGATTTGATATTAGTATTAAGTAAGTTACTAACTTGCATAACTTTCTGACTCCAACTTTGAAATATGACTGAAAAATCCTATGCTACTGTCCCTTATTACAAATAGGGACTATTTTTATCTAATAATTGGTGAAGCTTTGTTGGTTGAAGTGATTAGGTAGAGTTAGGGTTAAAATCCCTAACCCAAGCCTTGGTATTGTATTTATGCTAGTTTTGAGATGAAATTTTAAATACAGGGTTACCATCTTCTAAGGTTAGGAGAAGATAACAATTACCAAATGTATCATCATTCCAACGATGGACTGGAATACCAGAACAGCCTAAAGATTCTGTCATCACTTTTGGCAAGTCTTGTAAAGTAATATTTTTGATTGAATGCAATGATGAAATAGCTTCTGCAAGTATTAGAACTGAACCGATTTCACTGAGGCGTCTACTTGCTAGTGAAATAGTATTACCATGCTGAAGTTCATTCAACTCAAAATCAGATACATTTAACCCAAGAAGATTAAATCCCTTTTTAATTTCAGGAATTCCTATTTGAGCAGATACAGGCTTAATTGGAGTCGATATAGACATAATTTCAGAAGTTCCTATTTGAGTAGATACAGATTTAATTGGAGTTACAGTTGATGTAGACATAAATTTTGAACCTGTTGTAGTTGAATAAACTCTTAATAAATTAGGACTTACGCACACTCTACGAATTCTTGGCGTTCTTGGCGTCTTCTCTACGAGACGCTGCGCGAAGGCGGTTCGATAAATCAAGCTTTTTAGCAATTTTCGCGTAAGTCCTGTAAATACAGCGAGTCGGTATAGACGCGATTAATCACGTCTGTACATAGTAGGAAGTGGAGGATAGACAAATGGGGAGATAATGAGATAAATTGCAACGCCGTCCTTCTTAGTGTTCTCCCCTCTGCGCTTGAAGCGTCTGTGCGCGAGCTAAAAATATTTACAGGGCTTATTTGACGAGTGTTACTAATACGATAAAAGCACTTGACAGTTCACATATATATTGAATTGAATTCACGTTTAGACTTACTGCATAACTCAATAAGTATGGCTGTCATAATGAAGAAGTTGGCACTCATCGATTAGTAACACTCTTAACTGTGTAGCTTAGATTTCTGCTTTACAACTAAAAGGTAGTACCCGAATTTCCTTTTTTTGCTGCGAACGGTGAGTTTTTAATTTAGCAATACCCAAAAAAGTTGCAACTAATATACTAGATAGAAAAGTTGAAGGTTCGGGTACGGGAGTGACTTTAAATTGTGTCACTAAGCCAAGAGTAGAGCTAAATTGGGGATTAGCATTGATTGAATTAGCATCACCGGCAGCAATTACTGTAGATACAGAATCTCCTAAAAGAAACTCACTATCAAACCTATTACCTGTAATCTCGCTTGTAAACTTCTTGTATTCTAGTAATAAGTTTCCTTCTCTAGGATCGTAGATGAATGGTTTAGTGAAATTCAGAACGATATCAAAATCTTTTGGCGATCCTGCAAGTCCAGTATTTTGAGAACTTGCTTTCCATTCTTCATCGAAAACCTTTGTGTAATTAGCGCCGATATTCTCCTCAAATACACTGCTTAAAGCATCAGGATTTTTTGTTGTTGTGGAAAAGTAAAACTCGATATCTTCAACTGTAAAGTCAAAAGGTGTCAAGTTTGATTCATCAGGACGCAAGGCAATTTGAGAAATTTCTATAGGTGCAGAACCAAACTGCGAAGCATCATAAACTTGTTGAAAACGCGAAGGAAATGGAATGAGAAAACCAAGTCTAGAATTACCTTCTCGATTTCCTAATCCATCTGTTGATATAAAAGATGCTGCTTGGGCTACGTTAGGAAATGCTAAAGATAATAATACTACTCTAGCAGTAATTATTGATAGTTTTTTGAAGATTTTCATTGATTGAGGCTCCGACAGAGTTGGTAAATTCTTAGCTCGATTTTATCCTATTAAGCTACATCAAAATGAATACACTTCAGTTAATGTTTAAACTCAAATTTTATGTAATTTTTTGGCTTCTTAACCAAATCTAAAACTGTGCTTAACTGAAATGTATTGGTGTAAAACTATGACTTCACAGTGGAAATAAAGTTAATAACTGGAGCAGACAAAAAGCTTAGTAAATACATAAGTGTTTTGCTTTTCGCCTCAATCTTTATTCAAGATTCAGCACTAATAAAAGACCATTCAACATCTTCAGGTTGAATATCTGCCACAATTTTTGGTTCTGGTAAGGCTGCAAGAAACAATCTATTTACCAACTGCTGCCAATTTTCCCATAGTAGTATCCACCAGGGAAAAGAGAATGGATACTCGACTTCTTCAACTCCCATAGTTTCGCATTGCTGTTTCCATTCGCGTTTGCAAAATTCTAGGAATTTGCCATTACCTCCTTTTTCTATCATCGATTTTGATTTTTTCGCAGATGTGCGTAGAAGAAATTTCTTGATATCTTTGTTAACAACTAGTAATTTGGAGAGTGAACCCATGTGATAAGCAATGTCATACCCAGCATTTTCGCTTGTTGGTAGGATAGGTATTATCTGCTCAAATTGAGTTGGATCGATTAAGCTCATAGCGAAAATTTTCGCTGCTATTTTTGTTAGTAATAATGTACTGCCGCTGGTCATGATTTTGGTTGATTTGTTAGTCATGCCAAACTCAGGATCTTGATCTAAAACAAAATTAGTTTTTTTGTTTACCCAAATCCAATTTACTGCTTCATAAGGAGGATAAACTTTCTTGAAGACCTCCATTTGCCCTTCAAAACCTACGCATTTAAGAACGATATCTGCCTCAACTTTAGTTCTATCGTCGATTACAATACCGTTACTATCTAAATAGTCAATACTGCCTTTTTTAAACTCAACTTTTCCTAATTTATGTGCTAAAAAAATAAAGTCTGAAATTATCGGAACAGTTCTTTGGGTCATTGAAAACCCGTCTAAGTTTTCCTTCATAAAATCTGTTCCAGCCCAATCATACATTTTCCAACTCATTTTTAATAGAGAAGCTACAGGAGCTAGTCTCATAGAGTTGAGCCAAAACATTACCATACGCGGTAAAACTACATTTATTTTCTTGGCGATAATTGTGACGTGTGTGGCACCGTTAAGTAATGCAGTACGAGCATTTTCCATTGCAAAAGCACCGCAACCTATAATTGCAACTTTTTTATTACGATACTCACTCACCGATATGTCATCAGAAACTCCATAGCGAATTAAACCTTGGAAATTTTCTTCTCCAGGAAATTCGACTGTACGGCGTTTATGGAGTCTACCGCCAGCATAGTAAATACCATCAACTTCTAATAATTTGTTGCAATTATCGTGTTTGTAATGAACGCGGTATCTATTATTTGAAATATCTTCTATGGAAAAGACTTCTGATTTGAAGATGATATGTTTACTAATTCCATGTACGCTGATAAAGCGTTCGGCATGAGCTAAGATTTCATCTCTAGGTGTAAATTCACTGGGTAAGGCATTTGGGTAGTCCATTTCAAAGCGATACTCTGGTTCGGGGATTTGTACATAGCTTGATTGGTTGGCAAAGGTTCTCCAAACTCCCCCTGTGGCATCATTTTTATCTAGGATGACAAATTCTATTCCTGCATCTTGAAAAATCTTTGCTGCTGTGATACCTCGAAAACCGGCTCCAATAATGGCGATTTTTTTGCGTGTTAGTTGTGGCATTGGTTTATTCTCCAAAAGTAGTATTGGCACAAATAAGTTGGTATTGCTGCGTTATTAAGTTAATAAGTTTTTTGTTTCACGCAGGGGCGCAGAGACGCTGAGAAGAGAACGCAAAGAAGAACTTTTGCAAGAGGTTTATTTTGTATTAGTTAAGTAAGGTGGGTGCTACTAAATTTATTATTTTTAGGTTGTAGATAGTACCCACCTGACTTAATTCTGAATTTTATCTAACTAAAACTCCATAATTTTCATAGTTTTGATGTTCGTTCGGCACGGGTTTTTAATGCTTGATTCATTGCTTCAAAACCAGCCCGCGAATTGCCTTCTAAGCTTCTTTTAAACAAGGGGACAAGCAATCCTGAAAAGAATTCACTATGGTAAAGATGTGCAGAATTAGTTCCAGTTTGTTCGAGATAGAAAACGTGTTCTGCATCTAAAAGTTTAGGGAGTAGAAATTTTCCTAACCAACGGAATTCTTTATTTTGCTCTGCTCTAAGAACGATGGGTTTAAATGTCATGCCTTGAGAACCAGGGGGCTGAATAAAAACATTTAACCTGGCTCCAGTTTCTACGTTTCCAGTAGCCCGAAGAATGAAGGGATTCCACTTAGGATAATTGGCTAAATCTGTAAGTTGTTGCCATACTTCTTCGACAGGAGCTTGAATTTCTATGTCAGTATGTATTTGCATACGAAACATTTGGATACCTCTAAACTAATTGGTGTAAATGCCGATTTTTTTGAAGTTTATATAGATACGCATCAAAAAAATGGCATTTTTTGACATGAGTTATGCTGAATTTGGCTTGGCTACAATAGCAAATCTGGATATTTAAGTTGCAGAGATTGATTTGTATTGTTCGGACTAGTCAGACAATTTTGAATTTTGCATTGATTCCAAGGATAAATTTAGTAGTTTGTACTATCAAGGAATCAGCGATCGCTTTAGCAAAATACAACAAACTGGTAATGCTGCCCTACTCTGTTTATGAAAATTTGGTAGTTGCGATTATATTCTACATGAGTTGGAAGATTATAGACAAGTCAAGTCTTAAATGAAAAGAAAAATTTCGTTTTTTCTGATGCCATATAAGTTATCAAAATAGTTCATTGGAATGATTTCAAGACTTACTAATTTCCAAATTAAATAGCATAAGCTAATGCTTCGTTTCTATGTTTGGGATTATTGTATGTAATGCCCGATCGCATGATATTGTGTAGTTTGCTGACTTGATTTTTATTTTTAATATAAAAGTGTCCTTCTGGGAAAAAATAACTCCTAAATTCTTTGGTAGTGTGTTGTTGCCAAGCATTGATGTCTTCTTGGCTGACCATGCGATCGCATATTCCACCAAAAGCATATATTGGGCAAGGTAAAGCTTCAATTGGACGCGGTTGGTAACTCTCGCATAACAAAAAGTCATCTCGTATCAGTGGTAATAAAACTTTCATCCAAGCCTCATCGTTTAACATTGATTCTGGGATACCACCAAATCGATTTACGAATGATTTAAACTCTTGTTGATTCATAGTTTTGCAAGAGTTATGAGGGTACTCGATATGAGGGGCACGGTGAGCGCCTAGAAACAAAATCAATGGTAAATTAATATTTGCTTTGTGACACTCATAAGCTAATTCATAAGCAATCAACGCACCTAAGCTGTGTCCATAAAATGCATAAGGTTGGTGGAAATATTGTTTTAGTTCGCCGTACAGGTGTTGAATTAGAGTATTAAAATCAGTGATGCGAGGTTCGCCATAACGAGTTTCTCTTCCAGGTAACTGGACTGAGTATACTGCCACATCATGTTCTTGAAGTGACTCAGACCAACCTCGAAAACAAGAGGCTCCTCCGCCTGCATAGTGAAAACAAAAAAGTCGGGTTTTTGGCTTCGGGGAAACAGGCTCAGTTAAGCAAATACTCATGCGTTTTGTCCTCCCAATTTGAAGATTCTTTTTGTTTGGAGAATGAATAATAGTGTTCTGAAAACTTGGGCTTTGAAAGCTAAACTATGTCTGTTTTTGAGTAGAGAGAGGAGAATCCAAAATTTAACTTCTTTGATATGATTGGGCGAGCCGTGTACATCATTGAACTGTTTTAAGTTGAGTTTGGAAGTATGTTTTTGTAAAAACTCTTTCTCAGTAATGGGAATGATTTCGTCGCGCAGACTGACGATATAGTTTAATGGAATGGCTAAAGACTTTAATTGATTTTGGCTAAGTGCCATTGATGAAATAACGAGGAATAAGTCTGCGATATCGATATTCATGATATGAGCAAGAGTGCGTTTTGTGGTGATAGGAACTTGATTCCACCATCGATCATCTGTAAAAAAGTGATGAATTGGGGCGCTGGCTGTTGTAATTGCTCGAATGCGTTTATCGCTAATGGCACTTTGAATAGCCATGTGACCGCTAAAACTTAAAGCAACTAAATAGGTGTTATTCACATCTGCTAGCTGGCTTAATCTATCTAGGAGTGCAGAAAACATTTTCCATGCAGTTGGGCTATAAATAATTTCGTTTTCGCCAACTCCCGGCATTTCTACAAGAGCGATCGCCATTCCTAAAACATCAGCGTTCTCAATAAATGCAGCCCATTGTTCTTTGATAGAAACTATTCCACCACAAACCACAAGTAAAGGACGTTTTTTTTGCTCTGAACCACTGGTAAAATAGGTTTTAAAATTACCCTGTGGTGTTTTAATTTCCAGCTTTTGTGCGTTCGGTTTTGTTAATAACCATTGCTGAAAAGACTGGATGCAAGCTTGGTGAGCTTCAATATGTGCGGCTGATTTAATAAAGGGAAAACGAGCGAGATTATAAAGTTGTGCTGCTTCTAACCATCGGGCTTTTTTTTGTAGTGAATGTGCATCTTTTGACCATTCATAAACCCAAGAACCAAGTTGATTGCCTTCTTCGCTAGTAATTTTTTCTAGGATAGATTTGCTGTATTCAAAAGATATTCCTTGGGCTTGGGAGTGGAGTAAAACTAGTTCCTTGAGTTCGTCTAGATATATCATAGTGGTTTTGGTGGGTGAGTAATGGGATTTTTATTCTTTGTAGAGGGAGAATTTATTGTTAATTGTTGGTTCTTAGAGGATGTTTGAAAAGTCATAATTGATGTATCAAATATTTTTTACCCCTCCCTAACCCTCCCCTTTACAAGGGGAGGGAACCAGATTTTCCTTGTTTCCCGCCTTTATAAGGGGGGTAATAATGCTATTAAAATCACAGCAAAAGACTTTTCAAACAACTTCTTAACAGTCATCAGTTAACGCTTTTAATTATTTCGGGCTGTGATAGTACCCCGTTCGATGAGTTGTTTTGTGAGTTCTTCTGCAATTTGATTGATGTTGGGGTTTTCCATGAATTTTTCTACAGATACAACAACTTGAATGTCGGTTTCAATACGACTGTTGATTTCCATGAGCATCATAGAATCAATACTTAAATCAATTAAGGTTTGTTTGGGGTCGATTGTTTTATTAGCTTCAAATTTGGCAACTTTAGCGATTTGTTCTACAACATAAGTAGTCAAGAGATGTAATATCTCATCTTTATTTGTCGCTTGTTGCAAGTTTTCTAAGATTTGAGATTGCTGTTGTGTAGATGCATCTGCGGTTTGTGGCAAATATTGTTGATGTTGGTTAGCTAAAATTGAGAGTAATTCTGGTAAAAGTTTGATTTGTTCTGGTGTAAATGTTGCAGTTTTCTGGAGATGTTGGGTTAATTCTTCGGTATTTCCTTGATTTAAAAAACGAACAATTGGTGTCTCAATTATCTGAGAAATTTCTGCAATTTGGTTGCTGTTTTCAGTTGTTTCAACCCAATAGCGTTGACGTTGCCAGGGGTAAGTCGGCAATATGACTTTACGCCGCTGATGGTTGGATTCTAAGGCTAACCAATCTACATTAACGCCGTGTGCGTACAAATGCGCCAAGTTTGTTAACAAATTTTGCCGTTCTGAGTCTTTTAAAGACAAACTGGATAACCAAACTCCAGTTGTTTTGGCCGATCGCTCTTGCGCTTTTTCTAGTAAGGTGGAACCAGGACTCAGTTCGACAAACAACTCATATTTCAAGCGTTGTAAGGTTCTGATACCAGTCTCGAATTGCACTGGTTCCCGTAGTTGACTCAGCCAATACTCAGGAGTCGCAATTTGTTTGTCAACTACTTTGCCGTTGCGATTGCCAATTAGAAAAATACGCGGCGGATGATAGGTGATTTGACGAGCAATTGTTTCAAAGTCTGCGATTAAGGGAGAGTCGAAGGCTTGGGAGACACTTTCGGTTTGTGGTGCGAAGGGTTTGTAAGCTGTCTCCACAGGATGAGAAAACGCAAGGCTATGAGAACCTTTGTCAGCCGCAATTCCTACGGGCTGCGGTATTTTTGTAGGTTCTGTCAAAACTGTAGCGATCGCACTATTTACAGCTAAAGCTTCCATCAATCGCCCATGAGCAATTACCAATTTTAGCCCGTCTTCTAAGCTAAATACTCCCGCTACGCAAGCAGCAACATATTCACCCAGACTATCGCCTAAAACTGCATCTGGTTGAATACCCCAAGAATGCCACAATTGATACAAAGCGTATTCCAGAGCAAATAACGCAGGTTGGATATAGGTATATTCATTCAGCAGGTAGGAAGATTTACCCCAGAGTAATTTAAACAGAGAAACATTTAATTGCTGGTGTAAAATTTCCTCGCACTGGTCGAGGATAGCGCGGAATATAGGCTCAGTTTCGTAGAGTTCCTGACCCATACCCAAGTACTGCGAACCTTGTCCACCAAACAAAAAGGCAATTTTAGGCTTGGCAGAACTAGTAGCTGAGGCTTTGTAAGAAATACCAGCAATATTTGTTTCACCTGCTACCCAACCACCAAGGCGATCGCCAGCCTGACTCGCCGACGAAGCAACAACACCCAAGCGGTATGGAAAATGCGATCGTCCAGTATTAGCCGTGAAGCAAACATCAGCAAACGACTGTTGCCGATGACCATTGAAATGCAGCCGATAGCGTTCAGCCAATTCTTTCAAAGCCTCCGGCGTCTTCGCCGACAGCGTAAGCAGATGGCAAGAAGACGCAAAGACGGGGAGACGCGGGGACGCGGAGAGTGTTTGTGATAACTTCTCGCTATCCCCTTGTCCCCTTGTCCCCCCATCCTCTTTCCCCGCGTCCCCGCGTCCCCGTGTCCCCGCGTCCCCGCGTCCCCGTGTCCCCGCGTCCTCTTCCCCCGGTGCTTCCTCTAAAACAACGTGAGCATTAGTGCCGACTAAACTAAAGGCGCTAACTCCAGCAATCCGAGATTTCTTTCCGCGTCGCCAAGGGGTGCGTTCTACAGGAATTTTAATCGGTAATTTGTCCCAAGCAATGCGGGGATTGGGTTTTTGAAAGTGAATATGAGGAGGAATTTCCTCATGTTGCAGTGCCAGCAACACTTTCAGCAAACCAGCGATACCAGCTGCTCCTTCTTGGTGTCCAATGTTGGTTTTCACCGAACCGATAACTAGGGGATGTTCTTGAGAATGGTTGCTGGCAAATACTTCACCCAAGGCTTCGACTTCAATCGGGTCGCCAAGGGATGTACCCGTTCCATGAGCTTCTACATAATCGATATCAGCAGCATCTACATTACTGTTGCTTAGTGCTTGACGAATCAGTTTTTTCTGAGCAACTCCGTTGGGTACAGTCAAAGCACTACTGCGTCCGTCTTGGTTGACAGCAGAACCGCGAATCAAAGCCAGGATATTGTCACCATCAGCAATAGCATCTGATAATCGCTTAAGAGCGATCGCACCGCAACCCTCGCCTCGTCCCATCCCATTTGCATGAGCATCAAAGGTTTTGCAACGACCGTCAGGCGCCAACATCCTAGCACGAGATTCAATTACGCTCATATAAGGATGCAAAATTAAATTAACTCCACCAGCTAGGGCGAGGTCGCATTCTTTCAACCGTAGACTTTGACAAGCCAAATGCACGGAAACCAAAGAAGAAGAACAAGCAGTTTCAACAGTCAAAGTCGGCCCTTGTAACCCTAGAAAATACGCCAATCTCCCAGCACCAGCACACAAACCCAGACCCGTTGCCGTATGGATATCGGCGCTATTTGGTTCGCTGCCCACAACCTGAGTATAATCTTGAGTCATTACCCCAATGAATACACCAGTTTGACTATCTCGCAACTTATCTGGAGATAAACCCGCACATTCCAAAGTTTCCCAAGCCACTTCTAACAGTAGTCGCTGTTGCGGGTCTAACATTACAGCTTCACGAGTAGAAATGCCAAAAAATGAAGCATCAAATTGGTCAACTTGTTCTAAAAAACAGGCATTGCGACTATAAATTTTTCCTGGGGTATTGGGGTCTGGGTCGTAAAATTTGTCAATATTCCAACGGTCTTGGGGAATTTCTGTAATTGTATCTACCCCATCTCTTAATAACTGCCAAAAAGCTTCTAGATTATTGGCTTGACCGGGAAAGCGACAACCTGCTCCGATAATGGCGATCGCTTCACTTTTTTCATTTTCCAGCGTATTGAGTTTAGTTTGCAGTTTTTCTAACTTCAATAAAGCTTTAGCTAATAAAGCACGATTATCTGTATTGTTTTGATTTGCGTTCATTATAATTCTCCAGTTGTAGAATGATTTTTTTCACGCGGAGGCGCAGAGACGCGGAGAGGATGAGGAGTTAGTAATTCATCTTTGAATTACTCTTGCGTTCTTCTCTGCGCCTCCGCGTCTCTGCGTGAGATAAAAAAGATATCAATCCAAAGCCTCTAGTTTCAGAGTTAACAATTCAGCAATTTCCGCTTCAGATAACTCTTCCAAACTTGCCGAAAATTCAACTAATGAATTCTCATCATTTGTTGTTGTCTCACTTACAGCCGATGCAATTTCTGTTTCCAATACTTTTTCGGCAATATAACCAACCACAGCTTCTATAGTCGGGTAATTAAACACAAAAGTATCGGGAATTTGGCAGCCTAAACTTTTCTGTAACCGTTGTTTTAATTCCACTGAAGTTAAAGAATCCATACCCAAATCAAAGAATCCTTGTTGAGGATTAATTTGTGATGGATCGAGAGCAATAACTTTGGCAACTTGATTACATACATGAGTAGTTAACAATGCACGTTGCTCGTTAATTGGCGCACCTTTCAACTGCTGTAATATATCAAATTCTTCTGCCTCTGGTTGCTCTACCTTTGTAGCGAAAGCCTCGAAGAATTGTTCGCCAATGCCGAAGGATGATTGCTCAAAGAACCGATTCCAATTGATTGGCAAAACGCCCACTTGGTAAGCTGTTTGTCCTAGCAACTCTCCTAATACCTGCAATCCTTTTTCTGGAACAATCCCGCTAATTCCTTGCGCTAATATTTTACTTTGGCTGCGGTTTTCTAAACGGACTGCCATTCCTACTTCTGCCCAAGGCCCCCAGTTAATGCTCAATCCCGGTAAACCATCAGCTTGTCGGTGGCAAACCAAGGCATCCATAAAAGCATTCGCTACTGCATAGCTTCCTTGTCCGGGAGTGCCAATTAATGAAGCGATAGAGGAGTAGCAAACAAAGAGATCTAAAGGCAAGTCTTGAGTTAAGTAATGTAGATTCCATGCACCTGCAATTTTCGGTTCGAGAACGCGGTTAAACCGTTCCCATGAAAGTTGACGCAGTGCGCCATCATCTACAACTCCCGCAGAATGAATGACTCCTCGCAATGGTGGCAGGGACGAGCGAATAAACTCAAACACCCTACTGGCGGCGGTAACATCAGAAATATCTGCTGTAACCACATACACCCGAACGCCTGCATTCTCTAACTGAGTAATACTGTCTTGTGCTACTGCCGAAGGCTGGTTGCGTCCTACGAGGATTAAATGCTCTGCTCCTTGCTGGGCAAGCCATTTAGCAGTTTCCAGACCTAAAGCACCTAGTCCCCCAGTAATTAGGTAACTGCCATCTTTTACAACTTGGAAATTCTTGTTTTCTGACGCAGCACGATAACGTCCCAGTCTGGCAACATGGCGCACCCCTTGATGGTAGCTAATTTGATTTTCGCTATCAGGGGAAGATAATTCACTCAACAAGATTTCGATATTTGCCTCTGCACCCAAATCAACACAAGTGCAAGCCAATTCTGGATGTTCGTGGTTAATTACCCGACCTAATCCCCAGAGTGCCGCCTGGGAAACTTGTAGAGGTTCTGGGTTTTTGCTGAGGTTTTGAGTTCCCCGCGTTACCAGCCACAAGCGTGGAGATTCTAACTCCGGTGTCTGTACAAGTGCTTGTACTAAATGTAAGGCGCTGGCATAACTTTTTGTTTGTGCTTCGCGCAGAGCATTCAATGATACATCTTCTGGAATGGTAAATGTTTCTAGATAGACAACGCCACGCAAAGGCGGTTGCTGGCTAAGACTGTCTTGGAGTAATTGCTGAAAGTCTTCTGGCTGGGTGGGATTAACTTGATAGATTTCCTGGCTTAATTGTTTGTAGCTCGTGCCAACAGTGGCGATGATAGAATGCTGACCTTGCTGGCGTAACTGTTGAGCTAAATTTAAGGCTTCTTCGTAGTCATGGCCAAAAAGTAGCCAACTGCCTGGTTGCAGATGTTTGGAGGAGGTTGGAAGTTCTTGAGGTTGCCAGCGAACTTGGTATAACCAGTTTGCTGTTTCCGACTGAAAATTTCGCAGTACTGCTTGGCGATTAGCTTTTCTACCTTCAAAACCTGTAACTTCTGCGATTAGTTGTCCGCTTTGGTCAAAAAGTTGCAAGTCGCCAATAACTTGGTCTGCTGCAATTGCATCTAGCGATCGCAATTTAGCATGACACCATAACAATTCACCCTCTGGGCGTTGATAAAACTGGAATTTCTCTAAACTAAAGGGGATAAAAGTTTCTTCCCCTTCAATGGGAGTAATCGCAAAAAACAGTTGAAAGCAAGAATCAATCAGCGTCGGATGTAATTCATATTCGACTGCATCCAAAATAGTTGCTGGCACTTTCAAACAACCAAGGGCTTCTCGTTCTCCCAAATGAATCGAATTCAGCCAACGGAAACTAGTTCCTAAATCAATATTGCGTTCCTTAAGAGCTTCGTAAAGTTGAATACTTGCTAATTCCTGGGTGCAGCGCGACTCAACTTCAAAACGCGAGACTATTGTCGATTCCCCAACAGCAGCAGTAACTTTCCCGGTGGCGTGGACAGCCCAATTATCGGCTTCCTCTGGTTCAAAGCTAATGAGTTTGAATGCAAAATTTACATCTTCTGCGCTCAGTGCCAATTGTACAATTCGTTCTCCATCTTGAGCGATCGCTAATGCCTGAGGAAAGACCACATTTTCTAACGTACATCCCGAATGCTTGAATGTGTTTTTTGCTGCTGCCAATAACAGCGATAAATGACACGCTCCTGGAACTACCACTTCATCGTAAACTAAGTGGTCGCCTAAAAACGGTAGCAATTTTGTGCTGAAACGAGACTCGAAGAAGATATCTTTGGATAAAGGCGATCGCAGCTGCTTATCTAACAGTGGATGTAACTTCTGTAACGATGACTTAGCAGAAGCGGGTGTAGATTTTGTCCAGCAACGTTGGCGTTGCCAGGGATAGGTAGGTAATACAACTTTGGCTCTGGTGTAGTCGCAATCAAAACCCAACCAATCCACAGCTACGCCATGCGTGTATAACTGCGCCAAACTCGGCAATATGCTATACCAATCTGATTGCCCTGGATGTAGACTCGGCAACCATACCGCAGAATTTTCTGGGAGACATTGCCGCGCCATTCCCAAAAGAGTTGGTTTAGCACTGAGTTCCAAGAATAACTCATACCCAGACTGCTGGAGAGTTTGAATACTTTTCTCAAATTGCACAGCTTCCCGCACGTGTTTCACCCAATATTCCGGCGTGGCAATTTCTCGCTGTGCTACTTGTCCAGTCAGATTAGCAATTAATTGAATCCGGGGTTGGTGGTAGTCGATTTGACAGGCAACTACCTCAAACTCCTTCAACATTGGTTGCATCAAGCTTGAGTGGAAAGCGTGAGAAACACTCAAACGTTTGGTTCTTCCACCGCGAGCTTCCAAATTTATGCAAACAGCTTGCAATGCTTCCACAGTACCAGAGATGGTAAAGCTGCGCGGGCCGTTATAGGCAGCAATTACTACCTCTTGTGCGTAAGGTGATAATGCTTGTAACAATACAGATTTATCTACCAACACCGCAGCCATCGCCCCATCACTAGGTAAAGCCTGCATCAGTTTGGCACGGGTAGCAATCAACTTCAACCCATCTTCTAAACTAAACACGCCAGCCACGCAAGCCGCAACGTATTCACCAACGCTATGCCCCAAGACAGCATTCGGTTGAATTCCCCAAGATTGCCACAATTGATAAAGGGCGTACTCTACAGCAAAGATAGCAGGTTGGGTATAGGCGGTTTGGTCGAGCAAATGAGAGGAACTACCCCAGAGCAGTTCCAACAGGGGAATATCTAAATAAGAACGTAAAATATCCGCACATTTATCAAGAGTGGCTTTAAAAGTCGGTTGAGTAGCGTAGAGTTCTCTACCCACGCCTGCACACTGCGAACCCTGCCCAGCAAACAAAAAAGCGATTTTGGCTTTAGTAGCAGGTTGCTGACCCTGCCAGATACCAGTAGTATTAGTTTCTCCACCCTTCCAAGCAGCCAAGCGATCGCGTGCTTGCTCTCCAGAATCGGCAACGATACTCAAGCGGTGAGGTAATTGCGATCGTCCAGTGTTAGCAGTAAAGCACGTATCAGTAAAAGACTGTTCTGGATGAGCCGCCAAGTGAAGCTGATACTTAGAAGCCAGTTCCTTAAGAGCTTCCGCACTTTTAGCAGAAAGCGAAAGAATATGCAAAGGACGCTCAGAACAGGACGCGGGGACGCGGAGAGGGGGAGACGCGGAGAGTGTTTGCAATAAATTTCCCTTGTTCCCTTGTCCGTTTGTCTGCTTGTCCTCTTTCTCTTTCCCCGCGTCCCCGCGTCCCCGCGTCCCCGCGTCCCCTCCAATCGGCGCTTCCTCTAAAATCAAATGAGCATTAGTCCCACTGGCTCCAAACGCGCTAACTCCGGCAATTCGTCGTCCTTTTGTTGCCTGCCAAGGAGTTTGTTTTGTAGGCACAGTAATTGGCAGTTCTTCCCAATTGATATGGGGGTTTAACTGCTTGAGGTGTGGGTGAGGGGCAATTTGCTGATGTTGGAGTTGGAGAATAGTTTTAATTACCCCAGCAACACCCGCAGCTGATTCTAGGTGACCAATGTTAGTTTTTACTGTACCAATTTTTAGGGGTTCGGCAGGCGATCGCTTTTTCCCCAAAACTGCCGCAATGGCTCTGACTTCAATGGGATCGCCCAGAGATGTACCAGTACCGTGAGCTTCAACGTAACTAACTTCCGAAAAGTCTACTTTGGCATTTTTCAGAGCTTGGCGAATCACAGCTTGTTGTGCCGAACAGTTGGGAACAGTAAAGCCGCTACTAGCTCCATCTTGATTAATTGCCGAACCTCGGATTATAGCCAAAATATTATTTTTATCCGCCTGGGCATCAGAAAGCCGCTTCAAAACTAAAATTCCACAACCCTCACCACGAGCAAAGCCATCAGCATCAGCATCAAAGGTTTTGCAGCGTCCGTCTGGAGAAAGCATCCGAGTTCGGCAAAGGGCAACTGTCACTTCAGGAGAGAGAATTAAGTTAACACCGCCAGCCAAGGCTTGATTACACTCTCCATTTCGCAAACTTTGACAAGCTTGGTGAATTGCAACTAAAGAAGACGAACAAGCCGTATCAATTGACATACTCGGCCCTTGAAAACCCAAGGTGTATGACAAGCGCCCGGCGGCAGCATTTAAAGTATTTCCGGTAATATAATAGCTATCAATTTGGTCGAGTGCTTGAGATTGCAACCTAGCGTAATCGTTGGCGGTGATGCCGATAAACACCCCAGTGTGAGAACCAACTAACTTATCAGGTGCTTCCCCTGCTCTTTCCAAAGCTTCCCAGCAGACTTCTAAAAGTAAACGCTGTTGTGGGTCAGTACTAGCAGCTTCCCGTGGAGAAATTCCAAAAAACTGAGGTTCAAACTGGTCTATTTCCGATAAAAAACCAGCAGAACGAACATAGATTTTTCCGGGAATATCTGGATCTGGATGATAGTGAGAGTCAATATCCCAGCGTTCTTTTGGAACTTCTCTAGTAGCATCTAAACCGTCGCATAATAACTGCCAAAGCGTCTCCGGATTATTCGCGCCGCCAGGAAAACGGCAACCCATCCCGATAACAGCAATTGGTTCATTTTTTGAGCGTTCCGTCGCCTCAATTTTAGCTAAGGCTTCATCAAGGGCAAAAAGCAATCGTTTTGAGGAAGAAACTTGGTTTTTATCTGCAATAGTCATTGTTTTATACCAATTCGTAATTTGTAATTGGAGTTGCTGATTTAGAGTATGAATTTATCTCACGCGGAGGCGCAGAGTCGCAGAGAGGAATATGAGTTAAATAGAGAGTTATTGCCTAAAAGAAGATTTCGAGCCTTGCAAAAATCTCAAACTCCTCTTCCTCTCCGCGCCTCCGCGTCTCTGCGTGAAACTTAAAATTTCAATTTTCCTGCAAAAAACTTTCTAACTTTGCCAGCCTTTGACTAATTGAAGCTTCTATTTCATCTTCATCAAGCTGTTCAATGTCAAAAACTGTATTAACTTGCTCAGGTAATTCTAAAGTTTCTGCCTCTGACGTTTCCCAACCTAATACTTCTGTGCTGAGATACGCTACAAGGTCATTAATTGTCGGGAATTCAAATGCCAGAGTTGAAGGCAAAGTGCAATTGAAGCTAGCTGCTAATCGGTTTCTCAACTCTAAAGTAATGAGCGAATCCATACCCATATTGAAAAACCCTTGTTGTGGATCTGGCAAATGCCCTGAGCCAAGTCCCAACACCTGAGCCACTTCCGATTGCAGGTAAGCGACTAGAATATCATAGCGATCGCACTCTTGCGCCGCTTTCAATTTCTCCAAAATCTCTGGCTGTTTTACTGTTGCTTGCTCAGCCTCATTTTCAGACGCAACCTCAATATCTAACAGTAGCCGCCGTTGTTTATTAGCTTCGTAAACAGCTTTGAATTTACCCCAATCAACTTTTGCAACTACTGTTTGGGTAACGTTAGCTGCAAGCAAGAAACCCAAGGCATTAAATCCCGCTTCTGGTGGGAATTCTTCAATACCAATCCGAGATAACCACTGGTCATATTCGGCATTCACCATACCTCCAGAACCAATTAACGCCCAGTTGACACTCAGAGCCGGCAATCCAATGGAGCGGCGATAATGAGCAAAGGTATCGAGGAAATGGTTAGCAGCGTCGTAATCTCCTTGACCTTTAGCTCCCCACACAGAACCAGCCGAGGAGAAGCATACGAAGAAGTCGAGTTTAATTTCTTGGGTGAGGCAATGTAGCACCCAAGTACCTACTGTCTTGGGATACAGCATTGTTTCTAGGGTCTTGCTGTCTAAATTCTGCAAAGCTTGGTAGGCTGGTGTGACCCCAGCGGCATGAATAACTCCCCGCACAGGTGAATGAATGGTGTGAATTTGCTTCAATGCCAAAGACATTTGCACTAAATCGCAGACATCAACTACAAGAACTGTGACTTTGGCTCCTTTTGCCTCTAACGTTTGAATTGCTTTAACTTTTCGCCCTTCTTCTGTATTTTCACTTAGGCTTGCCCAGTGTTGGCGCGGCGGTAATCCTTTGCGTCCAGTTAAAATTATCTCTTTTGCACCCTGTTCAACCATCCACTGTGCAAGTTTCAGCCCTAAGAAACCCAAACCACCAGTAATTAGATAACTGCCATCGGCTCTAAATTGCAAGTTTTGTAAGTTTTCTGGATGCTGACTGCGAACTAAACGAGCAACGTAACGCTGTTGTTGGCGGAAAACAATATGGTCTTCGCCATCAGATTCTAAAACTTCTGCTTGTAAGATGCTTGCAGCTTGGTCAGTGGATAAACCAGGTTCTAAATCAATCATTCCACCCCAAGCTTCGGGATGTTCCAGGGACATTACTTTACCGATACCCCAGAGTGGAGATTGAGCGATACCTGGAACTGGAAGCGGTTGAGTAGCGATCGCTTGTGTCCCTTGAGTAACTAACCACAAACGCGGCAGTTGAGAACTTTCTGCTTGGAGTATGGCTTGAATCAGGTGCAAGATACTGCCACAGCCTTGATGAGTGGCGGTTTTGATGCCTTCCACAGTCAGCACATCTGCATTGGGCGCATCCAAGCCCCAAAGATGGACAACTTTAGTAATGGTATGAGATGTTAGTAACCTTGAGAAATCTTCGAGGCGATCGGGGGAAACAACAAAGCTTTGCTCTCCCAGCTGCCGATATTGTTCTCCTGAGAAAACTAATACACAACTTTGTCCTTGAGAACGTAACTGGTTTGCTAACTGTTGACCGATACCTTGTTGGTCAGCTAGAATCAGCCAATTTTGGGAAGCATCAGCAGGAATCTTGGCTGCTTGAGCGACCATCACAGCTTGTTCCGGCAGAACGCCGTTATTTTGGCGAATTGAAGGTAATGCTGTAGTTGTGGAAAAACCAACTTCTTTGAGTAACTTTTCCCATTGAACAGTGGTCAGTAGGGCATAATCTGGGCGCAAATCTACATCTTCAAAGCGCCACCAACCATCCAGCAATCCAAAAATCAAATCTAGCCAGCGTTGACGAGCAGTTACTTCCAGTAGTACGAGGATGCCACCAGGGGCTAGCAGTTGCCGTGCGTGTTGCACCGTAGCGCGTAAGTCTTTGGTGGCGTGTAGCACATTCGCGGCCACAATAATATCGTATTGTTCGGCTGCAAATCCTTGGGCGATGGGGTCTTTTTCAATATCTAAGGTTTGGTAGCGCAAGCAAGGATAATCGGGGAACTTTTGCTGTGCTTGGCTGAGAAATACCGGAGAAACATCGGTAAATACATATTCAGTTTGATTTTCTGGTAGCAGGGGTAACAGATGTGCTGTTGTCCCGCCAGTTCCCGCACCGATTTCTAAGACTCGCACTCCACGCCCTACGGGTAACTGCTGCAAAGCAGAACTGACCGCTTGACGCACTAAAATATTCATCACCCGCGCACCTGGAGATTCTTGATAGAACTGAGTGGCGGTGGTTGCATCTCCGGCGGGGAAAATCAGTTGTAGTGGGTCGCATTTTCCTTGTAAAATCTCAGCCAGATTCGGCCCGCAGTTACCTAGTAAAGTCAACTCTGCTTGGGCTGCGGGATATTGGCGGTGCAGATGTTCGATTTGTGCTTCTGGGTCACCCTGTTGTGGTACTTGGATGACTTCCCATTGACTGCCTACAGCTTGTATAATTCCTACCTCTGCTAGCATTTCTACTAAACGCTGCCACAGGCGATGGTGTTGAGAAATTACACCCAACTGCTTAGCCAATGATTTTGCAGAGAAACGCGAACCTAGTTTGAAGTTCCAGCCCAAATCTTGAAACGCCTTGACAACATAATCAATACTAATAGCTTCCAGTGGGGAAAGAACTTCTTGTCTGTAGGTATTGAGTTCCGGTAGCAAGTCAGCGATTTGGGAATCTAGGTCAGAGCTAATTTGCTGTGGAGTCGGCAGATAATTAGGATAAAGTTCCTTACCAAAACGAGCCTGAGGACGCCAATTTAATTCGTAGAGCCAATCTTGGATAGATACTGCTCTGGCTTGCTGGTGATGCTGTTTCACCAACTGAGTCAGCATTTCTAGTAGGAGTTCTTGCTGTTCTGGAGAGTAGTTGCTTGTAGTTGCGAGTTGTTGTAGTAACTCGTGGGTATTGCCTTGTTCTATTAGACGGACAATAGAAGTAGAAGTTGTTGATTGTGACTGTACAGATTGACTTTGCTTTTGGGGAGTTTCTATCCAGTAGCGTTGACGTTGCCAAGGGTAGGTAGGTAAAGCTACTTTGCGGCTAGAACGCTCAACTGCCACACTAGACCAATTGACAGTAGCACCAGATATATACAACTGCCCTAAACTAGAGAGCAAACTTTGCCAATCTGACTGCCCAGGACGGAGGCTAGGCAACCAAACTTCTTTTGTTTCGGACAGACATTGCCGTGCCATAGATAGCAAAGTTGGTTTAGCACTGAGTTCGACAAATAACTCATATCCTTCTTGGTGCAATGTTTGAATACTAGCCTCAAATTGCACCGCTTCTCGCACATGGCTTACCCAGTATTGAGCAGTGGCAATTTCTCGCTGTGCCACTTGCCCAGTCAGGTTAGCAATAATAGGAATCTGGGGTTGCTGGTAGTTAATTTGACGGGCAACTGCCTCAAACTCCGCTAACATCGGTTCCATCAAGCTTGAGTGGAAAGCGTGAGAAACACTCAAGCGCTTGGTTTTACCCCCTTGGGCTGCCAAAGTTTTGCAAACTGCTTCTAATGCTTCCACAGCACCAGAGATTGTAAAGCTGCGCGGGCCGTTGTGGGCAGCAATAGATACTTGTTTTGCGTAAGGAGCCAGTGCTTCTACTAACTTAGACTTGTCTACCAAGACGGCAGCCATCGCCCCACCAGCAGGTAAAGCCTGCATGAGTTTGGCACGGGTGGCAATCAACTTTAACCCATCTGCTAAACTAAACACTCCAGCTACACAAGCTGCAATGTATTCTCCAACACTATGACCCAAAACAGCATCCGGTTGAATCCCCCAGGATTGCCATAATTGGTAAAGGGCATATTCTACAGCAAACAAAGCGGGTTGAGTGTAAGCGGTTTGGTCGAGCAGATGGGAGGAATTACCCCACAGCAGTTCTAAGAGAGGCACATCTAAATACGGGCGTAAAATCTCCGCACATTCATCAAGGGCGGCTTTGAAAGTTGGCTGTGTGGCGTAGAGTTCTCGACCCATTCCCACTTGTTGAGAACCTTGTCCGGCAAACAAGAAAGCGATTTTCGGTTGGGTAGCTGGTTGTTGACCTTGCCAAATACCTGTAACTTTAGTTTCACCAGCCGCCAAAGCTGCAAGTTGTTCGCATACTTGGGTAGAGGAATTAGCTACCAAGCTGAAGCGGTAAGGAAAATGAGAACGTCCAATGTTAGCACTGAAGCAAACATCAGCTAGGGATACTTCGGGGTGGGTTGTGAAGTAGTCGTGGTAACGAGAAGCAAGTTTTTGAATAACTTCGGGAGTTTTAGCGGAAAGGGTGAGTAGATTGAAGGGCTGTTCAGAAGAAGACACGGAGACGGGGAGACGCGGTGACGCGGAGAGTGTTTGTGATGATTTCCCCGCGTCCCCGTGTCCCCGTGTCCCCGCGTCCTCTTTCCCCTTGTCCCCTTGTCCCCTTGTCCCCTTGTCCTCTTGAAAGGGAGATTCTTCTAAGACAACGTGGGCGTTGGTGCCGCTAAAGCTAAAAGCACTGACACCGGCAATGCGGCGATCGCCAGGTGCAACCCAAGGTGTAGATTGTGTAGGTACGCTAATTGGCAGTGTTTCCCAATTAATATGAGGATTGGGTTGTTGGAAGTGCAAGTGAGGAGCAATTTCTCGATGTTGCAATTGCAATACAACCTTAATTAAACCTGCAATGCCAGCAGCGGCTTCTAAATGACCAAAATTTGTTTTAACAGAACCAATATTTAAAGGGTTGCTTCGGGAATGGTTTTTCCCAAAAACAGCACCTAACGCCCCTACCTCAATGGGATCTCCTAAAAATGTACCAGTACCGTGAGCTTCAACATAGCTAACTTGAGCGGGTTCTATACCTGCGGTTGCCAAGGCGCGTTGGATAACTGCTTCTTGGGATGGGCCGTTGGGAACAGTTAAGCCGCCACTGGGGCCATCTTGGTTAACAGCAGAACCCCGAATTACTGCTAAAATCCGGTCTTGGTCTGTAATTGCATCAGATAAACGCTTGAGGACGATGATACCGCAACCTTCCCCGCGGACATAACCATTAGCAGCAGCATCAAAGGTTTTACAATGACCGTCATCAGCAAGCATCCTGGCTTTTGAGAAAGTCAAGCTAGCTTCTGGGGACAAGATTAAGTTAACTCCACCAGCTAGTGCTTGATGACATTCGCGCTGGCGTAGGCTTTGGCAAGCTAAATGTACAGAAACTAAGGATGAAGAACAAGCTGTTTCTACAGCAAAACTCGGCCCGGTGAGTCCTAGAAAGTAAGATAAACGTCCAGCAGCGGCGCTAAATGCTTTACCTGTGCCAAAGTAGGCATCAATGCCCTCGCGTCCTTCAGCATCGAGGAGGCGTTGGCTGTAGTCGTCAGCACTAATACCGATAAAAACTCCTGTGGAGCTGTTAAATAAGTTTTGCGGAGTTTGATTGGCATTTTCCAAGGCTTCCCAGCTGACTTCGAGGAGTAAGCGTTGTTGGGGGTCGAGGCTGATGGCTTCACGGGGGGAGATATTAAAGAAGTGGGGGTCAAAAGTATCGACTTCGCTTAAGAAACCACCTTTGCGAGTATTGATTTTACCGGGTTTGCTGGGGTCTGGGTCGTAGTAAGCATCAACATCCCAACGTTCTTTGGGTACTTCGGTGATGGCGTCTATTCCGTTGCACAGGAGTTGCCAGTATGTTTCGGGACTATCTGCACCGCCGGGGAACCGACAACCTAAGCCAACGATCGCAATTGGTTCTGCTTTGAGTAATTCTAGTTTAGGTTCTAATTGTTGAGCTGCGAAGGCGAGTTTGACGGGGGACATCTCGGAGATGCGTTTGGAAAGGGTGTTCATAGGAGTTTATTGGGGGTTGGTGTATCACGCAGAGACGCAGAGGCGCACAGAGGAGCTTTGCGTACCTTGGCGCTGACTTTGCGTTCCTGTGCGTTTAAAAAAGTTACTTAAGCGTGGGATAAATTGACTAACTTGTTTTGGATGTCAAATTCTGACATCTGCTCAAGTTCAGAAAGCAGGGCTTCGAGTTCGTCATCTTGAGGAGTTTCTACTGTTGCTGCTGTGGTTGACTCTACGGTTAGCACTTCGCGGGAGAGGTAATCTACCAAGGCTTCCAGCGTGGGATAATCAAACAGCAGGGTTGTACGTAGCGAACAGCCTAAGCTTGACTCTAAGCGGTTCTTTAATTCGATCGCCATGAGAGAATCTACGCCCAAATCAAACAATCTTTGGCGTGGCTCTACTTTTTCTGGGGAATTCCATCCCAGGATTTGAGCGATTTGCGAACGGACATGAGTTGTTAGGAGTTGCTGGCGAGCGTTAATCGGGCAATCTTCCAACTGCTTGAGAAATTGCGATCGCTCGTTGACTTGTGTTGAGGTTGGCGCTAATACCTCGAATAATTGTAAGTTGGTTCCGACAGAAAATTGCTTGACAAATAAAGACCAATCGACGCTCATTACTCCCACTTGCGGGATTTGCTGAGTTAATAACTCTCCTAATATCTGTAAACCTTGCTCTGGGTTAATGGGAACGATTCCTTGGTCTTTCAATCTCGCTTGTTCTCGACTACCCAAGTTAGCTGCCATTCCTGTTTCAGCCCAAGGGCCCCAGTTAATAGTTAATCCAGGTAAACCCAATCTTTGGCGATAAGAAGCGAGGGCATCCATGAAGGCGTTAGCGGCGGCATAATTGCCTTGACCAACGGAACCGATGAGGGAAGCGATGGAAGAGAAGCAAACGAAGAAATCTATTGCTAAGTCTTGAGTTAAAGTATGCAGATTCCATGCTCCTTGTACCTTGGGAGCCATGACGCGGTTGAATTTTTCCCAAGATTGTTGCAGTAGCAGTCCGTCATCTAAAACGCCGGCGGCGTGGATGATGCCGCGTAAAGGAGGATGGGACGAGCGAATTTGCTGGAGACACTGGGCGACTTCTTGAGAATTGGCGATATCTGCGGTAATAATTGTAACTTCTACCCCGTCCGTTGCTAAGCGGGCGATCGCATTTTGAGCATCTGTAGAAGGCGAACGGCGACTTACCAATACTAAATGCTTTGCTCCTTGCTGGGCAAGCCACTCGGCTACTTCCAACCCCAGCGCCCCCAGTCCTCCGGTAATTAGGTAACTAGCCTCAGATTTTACTGGGACTGGGGATTTTGTCAATTGGGCGCGAACTTGTTCCAAACGAGCTGTATATCGTTTGCCTTGGCGATAGGCAATTTGGTCTTCTTTGTCTGCCGATAATAACTCAGCTAATAAAATCTGAATATCTTGTTGTTCGGTGGAATTTAGCGGTAAATCGAGGCGCGTGCAACGAAGTTCTGGATGTTCGATCGCAATTACTCGACCTAATCCCCAAAGAGGAGTTTGTGAGAGTTGTAGAGGTTCGAGATTGTCATCTACAGCTTGGGTATTTCTAGTCACCAACCACAAGCGCGGTTGAGTTTGCTGGGACTGCACGAGCGCCTGTACTAAATGGAGAACGCTGGCGCAGCCTAAGGTTTGTGCATCTTCAAGTCTCTGTAGGGATAAACTATCAGTTAAGTCTTCTGCCAAACCCCATAGGTGAACGACACCGCGTAAGCTAGGAATATCTTGGAGTAGTTGCCGGAAATGTTCTGGTTGTGTCGGGTCAAGCTGGTAATGTTGCTTTCCTAACTGACGGTAAGTTTCTCCGACTTCCGCAATTATGCTGTAGTGTCCTTGCTGTTCTAACTTGCGAGCTAACTCCAGTCCGCTTTCTGTTCCATCGGTGAAAATCAACCAATTTCCTGCTTGCTGGTTAACTGGAGATGGGATTTCTTGCACTTGCCAGTGGATTTGGTAGAAACAATCTCGTCCTTCAGATTGCAGGCTATTGAGTAAAACACCACGAGAGGCTTTTCTAGCTTCAAAGCCAATTACTTCTGCTACCACCCGTCCAGCATCATCAAATAAGTAGAGGTCGCCAACTCGCTTGTCTTCCTGAGATTCTATTCCGTGTTGCAACCGCGCATGACACCACAGCAAATCGCTGCTGGGACGTTGGAAAAACCGGAATTGTTTGATGCTCAAGGGAATAAATGTTTCGTCGCCGTTGATTTTCCCTGTTGCTGCGAGTATTAAATGGAAACACGAGTCAATTAAGCCTGGATGCAATTGATATTCACTCGCATCAAAGGCAGCTGGGGGCGCTTGCAAACAACCTAGTGCTTCTCGTTCTCCTATCCAAACTGTTTTCAGCCAACGGAAGCTAGCCCCTAGTTCTATTTGGCGTTCCCATTGAGCTTGGTAAAGGTCTGCGCCTGGTATTTCTTGGTGGCAACGCTTCTGAATGTCACTCCAAGAAACAGGCTCTAGGGTAGTATCATTAGCTGAGACTTGAGCGATCGCATGAACAATCCAACTACTTACCTGTTCTTGGGTATGAGAGGGATTTTCAAAACTCAGGACTTGCGCGGCTAAGCTATTGCCTGTTTCTTCAGGTGTCAGTGCTAATTGTACAGTCCGTTCTTTACCTTTAGCGATCGCCAACGCTTTGGGAAAAACGATGTTCTCCACCAAACAACCCGGTTGTCCAAATGTCAATTCTGCTGCTGCTAACAAGAACGATAAATGAGAGGCTCCCGGTACAACTATTTCGTTGTAAACTAGATGGTCGGCTATAAATGGTACTAATTCAGTATTAAAACGAGTTTCAAAGAAAGTTTGTTTGGCAAGGGGCGATCGTAATTGCTTATCCACGAGTGGGTGCAACTTGCTAGTTGGTTTACCAGATAAGCTTTTTACCCAGTAACGCTGCCTTTGCCAAGGATAGGTAGGTAATACTACTTTGCGGCCGGGGCGATTCCCTGCCCAACCAGTCCAATTTACAGTAGCACCAGATACATACAACTGGCCTAAACTCGTCAGCAAACTTTGAGAATCTGACTGCCCCGGACGCAAGCTAGGTAGCCAAACTCCAGTAGGTTCAGGGAAACATTGCCGTGCCATTCCCAATAAAGTGGGTTTAGCACTAAGTTCTAAAAATAACTCATATCCTTCTTGGTGCAATGTTTGAATACTCGTCTCAAATTGCACAGCTTCCCGGATATGGCGCACCCAGTATTCTGGCGTAGCAATTTCCGCTCCTGCAACTTGCCCAGTGAGATTGGAAATTAAGGGTATTTGGGGTAAATGGTAGTTAATTGTATTGGCAATGGTGGCAAATGCTCCCAGCATCGGTTCCATCAAAGGTGAGTGGAAGGCATGAGAGACGCTTAGACGCTGGGTTTTGCCTCCTTGTGCAGTTATGGTTTGGCAAACAGCCTCCACAGCAGCAACCGGGCCAGCAATGGTAAAGCTACTTGGGCTATTGTATGCAGCAATTACTACAGATTCGTTAGACAATTTCAGTACTTCTAGCAGTTTTGATTTGTCTGTCAACACCGCAGCCATCGCTCCACCAGCAGGTAAAGCTTGCATGAAACGGGAACGAGCGACAATTAACTTCAGCCCATCTTCTAAACTGAACACTCCGGCAACGCAAGCGGCAATGTATTCTCCAACACTATGGCCCAAAACAGCATCGGGTTGAATTCCCCAAGATTGCCATAGTTGATAAAGGGCATATTCTAGAGCGAAAATGGCGGGTTGGGTGTAGGCGGTTTGGTTGAGGAGATGGGAAGAATTACCCCACAACAGTTCTAAGAGAGGAACATCTAAAGGATTTAAAATCTCAGTGCATTTATCGAGGGCGGCTTTGAATGTGGGTTGAGTGGCGTAGAGTTCTTGACCCATCCCCACTTGTTGAGAACCTTGTCCAGCAAACAAAAAGGCGATTTTAGATGGTGTACTGTTGACTGGACTTGTAAGCACTCCAGTAATTTCGCTACCTGAGTTAAAAGCTGCAAGTTGTTGCTGCAACTGAGCAATTGATTCTGTAACGATCGCCAATCGATAATCAAAATGCGATCGCCCCACATTAGTTGTATAACAAACATCATCAATAGATATCTGCGGTTGCACCTCCAGAAACTCTTGATAACTTTGCGCTAGCTGACGTAAAGCAACTTCATTCTTCGCCGAGATTGTAAACAAGTACTCTGAAGAAGACGCGGAGAGTGGGAGACGCGGTGACGCGGAGAGTGTTTGAGATAAATTCCCCTTGTCTCCTTGTCCTCTTGTCCCCTTGTCCTCTTTCCCCGCGTCCCCGCGTCCCCGTATCCCCGCGTCCTCCCTAACGGCCGCTTCTAAAATAATATGAACATTAGTCCCGCTCATCCCAAAGGAACTGACACCCGCAAATCGTTGTCCTTCCTTAGCTGACCAAGGAGTAAGCGCCTTGGGCACGACAATCGGCAATTTTTCCCAAGGAATATGGGGGTTAGGATTTTGAAAATGCAGGTGCGGCGGAATCTGGCGATTAAATAAGGAAAGTACAACTTTCATTAAGCTAGCGACACCAGCAGCAGCTTCCAGATGACCAAAGTTAGTTTTCACTGAACCGATGGCTAGGGCTTCGGAAGGTGAACGACCTTGACCCAATGCTCTTGCTAAAGCCAACACTTCAATCGGATCTCCGAGAGAAGTTCCGGTTCCGTGGGCTTCTACATATTGAATTTGCGTCGGTTCTACCCGCGCTTCGGTCAAAGCTTGGCGAATTAATCTTTCCTGCGCTAAACCATTGGGAGCTGTAAGTCCATTACTTTTGCCGTCATGGTTGACAGCCGAACCGCGAATTAAAGCAAGGATATTATCGCCGTCAGCGATCGCATCCGACAACCGCTTCAGCACCACAACGCCGCACCCTTCGCCCCGGCTATAACCATCGGCGGCGGCATCAAAGGTTTTACAACGTCCATCGGGAGCTAAGGCTTTGAGTTTACAAAAGCTAATGGTCATCACTGGCGACAACATTAAATTGACTCCGCCTGCTAGAGCTAAATTGCATTCGCCAGTCCGCAAACTCCGACAAGCTAAGTGAATTCCTAACAGTGAAGACGAGCAAGAAGTATCAAGTTGCATCGTCGGCCCTTGCAATCCCAAAACGTAAGCAACGCGACCGACGGCAATACTACGGGCATTTCCCAAGCTACTATAGGCATCAATGCGATTTAAGTCACCAGAATTAACGCTCAAACGCGAGTAATCATCTGAGCCAATACCGACAAATACGCCTGTGGCGCTACCTTTAAGAGATTCAGGGGCAAGACCCGCATTTTCTAAAGCTTCCCAGGCTATTTCTAACAGTAAGCGTTGCTGGGGATCCATGCCTTCGGCTTCTCTGGGAGAAATCCCGAAAAATTCCGGGTCAAATTCATCTACTCTATCGATGAAGCCACCGTTACGTACATACATTTTACCGGGGGCGTCGGGGTCGGGATGGTAGCAGCGATTCACGTCCCAGCGTTCAGTGGGAATTGGGGCGATCGCATCTACGCCATTACTTAGCAAATCCCAGTAGGCTTGGGGGTTTTGGACTCCTCCAGGAAAACGGCAACCCATTCCAATGATGGCGATCGGCTCGGTTTTCTTTTGTTCTACGGCTTCAAGTTGAGTACGGGCTTGCAGGAGGGCTTGAAGTATCCGCTCCGATGAAGTGAGTGTTTGTGAGGTGTAGTCTGACATTATACTAAGTACTGCTTTAGGTAAACTTTGTGGGGAATTGAGGGGTGAAATTTAAACGCAAAGGGACGCAGAGTAAACGCTAAGGTACGCAGAGTTTATCTAGTTAGGTTGTTTCCGAGCAAGTTTTCCAGTTTGGCGAGTTCTTGAGCAATTGAGGTTTCTAGAGGTATTGCTGTGGGTGGGATGAATTCAAAAACAGCTTTTGGCGAAACCTTGACCGAATCTTGAGGTTCTGGTGTTGTGGTGAGGGAGGCTAGGTGTTCAGCCAAAGATTTCACTGTGGGAAAGTTCCACAAAATAGTAGATTCAAGGGGATATTTGAGCCACTCTTCTAAATCTTGAGCTAATTCCACTGCCATCACGGAATCTAAACCGTAGTCTGCAAAGGAGGTATTAGCGTTGACAGAACGTGCCGCAATTCTTAACTTCTGAATCAGCCATTTTTCTAGCCAGTTTTGGATGGTGACTGGGGAGTGGGGAAGTGAGGAGTTAGGAGTTAGGAGTGAGGAGTTAGGAGTTAGGAATTCTTCCCTTACTTCCTCATCTCCCTCATCTCCTCTTGCTTCTAATTGCAGAAGTTCATCCAAACTCTGATTCTCTCCGGCTGAGGTTTGTACGACATCACCGATCGCTGCAATATAATCGGAGATTTGAGCGGTCACAGCTTCAGCATCCGATAAGACTTTTTCTGCGGGGGTTCCAGTCAGGATGCTAGCGAGTTTTTGCTCGAATTGTAACTTCGCCCACGTAACGGCGCGTTGGAGTTCGGGAGATGGCGATCGCTCACACTCCCCTTGAACTGCTGCCAGTAAAATTGCTTGGGTAACTACTTCTCCTGTACGGATATAAGCCCATTGTTGTGCTGATTTACTGTCTAAAAAGGCTGGCTGTACGCTTGTTAAATGAGTTTTAATCTGCTGTACGGCATCGGTCAAGTTTTGAGCTACAGCTGGTGCGTTCAAATCCTCACTGATGAAGCGGTGTAACTCTGCACCTTGATTCGCGGCACGAGAGCCAAGGTACATATTCAGGGTTTCGGTTGGGCCTTCAAAAATGCGGAATAATCTGGCATCGCGGAGGATTTGGGGGGCAATGTTGGTTTCAATGTAGCCGCGACCGCCTAAGCTTTGCACGAGGCGATCGGCTGCTTGCCAAACTAGTTCCGGCCCGGCTGTTTTGCAGGCGGTGAAGGCTTCTTGAGGAATAGTGCGTCCTTGGTCTAACAAGTCGGCAATTTTGAATAACAGGGTTTCTAAGGATGTAATTGCTGC
Organism: Nostoc sp. ChiSLP01; assembly: GCA_034531195.2. Classification (GTDB taxonomy): domain Bacteria; phylum Cyanobacteriota; class Cyanobacteriia; order Cyanobacteriales; family Nostocaceae; genus Nostoc. The sequence goes on from JAVRBO020000048.1 coordinate 158,650, forward strand.
TGTTAAATCGTTGAGCCAAACTAGAGAAATCGGATTATTGAGTAAGCGTCCTGTGGATACGGAACGGCGGGAACTGTAACGCAGCATCAACTGGGCACAGCGTTTCATGCCGCCGAGACTCATGACGCCGATGATTAATCTACCGTGCATCATCGCATCTTGGGCGACTTCCATGCCGTTGTTGAGGGTTCCTAAAAGATTCTCTGGAGTCACTAAGACATCTTTCAAGTAGATGGTATTTTGTACCATCCCCCGCACGCCCATTGTCAGGGCTTCTGGCCCTTGAGAAAATCCTGGCGTTCCTTGACGGATGACAAAGCTACTAATTCCAGTTGGTTGCTGATTTGTATCGAGTGTTTGAGCGAAGACATTAGTCACACCCGCCCAAGAACCATGACCAATCCAGATTTTCTCACCGCGTAGTCTCCAACCGCTTGCATCGGGAATTGCTCGTGTAGCGATCGCTCTCGGATTAGAACCCGCAACCTGTTCGGTGATGGCAAAACCAGCCAACTCGCGCCCACTAGCCAACAACGGCAGTATTTCTTTTTGCACATTCTCCAGTGCATAATTCAAAATCGGGCGAGTTCCTAAAACGTGGTGAACCGCCACAAAGGAGGCTAGGGTTAAATCAATCGCAGCTAATTGCTCGAAGACGCGGAAAGTATCTCGATAACTCAGAGCCAAACCGCCGTATTGTTCGGGTATTTGCATTCCCAAAAGCCCGCGATTGCCGAAATCAAGGACAATGTAAGGTGGAATGCAGCGACGTTCGTCAATTAGTCGGGAGTTAATGCGATCGCCTGCATAACCGCGCAGCCATTCAATGAGATTATCAGCTTTGGTTTTGCTAAGATCCGACTGCACGGGAACTTGTAACTCGGCTTCTATTTCTAATTTCCACTCGCCTACCACTTCTAAAGCATTCTCCAGAAACTTGGCTCGACAAGTGCGGCGTTGAATCTTGCCACTAGAAGTTTTGGGAATAGTTGCCGTCTTCAGTAAAAGTACGGCGTGCAATTGTAATTCATGTTGCTGTGATACCGCTCGTCGGATTGCTGCTACCACCTCTTCAACATCCAGCTTTCGCAAATGTAGACGCTCTACCTCCTGAGCTACAATCAACCGTTCCTCGCCTGCAATCTCCAGTGTAAAGGCGGCGGTACAAGTCGGCCGCAGTGCTGGGTGGCTCTTTTCAACAGTTAATTCAATATCTTGGGGGTAATGATTGCGACCCCGAATAATGATTACATCTTTAATGCGTCCGGTAACAAAAAGTTCGCCTTTGTGAACAAATCCTAAATCCCCAGTACGCAGATATGGCCCGGCTTTAGTATCTGCTACATAAGCTTGGAAAGTTTCCGCCGTCGCCTCTGGTCGATTCCAATATCCCAGAGGAATTGTAGAACCAGATACCCAAACCTCGCCAACTTCGTCATCATGGCGCTGAGTCAGGGTTTCTGGATTCACAATAACAATTTCAGTATCAATTTCAGTCCAGCCACAACCAACAAACTGCCGAGATCTTGGATGGTCAGCACTCACTTCCACAACTCGATGCTGTTCTAGCGCATCAGCATCAACATGAAGATAAACAGGTAAATCTTTTGACCGCACAGCAGAGACTTTCAGCGTCGCTTCCGCCAAACCATACCCCGGACAGAATGTTCGCGCGTTAAACCCACAGGGTTTAAAGGTTTCCACAAACTCATCCAAAACATCCGCTCTCACAGGTTCCGCACCATTGAGCGCCATCCGCCAACTGCTCAAGTCTAACTCTGCTCTTTGTTCTGGCGTTGTCTTATCTACACACAGTTTATAAGCGAAGTTGGGAGCGCCGCTATGAGTTCCCCGATAACGAGAAATCGCTTGTAGCCAGCGAATCGGCTTTTGCAGAAAACTCACAGGAGCCATCATGTAGCAAGTGCAACCTTTATATAGAGGTTGCAACATCCCATAAATCAACCCCATATCGTGAAAAGTCGGCAGCCACGTTACTATGACGCTGTTTTCATCGTGATCCCAGCCTAAATCTAAGTCAGCAGAATTACGTAAAAGATTGTTATGGCTAACCATTACACCCTTCGGCGTTCCCGTAGAACCAGAGGTGTATTGCAGAAAAGCTAACGTTTCGCCGTTAATTTCTGGCTTCACCCAACTCGAACCATCGCTGAGGGATAAATCATTTGTTGCTAACCACTGGATTTCGGCTAACGCTAAACTGTACTTGCCTACATCCTTCAAATTAGCCATAACCCCGGTTGTAGTTAGCACAACCTTAGCTTCAGCGTCCAAAACAATAGCTTCCAAACGAGAGAGTTTATGGTTTTGGCGGGGAGGATAAGCAGGAATGGGAACCACTCCAGCATACAAACAGCCAAAAAACGCGGTAATAAATTCCAAACCGGCTGGATAGAGCATCAAAGCTCGTTCTCCAGCATTCATTATAGATTGTAGGTAGATGGCGATCGCTCTAGCTTGCCGATCTAATTCTTCATAACTAATTTCTATAGATTCATCTTCTCCATCAAGGAGAAAAGTATAAGCAATACGTGAAGGTTGTTCTTTTGCTCTAGTACGTAGCAATTCAACTAAATCTTGAAACTGATTGTTCATAATTATAAGTCTCAGTTTAATTCCAAAATTCCCTTATTTAACTTCATTTTGATAGAGTAGACTTCTTGCAAAACTCCTTATTTGCGTTCTCTTCTCTGCGCCTCTGCGTCCACCGTTCGCGTAGCGTCTCCCTTAGGAGAAGTTTTGATGCCTGCGGCAACGCCAAAGGCGAACGGCGGAAGCCGCCGCTCAAACTTCTCTCTGCGTGAGAAAAAATATTTATGCAAGAGGTCTAGTAAAAAGCGGTATAGCAATCCTAAAAGTAATCTCCACAAATCAAATAGGATTGCTATCTAAATCTAACCAACTAAATCTCTAGCTTGGTGCTTGTAATATACTGGCTGCCAAAGTTTTGTTTTCAGCCAACCGCTAGAATTAAACAATCTATAAAACATTGTCCGCAGAAAAACCGTCACATTATTAGAAAGAGTTAACATTTTTTCCTGACGAAGCTGCATATTCCGTATCGGTCGGAGGTCATTTTCTCGAATAGCTTGAAACTCCTTCAAAACACTAGCCTTCACTGGAGAACCAGGATTTTCTCTCAATGCCTTCTCAACAAATGGAGCCAACGTAACAGCGTCAAAAATAGCATGATTTACTCCTTGTCCCAGAACAGGAGATAAAGTGTGTGCAGCATCTCCAATTAATACAAATCCTTCCCGATACCACTGCGGAACAACAGTCATAAAAATATCTAACACAGTAGTATCCGACCAACTTTTTATATACTGCTTCGCACCCTCAGCTAAATCGGGTTCAATTTGAGCGATTTTTTCATGCAAATATTGAATTCCCTGCGCCTTAATTTTTTGTATTCCACCCTTAGGAATATTAAAACCCACCCGCAACAAATCAGGATAACTAGGAATAACCACTGCATGACTATCGCGGTCAATCTTTACGCGATAAGATAATTTTTCTTTCCAATGTTCTGGAATCGGTACCTTAAACCACATAAAGTCCCTCTCCAACATCCGCTTCACATATTTGCACTTAGCCATGTCACGAGTTCGACTGTAGCGGCCATCCGAACCAACCGTTAGGTGAGCATTAACTATTAATTGTTCATCCTCAGTTTTACATTTAACACCAACAATTGCTCGTCCTTCTTCAATTAACTCCGTGCAATTAGCACCGCGTATAATCTTGAATCCTTCATACTCCGAAGCCTTCTTAATTAACGCCTCCAACATTACAGGTTGCGGCACATCAATAGGATATTTGAAATCGTATTTAAAATCACTCAAATTCAGATGTAAAACCCTTTTATCATTTTCAAACAATTCCAACTGAAGAGTATAGAGAACACCCTGTTCCTTCAAACTCTCCATCACACCAAGTTTGTCAAGAATATAAACAGAGTCCGGCGAAATTGACTCCCCTCGAAAAGACCGCGTATAAACCTTAGCTTGCTCCAATACAACAACATTCAAATTTCTTCTAACCAATTCCAAAGCCAAAGTCAAACCAGAAGGGCCACCACCAACAATACAAACATCTGCATCAATGTTTCTCATAATAATTACTCTCCTCCCAAAATTTGCAATTAAATTTCTCTTCCTTCTCTCCGCGCCTCTGCGCCTCTGCGTGATACATTCACTCACAAAACCTTTCCAAAGACTCCCTAACCTCACTCAAAATATCCGCCGCCATCGCCCCATCAATTACCCGATGGTCAAAAGTCATACTCAAACGCATCACAGGAGCAATTCTAATTTCCTCCTCCTTCACAACAGCCTGCGATTGAATTTGTCCCAGTCCAAAAGTAAGCGTAGTTCCCCCCACCGAAAAAAAGCTATTAACCGACTTATGACCAAGTGAAGAAACCGAGAAAGTACCAAGCCGGCTTCTGCGTCTTTTTAAATCAGCAAGAATCAAACCAAATATTAACTGAGCCAAAAACAAAGGCAGCCTTTGTAACTTTTTCAGCGCAGCATATTCCTGAATATTGTCAAACTCATTCAACTTGTAATAGTCAATGATATTTTGAATTCCTTGTAAAGAAAGTTGATTAGCGTGAGGAATTAAACCAGGAAGAACTACACGCTGTTCGCCTATTTTTTTGTCCAAAGCAAACTTTGCACTTACATTATCAGACTGTGCTAATTTTGGTAAGAAACCTCCTAAAAGACTGCTATTAGCTTCTGGATATTTCGAGAGAACTCGTGCAGCCGCATAGATAAAATAAGTGATGATGCTCAATTTGCTTTGTGAAAGTGCGGCAGAATTTTCTCGGAGATTGAGAATTTGCGTCATGTCTACATCGGTATCTATAAAAACAGGGCTACAATCTCTGGCATAGTTTAGAAAAGCAAAGGTATGCTTACGTTCGTTTGGAAATGGCAGAATGTTAATCATAGGGTTTGTATGGTTGAAACATAAGTTTTTTTGTCTCACGCAGAGGCGCAGAGGCGCAGAGAATAAGACGCAAGAGGTCTACTGAATACTGCAAATATTTACTGAATCGATTCATAAATATCTCGGATAGTACGTGCTTGCAGCATAGACAAAACAGAGACTTTCTTTCCTGTTCTGATTTCAATTGAAGTAATCAAACGCAATAAACCAAGAGAATCCCAACCACCTAATTCATCAAAAGGAGTATTAATATCTTGTTCGACAATTGGTAGTTCTAGTACATCTTGAATGAGATAAACCAAATCTGTAACGTTATTCACGATTAAAACTCCTGTAGTTAGAAGATAAATTGATATGTTTAACAGAAAGAGCAATATTATCTGTTAATGACCGGACATAAAGTACTCTTTGAGGAGTTTCTTCAACAAGCTCAAAGCCATGCTTTTTATAAAAATCATGGACTTTCTGATTTTTGGAAGATGGAATATACTCTGCGTAAACCTTTTCAATGTTTGCTGCTTGAGCCTGCTGTAAAATATGTTCTAGGCTAATTGTTTCAATTCCTCGTGAAAAAACCCGACAACTGAGTAGAAAATTATCTATGTAAAGTTCGCTTTTGTTATCGATAGGTTGGCGAGTAAAGACACAGCCAACAATTCCATTGTCTCCAAAACGGTCTTGAGACTCAATTCCAATAATTCTGATAGATGAATCATCAAGAAGTTGATTAATTTCTGCTTCTTGATACCGCTTGGTAGTCATATTGAACTGATTTGTGCGTAAAGTGAGTTGAGAAATTCGCACAATATCTGCTTGTTGCGGCGCGAACAAATTCACTTTCAATTCCAGTTCGTGCAAGTAATCATCTATGGAATCAAATTTGCTGAGAAATTCTTGGCGTTGAACTTCGGTTTTATATTTTTGAGTTCGGCTGTAATCTTCTTTGGTGATTTCAAGAGTATTAAACCAACCTCCTGTGAGCAAAGTTTTGGCGTAGGTTGCTGGGTCTTCTTCAAGTTCCAGAGCTATAACACTTGGCTGTTTAGAACGTACCAAATTTCGTTCAAATTCACTATCATCAACAAACACAAAGCTATCTAAACCCAAATTCAGAGTTTGAGCAATTTCTTTGATGTTTTCATGTTTGGGAGACCAGTTAGCACAGATGTTTACAAAATCATCTTCCCTTAAAACCATTTTGGGATGATTTTGGAAAACATCTTTGACTTTTTCGATGTCATTTTTACTATTGGTAGCGAGAACTATACCTTGGTCTGCAAGTTGTTTAATAACAAGTTGAAAGTGATGAAAAGCTTCTCCAACTAACGTATCGCTAACTTCAATTCCTTCAGTACCATCATCCCCAAGAATACCTTTCCAGAGAGTATTATCTAAATCTAGCACTAGGCATTTGCGGGTTTTTCCTTTGATGGCTCGACTAATTTTACTAATCTCAAAGGCATAATTGGATAATAATGATTCCGTCATGTATATCTTGGCGTATTGGCTGAGACGGTCATCCGATAGTCCGGTAGCATTTGCCAACAAAGGCTCAATGTCTATGACAATTAAGCTTTTGAATTGATTAGACAATTTTAGAAGGCTAGCGTTAAATTCTTTCCATAGAGAACTGAGAGATGCTTTAGATTTATAATCTAATAATTGATTGCTGCGATTGAGCGAAAGAGGAATTGTGTTTAAAATTAACAACCCAGAACTCGTTTTCACATATTGCGTAACGAGTTTTTCTATATGTTGCAATTTGTCTTGTAAAATACGCTCAATATCTGACAACCGCCAGGGAACTACTAACTCCTCAAATATCAAATGTTCGTCAAGCAAACAAACTGTAATTTCTGGTTGATGTTCATACAGCGCACTATTGATATCAAGAATTTCGTAAACATATTGCCCATAATCTGCAATGTAAGTATTAGGCAATATATTGTCACGTAGGTGAAAGTACTTCAAAAAAGGTTGAATAGGATTGAGAACAAAATTCCCGGTTAGAGCAATATTGACTTTTTTGACTTCAGGATATCTGATGATAATTTCCGAGTAGTCAAGATTTTTTAAAATCTGACCTACTTGGGCTATTTCTTCAGTAGTTTGTACATCCTTCAAAAGTTCAGATACTCTGGAAAACTTACCTTCTATTTGCTTTGAACGCTTGAGTTCCCGAATCTCTTTGACAACACTATTTACACCATTTGAATTAATAGTAACCATAATTAATTCCTTACACTCTTGATAGTGCTAAACCACCTTTAATCCATTTTGATGATTCGACTGTGATGCAAAAAGCTCGTTGTCCTTGGTACATCATCGATTCCAAATTTTGCAGTTGAATGAAGGGTAAAGCATTTGCTACGTTTCCGGTTTCTGTAACACAATGCACAGCTTTTTCTACAGGAACATCCATGAATTCAACAATGCGCTTGCTCATATTGCCTGAGAGTTGAGGAGGCAATATAAAATCAACTTCGTATAAATCCCAGTTCAATTCATCCATGAGAGATTGCAATATTTCTTTTGCTAAAACTGGGACTGATTTTTCTATTGCTTTGTAGTCTTCTTTAACAGCTTGTGGCAGTTCTTTATCTGCTGCTGGAGGTACAGTAAACCAGTTGAGTATTTGACCTGGTTCTCTGTTCAAACCTGTTAGTTGATTAAGCACATATTCGATGGTAAAACCTGTTTTGTTTTCTTCAGTTGTTAAAACTGCTGCACCAGCACCATCGCCAAATAAAACGTAATTTACGAGTTCGCCTGATGGCATTTTGTTAAAGTCGCGTTTGAAGTCTGCAAATCTAGAGCAAATATCGCCGCCAATAACTAAGCCAACTTTGTAAGTACCACTCAGGAGAAATTGCTGAGCAACATCTAAGCATTGAACTGCGCCACTACATCCAGATTGTAGTTGATATGTTGGAACTAAATTAATTCCTAGTTTTTCGGCGACTAAATTAACAGTAGCAGGCATGAGATAATCGGGGGTGCCTGTTGCCATTACTATAAATTCAATATCTTGGATGGAGTAACCAGAATTTTGAATTGCTTCTTCAGCGGCATAGGTACATATTTCTGCTAATGTATGGGTTGGTTCTTGGGTTACCAGGTCAACTGCGAAATAGCGTCTTTTACTACCAATAAAAACTTCGATCCAATCTTTGTTGATGTTGAATAGTTCTGCAAGATGTTGATTTTCAACTGGTTTGTTTGGTAAAAAAGTACCTAGCCCAGCGATGGTAATTGTGGGTTTTGTGTCTTTCATGAGAGAGTTTAATTGGTGATAAAATTCAAAGTTTGGTTACTTGTGAAAAGGAAATTTTTTTATCTCACGCAGAGGCGCAGAGGCGCGGAGAGTTAGAGAGAAGAAGGTAGGGTTGTGATATTTGGAATGCAACAGATTCTCTCAAAGTTTTTAGTTGCATTTAATAGTGTGATACTTGTGAAAAAGGAAAATTACTTCAACTTCTGGTATTTGATTTGCAGCTATCACTAACGTAGTTAAATTTACGAGATATGAGGTATAGATGCAAGGGAAAATCTTTCGTTATTCAAGGATGTATATGATGTATTGGAAGTTGGGAGTTGGAAGTTAGTTTTATTCTCTGCGTCCCTTTACTCCCATTGCCAGCATTTGAGATGCCAACCATGTCCTTCTACTGCTAAAGCACCTACATAGCTGAAAGCAGGTATAAATGCTTGCAGTGACCAACGAATGACGGTGGAGCGATCGCCATTAATACTGTAAAGTTGAACTGGCTCATTAGGTGATAATGAAACATCTACTCGATCCATCGGAAAAACTAGTCCCTGTCCAGTTGCTTTGAGATAAGCTTCTTTCCGAGTCCAACAATTAAAAAATGCTCCTAATTTTTCATCCTGCGGCAGTTTGCGAAAGACTTCTTTTTCTCTTTCTGAAAAACAACGTTCGGCAACTTGTTCAAAGTCAGAAATAGGACGCATATATTCAATATCAACACCTATTTCACGTTGACGCGTTACGGCATATAAAACAAGTTCGTTGGAGTGGGATAGATTAAAGCTCAATACATTCCCACCCGATGTTTCTGCCAAAACTGGTTTACCATGCGAACCATAACAAAACTGCAATTGGCTAGCATTAGTGCCTAAGTAAGAACTTAAAATTGTTCGCAGTAACCCACGTCCAACAATATAACGTTTTTTATCTCGCTCCAAATAAAAACGCTCAGATCGGGTACGTTCGTCTTGTGAAAGTAATTGTGCTAAGGTCTGAATTCGAGATGCTGATTGATTCAGAAAAGTACACCAAACATGAACATCTTCGCCTAATATTGACCAGTTTGCTGGTGGAGGACGCCACAGGCAATCAGCAGTAATCATATAAAAGTAGCCCTGGTGGTTCTATTGGAATCGATGTAATCAGAATTCTCCTGTAATTTAGCGGACACACTCTACTTCCTGGGCTAAATGTTGGGCTAATACCTGAACTGTAGAATACTCATAAATCAATTCTATGGAAAAGCGACGACCAAGCCAAACTTCTATAGCATGTGTCAGACGTAAGGCTTCTAGAGAAGTGATGCCGTAGTATTCAAAAGGTAGGTTAATGTTAATTTCACTGTGATTTACTAACAGCAATTTAGAGAGATAAAAAACTAACCAGCCTTGAATAATTTGCTCTGTTTGTAACAGTTGTTGAGAAGAAGATGTTTGGCGATAAGCAGGTTTTAGTTGCATTTTAGAATTCTTCTTATATGAGAAAGTTTCGTTGCTTTTACTTTTAGTGTTGCTAAAATTTTGTATCCACTCAAGTAGTGCATTTTGGTTTTCTGTGAAAAACTGCACTAATCCAGTATTTGTAAATGCATTGGTTGTGGATGTCATTGTTGTTTCTAGTCCTTTCATAATTGAACAATCTCCTTGTAATTTCATGCAAATAAAAAAATACTACACTTTCGTGAATTGTTTCTCTGTCTCAACAAGCTTCAATTTACATAGTTATAGATATTAAAAATATTTATGAGCTACATGTATTTCTCCATTCTTTTGGCGGTAGTTTATGTATCTGGCGAAATAAGCGGATGAAATAACCTGCATCCAGATATCCTACTTTGGTTGCAATTTGGTTAATGGATTCATCACTATTGAGCAACAAAGAACGAGCTTGTGTCATTCGGCGCTCAACAATCCAATCGTGTACTGTTCGCTTAGTTTGACGTTTCACTAAATGCGTTAAGTAAGCATTAGAGTACCCTGCTGCTTGAGCAACATCAGAAAGATTGATTTGTTGATGATAATTCTCTTCAATAAATTGGAAAACTCTACTCAGACGAGAGCTAGTAGGATAAAAATTTGCAGTTTCGTTAGGTTGTGACTCTTTAGTTGAATGGTGATTAAGATACCATTGTTTAAGAGTTTTTTGTTTTTCTAATCTAGCAGCGATCGCTCCTACTAATTCTTCTACTGTACAAGGTTTTGTCAGATAATCATCTGCACCTAAATTCATCCCTTTACGCAGTTCAGCTTTGGTAAGTTTCACAGTCAGAAAAATAAAAGGAATAACCGCTGTCATCGGATTTTGGCGTAGTCTATTGAGAACGCCATAACCATCAAGTTCTGGCATTTGAGTATCGCAAAGTACTAAATCAGGTGAATATTCTTCTGCGCGTTGGATACCAACCATGCCATTCTCAGCACCAATAGTACTGAAACCTCTAGATTTCAAGGAATTTACAAAAAGGTTACGGGTTTGTGTCTCATCTTCAATCACTAAAATATTTTTCATTGTTCCTCCTGCTCGTAATTTACAGTTAACTGTAAACAAAGCAAATACATCTACCATGTCTCAAGATTTTTCAAATAAGTGATGACGCAACCTGTAAAAGCTTATCTACCACAGCGGTCAAATTCATTCGCAAACCTTGTTATTTATAGATTGCCAACTATTGAAGATTTTCACCAGTAAATATCTAAAACTTAAGCATCAATTTAATGAATAACTGTTTTTCTAGGAGTTCCATCTGATAAGTTTTTGATGGTTGCCTAATCTTTGCACTTTAATACCAATTCTATATGAAGATGCACAGAATATTAAACGAACCGCCAAGTACGCCAAGAGCGCCAAGAATAGAGAGTTACTCATTTAGTGCAGCTTCACATTAAATTGGTATAACCAATCTATTATGTTTGTTCCTCTAACGTATTGCCTGAAATTTCCCAGCAGATGGCTTAAATTTTAAAAATTTTAGCTGAACATTTAAGGTTAGTCACTTGAAAGCAATCAAATAATTCAAATAGCCAAATTCGCGACTTATTTATAAGTCACGAATCTGTGGTCTGATGATTACAGGAGTTTTCATTTATTCTATAGAACCGCCCATTTCCACCCATTGAGCGATCAATGTATATAAAACCGAGCGCATGGTCACTTTTTTCTGCTTACAAATAACTTTAAACTGATACTTAAGATTTTGGGGAATATATCCTTTAATCTCTTCTAATTCTTCTTGAAGCAAATTACTATGTAGTTGATGAATCGGTGCACCTTTTTGTATCCATTGCTGAATTAAAGTTTCTAATATTTCACTCATTTCTACATTTTTTTGTACGCAGAAAACTTTGAATTGAATTTTTAATGGTTTAGGTATGTTGCCCTTAACCACTGCAAATTCTTCAATTTTGTCTTTAAGCATCATCATATAGATTTATTATCTAAATTCCATTTTTATATCTCAGATAAGAAGATTTGATTGAATATTATGTAATTTTTTATACTTTTCCATAGCTTCTTAATATTTTATCTAAAAATTTAAAATCAATTTTTTTTGAAACAACTCCTTTTCTGGCTACAGAGTAAGCCTTGAATAGGTATGGCAAATAAATAAGTCATCTCGTACAGGAAAAATTAACTTATTTAGTTATGTTAGAACATCGGCAAATATTCACAACTGAATATCTTTAAGATAAGAATCAACTTAAGACGACGAAGAGAAACAACATTAAGAAAATTAAAGAACTACGAGACTGCGCGAACTGCTGAAAAAACTTGAAAGGCGCATCTAGGTATTAAGCCAAATTACGTGACTGGATTTTCAGAGAATCTAAACTTAAACCCAAGACTGACAAGTAGCCATCATCAACTACATACACTAGGAAGGATGAAAAACTTTCTTTGTTGTGCTGTTGCCATAGCTGCCTTCTACTTTATTGCGAAAGACATTTACAATTTAGATGTATTATCCTGATGCTGGGCAAGGTAACATTGAGCGCGAAAACGCAACTTAATCAACTGATTATATAAAGGGTTGAGCTTACATAAAGGTGGAATGTAGACAATGAAATGACCAAATAGGTTGATACTGCGTTCAAAGGGACAAGTAGATGGGATGACTCGGCATAAGAGTTGCGCCAGTTCAGTATTACGAATTTCGATAGCATCTAACTTGTGTTGTAGCATTTGTAGTATAGGCGATTTGTGTGCATTCATACTAAGTTTCCTATAATTACTGAGTTCGCATTATTCTAAGCAGTTTGGTTACTACAAGGAAAATGAGAAGAGATATATGTCAAACCTGATTATTTGTCAGCTTGCCAATTTTCAAAGATTTTAACCAGTCAATATCTTAAAGTTAAGCAGCAATTTAAAGATATATCTGATGAGTAGACTTCTTGCTCTTATTCGGGAAAAAGGTAAGGGGGAAAGGGGAAAGGGATAAGAAAAAACTCTTTCCCTTTTACATGCATCCCTTTGCCCCAAGAGTGCAAAAAGACTTTTGCAAGAAATCTAGTATCCAATGAAAGTGCGATCGCTTTTTTTCCTCTCATCAAATAATAATCTCCAATGAGATATTGCACTATTTTCTGTGCAAATCTTCTTCACTAATGCCCTACGCCCTAAATAAATTCCTATTTTTCTAAAAATTTTCCCTTGCAACTGGGTTAAGTAGACTTTAACATCAGAATAAATAATTGCTGTTTCTAGTCTGTCAGCTCATCCCTTGGCATTGTGAAATCCAAGTTTTAATAATCTTCCCTTCAGTACTAGTCAGGTTTTTCGAGCTTGCAACCGCTTGATTTTCGGTAGCCCAAGTGATGAGTATCTCCAGTTTTTTGCACTATTTCCTTAAGTTGCAGCTTAAGTTAGTGATTGTTAATCGACAAAATTTCCTGAAGTGGCGAAACTAAATTTTAGAAAAATGCAAGTTTTACTCAGTGCTGAGTAAGGATACTCATGCATTTTTACTGCTTTCAAACCTTTGATTTTTAAGCCTAATACAATTCTTAAAGAAAGGTACTTTATGTTCACAATACTTATGTCTTCATCGCATATATATATTAGTTGTTATCAATTAGTTTATAGAGAAAAGTGTCACAGTCACATTTCATAAAAACTGTGTTATTTTTAAGATGTGCAATTTCTCATCTTTATCTTAATCTTAAAACAACTATTTCTTAACCTGAACAAACATTTTGTAAATATATCTTTAGTTAGACAAAATACATAATTAGTGGATTATAATGAGCCAAGAAACTTTATTTATTTCCAATTTATCGTGTAGAATTTAACAAAATTGATGGATAATTAAATAGTTTTTATAAGACCAAACTCAGCTTTTGATAAAACTAAGCTTTCACTCTACATACAAATTGCTATTTTTAGACTTTGAAGTTTTTACATTTAGGATTTCCGTTAGCCGAATTCTCTCACATAATATTGATAGTTTCAAAATCTCATAGAAGCGGAATTTTGAAGCTGCAATATCAACTGATGACGAACTGATTAAGGTTTTTGGACAAATGTTGAATAAAAAAAGACCTAAGCACTTTTTAATTTTGTCAGCAAAAGGACTTGAGTACTTTTTACTCAGCCAAAATGAGTCGAGCTACAAAAGTGACAAATAAAACTTTTGAAAAACTGCATAATTTGTATTACTTAGGTCGTAATATACATTGGTCTAAAACTTGTAAGTCTTATTATTTTGTATATTACAAATATTACAAATCAATTCAGTTAACTTTCAAAGTAATAACCGTGTGAGTTGTAAGTAACAAAATTTACCCAATATGCCTAAAATTATGAGTTCAACACATTCCCCAATTAATCCTTGTACGCATGAATATTTGGAGCACAATAAAAATATGTTGGTAGTATCACGAAACAAACAATTCCAGGATTCATCTCAAGCTTTTGTTTCCTTTCCTGAAAATAACTCATCGATCGCAGATATCCAAGCAAGTCCAGCGTTCGATACGTTTCCTTTGCATAACCAAGACTCAGGGTCGATTTCAGTCGCCTCTGCAATTGTCAAAATGCTAGAAGACTTAGGAGTGCAATATGCCTTTGGTGTTTCGGGAGGTGCGATCGCTCCTGTATGGTACAAATTGCAACATAGCTCAATTGAGTTATTGCACTTCCGCCACGAGGCAGGAGCGGCTTTTGCAGCTACCGAGGCGTATTTTGCTAGCGGTTGTCCTGTCGTAGTTTTTACAACATCTGGGCCTGGTATCACTAACGCTCTGACTGGATTGTTAGCTGCACGCTGGGAAGATGCCAAAATAATTTTCATCTCAGCTTCCACCTCTGCACCACAACGGGGACGTTGGGCACTCCAAGAAACCAGCACTTACACTATGCCCAGCACCGGGCTTTTCACCTCAGAATCAGTCTTCCATTACGCAACTACCCTTGAATGTAGCGATGAACTTCCAGAAGTGTATCGACGACTCGCCAAAGGTTTAGCGCGACCAGATGGCTTTGTCGCCCACTTGAGTATCCCGACAAATATCCAAACCAATTCAGTCGAGAAATCTTTGCCACCAGTAGCACTTTCTTTTGCTGCACCAACAGCTAGCGAGGAAGCTATTTCTGAATGTGCAAACTTACTTGCAGAAGGAACATTTGCCATCTGGGTTGGCTTTGGTGCCCGCTTTGCCGCTGCTGAAATTCGTCAGTTGGCTGAGAAGACAGGAGCAGCGGTGATGTGTTCCCCACGCGGTAAAGGTATTTTTCCAGAGGATCATCCTCAATTTGTAGGCATCACAGGCTTTGCCGGACATGAATCGGTTCTCAGATATATGCAAGAACACCGTCCTTTACGGACGCTAGTACTCGGAACCCGCCTTGGTGAATTTACCTCCTTTTGGAACCCCGCGATGATCCCCTCGCGGGGCTTTTTGCATGTTGACATCAATCCAGAAGTGCCGGGAACTGCTTACCCATCTACTGAAACCATCGCCATTCAGTCTGATGTGAGGATGTTTGTTAAAGCATTGCTGAAGCGTTTTCCTAAGCGACAAAATCGTGTCAAAAAACAGTCTTTACCAAGACCAGAACGCAGTGTTATCAATCCCAGCACAGATGGCCCAGTACGACCAGAAGTACTAATGAATGTTATGCAACGAGTCATCGTTGAGGGCAGTGATGCCATCGTCATGGCTGAAGGAGGTAACTCATTTGCTTGGGCCATTAACCTATTGCGATTTGGTAAACCAGGACGTTTCCGGGTTAGCACTGGATTTGGAGCTATGGGTCATTTCGTTACCAGCGTCGTCGGTGCAGCATTAACACATCAAGGTAAAGCGATCGCGATCGTTGGAGATGGTGCAATGCTGATGAACAATGAAGTCAGCACAGCTGTCAGGTATCAAATTCCTGCCGTTTGGATTGTCCTCAATGATGCACGCTACAACATGTGTCAACAAGGCTCTCAAATGCAGGGTTACAAGGATATGGATGTAGAAATACCACAAGCAGATTTCGTCATGCTTGCCCGCAGTATGGGAGCCCACGGCATCCGCGTGGAAAAAGAGTCTGACATCCAAGCAGCCCTAGAAATGGCAATGGCTTCGACTCGTCCATTCGTTGTAGACATACTTATCGACCACACAAGACCCGCACCGATTGGAACTCGGATTTCTAGTTTGATATCACAAGGGGCAAAAAATTAGTAGTTCAGCAATCCAAAATTGTAGAGGTAGGCAGGGGCGCAGAGGAGATTTATATAGTTTTCCTGTCTGCTGACTGCAATGCAAAGTTTAGTTGGCCAAGTATTAGAGGAGATTGTTATGGTAAATCAGTCGGTAGGGATTCGCTCGTTAGCATTGAGTTTGCCAACTATCAAGCGTACAAACGATTACTACAAAGAAAAATATCCCGATGTAATTGCCGAGTCCGAACAAAGAAGTTTAGCAAGGTTATTTTCCCTTGCCGGTTCCACACCTAATAACGAGTTTGACTCACAGATGTTGCCTTATCTTCAAGATCCTTTTCGCGGTACTGTCCAACGATGGGTACTAGCACCAGAAGAATCTTCATTAATGTTACAAGAACGGGCGGCTCGTGCGGCTCTCGACGCGGCAAAACTAACTCCCAAAGAAGTCGATTTGATGCTCGTGGCTTCGATTTGGCCCGAACAAATCGGATTTGGGGATGCTGCTTTTTTAGCTCGTCAACTCAATTTAGAAGGTGCTGCTTGGAATCTTGATGCAGCCTGTGGAGTCACTCCAGTTGCCCTGCAAACTGCCTGTGCCTTAGTGCAAGCAGGAGAATATCGCAACGTGCTGGTAGTGATTTCATGTGCCTACTCTCGCTTCTTCGATGAAGACGATACACTGTCATGGTTTATGAGTGATGGGGCTGGAGCTTTTGTAGTTAGTTCCCTCGCACCAAATCAGGGGATTCTGGGTACAAAGACGATTCATACTGCTGCTTTATGTAATAGCTTTTTTGCTAAACTCACTGAGGACGAGCAAGGCAATCCACAAATCCACATGCGGATGGGCAAAGGCGCAAATAAAGCCATCCGCGACACTGCTGTGGAGCAATTGCGTACTTGTTGTGAAGGTGCTTTAGCTGCGGCTGGTGTCACACTTGACGAAATTGACTTTTTTATTTTCAATACATCCACTGCTTGGTCGGCTAGTTTCTGCACCACCGTGCTAGGCATTGACCCAGAAAAGACAATCAACCTTTACTCTGAGTATGCAAACATCGGCCCAGTAATCGCGATCGCCAATTTGTACTACGCTGTGCAGTTGGGCAAGATTCAGGAAAATGATTTGGTTCTGATTTATGGTTTAGGTGCAGCAGGCGCGGCTTCTGCCAGTGTCATGCGTTGGGGCAATGTGGCATTAAGTACTGTTCCCAATCTCCACGAACCTTTTAGTGCTTTATGTGGTGTGTCGCAACTCAAAAGTCATAGCTATCAATCAGTACAAAACAAAGCAATCACCAAGGAAGAAGTACGCGTATGAGCTACCAATTATATGGAAAAGTCGCTCTAGTGACTGGGGCTTCATCAGGTATTGGTCGGGCGAGTGCGATCGCATTTGCCCGCGCTGGAGCTAAAGTCGTGGCTGCTAGCCGTCGCATCGCCGAGGGAGAAGAAACCATCCACCGCATACAGGAAATCGGAGGAGAGGGTATTTTCATCAAAACTGATGTATCAAATCCTGCTGATGTCGAAACTCTGATTGAGAAAACCGTCGATACTTATGGCCGTTTGGACTGCGCTTGCAACAGTGCCGGATTTGGGGGCCCGGCTAGCCCAATTACAGATATGTCTGAAGAACACTGGGATCGACTGGTTGACGTAAATTTGAAAGCAACCTGGCTTTGTTTGAAATATCAAATCACAGCAATGCTCAAACAAGGGAGCGGGGCAATTGTCAATATCGCTTCTACTGCTGGTGTCGTTGGTTTCCCCGGCTTTACTGGCTACTGTGCAACAAAAGGTGGGGTTACTGCCTTAACTAAAGCCGCAGCAATGGAGTATGCCCAAGCAGGTATCCGAATTAACGTTGTCAGTCCTGGGGCGATCGCAACTGAAATGCTAGCAACTTTACCCACAGATGCACTGGAGCAACTAACAGCAAGGCATCCCATAGGACGCACTGGTAAACCAGAGGAGGTAGCCGAAACTGTGGTGTGGTTATGTTCGGATGCGGCTTCCTTTATTATGGGGCACAACATGATGGTTGATGGAGCATATACCGCACAGTAAATAGGTGTGGGAGGATGGTGAAGAAATTTTTCCCCCTTCTCTCCCCACACTCCCCACACTCCCCCATCCCCCCTCTCTCCCCACACTCCCCACCTTAGCGTGAGAAATTCGGGTTAAAACCTTTTCCCTTTACCCCTTACCCTTTACCCCGCTTGCGTTCAGGGCGAACTACTAGAGCTTATTAGAGAATGGTTGCAATGCAACGTCTTTACTCCTATTGCTTCGTGTCCTTTGCGTCTTTATCAGTTCGTTTTTAGTCTTGATACAAAAGCGATCGCATAACTAATCTAAATCAGGAACTCTTTTCAATGAAATTTAAAATTGACACTTTTGTTCGCACGAACACCAGAAAAGCTCAAAAGTGGAGAAAAAATTTTCAGCAGAGAAAAAAATCCTTAAAATTTCTTCGTCAAACAATCATCTTGTTATGTGTTGGCATAATTCTTGCCATGACTATGGTGAAAACTCCAGCAACGGATTTCACACTAGTCAGAAAAAACGTTCTTGACCTGACTCCACAAGAAAAAGCAGACTTTGTTAACGCCATTAAAACATTAAAAAAGACAATCCCCAAAGGCAGCAAAATCAGTCTCTACGACCAAATTGTGTCAATACACGTGGGAGCAATGGGATTTTCATCAATACATAGTGGAGGTATGAATGCAAATCAGTCCAATACAATGCTACATCCCACTGGGCCAGCAGCCGGAACAGATGCAGCTCATGGAAATGCAGGCTTTTTGCCTTGGCATCGTGAATATTTAAGAAGATTTGAAAAAGCTTTACAGTCAGTTAACCGGAAAATAACTATTCCATATTGGGATTGGACAGATCCTAGAGCGATCGACGTTATCTTTCAACCAGGCTTTTTAGGAACAAATGGTACAGGAACAACAATAAACGTTCCAGGTGCGGGTACTTTTTCGGGTGGTTCTGTTCAGTATGGTAATTTTTCTTTAGCAGATGGCTGGGTTTTGAACGACAACTTACATATTGACCAAGTGACAAACGCAAGTTTGGGAACATCACTCATCCGCTTTCTCAAAATCCCTCCTGCTAATAATTACCCTTTACCTCAAACAGAAATCAATAATTTGTTCAACATCAAAGACTACCTTCAGTTTCGTTCTGCGATGGAAGGAGATATTGCCGTAGATAAAGATGGCAATGAAACTCCTGGAGTATTCACTCATAACTATCTTCATGGATTAGTCGGTGGGGTTCTTGTCGATTTAACTCAGTTTCCGCCGCCTTTACTGCAAAGATTAGGTACGATGAGCAACGTTCCTGGTTCTCCCAACGATCCCATTTTTTGGCTGCATCATGCCAACGTCGATCGCCTTTGGGCCGAATGGGAAGAAAAACATTGCAGCAAAAAACCTTGTTATCCAAAAGCTAATCAGCCTTATGGACACAATCTCAACGATCCCATGTGGCCTTGGGATGGAGGACAGTCCACACCAGGAAAAATAGGCCCTGGGGATATACTATCTCTGCTACCAAACTTTGCACGCAATGATATTGTCACCCCCAAAGACACTCTCAATCTCAGAAAGTATGGCTATACCTATGACACTCTCAAACACATCCGAAAACTGCCAATATGGTCATCTGATCGGCTTGACTGGTTAATCGAGAAATTCTGAGGGGGAAAAGGGTAAGGGGCAAAGGGAAAGAGGAAGCCTGGATTTCTCACTTGTGAGAAATCCAGGGTGTGGGAGGTGTGGGAGGTGTGGGAGGTGTGGGAGGAGAGGCATAAATTCTCTATCTCCCCACACTCTCCACCTATGCGTGAGAAATTCGGGGAAGATCCGTGCTTTTCCGTTCTTCCCCTTTCCCCAAGAGTGCAAAACTAATTTTTGCAAGAAGTCTTTTGTATAAAAAACTTTTGAATATTAAAGTTTTTTAAAGAATCTATGCAGAATACAACTAAAGGACTTGAGTCCTTTGTGATCTTGGTATACTCCATACGGAGATTTCTGATTTCTCTATTTATTCAAGTTTATTAATTAATTAATACTTGATTAACAACTTGAGTTGTCTAGAAGAAAAACTGAAGCGATAAAAAGTCAAGGGTGAATTTAAACTTTTACCTTTTTATATCTTTTTCTTAACCAAAAGGTATTAATTTATCGTACACGATGACAACCAACCCTTGCAACATAACCTTAAATTTACTTGGAGTTACAAATCTCAAGCTCGTTAAATTGATAGCAAATAATAGACCTGCCTTGAAAATAAGGCAGGAGGCAGGAGGAAAAGACATTTTCATTGTTCCTTGTGAGCGCAGCTCATGAAGTCTCTTGCAAAAGTGCTTATTGCAAGAGGTGGGAAAAGGGAATCATGTTAAAGGGGAAAGGGAAAATATCAAACCTTTCCCCCTTTCCCCTTCCCCTTTTCCCGATTTTACAAGAAATGTAATGTATCAATAATTACAAATATTTTATTTTACCTTTATCGGGTTAGTAGCTATGACGCAGCTTCCAAAGCAAAAACGCAAGCGTGGTCTGATTCTGACACTTGAAGGATTGCAAAAGCTTCAATCCGGTAAAATTGCCCTTGAAGACAAAGAGAATTACGGAAACAGATATACTCTGGAGGATTTAAGCGAACGAGTCAAAGTAAATACTGTGACAATCTCTAAAGTATTATCTCGTGAAGAAGGAGTTGATAAAAAGACACTTGAGCTTTTTTTTCAAGCTTTAGATTTAGACTTAGATAAAACTGACTACACAAATTCAGACAAATCTCGACATTTAGATTGGGGAGAAGCAATCGGAGCATCAGTTTTTTATGGACGCACAGCAGAAATCGCTACATTAGAGCAATGGATTTTAAAGGAACGCTGTCAGATAGTGACAATTTTAGGTATGGGAGGAATTGGTAAAACTTCCATTTGTGTTAGGCTTGTAGAACAAATTAAAGAGAATTTTGAGTACGTTATTTGGCGATCGCTACAAGATGCTCCTCCAATTAATACGCTCTTAGCCAGCTTAATCCAATTTCTTTCTGACGAACGAGAAACTGAAGCAATCCTACCAGAAGGCACAGCTCAAAGGCTAACGCGACTTCTATCTTATCTGCGACAGCATCGGTGTTTATTAATACTAGATAATCTGGAGTCAATTTTGCGTGGTGGTAGCCGCGCCGGACGCTATCGCGACGGATATGAAGGATATAGCGAACTGCTAAAACGTTTAGGAGAAACAGAACAACAAAGCTGCTTAATCCTCACAAGCAGAGAAAAACCCAAAGAAATAGCATCAATGGAAGGAGGAAGTTTATGCGTTCGTTCCTTCGCGCTCAAAGGTCTTTTGGCAAATGACGGTCAAGAAATTTTGAAAATCAAAGGTATATCAGCCGATGACGAAGAACTGAAAATATTAGTTGAACGCTATGGAGGTAATGCTTTAGCTTTAAAAGTAGTTGCCACAACTGTTCAAGATTTATTCGGTGGTAATGTTTCCGAATTTTTAAAACAAGATGCTGTTGTTTTTGGTGATATTTGGGATATTTTAGAGCAGCAGTTTGAACGTTTATCAGATTTAGAACAAGAAATTATATATTGGCTGGCGATTAATCATGAGCCAGTTTCCCTTGCCGAATTACAAAAAGATATTATCTCAGCATTATCATTGCAAAAGTTACTGGAAGTTTTGGAATCTTTGGTCAGACGTTCTCTAACCGAAAAGGCTACAACTACGCTTGTTGAAAACAGAGAAGCACTCTTCACTCTACAACCTGTAGTCATGGAGTATGCAATTAATCGATTAGTAGAACAAGTTTGTCAAGAAATTATCACTCAAAATCTTGAATTTTTCAGTAGCCATGCTTCGATTAAAGCAACTGCAAAAGACTATGTAAGGGAAACTCAAATTCACCTCATCTTGAAACCTATCATCGAAGGATTATTTGCTAATTTTAGAAGTCAAAAAACTCTAGAAAATCACCTCACCCAAATTCTCGCCACCCTGAGACAAACATCTCCTCTAGAACAAAGTTATACAGCTGGAAATATTATTAATTTGCTTTCTCATTTGAGAACTGACCTAAGTGGTAGTGATTTTTCCGATCTCACGATTTGGCAAGCAGACCTGCGGAATGTAAATTTGCAAAATGCTAGTTTTGCAAATGCTAATTTAGCTAAATGTGTTTTTGCAGAAACTATTGGCGGTATTCATGCCGTGGCTTTGAGTTATGATGGCAAACTCTTAGCTACAGGAGATACCAATGGTGAAGTTCGCCTTTACCAAGTTGCAGATGGAAAACAACTGCTGACTTGCAAGGGACACACAGGTTTTATCTGGCCTGTAACTTTTAGTCCTGATGGTCATCTTCTTGCTAGTGGCAGCGATGACCAAACAGTGAAGTTATGGGATACTACCACTGGGGAATGCTTGGCCACCTTCGAGGGTCATAGCGGCGGCATCTGGTCAGTTTCCTTCAGTCCCGATGGTCATTCACTAGCAAGTAGCAGCGAAGACACAACAGTAAGATTATGGGATGTTGCCACTGGCAAATGCCTGAAAACTCTTGAGGGAGAGGGTAGTCGGGTGTGGACAGCGGTCTTTAGTCCTGATGGGAGAATGCTGGCTACTGGAAATGATGACTGCTCTATTAGGTTGTGGGACATTAAAACTAGTCAATGCATCAAGACCTTACGAGGACACACCCATAGAGTACAGTCCGTTGCTTTTAGTCCTGATAGTCAGATGCTAGTTAGCGGTTGTCATGACAAAACAGTTAGGCTGTGGAACCTCAGTACAGGCAAATGTATTTATACTTTGCATGGTCATACTGACTTGGTGAATTCAGTTGCTTTTAGTTTAGATGGCGATCGCCTAGCAAGTGGCAGTGATGACCAAACGATAAGACTGTGGGATGCCAGCACAGGTCAATGCCTGAAAACTCTCAAAGGACATAGCAGTAGGGTATGGTCGGTTGCCTTTAGTCCCAATGGTAGGATTCTAGCCAGTGGCAGCGATGACCAAACAGTGAAGCTATGGGATGTTACTACAGGTGGATGCCTCAAAACCTTACAGGGTTATTGTAATGGTATATGGTCGGTTACCTTCAGTTCTCAAGGTGATATCCTTGCTAGTGGTAATAACGACCAAACCGTAAAACTCTGGGATACCAACACTGGTCTTTGCCTAAAAACATTGCGCGGACATAGTAATCGAGTAACATCAGTTTCCTTGAACCAAGACGGTAACATCCTTGCTAGTGGCAGTGAAGATCGAACCGTGAAACTGTGGAATGTCAAAACTGGTCAGTGTCTCAAAACTTTGAGCGGACATAGCAATCGAATTATCTCAGTTGCTTTTAGTCCTGATGGTAAGATGCTAGCTAGTGGCAGTGATGACCAAACAATAAGACTATGGGATGTTACCACAGGTAAATGTCTCCAAACTTTGCAAGGTCACACTCAGCGAGTTTGGTCAGTTGCTTTCAGTCCTGATGGTAAGATACTAGCTAGTGGTTGTCATGACCAAACTATTAAGCTTTGGGATGTCTGCATTGGTAGTTGCATTCAAACTTTGGAAGGTCATACTGACTGGATTTGGTCAGTTGCTTTTAGTCCTGATGGTACGACTTTGGCAAGTAGCAGCGGGGATCAAACGCTGAAACTGTGGGATGCCAGCACTGGTAAGTGTCTGAAAACCTTGCAGGGGCATAGCAATTGCGTATACTCAGCCACAATTAGTAGAGATGGTCATCTCTTAGCCAGCGGTAGCGGGGATCAGACAATCAAGCTGTGGAATCTGGATACTAGCAAAGAAATAAAAACCTTGTCAGGACATAGCAAGTGGGTTTGGTCGGTTGCTTTTAATCCTCAAGGTAAAATTTTGGCTAGTAGTAGTGAAGATGAGACGATTAAACTTTGGGATGTGGAAACAGGAAAATGCCTGAAAACTCTTAGATGCGAAAGACCTTACGAAGGGATGAATATTACTGGTGTGACTGATTTAACTGAGGCGACTATTGCGACTTTAAAAGTTTTAGGGGCGTATAATCAGTAGACCGAAAAGGAATGGCACTAAAAAAAGCAGAAAAGCTTGAGTTATATCAAGTTCGGATGATTAGTTATCATTGCATTGCTCGCGTTACTCCTGCCTGTCCTCGAAGGCTACGGCGTACACACAAGTCTGAAATAGCTGATTAACCAAGGTTTTACCCCACCCTAACCCTAACGCCACTTGCTTCAAGTCGGCAGAGCCGCCCAACGCAGTGGCTCCCCCTTGTCAAGGGGAGGGAATTGGATTTCTTGTTTCTCACCTTGACAAGGGGGGATTAAGGGGGCGCGAGTTTGTTCAGTAAATACAACAGGCTTTAGGCTAAAATTACGTTTTAGTATGTGCAATTATCCTGATATTTTTATTTTAGATAATATTCCTATTGTCTAAAATCAGAAATAGGAGGATTAGCGATCGCACTGAAATTTGGTTGTTCGCCAATCGTAAGATTTTTAGAGGTACTACCATGCAAAACATGCTAAAACGCGCATTCCTACCTGGCTTGATGGCTGCTACTTTAGCTGGTACTAGCTTAATCCCGGTTCAACCTGCTTCTGCTGATGACCGAGTTCTTAATAATGCAGCCATTGGAGCCGGGGCCGGTGTATTAAGTGGGGTTTTAACAAAATGTGGTTCGGTATTAGACAATGCTTTTAAAGGTGCTGCTGCTGGTGCTGCTGTGAATGCTGCCAATGGTGCAAGATCCGTCAGAGCTAGAAGAAGAAACGGACGTTTACCTGTTCAAGATATCGGTGTAGGTGCTGGTGCTGGTGTATTGGCAGGGGCAATTTCTGGTAGTTGTAGAACTACCTGGAAAAATGGTGTCAATGGTGCTGCTGCTGGTGCTGCGGTTCATTTATTAGATAACAGACCCAGAAGAAGATAATCTGTCATTTATATCCCTGTTTTGTCACTCTTGAAAAACAATAATCGAAGCCAAAGTCTAAAACTTTGATTTCATGAAGATTTGACGCTTTATTTTCTAATAGAAACTAACATTAATAGACAAAACTGGAAACCAAAGCTTCGTAATTTCGGTTATTGCATTCTCCAAAAGGGACACAACAGGGGTAAGTCTAAAGAGTGTGGCTTAAAGTAAAGGATGGTTCTTGGCAACTTTTGGTGATCTAGGTTGGGGAAAGGCAGAAGGCAGAGGGC